>NZ_CP121679.1:0-1336250 GCF_029760895.1 Ancylobacter sp. WKF20
ATGACGGCGACCGCTCAGGTCGAAGATGTTGCAGCCGAACTGCGTGAGCTGGCGGAGACCGCCGGCGCCTGGCCGTTCGAGGAAGCCCGCAAGATCGTCGAGCGCCTGAAGCGGAAACCCAAAGCCGAGGTCCTGTTCGAGACCGGCTACGGTCCCTCGGGCCTGCCCCATATCGGCACCTTTGGCGAGGTGGCGCGCACGACCATGGTGCGCCACGCCTTCCATGTGCTGACCGAGGGCAAGATTCCGACGCGGCTGCTGTGCTTCTCGGACGACATGGACGGGATGCGCAAGATCCCCGAGAACGTGCCGGACCCGGTGGCGCTGAAGCCCTATCTGCAGATGCCGCTCACCAAGGTTCCGAACCCGTTCGGCGGCGGCTATGAGAGCTTCGGCCACCACAACAACGCCATGCTCCGGCGCTTCCTCGACACGTTCGGCTTCGACTACGAGTTCGCCAGCGCCACCGACTATTATTTCTCCGGCAAGCTCGACCCGATCCTCTTGAAGGCGGCCGCGCATTACGAGGCCATCATGGAAGTGATGCTGCCGACGCTGGGCGATGAGCGGCAGGCGACCTATTCGCCCTTCCTGCCGATCTCGCCGACCTCCGGCCGCGTGCTCTATGTGCCGCTGAAGGCGGTGGACGCCACCGCCGGCACCATCACCTTCACCGACGAGGATGGGGTGGACAAGACCGTTCCGGTCACCGGCGGCAATGTGAAGCTGCAGTGGAAGCCCGATTTCGGCGCCCGCTGGGCGGCGCTCGACGTCGATTTCGAGATGTTCGGCAAGGATCACCAGACCAACGCGCCGATCTATGACGCGATCTGCAACATCCTCGGCGGCGTGGCGCCCGAGCACTTCGTCTATGAGCTGTTCCTCGACGAGAACGGCCAGAAGATCTCGAAGTCCAAGGGCAACGGCCTGACCATCGACGAGTGGCTGACCTATGCCAGCCCCGAGAGCCTGGCGCTGTACATGTTCCAGTCGCCGCGCTCGGCCAAGAAGCTGCATTTCGACGTGATCCCGAAGGCGGTGGACGAGTATTTCAATTTCCTCGCCCGCTATCCCCAGCAGGACTGGAAGACCCGGCTCGGCAACCCGGTCTGGCACATCCACTCCGGCAACCCGCCGGTGGAGGAACTGCCGCTCACCTTCGGGCTGATGCTCAAGCTCGCCTCGGCCGCCAATGCCGAGGACAAGGCGGTGCTGTGGCGCTTCATCGAGCGCTACGCGCCGGGCACCTCGCCGGAAAGCCACCCGACGCTCGACCAGCTCGCCGGCTATGCCGTGCGCTACTTCATCGACCGGGTGAAGCCGCGCCGCGCCTTCCGTCTGCCGGACGAGGTGGAGGCGAAGGCACTTGCCGCGCTCGACGCCGCGCTGGCGCAGGTGGATGGCGAGGACCGCGAGGCCATCCAGAACGCGGTGCTCGATGTCGGCCGCGCCGAGCCGCGCTATCAGGACCACAAGCGCAAGAGCCCGACCGGCGGGCCGGGCGTCACCTTCGCCTGGTTCAGCGCCCTCTATGAGCTGCTGCTGGGCGAGAAGGAAGGCCCGCGCTTCGGCTCCTTCGTCGCCGCCTATGGCATCCCGGAGACGCGCGCGCTGATCGCCCGCGCGCTGGCCGGGGAGCTGGCCAAGGGCGCAGCCTGATACGGCGCCGTCAGGCCCCTATCGTCTGAACGAACGGCGCGTCCTCACCCGAGGGCGCGCCGTTCGCGTGTCACGCCGGGCGGAAATCGGCGGCGAAGGTCTCCGCAATGGCGAGGATCGCCGCGTGGACCGGGCCGGAGGTGATGGTGGGGATCACCGAGGCATCGACGATGTGCAGCCCCTCGAAGCCGCGCAGCTTGAGGTTGGCGTCCACCACGCTCGCCTCATCCGCCCCCATGCGGCAGGTGCCGACCGGGTGGTGATGGGTGATGACGGCGCGGGCGAGAAAGGCGTCGATCTCCGCCTCGCTGCGCAGGTCGATGCCCGGATAGATCTCCTCCGCCCGCCAGTCATCCAGCGCCGCCGCATGGCCGATCTCGCGGGCGAGTTCCAGCGCCCGGCGGGCGAGGCGCCGGTCATGCTCGGTGGAGAGATAGGCGGGGTCGATGAAGGGGGCGTCGTCGAGATTCGGCCCGGTGACGGTGAGTCGCCCCCGGCTGGTCGGGTGGGTGACGCCCGACAGAATGGTGAAGGCCGAGCCATAGGCGGGGGCCTCGAAGCACTCCGAGACGGTGGGCGCGGCGACGCAGCCGAGCACGACATCGGGCGCGCCCTCCGCCCGCGTCGGATCGTCCGCGTTCAGATACATCAGCGATTCCGAGTGCTGGAGCTTCGAGGGCGGCACGGGCTTCTTGGCGCGGTAGACATTGCCGGCGGTGAGCAGGTGGTCGTGCAGATTGCCGCCGACGCCCGCCCGGTCCGCCACGCAGGCGATGCCCGCCGCCTTGAGGTCAACCGCCGGGCCGATGCCGGAGCGTATGAGCAGCAGCGGCGAGGCGATGGCGCCCGCGGCAAGCAGGATCGTGCCGGCGGAAAACATTTGTCGCGCGCCGCCCAGCTCCGCCTCGACGCCGGTGATGCGCGTGCCGGCCAGCACCAGCCGGTGGACCCGCACGCCGGTGATCAGGGTGAGGTTCGGCCGGTCGAGCACCGGCACGAGCCAGGCGTCGGCGGCACTGACGCGCTTGCCGTCGCGGATGGTCAGCGAGTTGGGCGCGACGCCGTTGAGCGGGCCGGCATTGTGGTCGCCGATCGCGGGCACGCCGCGCGCCACGCCGGCCGCCATATAGGCGCGCACCACGGGGCTGACTTCCTCATCGGGCAGATAGACGGTGAGGGGGCCGTCGGCGCCATGGGAGGCATCCGCCCCGCGGGAAAAAGCTTCACTGCGGCGGAAGGCGGGCAACAGGCCCTCATAGGACCAGCGCGCATCGCCGGTCGCCAGCGCCCAGGGCGCGAAGTCGTCCGCATGGCCGCGCACATGCGCCATGGCGTGCAGGCAGCTTGAGCCGCCGACAATGCGCCCGCGCGGCCAGGGGTGGATGCGGTTCGCCGTGCCGGGCTGGGGGATGGTGCGGTAGGCCCAATCATAAGGCCGATCCTGCAGCGCCGGCCATTTCTGCGGAATGGCGATGTCCGGGTCGCTCGGGTGCTCGCCGGCCTCCAGCAGGCCGACCGAGACATCCGGGTTCTCCGACAGGCGCGCGGCGAGCACGCTGCCGGCCGAGCCGGCGCCGATGATGAGGATATCGAAGGAAGTCATCGAAGGCGTCTCCGGGAGCGAACGGACAAGAAGGGGTGTTCCGCGTGCGGTGGCGCGCGGTGGGGAAGGCTCGGAAAGCGAAAGGGCGTGGGCGGGCTAGAGGGCGCCGCCCGGCGCGAGGCGTCCCATGATCTTCTGCTGCAGGGTCGCGAGGTGCTGCCACATGCCGCGCTCGGCCGCTTCCGGGTCGCGGGCGGCGATGGCCTCGGCGATCTGCCGGTGCTCGGCATCGCGCAGCCGCACGCGCTCGGGGACCAGCGTGGCGTCGCTATCGGTGAAGCGCAGGCGGCCGTCATTGGCGACGCGGTGCAGCAGCACATAGAGCTCGGAGGCCAGCGCGTTGCGGGCGCCGGCGGCGATGGATTTGTGGAACACCATGTCGGCGTCGATCGGGTCGGCATCGGGCGCGGTGGTGGCCGCGCGCAGGATGCGGTCGATCTCGACCGGGCTCGCCCGCAGCGCCGCGAGGCGGGCCAGCGAGGGCTCCAGCATCAGGCGCAGCTCCATCACCTCCAGCGGGTTGGTGGAGTTGACGAGATTGCGGTTGCTGTCGATGGCGGTGGAGGCGCGCCGGCCGGCCCGCGCCGGCTCCAGCTCGCCGCTCGCCCTGAGCACGCCGAGCGCCCGGCGCAGCGTGTGGCGCTTCACGCTCAGCTCTTCCGCCACCACGCGCTCGGGTGGCACGCCGCCGGTGCGGGCGATGATGGCGCGGATCGAGTCGACGAGTTCCTCGATGCCGGCGGCCTCGGCGGCGCCGATCCCTGCTTCGCTGCGCGTCCTGCGTCCGGTCTTGTCCGCTATCGCGTCCATCGAGGTCACTTCCGTTCTGCTGTTGGGCCGGCCCGCCGCGCCGCCGCACGGGCGAGCGCAGGGCTGATCGCGAGGCTCCACCGAACCCCGGCCCGCCGCCAAATGTATGGGCGGTGCGCCCCAGTTACAATATTGGTTGTCTTCTGGTCGAGAGCCTGCGGGGTATTGCGTACAATTTCGCCCGCCAAAGCGGAGCGGCCACCCCGGCCGCGGGCGCCTGGCGCGGAGCGCTGCATGGGGCAGAAGCGAGGCTCTGCATATGAAAGCCGCCCGCTGCGGTTCCCGGTTGCGGCGCAACCCGGCTGGTGCCAATCTGGAACCATTGTAGCCGGTTCGGTTGGATTTTGGTTGAAATCGTCCCCGGCTGCGTGTCCATCCCGTCGAACAGCCAGAGCAACGCCATGCGGTACGCGCCTTCCGACCTTCCGGTCTTCACCCTGACGACGGGCCCCGTCGACGCCTACCCGGCGGTGCTGCGCGGCCTCGCCGCGACCGTGCTGTACGATTACGACCCGGCCTTCCAGGCGACCTACCAGCGCGTCAGCGAGAAGCTCGCGACCGTGGTGAAGGCTGAGACGATCCCGGTCATCCTGCAGGGCGAGCCGGTGCTGGGGCTGGAAGCCGCCGCCGCTTCGCTGATCGGCCCCGATGATGTGGTGCTGAACCTCGTCAACGGCGTCTATTCCAAGGGCTTCGCGCCCTGGGCGGCGCGCAGCGGCGCCACCATCGTCGAGCTCGCCGTGCCCTATGACCGGGTGATCGACCCCACTGAGGTCGCCCGCGTGCTGGCCGAACGGCCGGACATCACCGTGGTCGCCGCCTGCCACCACGACACGCCGTCGGGCACCATCAACCCGATCGCCGAGATCGGCGCGGTGGTGGCGGCCCATGGCGCGCTGTTCCTGGTCGATGCCGTCTCGTCCTTCGGCGGCATGGCGGTCGATTCGGCCTCTGCCAAGATCGACCTGCTGATCACCGGCCCGAACAAGTGCTTGGGCTGCCCGCCCGGCCTGTCCATCCTCGGCGTGTCCAACCGTGCCTGGGCCAAGATGAAGGCCAACAAGCTGGCGCCGCGCGGCTCGATCCTGAGCATTCTCGACTGGGAAGACGCCTGGCGCGCCGACAAGCCCTTTCCCTTCACGCCCTCGGTCGCCGAGATCAACGGGCTGGAAGCGGCCATCGACCTTTATCTGGCGGAAGGGCCGGAGAAGGTCTGGGCCCGCCACGCGCTCACCGCCGCCGCCTGCCGCGCCGGGCTGAAGGCGATGGGGCTGGCGATCTGGGCGGCGGATGACGCCTTCGCTTCGCCCACCGCCACCGCCGTGCGCACGCCCGAAGGCATCGACGAGGCCGAACTGCGGGCGTTGGTGCGGGCGCGCTACGGCGTGGTGCTCTCCTCCGGCCGTGGCGAGACGCTCGGCAAGCTCACCCGCATCGGCCATATGGGCCCGACCGCCCAGCCGCTCTACGCCGTGGTGGCGCTGACCGCCTTCGCCGGTGCGCTCGGTGCGCTCGGCCATACGGTCGATGTCGGCGCCGGTGTCGCCGCCGCTCTGGCGGTGATCGACGCGGGCTGAGAGCAAGCGGGGCGTGTTCATCGCGCGCCCCGCACATAATGGGTGCCGAGCGCCGGCGGCAGGCTCGCCTTGCGGCCGAACAGCACCAGCACGGTGAGCACGGCAGCGAAGGGCAGCATCTGGATCACATCGGTCGGGATGCTGACGCCCGCCACCTGAAGCGCCGTGGTGGCCGAGAGGCACGCGCCGAACAACAGCGCGCCGCACAGGACCCAGAGCGGTTTGCCGCGCGCCTGCATGGCCAGCACGATGCCGATGAAGCCGGCGCCATTGGTCATGAAGGGCACGAAGATGCCGGCGCCGACCTCGGCCATGAAGGCCCCGCCGACCCCGGCGAGGCCACCGGTGATGAGCACGGCGATGGTGCGCACGCGCACCACGTCGACGCCCGCCGCATCCAGCGCCGCCGGCTTGTCGCCGGCCGCCTGAAGCGCCAGGCCGAACTGGGTCGAACGGAAGACGTAAGCCGTGACCGCCACCGCCAGCACCGCGAGATAGACGATGGGCGGCCGGTCGAACAAAGCCGGGCCGACGACCGGCAGGCTCGACAGGCCGGGAATCGGCAGCGTCTCCACCGCCGGCAGGCGCGGATAGCTCTGCGCGAACTGGAAATGATGCAGCAGGGCGGTGAGCCCTTCCGCGCCGAGGGTGAGCGCGATGCCGATGACGATCTGGCTCAGCCCCATGCGGATGCACAGCACCGCCATCGGCACCGCCACCGCCATGCCGCCCACGGCGCCGCCGAGAAAGCCGAGCCAGATGGAGCCAGTGTGATAGGCGACGAGGAAGCCGGCATAGGCGCCGAACAGCATCATCCCCTCAATGCCGATATTGAGCACGCCGGCCTTCTCGGAGATCTGCTCGCCGAGGCCCGCCAGCATTAGCGGGATGCCGGCGGTGAGCGCGCCGAGCACGAGGGAGGTGAGGAAGGCGTCGGTGAACAGAGCGGACATGGTCTCTCCCCCTCACTTGCCGGCGGCGCGGCGGCGCTGGTCGAGATATTCGGCGACGCCGAGCATCACGAGCAGGATGGCCACCACGACGAGGGTGAAGAAATTCGGCACGCCGGTGCGCCGGGCCGCGCTCTCGCCGCCGATCGACAGCACCGAGAACAGGAAGACGAAGGCGATGGTGGCGAAGCCGTTGAAGCGGGCGAGGAACACCAGCGGGATCACCGTCATCGCGTAATGCGGGTTCCAGTCGGCGCGCACATTGCCCTGCACGCCCAGGATCTCGACGGCGCCGGCAAGGCCGGCCAGCGCGGCGGAGATGGCGAAGACGGCGACGGTGAGCGCCGGCACCGGCAGGCCGGCATGGATCGCCGCGCGTGGATTGGCGCCGACGATGCGCAGCTTCAGCCCGAAGGCGGTGCGGGTCATGACGAGATGCACCGCGATGACCGCGACGAGGCCGATAAGGAGGCCGCTCGACACGGTGGTGTCGAACAGGCGCGGCAGACGGTCGGCGACCGCCAGCGTGCGGGTCTGCGGCACGGTCGTGGCGGGGTCGCGGAAGGCGAGCTTCACCAGCACATTGGCGAAGGAGACGCCGAGAAAGGTCATCATCAGCGTGGTGATGATCTCGTTGACGCCCTGATAGGCCTTGAGCAGCGCCGGCAGCACCGACCAGACGGCGCCGATGAGCGCGCCGACCAGAAGGCCGACCACCAGCACAAGCCACGCTGGCAGATGCGGCGCCAGCAGCGGGCAGAGCGCGGCGACCACCACGGCGCTGAGCAGGAACTGCCCGTCGCCGCCGAGATTCCAGATGCCGGCGCGGAACGCCACGATGAGGCCGGCGGCGAGCAGCAGCAGCGGCCCCATGCGGGTCAGCGTCGCCTGAAGGCCGTAAGGATTGATCAGCCCGCGCTCGATGACGAAGCCGTAATAGGCCAGCGGATCGACGCCCAGCGCCAGCAGCACGAGGGCCGACAGCAGCAGCGCGCCGATGACCGGGCCGATGCCGAGCAGGGCGACGCGGCCACGGGCGCGCCAGATCTCCGCACGAGCGGCGGACGCCGCCGCGCGGTCGAGCCGGGCGGCCTCGGTGAGATCGGGGGTGGAAGTGTGGGTATTGCTCATGCCGTCACGCCGCTCATCAGTTCACCGACCCGGCCACGGGCCGCGGCATCGTTCTCGACCACGCCGACCACCGCGCCGCGCGACATCACGGCGATGCGGTCGGACAGCTCCAGCACCTCCTCAAGGTCCGTCGAGATCAGGATGACGGCGAGCCCGCGATCAGCCGCCTCGCGGATGCGCTGGCGGGTGGCGCGGATATTGTTCACGTCCAGCCCATAGGTCGGCTTGGCGAAGATCACCGCCTTGGCCGCGCCGGAGAGTTCGCGGGCCAGCAGCGCCTTCTGGATGTTGCCGCCGGAGAGCTTGCCGATGGGCGTCTCGATGCCGGGCGTGCGCACGTCGAATTCGCCGACGAGCCGGCGGGCATGGGCGGCGATGGCGTCGGGCTGGTCGAATCCGGCGCGCCAGAAGGGCGACTCGCCCACCTGTTTCAGCAAAAGGTTGAGCGAGATGGCGAAGCCACCGACCGTGCCCTCGCCGAGACGATCGTCTGTGACATAGCGCAGGCCGCGCTCGCGCCGGGCGCCGACGTCGAGCCGCTCGATGGATTCGCCGCCGAGCAGGATACGGCCGGCCGAAAGCGGGCGCTGGCCAGCGAGCGCCTCGGCGAACTGTTTCTGGCCGTTGCCGTCAATGCCGGCGAGGCCGAGAATTTCGCCCGGTGCCACGGTGAGATCGACAGGCTCGACCGGCACGGCGGGATCGTCCACCGTCAGCCCTTCCAGCACCAGAAGCGGCGGCTGGGGCGCGCGGGGCGCGCGCGGGGCGGCGCTCGCCTGCGCGCTTGCATCGGTGCCGAACATCAGCCGGATGATTTCCGCCGTCGCCGCGGCCGGGCCGAGCGCGGCAAGCCGCTCCGGCGCGATCTCGCCGACCTTGCGGCCGAGCCGCAGCACGGTGATGCGGTTGCCGAAGGACAGCGCCTCATTGAGCTTGTGGGTGATGAAGACGACGGCGATGCCGAGCCGGGTCAGCCGGCCCATCAGCGCGCCGAGATCCTCCGCCCCCTTGGGCGTCAGCATGGCGGTCGCTTCATCGAGGATGAGCACGCGCGAGCCGCGCATCAGCGCGCGGACGATCTCCACCTGCTGCTGCTCGCCGAGCGAGAGCGTGCCGACCTTGGCGTCGGGGTCGATGGTGACGCCGATATCGGCGCAGACCTGCGCCATGCGGCGCGCGACGCCCGCGCGGTCGGGCCGCGACCACCAGGGGCCGCCGAGCGCCATGTTGTCGGCGACGCTCAGCGAGGGCACGAGCATGGAATGCTGGAACACCGTGCCGATGCCGAGTTCCAGCGCGCGGGCGGGGGAATTGATGCGCACCTCGTGATGGTCGATGAGAATGCCGCCCTCATCGGGCGTCTGCAGGCCGGAGAGCATGCCGACCAGCGTCGATTTGCCGGCGCCGTTCTCGCCGAGCAGCACATGCACCTCGCCCGGAAACAGATCGAAGGACACGCCATCATTGGCGACCACGCCGGGAAAGCGTTTGGTCACATGGTCGAAGGTGACGATCGGGCGGGGCGGCGCCGATGGGTCACTGTGCGGCGGGTGCGCGGGGGCGGGCTGGGTCATGATCTGCTGCTGGTCGTCCCGGCGCCGGAGGGAGCAGGGCAAAAATCGGTAAGGAAGGCCGGGCGATGAGACGTCGCGGGGCGTTCCGATGGGCAATGGCGGGAGGCCACGGCCGGCCCGACGGCAGGCCGTGGCCCGCTCGTCACGGCGTGGTGGTGAGCTGCGACACCATCTTGTGCACGGTGTCGGCATCGTAATGCGCGGTCACCTTGATCTTGCCGTCGATGATGTCCTTCTTTAGCGCCTCGATCTGCGCCCACACATCATCCGGGATGTGCTTGGTCTTGAGCAGCGTGACCGAGCCGTCCTTCAGGTTGATGTCGTAGTTGTGGGAGCCGTATTTGCCGGCCTTCACATCCGCGATCATCGCCGCATAGACCGGGGTGAGGTTCCACACCACGGAGGAGAGCAGGTTGCCCTTGTCGATGGCGGTCTTGTCGCCGATCACGTCGATGAAATAGACCTTGCCGCCATTGGTCGCCTTGTTGGTCTCGACCGCCTGCAGCATGCCGAAGCTCGAGCCGTTGCCCTGGCCGAAGATGATGTCGGCGCCGGCCGCGATCAGCGCCTCGGTGACGCGCTTGCCGCCCGCCGCGTCCGAATAGGCCGCCGGTCCGATCACCGCGTAGCGCACATTGATGCCGGGCTTCTCGGCCTTGGCGCCCTCGGCGAAAGCGGAGGACTGCGAGTTCCAGGACGGGGGCTCGCCGGAGACGACGATGCCGACCGTGCCGGTCTTGCTCATCTTGGCGGCGAGGCGGCCGGCGAGATAAGCGCCCTCATGGCCGCTGGCGGTATAGTCGGCGACCGCGCCGGGCTTGCGGGCGTCCGGCAGGTCGACGATGGCGACCGGCACCTTCATCTCGGCGCCGATTTCGGGGGCGGCGGTGTTGTAGCCGCTGGCATGGGCGATCAGCAGGCCCGCGCCGTCCTGCGCCATTTCGCGCAGGGTGGGACGCACATCGCCATAGCCGAGATTTTCGGCCACCAGCACCTCGACGCCCGCCGCCTTGCCGGCGGCCTTGGCGGCGTCCACGCCCTGCTGGTTCCAGCCATAATCCGTGCCCGGCTCAGGGGTGAGGATGGCGATGGACTTCAGCTCGGCGGCCTGCGACATCGGCGTCATCGCCGTCGACATCAGTGCAATCGACGTCAGGCTCAGAATGGTCAGGGCGGCACGTTTGATGGTAAACTTTCCCATGGAAGGCCCTCTTTATGTTATGATTTGATTTTTACTGTTGCACTTCTACGTTTCTGCGATCATCGATAGGTCGATTTGTCGGAGATTACGTAAAATGTATCGACTTGTGTTTGCCGTAACTGTCGGTCTGGCCGGATTGCTGCTTTCGCCCCTGCCGCGCGCCGGTGCCGAGGAGGCGCTGGTGGTCGAGCGCGGGGTGGAGGGGCTGGTCGCCGTGCCCTTCCAGGTCCGCAATGCGAGCGACCGGCCGCTCACCTGCGCCGCCGCCATCGCCCACTGGTATTCCGCCGACATCGGCACCGTCGCGCCGGGCCAGCGTCTCGACGCCCGGCTCTGGTCGAAGCCGGCGACCGGCGAGGTCTTCCTGCTCAACGCGCAGCAGGACCGGATGCCGATCCAGTCGCTCTGGTGCGGCTACGCGGGGGCGGACGTGTCCACCCGCAGCGTGATAGGCTTGCAGCGGCGCGCCGGGGCGGGCGAGCCGGCGATCAACCTGACCTGCCATGTGGGGAAGGGTGCGCCGGCGCTGGAGTGCCAGCGCGCGGCCGAGTGATCGGTCGGTTCCCTGTCCGGCGCTGCGCATGCCGACCTCTCCGGCGGTGACGAGTCCACCGCGCTGAAACTGTCCGTCGTCCTCAACCAAAAAGCCAGAACCAATTTTTTTGGTCAAGCGGCGAAACGGTTGAGATGCGTCGTTTTCAGGGAGATTTCGCTGCTGCATCGCAGCGACTGCATCATTTTTAATCGAAATTTTGGTGCTTCCCAAACGGAGAATCGAGCGGAATTCGCCAATTGGAAGCCTTTCTGCATAATAATCTTTCGTTTCGGCGGCATGTGCCCGAATTTTGTGCCGTGGAATGGCTTTGATTTGGGGCTTGACCATTTCGGCCAATCAATGGTTGGATCATCTCACCCGAGCCCGAGAGGCGACGCAGGCCAAGGTTTCGACCGCAAGGTTTCGACCTACCGCCTGCGGCGTTGCCGATGTGCCGACGAGTTGGATGAAGAAGAGCGTCCGGGGCGGGCCTTCCACAGGAGATCGGACGATGAACGCGCATACGGCGAAGCGGGATCTGCCCGTAGGCCACAAGCTCAAGACCGGTGAGGAATTCAAGAAGTCGCTCGATGACGGTCGCGCCTTGTGGGTTGGCGGCAAGCGCATCGCCCGCGTCTTCGACAACCCGGCGCTCTCCGCCGGTGTCGACCTAATTGCCTCGATGTTCGATGACCAGTTCACGCCGGAATTCGCCGACGCCACGACCTATATCGACGAGAGCGGCGCCGTGGCGAGCCGGTCCTGGCAGGTGCCGCGCACCAAGGAAGACCTCGCCGATCGTCGCAAGATGATCGAGTATACCAGCCTGAAGACCGCCGGCACTTTCGGCCGCCCGCCGGATCTCGCCCCGGCCATCGCGGTGGGCCTGCTGGCCTATCTGCCGACCTTCAAGTCGAAGAAGTCGATGATCGAGGGCTGCAATCCCGATTTCGCGGAGAATATCGAGCGCTATGTCGCCTATGGCCGCGACACCAACCTCACCGCCTCGGAAAGCCTGACCGGCCCGCAGAACGACCGCTCCAGCGCCAAGGGCGCGGAAGCCTCGCTGCTCAAGGTCAAGAGCGTCGAGAAGGGCGGCATCCGCGTTTCCGGCGCCAAGACGGTGGGCTCGATCTCGGCGCAGGCCAATGAGATCTTCTTCACCAATCTCGGCGGCATTCGCGAGACCCCGGCGGAAGCCTGCATCTGGGCCTCGGTGCCGATCAATGCCGAGGGCATCAAGCTGATCTCGCGCGAGATGGTCTCCCATCCCGGCGCCGACCCGTTCGATCATCCGGTCGCCCGCCTCGGCGAGGAAGCCGACCAACTCATCATCTTTGACAACGTCTTCGTGCCGACCGATCGCATCTTCAACCTCGGCGACCCGACGGCGATGTCCTATTACGGGCCGGTCTGCGTCTTCGCGCACTGGCACGTGCTGACCCGCCTCACGGTGAAGGCCGAGCTGTTCGTCGGCGCCGGCCAGCTGGTGCTCGACATTCTCGGCACCTCGCACATCCCGGCGGTGCAGGGGATGCTCGGCGAGATCATCCAGTACGCCCAGACGCTGCGCGCTTTCGTGACCGCCGCCGAGGCGCTGGCCAAGCCCACCGAGGGCGAGGTGATGGCGCCGGATGTCGGCATGCTCACCGCCGGCCGTCTGTACTCGATCGAGCACTATCCGCGCATCATCCACACGCTGCAGGAACTGTGCGGCCAGGGTCTCGTCATGCGCTTCGGCAAGGCGGCGTTCGACAACCCGGAGATCGGCCATCACCTGCATGACCTGCTACCCGGCAAGGGCGTCAGCGCCGAGGTGAAGGAACTGCTGATGAACTTCATCTGGGACATGACCTCGTCCTCGCTCGCCGGCCGCGTAGCCCTGTTCGAGAACGTCAATGCGAGCCCCGCCCCGCGCCTGCGCGAACGCCTCTATAATGAGGTGAAGCGCGATGCCTTCATCGGCCAGGTGAAGAAGCTCGCCGGCATGCCCTGATCAGGTGCGCCCGGCCTCATTGGCCGGGTTCCCTGTCGCGCCCGCCCCCCGTGCGCGTCGCCGGGCCCTCACTGAGGGTCCGGCATCCCCTTCGCTTGAACCGACCGGAGGCCGACATGGCACCGTCCATGGCCCCAAGCCCGGCCGCCCCCGCTGCCGGGCGTGCCGCTGACGCGCCCGACGTCGTGGACGTGTTCTACGCCGCCTATAACCGGGGCAATGTCGAGGCCGCGAGCGGCCTCTATCTCTGCGATGGTTGGCATGAGGAAGCCCATAACGGCACGCGCCGTCAGGGCCGCGAGGCGCTGCGCGAGGGGCTGGAGCGCTTCTTCGGCTTCATCACCGAGGCCCATTGGCAGGTGCGCGAGCGGATCGATTCCGGCCCGCGCGTCGCCGTCGTCTACACGCTGACCGGCCGGCTCGGCGTCGATCTGCGCGGCGCGCCGACGCGCGGCCTGCCGATCGAGCTGCGCGGTATCCACCTGTTCGACCTCGCCGACGGCGCCATCGCCGGCACGCGCGATTATTGGGATCCGGCTGAGTTCCAGCGGCAGATCAGTGGCGCCGGGGCACGGGTGGGGATGACGGCATGAGCACGGTGTCCAAACATGCCGGCTTCGCCGATTACGAGGATTATGACGCCATCGGCCTCGCCGAGCTGGTGCGCGCCGGCGAGGTGAAGCCGGTCGAACTGCTCGACGCCGCCCTGTCGCGCGCCGACGCGCATGAGCCGGTGCTCCATGCCCTGGTGCATCGCTTCGACGATCTGGCGCGGCAGGCCATTGCCGACGGGTTGCCGGACGGGCCGTTCACCGGCGTGCCCTTCATCCTGAAGAACACCGGTTTCGAGATGGCGGGCACGGTGCTGTCCACCGGCTCGAACCTGTTCCGCGACAATGTCTCGGCCCGCGACGGCACGCTGGTCGCCCGCTACAAGGCGGCGGGGCTGGTCATCCTCGCCAAATCCAACACGCCGGAATTCGCGCTGAGCTTCACCACGGAGCCGGACGCCTTCGGCCCCTCGCGCAACCCGTGGAACACGGCGCTGAGCCCGGGCGGCTCGTCCGGCGGCTCCACGGCGGCGGTGGCGGCGGGCTACCTACCCATGGCCAACACGTCGGATGGCGCCGGCTCGACCCGGCTGCCGGCCTCGCATTGCGGGCTGTTCGGCTTCAAGCCCAGCCGGATGCTCAACCCCCTCGGCCCGGTGGTCGTCGAGGCCATCGCTGGCATGTCGACCCCCCATGCTGCCAGCTGGAGCGTGCGCGACAACGCCGCGCTGCTGGATGCGACCGCCGGGCCGGACATTGGCGACCCTTATTTCGTGCCGGTGGGCAAGGAGAGCTACCTGTCGCAGGTGGCGCGCGATCCCCGCCCGCTGCGCATCGGCTTCACCCCCGATTCGCCGCTCGGCACCCCGGTCGACCCGGAATGCCGGCGCGTGGCGGAAGCTGCCGCGCGGCTGTGCGAAGCGCTCGGCCACAAGGTCGAGATCTGCGAGCCCGGTTATGACGCCCATGCCCTGAAGGTAGCCTGGCGCATCATCGTTGGCGTCAACGTCGCTCCGGCGGTCGAAGGGCGCGGCCGGGCACTGGGACTTGCCGAACCGCTCGATGGCATCGAGCCGGTGAACGCGGACTGGGTGCGTGAGGCGCGCGAGTTGCCGGCCACCGCCTATCTCGGCGCGGTCAACACGCTGCATCAGACAGCGCGCGCCCTCGGGCGCTTCTTCTCCCGCTACGACGTGCTGCTTTCGCCCACTGCCGCCGAACTGCCGCCCCCGCTCGGCAAGCTGGCGGGCGCGGGCAAGAGCCTCGACGCCTTCTATGACGCCTTCTGGACCCATGCGCCCTTCACCTGCGCCTTCAACGCCTCGGGCTGTCCGGCGATGAGCGTGCCGCTCGGCATGTCCGGCAACGGCCTGCCCATTGGCGTGCAGTTCGGCGCGGGGTTGGGCCAGGATGGCCTGCTGTTCAGCCTCGCCGGGCAGTTGGAGCGGGCGCGGCCCTGGTTCTGCACCCGGCCGCGCCTTTCCGCCGGAGTTGCCTGATGACCGACATGTCCCTCGCCGATCTCTCCGCCCGCGAGACCGCCCGTCGTGTGAGCGCGGGTGAGGTGACGGCCGAAGCCGTGGCCGCCGCCTTCGCGGACCGCATCGCGGCCGCCGAGCCCGAGGTGCAGGCCTTCGCCTTCTTCGACCGTGACCGCGCGCTGGCGGAAGCCAAGGCCGTGCCCGCCGGGCCGCTGGCCGGTGTGACCTTCGGCGTGAAAGACGTGATCGACACGGTGGATATGCCGACCAGCTATGGTTCGACGGTCTATGAGGGGCATCGCCCGTTGTGGGACGCGCCGTCCGTGGCGCTCACCCGCGCCTTTGGCGGCGTGGTGATGGGCAAGACCGTTACCGTCGAATTCGCCATGAAGAGCCCCGGCAAGACGCGCAACCCGCACAACACCGCCCACACGCCCGGCGGTTCGTCGAGCGGCTCCTGCGCGGCGGTGGCGGCGGGCATGGTGCAGGTTGCCTTCGGCACGCAGACGGCGGGCTCGATCCTGCGGCCGTCCTCCTATTGCGGCGTTGTCGGCTACAAGCCGAGCTTCGGCACGCTCAACCGCGCCGGGGTCAAGCCGCTCTCCGACACGCTGGACCATCTCGGCCTCGTCACCCGCGATGTGCGCGATGCCGCCTTCGTCACCGCGGCCCTCGCCGAGCGCCCTGAGCTGGCGCAGGGCTCCGCGCCGACGGCGCCGCGCATCGGCCTGTTCCGCACCTCCCGCTGGGCGCAGGCGGAACCGGCCACGCGCGACGCGCTCGCCCGCGCGGCGGCGGCCATCGAGGCGGCCGGCGGCACGGTGCGCGAATTGGAGGTGCCCGAGAGCTTCGAGCGGCTCTATGCGCTGTTCGACGCGGTGATGGGCTTCGAGACCCCGCGTACCCTCGCTTATGAGCATCGCGTGCTGGGCGCGCGCATCTCGCCGATCACGCTCGACTTCATCGAGACGCTGTCCCAAGCGACGCGGTCCGACTATGACGCTGCGCTTGCGGCGCTGAAGGACCGCGACGTGCTGGTCGAGGAACTGCTCGCCGGCTGCGATGGCCTCATCACCCCCGCCGCGCCCGGCGAGGCGCCGGTGGGCCTGCCGACGGGCGACCCGGTGTTCAACAAGCCGTGGACGCTGCTGCATGTACCGGCGCTGTCCGTTCCTGCCGGTGTCGGCCCGCTCGGCCTGCCGGTCGGCGTGCAGGTGATCGGGCGCATCGGGGCGGATGCGGAGACGCTGGCGCTCGCCGCCTTCATCGAAGACGCGCTGAAGGCGGCGGCGTGATGGGGGCGCTCGCCATATCATCCATCGAAGCGGTCGACCCGGCGCTGGTCGAGGCGTTCAAGCGCGCCATGGGGCTGACCGCCAGCGCTGTCACCGTCATCACGGCGGGCGAGGGCGAGGCGGTCCGGGGGCTTACCGCCACGGCGGTGTCCAGCGTCTCCATTGCCCCGCCGACCCTGCTCATCTGCGTCAACCGCGAGGGCGACGCGCACCGGGCGATCTCCCGCGCCGGCGCCTTCTGCGTGAATGTGCTGGCGGAAGCGAACCAGCCGGTGGCGGATCGCTTCGCCGGCCGGCAGGGCCTCACTGGGGCCGAGAAGTTTCAGGGCGCCGACTGGTCCCGCCTCGTCACCGGCGCGCCGGCGCTTGATGGGGCGCTGGTCAGCATCGACTGCACGCTGGCCGAGAGCGTCGAGGCCTACACCCACACCGTGTTCTTCGGCACCGTCCGGGCGGTGCGGCTCGGCCCGGCCGCGCCCCCGCTCATCCATTTCGACCGCGCCTATCGCTCGCTGGCGTGAGACGCCGGCGCGCAGGTAAATTTCGCAGGATTCCCAACAGGGAAGGCAGATATGGCTATCAGTGATCTGGCGCTCATCGAGGCGTGGAAGGACGTGCTCACCTTGTCGAAGCTGACGGCGGGCGAGCAGGTGTCGCTCCTCATCAGCGACGACAGCAACCCGCAGCTCGTCTCGACCGCGCGCACCGCGGTCGGCCAGCTCGGCGGCGTGCTCACCATCCTGCATTTGCCGCCGCTGAACGGCGACGTGGCGCTCTCGCGCGACAAGTCCGGCTATGTCGGCCACACCGCGCTGAAGGGCAACCGGGCGGCGCTGGAGGCGATGAAGCACTCCGATCTCGTCATCGACACCATGCTGCTGCTGTTCTCGCCCGAGCAGGACGAGATCCTGAAGACCGGCGCCCGGATGTTGCTCGCCTGCGAGCCGCCGGAGGTGATGCTGCGCATGAAGCCGACGCTGGACGATGCCCGCCGCGCCACCAACGCCGCCGCCCGCCTCGCCACGGCGAAGACGCTCACCGTCACCTCCAAGGCCGGAACGGATTTCCGCTGCGCCATCGGCCAGTACCCGGTGCTGAAGCAGCAGGGCTTCGTCGACAAGCCCGGCGGCTGGGACCATTGGCCGAGCTGTTTCGTCGCCACCTGGCCGGATGAGGGCTCGTGCGAGGGCACCATCGTCATCGACACCGGCGACATCCTGCTGCCGTTCAAGCGCTACGCCCGCGAGCCGATCCGTCTGACCATTGAGGGCGGCTGGATCCGCAAGATCGAGGGCGGCTTCGAGGCGGAGTACCTGAAGAGCTACATGGACAGCTTCGATGACCCGGACGCCTATGCGATGGCGCATGTCGGCTGGGGCCTGCACAAGCGCGCGCACTGGACGACGCTCGGCCTTTATGACCGCGAGGCGGGCCTTTCCATGGATGCGCGCTCCTTCTGGGGCAACTTCCTGTGGTCGAGCGGCCCGAACACCGAGGCTGGCGGCACCCGCAACACGCCCTGCCACATGGATATCCCGCTGCGCGGCTGCTCGCTCTCGCTGGATGGCGAGCCGATGACCATCGACGGCAAGGTGATCCCCGAGGATCAGAAGTAGGCGGCACTCCCTCTCCCCGTCGGGGAGAGGGTTGGGGTGAGGGGCCTTCGACCGCTCCGCGACCGGGCTCCCCCCTCACCGACCCGCTGCGCGGGCAAGCCCCAAAGCTCAGCCCTTTGCGGCGGTGGCCTTGGCGTCTTCCTCGGCGAACACCTCGCGGGCGACGCGGAAGCTGTCGAGCGAGGCGGGGACGCCGCAATAGATCGCCACCTGGAGGAACACCTCCCGGATTTCATCGCGCGTCAGCCCGTTATTGAGCGCGCCGCGCACATGGAGCTTCAGCTCATGCGGACGGTTCAGCGCCGCGATCATGCCGAGATTGAGCAGCGAGCGGTCGCGGCGAGCAAGCCCCTCGCGGCCCCACACCTCGCCCCAGCAATATTTCGTCACCAGCTCCTGCAGCGGGCGGGTGAAGTCGTCGGCCTCCGCCAGCGACTTGTCGACATAGGCGCTGCCGACCACGGCGCGGCGGATTTCCAGCCCCTTTTCGAAAAGGTCGTCGGTCATTGAGTGGTCTCCGGATCATGGGATGGGGAAGAAGCGGCGGGGCCAAGCGCGGCCTCAGCGGCCGCCATGACATGGCGTTCGGCGAGAGCTGCCGCGCGCGGGGCGTCGCGGGCGAGCAAGGCGCTGACGAGGGCGTCGATTTCCGCGACCGACGCGACCTTCCGGCCGGGATCGGCCAGCGAGCGGGCGCGCAGCAGGCTGATGCGGGCGTTGAGCCGGCCCAGCAGATCGCGCGCCACGCTGTTCGCCGCGCCGGCGCACAGCGCCTCGTAGAAGGCGAGCTTGGCATCGAGGATCGCGCCGAGATCGCCCGCCGCATAGGCGCGGGCGAGCGTGCCATGGGCGGCGGTCAGCGTGTCCCGCGCCGCCTCATCCGCCCGCTGGCAGAACTGGCGGGCGACCACCGCCTCCAGCGCGGCGCGCACGGCATAGATGTTCTCGGCCTCGCCGCGCGCGAGCACGGCGACGGAGAGCCCGCGCGGCCCGGCGGCGAGAAGGCCATCCGCCTCCAGCTCGCGCAACGCTTCGCGCAGCACGGTGCGGCTGACGCCCAGCTCGGCGGTGAGATCCTTCTCGATGAGGCGCTGGCCGGCGGCGAGCACGCCGGTCTCGATAAGCCGGCGCAGCGTCGCCACCAGTTTGCGGCGCAGCGGCGCGCTTTCCTGACTGAGGGGACCGATGCCGAGCGGTGCGCTCATCACGCGCGCTCAGCCCAGCAGGAAGGGGTCGACTGCCGCATGGAAGGCGGCCGGACGGTCGAGATTGGCCAGATGCCGCGCGCCTTCGATCTCGGCATAGGTAGCGCCGGGGATGAGCTGGACGATCTCCTGCGACAGGCGCGGCGGCGTGCGGTTGTCGCGCGAACCCACCACGACCTGCGTCGGCACCTTCACCGCTTTGTACAGCTCGACCACATCGGCGGTGAACACCGACTGGGCGGCCTCGACATAGGCGGCCGGCTCCATGCCGGCAATGCTGGCGACGAGCTCGGCGACATGGGTGGGGTCGTCCTCCACCAGCGTGTCGGCGGCATAGGCGCGGGCATAGGCGTCCATCGAGCCATTGGAGATGGTGCTGGCGATGGCGGCCGCGCGGGTCGCGCCCGCCTCGCCCTGCGTGGCGAAGCTGTCGGCGATCACCAGCCGGCTGACCAGATGCGGCGCGATATCGGTGAGATGGGCGGCGATCGGCCCACCCATGGAAATGGCGACGACGCGGGCCGGCGTGCGGCCAAAGGCCTCCAGTACGGCGGCGAGATCGCTCGCCACATTGCGCACGGTGAAACCACCGCGACGGCTGGAGCGGCCATGGCCGCGCGCATCCACCGCGATCACATCGAAGGACGAGGACCAGCGGCGGATCTGCTCGCGCCACATCCACGCGGCCGTGCCAAGGCTATGGATCAGCAGCAGCTTTTCGCCCGCACCCGCCCGGTCATAGCCGAGGCTTTCCCCGTTCAGCTCGATCAGCGCCATCGCCCCGTGTCCTTTCCTGCGTCCCGCTATGCATCTCGGCTCAGCGCGGCGCAGCATATTACTGTCGTACAATACGACAAGCGAAAACATGCCGGCAGTTCGACCGCCCGGCTGGTTCAAGGAGAGTGAGAATGAAGATCGAGGCGCATGGCGACGGCATTTACGGCGTCACCTTCACCCACACGGCGGATGGCAACCACATCTCCTCCGCCCAGCTCGCACAGTTCGCGGCCGCGCTGGACGAGGTGCTGGCCAAGCCCGATCTCACCAGCGTGGTGCTGGCGGGTGAGGGCGAGCATTTCTGCGCCGGGCGCGTGGGCCTGCGCGGCCTCACTTCGGCGGCGGATGTGCGCGATGATCTCGGCCTGATCCTGGAGGTGAACGCCCGGCTGCGCGCCTCGCCCGTGCCTTTCATCGCGGCGGTGGAGGGCAAGGCGCTCGGCTTCGGCTGCGGCTTCACCACCCAGTGCGACATCGCCATTGCCGCCGAGGATGCGGTGTTCGCACTGCCGGAAATGTCGCACGGGCTGCCGCCGCTGATCGTGCTGTCCTATTTCGCCAAGTTCGTGCCGTTCAAGCGCGCCTTCGAGCTGGCGCTGACCAGCCGGCATTTCGGCGCGGCGGAAGCGAAGGAAATCGGCATCTTGACCGAGGTGGTGCCGCGCGGCACCGCGCTCGCCCGTGCCCTCGACTTCGCCCGCACCATCGCCGCGCTGGATGGCGAATCCGTGCGTCTGCTGCGCGCCTTCTCCCGCCGGGTCGCCGGCCTGTCGGACGAGACGGAAGCGCGCAACGCGGTGGCCACCATGGCGATCTCGCTGGCGGCACGCGCGCATTGAACGGTGCGCGCAGGGCAGGGGAGGCAAGCATGAGCAAGGATAGCGTGCTCTTCATCGGCGCGGGCCGTATGGGTGGGCTGATGGCGGCGCGGCTGGCCGATCAGGGCGTGCCGCTGGCCGTGGTCGACCTGTCGGACGAGACGCTGGCCCCGTTCCGCGCGCGGGGCATCCCGGTCGCCACGGCGGCGGCGGGGATGCCGGGCGATGTCGTCATCACCATGCTGCCGACCGACCGTCATGTGCGCGCGGCGCTGCTGGGCCCGCAGGGCGCCCTCGCCGGGGCGCCGCGTTCCCTTGTGGTCGACATGTCCACCGCCGCGCCCGCCAGCATCGTCGCGCTTGCCGAGGAACTGGCGCCGCGCGGTATCGCCGTCGTCGATGCGCCGGTGAGCGGCGGCATGGCGGGGGCCCGCGCCGGCACGCTCACCGCCATGTGCGGCGGCACGCCCGAGGCGTTTACTCGTGTGCAGCCGCTGCTGGCGCTCATGTGCGGCGAGGTGGTGCGGGTGGGGCCGGTCGGCTCCGGCCATGTGCTCAAAGCGCTGAACAACTACCTCTCCGCCGCGACGCTGTGGACCGCGACGGAGGCGCTCATCATCGGCCAGCGGCTCGGGCTCGATCCGCAGGTCATGCTCAAGGTCTGGAGCGCTGGCTCCGGCAAGAGCCACGCGACAGAAGTGAAGCTGCCCAACCATGTGCTGACCGGCACCTATGATTTCGGCCAGACGCTCGAGCTGTTTTGCAAGGACATCTCCATCGCCGTCGATCTCGCCGCGCGTGCGAAGACCGAGACCCCGGCACTGGAGGCGCTGCTCGCCACCTGGTCCGCCGCGCGTGACGCGCTGGGCGGGCAGGAGGACATCACCGCCATCGCCCGCATGATCGGCGCCAGCGCGCGCGGCGCCGGCTCGATGTTCGATACGGAGGAGAGCGGGGACTGACCCGGCTTTAGCTCACCGAGCGCTCGCCGAGCGACTTCTCGCGCAGGGCGGTGAGGGTGGTGGAAGGCGTGATCGCCTCCGGGTCGAGCTTCACATGCACGATCGCCGGCAGCCCCGATCCGAAGGCGGCGTTGAGCGCCGGCACGAAGTCTTCGTCGCGCTCCACCGTCACGCCGAAGCCGCCAAAGGCGCGGGCATAGGCGGCGAAGTCCGGGTTCTTCAGGCTCGTGCCGAAGACGCGGGTGGGGTATTCGCGCTCCTGATGCATGCGGATCGTGCCGTACATGCCATTGTCGACGACAACCGCGACCACGGGCACGCCATACTGCACGGCGGTGGCGAACTCCTGCCCGGTCATCAGGAAATCGCCGTCACCGCACACCGCGACCACCGGCCGTTCCGGCTGCGCGCGCTTGGCGGCGATGGCGGCCGGCAGGCCATAGCCCATCGAGCCTGAGGTCGGCGCGAGCTGCGAGCCGAAGGAGCGGAAGCGGTGGAAGCGATGGACCCAGATGGCGAAATTGCCGGCGCCGTTGCAGATCGTCGTCTCCGGCGGCAGGGCGCGCAGATAATGCACCAGCGTCGCCATCTGCACCGCGCCGGGATTGGCCGGGGGCGCCTCGGTCCAGCCGAGATAATCGGCGCGCGCGCCCTCCCGCCACGCCCCCCAGACGATGCTGTTCGGCGGCTGCACGCCTTCCAGCGCGGCGGCGAAGGCGGCGGACGAGGCGTTGATCGCGAGGGTGGGCTGATAGACGCGGCCCAGCTCGTCCGGGTCGGCATGGACATGGACCAGCGGCACGCCGGGGTCAGGAATGCCGAAGAGGCTGTAGCCCTGCGAGGGCACCTCGCCGAAGCGCCCGCCGGCGAGGATGACGAGGTCCGCCTCCTTCAACCGCGCGCCGAGCTTCGGGTTGAGCGAGAAACCGATATCGCCGGCATAGGACGAATGGTCGGCCGGAAACAGCATCTGCCGGCGGAAGGACACGGCGACCGGTAGGTCGAAGCGCTCGGCAAAGCGCGTCACGGAGGCGATGGCCTTCGGGTTCCAGCGCGCGCCGCCGAGGATCATCAGCGGCTTCTTGGCCGCCCACAGCATCTTCTGCAGCCGCATCATGTCGGTGAGGCCCGGCCAGGTCTCGGCGGGCTCGACGGCAGGGGCGTCCGGCACCTCGGCGATCTCGCTCAGCACGTCTTCCGGCAGGGCGATGACCACGGGGCCGGGGCGGCCCTGCATCGCGACGCGGAAGGCGCGGGCGATGATTTCAGGAATGCGGGCGGCCTCGTCGATCTCCACCGCCCATTTGGCGAGCGGGCCGAATACGGCGCGGTAATCCACCTCCTGAAATGCCTCCCGCCCGCGCATGGAGCGGGCGATCTGGCCGACGAACAGGATCATCGGCGTGGAATCCTGCTGGGCGATGTGGACGCCCGCGCTGGCATTGGTCGAGCCCGGCCCGCGCGTGACGAAGCAGATGCCCGGCCGCCCGGTGAGCTTGCCGACCGCTTCCGCCATCATCGCCGCGCCGCCCTCCTGCCGACAAATGACGAAGTCGACGTCGGTGTCGGAGAGGGCGTCGAGCACGTCGAGATAGCTCTCGCCGGGCACGCCGAAGGCGCGGGTGACGCCATTGGCGACGAGCGCATCGACGAGAAGACGGGCGCCGGTGCGGGCGGAGGCGGAGAACACGGTCATGATGGCTCGGGACTCGCGGCAGACGGAAAGGCCGGCACTTTAGAGCCGGATGGGAGAGGAGGCGAGTAGGGCTTCAGGCGAAGCCGATCCAGCGCCCGGCGACCAGCACCGCGATCCACAGCAGGGCGGAGAAGGCGGCCAAGAGCCGTATGCCCGCGCTTGGCTCCGCTCCTGCCAGCACGTCTCGGGTCGCGAGCTGCCGGTGCTGGAGGCCCACATTCGCCAGCGCGAGCACGATGAGCCCGAGCTTGGCGAGGAAAGCGGGGTTGGCGAGATACTCTGCCGGGCGGACCGTGAACAGCCAGACGCCGGTGAACAGCGCCAGCCCCAGCCCGCCGGCGGCGACGCGGGTGAGCAGCGGCGTCAGAACCGCCAGCGGCACGCCGCGCCACAGCCCCAGAAGCCGTGCATCGAGCGTCAGGATCGGCCCGATGAGCAGGGCCAACCCGAGGATATGGGCGGCATTGACCAGCAGATAGGCCACCCAGGACGCATGCAGCGCCCGCGCGCCCGGCCAACCGGCGATGGTCGCGAGAAGCCCCTCCGGCGTCTCCACGGCGCGTCAGTTGCTGCCGAGACGCTCGGGATACATGTCGTAATTCTTACCCCCGATGGTGATGCGCACCGCTTTCATATGCGCCTCATTCGTCTCGCGCGAGCGGTTGCCCAGCACGGTGATGGCGTCGCCGGCCTTGGCCGTCTCGCCGGTGAAGCCGGAGGCGGCGGTCTGGCGGGGATTGCCGAGATCGACCTGCCAGTCCCGCCCGTCAGTGGCGCGCACGCGCAGTGTCGGGTGCGGCGGGGCCATGGAGATGGCCGTGATCGTGCCCTCGAGCGTCATCTTCTCCGATTCCGCCCAGCTCCAGCCGTGGTGAGCGAGGGCGGGCGCGGCGGCGATCATGAGGCCGGCGGCGAGGGCGGCAGCAAGGCGGGCGTGGATGAGGCGTGGCCGCGTGTGGTGAAGCATGGCGCGTCTCCTGTCGTAGCGGAAGGTTCGCAAGAGACTATGGCGCGCCCGGCGCCATCGGCGAGAGGCCGTCGGCTCACTTTTCCGCCAGAGATCCAAAGCCGGCGATCCTGCGTAGCAGAGCAAGGTTGGCATGTTCCATCACGCTGCACAGGAGGTTCCCATGCCGCTGAAGGCACAGACGCTCGCAGGTGTCGCTCTCATTCTGGCCGGTGCCGCCGCCACCGCACCCGCG
Organism: Ancylobacter sp. WKF20; assembly: GCF_029760895.1. Lineage (NCBI taxonomy): Bacteria > Pseudomonadati > Pseudomonadota > Alphaproteobacteria > Hyphomicrobiales > Xanthobacteraceae > Ancylobacter > Ancylobacter sp. WKF20. The sequence goes on from NZ_CP121679.1 coordinate 24,640, forward strand.
CGCGCGTCCGAACTCAATGCGGAGGACATCCGCCGCGAGATCATCGGCCGGCAGATATTCCTCGCCGTGCCACTCGGTGGCGAGTTCCCGCTGAACTACTTCCCCAACGGCCGGGTGAATGGGGATGGCGACGCGGTCGGCCTCGGCCGGCTCGCCCAGCCCAAAGATGAAGGCCGCTGGTGGATCGCCGAGGACCGGCTCTGCCAACGCTTCGAGACCTGGTATGATAGCAAGCCGATGTGCTTCGTCATTACCCGCCTCGGCGACGGGCAGGTGGCCTGGCTTCGCGACAATGGCGAGAAGGGCACCGCCCGCATCGGCGGGCAGATTGCCTCGCGCTGACGGGAAGCCCCGTCAGCCGTCGACCGCGCGAGACCCCTACCGGACTAGACGTCCACGCTGGCGCGCAGCGCGTTCTCCTGGATGAACTCGCGGCGCGGCTCGACCACATCGCCCATCAGTCGGTTGAACAGGTCGTCGGCGTCCGCGACTTCCTTCACCTTGACCTGCAGCAGTGAGCGGGCGTTGACGTCCAGCGTCGTCTCCCAGAGCTGTTCGGCGTTCATCTCGCCGAGGCCTTTGTAGCGCTGGAGCGCGATGCCCTTGCGGCCGGCATCGGTGACGGCGTCGAACAGGTCCATCGGGCCATGCACGAGCGCCTCAGTGCCCTTGCGGCGCAGCGCGGCAGGCTCGGCATGCACTTCCTGCAGATCGGCGGCGAGGGCGTCGAGCCTGCGCGCCTCGGCGGAACCGACCAGAGCGGCGTCGAGCACCGCGACTTCCTTCACGCCGCGCACTACGCGCCAGAAGGTAAAGCCGGCGGCATCCGCCGTCCCGGTCCAGCCGCGCTCGGTGTCATCGGCGATGCCGTCGAGCCGCTTGGCGACGATGGTTGCCACCTCGGCGGCGCGCTCCTCGTCAATGAGCAGGCCGGGCGCGAAGGCGCCGGCAATGGCCGCCTGTTCCACCACGGCGCGGTTGTAGCGCGGGTGCAGGCCATTCATCACATTGCGGAAGGAGCGGGTGCTTTCCAGCACGTGATGCAGGTCGCCGCCAGCGCGCACTTCGCCCGAGGCGAGCACGAGCGAGGCATCTTCGAGGCCCTGGGTGATCAGGTAGTCTTCCAGCGAGCGCTCATCCTTGAGGTACTGCTCGGACTTGCCGCGCGTGACCTTATAGAGCGGCGGCTGGGCGATATAGATGTGCCCGCGCTCCAGAAGCTCCGGCATCTGGCGGAAGAAGAAGGTCAGCAGCAGGGTGCGGATGTGGGAGCCGTCCACGTCCGCGTCCGTCATGATGATGATCTTGTGGTAGCGCAGCTTGTCGACATTGAAGTCGTCGCGGCCGATGCCGGTGCCCAGCGCGGTGATCAGCGTGCCGATCTGGTCCGAGGACAGCATCTTGTCGAAGCGGGCGCGCTCGACATTCAGGATCTTGCCGCGCAGCGGCAGGATGGCCTGGAAGGCGCGGTTGCGGCCCATCTTGGCGGAGCCGCCGGCCGAGTCACCCTCGACGATGAAGATCTCGGACTTGGCCGGGTCGCGCTCCTGACAATCGGCGAGCTTGCCGGGCAAGGAGGCGACGTCGAGCGGGTTCTTGCGCCGGGTGAGCTCGCGGGCCTTGCGGGCGGCTTCGCGGGCGGCGGCGGCTTCCACCACCTTGGTGACCAGCGCCTTGCTCTCGCCGGGGTGCTCTTCCAGCCAGGAGCTCAGCGCCTCGTTCACAAGCGCCTCGACGACCGGGCGGACTTCCGACGAGACCAGCTTGTCCTTGGTCTGCGAGGAGAATTTCGGGTCCGGCACCTTCACCGAGAGCACGGCGGTCAGGCCCTCGCGGCAATCCTCGCCGGTGGGGTCGACCTTTTCCTTCTTGGCGATGCCCGAGCGCTCGGAATAGCCGATGATCTGGCGCGTCAGCGCGGCGGCGAAGCCGGTGAAGTGTGTGCCACGGTCGCGCTGCGGGATGTTGTTGGTAAAGCACAGCACGTTCTCGTGGTAGCTGTCGTTCCACGAGAGGGCGCATTCCACGGTGATGCCGTCCTTCTCGGCGCGGATCACGATGGGCTTGGGCAGCAGCGCCTGCTTGGAGCGGTCGAGATACTGCACGAAGGCCTCGACGCCGCCCTCATAGACCATCTCCTCGCGCTTCACCTCGGCATGGCGCGCATCGGTCAGCACGATGCGCACGCCGGAGTTCAGGAAAGCCAGCTCGCGCAGGCGGTGCTCCAGCGTGCTGTAGTCGAACTCGATCCGGGTGAAAGTCTTGGGCGAGGGCAGGAAGGTCACGCAGGTGCCGCGCTGCCCGGCCGGGGCGGGGCCAACCTGCTTCAGATCCTCGCGTGCATCGCCGTCGTGGAAGCGCATCGTGTATTCATGGCCGTTGCGCCAGATGGTCAGGTCGAGCCAGGTCGAGAGCGCGTTCACCACCGAGACGCCGACGCCGTGCAGGCCGCCGGAGACCTTGTAGGAGTTCTGGTTGAACTTACCGCCGGCGTGGAGCTGGGTCATGATGACCTGCGCCGCCGAGACGCCTTCCTCGGCATGGATATCGGTCGGGATGCCCCGGCCATTGTCGGTGACGGTAACCGAGCCATCCGCGTTCAGCGTGACGGTGACCTTGTCGGCATAGCCGGCCAGCGCCTCGTCGATGGCGTTGTCGACGACCTCATAGACCATGTGGTGCAGGCCCGAGCCGTCATCGGTGTCGCCGATATACATGCCCGGCCGCTTGCGCACGGCGTCGAGGCCCCGCAGCACCTGGATCGACTGCGCGCCATACTCTTCCCCGTCGGAGTTCGGGGAGGCGGCGTTGTCGGAATCGGCCATGGGTGCAGCCCTTCGAATCGCTTGAATTGACAGGTTCTTTTGTAGCGCAAACGCGCGTTTATTTCGTGGCTACCAGCACGGCGGCGCCAGCCATGGCGGTGCCGCAGGCCCGGTTGATCAGCTTGGCGCCCCAAGCGCTGCCGGCAAAGCCGCGCGCCCGGTGGGCGAGGGCGACATAGCTGCCGAACACGCCGGCGATCACCAGCGCGATGATGCCGCACAGTTCGGCAAAGCCGAGCAGGGTCAGCCGGTTAAGGTCGACGATGGTGGGCAGCAAGGCGAGGTAGAAGGCCATCGCCTTGGGATTTCCGAGCGTCATGCCGAGGCCGGTAAGGAACAGCCCAAGGCGGGAATCGCTCTCGCGGATCGGCACGGCCTCGGCCGGGGTGCCGGTCGACGTCCACAGCTTCCAGGCGAGATAGATCAGATAGGCGGCCGCCGCGAGCCGCACGATGACGAAGAACGAGCCCAAGGTGGCGGCGAGGGCGGCAAGGCCCATCACGGCGGCCGCCAGCCAGACCATGTCGCCCAGCACGATGCCGGCGACCAGCGGGCCGGCTCCCTCGCGTCCACGCACCAGCGTGCGGGCCACCAGCGCGATGACGCTCGGCCCCGGCGAGGCGGCGGCAAGAGCGAGGGCGGCGGCGAAGACGGCAAGGTCGAGCAGGTTCATGATGGCGCACTTCGTGCGCGCACGCGCGAAGGAGGTCAAGTGCTCATATCGGGGGGCTGTCCGGCCACCCATGCGGGGGCGGGCGCCGCGTGGCCCGGCGTGACGAGGAAGCGCTCGGCGCGGTCGCCCAGCGCGGCGAAGGCGGAGGGGTCGGCGCCGGTCATCCACACCTGCCCGCCCAGGCGCTCCAGCGCCTCGAACAGCGCGGCGCGGCGGGCGGGGTCGAGATAGGCCACGACATCATCGAGCAGCATGACCGGCGCCAGCCCCGCCATCTCGCCGACGAGGCGCGCATGGGCGAGGGCGAGGCCGATCAGCAGCGCCTTCTGCTCGCCGGTGGAGCCGAGGGAAGCCGGTATGCCCTTCGGTCCATGGCCGACGGCGAGGTCGGACAGATGCGGGCCGTCGAGCGTGCGGCCGGCGGCGCGGTCGCGGGGGCGGGCGGCGGCGAGCGCCAGCCGGTACTCGTCCTCCACCAGCGTCGCCGGGCGCTCGGCCAGCGCGCGCTCCACCTCGCCCTCCAGCGCGACGCTCGCCCAGGGAAAAAGCGAGGCATCGTCGCGCCCGCGGGCAATCCCGGCGGCGAGGCGGCGCACCGTCTCCAGCCGCGCGGCGGCGACCGCGATGGCGAGAGCGGCGAGTTCCTGCTCGACGGCGTCGAGATAGCGCGGGTCGGTGCCAGGCTCTTCCAGAAGCCGGTTGCGCGAGCGCAGGGCGCGTTCCAGCGCGTTGACCCGCGCGCCGTGCTCGGCATCGACCGCCAGCACCAGACGGTCGAGAAAGCGGCGGCGCTCGGAGGGTGGTCCGGTGAACAGTCCGTCCATATCCGGCGTCAGCCAGACCACGCGCAGATGCGCGGCAAAGGCGGTGGCCGAGCCGACGGTCTCGCCGTCGATGCGGCAACGGCGGGCCCGCGTCTCCTCGCCGCCGGCCTCGATGCCGGTGCCCAGCATCACCTCGCCATAGGCGCCGTCGACACGGGCCGACACCGCCCAGCCGGCGGCGCGCGTGCCATCGGGCGCGCGGGCGGCGAACTGGTCGAGATTCGCCCGGCGCAGGCCGCGTCCGGGCGAGAGCAGCGAGATGGCTTCGAGGAGATTGGTCTTGCCGGCGCCATTGGCGCCGATCAGCACCACCGGCCCATCGCCGGCGCGGATTTCCGCGGCGTGGTAGCTGCGGAAATCGGTGAGCTGCAACCGGGTGATGCGGGCGCGGGGGCCCCCGGCCGCGCTCACACGCGCATCGGCATCAGCACATAGAGCGCGCCGCGCTTCTCGGGATCCTGCAACAGGGTCGGGGAGCCCGGATCGGCGAGCTTGAGCTCGGCGGTGCCGCCTTCGATCTGCGAGGTGATGTCGAGCAGGTAGCGGCTGTTGAAGCCGATATCGATCGGCTCGGAGCCGTATTCGACTTCCAGTTCTTCCGTGGCGCTGCCCGAATCCGGGTTGGTGACGGAAAGCGTCAGCTTGCCATCGGCGATGGAGAGCTTGACTGCCCGGCCACGCTCGCTCGCCACGGTGGACACACGGTCGACGGCGGAGGCGAACTCGCTCTTGTCCACCACCAGCGTCTTGTCATTGCCCAGCGGGATGACCCGGCCATAGTCCGGGAAGGTGCCGTCGATCAGCTTGGAGGTCAGCACCACGCGGTCGAGCGAGACGCGGATCTTGGCGGTGGAGAGCTCCACCGTCACCTCGGCGTCGCCATCCTCGGCGAGGCGCTGGATCTCGGCCACCGCCTTGCGCGGCACAATGACGCCCGGCATGCCGATCGCGCCCGCCGGGGCGGAGGTCTGCGCCTGCGCGAGGCGATGCCCATCGGTCGCGACCGCGCGCAGCACCGGGCCATTGGCGTCGGCGACGTGGAAATAGATGCCGTTGAGATAGTACCGGGTCTCTTCGGTCGAGATGGCGAACTGCGTCTTGTCGACGAGGCGCTTCAGCTCCCCGGCCGGCAGGGTGAAGCGGTGCGTCATCTCGCCGGCGGCGAGATCGGGGAACTCGTTCTCCGGCAGGGTCTGCAGCGCGAAACGCGAGCGGCCGGCCCGTACGGTGAGCGTCCCACGATCACCGGAGGTCTCGAGCTGAACCTGCGCGCCTTCGGGCAGCTTGCGCACGATGTCATAGAGCGTGTGCGCGGGCACCGTGGTGGCGCCCTCCTGCCCGACCTCGGCGGAGATGGTCTCGACGATCTCGATATCGAGGTCGGTCGCCCGCAGCGCCAGCCCGCGCGCATCCGTGCGCATCAGCACGTTGGCGAGGATCGGAATGGTGTTGCGCCGCTCAACGACACGATGAACGTGGGCGAGGGACTTGAGCAGCTCGGCCCGCTCGACAGTGACCTTCATGGCCGCGACACCCGTGCATTACGAGAAACGGAAGACGCACGGGGCACACCGGCGAGGGCATCGCCCCGCGTCGCGCCCCGGGCGGACGGCGCGGGCGCGCCGCCGGGGGCGTCGACATTGCCGCCCCGGCCCCGCCAAGGCAAGCGGGGGGTGCTGCGATGCGGCGAAATAATGGGGATAGAAGCGGGGATAGCGGGCATGCCGCCTCCCCGGCGACGAGAGGCCTGCGCCTACTCGTCGCTGACGAGGCGCTTCAGCGTCTCGATCTCGTCGGCCACCGCGCGGTCGCTGCCGACGAGGCCCTCGATCTTGCGCACGGCGTGGAGCACCGTGGTGTGGTCGCGGCCGCCGAAGCGCCGGCCGATTTCCGGCAGCGAGCGCAGGGTCAGCATCTTGGCGAGGTACATCGCGATCTGGCGCGGCTTCACCACATTGGCGGTGCGGCGCTGCGAAAGGATGTCGGCGCGGGTGACGTTGTAGTGCTTGGCGACGATGCGCAGGATGTCGTCCACCCGCACGCGCTTGGGCTCGGAGGAACGCACGAGGTCGCGCACGGCGGTCTCGGCCATTTCCAGCGTGATGGCGCGGGAGGTGAGCTGGTTATGCGCCAGAAGCCGGTTCAGCGCGCCGTCAAGGTCGCGGCCGTTCTGGCCGCAATTGCGGGCGATGAAGCTCAGCACGTCCGGCGGCACGTTGAAGCCGGGATGCTGCTGGGACAGGGCGGCGACGCGGGCGGCGAGGATCTCGACACGCAGCTCCTCGTCGAGTGGCGCGATCTCCACGACCAGACCACCGGCAAGGCGCGAGCGCACGCGCTCTTCCAGCGCGTCCAGCTCCGCCGGCGGGCGATCAGCGGCGATCACAACCTGGCGGCCGGAATCCATCAGCGCGTTCAGCGTGTGGCAGAACTCCTGCTGCACGCTCTTGCCCTGCAGGAACTGCAGGTCGTCGATCACCAGCGTGTCGATGCCGCGCAGCTGTTCCTTGAAGGCGATGGCCGACTGGGTCTTCAGCGCGGCGACGAAGCCATACATGAAGCGCTCGGCCGTGAGGTACACGACGCGGCGGCCATGCTCCGGCCCGGCAGCGGCAATGGCCTGCAAAAGGTGCGTCTTGCCGAGGCCGACCGCGGCGTGGAGATAGAGCGGGTTGAACACCGGACCGCTGCCCGAGGGCGCGGCCGCGACCTTGAGCGCCGCCGCATGGGCGAGGCGGTTGGAATCGCCGAGCCGATAGGCCGCGAAGGTGAGGCGCGGGTCGAGCGGCGAGCCCCCGGCGACATCGCCCGAGGTGGTGGCCGGCGCGACGGGCGCGCTGGCGGCAAGGCGCGGCTCCGCCGCCGGGCGGACCATCGGCGTCGCCGCGACGCGCACGGGCGCGTTCGGCGCCCGCATCATGGCGGTGCGCACAATGAGGTCGACGCGGCCGACGCCCATTTCCTCAAGCCACAGCGTGGAAAGGCGCTCGATATAGTGCTGCTGGATCCAGGTCTTCAGGAAGCGGGTGGGCACCGAGAGGCGCACCGTGTCGCCAAAGATGCCGTCGAGCTCGAGGCGCGGGAACCAGCTCGAATAGACCTCTTCGCCGATCTCGGCGCGCAGGCGCCGGCGCACCTTTTCCCAGGCATCGCGGGGGGCGGTATCCAAATCGACAGAAGGGCCGGAGGCGGTTACCGGACCGGGAAAGGCTCCGCTGTCCGAAGACTGGAGGCTATTGGATTTGAACATCGTCGCTCCGCTGGTTTTTTGCGGTTCTTGGGAAGGCAAAGACATGGACCCACCACGGCCGAAGCACCGTGCGAGCACGGCAGGGCCGAGAGTGTCCAGGAACGTTGCCGATGGAAAGTGATGGCCGTCTGGGCCGCGGATGGCTGTCTAGCTTGTGAGATCAGCAGCGCGGCCGGACACGGGCGCGGTCAGGTCGGAGGCCCTGCCTCCGGCGACCGGGAACAAGCGCAGAAATCCAGAGGCTCGATCACCTCGCCGGTCGATGCCGGCCGGCTGCGGAGCAGCCCTGATCCTGAATCTCCGTTCACGCTCATTCGCGCAGTCATAGCAGCCCCTTCGCGGCAATTGTATTGCCGTCCCCGTCTCAAGATATCGTTTTTTGAAATTCTACTGGAAACAAACGCGGATAAAACTCATTCCGCCAAGTCTGCTCCTGACATGCCTGCCCCTGTCGCAGAACATGTCATGTAATGGCTGGCCATCTGAGGCCGTGCCGCGAGGAGCGGTAGTAAAACAGCCACGCAACTACCCCCTCACGCCGGAATGAGTTGAACCTAAACTCAACTTTTCGCTGAAGTGCCCGGCAGAACCGGATGACCACACCATACACAGGGCCCCCCCGTGGTGCAACGCCGTTGGCGGGTGAGGGGTGGCTCGCAGGGGCGAATCGACTGCCCAAATTTAGACCATCAGTCGGCAAATCTCTGACTCGCTTGCAAGATTCCCCGGTGCACCATGACGGGTGTTTCCTCACCTATTTTTCGCCCTCCGGTGAGGCAGGGGTGACCGGGTGCGGCGATTCCGGAGGCGCCGTAGGCTGTGGGATACAAGCATATGAAATAAAAGGAGAATTTCTGCGCGCCCGAGTCCGGGGTAGGCGGCCTTTTGGGGCGATTCGCCCCTGCGCCGGGCGGTCGGGTGAGTCAAGCGCCGCCGCCTGTGCATCTCGTGAATCATCCACATCCAACGGCGTGATGTGACGGATTTGCAACGCTGCCATGACGCCGCCGCGCCGCCGCGAAGCGGCGTGTGCACTTGCTGCACAGAGGCGGCCCGGCCCCGGCTGGGGCGGCTTTGCACAGCGCCAAAATGCAAAAAGCCCGGCGCGGGCGCCGGGCTTGCAAACTACTTGAAGTTGCTTTGCGTCGGGGGCCGTCAGGCGCCGAGCTTGGCCACGCGGCTGGCAAGGCGGGAGACCTTGCGCGACGCGGTGTTCTTGTGGAGCACGCCCTTCTGGGCAGCCCGCATGATCTCCGGCTCGGCCACCTTGAACGCGGTGGTCGCAGCTTCACGATCGCCGGTGGCGAGCGCGTCTTCGAGCTTACGCACAAAGGTCCGCATCCGCGAGCGGCGGTTCTTGTTGACCTCGGTACGGCGCTCGATCTTGCGAGCCGCCTTCTTGGCGGAGGGCGTATTGGCCATCGGCCGTCCTCTTCATCATCGCAAGCCCGGTACGAACCGTTACTTGCCAGAATTTGGTTGCAAAAGACAAAGCGGAGCCAACCCGGAGGAGCCCCGCGCGAGTGGCGGGCTTATAGTCGGCGCCCGCCGCCACGTCAATACGTAAGCGCCAGGCCAGCCCCTCTGGCAACGCTTCCTTTACCCATTGGTGAAGGAAGCAGAACGCTTTTCGACGAAAGCGGCCATGCCTTCCTTCTGGTCGGCGGTGGCGAACAGGGCCTGGAACAGCCGGCGCTCGAATCGGATGCCCTCGGCCAGCGTGGTCTCGAAGGCGCGGTTGACGCTCTCCTTGGTCATCATCACCGAGGCCAGCGAGAGGCCGGCGATGGTGTCGGCGACCTTCATCGCCTCGCTCTTCAGCTCGGCCAGCGGCACAACGCGTGAGACGAGGCCGTAGCGGTCAGCATCCTCCGCCGTGAGCTGGCGGCCGGTGAGGCACATCTCCATCGCCTTGGCCTTGCCGATGGCGCGGGTGAGGCGCTGCGAGCCGCCCGCGCCGGGCATGATGCCGAGCTGGATCTCCGGCTGGCCGAAGCGGGCATTGTCGGCGGCGAGGATGATGTCGCACATCATGGCGAGCTCGCAGCCGCCGCCCAGCGCGTAGCCCGCCACGGCGGCGATCACCGGCTTGCGGCAGCGCGACAGCCGCTCCCAGGAGGTGATGAAGTCCTCCGTATAGGTGGCGGGGAAGCCGAGCGCCTGCATCTCCTTGATGTCCGCACCGGCGGCAAAGGCCCGCTCGGAGCCGGTGAGGACGATGCAGCCGATGCCGGCATCCGCCTCGAAGCCGTCCAGCGCCCGCGCCAGTTCGGCGATCAGCGCCCCGTTAAGCGCGTTGAGCGCCTTGGGCCGGTTCAGCGTGACGATGCCGACCCGGCCATTGGTCTCCACCAGGATGTTGTCATAGGCCATGGGCGTTCCCTAGCGTTGGCAGGATGCACAATAGAAGGTGGAGCGCCCGCTCTGCACAAGCCGGGCGATGGTGCCCCGGCAGCCCGGCGTGAGGCAGGGCGCGTGCTCGCGGTCATAGGCGCGGAAGGTGTGCTGGAAATAGCCGAGCGTGCCATCGACCTGCGCATGGTCGCGCAAGGTGGAGCCGCCGGCCGCGATGGCCTCCTCCAGCACGAGGCGGATGGTCTCGACGAGCCGGCGCGTGGCCGCCGTCGGCTTGCCGGTCGCGGTCACCAGCGAGGCGGCGAGCCGATCCGGCGCGATGCCGGCGCGGTGCAGCGCCTCGCACACATAGATGTTGCCGAGCCCCGCCACGACCTTCTGGTCGAGCAGCGCCGCCTTGATCGGCGTGCGCCGCCCCGCCAGCGCGCGGGCGAGGCCCTCGGCGTCGAAGGCATTGCCGAGCGGCTCCGGCCCCAGGGCGGCGAAGAGCGGGTGGCTCTCCAGCGCCGTGCGCGCGGTGAGCAGCATGGCGCCGAAGCGACGGGGATCGTTGTAGACGACCTCATGCCCGCCCTCGAGGCGGAACACCACATGGTCATGCGCCTCCGCCTTGGAGCGCGGCAGGTGGAAATCGCCGGGGACCACGGCCGGGGCGTGCGCCTCCTCAATGCGGAACGAGCCGGACATGCCCAGATGCATCACCAGCACCTCCGCCTCGCCCGTGGGGCCGGCATCGAGATCGGCCAGCAGGTACTTGGCTCGCCGTCCGAGGCTGATGATGCGACGGCCGGTCAGCCGCTCGGCGAAGCGCTCGGGCAGCGGCCAGCGCAGATCGGGCCGGCGGGCGATGGCCTCGCGGATGAGGCGGCCCTCCATGACCGGCGCGAGGCCACGGCGGACGGTTTCGACCTCGGGAAGCTCGGGCATGGGTTTCCTGCTGGCGCGCGGGTTTTCTGCTGACGCGCACTGGCGCGTCCACGGCTCGCGGTGACGGTCCCTCTATATAAGAGAGAGAGCGTCGAGGAACGAGCGCAGCTCGCCGGCGCTGCGGAAGCTGTGGCCCGTGAGGCCCGCCGCGCGGGCGCCTTCGATATTGACGGGCTTGTCGTCGATCATCGCGGCTTCGGCAGGCGCGACGCCGTAGCGGGCGGCAAGCCGGGCATAGATCGCCGGGTCCGGCTTCTTGGTGCCGAACTCGGCGGCGACATGCATGGCCGAGCCGAACACGGCCCGCAGCTCCGGCACCAGCGCGTCGAAATGCTCGCCCATGATGAAGCCGTTATTGGTCAACAGCGCCAGCGCGGCCTTGTCCTTGACGGCCTGCGCGAGCGCGACCGCTTCCGGGTCCAATGTCATGGCGAGGGCGCGGGTGCGGAACCAGTCCGCGCGCCCGAAGGGAATACCGAGCGCCTGGGAGCAGGCGGCAAGGTAGGCGTCCGCCGACAGCCTTCCCGCGTCGGAGGCGTCCTCTATGCCGCTGTCCCAGATGAGACGCGCCACCTCATCGACCGTCAGCCCCGCCATCGCGGCGATAGCGGATTGCCGCGCCTCGACGTCGTAGTGCAGCAGCACGTCGTCCATGTCGAAGATGACGAGACGGATGGGGGAGGGGAGTGCCATCGCCGCGCCTCAGGGAAGCGCGTCGAAGCCCTCGCCAAACCCCTTGAGGCTGAGCGGGATGCCGATGCCTTCCTCAGGCGTCTGGAAGACGATGAAGGTGGCGTTCTGGCCGTTGCGGAGCTGGTTGATCAGCTTGTCGTCCATCACGACCTCGGCGACGCAGCCATTGGGCACGCAGCGCACGAAGCCGGCGCGGCCGACATCCGTGTCGTCGATCTTGAGGCCGAGGCCGGAAGGCAGCAGCACGCCGAGCGGGGCGAGCACGCGCAGAAGGCGGCTCTGCTGGTCGGCTGTCTTCAGCACGATGACGGTGAGGCCGACATTTGGCCGGTCATCGGCCTGCACGCTTTGCAGCAGCACGCACTGCTCGGACTGCGCACCGGGCGGTGTGTCGCAGCGAATCTGCCACTCACCATGGACCGAACGCACGACCCCCTGCGCCTGCGCCCCGCCGCTGGCCACCGCCATAAGGGCGAAGGCAGCGAAGGCCGCAAGAAAGGACGAACGGAGGGCCGCGAAACCGCGCATGGGCTGTCTCCCGAATAACTGACTGAGGAGTCTTCTAAAGAATCGCCACGGCGGGACAAGGCGAATCGTGCGTGAGCTGCGTATGAGCAGCACAGGAGGGGTGCCGGGCACCTCGCATCACATGCGTGTCAACAATGCGGCAGAGCAAGCCTTGCCCCAGCGGCATTGCAGATAGAACGGTTCCAGGCACCCGACGTCATGTCGCAGGAGCAGAAGGCCCCAGGCGCGTTGCCCGCGTGTTCTTTTTGTGTTTGATGAAGATCAAATGCCACTGGCCCGACGGGCGGCTTGGTTGTGCCTAGGCCGGGGTACAGGGGAGTTGATGGGAGTGACGATCGCGATGAAATCGTGGATCCGCAACGCTGGACGCACCGCCGCAGGCTTTATCGGTGCAATGGTCGCCGCGCTGGGCCTGACGCTTGTCGCCATGGGCGGCGCTGTCGCCGGCACGGGCCAGCCTTCGCCGTGGCAGATCAACCTGCAAGGCGCGGCCTCGCCGGTGATGGAGACGATGCACTCCTTCCACGCCTTCCTTCTCGCCATCATCGTGGCGGTGGTGCTGCTGGTGCTGGTGCTGCTGATCATCGTGGCGGTGAAGTTCAACGAGAAGGCCAACCCGGTGCCCTCGCGCACCACGCATCACACCCTGATCGAAGTGGTGTGGACCGTGGTGCCGGTGCTGATCCTGGTCGCCATCGCCATTCCGTCCTTCCGGCTTCTGTTCCAGCAGCTCGACATTCCGAAGGCGGACCTGACGGTCAAGGTGACCGGCCACCAGTGGTACTGGTCCTATGAGTATCCCGACAACGGCCAGTTCAGCTTCGACAGCCTGATGGTGCAGACCGCCGACCTCCAGCCTGGCCAGCCGCGTCTGCTCGCCGTCGACAACGAGGTCGTGGTGCCGGTCGGCAAGATCGTGCGCATCCAGGTCACCGCGGCCGACGTCATCCACTCCTTCGCCATGCCGTCCTTCGGCGTGAAGATCGACGCCCTGCCGGGCCGGCTCAATGAGAGCTGGTTCCAGGCCACCAAGGAAGGCGTCTATTATGGCCAGTGCTCGGAACTGTGCGGGCGTGACCACGCCTTCATGCCGATCGCCATCCGTGTCGTGAGCGAGGCCGACTTCGCCACCTGGGTGGAGGATGCCAAGAAGAAGTTCGCGTCGGCCGACCAGCCGGCCCGCGTCGTGGCGCAGAACGAGGTCGTTCCCGCCGGCGCGGCCGAGGCGCGCTGAGCGCCTCTCCCACGGGGCGCCGGTCGCCCCGTGCAATCAGAGTTTCGGTGCGTGTGAAAGCGCGCGAATGAGGGACGGTTCCATGGCATACGCAGCCGGTCACGCGGGCGATCCGACGGGTTGGAAGCGCTGGGTCTATTCGACCAACAACAAGGACATCGGTGTGATGTACCTGATCTTCGCCATCGTGGCGGGGATCGTGGGCGGCATCCTCTCGATCGGCATCCGTGCCGAGCTGCAGGAGCCGGGTCTCCAGATCTTCTCCGATCCGCAGACCTTCAACGTCTTCACCACCGGCCATGGCCTGATCATGATCTTCTTCATGGTCATGCCGGCGATGATCGGCGGCTATGGCAACTATTTCATTCCGTTGATGATCGGCGCGCCGGACACGGCCTTCCCGCGCATCAACAACGTTGCCTTCTGGCTGCTGCCGCCGTCCTTCGCGCTGGCGATCCTCTCCCTGTTCGTCGAAGGCGCGGCCGGCTCCAACGGCTTCGGTGGCGGCTGGACGATCTACCCGCCGCTCTCCTCCAAGCTCGGCCACCCCGGCCCGGCGATGGATCTGCTGATCCTCTCGCTGCACATTGCCGGCGCGTCCTCGATCCTCGGCGCGATCAACCTGATCACGACGATCCTGAACATGCGCGCCCCCGGCATGACGCTGCACAAGATGCCGCTCTTCGCCTGGTCGCAGCTCGTGACCGCCTTCCTGCTGCTGCTGTCGCTGCCGGTTCTGGCGGGCGCCATCACCATGCTGCTGACGGACCGCAACTTCGGCACGACCTTCTTCGATCCGGCCGGCGGCGGTGACCCGATCCTGTTCCAGCACCTGTTCTGGTTCTTCGGTCACCCCGAGGTGTACATCCTCATCCTGCCGGGCTTCGGCATCGTCTCGCACATCGTCTCGACCTTCTCGAAGAAGCCGATCTTCGGCTATCTCGGCATGGCCTATGCGATGGTAGCGATCGGCGTCGTCGGCTTCGTCGTGTGGGCGCACCACATGTACACGGTCGGCCTGTCCTCCTCGACGCAGGCCTATTTCGTGGCCGCCACGATGATCATCGCGGTGCCGACGGGCGTGAAGATCTTCTCCTGGATCGCGACCATGTGGGGCGGGTCCATCTCGTTCCGCGTGCCGATGCTCTGGGCGATCGGCTTCATCTTCCTGTTCACGGTCGGCGGCGTCACCGGCGTCGTGCTCTCCAACGCCGGCATCGACCGCGCGCTGCACGACACCTATTACGTCGTGGCGCACTTCCACTACGTACTCTCGCTCGGCGCGGTCTTCGCGATCTTCGCCGGCTGGTACTACTGGGCGCCGAAGATGTTCGGCTACATGTACAGCGAAGGCATCGGCAAGCTGCACTTCTGGCTGACCTTCGTGGGCGTGAACCTCGTGTTCTTCCCGCAGCACTTCCTCGGCCTCGCCGGCATGCCGCGCCGCTATGCGGACTACCCGGACGCGTTCCACGCCTGGAACTTCATCTCCTCGATCGGCTCGTACATTTCGGGCTTCGCGGTGCTGGTGTTCCTGTACGGCGTGTACCGCATGTTCGCCGCCAAGGTGCCGGCGGGTGCGAACCCGTGGGGTGAAGGCGCGACCACGCTGGAGTGGACCCTGCCGTCCCCGCCGCCCTACCACCACTTCGACGTCCTGCCGAAGATCAAGTGATCGGCTGGATGTGACGTGACTGGCCTCCGGCGGCTGGCCGCCGGAGGCTCCCCACCCCGACTGGACGTGCCTTTCCACCGTGCCGACCCGCAGCGACGCATCGCCACGCGCGATGCCGGAGTGACCTGATGACCGACCTCGCCTCGCGCGATTACGACCTGACCCGCACGGAGCAGCGCCCGCTCGAGGCGCCGCACTATGCGTCGGTGTCGGACTATGTCGCGCTGCTGAAGCCGCGCGTGATGTCGCTCGTTATCTTCACCGCGCTGGTGGGTATCGTGCGCGCGCCGGGCGACGTGCATCCGGTGATCGCCTTCACCGCCCTGCTGTGCATCGCCATCGGCGCCGGCGCGTCGGGCGCGCTGAACATGTGGTGGGATGCCGACATCGACGCGGTGATGAGCCGCACCAAGAACCGCCCGGTTCCCTCGGGGCGCGTGGCGCCGGGTGAGGCGCTGGCCTTCGGCATGACACTGTCCGTCGGTTCGGTGCTGGTGCTCGGCCTCTTGGTCAATGAGCTCTCGGCCGCGCTGCTCGCCTTCACCATCTTCTTCTATGCCGTCATCTACACGATGTGGCTGAAGCGCTGGACGCCGCAGAACATCGTCATCGGCGGTGCCGCCGGCGCCTTCCCGCCCATGGTCGGCTGGGCCGCGGCCTCGGGTGGCATCGGGCTGGAGAGCGTGCTGCTCTTCCTCATCATCTTCTTCTGGACGCCGCCGCATTTCTGGGCGCTGGCGCTCTACAAGTCCGGCGACTATGCGCGCGCTGGTGTGCCCATGCTGCCCGTCGTGGCCGGTACCGCCGAGACGCGCCGCCAGATCCTGCTCTACACGCTCATCCTCGTGCCGCTGGCCATGTCGCCCTTCTTCCTGGGCATGGCGGGCCTCGCCTATGGTGTCGTGTCGGGTGTCACGGGTGGTCTCATGCTGCTGCTCGCCATCCAGGTCTATCGCCGCCGCGAGGGTGCACCGGCAGAGCAGGCCGCCAAGCGGCTCTTCGCCTTCTCCATCCTTTATCTTTTCCTGCTCTTCGCCGTCCTCCTCATCGAGGCCGTCGCGCCGGCCGGGTTCGGGCTGTGAGCACATGGCACGGGGAGGAACGGTGATGGCAGACAAGGACAAGCGGCCCCGGCCTGAGAATGAGGGTGTCGTGCTCACCGACGAGCAGAAGCGCCGCCGTCGCCAGCGTTCGGTCGCCATCGCCGCCGTTCTCGCGGCGCTCTGCGTGCTTTTCTACGTCGTCACCATCGTGAAGCTCGGCCCGGCCGTGCTGATCCGGCCGCTGTGAGGCGTCATGGCGAACGAACCCGACATCCACACCGCTGAACCCGCCCCACGGGCCAGCACGCCGCGCAGCCACCGCATCGTCGCGCTGAGCTGCGTCGCCTTCGTCGCCACGATGGTGGGCGCGTCCTATGCGGCGGTGCCGCTCTACGAGATGTTCTGCCGCGTGACCGGCTTCGGTGGCGCAACGGTCGTCGCTGCCGCCGCGCCCGCCGAGACGCTGGAGCGGACGGTCGAGGTCCGCTTCGACGCCAATGTCGCGCCGGGCCTGAACTGGAGCTTCGCCCCGGAAATGCGCTCCATGCAGGTGCGCGTCGGCGAAACCAAGCTCGCCTATTACCGCGTGAAGAACCGCGGCACGACGCCCGTCACCGCCGCCGCCACCTATAATGTGACGCCCGCCCAGTCCGGCCCCTATTTCGCGAAGATGCAGTGCTTCTGCTTCACGGACCAGACGCTGCAGCCGGGCGAGAGCCTCGACATGCCGGTCATCTTCTTCGTCGATCCCTCGCTGGCCGAGGATCCGGAGATGAAGGCCCTCAAGACGATCACCCTGTCCTACACCTTCTTCCCGAAGGCGGCTCCGGTCGCCGCGGGCAAGCCGGAGCCGGGCAAGACCCCCTTGTGACCCGCACGGTCCCCGCGCCGGGGACAATGCGCGGACGCGACGTGATGCGAGCAGAACGCCACCTTGCCGCCACCCCGGTGACGGCGCGAGAATAAGACCGAACGGAGAGCGCGACCCATGGCCGAGGCCCACGCGAAACACCACGACTACCATCTCGTCGACCCGAGCCCGTGGCCCTTCGTCATCTCGGTCTTCGCCTTCGTCATGGCGGTCGGCGCGGTCTTCTGGATGCATGGCCAGCTCACCTCGCTGGTCATGATCGTCGGTCTGCTCGGCATCATCTACACGATGATCGTCTGGTGGCGGGACATCATCCGCGAGGCCGAGCACCAGCACGCGCACACGCCGGTGGTTCAGCTCCATCTGCGCTACGGCATGATCCTGTTCATCGCCTCCGAGGTGATGTTCTTTGTGGCGTGGTTCTGGGCGTTCTTCGACGCCTCGCTCTTCGCCGGCGAGGCGATCAACTACACCCGCGCCGAGTTCACTGGCGGGCACTGGCCGCCGACCGGCATCGAGGTGTTCAACCCGTGGCACCTCCCGCTGCTGAACACGCTGATCCTGCTCACCTCCGGCACCACGCTCACCTGGGCGCACCACGCGCTCGTCCATGGTGACCGTCAGGGCGCCAAGTGGGGCCTGTGGCTTACGGTCGGCCTCGGCTTCATCTTCTCGCTGCTGCAGGCCTATGAGTACAGCCACGCCGCCTTTGCCTTCTCGGGCAACATCTATGGCGCCACCTTCTTCATGGCGACCGGCTTCCACGGCTTCCACGTCATCGTCGGCACCATCTTCCTCGCCGTGTGCCTGGGCCGTATCTATGCGGGCCACTTCACGCCGACCCACCATTTCGGCTTCGAAGCGGCGGCCTGGTACTGGCACTTCGTCGACGTGGTGTGGCTGTTCCTGTTCACCTTCATCTATGTGTGGGGCGCGGCCGGCGCGGCTGCTGCCGCTGCCTGAGGGTGACCCCATCGCGTGAGATCAGGGCGGCGAGAGCCGCCCTTTTCTTTTGGCCCGAGCGCGAGCCGTTGCCGCGCGGGCAACCCTGCCTGCGGCATAGCGGCAGGGCCGATGGTCGGGATTTCACTTCTGCCGCCAAGCGGAGTAGAAGCCGGACATGGACCTGCAACCGTTCCATTCGGGCGTCTCGCCCTATCAGGCCGGCTTCACCTGCCGCTGTCCGCGCTGCGGGCGGGGCAAGCTGTTCAACGGCTTCCTCACCGTCGCACCAAGCTGCGAGTCCTGCGGTCTCGACTACAGCTTCGATGATTCCGGCGATGGCCCGGTGGTCTTCATCATCCTGCTCGCCGGCTCGCTCGTCGTGGGGCTGGCGCTCTGGGTGGAGATCGCCTTCGCCCCGCCCTTCTGGGTCCATGCCGTGCTCTGGACGCCGCTCGTGCTGATCTCGACGCTGGGCCTGCTCCGGCCGCTCAAGGCGACGATGATCGCCCTGCAATACGCCAAGAAGGCCCAGCAGGGCCGCCTCGATTCGGGTGATGCGTGACGTCCACTGCTGCCAACTCTGGGGCCAAGAGACCAGCCTCGCCGCTGCGCCGCCTCCTGCCCGTCAGTCTGGTGGTGCTCGCGGCCTTCCTCGTGCTGACGGGTCTCGGCACCTGGCAGTTGGAGCGGCTCGCCTGGAAGCAGGATCTCATCGCCAAGGTTGAGGCGCGCATCCACCAGCCGGTGCAGCTTGCGCCGGAAGAGGCGGACTGGCCGGCGATCGCCTTCGAGGCGGATGAATACCGCCCCGTACAGGCGCAGGGCCGCTTCCGGCACGATCTCGAGGTTCAGGTCTATGCGCTGGTGGACAAGACGTCCGACGGCGGGGGCGGGCCCGGCTATTGGGTGGTGACGCCGCTCGAAATGGCGGATGGGGCGACGATCCTCGTCAATCGCGGCTTCGTGCCGCTCGACCGGCGCGATCCCGCCAGCCGGGCCGAGGGGCAGGTGCCCGGCCTCGTCACCGTCACCGGGCTGCTGCGCATGCCGGAGGAGGCCGGGCTGTTCACCCCGGGCAACGAGCCGGAGAAGAACAGCTGGTTCGTGCGCGATCCCGTCGCCATCGCCGGGGCCAAGGGCCTGCTGCGCGTCGCGCCCTTCCTCATTGACGCGGATGCGACGCCCAATCCGGGCGGGCTGCCGCAGGGCGGGCTGACCCGTCTCAGCTTCTCGAACCGGCATCTGGAATATGCGCTGACATGGTACGGGCTTGCGGCAACGCTGCTGGGCGTGTTCGCCGCCTATGCCTGGCCGCGCCTGCGCCGGGGTTGACCGACGCCGCGTCGCGCTTGCCTCGCGCCCGCCGCACCACTAGTTTGCCGCGACTTTTCCAGCCGGAGGCGCGCGTGCGCTACATCTCGACCCGGGGCGAGGCGCCCATTCTCGCCTTTTCCGATGCCCTGCTCGCCGGTCTCGCCCGCGATGGCGGCCTTTATGTGCCGGACGCCTTCCCGGCGCTCAGCAAGGCTGACATCACTCATTTCGCCGGCCAGTCCTATGCGACGATCGCCGGCAAGGTGATCGCCCCCTTCGTGGATGCGGCCTTCACCCCCGCGGTGCTCCAGCCGATGCTGGAGGAAGCTTATGCCAGCTTCCGTCACCCGGCGACGACGCCGCTGGTGCAGATCGCGCCGAACCGCTTCGTGCTGGAGCTGTTCCACGGCCCGACGCTCGCCTTCAAGGATGTGGCGATGCAGCTGCTCGGGCGGATGATGGACCATGTGCTCATCCAGCGCGACGAGCGTGCCACCATTGTCGGCGCGACCTCCGGCGATACCGGCAGCGCGGCCATCGAGGCCTTCCGTGGCCGCGAGCGGACGGACGTGTTCATCCTCTACCCGACCGGCCGCGTCTCCGAGGTGCAGCGCCGGCAGATGACCAGCGTGCCGGATGCGAATGTCCACGCCATCGCCATCGAGGGCACTTTCGACGACTGCCAGGCGCATGTGAAGGCGATGTTCAACCATCATGCCTTCCGCGACAGGCTGCGCCTTGCCGGCGTGAACTCGATCAACTGGGCGCGCATCGTCGCGCAGGTGGTCTATTATTTCGTCGCCGGGGCCGCGCTGGGCAGCCCGCACCGCCCGCTGTCCTTCATCGTGCCCACCGGCAATTTCGGCGATGTGCTCGCCGGCTATGTCGCCAAGCGCATGGGCCTTCCGGTCGACCGGCTGACCATCGCGACCAATGTGAACGACATCCTCGTGCGCACGCTTGCCACCGGGCGCTATGAGGTGACGGGCGTCCACCCCTCGTCTTCGCCCTCCATGGACATTCAGGTCTCCTCGAATTTCGAGCGCGTGCTGTTCGATGCGCTGGACCGCGATGCCGGCGCGCTGCGCGGGCTGATGGCGAGCCTCGCCCAGTCCGGCGCCTTCGCCCCGCCCAATGAGGCGATGCGCGCCATTCACGCCGATTTCGACGCCGGCCGCGCCGACGAGGCTCAGACCGGCGAGACCATTGCCCGCGTTTGGCAGGAGACCGGCTATCTGCTCGACCCGCACACCGCGGTCGCGGTCTCCGTCGCCGAGCGCGCCGCGCATGATCCGCGTGTGCCGCAGGTCGTGCTCGGCACCGCTCACCCCGCCAAGTTCCCCGATGCCGTGGAGCGCGCCAGCGGCGTGCGGCCGGCGCTTCCCCCGCATCTGGCGGATCTGATGGAGCGGCCCGAGCGTACGCCGACGCTGCCGAACGACCTTGCCGCCATCGAGGCCTACATCGCCGCCCATGCGCGCGCGGCCGAGCACGCGGCATGAGCGGGATGAGCGACGACAAGGGACCGCGCATCACCCATCTCGACAATGGTGTGACCGTGGTGACGGACGCCATGCCGCATCTGGCTACCGCCTCGCTCGGCATCTGGGCGGGGGTGGGCTCGCGCGACGAGGAAAGCGACGAGCACGGCATCTCGCACTTGCTCGAGCACATGGCCTTCAAGGGCACGCGCCGGCGCAGCGCGCGGGGCATTGCCGAGGAAATCGAGGCGGTTGGCGGCGACATCAACGCGGCGACCAGCGTCGAGCACACCAGCTACAATGCGCGCGTCCTCGCCGAGGACATGCCGCTCGCCATCGACGTGCTCGCCGACATCCTGACCGAGCCGGCCTTCGATCCCGAAGAGCTGGAGCGCGAGCACAATGTGATCGTGCAGGAGATCGGCGCGGCGCTCGACACGCCGGATGATCTCGTCTTCGACCTGTTTCAGGAGCGGGCCTTCCCCGGCCAGCCGATCGGCCGCTCGATTCTCGGCACGCCGCAGACCGTGCGCTCCTTCGGGCCGGACAGGCTGCGCCGTTATCTCGACCGCAATTACCGCGCCCCCAAGCTCATCGTCGCCGCCGCCGGCGCCGTGGAACATGAGCGCGTGGTCGCGGAGGCGCAGGCGCGCCTTGGTGGAATTCCCAATGCTGACAAGCCCTTGCCGGTCCCCAGCCGCTATGAGGGCGGCGTCGAGATTGGTGGCGGGCGGGAGCTGGAGCAGGCGCATCTGCTGATCGGCCTGGAGGGTCTGTCCTACCGCGATCCCGGCATCCACGCGTTGCAGGTGTTCACCAATGTGCTGGGCGGGGGCATGTCCTCGCGCCTGTTCCAGGAAGTGCGCGAGGCGCGCGGGCTTTGCTACGCGGTCTACTCCTTCCACTGGGGCTATGGCGATACCGGCCTGTTCGGCATCTATGCCGGGACGGATGGCGGGGACGTGGACGATCTGGTCGATGTGGTGATCGATCAGATCGAAGAGACCATCGAAACGATGAGTGAGGCCGAGCTCGCCCGCTCCAAGGCGCAGGCCAAGGTGGGCCTGCTCGCGGCGCTGGAAAGCTCCGGCGCGCGGGCCGACCAGCTCGCCCGGCAGATGCTCGCCTTCGGCCGGCCGATCCCGCTCGAGGAGATCGTCGGCAAGGTGCAGGCGGTGACGCTGGAGGATGCCAAGGCCGCCGGCCGGGGGCTGATCGCCCGCGCCCGCCCCACCTTTACCGCTCTCGGTCCTGGCAAGGCTCTTGAAACGGCCGCGCGTATCGCGGAACGTCTGAGGCCGTCCTAACCTTTCCCGGCAGGCTCCATGGCCCTGTTCCGCACGGTCTCCTGGCCCGAGCCGCCCTCGCTGATCGAAGGCGAGGGCGTGGTGCTGCGCATGCCGCATATGTCGGACTTCGCGGCCTGGTCGAGCCTGCGCGAGCAGAGCCGGGCGTTCCTCACGCCGTGGGAGCCGATCTGGCCGCCTTATGATCTCACGCGCGGTTCGTTCCGCCGGCGGATCCGGCGCTATCAGCGCGATGTGCGCGAGGACAGCGCTTATCCCTTCCTCGTCTTCCGTGCGGGCGACCGCGTGCTGCTCGGCGGGCTGTCGCTGTCCAATGTCCGGCGCGGCGTGACTCAGACGGCCAGCCTCGGCTACTGGATGGGCGCGCCCTTTGCCGGCAAGGGGCATATGAGCGCGGCCGTGCGGGCGCTGCTGCCTTTCGCCCATGGCGCGCTCGGCCTGCGCCGCATCGAGGCGGCCTGCCTGCCGACCAACACGCCGTCGATCCGCTTGCTGGAGCGCTCCGGCTTCCGGCGCGAAGGGTATGGGCGCGAATATCTCTGCATCAATGGCAGCTGGCAGGACCATCTGCTCTACGCCCGCCTCGCCACCGATC
This sequence comes from Ancylobacter sp. WKF20, assembly GCF_029760895.1. Taxonomy (NCBI): domain Bacteria; kingdom Pseudomonadati; phylum Pseudomonadota; class Alphaproteobacteria; order Hyphomicrobiales; family Xanthobacteraceae; genus Ancylobacter; species Ancylobacter sp. WKF20. The sequence goes on from NZ_CP121679.1 coordinate 47,180, forward strand.
CGGTCGGGACGAGTGAGGCAATGCCGCTTCTTTAGTGGCGTTCAAAAGTGGAGGCAGGCAAATACGGCCTCTATTCTGGAACGACTAAAAGCTGCGCGGGTATTCGTCGCCATTATGCATTTACGTGATCGGTAGATCGTGTTTTCCCGATTGACGCATGGCCGGTTTAGGGCGAAAAACTAAGCAGAAGGCTGTCTTTAGAATAATTCTAGACAGCTGGTCACTTGGGTTCAGCCCCGCGATGATCGTTTGCTCTTGTAATGTTCTGTCGGATCGGCAGATCCGCAACGCAGTGACGGAAACGCAGCCGACCGTGCGGACGGCTGGGCAGGTGTATCGTTGCCTGGGCTGCAGCGCGCAGTGTGGCCGATGCGCCCGCACGATCCGCCAGCTCATCGCCGATGTGAACGCCAGCGCCTGCGGCGCCTGCCCGCGCGAATGCCCGGCCAATCTCCAGAACGATGCCAGCCCGGGCCATGCCGGCCACGGCCATCCGGCGCATCATCACCCGCATCACAATCTTCTCGCCGCCGAGTGAGTCCGGCGCCGCGGTTCGCCTGTTGATGGCGTGTCCGTGATGCCTGCCGGTACCAGAAACCTCCTTGCCGGATTCTTGGAATTATTCTAAAAGTTCAACGGCTCAATTCCAAGGAGAGGTCGCGGCCATGAAGGGCGATCCCAAAGTCATCGAATATCTCAACCGTGGCGTCCGCTCGGAGCTGACGGCCATCAACCAGTACTGGCTGCATTACCGCATGCTGGACAACTGGGGGTACAAGAAGCTCGGTGCCAAGTGGCGGGCCGAGTCGATCGAAGAGATGCATCACGCCGATCGCTTCATCGACCGCATCCTGTTCCTCGAAGGCTTCCCCAACCTGCAGGTGCTCGATCCGCTGCGCATCGGCCAGGACGTCAAGGAAGTGATCGAGTGCGATCTCGCCGCCGAGATCGAGGCGCGCGCGCTCTACCAGGAAGCCGCGACCTATTGCGAGACGGTGCAGGACTATCCCAGCCGCGACATCTTCAAGGCGCTGATGGCGGATGAGGAAGGCCATATCGACTTCCTCGAGACCCAGCTCGACCTGATCGACAAGCTCGGCCTGCCGCTCTACGCCCAGCGCTATATCGGCGATCTCGACGACTGATTGCCGTCGCCACACCAGACAACACAAGGCCGGTCGCGAGACCGGCCTTTTTGTTTGCGTAGCGCCGACGGGTGATCCTGCGCCCGCCAGTCGGGCGATACCTGCGGTTATCGTCCCAGCTACCCCAATACCCACGCAGCTTCGGCGGCGCAGCATGCAGATTGGAGTCGTTCTGTTTTAGATCTTCTCTAAGGTATTGAAGTAACGCGCGTTTTTGTTGACCAATGTTGCCGGCTCTCGTACCGCCCACTGTACCTAAGGTAATGGCGGCACGACCGCCCCAACAGGAGGAGACGAGAATGGCGATTCGCCGGATCCTGGGAACGCGCCGTGGGGCGCTCGGCACGATCCTCGCCGCGAGCCTGGCGCTTGCCGCGCCGGCCTCGGCCGAAGAGGTCGTGAACGTCTACACCACGCGCGAGGTCGCGCTGGCCAAGCCTCTCTTCGACGCCTTCGCCGAGAAGACCGGCATCAAGGTCAATGCGGTATTCGTGAAGGACGGCCTCGCCGAGCGCGTGAAGGCCGAAGGCGCGGCCTCGCCGGCTGACCTGCTGATGACCGTCGATGTCGGCAACCTGATGGACCTGGTCGATCAGGGCGTGACGCAGCCGGTGACCTCCGACGTGCTGTCCAAGGCGATCCCCGCCAATCTGCGCGGCGCCAATGGCGAGTGGTTCGCGCTCTCCATGCGCGCCCGCGTCGCCTATGCCTCCAAGGACCGCGTGAAGCTCTCCGCCATCACCTATGAGGATTTCGCCGATCCCAAGTGGAAGGGCGAGATCTGCATCCGCTCAGGCAAGCATCCCTACAATGTGGCCCTGGTCGCCGCCTACATCGTCCATCACGGTGAGGCCAAGGCGGAGGAGTGGCTCAAGGGCGTGAAGGCCAACGTAGCCCGCAAGCCGGCCGGCGGCGACCGTGATGTCGCCCGCGACATTCTCGGCGACCTCTGCGACATCGGCCTCGCCAATTCCTACTATGTCGGCCTGATGCGCTCCGGCAAGGGCGGTCCCGATCAGGAGAAGTGGGGCGCGGCGATCAACGTGATCGTACCCACCTTCCAGAATGGCGGCACGCATGTGAACATCTCCGGTGCCTCGGTGGCCAAGGCCTCGCCGAACAAGGCGAACGCCGTCAAGCTGCTGGAATATCTGGTCTCGCCGGAAGCTCAGGCGATCTACGCCCAGGCCAATTACGAGTACCCGGTCGTTCCCGGCGCGCCGATCGACCCGATCATCGCCGCCTTCGGCCCGCTCAAGGTCGATCAGGTGGACCTCGTCGCCGTCGCCAAGGCCCGCAAGGCCGCGACCGATCTCGTCGACAAGGTCGGCTTCGACAATTGATCCACGCCGGCTTCCGGCTTAATCGCTCCCCCGCGTGGCCGAGAGCCGCGCGGGGGAGCCGCATGTCGGCACGAGGAACAGCGCATCCGCATGAGCAGCGCCGTCACCGATAGAAGCGACGCGGCGGACAGTGGGCGGGCGTTGCGCTGGGGAGCGATCGCCGTGGCGGTCGTCGTGCTGCTGCCGCTCGCCTCGCTCGTCTGGACGGCGGCGCATGGCTCGGGCGATCTCTGGCCGAACCTGCTGCGTCATGTTCTGCCCCATGCGCTCGGCCAGACGCTGCTGCTGGTGATCGGCGTTGGCATCATCGCCGGGGGCATCGGCACCGGCACGGCCTGGCTGGTCGCGGTGTGCCGCTTTCCCGGTCGCGGCATCTTCGAATGGGCGCTGCTGCTGCCGCTCGCCATTCCCACCTATATCCAGGCCTTCGTCTATGTGGACGCGGTGCATCCGCTCGGGCCGATCCCGACGCTGATCCGGGGCCTGCTCGGCATTTCAAGCCCGCGCGGCCTCTGGCTGCCGGAGGTGCGCTCACTGCCCGGCTGCATCGTGCTGCTCGGGCTTGTGCTTTACCCTTACGTCTATCTCACCGCCCGTGCGGCCTTTCTGGTGCAGGGCTCCTCGGTGCTGGAAGCGGCGCGCACGCTGGGGGCGGGGGCGTGGGAGACCTTCTTCCGCATCGCCCTGCCGCTCGCCCGCCCGGCGTTGGCGGTCGGCGTGACGCTGGCGCTGATGGAGACGGTGAACGATGTCGGCGCCTCCGAATTCCTGGGCGTGCAGACGCTGACGCTGTCGATCTACTCGACCTGGCTCAACCGTTCGAGCCTGCCCGGCGCGGCGCAGATCGCGCTGTTCATGCTGGTCATCATGATGGGGCTGGTAATGCTGGAGCGCTGGGGGCGCCGGCATCTGAGCGTTGCCAATGTCGGGGCGCGGCTGCGCCCGCCGGCGCGCCGTGACCTGACGGCGGGGGCGGCCGGGCTCGCCATGCTCGCCTGTTTCCTGCCGCTGCTGTTCGGCTTCCTGCTGCCGGCCGGCCATCTCGCGCATATGGCGTGGGCGCGCTGGCAGTTTCACGGTTTTCCGGTGAGCGTCGCGCAGGAGGCGCTGAACACCGCGCTGTTCGCCGCGGCGGGCACCTCGGTGGCGGTCGGGGCGGGGCTTCTCATCGCGCTGGCCTTGCGCACCGGGGCGCTGCGCTCGGGGCTGGTGCCGCGCCTCGCCGGGCTCGGCTATGCCGTGCCGGGCACGGTGCTGGCGGTGGGGCTCCTGGTGCCGCTCGCCGGCTTCGACAATCTCGTCTCCGCCGCCAGCGCCCAGCTTTTCGGCGTGCCCACCGGGCTGCTGCTCTCCGGTTCCGGCGCGGCGCTGGTGATCGCCTATGTCATCCGCTTCCTCGTCATCCCGGTCGGCGGGCTGGAGGCGGGCTTCGGCAAGATCACGCCCAGCCTCGACATGGCCGCGCGCAGCCTCGGCGAGCGGCCACGCGGGGTGATGCGGCGCATTCACCTGCCGCTGCTGCGCCCCGCGCTCGGCACGGCGGCGCTGCTGGTCTTTGTCGACTGCATGAAGGAACTGCCGGCGACGCTGATGCTGCGCCCGCTGAACTTCGAGACGCTGGCGAGCCATGTCTATGCCGAGGCGGCGCGCGGCACCTATGAGGACGGCGCCATCGCCGCCCTGCTCATCGTCCTTGTCGGCCTCGCGCCGGTGATCCTGCTGGCGCGGCTGAGCCGTCCCGCGCAGGGCTGAACGCTCACACCGCGAGCTGCGGCAGGTCGCGGTAGAGGTCGAGGCATTCCGGGTTGGCGAGCGCCTCGGTGTTCTTCACCGGCCGGCCATGCACCACTTCGCGCACGGCGAGTTCGGTAATCTTGCCCGAACGGGTGCGCGGGATATCGGTGACTGCGACGATCTTCGCCGGCACATGGCGCGGGCTGGCGCCGGTGCGGATCTGCGTGCGGATGCGCTTTTCCAGCGCCTCGTCCAGCACCGCGCCGGGCTTCAGCCGGACGAACAGCACGACGCGCACGTCGTTGTCCCATTCCTGGCCGATGGCGATCGCCTCGACGATCTCCGGCACCTGCTCGGCCTGAGCGTAGATCTCCGCCGTGCCGATGCGCACGCCCTGCGGGTTCAGCGTGGCGTCGGAGCGGCCATGGATGATGAGCCCGCCATGCACCGTCCACTCCGCGAAGTCGCCATGGCACCAGATGTTGGGGAAGCGGTCGAAATAGGCGGCGTGGTACTTCGCGCCTTCCGGGTCGTTCCAGAACATCACGGGCATGGAGGGGAAGGGCCGGGTGCAGACCAACTCGCCGCGCTCACCCGTGACGGGCTGACCCTCATCCGACCAGACCTCCACCGCCATGCCGAGCCCCGCGCACTGGATCTCCCCGCGATAGACCGGCGCCGTCGGGTCGCCCAGCACGAAGCAGGAGACGATGTCCGTGCCGCCGGAGATCGAGGCGAGGTGCAGGTCCGGCTTGATCGCCTCATAGACATAGGCGAAATCCGCCGGTGCCAGCGGCGAGCCGGTGGAGGTGAGCGTCTTCAGTGCTGAGAGGTCATGCGTGTCGACCGGCCGCAGCCCCTCCTTGCGCAGCGAATCGATGTACTTCGCCGAAGTGCCGAACAGTGCGAAACGCTCCTTGGCCGCATAGTCGAACAGCACGGACGGGCCGGGCGCGAAGGGCGAGCCGTCGAACAGGCAGAGCGTGAGCCCGCTGGCGAGGCCGCTCACCAGCCAGTTCCACATCATCCAGCCGCAGGTGGTGAAATAGAACAGCCGCTCGCCCGGATGCAGGTCGCAATGCAGCCGGTGCTCCTTGATGTGCTGGAGCAGCGTGCCGCCCGCCCCATGCACGATGCATTTCGGCACGCCCGTGGTGCCCGAGGAGAACAGGATGAACAGCGGGTGGTTGAAGGGCAGCCGCTCGAAAGTGAGCGGGGCCGGGGCGAAGGGCGCGATGAAGGCCTCAAGGCTCACCCCGTTGGGCAGGCCCGCCGCCACCTCGTCCGCCTCGCCGAGATAGGGCACGATGACGGTCTTCACGGCGCTCGGCAGATGCGGGACGACCGCCTTCAGCTTGTCGCCGATGCTGACGCGCTTGCCGGCATACCAGTAGCCGTCGCAGGCGACATAGACCTTGGGTTCGATCTGACCGAAGCGGTCGAGAATGCCGCGCTCGCCGAAATCGGGCGAGCAGGAGGAGAAGATAGCGCCGAGCGAGGAGGCCGCCAGCATCACCGCGATGGTCTCCGGCAGGTTCGGCAGGGTCGCGGCTACCCGGTCGCCGACACCCACGCCCGCCGCCTTCAGCGCCTGTTGCAGACGCGAGACGAGATCGGTGAGTTCACCGAACGAGATGTGGCGCTCGACCTTGTCCTCGCCGCGAAAGATGAGGGCGAGGCTTGCCGGGTCGCGCGGGCGCAGCAGGTTCTCGGCATAGTTCAGCTGCGCCTCGGGGAAGAATCGGGCGCCCGGCATCTTCTCGCCATCGACCAGGGCCACGTTCCCGCGTTCGCCGATCACCGCGCCGAGATCCCACACCTGCTCCCAGAAAGCGTCCGGCCGCAGGATCGACCAGGCGTGCAGGTCGCGGTAGGAGGCGAGGTCGGTGCCGTGCCGCTCATTGGTCGCCCGGAGGAAGGCGGTGACGGCGGCCCGCTCGATACGATCCCGGCTGGGGGTCCAGAGTGCTTCCTCGGTCGCGACGGCCATTCTGTGCTCTCCTCCCGCTGTGCCGGCCTATCTTCGCAGGCGCGGCAATCGCGACAATTCATAGCCGCGCGCTCGCTTTCTGTCAGGCCATCAAACAGACACAGACGCCCAACATGGTGCGCTGAACGAAGGATGGCTTTCCACCGGTTGGCGCGGCGCTTGCGCAGCCTGTCGTGGCTGCGCTAGGTCCACGTCCGGGTGGCATTATCGACATTTGATGAAAAGACTGGTCCCCATCCTGCTGCTGCCGGTGGCGCTCGTCCTGTTCGGGGCGGCGCTGGCGCCGAAGCTTGCCTCGGAGGAACGGCTGCGCACCGAGGTGGCGGCGCTCCTTGAGCATGCGGCCGGGCAGCCCCCGCGCATTGACGGTCCCGTCAGCTTCTCGATCTTTCCCTGGCCCGCGCTTGAGGTGAACGAGATTCGTTTCGGCGAGGGGGCGGCCACTCTCACCGTGCCCCGCGCCCGCGTCGTGCTCGACCTGCTGCCACTGCTGACCGGACAGGCGCGAGCCGACCATATCGAGCTCGACCAGCCGGAACTGGCGCTCGCTGGCGGGGTAGACATCGACCCCTTTTCCACCGGCGTGCTGCGCCTCGCCTCGGCCAAGTTCAACGCCGACCTCGTCGTTACCAATGGCCGCCTCGTCCTGACGCATGGCGGCACGCGCGACGTGGTGATTCCCGCGGCGGATCTGCGCATTGGCTGGCGCGGCGGACGCGATGCGGCGATCGAAGGCCGAGTGGTCTGGCGCGGCGAGCCGATCAATGTCGATCTCGCCGCCTCCAGTCTTGGCGTGCTGCTCACCGGTGGCGCCAGCCCGATGCGGGTCAAGCTCTCCGGCCCGCCCTTCGACATGGCCTTTGACGGCACCGGCAAGCTCGCCGGCGGCCCCGTGGCCAATGGCACCCTCACCGTCGCCTCGCGCCAGCTCCGCCAGACGCTCGCCTGGCTGGGTCTTGAAGCGCCGACCGCGCAGGGCTTCGGCAGCTTCTCGCTGCAGGCGCAGTCCGTCCTGTCCGGGCAGGGCGCGACGCTCTCCGGCGCGCGGCTGGAACTCGACGGCAATGTCAGCGAAGGCGGCTTCAACCTGCGGCTCGACGGCGCCCGTCCGGTGATCCAGGGCTCGCTGGCGGCGGACCGGCTGGACCTCAGCCCCTATGGCGAATTGTCGATCTCCGATGCCGCCGGCGACAATTGGAGCGCCGAGACGATCGACCTCTCCCGCCTGTCGCAGCTCGATGTCGATCTGCGCCTGTCGGCCACCGAGGTGCGCGCCGGAACCGGCCGCCTCGAGCGCATGGCGGCGAGCGCGACGCTGAAATCCGGTCGCCTCCTGCTGGCGATTGGCGAGGCCGAGGCCTGGAACGGGATTTTCCGGGCAGCTCTGCATGTTTCGCCCGCGACCAATGGCGCCGAGGCGCGGCTGGATCTGTCCGCCGACGATGTCGCGCTTGCCGGCGCTATGGGCGACCTGTTCCGCATGGGGCGGCTCGAAGGCACCGGCTCCTTCCGCTTCACCGCGGGTGGCACCGGCGCCAGCATCGCCGCCATTGTGGGCGGGCTGAACGGCAGCTTTTCCCTCTCCGGGGCCAATGGCTCGCTGGTCGGTTTCGATGTCGGGCGGATTCTGGCCCGGCTGGAGCAGCGCCCGCTCTCGGCCACTGGCGACCTGCGCGGCGGGCGCACGCCCTACAGCCAGATCGAGCTCGAGAGCACCATCCGCACCGGCATCGCCACCCTGTCGCGGCTCCATGTCGCCAGCGACCAGCTGCGCATCTCGCTGGCCGGGGAAAGCTCCATCGCCGACCGCGACCTCGATTTCGTCGGCGTGGCGCAACTGGTGAGCGCCGCCAAGACCGGTGACGCGCCGCCGCAGGGCGCGGCCAGCGCCTATGTCGCGGGCGCCGCCCCCGGCACGCCGCAGAACGTCTCGTTCGAGCTGCCCTTCATCGTGCGCGGTAATTGGGACCAGCCGGTGGTGCTGCCCGACCCGCAGGCACTGATCCGCCGCTCCGGCGCGGCGCGCCCGCTCTTCTCCAAACCTGCCGCCTACGGCTCGGTCGCTCCCGCGCCCTGACCTATTCGGCCAGCACGCGCGTCGAGGGGAAGGTGATCTCGACGATGGTGCCGACATCCACCGCGCTGCGGATGTTGAAGCTGGCGCGGTTGGCTTCGGCCAGCGCCTTGGTGAGCGGCAGGCCGAGGCCGGTGCCGCCGGAACCCGCGCGGCCGGACGTGGCGAGCTGGCGGAACGGCTCCATGGCGACGGAGATGTCCGCCTCCGACATGCCGATCCCGGTATCGCGCACGCGCAGCACCACCTCGCCCTCCTCGGTGAAGGCGGTGGAGAGGATGACCTGACCGCCCGGCCGGGTGAACTTGATCGAGTTGGAGACGAGGTTCAGCACGATCTGCCGGATCGAGCGCGCGTCCGCCACCACGGGCGGCAGTTCGCTCGCCAGCGAGGAGCGGATGATGATGCGCTCGCGGTTCGCCTGCGGCTGCATGATAGCCATGCTCTGCTGCACGATCTCGTTGAGCGGGACGCTGGTGAAGGCCAGGTCCAGCTTGCCGGCCTCGATCTTGGAGAGGTCGAGCAGATCATTGATCAGCGAGATGAGATGGCCACCGGAGGCGTGGATGTCGCGCAGATAGTCCCGGTAACGCTGGTTCTCGATCGCGCCGAAACGCTCCTCCATCATCACTTCCGAGAAGCCGATGATGGCGTTGAGCGGGGTGCGGATCTCGTGGCTGATCTTGGCGAGGAAGTCGGACTTGGCCATGTTGGCGCGCTCGGCGAGGCGCTTGGCTTCGGTCAGTTCCTCCTCGGCGCGCTTCCACTGGGTGATATCGCGCAGCACGGCGCAGAATTTGGTGGCGTCCTCACCGACGCGGCCAATGGTCATGAAGAGCGGGATGAGCCCGCCCTCGCGCACGCGGCCGATCACCTCGCGCCCGTCATTGAGCACGCTGGCGACACCGTTGGCGGCGAGCCCGTCGAGATAGTCCACCGCCGCGCGCTGGCTCTCGGGTGCGAAGAGCAAGGTGAAGTTCTCGCCCGTGACCTCCGGCGCGGAGAAGCCGAACAGCGCCTCCGCCGGGTGGTTCATGCTGAGCACGGTGCCGGCGGCGTCGATCAACACCACGCCATCGGTGGCGGTGTCGAGAATGGAGCGCAGCTCGCGGCTGGCGGTCTCGGCCTCGCGCAGGGCGAGTTCCGCCTGGCGCAGCTTTTCCTCGCCCGCTGCATCCGCCACCGGCTCGCTGCGGTGGAGGACATAGAGCATGGCCGTGCCGCCCTCCCAGGGGGAGGACATGAGGCGGGCGTCCACCGCGATGGTGCCGCCATCGGCGGCGGCGAGGCTCAGGGTGCGGCCGTTCTCCGCCCCCGGCGTCATCGCGCCGGTGAACAGGGTGGCGAGCCCGCCGGCCTGTTCGATGGCGGCGAGGTCCGGGTGGCCGATCCATTCCAACAAAGCGCGGTTGGCATAGAGCAGCCGGTCACCACGGAAAGCCAGGAGGCCGACCGGTAGACGGTCGAGAATGGGGCGCTCGCCCTCGGCCATAAGGCGTTGCAGCCCATCCGGCTCGCGGCGGGCGGGTTCCGGCGCGGGCAGGGGAGCGGTTTCGGCCGGATCGGCGACCCATGAGGTTTCGGCCGGGATGGCGGGTGCCGGCGTGTCCTTGGCCGGCACGTCCTGTTCCGTCGCGGGCACGGTGGAGGCGGGGGCATCGCTGGGGCGGGCGGGCTCGGGGAAATCCTCGACGCCTTCCAGCCGCGCGCCAAGGGCACGGGCGATCTCGCGAAACGCGTTGCGCTCGCCGGTGGACAGCCCCTCCCAGGAGGTACGCACGCCGTTCTCCGCCGGCCCGCGCAGCGGCACGACGTTCGGCGAGGAGGGCACGATGCTGAGCGTCACCCGTACCGGCGTGGGTTCCTCCGGCTCGGCCACCGGGGCACGGGGGGCCTCAACCACCGGTTCCGGCGGGAGCACGGGAGGCGGACCGACAGGGGCAGGGGGCGGCGGGACAGGCGTTGGCGCCACGCTGGCGGGAGCCATGACCGGCGGCAGATGCGGGAGCGTCGAGGCGCCCGGGGGTAGCGGGCGGCGGCCCTTGACGAGGCCATAGCCGCGCATTCCCTCGCCACGCACCGGTGCGCCACCAAGTTCGACTTCCAGCGCGTCGCCGCGCGGGGTGCGCAGCAGGACGGGCAGGCGGGTGAAGCTGCGGCCTTCGAGAATGGCGCGATGGGCGTCGAGAGCGCCGAGCAGGCTCCAGTCGCGGCCGATCAGGCTGTCCGCCGGCTGCTCCAGCGTCTCGGCCAGACGGGCGTCGAGCTGGGTGAAGCGCGCCTGAAGGTCCGTGCGCCAGGTGAAGCGCAGCGGCGCGGGGGCGGCCTCCGTCGCGGGCGGCGCGACCGGCGCCTCCGCCTCGGGGGAGGGCGTGGGGCGGCTGGCGGGGGCGGCGTCGAGAGAGATCATCAGCAGGGCGCGGGCGGAGCCGGCCGCGAGGAGCGAGCAGGCGAGCGTTGTGGGCGTGAGCCGGCCGGCGAGACGCAGACGCTCCAGCCGCGCCGGGCGGCCGGGGCGCAGCGTCGCGGCGATGCGAGCGGCGGCGGCGCTCACCTCGTCCGGCGGCGGTAGGCGCCCGAGCAAAGCGCCCCCGCCGGCATTGGCGGCGATCAGCGAACCGTCGAGGCGCAGCAGCACGGCCGGGGCGGGCGCGGCAAGGCTCGCGGCAGCGAGCGCACGCAAGGCGGCGTCCGCGCCAGCGGCCGAAGAAGGATGCCCGTCCGTCGGTATGCTCATAACCGCCCGAGTCGTGTCCCCAGGGGACATTGAAGGAAGCAGGCGCGCGTCCGGCGGACAGGCGCCCTTCCGCAAAGGATAATGCGCCCCCCGCCACGGCGCCACGCCGGCGGGCAAGACCACGCGCACCTTCGTACTTTCCGGTTAACCGGACGCCACCGATCCCGGTTAACCAGCCGTTGCACCGGACGGGGCTTTCGCGGCCGAATTTTGTTGCGCGGAGGCTGCGGGTCAATACTTTAGTCGTAGGCAGCAACGCGAATGGACCGCCCACAGGTTGCCGCTAGGATGATGGCTGCGACGCGCAGGAGAATGCACGATGGCCAATGGCTCGAAGCTGGACGTGCCGCCGGAACTTCGCAACCTCGCCGAGCAGGGCGTCGATCAGGCCCGTGCGGCGATCGATGGCTTCATCAGCGCCGCGCACAAGGCGCTGGACGATGCCGGCCGGCAGGTCGATGTCGCCCATGACAGCGCGCGCGATATGGGGCGCACGACCCTGAAATTCGCCGAGGACAACATCGCGGCCGGCTTTGACTTCGCCGCCCGGCTTGCCCGCGCCTCCAGCGTCGAGGAGTGGTCGCGGCTGCACGCCGATTATGTGAAGGAGCAGGCCGAGCGCCTGACCGAGCAGGCCAAGCTGCTGGGCTCCCAGGCGGCAGCGACGGCGCCTGGCGCCGCGCCGGCGTCACCCAAGCCCCGCGCGTCCAAGGCCAAGAGCCTCTGATCGCGTGCTCAGGCCGGCGACTTTCCCCTGCGTTCCGGCCTGTATGTGCCGTAACGTCAGTGTGTGCGCATTTTGGCGCCAGAGCGCAAAAAAATCGGCCAAACGGACTTGATTGTGCATTGCAATATGATATTGCATTGCACAATTAGAGTGTGCGACTTGGGTGGGCTCCTCGGGATGCCGTGTCGGCCAAGTCGAAGGCGGTCGCAGCCATGCGCGGATGCGCTGGCCGCCTTGTTTGTCACGACCCGCGAACGCGAGGAGAAAAATCATGGTTGACGCCACCACCGTTCCGCCGTCAGCGAAGAAGACTGCCAAGGCGGCCACCGCCGCTTTTGAATCCGCCCTGCCGAAGATCGACCTGGCCAATCTCGAAGTGCCGGCCGTGGTTCGCGAAATGGCGGAGAAGAGCGTCCAGACCGCTCGTGAGGCGTATGAGAAGATGAAGACCAACGCTGAAGAGACCACCGACCTGCTCGAGGACACCTACACCACCGCCTCCAAGGGCGTGGCCGAGTACAATGCGGTGGCGCTCGAGTCCCTGCGCGCCAATGTGAACGCGGCCTTCGACTATGTCGGCGCGCTGCTCGGCACCAAGAGCGTGTCCGAGGCTGTCGAGCTCTCGACCGGCCACATGCGCAAGCAGTTCGATGTTCTCTCGGCGCAGGCCAAGGAACTCTCGACGATTGCCCAGAAGGTCGCCGCCGAGACCGCCGAGCCGATCAAGGCCTCGGTCGAGAAGACCATCAAGAAAGCCTCCTGAGCTCCGGTCCGCCGGAACGCTCATGCCGCTTCGCAAAGCCCGGCCCGCCACGGCCGGGCTTTTTGCGTGAATAGCGCCTCGCCGCCGCTGCCTCGTCCCTATTTTCGCCGCAGCGGGCGGCTTGACTCCCCACCTGCCGCTACCTATCTCCGCACCGGCTTTGGCACTCGGAACGAAAGAGTGCTAAAGCCATTCCAACGGCGCCAACGGCGGCGCCAGAGCGGAAGATCCGAGGAGCGCCAGATGGCCAAGCTGAAGTTTCGTCCCCTGCATGATCGTATCGTGGTGAAGCGCCTCGATGCGGAAGAGAAGACCGCAGGCGGCATCATCATCCCCGACAGCGCCAAGGAAAAGCCGTCGCAGGGCGAGGTCATCGCCGTCGGCCCGGGTGCCCGCGACGAGGCCGGCAAGCTCGTCCCGCTCGACGTGAAGTCCGGCGACAAGGTGCTGTTCGGCAAGTGGTCCGGCACCGAAGTGAAGATCGACGGTCAGGACGTCCTGATCATGAAGGAATCCGACATTCTCGGCATCGTCGGCTGAGGCTCTGCCTCGCCTGACGAACCGACCCTGATGTCCCGTGCCGTGATGCCGCCCTCCGGGCGCCGCGCCGGGACTGACCCTCTTTCCAAGGAGTAGGCCTGATGGCTGCCAAGGACGTAAAATTCGGGAGCGATGCGCGCGACAAGATGCTGCGCGGCGTCGATATCCTCGCTAATGCCGTGAAGGTGACGCTCGGCCCGAAGGGTCGCAACGTCGTCATCGACAAGAGCTTCGGCGCTCCGCGCATCACCAAGGACGGCGTCACTGTCGCCAAGGAGATCGAGCTCGAGGACAAGTTCGAGAACATGGGCGCCCAGATGGTGCGCGAAGTGGCCTCGAAGACCAACGACCTCGCCGGTGATGGCACCACCACCGCGACCGTTCTGGCCCAGTCGATCGTCCGCGAGGGCGCCAAGTCCGTGGCCGCTGGCATGAACCCGATGGACCTCAAGCGCGGCATCGACCTCGCCGTGATCGAGGCCATCAAGGATATCCAGAAGCGCGCCAAGAAGGTGAAGAACACTGAGGAAATCGCTCAGGTCGGCACCATCTCGGCCAATGGCGATGCCACGATCGGCGAGATGATCGCCGGCGCGATGCAGAAGGTCGGCAACGAGGGTGTCATCACCGTCGAGGAAGCCAAGACCGCCGAGACCGAGCTCGACGTCGTCGAGGGCATGCAGTTCGACCGCGGCTACCTCTCGCCGTATTTCGTGACCAATCCCGAGAAGATGACGGTGGATCTCGAAGATCCGTACCTGCTCATTTTCGACAAGAAGCTCTCGGGCCTCCAGGCCATCCTGCCGGTTCTCGAAGCCGTGGTGCAGTCGGGCAAGCCGCTCGTCATCATCGCCGAGGACGTCGAGGGCGAGGCTCTGGCCACGCTCGTCGTCAACAAGCTGCGTGGCGGCCTCAAGGTCGCGGCCGTCAAGGCTCCCGGCTTCGGTGATCGCCGCAAGGCCATGCTGGAGGACATCGCCATCCTCTCGGGTGGCCAGGTGATCTCGGAAGAGCTCGGCATCAAGCTGGAGAGCGTCACGCTCGCCATGCTCGGCCGCGCCAAGAAGGTCGTGATCGAGAAGGAAAAGACCACGATCGTCGACGGCGCCGGCAAGAAGAAGGACATCGAGGGCCGCGTCGCCCAGATCAAGCAGCAGATCGAGGAGACCTCCTCGGACTACGACCGTGAGAAGCTCCAGGAGCGTCTGGCCAAGCTCGCCGGCGGCGTCGCGGTGATCCGCGTCGGCGGCGCGACTGAGGTCGAGGTCAAGGAGAAGAAGGACCGCATCGACGACGCCCTCAACGCCACCCGCGCGGCGGTCGAGGAAGGCATCGTCCCCGGCGGCGGCATTGCCCTGCTGCGCGCCAAGAAGGCGGTCGAGAAGATCACCTCCGACAACCCGGACATCACCGCCGGCATCAAGATCGTGCTGCGCGCGCTTGAGGCCCCGATCCGTCAGATCGCCGAGAATTCCGGCGTGGAAGGCTCGATCGTGGTCGGCAAGGTGCAGGAGTCGAAGGACCAGAACTTCGGCTTCAACGCCCAGACCGAGCAGTTCGTCGACATGATCGCCTCCGGCATCGTCGATCCGGCAAAGGTCGTGCGCACCGCCCTGCAGGACGCCGCCTCGATCGCCGGCCTGCTCATCACCACCGAAGCCATGGTTGCCGACCTGCCGAAGTCCGGCGGCGGCGCCCCGTCCATGCCGGGCGGCGGTGGCATGGGCGGCATGGACTTCTGATCGAAGCCCACCGGCACAGCCTGTGACAAGAATGAAGGGCGTCGCGCGAGCGGCGCCCTTTTTCGTTGTGGCGCGATGATACCGCTCCCGGAATTCTGATGTGCCCCTGCGTCGCCGCCGGGCCATGCTGCGCGCCGATCATCCGAGAGCAGCGGGAGGGCAGCTTGGACCAGCGCATCATCGATCTCTATGACCGCTTCACCCATGGCCAGTTGGACCGGCGCGAGTTCATGGACCGGCTGGCGACACTGGCCGGCTCGGTCGCGGCGGCAAGCGCGCTGCTGCCGGCGCTGATGAACGACTATGCCCGCGCGGCCATCGTCGAGGACAACGATCCCCGCGTGGAGATAACGACGGCGAGCTATGAGTCCGGCGGCGCGACGGTCAAGGGATACCTCGTGCGGGCCAGGCGCGTGGCGGCCAAGCGGCCGGGCGTCATCGTCATCCATGAGAATCGCGGTCTGAACCCGCACATCAAGGACGTGACGCGGCGCATGGCGCTTGCCGGCTATCTCGCCTTCGGCGTCGACTTCCTTTCCGTCGATGGCGGCACGCCGGAGAATGAGGATCGCGGGCGCGAGATGATCGCGGCGCTCGATCGCCCGACCACGGTGAAGCGCGCGGTGGATGCCGTGACCTTCCTTGCCGCGCACCCGGAATCGACGGGCGCCGTGGGGGCCGTCGGCTTCTGCTGGGGCGGGGCGATGGTGAACCTGCTGGCGGAGAACAGCACCGCGCTGAAGGCGGGCGTTGCCTATTATGGCATGCAGCCCCCGCTCGACCGCGTGCCGGACATCAAGGCCGCGCTGCTGCTGCATTATGCGGGCCTCGACAACCGCATCAATGAGGGCATCCCGGCCTATGAGGACGCGCTGAAGAAGGCGGGCAAGGAGTACACGATCTATGTCTATGAGGGCGTCAACCACGCCTTCAACAATGACACCAGCCCGACCCGCTTCGATCCCGCCGCCGCCGAACTCGCCTGGGGCCGCACGCTCGACTTCTTCGCCAAGCATCTCGGCGCGCCGCCGCCGGTGGAGACGTGACGGCGGCGGAGAGCTGAAGCCGGTTCAGATCGGCGGCAGGTGCAGCCAGTCCGCGGCGGCGCTCAGGCCGAGATCCACGGCGAGCGCCGCCAGGATCATGCCCATGACGCGGCTGATGATCGAGGCCCCGCCGCGCCCGATGAGCCGGCCGAGCGGGCCGGCGGCCAGCATGATGGCGAGTGTAATGAGCAGCACGATGCTGAACACGATGATGGTCAGCATCCGGTCGGGGAAATTGTGCCGGGCATTGTCCGTCAGCACCACTGCCGCCAGCATGGCGCCGGGGCTGGCGATGGAGGGGATCGCCAGCGGGTAGATGGCGATTTCCATCGGGCTGGTCTCGGCTGGCGCCTGCGCGTCGGTGTGGCTCTTGCCATGGATCATGGTGAGCGCGAACAGGAAGAGGACGATAGCGCCGGCGATCTGGAAGGAGTGGATGGACACATCCATCGCCCGCAGCAGCCAGTGGCCGGCCATGGCGAAGAACACCAGCACGCCGAAGGAGACCAGCGTCGAGAGCACCGCCGCCTTGCGCCTGGAGGCGGCGTCGAGCGTGGCGGTCACGGCGAGGAAGACCGGCAGCGTGCCGAGGGGGTCGATCACCACCCAGAGCGTGACGAATTCCTCAATGCGTTCCGACATGTTCATGGGGCTTCTCCCGCCGAAGGCGGCAGCCTTAGGCGTATTCCCGCGCCTTGCCAATGGTGCCGTTGCGTCTGTCGTGCGCCGGCGCCATGGTGCGCCCGCTCCCATCTCCGGGGGCGTGAGTCGTGCCGGTATCACGGAATCCGATGGCTGCGAGACCTAGGGCGGAGCCCCGCCGCAAACCTGATTTCTCCCATGAGCGCGCCGCCTGGGCGGCCGGCGAGGTGCCGGTGGCGGGCGCCGACGAGGTGGGTCGCGGGCCGCTTGCCGGGCCGGTGGTCGCCTGCGCGGTCGTGCTCGATCCCGAGCGCGTGCCGGAGGGGCTGGACGATTCCAAGCGCCTGACGCTGGCCCAGCGCGAGAAGCTGTTCGAGGTGATCTGCGCCACCGCCGAGGTGTCGCTCGCCTTCGCCCCGCCGGTGCGGATCGACACCCACAATATCCGGCAGGCGACGCTCTGGGCGCTGGCACGGGCAACCGCCGGCCTGCCGCGCCGGCCGCGTCTCGTGCTGGTCGATGGCAATGATATACCGCCGGTGAATTGCGCGGCCCGCGCCATCATCGGCGGGGACGGGCTTGTCGCCTCCATCGCCGCCGCCTCCATCGTCGCCAAGGTCACGCGCGACCGGCTGATGGCCTCGCTCGGCGTTGCCCATCCCGGCTATGGCTTCGAGCGGCACATGGGCTATGGCACGCCCGAGCATCAGGCCGCGCTAGCTGAGCTCGGCGTGTGTAGGCATCATCGCACCTCCTTCGCGCCGATCCGCGCGCGGATGACGCCGGCGGAGTGATCACCCGCCGGCGGGAGGTTCGTACGGGAAGCTAGTGGTAGCTCTCGCCCTCGCGTACCTTGCCGCGGAACAGCCAGTACACGAAGGCGACATAGCCCAGCACGATCGGCAGCATGAAGATGGTGCCGATCAGCATGAAGATCTGGCTGGCGGGTGCGGCGGCGGTCTCCCACACCGTCAGGCTCGGCGGGATGAGATAGGGGAAGATCGAGATCCCGATGCCGAGATAGCCGAGCAGGAACAGACCGATGACGCCGAAGAACGGCCGGTTCTCGCGCCCTTCCTCCAGCCAGCGCCAGACAAACCAGGCGAGCAGCAGCGTCAGCAGCGGCACGGGGGCGAGGTAGAACAGGTTCGGCGTGGTGAACCAGCGGTCGGCGATGCGCGGGAAGGCGATCGGCGTCCACAGGCTGACAATGGCCATGAACACCAGCACGGCCGGCAGCAGCATCTTGGCGTGCGCACGGGCATGGCGGGCGGCGGCGCCCTCGGTCTTCATGATGATCCAGGTGCTGCCGATCAGCGCGTAGCCGGCGACGACGCCGAGCCCGCAGAACAGGGCGAAGGGGGTCGCCCAGTCGAGCGGGCCGCCGGCAAAGGCGTTGTTCTCGACCTTGATGCCCTGCACGAAGCCGCCCAGCAGCACGCCTTGGAAGAAGGCCGCCAGCGTCGAGCCGCCGGCGAAGGCGATGTTCCAGATGAAGCGGCTGGTATCCGCCACATGGCGGAATTCGAAGGCCACGCCCCGGAACACCAGCGCCAGCAGCATGAAGATGACCGGCAGGTAAAGCGCGGGCATCACAATCGAATAGGCGAGGGGGAAGGCGACCAGCAGCCCGCCGCCGCCGAGGATCAACCAGGTCTCATTGCCGTCCCAGAACGGGGCGACGGAGCTCATCATCTGGTCCTTTTCCACGTCGCTCCGGGCGAAGGGGAAGAGGATGCCGATGCCGAGATCAAACCCGTCCAGCACCACATACATGGCGATGGCGACCGCCAGCAGCAGCGACCAGATGACGGGCAGGTACCAGACCATTCCGACGCTCATATCCATGGCTCATTCCCCCGGGGCGTTGATGGCGGCACGGGTCGCCTCGTGGGCCGAGGCGAGGGGACGGCTGGGCATGCCCTCATTGGGCGCGTCCACCGCTTCGTCTTTCGGGCCGCGGGCGATGAGGCGGTTGATGTAGTAGATGCCGCCGGAGAACACGACGGCATAGACCACGACGAACAGAGCGAGCGTAGTGGCCACCGCCCAGCCGGCGACGGGCGAGATGGCGTCCACCGTGCGCAGGATGCCCGTGGCGACCCAGGGCTGCCGGCCGACCTCCGTCACGAACCAGCCGGACAGCACGGCGATGAAGCCGAGCGGCCAGACGAACTGCGCCGGCGCCAGATACCAGTCGGTCTCGAACAGCCGCCGACGCCAGAGAAGCCAGGCGCCGCACCAGCCGATGCAGATCATCAGTATTCCGATACCAACCATGATGCGGAAGGCGAAGAACGGGATGACCACGGGCGGGCGGTCGTTCGGGGCGTATTCCTTCAGGCCCGGAAAGGTGCCCTCCCAGCTATGGGTGAGCAGCAAGCTGCCGAGATGCGGGATGGCGATCTGGTAATCATTGCGTTCGGCCGCCTCATTGGGAATGGCGAACAGCACCAGCGGGATGCCGTTCTCGCCCGGCACATTCTCCCAATGCGCCTCCAGCGCCGCGATCTTGGCCGGCTGGTGCTCCAGCGTGTTGAGCCCATGGGAATCGCCGATATAGGCCTGCATGGGGGCGAAGATGGCGATGAGGCCGATGGCCATGCGCATCATGGTGCGCCCGTCCTCGCCGAAGCGGCCCTGATAGACATAGCGCGCGCCCACCGCGAGCACCACGAAGGCGGTGGTGAGGTAGCAGGCCGTCAGCATATGGGCGAAGCGGTAGGGGAAGCTGGGGTTGAAGATGATGGCCAGCCAGTCCACCGGATGGGCGATGCCGTCGATCACCTCATGGCCCGCCGGGGTCTGCATCCAGCTATTGGCGGAGAGGATCCAGAAGGCGGAGAGCGAGGTGCCGAGCGCCACCATGATGCAGGAGAACACGTGCAGCCCGCGCGGCACCCGGTTCCAGCCGAACAGCATGATGCCGAGGAAGGTCGCTTCCAGGAAGAAGGCGGTCAGCACTTCATAGCCGATCAGCGGGCCGATGACATTGCCGACGACGCGGGAGAAGTGGCTCCAATTCGTGCCGAACTGGTAAGATAGTACGATGCCGGACACCACGCCCATGGCGAAGGACACGGCGAAGATCTTGGTGAAGAAGCGCGCGATGCGGTGATAGCGCTCCTGCCCGGTGGCGATCCACAGCACTTCCAGCGTCGCGACATAGGCGGCGAGGCCGATGGTGAAACCGGGGAAGATGACGTGGAAGGAGATCGTGAAGGCGAACTGGATTCGCGCCAGAAGGACGGGATCGAATTCCATCGTGCTCCCCATGCTTGTCGTCGCCGCGTCGGGCGTGACGTTGCGACAGTAAGCCGGGTTACCGCTGGATGGAATGACTCAAATGTGCTCGCCTATTCAATTCGCGCGGCCCTTCGACGCGCGCCGGCTCAGGGGCGCGGATTGGCGCCGAGTTCGGCGAGCTTCGACTCGATTGCCATAAGATCTCGCCACGCCATGCGTTTTCCCAGCGGGCTGCGCAACAGATAGGCCGGGTGGAAGGTCGCCAGCGCCGGAATGGTCCGCGTGCCGGTATTATATTCCTGCCAGCGTCCCCGCGCCTTGGTGATGCCGTCGGTGATGCCCAGCAGCGTCTGCGCGGAGGGGCCACCGAGGCACACGAGAATATCCGGGTCCGCCAGTTCGATCTGCCGGCGGATGAAGGGCAGGCAGATCGCGGTTTCCTGCGGTGTCGGCGTGCGGTTGCCCGGCGGGCGCCAGGGCACGACATTGGCGATATAGGCGCGCGTCCGGTCGATGCCGATGGCTGCGAGCATGCGATCGAGCAGCTTGCCGGAGCGCCCGACAAAGGGCTTGCCTTCGATGTCCTCGTCGCGACCCGGCGCTTCGCCGACCAGCATGAGACGCGCGCGCGGATTGCCGTCGGCGAAGACGAGACGGGTCGCCGTGTGCTTCAGCGGGCAGCCGTCAAACCCTTGCAGAAGCTCGAAAAGCGCCTCCAGCGTCGGGGCTGAGGCGGCGGCTTCGCGCGCTTCGATGGCGGCGATGTCCGGGGGCGGCGGGGCTTCGCTTGGCAGGGCGGGAGCGGTCGGGGCAGGGGCGCGGGAGGTAACATTTGCCGGGCGCGCGGGCGTCGGAGCGCTCGGCGTGGGCCGCGATTCGGCGACCTGCGGGCGCGGCCGGACCATGCTGCGCTCGCGGGCGCTTTCCTCGAAACGGTCCACCGGCGCGTCGCCAAGCGCGACATCGACGCCCGCCTCCACATGGAAGGCGAGGATGTCGGCAATCAGGTCACGCTCGTTAAGTCTCGGGTCCATAAGGGCCTTCTTCCGTCCAAGGGATGACCTTATCGCGCCGCGGGATGGTTGTCAGGGGGCGGCAAGCGTGGAAGAAGTCCAGAGAACATGCGGGAGCGCCGGAGGCAGCTATGGACGCGGCGGAATTGCCGGATCGCGAGGCCATGGAATTCGATGTCGTCATCGTCGGGGCGGGCCCGGCGGGGCTGGCGGCGGCGATCCGGCTGAAGCAAATCAACGCCGATCTCTCGGTCGTGGTGGTGGAAAAGGGCTCCGAGGTCGGCGCCCACATCCTCTCCGGCGCGGTGATCGATCCCATTGGTCTGGATAGGCTTTTTCCCGATTGGCGGGAGGATGCCGACGCGCCGCTGAAGACGGCGGTAACCGATGACCGCTTCTATCTGCTCGGGCCCGCCGGCGCCCTGCGCCTGCCCAACGCGCTGATGCCGCCCTTGATGAGCAATCACGGCAATTATGTCGGCTCGCTCGGCACTGTCTGCCGCTGGCTGGCGGCCAAGGCCGAGGGGCTCGGGGTCGAGATCTACCCCGGTTTTGCCGCCGCCGAATTGCTGGTCGACGAGTCCAGTGAGGTGACCAGTCAGGCCAGTGAGGTGGACAGTCAGGCCAGTGGGACCGGGAAAGGCCGCATCGTCGGCATCGCCACCGGCGATATGGGCATCGGCCGCGACGGGGCGATCACCGACCGCTACACGCGCGGCATGGAACTCAGGGCGAAGTATACCCTGTTCGCGGAAGGCGCGCGCGGGCAACTCTCCAAGCAGCTCATCGCCCGCTATGGGCTGGGCGAGGGGCGCGAGCCGCAAAAGTACGGGCTCGGCCTCAAGGAGCTGTGGACCGTGCCGCCGGAAAAGCACCGGCCGGGTCTCGTCCAGCACTCCTTCGGCTGGCCGCTCGACAATGCCACCGGCGGGGGCTCCTTCCTCTACCATATGGAAGACAACCAGGTGATGGTGGGCTTCGTCGTCCACCTCAACTACGCCAACCCGTATCTGTCGCCCTTCGAGGAATTCCAGCGCTTCAAGACCCACCCGCTGGTGCGCGAGACGCTCGCGGGCGGCAAGCGCATCTCCTATGGCGCGCGCGCCATCACCGAGGGCGGCTGGCAGTCGGTGCCGAAGCTGGTCTTCCCCGGCGGGGCGCTGATCGGCTGCTCGGCCGGCTTCATCAATGTGCCGCGCATCAAGGGCAGCCATAACGCCGTGCTCTCCGGCATCCTCGCCGCGGAGGAAACCGCGGCCGCGCTCGCCGCCGGGCGCGAGCATGACGTGCTCGCCGGCTATGAGGCGAGCTGGCGCGGCTCCGACATCGGCCGCGACCTGTGGAAGGTGCGCAACGTCAAGCCGCTCTGGTCGAAGCTCGGCACCTTTGCCGGCATCGCGCTGGGCGGGCTCGACATGTGGCTGAACACCGCCTTCGGCATCTCGCCCTTCGGCACGCTCAGGCATGGCAAGGCCGACCATGAGACGCTGCAGCCGGCGGCGGCCTCCCGGCGCATCGAGTACCCGCGCCCCGACAACATCGTCTCCTTCGACCGGCTCTCCTCGGTGTTCCTGTCCAACACCAATCACGAGGAAGACCAGCCGGTGCATCTGAAGGTCGCCGACATGGCCTTGCAGAAGCGCTCGGAGCACGATGTCTATGCCGGGCCGTCCTATCGTTACTGCCCGGCGGGCGTCTATGAGTGGGTGGAGAAGGATGGCGAGGAGGTCTATGTGATCAACGCGCAGAACTGCGTCCACTGCAAAACCTGCGATATCAAGGACCCCAACCAGAACATCACCTGGGTCGCCCCGGAAGGCGGCGGGGGGCCGAACTACCCGAATATGTGAGGCAATCATGCGGCGCGGCCTTCCCACCATCTTCGGAACGCTCATCGCCGCGTCCCTCCTGGTTTCCGCTCCGCTCGCCGCGCAGGAGGCGCCCGGCGGCGCGCCGGATTACAGCGCCTTCCGCGAGGGGCTGTTCCTGCGCTACCTCGATGCGCAGCCCGGCGGCATTGCCCGCGTGCCGCGCATCGGCCTGTCCTTCGGCGGCGAGGTGCTGAGCGCGGATCTCGATTCCGGCTCCACCGGCATCGTGGTCGCCGCCACCTACATCCCCGGCCTGAACCAGCTCCCCGTGCAGGGGCCGGGCGAGCTGACCTATACGAGTTCCGGCCGGGTGATGGTCGGCCAATGGGTGGTGACCCCGGTCACGCTCTCCGGCAAGGAAGGCGCGAGCCTCACCACCGCGCCGCTGCCGGTGCTGGCGGTGACTGAGGTGCGCTGCCTGTCGAGCGCGCGCGACTGCACGCCCTCCAGCGACCCGCGCCATATCGCCATGGTCGGCGTGGGCTTTGCCCGCGAGGCCGACCGGCAGAGCCAGAGCACGCCGGACAAGAACCCGCTGCTCAACATCGCGCCGGGCGAGCGCCCGCGCCGGCAGGGCTACATCCTCACCACGGAGGGCGTGCATATCGGCCTCACCGCCGCCAATACGCGCGGGCCCTTCCGCTACCTCAAGCTGGAGCGCCGGCCGGATGGCACGGACTGGCAGCCGACGCCCGCTTGCATCAGCCTGAATGGCGCGACCCCGCCCGCCTGCGGCAGCGCGCTGGTCGATACCGGCGTCGGCGCCATGTTCATGACCGTGCCCGCCGCGCAGGCCGGGGCCGCGGGGGTAGGTGCGGACGGGTCACCCGCCCGCACGCTGCCGGAGGGCACGCAGGTCGCCATCAGCGTCGGCGCGGGAGTGCAGGCTTTTCCGCTCTACGCCTTCACCGTCGGCGACGGCTCCCCGCTCGCCCCCGAGGCGATCCATCTGCGCGTCGCCCCGGACCGGGTGTTCGTGAACACCTCGTTCCACCTGCTGAACGGCTATGACGTGCTGTTCGACGGGGAGGGCGGCTATGTCGGGTTTCGCGGGCGGTAGGGCGAGCTAGCCCGTAAAGCCAAGAGCTGCCGCGACCTGTTCGGGCGTCTCCGCGACGTCCTGTTGTCCCCGGCTGCGAAACGTGACCCGCGTCAGGCCGGGCTTCGCCGCCGTATCTGGCGGCGCCTCCGCGAAAGACTGGATTTCATCGGCATTGATGAAGACGGCGGATTTGTCGGGTCGGGTCAATTTGATCAGGATCATGGCTCTGCCCCCATCTGACAGCTCATGAAACGCTACCACAGGTTGTTTTGCAATCCGTGTGCATTGCCCTGTGTCCACGGACCCTTGCCGAGTATAGTCCTCACACCAGGCTGAGCAGCAGTGCCGCCAGCAGGATGATCGCCGCCCAGAGGTCGGAATACATGGCGACCGTCTCGCGCAGGTTGCGGTGCGGGCGGCGGGCGTGGTTGAGGCCGGCGAGGCCGAGGAACAGGCCGCCGACCAGCGCCACCGGCAGCACCCAGGCGGAAAACACCAGCGACAGCAGGCCGGTCAGGCCGATGGCGACATTGGCGAAGCCAAGCTCCTGCGCCAGTACATGGGCGCGCGGCTCGTCGATGCCGAGAATGCCCTTCACGGTGAAGGCCGGCTTCCAGATCTGCGTGACGCCGGCGAGCAGCAGTCGCACGCCCACCGCCCAGAAGGCGAACCATTTGATGGCGACCACGACGAAGGCGCCGACGCCGCTGGTGGTCGCGAGTTCGCCGGCGATGCTCACCACTGGCAGGATCACCATGGTGAGCAGAATGATCGCGTAATACATGCGTCCCCCGATAGAAGCGTCCCTGCGCGGCCGCGCCGTCCGCGCCCTGCGGCGCGCGCCCCGCGCCATGGTGGGGGCGGGGAGAGCGGGGGTCAATGCGGGGAGGCAGCTCACCCGTTCCCCGGACAAGCCGCGCAGGGCGCGGCGATGATCCGGGGCCCAGGGGAGACTCCGCCGCAGGCGGCTTTGTTGTTCTCTGCCGTCACGAGAGACGGCCAAAGACTCGTCCGCTGGGTCCCGGCTCGCCTTCCGCTGGCGCTGCAGGCGTCCGGGACACGGGCCCCACAGCCGTCATCCCGGCCGGAGCGCAGCGGAGAGCCGGGATCGTACGCCACGCTTTCCTGGTCAGTGGCGGCTCGCGATCCCGGATCGGCCTTTGGCCGTCCGGGATGACGTTAGGTCCGGGAGGTTCACGGAACTGTCGCATGGGCTTCATCGACGTGTCATCGCCCGGGACTACCCCAAGCCGGTCTTTCACAGGCCGGCGGAGATCCGATGGCGGCAGCGCTTCAACTCGACCGTGTGAGCAAGACCTATGGCGCCATGCGCGCCGTGGAGAATGTCTCGCTGACCATCCAGCCGGGCGAGCGCGTGGCGCTCATCGGGGCCTCCGGCTCCGGCAAGTCGACGCTGATCCGCCTCGCCGCGGGCCTCATTCTCGCCGATCCGCAGGGGCAGGGCTCCGGCGCGGTGCATTCCTTCGGCGTGAAGGTGCAGGAAGGCGGCAGGCTCGCCGGTGATGTGCGCGCGGCGCGCCGGCATATCGGCCTCGTGTTCCAGCAATTCGCGCTCGCCGGGCGCATGTCGGTGCTGACCAATGTGCTGGTCGGCGCGCTCGGGCGCATCAGCGTGCTGCGCGGCACGCTCGGCCTGTTCAACGACGATGAGCGCCGCACCGCCTATGCCGCGCTGGCCGAGGTCGGCATCGCCCAGCACGCCATGAAGCGGGCGCGCGAACTCTCCGGCGGCCAGCAGCAGCGCGTCGCCATTGCCCGCGCGCTGGTGCAGGGCGCCAAGCTCGTGCTGGCGGACGAGCCCATCGCCTCGCTCGACCCGAAATCCGCCAAGCGGGTGATGGACACGCTGGTGACGATGAGCCGCGACCACGGCATCGCGCTGGTCGTCTCGCTGCACCAGGTGGACTACGCCACCGCCTATTTCGACCGCGTGGTGGCGATGAATGCCGGCCGCGTCGTGTTTGACGGCCCGGCGTCGCAGATCAACGCCGCGTTCCTGACCGAGCTCTACGGCGCCAGCGCCGAGGAGCTGATCCTGCCCAGCCAGTTCGTCGTCGGCGCCTCCGTGCCGGCCGAGACCCCCGACATCCAGACCGTATCCTGACAGGAGCGACATCCATGAAGCGCATTCTCGCGGCCGGCCTCGTGCTCGCCGGCCTGACCGCCCCGCTGGCGGCGCAGGAAGTCAAGGAGCTGAACTTCGGCTTCATCTCCACCGAGTCCTCGGCGAACCTCGCCAAGAGCTTCGAGCCCCTGCTCAAGGACATGGAAAAGGCCATCGGCGTGCCGGTGAAGCCGTTCTTCGTCGGCGACTATGCCGGCGTCATCGAGGGCATGCGCTTCAAGAAGGTCGATATCGGCTGGTTCGGCAACAAGTCGGCCATGGAAGCGGTGGACCGCGCCAATGGCGAAGTGTTCGTCAAGACCGCCAAGCCGGACGGTTCCTCGGGCTATTACTCGCTGATCGTCACCAATGTCGACCGCAGCGACATCAACAACCTCAAGGACATCCTTGATTGCTCGAAGGGTTATAACTTCGGCAATGGCGATCCGAACTCGACCTCGGGCTTCCTGGTCCCGAGCTACTACGTGTTCGCGATGAACAATGTCGACCCGGTGAAGTGCTACAAGCGCGTCGTCAGCGGCAACCATGAGAGCAACCTGCTCGCGGTGGCCAACAAGCAGGTCGACTTCGCGACCAACAACACCGAAAACATGACCCGCCTGCAGATGACCCGCCCGGAAGAGGCGAAGAAGATCAAGGAAGTGTGGCGCTCGCCGATGATCGCCGGCGACCCGATCGTGTGGCGCAAGGACCTGCCGGCCGACCTGAAGGCGAAGATCTACACCTTCTTCATGACCTATGGCCGCAACGGCACGCCGGAAGAGATCGAGGCGGCCCGCGCCGTGCTCGCCAAGACCTCGGACGGCTGGGGCCCCTTCCTCGCCTCCTCCGACGCCCAGCTGATCCCGATCCGCCAGCTCGAGCTGTTCAAGGCGAAGGTCAAGGCGCAGAACGACGAGAAGCTCTCGGCTGACGAGAAGGCCGCGAAGATCAAGGAAATCGACGCCAAGCTCGCCGCCCTCGACGAGCAGCAGAAGAAGCTCCCCTCCATGTGAGGTGGCATAGGGGCGGCGCCTGCGCCGCCCCGTTCTCTACCCAAGAAGCGGCGGCGTCTGCGCCGCCCCGTTTCTCGCCGATCCGGGGCGGCCCGCGTGCCGCCCCGTCTTCGTGGCAGCCGGTTTCGGCTGCTCCCGCCCTCGGATCTCCCGGACGGATTGTCTCGCCCCATGACCAGCTCTGCTGCCGCCCACCGCTCCGCCGTCGCCGCGCTGCCGGCCCCGCCGCACACGCCGCTGACCACGCGTCTCGCCCGCCTCGCCATCGCGGCGGCTGGCGTGACGGTGCTGGTGTTCTCCTGGCATGAGGCGGAGATGGACCCGGCGCAGCTGGTGCGCGACGCCGGCAACATGGCGACACTGGGCGCCGACTTCCTGCGGCCCGACTTCACCGACATCGACGTCTATTTCAACGCGATGCTGGAGACGCTGGCCATCGCCATCTGGGGCACGCTGCTGGCGGTGATCGCCGGCATCCCCTTCGGCATCCTCTCGGCCGACAATGTCGTGCCGCGCTGGGTCGCCTTCCCGATCCGCCGGGTGATGGATGCCTGCCGCGCCATCAACGAGCTGGTCTTCGCGCTGATCTTCATCGCCGCCGTCGGCCTCGGCCCCTTCGCCGGCGTGCTGGCGCTGTTCATCCACACCACGGGCGTCGTCGCCAAGCTGTTCTCCGAGGCGGTGGAGGCGATCGACCCCGCCCCCGTCGAGGGCATTCGCGGCACCGGCGGCACCTGGCTGCAGGAGATCATCTATGGCGTGCTGCCGCAGGTGCTGCCGCTGTGGATCTCCTACGCGCTCTACCGCTTTGAATCGAATGTGCGCTCGGCCACCGTGCTCGGCATCGTCGGCGGCGGCGGCATCGGCATGACCTTCAACGAGACGATGCGCGGCTTCCTTTACTCGCAGGCGGCGGCGATCCTCATCATCGTCATCCTCACCGTCTCGCTGCTGGACATGGTGAGCCAGAACATCCGCAAGCGTTTCATCTGAGCACGGGGTGACGCAGCGGGCCCAAGGCTCGGCGCTTCACCTAACGTCATGATATTTATGGATTTTCTGTCATAATCTTCAGGGTTTCGTGAGCGCCTCTGGCGCAGCGCCGTGCGTTTCCGACATGCTCCCCAGAGGGCGCGATGACGCCCCGAACACGGAGCACGTGATATGAACCGCCTTGCTCTCGCCGCCACACTGATCGCCGCCCTGGCCCTGCCGGCGCTTGCCACCTCGCCCGCCTCCGCCAAGGGGCGCTCGAAGGATGAGCGGATCGCCTTCTGGCAGACGCTGCATCAGGAGGCCGAACCGCTGAAGGCGCTGTTCGGCCTCAATCCCGCGCCGACCGCGCCGGCCGGGCCCCCCACGGCGCATGCCGCGAAAGCCGCGCCGCTCCACCCCGCCGGTTGATCGCCGCGCGCGGGGCGGGCGCCTCCACCCGTCCCGCCACGGCCATTCCCGCCATGCGCCCAACCCGCTGATGCCGCAGAGCGAGCCGATCTGCAACGTACAGCGCGACGCCTCGAACAGCGGCGGGACCGTCACCATCACCTTCCTCGGCTATAGCGACATCGCGTCCTGACGTGATGCGGTCGCCGAAAGGCGCCGGGACACCCGCCCTAAGTGCCCTTGCGGCACATGAGACGGCGGCCGGTCGTGTAATCAGCGGGCGTTTTGCTTTCCAAAGTTTAATGCATTCGCCACGATCCCGGCGGTATTGCTTCGGCTAATGGTCACGCGGCGTCGTTCGCGCCCGGCCTGAGCATCCAGCCCAAGCATCTTCCACGCATCCCTCCCGCCGGAGACTTTCCCTTGCGCGCCATTCTCTCTTTGCTCGCCGATGTCTGGCGGCTGTCCATTCCCTATTTCCGTGGCGAGGACAAATGGCGCGGGCTGGCGCTGCTCGGCGCGGTGATCGCGCTGGAAGTCGGCTGGGTCTATGCCACCGTGCTGATCAACTCTTGGAACAACGTGTTCTACAACGCGATCCAGGAGCGCGATTACCCCGCCTTCACCCATCAGCTCTGGCTGTTCTCCTTCTACGCCGCCGCCTCCATCGCCATCGCGGTCTACCAAATCTATCTGCGGCAATGGCTGCAGATCCGCTGGCGGACCTGGATGACCGACAAGTATCTGTCCGCCTGGCTGGCCAACGAGACCCATTACCGGCTGCGGCTGAAGGGCGATCAGGCGGATAACCCCGACCAGCGCATCGCCGACGACATCAGCGCCTATATCTCGCAGACGCTCAGCATCTTCATCGGCCTGCTCAATGCGGTGATGACGCTGGCCTCCTTCGCGGTGATCCTGTGGGGGCTGTCGGGCGACTTCGCCTTCAACCTGTTCGGCGGCGAATGGCGCATTCCCGGCTATCTTGTCTGGGCCGCCTTCGCCTATGCGGCGCTCGGCACCTTCCTCGCCCATCTCATCGGCCGGGTGCTGGTGAAGCTGAACTTCGACCAGCAGCGCTTCGAGGCCGATTACCGCGTCGATCTGGTGCGCGTGCGCGAGAATGGCGAGCAGATCGCGCTGATGAAGGGCGAGGGCGTGGAGCGCGCCCGGCTGCTCGATCGCTTCGGCCATGTCGTGCATAATTACTGGGGCATCATGATCGCCCAGAAGCGGCTGACCTGGTTCACCGCCGGCTATGGCCAGCTCTCCATCATCTTCCCCTTCGTGGTGGTGGCGCCGGCTTATTTCGCCGGCACCATCCAGCTCGGCCAGCTCATGCAGACCTCCTCGGCCTTCGGGCAGGTGCAGGGCTCCTTCTCCTTCTTCATCAACGCCTATGCGACGCTCGCCGAGTGGAAGTCGGTGGTCGACCGTCTCATCGGCTTCCAGCGCCATGTCGAGACCACGCAGGCCGAGACGCTGAAGGCGAGCTACCGGCAGGTGCCGGCCACCGGCGCGGCGCCGCTCGGCGTGCGCGACATGGAGGTGCGCCTGCCGGATGGGCGCGCGCTGGTCGCCATCGACGCGCTGGGCGTGAAGCCCGGCGAGCGGGTGCTGCTCACCGGCGCCTCCGGCACCGGCAAGAGCACGCTGTTGCGGGCCATTGCCGGCATCTGGCCCTATGGCCATGGCGTGGTGGAAACCGGCGGGCGCGTGCTCACTTTGCCGCAGCGGCCCTATCTGCCGGTCGGCTCGCTGCGCGGGGCGCTGGCCTATCCCGATCCGATGGAGCGCTTCGCCGACGAGGATCTGCGTGAGGTGCTGGAAGCGGTCGGCCTGCCCGCCTTCGCCGGTCGGCTCGACGAGCGCGGCCTGTGGGGCGCGGAACTCTCCGGCGGCGAGCAGCAGCGCTTCGCCATTGCCCGCGCGCTGCTGGTGAAGCCCGACGTGCTGCTGCTGGACGAAGCCACTTCGGCGCTGGACGAGGCGAGCGAGGCCGCGCTCTACCGCCTGCTGCGCGAAAGGCTGCCGCAGGCGGCGATCCTCTCCATCGGCCACCGCTCGACGCTGCTAGAGCTGCACGAGACCCATATCGCGCTGGAGCGGCGCGAGGACGGGCCGGCGCGCCTTGTCCCGCACGCGCTCGCCGCGGCGGAATAGGCGATCAGCCGTCGCTGACGGCGGTTATGGCGATCAGCCGCGCAGCGTGTTGGTGACGCCGCCTCCGGCGGCCGCGCCGTCGTCGAGGCTAGAGGGCGACGCGGTGGGGGGATGGGCTCCCTGCCGCGCCTTCGCCTCCAAGGCGAGGGTGCGCTCCAGCAGCACCTCATAGATCGGCCGGTTGCCCAGCGCGAGCGCGACCATGTTGGCGATGATGGTGGTGAGCATCACCGGCACCAGCGCCGTGTAGGCGCCGGTCAGCTCCATCACCAGCACCATGCCGACCAGCGGCGCGCCGATGGTGGCGGCGAACAGCCCGCCCATGGCGGCGATCGCCAGCACCACTTCCATGCGGTCCGGCAGCGGCAGGAAAAGCTCCAGCGCCGCGCCGTAGCAGAGGCCGATGGTGGTGGCGAGCGCGAGGATCGGGGCGAAGATGCCGCCGGCGACGCCGGTGGAATAGCTCGCCATGGTCATGACGAAGCGCAGCAGCACGATGAGCGCCAGCGCCAGTACGGTGCGGTTCTCCTGCGCGAGCTGCACGGCGAGCAGTTCCCCGCCCTGCGTCGCCTCCGGCAGGGCGAACATCAGCACGCCGACGACCATGCCGACCACGAGGGGGAACAGATAGAAGGAGCTGCGCTGGCCGAGGTCGCGCACCCGGTCGAGCGAACCGATGAGCGTGCGGTTGAACACCGTGCCGACGCCGCCGAGGATCAGCCCCAGCCCGGCGAAGGCCGGCAGCACGGCGAGCGGCAGCGTATCCACCGCAAGGCGCATATAGGGGATGTCGCCGGTGAACATCTGGGTGACGACCGCGCCGGTGAGCGAGGCCAGCACGACGCCGATATAGGTGCGGGCGCTGTAGGGAAATTGCCGGCGGGTTTCCTCGATGACGAAGAGCACGGCGGCGAGCGGGGCATTGAAGGCGGCGGCAAGGCCCGCCGCGCCACCGGCGGCGAGCAGGCCGCGCATGTCCTGCGCCACCATTTTGGTGAGGTCGGCGGCGGCCTTGGCGACCGAGGCGCCCATATGGATGGTCGGCCCCTCGCGCCCGAGCACCATGCCCGAGGAGAGCGCCAGCAGGCCGCCGAAGAACTTCACCGGCAGCACGCGATGCCAGCGCACCTCGCGCAGCCCCTCCATCGCGCCCTCGATTTCCGGCACGCCGGAGCCGCCGGCTTCCGGCGCGAAACGGCGCACGAGGAACAGCGCCGCCACCGCCATGCTGGCGCCGATGGCGGCGCCCGCCAGATAAAGCGGCGCGCCGCTGAGCCCGACGCTGCCGGACAGCCAGGCCGGCCAGGCGGCGCTCAGCCATTCCACGCTGAGATGGAAGGCGGCGCCGATGACGCCGACCACCGCCCCGACCAGAACCGCCACGCCATAATAGAAGCCGTTGCCCATCATCCCGCCCCATCCTGCGCACCCCGTTGGGGTTAGCATTGCCGGGCGGTATCGTCATCCCCGTGCCGGGGGGCGATCCCGGATCGGCCTTTGGCCGTCCGGGATGACGGCATGAAGGGCCGCGCCCCCGTTCCCCGGACGAGCTGCGCGAAGCGCGGCGATGATCCGGGGGCCAGGGAAGACTCTTCGGCCAACGACTCTCCCGCTGGGTCCCGGCTCGCCTTCCGCTGGCGCTGCAGGCGTCCGGGACACGGGCTGAGGCTGGTCGAGCGGCCTACTTGATCGCGGTGGCGTAGGTGGAGACCGGCTCCACCGTGTCGATCAGCTTGTGGCTCTTCATGAACTCCCCGAAGCGCGCATAGCGGCCCTCGTCCAGCGCGGCCGGCGCATGGGCGAAACGGCGCAGCGTGTCGGTCCAGGCGGTGCGGTTCAGCTCGTCGTCGAGCTTGGGGTTGGCCTTGACGAACACGCCCCATGCCTCCTGCGGGTGGTTGAGGATGTAGATCGTCGCCTCCTCGACCGCCGCGAGAAAACGCTTGAGGCGGGGATCGCCGACCTTGTCCTTGTGGGCGAGATAGATCAGCTCGTCGAACACCGGCACGCCGTGCTCCTCGGGGAAGAAGGCGATGCCCTCCTTGCCCTCGAGCTTGATCTGGGTGAGCTCGAAATTGCGGTAGGCGCCGATCACCGCGTCCACCTTGCCGGCGACCAGCGCCGGGGACAAGGCGAAATTGACGTTGATCATGGTGACGTCGTCCGGCTTCAGCCCGGCGCTCGCCAGCATGGTGCCGAGCAGCGCGTCCTCAAGGCCCGCCACCGAATAGCCAACGGTCTTCCCCTTGAGATCGGCGATGGACTTGATCGGCCCGTCCTTCAGCGCCACCAGCGCGGTGAGCGGGGTGGAGACGAGCGTGCCGAAGCGGATGAGCGGCAGCCCTTCCTTCACCGACAGATAGATGTTCGGCTGGTAGCTCACCGCGACATCCGCCTGCCCGGCGGCGACGAGGCGCGGCGGGGCGGAGGGGTCGGAGGGCGGGATCAGGTCGACATCGAGGTCGTGCGCTTTGAAGTAGCCCTTCTCCTGCGCGATGATCAGCGGCGCGTGGTCGGGGTTCACATACCAGTCGAGCAGGACGGTGAGCTTGTCCGCGGCGCGTGCGGGGGCGCTGGCGAAGGGGGCGGCGGTGAGTGCCAGCGCGAGCGCGGCGGCGGCGATTTTTTTGAACATGGATCTCCTCGCGTGTTGGAGATCCGGCGCATGAGCTGTCGGGGGAATCCGGCGCGGGTTGTCTGTGCCGACAGGGCCCCGCCGTCGTTCCGTCCCTTCGCCGGCATGACCCGGATCAGGTTCAAAGGGTCTGGCGGTTGCCATCTCAGCCCCTTGGCCCGTTCGGGCCGCGGGACACCCCTCGGACGCGGTCACGCTAGCAGAGCTGGCATGCCAGGGGAAGTGGGGGCTAAGAAGCGTGTGCGCCCGTGTCCCGGACGCCTGGAGCGCCAGCGGAAGGCGCGCCGGGATCCAGGGGGAGAGTCTTCGTCCGTGGTCTTCTTCGCGGGCGAGAGACATGGCCGCCTGCGGCGGGGTCTCGCGCTGGGCCCCGGATCATCGTTGCGCTGCGCGCAACGTGTCCGGGGAACGGAGAGCGCGCGTCGTCCGCGTCGTGCCTGCAACGTCTCCGCCATAACCACGTCATGGCCGGGCTTGGCCCGGCCATCCACGACTTGGGCACGTCGGTCGAGAAGAAAGTCGTGGATGCCCGGCCCAAGGCCGGGCATGACGGCATTCTGCGACGGCCGGGTCTCTCTCGTGCCGGGAAGGGCGGCGCCCTTACGCCAGCCAGCCCTCGGCATAGACGGTGCGTTCCACGCCGGCGAAGGTGCCGAGGCGGGTGAGTTCCGCGTCGAGCGCGTCGAGCCGGCCCTTGGAGGCGCGCACACCCGGCTCCAGCCAGAGGCGGCGCACGTCGAGCGTGCCGGCCTTGCGGTCGGCCTTCATGTCGATGCGCCCGATCAGCCGGTCGCCTTCCAGCAGCGGGAAGACATAGTAGCCATAGAGGCGCTTGGGCGCCGGCACGAAGACCTCGATGCGGTAGGAAAAGCCGAACAGCCGCTCCGCCCGGTTGCGGTCGCGCAGCGCCGGATCAAACGGGCTGAGCACGCGCAGCCGCGACGGTGGGGAGGGCAGCGCCGCGAAAGCCGCGCCGGCGCCGGCAAAGGCGTGGCTCGCCCGCTCGCGCCCATCCGCGCAGGTGATGAGCACGGGTTCCAGTCGGTCGCGGTTCGCCTCCACCCAGGCTTTCGCCTGTTCCGGCGAGACCAGATCCCAGAAGGCGGCGATCTCGCCATGGGTGGCAAAGCCCAGCCGCTCCAGCGCCGAGGTGCAGGCCCAGTCGATGAAGGCGCTCGCCTCCACCTCCGCGGCGCGGTGATGGGCGGGGATCACGCGCTCGGTGAGGTCATAGACCTTCTGGAAGCCCTCGCGCCCGGCAATGGCGAGCGCGCCGGTGCGCCAGTGATACTCAAGCGCGGTCTTTTCCGGGTGCCAGTTCCACCAGCCGCCGGGCGGGCGCTTCTCGGCCTCGAAATGCCGGGCCATCAGCCGGCCCTCCTGGCGCACGCGCGCCAGCACATGCTCAAAATAGCCCTCGAAGCCGTTCTCGTGCCAGCTGCGCCAGCGCTCCGCGAGGCTGGCGCGTTCCTGCGCGAAGCGGTGCTTCCAATAGGGGAAGAAGGCGGTCGGGATGATCGCCGCGTCATGCGTCCAGTGCTCGAACAGCGCGCCGTCCTTTTCCAGGAGCGCGGTGAGATGCTCGCGCCGGTAGGCGGGGGCGCGGCTGAACAGGATGTGGTGATGCGCCCGCTCGACCGTGGCGATGCTGTCCACCTGCACGAAGCCGAGCCGGGTGATGAGCGCGAGCAAGGCCGCCTTGCCCGCCGGCGCGCGTTCGCTCAGCCCCTGCATGGCGAGGAAGACGCGGCGGGCATCGGCATTGGCGAGGCGAATCGTCATGGCTCATCCTGCCGAAGTTCTCGCTTCGTTCCAAGCGGATCGGCATGCTGGATGGGTCAGGGAGCCGCGGTCTCCGGCGCCCAGGGCAGCAGGCGGGTCAGCGCCCGGTCGACCAGCGCGAACAGGATCAGCGCCACCGCGAGGAGGATGGCGAGGGCGGCGAACACCATGTCGGTCTGCATCCGCGCGTTGGAGTACAGCATGAGATAGCCGAGCCCGGCCGAGGCGCCGACCCATTCGCCGACCACCGCGCCGATCGGCGCGACGGCGGTGGCGACCCTGAGGCCCGAGGCGAGCTGGGGCAAGGCGGCGGGAATGCGGATGAAGCGTAGCGTCGTGAAGGTGCCGGCCCCGCCGAGCCGGGCGAGATCGAGCAGCCCCTGCTCGGTGCGCGCGAGCCCGTCATGAAAGGCCGAGGCGACGGGGAAGAAGATGATGAGGCTCGCCATCACGATCTTCGAGGCAAGGCCGAAGCCGAACCAGATCACCAAGAGCGGGGCGATGGCGAAGACCGGCAGAGCCTGCGCCACCAGCAGGACCGGGCGCATGGCGCGCCGGGCGAGCGGGGAGCTTGCCATGGCGAGCGCGCAGGCAATCCCCAGCGCCGACCCACAGACGAGACCGAGCAGCATCTCGCCCAGCGTGATCAGCGCATTGTGCCCGAGAATGGCGGCATTCGCCCAGCCGGTCGTCGCGATGCGCAGGGGCCCCGGCAGGATATAGGCGGGAATCGCCAGCACCCGCACCACGACCTCCCAGAGGCCGAGCAAAATGAAGGAGATGGCGAGCCCGCGCCCGATACCGGCCATGCGGTGAATTCCTAGATGAGGGTGAATGCTTATAGTGACCGGCGCGGGGCTGCGCGAGGGTAGGGATGCGCGGTTCATCGCGGGGGTCGCGAGGCTGACGTTTCAGGCTTGACGTTGATGGCCAGCGCGTCACTTGCATGGGGTCAAGCTG
The DNA here is from genome assembly GCF_029760895.1 of Ancylobacter sp. WKF20. NCBI lineage: Bacteria > Pseudomonadati > Pseudomonadota > Alphaproteobacteria > Hyphomicrobiales > Xanthobacteraceae > Ancylobacter > Ancylobacter sp. WKF20. The sequence continues at coordinate 82,899 of NZ_CP121679.1, forward strand.
ACCAAAAGGAAAAAGTGGAGGCGCCAATGATCAAGGACATTCTCGTCAGTCTTCGTCTGGGTTCGGGGCCGGATGCGACGGTCGACTACGCGGTCTCGGCCGCGACGGCCCTGAACGCTCATCTCACTGGCGTGGCGGTGAGCTATGAGATCGACATTCCCCCGGTCTATACCGAAGCCTTCTCGACCGATTTTCTTGAGGCGCAGCGAGCGGAGAGCAAGAAGCTGGCCGACCATGCCGTCGCCTATTTCGGCGAGGCGTCGCGCTCGGTCGGCCTCACCGGCGAGGTGCGGGTGATCGACGGCACGCCGGGCGGCGCGGCCGAGCAGATCGGCGTCATGTCGCGGCTCTACGACCTCACCATTGTCGGCCAGTCCGACCCGGAGAAGATGGGCGCGGAGGAGGTCATCGCCGAGGCGGTGATGTTCGATTCCGGTCGTCCGGTGCTCTTGGTGCCCTGCAAGCAGCAGAAGCCGTTCTCCGCCAAGCGCATCCTCGTCGCCTGGGATGGCGGGCGCTCGGCGGCGCGCGCGGTGGCGGAAGCCCGCCCGCTGCTCGCCCATGCCGATCTCGTCGAGGCGGTGGTGGTGGAGAGCGGGCGCACCCGCAAGCCGGATTCGCTGCCCGGCGCGGACCTCGCCCGCCATCTCGCCCGCCACGAGAAGACGGTGGAACTGCGCCGCCTCGTGCCCGGCGCCGGCGAGAGCGTGGCCGACGTGATCCTGAAGGAAGTGGCGGCGCGCGACATCGACCTGGTGGTGATGGGCGGCTACGGCCATTCGCGCCTGCGCGAATTCGTCCTCGGCGGCGTCACCCGCGACATGCTGGAGCGCATGCCCGTGCCGCTCTTGCTGGCGCATTGAGGCGGGGCTGCGGGTAAAGAAAAAGCCCGGCGCGCGAGCGCCGGGCTTTGTGGCAGCGTAGCCGCTCTCAATGCCGCCGGTCGATGCAAAGGGGCACGTCTACCTGTTGAGCTTATCGAAGGCATACTTCCAGAACGACTTTTCCCGCGCGAGCTGCAGACGACGCCTCGACCGACGGATGCGGTATGGCTGGCGCGCCGCCAAGGGCAGGCGGGTCGAGGTGCTTCCTGCGCCGTCTGAATGAGACAGGTCCGCTAAAAGTGCCATTTCTCGTGCGGTTGGGTCCGTTACCAGGCGCTCGAAGGGGCGCGACCAGGTAACAGAAGCGAGAATATCCGGATTGTAGATGTCCAGAAGAAATAGGTGGTCATCAAAAAACTTACGAATACCTGCTTGGACAGACATTGCGCGCTCGCGATATATTGCTTCTGCGGATTTCAATTCTTCCAGTACAGGAATGACAACGCCGTCTTCATTTATTTCGTATCCCAGCGTCGTTCCGTGGTCCGCGGTCAAAGCGAATTCAAGAAGTTCGACGCCACCCGACTGGAGATAGTGGTCGGCCGAGGGGTTGCTGCCGAAATTGGTAAGCCAGCCCTCCATATTCAGGCCGCTCTGCCGGTTGTTGGTGGCGCTGGAGAAGAGGCCAATAAAAAGGCCCATGAAATCCGCCTTGTCGAAGTCCGGTGGCAGGCAGTCCATCAGCAGGCGTTGAATGTTCCCGTTCCAGCCAATGTCGATAATGCCCGTGCGTTGACCCCTGCGGAAATGGGTCTCGAAGTACGACTGAAACTTGATTCGCCTGCGGTGAGCCTCGCGCAAGTCAGCCGCAAAGTTACAGCCAACCAGCGCCACGGCATCGAGAATGACGCTGTCGGAGATATGCTCGACCGTATCAAGCCCGTGCCTTTCCAGAAGGTGCTCGACCGAATGTCTCTCGTAGCCCAGCGTCTTGAGACTGTCGGTCAGCGGGCGGCCCGTGCGACTGGCGACGGGGAGGAAATTCATCGAAACATCCCAGCCCTTACGTCCGATCTGATAGCCAGTCGCGCGGGAGAAGTGGATATAGGTCGACGTCACGTCTCCGAAGAGGCCCCGCTGCTGTACTTTCTTAAAAAGAAGATAGGGTAGCCAGCCATCGCGTGCGACGAAAACGGCATGGTTCAGGCGATGCAAGCGGATATTCTTGAGTGTCCAGATCAAAAAACCGAAGATCAGCGGACCAGCTATCCGATAGCCAATCTCTTCATATTCGTTATTCGGTATTAGATGAGACGCTTGAGGCTGGTCAAGAAAATCAAGTATACTTGTTATCAGATAGTTGTCGCCGCGGTGGCGAGGGCGCTGGCGGCGGTTGTCGACAATCGCCCAGTCTGCAAGCTTCGTTTCAATGCCGCGCGCTTTTGCCTGGGCGATGTCCGCCACCGGATTGTCGCCGACATGCAGCCAGCGAGCTGTAGTAGGAAGCCGTAACGTCTCCCGAACTACATCATATAGAGCGCCTGTATGCTTGCTTTTGCGATGCTCTCCAGAAACGAAGATTGGTAGCTGTGGCGCGCCTGCGTAACCGACACGCTCCAATGTCTCTCCAAGCCAAGCCGACGGCAAATACATATCAGATATAAGGATTATTTCTTTATTAAATGCCTGCAACTCATTAAAGAGTCTAAGTCCGGCGATGCTGGCAAAAAGAAAAGATCGCTCTGCGTCCAGCTCGGTCTGTAGCAGAAAGTCCCTTAGATCATCTCCACACTGAGATATTTCTCGATATAATTCATATATCTCATCGAGCGTTACCTCTGTTTCTCCCCCAAGGGCCGTGGCATGTCGAGTGCGGGCCTCGCGTTCTGCATAGGAGCGCTGATGGCTGAATGACGCAATCTGGTCATGATAAATCAGTGCAAGTGGATGCTGCAGCGCCGCGACCCGCACCGCTTCAAAAATGTCCACCGGAGCTCTCAGTCGGCGATGAACTAGGGTATCGAAAATGTCAAAGGAGACCAAGTCATAGTCTACGAGTTTCATTGATATTATGCCTGCACGATGCGTTTGAATAGAGATTCAATACGCCTAGTTAACGACCTGAGTGGTTTGCGATGTGGTCGCTTTAGAGCATTTATTGAATTGTCAATTTGATATGATTTCCAGATCAGGTGTCCAAATTCCAATTTTAATGTTTCATATATTTCCATGGACATAATGAGGTTGGCTATGTCTGTGCCGCTATGATTGTTTGTCGTGCGGATTATTTTGTTACGTAATAACTGATTATAAAGTCGGTGTTTTTGCGCGCCATATAAAACATTATTGCCGAGTGAGCCTGTGGCGCTGCTGCGATGATGATGAAAACTTAAGAATTCGGGACACATCCATATATCGCTGTGCATAAGAAAGCGCGTATTGAAATCCCAATCGCCCAGAACAGGCAGGGATTCGTCGAAAAGTCCAATATTCCGGGCGACAGAAAGATCAAATATGAAGCATATAGATGGAAACAAGTTTCTTAGTATCATCGGCTGAATGCTAAGAATACCGTTGTATATATTGTCAAAGTCCCATGAATTATGAGGTTCGACGCGCTCAATTATAATCTCGTTCCCGATAACGGTTTCATGAACGCGGTTGGCTCGGCACGCTATTCCGCGAATGGAAGGAAATTCTCTCTGGCGATGTTGTAGGGTTGTGAGCATGGTCGCCAGGAACTCAGGCGCCCAGCTATCGTCATCGTCATGGATAGCGGCGTAATCGGTATCAAGCTGGGCGAGGCCAGCGTTGGATGCGGCTTCCATGCCCCGCGACGACGCGTGATGAATGACAAGGACGCGTGGATCATGCGCGAACATCCGGTCTACGAGCCAGTCCACCTGTTCAGGTGCACTGCCATCGTTGACGACGACAAGCTTCCAGTCGGCATGGGTTTGGTCGCGAACGCTTTCCAGAGCGCGGCGCAGGAGGACCGCCCGGTCCTTCGTGCGCATAACGATGCCGACCGTAGGCAGTCTGCTGGGCGTAGCAACAACCTGCTCGCCGTTAGAGGAATCCTGCTGGACAACCAGGCGGCGTGAGATCGGCTTGCGCGAAATTATAGACAGAGGAAGCGTTTCTGTTTTCTCTTTACGGGCGTCGCTGGTCGTCATTTCTGCAGGCATGATTGAAGCCAATCAAAATTTCTTTGTCGATGTAAACGGGGTCGGCAAAGAAGTAGAGCCCATGCGCGGCGAGTCATTCACTCGCCGGGAAGTGAGTTTAGCTGGTATCAAAGAGATGCAGTTCGTCGCAAACTCTCAGGGTACCCTTAGGGCGCCAATGATGGCATGGCAATGAATGTATTTTTTAAGCAATAAAAATCAATGTGTAGTAATTGCACATAGCAAGTGCATTTAATTCACATCATTATTATTGAGTCTGATTAAGTATTTGGAATTAAAAGGTAAATTAAAATGTTGCAAATTTGCAACTCGGCATAAAAAGTACCGTCTGGCGGTTCCCTGCCGATGCGCGAAGGAGTTGCATTTTGGCGCCCGCCCCAGCCCATCCGCCAGCGGCAAGCTCACTCCGCCGGGATGGCTTCCGGAAGCGGGAAGGTGACGGCGACGCAGGTGCCGCGGGGGCGGGGGCGCCATTCGAGGGCGCCGTTGATGCTGCCGGCCATGGAGCGGACGATGCGGCTGCCGAGGCCGCTGCCCACCGCCTTGCCCTCGCCGGTCCAGCCGATGCCGTCATCCTCGACCGACAGCTCGGCGGTGCCGGCCTCCGCATCGACCCGCAGGCGCACCCGCACCTCGCCGGCGCCGTCGCTGCCATAGGCGTATTTGAAGGCGTTGGTGACCAGCTCGGCGACCATGACGCCGATCGGCACGGCGCGGTCGGTCGGCAGGATCAGGTGATCGGTGGCGAGGGTGAGCTGCGAGGTGTGCCCGGCCTGGCGCATGGAGGCGCCGATATCCTCGATCAGCCCGTGCAGATACTCGTCGATGGCGACGACGCGCACATCGGCGGAAGTGTAGAGGCGGCGATGCACGCCGGCGATGGCGAGGATGCGCGCCTGCGTCTCGGCCAGCGCCGCGCGGCACTCCTTGTCCTCGATGGCGTTGGATTGCAGGCGCACCATGGCCGAGACCATGGCGAGGCTGTTGGCGACGCGGTGATTGACCTCGGCGAGTAGCGCCTCGGCGCGGTCGCGGGCCTCGCGCACTTCCTGCTCGGCCTGCTCCTTGGCGCGGCGCAGCCGTGCGGTCTCGATCGCCTGGTCGATGGCGGAGACCAGCAGCTCGATGAACTCGACCTCGATGGTCTTCGGCACATAGTCCACCGCGCCGGCCTTGAGCGCCTGCACCGCCACCGTCGTCTCGGAGGAGGCGGTGACATAGACCACGGGCGGCGCGCCGGGCCGGCCGCGCAGCGCCGCCAGCACGTCGATGCCGGTGCCGGTGGGCAGGAAATGGTCGAGCGCGACGACATGAATGCCGTCCTCGTCGATCCGCCGCAGGCCGCTCTCGGCGTCGCCCGCGAGTTCCACCTCATAGCCGCGGCGCGTCAGCGCCTTCTGCACCAGACGCCCCATGCCCGGATCATCGTCGATATAGAGCACACGGTGGGCGCTGGCGGCCATGGAGCGGGCTGTCCCGGTATCGGTCGTTGCAGAGGGGCGGTGTCGCGCGGGCCGCTTGCCGGATCAGGTCGTCTCGGGAACCTGCATCACCGAGAAGAACAGCCCGAGCTGGCGGATGGCGTGGGCGAAGCTCTCATAGTTCACGGGCTTGGTGATGTACACATTGGCCCCGAGATCGTAGCAGCGCTGGATCTCGCGCGCGTCGTCGGTGGTGGTGAGCACGACCACGGGGGTGCGCTTGGTGTGCGGGTTGCGCTTCACCTTTTCCAGGATCTCGATGCCGGTCATGTCCGGCAAATTGAGGTCGAGCAGGATGAGCAGCGAGCGCTTGGTGCTCACCTCGCCCGAGCCGTCCGGCCCGAACAGATAGGCAAGGCCGTCCGTGCCATTGGTGAAGGGCAGGATCTCGTTGTTGACGCCGGCGCGGCGGATGTTCTTCTCGATGAGGCGCGCATGGCCCTCATCGTCCTCGATCATGATGATCGTTACGGATTTGGCGTTCTCGGTCACGCGGCCACACTCCCTGCTACGGCCCGCGGATAGGCGGGCAGGCTCAGGGTGAAGACGCTTCCCTGGCCAAAGGTTGACTTAAGCGAAATATCGCCGCCGAGGTTCCGGGCCATGGTGCGCACATGGGCGAGGCCGATGCCCTCGCCCGGCTGGTCCTGCTGGCCGGAACGGCGGAAAAGTTCAAAGACGCGCTCATGGTCGCCGGGGTCGATGCCGCGGCCATTATCCTCCACCGCGATATCGACCAGCCCGCCGGGCCGGGCGGTGGCGCGGATGGCGATGCGCAGCGGCACATCGCGGCGGCGGTACTTCACCGCATTGTCCAGCAGATTGCCGATGATCTGCTCGACCGAGAGCCGGTCGGCGACGAGGCTGGAGACGCGCGCGTCGATGGTCACCTCGCCCTGCGCTTCCGTGACCTGATGCTGGATGGCGGCCGCCGAGGTGTCGAGCAGCGCCGGCAGGTCGATGCGCTCGGGCTTGGTGACGCGCCGGCCCTCGCGCGAGAGCTTGAGGATGGCGTTGATGAGCCCGTCCATCTTGCGGGTGGAGGAGCGGATGAAGCCGAGCGCCTCGGGCAGATCCTCGCGCGCGGCGAGGCGCACGGCTTCGAGGTCCGGCGTGTGGGCGTCCCCGTCATGGCGGTCGACGAAGGCCTGCAGCGTCGCCACGCTCTGCTCCAGCTCCGAGGTGAAGCCCATGATGTTGACCAGCGGCGCCCGCAGGTCATGCGTGACAATATAGGCGAAGCGCTGGATTTCCTCATTCGCCCGGCCGAGTTCGAAGGTGCGCTCGCGCACGCGCGCCTCGAGGCTGGCGTTGAGTTCCTCCACCTCGCGCCGGGTCTGCGCGAGCTGGCGCAGATAAACGAAGATGGTGGCCATGCCGGCGATGGTCACGCCGAGCACCAGCAGCCCGCCGCCGACCGAGACCCACCAGAGCGCGTTGGCGCTCGAGGCCTGTTCGGCGTTGATATCGAGCAGGTGGTCCTCCGCTTCCTTGACGATCGCCGCGAGGGAGTTTCGCGCCCGGTCCATCAGCTCCTTGCCGGTGTCGCTGCGCACGATGTCGACCGCCTGCGCGAGCTGGCCGGCCTCGGTGAGGTCCACCGTCTGCTTCAGCTCGGCCATCTTGGCCTTTGCCGTGGCGACGAGATCGGGCGCGAGCTCGCGGGCAACGGGATCGACCTGCGCCGCTTTCTCGAAAGCCTCCATCTGCGCGGGAAGCTTCTGCGCCGCGGCGCGGAACGGGGCGAGATAGGCCGGGTCGCTGGTGAGCAGATAGCCGCGCTGCCCGGTTTCCAGATCCTGCAGCAGCGACCGGAAATCCACCGTGGCCGCGCGCAGGCGGCGCATCTGCTGGACTTCGACCACCAGCGCCTGCGTGCGCTGGACCAGCCACACATTGCTCGCCACGACGCCCGCCAGCGCGACAAGGCCGAGCAGCAGGAGCAGCAGCGTCGAGACGATGAAGGAACCGCGCGAGATGGGCATGAAGGCTCCGGCGACGTATCATTCAAAAAGGCGGCGATGAGCCCGCGAAGGCCGATCCGGGAGGCTGACCCGATGGGATGGCGGCGTCCCGGCGCGGACGATAATCATCAATGCACGGTGGCGCCGATAACTGGCATCATCTAGCGAAGAAAATGACAAAACAGGAGGTACCCCAATGTTGCGCCTTGCGGCTACTGCGCTTTCGCTGCTCGCCATGGTGAATGCGGGCCTCGCCTGCACCGCTGTCGACATCATCGCCGCCGACAAATCGGTGGTGGCCGGTCGGACCATGGAATGGGCCTATGAGATGAAATGGACGCTGGTGAGCCAGCCCAAGGGCACCACGCTCACCCTGTCCGCGCCCAAGGCAACCGGCCTGCCGGACCTGAAGGTGACGACGAAGTTCTCCGTCGTCGGGGTGAGTGCCGGCATCATTCCCGGCGGCGCGCTGCTGGACGGGCAGAACGCCGAGGGCCTCTCGATGAGCGGCAATTTTCTGCCCGGCTTCACCCAGTACCAGACCGTGACGCCGCAGGACACGCAGTACCAGTCCGTGCTGACCTTCGGCGCCTGGGCGCTCGGCAGCTTCGCCAATGTGGCCGATCTGCGCGCCGGGCTGGCGACGATGAAGGTGTGGGCCGATGCCAGCCTGCCGAGCGGGCCGACGCCGCCGACCATCCATTTCGTCTTCGTCGACCGCAGCGGGGCGGGCATCGTCGTCGAATATGTCGGCGGCGAGGTGCGCATCCACGACAACGCCGCCCATGTGCTCACCAACGCGCCGACCTATGACTGGCACCTCAACAATCTGCGCAATTATCTGAGCCTGTCGACGGTGGCGGTGGCGCAGCGCCCTGTCGGCAACCTCAACGTGACCGAACTCGGCGCGGGCGGCGGCGGCATCGGCCTGCCGGGCGACTACACCCCGCCCTCGCGCTTCGTGAAGGCGGCGTTCCTGCGCCATTACGCCGAACAGCCGAAGGACGCGGCCGGCGCGGCGCAGATGGTCGGCCACATCCTCAACAATGTGGACATCCCCGTCGGCATCGCCCAGTTCAAGAATCCGGACGGCTCGCTGAGCTCCGACTACACGCAATGGGTCGTGGTGAAGGATCTCACCAACAACCGGCTGAGCATCGCCAACTACGCCAACCGGCTGAACTACCTGACCATCGACCTCAACCCGCTCTTCGCCGACGCGAAGCCCGGCGCGAAGCTGGTGGACGATCTGCCTTATCCCAAGCCGCTCGCCGCGCCCGGCGTGCTCGCTCCCTGACCGATGGGGCCGGCGGCGCGGCAGCTCTCGCGCCGCCGGCTTCCTCCGGACCGTGCCGTGGTGCGGTCTGGCCGTCCGCTTGCATGGCCGTTCCCGGACGTGAACCGCGACGTCCGGCAGTCGGGAGTGAAGTCATGTCGGCCGAGGAAGCCCACGCGGCGGATCAGTTCGCCGTCGCCTATGCCCGCAAATACGGATCGCGCCTGCGGGTGCGCGCCGATGTCTGGCTCAAGCTGAAGGAGGCGGGGGCGGACACGTCGCTCTATATCTGCCTGACGCAGACGGGCGGCTGAGCGTGCCGGACAAACATTCTGGTACAGCTGGGTGGGCTCGAACCACCGACCTCCGGTTCCACAGACCGGCGCTCTAACCAACTGAGCTACAGCTGCGTGCCAGAACGGCGCGGAACCTAATTGCGCGGCTTGCGCTTGGCAAGAGCGCCTGTGTGTAAGTTATGGCCCTGTCGGAGCCGCGCATGGTCGAAGATGTGGCGTTCCCACACACTGACTGAAAAATAGACTTGTTCACCGAGATTGTATGCAATCTAATACCATCCGGTGTGGAGGGCGACCATGGCGGACAGGGACATCACCGACGAGGCTCTGGCGGCGCTGCTGGATGGCGGGCTGGCGGTGCAGGCTCTGCCGCTTGAGGAGGCGCTGCGCCCGCGCGTTCTCATGCACCTCAAGACCGCCGTGGCCATGGCGGCGCTGGTGACGGACTTCCCGCTGCCCGACGAGGCCGAGCCCGCGCCGGTCTACCGGCCATGAGCATGACCGAAGTGGATAGCGACCGGGTGATCGAACTTCTGGGCGGCAGCGCCCTGGCTCTCGCCGCCGCCGTGCGGGCCGGCGAGGTGACCGCGCGCGCGGTGGTCGAGGCGGCGCTGGCCCGTATCGCCGTGATCGACCCGGTGCTCAATGCCTTCACCGACGTCACCGCCGCCCGCGCCCGTGCCGAGGCCGACGCGATCGACGCCCGCCGCGCCGCCGGCAAGCCGCTCGGCCCGCTGGCCGGCGTGCCCTTCGCGGTGAAGAACCTGTTCGACCTCAAGGGCCTGCCGACGCGGGCCGGCTCGAAGATCAACCGCGACCGCCCGCCCGCGCCGCGCGACGCGACGCTGGTGGAGCGGCTCACCGCCGCCGGCGCCGTGTGTCTCGGCGGCCTGAACATGGGCGAATATGCCTATGACTTCACCGGCGAGAATGTGCATGACGGCATTTCGCGCAACCCGCACGCCATCGGCCACATGGCCGGCGGTTCGTCCGGTGGTTCCGGCGCGGCGGTGGGCGGCAAGCTGGTGCCGCTCTCCCTCGGCTCGGACACCAATGGCTCGATCCGCGTGCCCGCCTCCTTCTGCGGCATTTTCGGCCTGAAGCCGACCTATGGCCGGCTGTCGCGCGCCCGCAGCTTCCCCTTCGTGGCGAGCCTCGATCATCTCGGCCCCTTCGCGCGCAATGTCGGCGACCTCGCCGCGAGCTATGACGCGCTGCTCGGCCCCGACGCGGATGACCCGGCGCTGGCCGACATGCCGGCGGAGCCAGTGCTGGAGCGACTGGACGCGCCGGGCGATCTCAAGGTCGCCGTGCTTGGCGGCTGGTTCGCGCGGCAGGGCTCATTGCAAACCTATGCGGCGGTGGCCGCCGCCGCGCGGGCGCTCGGTGCCACGCGCTCGGTGGAATTGCCGGAGGTGGAGCGGGCGCGGGCTGCCGCCTATCTCATCACCATGGCCGAGGGCGCGGCGCTGCATCTCGACCGCATGCGCACGCGGCCGGGCGATTTCGACCCGGCGGTGCGCGAGCGGCTGCTGGCCGGCGCGGTGCTGCCGGCCGCGTGGATCGCGCGGGCGCAGATCCTGCGCCGCTGGTTCCGCGAGCGGGCGCTGGAACTGTTCGCCGATCATGACGTGCTGATCGCCCCCGCTTCGCCCGTGCCAGCGCCGAAGAGCGGGCAGGTGACCTTCGTGCTCGACGGGCGCGAGATGCTGGTGCGGCCAAATATCGGCATCTACACCCAGCCCATCTCTTTCATTGGCCTGCCGGTGGTCGCCGCGCCCATCCCGCTCAATGAGCGTCTGCCGGTGGCGGTGCAGCTCATCGCCGCGCCCTGGCGCGAGGACGCGGCGCTGAAGGCGGCGCGGGTGCTGGAGCGCGCTGGTGTCGCCGTCGCGCCCGAGCCGGCGGTGTAGCGCGGGCCGTCAGGCCGCGCGGGCCTCCGCCGGGTTTACCTCGACGGTGACGTGCGAGAGCCCTTCAATATGCTCGAGCTCGTGCTTGTAGGCGGCCGGCGCGCGCGGCGTCGCGCTGCGCAGCGCCACCACCGCGGCGTGATGACCGGGGCCGACCTGCCAGACATGAAGGTCCGTCACCTCGGCGCCCTGCTCCTCCAGCGTCGCGCGGATGGTCTGCGGCAGGCCGGCGCGCGGGGTGAAATCGAGCAGCACGCCGGCCGTGTCGCGCAGCAGGCCGAAGGACCAGCGGGCGACGACCAGCGCACCGACGATGCCGATCACCGGATCGAGCCAGAGGAAGCCGTAAAGGCTGCCGCCGAGCAGAGCGAGGATGGCGAAGACCGAGGTCATCGCGTCGGTCAGCACGTGCAGATAGGCGGCACGCAGATTGTTGTCCCGCGGGCGCGCGGCGGGCGTCGTCGGGTTTGCGGCGTGCGGGTGGCCATGGTCATGCCCGCTATGATGGCTGTGCGCATGGTCTGCCTCGTCATGTGCGTGATGCTCGTCATGATCGTGCGCGGCATGGTGAGCGTGGCCGTGGGCCTCGGCATGATGATCGTGGTGGTCGTGGCCGTGACCGTGATGCCCCCCATGACCATGCCCGTGACCGTGCAGATGGTCGTGGTCGTCGCGCAGCAGCCAGGCGCAGACGAGGTTCACCACCAGACCGAAGGCGGCGACGGCCATCGCCTCGTTGAAGTCGATGGAGACGGGCGCGGTGAGGCGCAGGGCGCTCTCCCAGCCGATCAGGATCGCCACAATGGCGAGAACCACGGCGCTGGCGAAGGCGGCGAGGTCGCCCACCTTGCCGGTGCCGAAGCTGAAGCGCGGATCATTGGCGTGCCGCGTCGCGTAGCGATAGGCCAGCGCGGTGATCAGCATGGCGGCGGCGTGGGTCGACATGTGCCAGCCATCGGCCAGCAGCGCCATGGAGCCGAACAGCGAGCCGGCAACGATCTCCAGCACCATGACGCTCGCGGTGATGGCGATGACGATCCAGGTGCGGCGCTCATGGCGGCGGTGACCGTCGCCGAGGAAGTTGTGGGCGTGGCGGTCGGACAGCGGGCCGGCGGGTTGCAGCGCGGCGGGGGTGGGGGCGTGCATGGCGGGCTCCGGGCTCAGGTGAGGCGGCTTATTTGAGATAGGTGCGGATGACGTCCATCAGCTCGGCGGCGCCGCGCGCGCGGTCGCGGTCGGTGTCGGTCGCGGGATCGACGACATGGTGGCGCATGTGATCCTCGATCAGCTCCACCGTCAGCCCGTTCATCGCCCCGCGCACGGAGGCGACCAGCTGGAGCACGTCGGCGCAGCCAAGCTCCGCCTCCAATGCCCGCTCGACCGCTTCGACCTGGCCGCGAATGCGTCGCACACGTGCCAGCAGACGGGACTTTTCCTTGATGGTGTGGGACATGATCCGCTCAAATATAGGGTACCCCCCTATATTATGCCGATAGCGCGCCGAGTCATCCCTCTCGTTGCACCGGGCCTAAAATCAGTCGCGGCGGAAGGCGACGCTGGCGATGAAGCCGACGGCGAGGGCGCCCAGCGCGCTTGCGAGGCCATAGAGCCAAGGATGGTCGAGCGCGGCGGTGGCGACCGTCTGCTCGAAATCGACCTTGGCGACTTCCAGCGGCAGCAGGCCTCGGCTTTCAAGATCGCCGTCGATGAAGGTCTTCACCGAGACCTGATAGGTGCCGATCGGGGCGGTGCCGGGGATCGGGATGACTGCGCGGAACACATGCGGGGCGATGAATTCCACGCCCTGCTTGTTCTCCACATAGAGGTGCTCGGCCTGCTTGACCCGCAGGAATGCCTGCCGGAACGGGTCATCCGGCACGACATCCGCGTAGTCGGCGCCGACCCGCTGGAGGAAGCGGTTATTGGCGAGGCCCAGCTGCTCCTGCCGCAGCGTGTCGGCGTCCGACATCAGCGCCGGATCGCGGCTGCTCAGCACGGCGAGATAGGACGGCGCGGCCAGGAAAGCGCGGCTGTCGACATTGACCCAGATGCCGAAACGCTGCGCCTTGCGCCAGGCGACGAAGCTCTCCTCCGGCCCGCGCACGGTGACGACGACATCGCGCGGGCGGTCCGGCTCGCCGGGCGCGCGCTCGACCACGCCGAACAGCACGATGCTGTCGCCGGAAAAGCTGGAGGTGATGGTGATGCGCGATTTCGACAGCGAGAGCACCAGCGGGGGCGGTGTCTGCGCCAGCGCGAGGCTGGCGGGTGCCAGCAACAGGGCGAGGGCGAGAAGCAGGCGGCGGGCGGCGCTCATCACCGCGCCCGCTCATTGATGGTGACGCTGTACAGGTCCGCCGGCTGCCGCGTCTGGTCATAAGCGACGCGCAAGCCAACGCCGAGCACGAGCAGGCCGAGCAGCAGGCGCAGATTTTCCGCCTTGAGCGCCTGCCCGGCCCGGGTGCCGAACTGGGCGCCAATGGTGCCTCCGACCATGAGGATGAGGCCGAGCACCGCGTCCACCGTCTGGTTCAGCACCGCCTGCATGATGATCGCCGCCAGCATGGTGGCGAGCGTCAGCATCAGCGAGGTGCCGACCGAGGTGAGGGTGGGCACGCGCAAGAGGTAGATCAGAGCCGGCACCAGCAGGAAGCCGCCGCCAATGCCCATCAGCGCGCCGAGGAAGCCGATGAGGAAGCCGATGGCGAGCACCGGGATGACCGAGACATAGATGCGCGACTGGCGAAAGCGCATCTTGAACGGCATGCGCAGAAACCAGGGATGCGCGCCCGGCCGCTTCACCATGGGCGGCTCGCCCCGCCAGCGCCGGGTGAGCGCGCGCAGGCTCTCCACCACCATCAGCGTGCCGATGGTGCTGAGCAGCGCGATGTAGGAGACCGCGATCACCAGATCGAGCTGGCCGAAGCGCCGCAGCATCATGAAGGTGAGCACGCCCCCCAGCGTGCCGGTGAGGCCGCCAATCAGCAGGACGAAGCCGAGCTGCGTGTCCACCTGCTTGCGCCGCAGATAGTTCAGCGTGCCGGAGAAGGAGGACGCGGCCATGTGGGTCGAGACGCTCGCCACCGCCACGGCCGGCGAGACGCCGAGGAAGATGAGCAGCGGCGTCATCAGGAAGCCGCCGCCGACGCCGAACATGCCAGAAATGAACCCGACCCCGAGGCCCATCGCCAGCAGGGTGAAGATGTTCACCGGCAGTTCCGCGATCGGCAGATAGATCGTCATGCGCGCCGTGGCCTCCCGAGCCGGCGCCTCTTCGCGAGGCGAGGGGCTCTGCGCCAACGACTTAGCAGGATTCGCCGCCGGGAACATGACCAGCCGGTACGGGTCGGGGTGCGGTGGTATGCGTTATAATGTAGAAATCAAGTCATCGCGGCTCGATTGTAGTAGTGAAATGTTACATTGGCCGGAGATGGCAAGTTTCTTGGCCGCGGTAAAAAGAAATAACCAATAACGTCATCATGCCTGACTTAACGTCAGCGGCGCGCGTGCTAGCGTGCCGGCGCAACGGGCCCGTTCGAGGCCCGGCACTTAGGAGGAACCCCATGTCCAAGAACCGTTTCGGCGGGCGCGCTGGCGCGCTGCTGGCCTCGACCATGCTCGCCGGCGTGCTGGCGCTGGCCGCGACCGGCGCCGCCCGCGCCCAATCGACCGACAATCTGGAGAAGCTGTCCAACTTCCAGTCCACCGGCGCCTCCATGGAGATGGAGACGGTGCCGCAGACCGGCCCGCGCGTCGACGCCTTCAACAAGACGCTGGCCGGCATCAAGCTGCCCGATGGCTTCAAGATTTCGCTCTACGCCATCGTACCGGATGCGCGTGAAATGGCGATCGGGCCGACCACCGGCGTCGTCTTCGTGGGCACGCGCAAAGCCAAGGTCTGGGCGGTCACCGACCGCGACAAGGACCGCGTGGCTGACGAGGTGAAGGTCTTCGCGCCCTCCGTGCAGTTCAAGCTGCCGCACGGCGTGTGCTTCTCCAAGGATGGCTTCCTGTTCGTCGCCGAGCAGAACCGCGTGCTGCTGTTCCCGGCGGCGGAGTATTTCTATGAGGGGCCGGACGTCGCCGCCTTCCAGGTGGTCAAGCAGGGCGACCTGATTCCGAGGGCCGAAGAATCCTACAACCACACTACCCGCGTCTGCCGCATCGGGCCGGACGACAAGCTCTACATATCGCTTGGCCAGCCCTTCAACGTGTTCCCGCAGGAGAAGTACGACCTCTACAAGAAGGTCGGCATCGGCGGCATCATCCGCATGGACCGCGACGGCAAGAACCGCGAGGTCTATGCTTGGGGCGTGCGCAATTCCGTCGGCATGGACTTCAATGCCAAGGACAAGACGCTTTGGTTCACCGACAACCAGGTGGACGGCATGGGCGACGACATCCCGCCGGGCGAGCTGAACCGCGCCACCAAGGCCGGGCAGAATTTCGGCTTTCCCTATTTCGGCGGCGGCTCGGTGCGTACCGTCGAGTACAAGGACGCGACGCCGCCGGCGGATGCGGTGAAGCCGGAGGTCGAGATGGTCGCGCATGCCGCCGATCTCGGCATGACCTTCTATACCGGCCAGCAATTCCCGGAGAAGTATCGCGGCGGCATCTTCTCGGTGCAGCACGGCTCCTGGAACCGCACCGTGCCGGTGGGCGCGCGGGTGATGTTCACCACGCTCAACGAGGATGGCACGGCGGCCAAGGCCGAGCCCTTCGCCGAGGGCTGGCTGACCGGCAATGGCGAGTATCTCGGCCGTCCGGCGGCGGTAGCGCAGCTCAATGACGGCTCGCTGCTGGTCTCGGACGACACGTCGGGGGCGATCTACCGTATCTCCTACGGCAAGTAGCGCGCTCCATCAGATCGACGCCCGCGGCCCACCCCGGTCGCGGGCGTTCCTCACGCATCAATGCCGGGAAAGCCGATGCCATCTTCACCCCTCGCGCCGCTTGCCACGGCGGCGCTTCTTCTCGCCTCCACCGCACTGGCCACGACACCCGCCCATGCGCAGGACGCCAAGGCCGGGCGCGCCAAGGCTTCCGCCCAATGCGCGGTCTGCCATGGCGCCAACGGCCTGTCGCAGCATCCCGAGGCGCCGAACCTCGCCGGTCAGGTCGAGATGTATCTGATGAAATCGCTGGAGGATTTCCGCGCCGGCCGGCGCAGCAACGAGATGATGACGGTGGTGAGCAAGGATCTCACCGATGCCGACATCGCCAATCTCGCCGCCTGGTACGCCTCGATCCGCATCACCGTCGAGCCGCCGCAATAGGCGCCGCGCACCGCTGCGCGACCAGCCTCCGCAGCAGCGCCTCCAGCGCGCGGTGCATCTGCGCCAGCGTCAGGCCGGGGCGGGGCAGCGGGACATGGATGAAGACGGCGCGCCGTCCCTCGGCCCGCGCCCAGCCATAGGCGCGGTAGGCCAGCGCGTTGCAGATGTAGCGCCCGGCATCGCGCGACAGCCGGGCGGGTACGCCAGCGCCGGAGAGGGCGTGAAGCAGCGCAGCCGATGGGGCGGGGCAGGCGATGCGGGCCGGGCCACCGGGAGCGATGACGCGCGAGACGGGGCGCCGCCGGGCCACATCGGGAAAGCTGCCGCCACCATTGCGCCCGCTGATTTCGATGCACAGCGCCCGCCGCCGGGCGGCGAGGCCGATCATCAGCACGATGTCCGGCGCCTCCTGCGCCAGAAGCGCGGGAAAATCCTCGGCCGCCTTCCACTCGGTCGGCAGCGTCAGGGCGCTGAGCCGCACACCGGGCAGCCGGCGGCTGCGGGCGAGTGTCCGCGCCAGCGTCGCGGAGGGATTGGAGGGCGCGCCGGGGAAGGGGCCGAAGCCGGTGATCAACACCCGCAAGGGAGGGGGCGCCGGCGGCATGGCGGGAAGGGTCAGGCGGTCTGGGCGTCGAGCGCGCGCAGGAGAGCGCCTTCGAGCTCGGCGAGCTGGAACGGCTTGGTCAGCACCGGCCGGGTGCGCCAGTCCTCGATGAGGTCGTCATCGGCATAGCCGGTGGCGAACACCACGGGGATGCCATGACCGCTGGCCGCCGCGGCGACGTCATAGGACCGCTTGCCGTTCAGATTGAGGTCGAGCAGGGCCACGTCGATCTCGGCATGGCGCTCGGCGACGAAATTCAGCGCGTCGCTGACCGCCGATGTGGTGCCGACGACGGTGCCGCCGAGTTCCTCGACCATGGACTCGATCATCATGGCGACGAGGGCTTCGTCCTCGACGAGAAAGATGCGGCGTCCGCTGAGGTCCACCTTGCTCATGAAAGCCTCCGGCCTGCTTCGGTACGTTGAACCAAGCGGGCTGAACCTCCCGCTCCGGGCAGCATCCGATCGCCAGGATGGTGGAGAGCGGACCTTAACACGTTCAATCCGGCATTTTGAGGGTATGATTTCTCACAAACCCAGACGCAGGGCGATGCGGCCAGCGCCGAGGGATGGCGAGAGCCGGCCCGTGCCGACCTCCGCCTCGATCTGCGTGAGCTCGGCGCGCAGGGCGGCATCGGCGCGCAGCCGGGCGCGCAGGCGCTCATCGAACAGCGTCCACATCCACTTCACCTGCTGCGCGCTGCGCTTGGCCTCGAAGCTGCCAGCGGCCTGAGCGCGGCTGCGATGCAGCGTCACCTGCTGCCAGAGATCGTCGACCCCCTCGCTGGTGAGGCCGGAATAGGTGAGCACCGGCACGCTCCAATGCGCCTCGCGTCCCCCCAGCACATGCAGCGCGGCGCGGTACTCGGCCGCCGCCGCGCGGGCGCGCGTGGCGTTCTCGCCATCGGCCTTGTTCACCGCGACGATGTCGGCGAGTTCGATGATGCCCTTCTTGATGCCCTGAAGCTCATCGCCGGCGCCCGGCAGCATCAGCACCAGGAAGGTGTCGGTCATGTCCGCCACCGCCGTCTCCGACTGGCCGACGCCGACCGTTTCGACCAGCACGATATCGAAGCCGGCGGCCTCGCAGATCATTAGCGTCTCGCGGGTGCGGGCGGCGACCCCGCCCAGCGTGCCGGCGGCGGGCGAGGGGCGGATGAAGGCGCGCGCATCCATGGAGAGCCGCGCCATCCGCGTCTTGTCGCCGAGGATCGAGCCGCCGGATCGCGAGGAGGAGGGGTCGACCGCCAGCACGGCGACGCGGTGCCCCTGCGCGGTCAGGTGCGTGCCCAGCGTGTCGATGGTGGTGGACTTGCCCACCCCCGGCACGCCGGTGATGCCCACCCGCATGGCCGTGCCGGTGAAGGGCAGGAGCCGTTGCAGCAACTCCTCCGCCCGCGCGCGGTGCTCGGCCTTGCGCGATTCCACCAGCGTGATCGCCCGCGCCAGCATCGCCCGGTTGCCGGCGCGCACCCCCTCGACCAGCGCGTCGAGCGAAGGGAGGGCGTGCGCGGCGTCGGAGGCGCGGGTCATGGCGGGGGGCGGGAGCGGGTCAGCTATGGGCGAAGTCCCAGTAGAGCTTGCGGGCGCGGCGATAGACCGGGCCGGGCTGGAGCTCGCGCTCCTCGATGCGGGTGATCGGGGAGACCTTCGAGTAGTTGCCGGTGGTGAACAGCTCGTCCGCGCCGCGAAAATCCTCCCAGCGCAGCGAGGTCTCGACCACCTCGACGCCCGCCTCGCGCAGAAGGCCGATGGTGCGGGTGCGGGTAATGCCGGCGAGGAAGGTGCCGTTGGCGGCGGGAGTGAAGGCGACGCCGTCCTTGACCATGAACACATTGGCGGTGGCGAGCTCGGCGACATTGCCGAGCATGTCGCACAGCGCCGCATTGTCGAAGCCGCGCTTATGCGCCTCGACCAAAGCGCGGGCATTGTTCGGGTAGAGCGCGCCGGCCTTGGCGTCGGTCACCGCGCATTCCACCGTCGGCCGGCGGAAGGGCGAGAGGGTGATGGAGGTGCCGTGCGCCGGGTCGGGCATGCCGGCCTCATAGAGGCTGAGGCACCAGCGGGTCGACTCGGCGTCCGCATCCACCGTGCGCGCGCCGGGATATTCGGCCCAGTACATCGGCCGGATATAGAGCGCGGCGTCGGGCGCGAAGTGCTTGAGCCCCTGATGGGTCAGCTCGATCCACTTTTCTACCGGCACCACCGCCTTCAGCCCCATCGCCACCGCCGAGCGGTTGACGCGCAGGCAGTGCAGTTCGAGGTCCGGCGTCACGCCCTCAAAGGCGCGGGCGCCGTCGAACACCGAGGTGCCGAGCCAGGCGGCGTGGGTGCGCACGCCCATGATCGGCACATTGCCCTCATGCCAGGCGCCGTCGAGATAGGTGAAGGTGCGGGTCCAGCTATGGGACATCGGAAGGCTCCGCGCGTCGCGGCCGCCTCACGCGGCCGGCAGTTTCGGGTGAGCGGTTCTGGCATGGCGGGGAAGACCCCGCCACGCGACTTTAGATCTTTGGCGGGGAAGACTCCGCCACGCGACTTTCGATCCGGGGCGGGGGCCGTCCCCGCCTCGCAGCGTTCGGTGCCTCAGGCGGCCAGCGCCGCCAGCACGCGCACCCAGCTGCGAATGCCCTTGTGGAAGGAGGCGAGGTCGTACTTCTCGTTTGGCGAGTGGATACGGTCATCATCCAGCGCGAAGCCGATGAGCAGCGTGTCCTGATCCAGCGTCTTCTTGAAATGACCGACGATCGGGATCGAGCCGCCCGCGCCGACCGTCACAGCCGGCTTGCCCCATTCATCGCCCAGCGCGGCACTGGCCTTGGCGAGGTTCGGGTTGTCATGGGAGACGGCGACCGCCGGCGAGCCCTCGCCGCCGCGGAACTCGACTTTGCAGTCGGCCGGGATGAGGCTGCGCACGAAAGCGCGCACCGCGTCGCGCACATGCACCGGGTTCTGCCCGGCGACGAGGCGGCAGGAGATCTTGGCGGTGGCGATTGAGGGGATGACGGTCTTCGAGCCCTCGCCAATATAGCCGCCCCACATGCCATTGACCTCGAAGGTCGGGCGCGAGGTGGTCATCTCGACCAGCGAGCGGCCCTGCTCGCCAATCGGCTGCGACAGGCCGATCGGGCCGAGGAACACTTCGGGCGTCAGGCCGAGCGTGTTCCACTGTGCCTTCACCTCCTCCGGCGGCTCGACCACGCCGTCATAGAAGCCGGGAATCGTGATGCGCCCGTCCGGCCCGTGCACCGCGCCGATGACCTTGGAGAGCACATGCAGCGGGTTGGCGGCGGCCCCGCCATAATAGCCCGAATGCAGGTCGCGATTGGAGCAGGTGACGACGATCTCGTCATGCATCAGCCCGCGCAGCGAGACGGTGATGGCCGGGGTCGTCGCGTTCCACATCGAGGTGTCGCAGACCAGCGCGAGGTCGGCGGCAAGCACGTCGCGGTTCGCCTGCAGGAAGGGTGGCAGGTTGCCCGAGCCGTTCTCCTCCTCGCCCTCGACCATGATCGTGACGTCGACGGGCAGCGTGCCGGTGACCTTGAGATAGGCGCGGCACGCCTCGACGAAGGTCATGACCTGGCCCTTGTCGTCGGAGGAGCCGCGCGCGACGATGCGCTTCACCCCGTTCGGGCCTTCGACGATCTTCGGCTCGAAGGGCGGGTTCTCCCACAGTTCCAGCGGATCGACCGGCTGCACGTCGTAATGGCCGTAGAACAGCACGCGCTTGCCGGTGCCGAGCTGCGAGATGCCGGTGACGACCGGGTGACCGGGCGTGTCGTTTAGCTTGGCAGTGAGGCCGAGGCCGACGAGATCGTCCACCAGCCACTGGCCGGCGCGGCGGCACTCGCTCGCATAGGCGCTGTCGGTCGAGATCGAGGGAATGCGCAGGAAGGCGAAGAGCCGTTCCAGGGCGCCGTCGAGATCGGCATCGACGGCGGCGAGGACGCGATCGAGATCGCTCATCAGAAGATTCCTTGTGCGAGTGGCCCCGCCGGGACGGGGGTAGGGAAGGCTAGCGCCGACGCGCCCCGCCGAGAATGTTGCGCAGGATGGCCTTGGTGACCTGATTGGTCACCTCGCGCGTCACCTGCCTCGTGACCTGTTCGCTGATCGTCATGCGTCCGCGCGTGCGCCCGCCGCCGAACAGCCCGCCAAGCACATCGCTGATCCAGCCGCCGCCGGCGGCATCGGCCTGTGTGGGGGCGGGCGTCTCCGGGGCCGGGCTTTCGGCGGCGCGGCGGGCGAGCATCTCATAGGCGGAGTCGGCGTCGAGCGTCTCATCATAGATGCCCCGGACCGGGCTGCGCTGGATCGCCACCCGCCGCAGCTCCGGCGTGATCGGTCCGACGCGGCCGGCGGGCGGGGCGATGAGCGTGCGCTGGACGATGGAGGGCGTGCCATTGCCTTCCAGCGTCGAGACCAGCGCCTCGCCCTTGCCGAGCTCGGTGATGACGCGGGCGGTGTCGAGCGCCGGGTTGGGGCGGAAGGTGTCAGCGGCCGATTTCACCGCCTTCTGGTCGCGCGGCGTGAAGGCGCGCAGCGCATGCTGCACCCGGTTGCCGAGCTGGGCGAGCACGCTTTCCGGCACATCCAGCGGGTTCTGCGTGACGAAATAGACGCCGACACCCTTGGAGCGGATGAGCCGCACCACCTGCTCGATCTTCTGCAACAGCGCCTTGGGCGCGCCGTCGAACAAGAGGTGCGCCTCGTCGAAGAAGAACACGACCTTGGGCTTGTCGGGGTCGCCGACCTCGGGCAGTTCCTCGAACAGTTCCGACAGCAGCCAGAGCAGGAAGGTGGCGTAGAGCTGGGGCGCGCCCATCAGCTTGTCGGCGGCGAGGATGCTGATCGTGCCATAGCCCGAGCGCGGCTCGACGCGCATGAGATCGCTGATCTTCAGCGCCGGCTCGCCGAAGAATTTGTCGGCGCCCTGATTCTCCAGCACGAGGAGCTGGCGCTGGATGGCGCCGACTGTGGCCGTCGAGACATTGCCATAGCTGGTGGTGAGCTTGCCCGCATTCTCCGCCACGAAGGCGAGCATGGCGCGCAGATCCTTGAGGTCGAGCAGCAGCAGGCCCTGCTCGTCGGCGACGCGGAAGACGACGTTGAGCACGCCTTCCTGCACCTCGTTGAGGTTCATCAGCCGCGCCAGCAGAAGCGGCCCCATCTCCGAGACCGTGGCGCGCACCGGATGGCCCTGCTCGCCGAACAGATCCCAGAAGATCACCGGGAATTCGTCCGGCACATAGTCAATGCCGATTTCCGCGCAGCGCTTGACGATCCAGTCCGGCCCTTCGCCGGGCATGGCGATGCCGGAGAGGTCGCCCTTGATGTCGGCGGCGAAGACCGGGACGCCGGCGCGCGAGAAGCCTTCCGCCAGCGTCTGCAGCGTCACCGTCTTGCCGGTGCCGGTCGCGCCGGTGGCGAGGCCGTGCCGATTGGCGAGCTTGAGCGAGAGATATTCGGGTTTGTCGCTGCGGCCGAGAAAGATCTTGCCGTCGATGTCACCGGACATGGTGGTCCTCTGCGGGCGTGTCTGACGCCACTTTAGAGCGCGCCGCGTGCGGCGAGGCAAGCCGGGGAATGGCGGACGCACCGCCCAGGTGAGCTCCGGCCCTTGCCTTCCGCCGCGTGGCGGGCGATTTGGTGGGAACGACACGCGACGCCGGAACCGCCATGGCTGCACTTCCTCCGCCCACTGACCGCCTTTTCGATGCGCGTGGCCGCCGGCTCGATTATGCGGGCCGCACGCTCATCATGGGCATCCTCAATGTGACCCCCGATTCCTTCTCCGATGGCGGGCGCAGCGCGGCGCTGGACGATGCGGTGGCGAATGCGCACCGCCTGGTCGCGGAGGGCGCCGATATTCTCGATATTGGTGGCGAATCCACCCGGCCGGGCCACACGCCGGTACCGATGGAGGAGGAGCTGCGCCGCGTGCTCCCGGCCATCGAGGCGCTGGCGGGGCTGCCCGTGCCGATCTCCATCGACACGCAGAAGGCCGCCGTCGCCGAGGCGGCGCTGAAGGCGGGCGCGGTCATCGTCAACGACATCTGGGGGCTGATGGGTGACCCGGACATGGCGCGCGTCGCCGCCGCTCATGAGGCCGGCGTGGTCGCCATGCACAACCGGGCGAGCGTCGATCCGACCGTCGATATCGTTGCCGACATCATCGCCTTCTTCGAGCAGGCGCTGGAGCGGGCGGCGCGCGCGGGCATCCGGCCCGACCGCATCGCGCTCGATCCCGGCATCGGCTTTGGCAAGAGCTTCGAGCAGAATCTGAAGGCCATCGGCTCGCTGGCCGAGATCGGCAAGCTCGGCTTTCCGCTGCTGCTCGGCACTTCGCGCAAATCGCTGATCGGCAAGGTGATCGAGACCACGCCGGCCGAGCGCCTGCCCGGCACCATCGCCTCTAACGTCATCGGAATCATGGCCGGCTGCGCGATGATCCGCGTGCATGACGTGGCCGCCCATGTGCAGGCCGCGCGGGTGACGGAGGCGATCCGTGGCGCCACCTGACTTCTTCATCCGCCGGCCGCGCAAGGTCGAGAAACGCACCGCCTATCTCTGCCTCGGCTCCAATCTGGGCGACCGGGCGGGCACCATGGCGAAGGCGGTGGGAGTGATCGCCCGCACCGGGCTCACCATCATCGCCCGCTCCTCGCTCTATGAGACCCCGCCCTGGGGGCCGGTGCCGCAGGGGCCCTATCTCAACATGGTCGTGGCGGTAGAGACCGAGCTGTCGGCGCGCGAGCTGCTCCACATGCTGCTGGGGGTCGAGCACGCCTTCGGGCGGGACCGCACGCGGGAGGTGCGTTTCGGGCCGCGCACCATCGACATCGACATTCTGCTCTATGGCGAGGACCGGGTGGATGAGCCGGACCTCGAAATTCCGCATCCGCGCATGATGGAGCGCGCCTTCGCGCTGATCCCGCTGGCCGAGCTGGCGCCCGATCTGGTGGTCGGCGGCGTGGCGGTGCGCGCGGCGCTGGAGACGCTGGACCGCTCCGGCATCGTCAGCGTCGAGCCACAGCCGGTCATCTACTGACAACGAAGGCGGCGGATCGCTCCGCCGCCCTGTTCATCCGGTGCTGTATGGCTCAGCGGCACACTTCCACGTCGCGCGAGCGGGGGTAGCCCCAGCGATTATAGAAGGTCTGGGTCTCCACCCAGCAGCGCGGGCGGTAGGGGCGGTAGCCCGGCCCGTAGGCCGGCACATAGCGCGGGCCGTAGCCGCCACCATAGCCACCGCCGTAGCCGTAACCACCACCACCGTAGCCATAACGCGGCGGGGGAGGCGGGGGCGGGGCATAGTAGTTATTTCCGCGGTCATAGTCGCTGGCAGCGGCGGCGGCGATGCCGCCGAGCAGCAGCCCGCCGGCGATCCCGGCCGCCACGGCGGCGCCGGTGTTGTTGCGCGCATAGGACGCGGTGGGAACCGAGGCCAGCGTCGCCCCGATCAGGGCAAGCGCGGCGAGCTTGGTGGGCTTTGCGAGGCGGATCATGGCGGTCCTCGTCGGAACTCTGCGGGTCGCTCGCGGCCGGTATTGGCCGTTGATGAAGTCAAAGCTAGAACGGTGCCCCAGAACCCAAGCTGAACCGGCTGTTGCAATAGGTTCATCAAACTGAACGCATTCCAATGCAGCCGTTCATCGGCTGTTCATGCCGAGCCGGAGGAGTGCGCGCGTGCCCGATTTCGATACGGAAGGCCTGGTCAGCGCCTGGATCTTCGACGGTGCCGGCGGCGCGCGCCGCGCCGGCTGGGAGGAGATCCATCAGGGTTCGCCCCGCGCGCCGGCCTTCATCTGGATCAGCCTGCAGCAGCTCGACCACCGCCACGGCCAGAGCTGGCTGAACAACGCTGCCGGCATCGATCCCGGCATCGTTGAATCGCTGGTGGCGGCGGAGACGCGCCCGCGCTGCGCGCTCTATGAGCACGGCGCGTTCCTTAATCTGCGCGGCATCAACCTCATGCCCTATTCGCTGCCGGACGAGATGCATTCGGTGCGCTTCTGGGTGGAGCCGAACCGCATCGTCTCCGTGCGCAAGCGCCCGCTCTCGGCCATGGGCGATTTCGAGGACGCGATCCAGCGCGGCCGCGCCCCACGCACGCCCGGCGAGTTCGTGGCCGACATCTCCATGCGCCTCGTCGACCGGATGGACACCGTCATCACCGCGCTCGCCGAGCAGGCGGACGAGCTGGAGGAGCAGGTGTTCAAGGCGACGCTGTCCAATCTCAGCATGAAGGTTTCGGAGGTGCGGCGCGTCGCCATCATCCTGCGCCGCTACATCGCCCCCCAGCGCGAGGCGCTGAACCATTTCTCGCTGGAGGATGCCGAGTGGCTCTCCCCGCGCGACCGGAACCGGCTGCGCGAGGCGGCAGACCGGGTGACGCGCTTCGCCGAGGAACTCGACTCGGTGCGCGACCGCGCGGCGGTGATCTACGACCAGATGGTGGAACGCCGCGCCGAGCAGATGAACCATTCCATGCTGGTGCTGGCGGCGGTGACGGTGGTGTTCGCGCCGATGACGCTGATTACCGGGCTGATGGGCATGAATGTGGAGGGCATTCCCGGCGCGCAGGATCCGAACGGCTTCTGGGCGGTGACCCTCATCGCCGGGCTGCTCGGGGCGGGACTGGTGGCGCTGCTGCGGGCGGTGCGCTGGCTCTAGCCGCGCGTCGCCGGTCGCCAGCCTCCTGTGCCCCCGCTAGGATGGGGCATCCGGCAGGGAGGGCGTGTCATGCGGGCTATGATGGCGATGGTTGTTGCGGGCGCGGCGCTCGCCGCCGGCGCGGGCGCGGCGCGGGCCTATGAGTTTACCGGCGCGTTTCCCGGCGGCGACTGCAAGGTGATGGCCCAGACCATTCCGCCCAACAAGCTCTGGTACGGCCATTTCACCGGCCAGCGCGAATGGGGGCTCTATCTCAACCGCCTGCAGACCCGCACGGTGGAGGGTTGCTTCCGCACCAAGGCGGAATGCGAGAACTGGCTGTACCAGTGGCGCTCGACCTACCAGTACAATTTCTGGGCGGATTACTGCGTCATCAGCGACCAGCCGCGCCCGCGCCGGCCCTATGCCGGGTAGGGCGCAGCAAAAAGGCGCCGGCCGGTGGGGCCGACGCCTTGAAAATGCTGATCGTCGAGGTGATCAGACGGCCTTGGAATAGAGCTCGGCCACGTAGTCCCAGTTCACCAGGTTCTCGACGAACGCCTTGAGATAGTCGGGACGACGGTTGCGGTAGTCGATGTAGTAGGAGTGCTCCCACACGTCGACGCCGAGGATCGGGGTCGCGCCGGAAACCAGCGGGCTCTCGCCGTTCGGGGTCTTGGCGATGACGAGCTTGCCGTCCTTGACCGCGAGCCAGGCCCAGCCGGAGCCGAACTGCGTCACGCCGGCCTGGATGAAGTCTTCCTTGAACTTCTCCACCGAGCCGAGATCCTCGACGATCTTCTTCTCGAGCTCGCCCGGGATGGCGCCGCCGCCATTCGGCTTCAGCCAGTTCCAGAAGTGCAGGTGGTTGTAGTGCTGGCCGGCATTGTTGAAGAGGCCGGCATTCTTGCCATAGGAGCCCTTCACGATCTCTTCCAGCGACTGGCCTTCCCACTCGGTGCCCTTGAGCAGGTTGTTGCCGTTGGTGACATAGGCCTGATGGTGCTTGTCGTGGTGATACTCAAGCGTCTCGCGCGACATATAGGGGGCGAGGGCGTCGTAGGAGTAGGGAAGCTCGGGAAGCGTGAAGGACATCGAAACTGTCTCCGCGAAATGAAATCCGGCGCCGCTCCGGCATCGGTTGCGGGTGCGTCGGCACCACGCCCGGCGGCTCCGTCTAGATAGGGCGGACCGCCGCGCCCGACAACCAAAAGCATCGCGTGCGCCGAAATTCTTCTCCGCCGAAGGTCGTAGGGGTGAAGGCGGTGGATAGACTGTCCACGAATTACCCGTGGAGGGGTGCATTTTCCTGTGCAGCTTTTGTAAAAGCAGGTCTGGACGTAAAGTCGACGTGAACAAGGCCGAGCGCGAATCGGTCGGGCGGAGTGAGTTGATGGGTGCAATTGTCATCGGCGTCGGCATGGCGGTAGCCGTTATCGGCATCGTCTGCGGCGTGTTAGGCCTGAACAGCTCGGAAACGACTTCCGGCGCGGCGGTGCTCACATCCGGCAGCATCGTTTTTGTCGGCGGGTTGCTGCTGGTGGCGCTGGGCCTGGTGCAGCGGGCGCTGGTGGACGTTGCCAACCGGCTCGACGGCATCATCCAGTTCGAGGAGGAGGAGGCGACCCACCTGCATCATGAGTTGCAGGAGCACGCCCACGCGCATCCGCTGGCCCTCGACGCCGACGGTTTCGATCCCTTCGCCGCCGAGCCGGAGCCCGCCGTGCCGGCCCCGTCCCGTCCCGCGAAGCCGGCCCGGCCGGCTCACGCCGCCGAGCTGGAACCCATCCCCGTGCCCAAGCCGGCGTCCCGCCCGGAGCCGAAGCCCGAGGCCCGGCCTGCTCCGAGGAGCGAGCCCAAGCCCGAACCTAAGGTCGAGGCCAAGCCGGAGCCGAAGCTCGAGCCTAAGCCGGAGCCGCGCCTCGAGCGCGCGCCGGACCTCGCGGCCGAGGCCGAGAGCCCGGTCGAGGCGGTCGAGACCGACGAGCGTCCGGCCCCCGCCGCCGGTGGTCTTCCCTCCTGGTTCCGCCGCAAGCGCGAGGCCGAGCCGGTGGTCGAGCCGGAGCCGCTGGTCGAGCCCGAGGCCCCCGAGACGGCTCTGCCCTTCGAGCCGCTGCCGCCCCCGCGTCCCGCCTCCGAGGTGGTGCGGGAGCCCGAGCGCGAGGTTCCCGTGCGGCGCGACCCGCCGCCCTTCTTGCGCAGCAGCCTGCCCGAGCGCGCCCCGGCGCCGGAACGTCCCGCCGCGCCGGCCGAGCGCCCGTTCTTCCCCGGCCTGACGCCGGACAAGCTGGAGCCGCGTGCCGAACCCCGGCGGGCTGCCCCCGAGCCGCGTGCGCCGGAACCGCGTGCGCCGGAACCGCGTGCACCCGAGCCGCGCCTCGCCGAGCCGGCGGTGCGCGAGCCCGTGCTGCAGGAGCCGCTGGTGCGCGATCCCTTCCCCCGCGCCGATCTCGGCCCGGATCCGGGCGCCCCGCCCGCTTTCCTGCGCGAGGCGGATCTGCTGGGCGACGACGAACTGGCGCCCGAGCCGGAGATCACCGTGCTCAAGTCCGGTGTCATCGGCGGCATGGCCTACAAGCTCTATTCGGACGGCTCGATCGAGGCGGACCTGCCGGATGGCACGCTGCGCTTCGCCTCGCTTCAGGATCTGCGCGACCACGTCTCCGGCGTCGCCCCGCGCGAAGGCTGAGACCGCCGGTCATCACCCACGAAAAAAGGGGCGCCATTGGCGCCCCTTTGCTTTTGGGAGGTGTCGCGCGTTTATTTTCCGCCGGCGACCGCTAGCGCAAAGGCATAGACCTGCGCGGTTTCCTCCAGCCGGTCGAACCGCCCGGCGGCGCCGCCATGCCCGGCTTCCATGTTGGTGCGCAGGAGCAGCGGATGGCTGTCTGTCTTTGTCTCCCGCAGCCGCGCCACCCATTTGGCCGGCTCCCAATAGGTCACGCGCGGATCGGTCAGCCCCGCGAGGGCAAAGATCGCCGGATAATCCTGCGCGCTCACATTGTCATAGGGCGAATAGGACCGGATATACGCGAAGGCCTCCGCGTCGGTGATCGGGTTGCCCCATTCCGGCCATTCCGGCGGGGTCAGCGGCAGCGTGTCGTCGAGCATGGTGTTGAGCACGTCGACAAAGGGCACTTCCGCGACGATCCCGGCGAAGAGCTCCGGGCGCAGATTGGCCACCGCCCCCATCAGCATGCCGCCCGCCGAGCCGCCATGGGCGACGATGCGGTCGGGCGCGACGATCTTCTCGCGCACCAGATGTTCGCCGGCGGCAATGAAATCGTGGAAGGTGTTGGTCTTCGCCGCCAGCTTGCCCTCGCGATACCAGCGCCAGCCCTTCTCCGTGCCGCCGCGAATATGGGCGATGGCATAGACGAAGCCGCGATCGACCAGCGACAGGCGCGAAGTCGAGAAGCTCGCGGGGATCGAGATGCCATAGGCGCCATAGCCATAGAGCAGGCAGGGCGCCGTGCCGTCGAGCGGCGTATCCTTGGCATAGAGCAGCGACACCGGCACCAGTTCGCCATCGGCCGCCGGCGCGAGCAGGCGCCGGGTGACATAGCGCGCCGGATCATGGCCGGAGGGCACCTCCTGGCGCTTCCGCAGCACGCGGGCGCGGCTCGCCACGTCATAGTCCCACACTTCGGTCGGCGTGGTCATGGAGGCGTAGGTGAAGCGGATCTCGGTCTTGTCGAAGCCATAGCCGGCATCGAAGCCGAGCGAATAGGCTTCCTCGGCGAAGGCGACCGCCTGTTCGCTGCCATCGGCGAGGGCGCGCACGACGAGGCGCGGCAGGCCGTCCTCGCGCTCCAGCCGCAGCAGATGGCCGCGCAGCACGGCAACCGAGAGAATAAGCCGGCCAGGCTTGTGCGGCACGATTTCCCGCCAGTTGCTGCGGCCGGGCGTGGCGAGCGGGGTGGCGACGATCTTGAAGTCTTCGGCGCCATCGGCATTGGTCTCGATGACCAGGCTTTCCGTGCCGTCGAGATCGGGATGATGCTCGACACCGTACCGCAGGCCCGCCGCGCGCGGCTCCACCAGCACCAGCGGAGCCCGCGGGTCGTGCCGGTCGATGAGCCAGGTTTCGCTAGTGTCGTGGTCGCCGCAGGAGATGAGGCCGAAGCGGCCGGACTGGGTCTGGCCGAGCGAGACGAAGAAGCCCTTGTCCGGCTCTTCATAAATCAGCACGTCATCGGCTGGGTCGCCGCCCAGAAGGTGGCGGTAGACAAAGCTAGGCCGGTGCTCGGGATCGCGGCGGATATAGAACAGATACGCCCCATCGGCGCTCCACAGCACGTCGCCGGTGGTCTCCTCGATCACGTCTGGGAGGTCGGCACCGCTGGCGATGTTGCGGACCCGCAGCGTGTAATACTCCGAGCCCGCCTCATCCGCCGTCCAGGCATAGAGCGCGTGGTCGGGGGACTGGTGGGCGTCGCCGAACTGGAAATAGGCCTTGCCCTCGGCGAGCGCGTCGCCATCCAGCAGGATAGTCTCACCGGCGACCGCGCCAGCCGGGCGGCGGCAGATCAGCGGATGCTGGCCGCCTTCGCGGAAGCGGGTGAAATAGGCGTAGGGCCCATCGGTGGCGGGTACGGACGAATCGTCCTCCTTGATGCGCCCGCGCATCTCCTTCACGAGGTCGCGGCGCAGATCGCCGAGCGGGCCGAACCACGCCTCCGTCGCCGCGTTCTCCGCCTCCAGCCATTGGCGGATGTCTGGCGCCAGAAGCGAGGGATCGCGCATGACCTCGCGCCAGTTCTCGGCGCGCAGCCAGGCATGTGGATCGCTCAGGGTGACGCCATGGATGGTGCGCACCAGCGGGGGGTGAGCGAGAGCAGAGGGCGTCTCGCTCACGGCGTGGCGTCTCCGGCCCGGTCGGGCGTGAAGGTCATCGCCACGCCGTTCATGCAGTAGCGCAGGCCCGTGGGGCGCGGCCCGTCCGGAAATACATGGCCGAGATGGGCGTCGCAGGTGGCGCAGAGCACCTCGACCCGGTGCATGCCGTAGGAGAAATCGTGCTTTTCCGTCACGGCCTGAGCGTCGACCGGCTGCATGAAGCTCGGCCAGCCGGTGCCGGACTCGAACTTGGCATCGGAGCGGAACAGCGGCGCATCACAGCACACGCAGCGATAGAGACCCGGCTCCTTCTGGCTCAGATGCGGGCCGCCGAAGGCGCATTCCGTGCCGTGCTCGCGGGTCACGCGATATTGCTCCGGGGTGAGCTGGGCGCGCCACTCGGCATCGCTTTTTATCACCTTGGGTCGACGAATAGCCTCGTTCATGGGATTTCTTCCTGATGATCTTCCATGAGATAATTGGACAGCCCCCATGCCGCAAGTGGGTGCGCCGTGGCGGGATCGCTCCGCGGCCGATCTACGCCGCGCTCGCCTTGATAATTCGTCGTAGGCTGGCGAGCTTTGCATGAGGCGACATAAAACACGCGACGAAAAGATGCGAATTTAGGTCGAAATATCTTGCGTGACATGTTTTTGAATTTTATCTATCCATCCATGTATCCTGACTAAGTGGTCTAGGATTAGTATGTCACGTATTGTTACGGATCTCGGCGCGAGCCTGCAGCTGCTGTGCGCCGGGTGGACCAAATTCCGTATGTCATCCAAAGAATGAGCCATGAGCGACACTCCGGACGTTGCCAATTATATAGAGCTTGCCGCCGATATCGTCTCCGCTTACGTGAGCAACAATACCGTTCCGGCGAATGATCTGGCCAATCTGCTGAGCGAGGTGCACAGCGCGCTGCAGCGTGTGACCAAGGTGGACGCCGAGCCGCCGGCGGAGCCGCTGCGCCCGGCCGTGCCGATCAAGAAGTCCATCGCGCCGGAATATCTGGTGTGCCTGGAGGACGGCAAGAAGTTCAAATCGCTGAAGCGCCACCTGCGCACGCAGTACAATCTCACGCCCGAGCAGTACCGCGAGAAGTGGGGCCTGCCGGCCGACTATCCCATGGTCGCCCCGAACTACGCCGCCGCGCGCTCCGCGCTGGCGAAGGAAATGGGTCTCGGCCAGCAGCGCCGGCGCACCGCGCGCTGACCCAATCCGCGGCCGGCCCCGCCGCTGTCGCCTGAATGAACGGCCGTCGCGCTCATCCGCGGCGGCCGTTTTCGTGTGGCGCAGGGCTCCTCGCCCGGCACTCAGCCAGCAGGCGGTTCAATGCCGCGTGGCGGCAGGCATCGTAGCCCGCGCCCTGAGCGGCTGCCCGGCGCTCCTGCCGCAGCAGCCGCGAGATGGCGGTGATCCGCTCCGCTGGTGTGCGCCCGATGAACGGGCGCAGCGCCGCCGCTCGCGCGGCGATCTGGGTTGCCGGCTCCTCCACGCGCGTGGCCCGGATACGCCGTGACCTGTCTCCCATGCGCCGTCCTCCCTCGTTGGTGAAGACCCGAGGATACGGCGCGTGAGAGATGCGAGGATAAAAATCCTAGAATTATGACGCGTCGCCGGTACGACGTCGCCCATTGATGTGGCGTGCATAGATCCAGAATGTTCGTTATTTGTTCTTGTCTCTCCTGCCGCGCCGAACTAGGCTTAAATTCCTAGTTCGTGGAGGCTGTCATGTATCACGCGTCACAGGGGCCCGGCCATTCCTCCGAGCTTCCGCCGCCCGTCTTCGCCCTGCCCGTTCCATTCACTATCTGCGCCGAGGCCGCCGCTCGGGCCAGCGGCGTCGCGCTGGCTGATTTGCTGGCGGCCGGGCGCGGGCCGCGTCGTGTGTCGAGCGCACGGGCGCTGGCGCTCTATCTCGCCCATGTCGGCCTCGGCATTCCGCAGGCCGAGGTCGCCGCCGCCTTCGGGCGTCACCGCACCAGCGTCGACCATGCGTGCGGACAGATCGAGGAGCGGCGCGAGGTCGCTGGATGGGACGGCTGGGTCGGCCGGCTGGAGGACGAGGTGCGCGCCCGCCTCATGGGGGAGTGTGGCCATGGGGCGTGAACGGGCGCTGGAGACCATCGAGGTCATGGTGGATGGCGTGTGCGCCCGGGTCGAGATCGATCTCGATGAATCGCCGCTTGGCTGGCTCGCCCGGCGTCGGGGGCGCGACGGCAGGGCGTTGATCGCGCCCGCCCAGTTGCTGGCCGGCGAGCGGCTGCGGGTCGATTTCACCCGCGCGCAGATGACGCCGCGCCTCACCGCCGACTGGAACGCCCCCGCCCGGCGCGGGCGAGGCAGTTCGCCGGGGCTCACCTTTTCCGAGGCGGCGCTGGCGGCGCGCGAGCGGCTCGGCGGCGCCGTGGAGGCGGTCGGGCCGGAGTTTTCCGGCCTGCTGCTCGATGTGTGCTGCTTCCTCAAAGGTCTTGAGGAGGTCGAGCGCGAGCGCGCCTGGCCCGCGCGCACCGCCAAGGTCGTGCTGGCGCTCGGGCTCGACCGTCTCGCCCGCCATTATGGCCTCGGGGATGCGGCGCAGGGGCCATCCCGCACCAAGGTGCGCGGCTGGACGGCGCCGGAGGAGACCGGACCGGCCTGAGCGCGGACGCTTCAGGCGGCGGAGGTCGCTAGCGCCTGCCGGGCATCGGCGCGGATGCGCTCGACCATGGAGCGCAGCCCGTTCGAGCGCTGCGGGGTGAGATGATCCTTGAGGCCGATCCGCTGGAACACGGCGGCCGGGTCGGCGGCGAGGATGTCCGGCGCCGGTCGGCCGGAGTAAAGCGCCAGCAGGATGGCGATCAGCCCGCGCACGATATGCGCGTCGGAATCGCCGAGGAAGGCGAGGGCCGGTCCTTCGGGGGCGGCGGCCGTCTCGCTGACCAGCCATACCTGGCTGGCGCAGCCCTGCACCTTGGTGGCCTCGCTGCGCGCTTCCTCCGGGAAGGGCGGCAGGGCGCGCCCGAGCTCGATCAGGTAGCGGTAGCGGTCGTCCCAATTATCGAGGAGCTCAAAATCCTCGATGATGCTGTCGATCGTGCGTGTGCTCATCAGCGCCTCTCAGGGGGCGCATATAGGGGCGCGGCAGGGCCCGGCGCAATGGCCGTCGGCGTCTCAGGCGGGCCTTTTCGGCGGCAGCGGCACGGATGAGCCGGGGGCGCCGGGCGTCGCCTCGACCGGAGACTGGGTCGGCGTGTTCGCGCCCGTGGCGGTGGGAGCGGTGGGCAACCTCGGGCCCTGCCAGGCCGGGCTGAGATCATGGGTGGTCAGCGTGTCGCCCGCCGGGGCACCGAGCGCGCGCGCGGCGGCCTTGCGCTTCTCCTCGACCAGCTGCTCGCTGATATAGGCAAGGGCGAACTGCGCGCCCGCCTGAGCCCGCTCGCCGATCATCTCGATCAGACCGGCGCCGATGGCGCAGGCCTGCGGCTGGCGGGAGCAGAAGCCCCCGGCATCCGCCACGGCGGAGGAGGCGGCGGAGAGGGCCTCCATCGGGCTCACCTTCGGCTCGCCCGTCGGCGCATGGCTCGAGGAGCCGCCGGTGATGCCCGGCAGCAGCAGGAGCACAAGCCCCAACCAGAAACACATGCGCAACAGAAAGAACATGACGCGTCCTGCGGCCGTCACCCACTACCTCAATGGCGTATCCTAGCGGCAAGACATTGCCCAACCGATGTCGCAAAGGCGCGAAATCGCTGGATTTTCGCAAGGGCTTGTTAAGCACGGCGGATCTTTTAGGGTTCGCTTAAGCCCCGCATGACACAGTGCGGGATCAACGCGCCAGGGGGGCGCGCCGGTTGGGTGGACATGCCGCGTTCCTACGCCAGCGACCTGCTCGTCGACGACATTGACCTGCCCGGAGAGCGCTTCGCCGGGCAGCCCTATCGCTCGGGCCGTCGCCGGTCCGATCTGTTCATGCTGTCCCTCGCGGCGGTGGCCAGCGCCGGCTTCCTGTTCAACGCGCTGTGGCTTCAGGGCGCCCGCCGGGACGTGCCCAAGCCCGTCAGCGCCCCCAATGAGCTGCGCCACGTGCCGATCCCGCCCGCAGCCCAGCCGGCGACGGCGCCCGAGGCCGCGCCGGAGCCAATGAATGCGGAGCCTGCCGCGCCGCCGGCCGCCGCGCCCGTCGCCGCCCCGGCGACCCCGCTGCCGCCAGTAAAGCCCGCTGCCCCGCCGCGCCCGGCGGCGCCCGCCGCCCCGGCTGCCGCCGTGGCTCCCGCGCCCGCCGCCGCCATGGTGCCGCCGGCCGACGTGGCGGTGTCGGCCCGTGTGATGGAAGTGCAGAAGGCGCTGGCGCGGCTCGGTTATGGCCCAATCCGCATCGACGGGCGCACGGGAGACGCGACGCGCGACGCCATTCAGCGCTTCGAGCGCGACCGCCGCCTGCCCGTCACCGGCGATATTTCCGACCGGCTGGTGCGCGAGCTCAACGCCGTCGCCGGCCTCACCATCCAGTAGGAAAACGAGCGGATCGATGCGGCTCAAAAGTGCCATCTGGGTCTCGGCGCTGATCCGCCGGGCCAATGGCGCGGGGGCCTTCGCCGCCGTGCGTCGGCGCGGGGCGGAGGAGGCGGGGGCCGTCTTCGTCAAGGCGACGCGGCTCGACGGCACGGCGACGCTGTACGGGCCGGCCATGCCCTCGCTCGACGGCGATTATGAGCCCGGCGAGCGGCTCTTCGCCGCCATCGTTCCCGAAGGCTCGACCGAACTCGACTGCGAGGAGCGGATGCGCCGGGAGATCCGCTTCGATCCCGACTTGTGGTTCGTCGAGATCGAGGACCGTGAGGGCCGGCATTTCCTCGACACCGTCAGCCAGTAAGCTTCAGCCGCGCTCGCGCTGGCCCTCGGTCTCGCCCGTGGCGAGCGGCGCGGGCCGCGCCGCCGCATAGCTGCGGATCGGCGGGACATCCTCGGCGCGCTCGCTTCGCCCCCGGCGGGCGCCGCGCCACTGCGCGACGAGGTGCTGGGCGCTGCCGACCGGCAGGGAATCGAACATTTCCGCCAGCCGGGTCATCTCGCCCGCCGAGCGTCCGGTCGCCGGGTGGAGCCGGAACAACATGCGCGAGAGGATGGCGAGTGACAGGCCGAGCACGCGGGCGGCGACGGCCAGCGCCTGCCCGCTCTCATCCGCGACGATCCGCTGGCCGGTTGCCGGCGCAAGATCGAGCGCCTCAGCCAGCAGGCCGGCGAGCCGCGCCTTGTCGTCCCCCTTGGCGGCGTCCAGCAACGCCTCGGTCAACGCATCGCCGCCCCCGCTGACGCGCTCGGCCAGCGGCAGCGGGGGGAGGGTCACCAGCCGTGCGAGCAGGGTCGTGCGTTCTTCCGGGCTGGCGTTGAAGAAGGTAAGGTCGGGCGAGGCTTCCGGGGTACGTGGCATAGGAGCCTCCGCGCGGGCCGGCGCCGCTTCCTGCCGGGGAGAGGGCGCCGGGGGCGCAGGCGGCGTCGCTGTGGCGGCAGCCGACATCCCGGCCGTGTCGGCCTCGTGCGGGCGCTCTGCCGGCTCGGCCGTGGTGGGCATGGGCTCGGAGCCTGCCGCGGGTGCCGTGTCGGCGTGTACGGCCATCAGCGTGTCGGTCAGAGCGTGGAGGGCAGGGCCGTCTTTCACAGCGAGCGTCGCGCCCGCTGCAGTTTCGCCGGTTACGGTTTCGCCTGACACGGTTTCGCTCATCGCGGGAGCGGTCGCAATCGGAGGCTCATCCAGCAGCGCGGCGAGCCGCTTGGCGAGGTCCGGCGAGACATCCCGCCGGGCACCGATAGCGGCGCGGTGATCCGGCGCGGCGGTGCGGGCGAGTTCGACCAGATCGTCATCCGTCAGCACCGGTGAGAGGCGCAGCACCGGCCCGGCTACCGCCAACGGTCCACGGGCCAGATGCAGCATGAGCTGACGGGGCAGATCGGTGCGCGCGGCGATCTCGCGCACATGCTTGGCTGCTACCGGGATATCCACGGAATCGAACAGCCGCCGTGCCAGCGTGGCAAAGCGCGCCTGCTCGGCCGGGCCGTGATCGGGGGCCTGGATGTAGAGTTTCACCAGCGCGCGCAGCATCTCCGGCCGCGTGTCCTCGTGCCGGCGACGCGCATCGTCGATCAGGTCTTTGAGGCCGGAGCCGGGTGTGGAGGGCATGGGCAGGCTGGCTGGAGAATCGGGTGCGGCGGGCCACAACAGCCTCGCGAAACCAAGCTAGGGCTGGATCGTTAGCAAGCCGTTAACCATGACCCTTTGTTATGGTGGCGTGCGGTTGACGTAACGCAGCGTCCCGGCCGGGACAGACCGGTCACGGGGCGACAGCTACGGAGGGCGAGATGGGCTCGATCGTGCCGTTCCCCACACGTCGCAACCCGGCGGACGGCCGTCCGCGCCGGGTGATCCTCGGCGATGCGGCGGAGGTCATTATTCTGCCGGTGGTGCAGATGGTGCGGACATCCCCCGCGCTGGCAGCACCACTTGTCGCCTCGGCCGTCCCGCGCGAGACGCTATGAGGCGCTGCTGCAGCGGGCCATGTCGAGCCGCGTGCGCACCTGCTCGCGGGCGCCGCGCTCGCGCACCAGCGCGCGAATGAGCACGACGCCCTCCAGGCTCGGTGATTCCACCACGAGCCGGTCCGCCGCCGTCACATCCGCATCCTCCGGCAGCGCGGCGCGCTGCTTGGCGGTCATCAGGTCGAGCACGATCAGGCTGCGGCCGGCCGAGCGGTCATTGATGGCGTAAAACGGCAGGCCGTAGCGGGTGTAGAACGAGATCGAGGTGTAGTCGTCGGTTGGCGGCACCTGGATTTTCACCGGGCCGTCCGCGAGATCATAGAGGCAGACGGCGGTCACGAAGGCCGGGTCACTGGCCGGCAGAACCGCCCCGTCGACGCCCGGATCGTCGATCCCGGTAACGGTGTTGAGCTCGCCGACCGCCGCGAGACGGGCATAGGCGTCCTGGTCGGCGACATAGGGCATGAGCAGCACGCCGACGAGATGGACGATGCCGCCAAGCACCACGCCGGCGAGAATGGGCAGGATCAGCCGCTTCATGGACACCGCTCCGTCATGAGCTTCGGCATGGCCGGCGCGTCGCTGGTGCGGCTGGCGAGGCCGACGGGGGTGTCGTAGAGGCGGAGTGTCAGGACGATGTGTCCGCGCGCGCCGGTCGGCAGCCAGTTGCCCGCCCGGGCGCGAGGGCCAAGCGCGACATCAAGCGTGCCGTCGCGGTTCCATACCACCTCCGGGCTGGTGAAGCCGCTGCGCTGGGCGGCGTTCTCGATCAGCCGGCCGCGCTCGTCGGTGACGGTCAGCGTCCAGAAGCGCGCCTGCGGCACGGTGCCGGAGAGGCGCAGGTCGCAGCGCCCGTCAAGCGCCTTGCCGGCATCGTCCGTGGTGGCGACGAAGGCGATGCCATCGGCCAGTTCCAGCGGCAATTCGCCGGCGCGGGCGAGCGCGGCGCGCGCATAGGGGTCGGCATCCTCGGTCCCCGCCTTGGGCCAGGCCTCCCACGCGCCGGAGCGGATCGCCGTCGGGCCATAGCCGCGCACCGTGGTCACCCAGGTGAGGCCGAGGCCGATGACGGCGCCGATGGCCAGCGTCAGGAAGAAGAGCAGGGCGCGCAAGGGCGGATCAATCCGAGGCGGTGACGGGGCGCCCATGCATGGGCGCGCGGGTGCGGAAGGTCAATCCGGCCGACACGAACATCACCGCCCTCAATTGCTGCCCGTCGCCACCGGGGTGGCGATATCGGCGGCGGCGGTCGGGCGCCGAACCGGCTGGCTGGCGGCGTCGCGCATCCGGGCGGAGAGGCCCATCAGCCGCTCGGCGGCGGCGGGAGACAGGGTGACCGGCCGGCGCACGCCCTCGATCTGCAGGGCGGAGGCTTCCGCGACGGCGCCGTCGAGCACCGGCGGAGGCTGGTTGCCGAGGCCGGGCGTCGGCTTGATCTCGATGCCCTGATGGGCGAACGCCATCACCTTTTGCCACGTCATGGCCGGCAGCGAGCCGCCGGTCATCTTGCGGGTCGAGGTGTAGTCGTCATTGCCGAACCAGATGGCGCCGACATAGTTGCCGGTGAAGCCAACGAACCACGCGTCGCGATAGGCATTGGTCGTGCCGGTCTTGCCGGAGACCTTGGTGCCCGGGATCATCGCGCGTCGGCCGGTGCCGTTCTCCACCACGCTGTTCAGCATGGGGTTGATCATGGCGATGATGTTGGGCGGGATGACCTGCTTCGACTTCGGCCCGTCCTGCGCGAAGTTCCACACCGGCTCGCCGGCGGGGGTGCGCATCTCGATCACCGCATGGGGCGAGACCGACATGCCGCCATTGGCGAAGACGGCGTAGCCCGTCGCCTGGTCGAGCACCGTCACCTCGGCGGCGCCGAGGGGCAGGGCGCGGGTGATCTTGAGCTCGCTCTTCACGCCCATGGCATGGGCGAGATCGACGATGCGGCCGCGACCGATATTTTCGGCGAGCTTCACCGCCACCGTGTTCAGCGAGCGGGTCAGCGCGTTGATGAGGGTGATCGAGCCGGCATAGGAGCGGCCATAATTCTGCGGGCACCAGTTGCCGATGCAGATCGGCCCGTCCACCACGATGGTCTGCGGGGTGTATTTCCCGGTCATGAGCGCGGCGGTATAGACATACGGCTTGAAGGACGAGCCGGGCTGGCGCAGCGCGTCGGTGGCGCGGTTGAACTGGCTCTCGCCATAGTCGCGCCCGCCGACCATGGCGCGCACCGCCCCGCTCGGCTCCATCACCACCATGGCCGACTGGCTGGCGCCATAGTCCTTGCCGAACTGGCGCAGGCTGTCGCGAATGGCGGTGTCGGCGGCCTTCTGGATGTTCGGGTCCAGCGCCGTGCGTACGATGAAGGAGCGCTCGGCATAGC
Organism: Ancylobacter sp. WKF20; assembly: GCF_029760895.1. NCBI lineage: Bacteria > Pseudomonadati > Pseudomonadota > Alphaproteobacteria > Hyphomicrobiales > Xanthobacteraceae > Ancylobacter > Ancylobacter sp. WKF20. Next base: position 122,119 of record NZ_CP121679.1, read on the forward strand.
TCTTGGGCAGCGTGTCGACGATGCCCTTCACCTCGTTGAAGGCGTAGTCGAGGTAATATTCCGGGACGTCGTCCTGCTTGCGGTCCACCGGGGTGGCCGGGTTGCGGCGGGCGCCGAACACCTGGCCTTCGGTCATGAAGCCGGCATCGACGAGGTTGTCGAGCACCACCGAGGCGCGCCCGCGCGCCGCCGGCAGGTTCACATGCGGGGCAAATTTCGAGGGCGCCTTGAACAGGCCGGCCAGCATGGCGGCTTCCGCCAGATTCACGTCGCGGGCGGACTTGCCGAAATAATACTGCGCCGCCGCGTCCACGCCAAAGGCGCCGCCGCCCATATAGGCGCGGTCCAGATAGAGCTTCAGGATCTGGTTCTTGGTCAGGTGGAATTCGAGCCAGAGCGCGAGGAAGGCTTCCTTGATCTTGCGCTCCAGCGTGCGCTCATTCGACAGGAACAGGTTCTTGGCGAGCTGCTGGGTGAGCGAGGAGCCGCCCTGCACCACGCCACCGGCCCGCGCATTGGACAGAACCGCGCGGAAGGTGCCGGGGATGTCGATGCCGAAATGCTCGTAGAATCGCCGGTCTTCGGTCGCCAGCACCGCCTTGATGAGGTGGTCCGGGAATTCTTCCAGCGGCACCGTGTCATTGTGGCGGATGCCGCGTTCGCCGATGGTGTTTCCGTACCGATCAAGGAAGGTGACGGAAAGCTCGGCCCGCTTCAGCCAGTCGTCGGAGGTTTCCTTGAAGGCGGGGATGGCCAGCGCCAGCATGAGCACGGCGCCGACCGCGCCCCAGGTCATGCCTTCGGAAGCCAGCGCGATGGCCCAGCGGCCGGGTCCCTGCACGTTGAAGCGTTCGGTGAAGGCGACGAAGCTGTCCCAGCCCGAGCGCAGATTGACGCCGCTGGAATAGATCGTGCTGTCGATCCAGGAATCGATGGCGAGCAGGATATTGCGCAGGCGTCGTCCCCCGCGCGGGCGCGGTGCGTCCTGCCCGGCCGGGCTCTCCCCGGTCGCGTCCTCGTCCGGTCGACGCTCGCTCACGCCGTCGTCTCCATGCCACCCGCCCCCGCGCCCTTATAGCGAAGCCCGGCAGGGCAGGCGAGGGCTGTCGCGGATCGCCCGTGATGCCGGGGTGATCCCGATATTTCACAAACGTGAAAATATGTCTTGCGAATCTCTCCATGATTCCACGATGATGAAATTCAATAAGGGCAGGCGCGAGGGGCCGTCATGGAGGAGAGGGCAGAAACCCGCGAGGACGCCGCCGGCGCGGCCGATATCGGCACCCGGCTCGGGCAGATGATCCGCGCGTTGCGGCGGGACCGGAAGCTCACGCTGGCGGCGCTGTCGGAGGCGACGGGCCTCTCCCTCGGCCTCCTCAGCCAGATCGAGCGTGGCCTATCCGAGCCCTCGGTGAAGGCGCTGCACCTGATCGCCGGGTCGCTTGGCGTCACCGTCGGCTGGTTCTTCCGCGAGGACGCCGCGCCGGCCGAGCCCGCGCCTGATGAGGTGGTGGTGCGCCGGGGCGCCCGCCGCCAGCTCACCTATGCCGGCGGCATCAGCGACGAGTTGCTGACCCCGCAGATGGGCGGCCAGCTCGAATTCCTGCTCTGCCGCATCGCCCCCGGCGCGGGGATCGAGGAGGGCTATGCCCATGAGGGCGAGGAGGGCGGCTATGTCGTCGCCGGCACGCTCGAACTCACCGTCGAGACCCAGAGCTGGACCCTGCAGGCCGGCGACAGCTTCGGCTTCGCCTCGCACCGGCCGCACCGCTACCGCAACCCCGGCACGCACGAGACCGTGGTGATCTGGGCCGTCACGCCCGCCTCCTTCTGATCCCCTCACCACCGCCAGCCAGAGGCTTCGCCATGTCTGCCCGCCCCGCCAGTGCCTCACCCGCCTCCGCCGCCAGCGCGGCGCTTGCCGGCCGCGACTTCGATGCCGTCATCATCGGCGCGGGCCATAATGGGCTCGTCTGCGCCAATTATCTCGCCCGCGCCGGGCTGCGCGTGGCGGTGCTGGAGCGCCGCGACGTGGTCGGCGGGGCGGCGGTGACCGAGGAGTTCTCGCCGGGCTTCCGCGCCTCGATCTTCTCCTATCTGATGAGCCTGCTGCACCCGCGCATCATCCGCGACCTGCGCCTGCGCGAGCATGGCCTCGAGGTGCTGCCCTGCTCCGACATGGTCTCGCCCATTGGCGATGACGACTACATCGCCTTCTCCGACGATGTGGCCAAGACGCAGGCCTCCTTCGCCCGCTTCTCCGCCCATGACGCGGCGATCTATCCCGCCTTCAACGACTATCTGGTGGAAGCCACGCAGATCGTGCGCCGGCTGCTCTGGGAGACGCCGATCGACCCGGCGCGGCGCGACTGGAAGACCTTCCGCGACGGCGCGGCGCTGCTGTGGAAGTACCGCAAGGTCGGCCGCAAGATGTACCGCATCGTCGACATGCTCTCCATGTCGGCCTACGACTTCCTGCGCGAATGGTTCGAGGACGACCGCGTGATGGCGGTGCTCGCCTATTACGCCTCGATCGGCACCTTTGCGGGGCCGAAATCGCCCGGCTCGGCCTATGTCATCATGCACCATGTCATGGGCGAGCATGAGGGCGCCGGTGGCTGGGGCTTCATCAAGGGCGGCATGGGGGCGATCACCCAGGCGCTGGCCAGCGCCGCCCGCCAGTCGGGCGTGCACATCGTCACCGGCGCGCCGGTCGCCGAGATCCGCATCGCCAATAACCGCGCCACCGAGGTCGTCACTGCCGTCGGCGACATCTACCGGGCGCGGGCGATCATCTCCAATGCCTCGGCGCCGCATCTCTACCGCGATCTGGTGGGCGAGCAGCATCTGCCGGCCGAGGTGGTGCGCGAAATCCGCGGCTACCGCACCTTCAGCACCGCCTTCAAGATGAACATCGCCTGCGAGCGCCCGCCGCAATACCGCATCCTCGACCGCGTGCGGCGGGAGGGCGCCATCGGCTCCTTCAGCTACCCGACCTACATGCATATCGCGCCGGACATCGACTATCTCGAGCGCGCCTATGACGACGCCAAGCATGGCTGGTATTCGGCGGCGCCCTTCATCACCCCGGTGGTGCCGACCATGGTGGACGACACGCTCGCCCCGCCCGGCAAGCACGTGGTCAACCTTTTCGGCGGTCATGCGCCCCACACGCTGAAGGGCGGCGACTGGGCGACGGAGCGGGCGAATTTCGAGAAGAACGTGTTCGATGTGATCGAGCGCTTCGCCCCCGGCTTCCGCAATGACGTGATCGACGCCCAGCTTCTGCTGCCGCCGGACATCGAGCGGATCGTCAATCTGCCACAGGGGCACATCTTCCAGGGCGAGCTGTCGGCGGACCAGCTTTTCTTCCAGCGGCCGGTGTCCGGCTATGCCGATTACCGCACGCCGATCGGCGCGCTGTACATCTGCGGCGCCTCCATGCATCCGGGCGGCGGCGTCTCCGGCATTCCCGGCCACAATGCCGCTCGCGAAATCCTGAAAGACATGGGCCGCAAGATCGGCTAGCCACGCAGGCTCAAGCGGGCGGGCGCAGGGCGCCCGCCGCCCACCCCAGCCTGATGGACCCGCAATGACCCCGGCCGACGAACCTTTCTGGCGCGCCAAGTCGCTCGAAGAGATGGACGCGGCCGAGTGGGAGAGCCTGTGCGATGGCTGCGGGCGCTGCTGCCTCGTCAAGCTGCAGGACGAGGACAGCGAGGCGATCGCCTATACCGATATCGGCTGCAAGCTGCTGGACGATGATGGCTGTCGCTGCCGGGATTATCCCAACCGGCAGGCGCAGGTGCCCGATTGCGTGCGGCTGACGCCGGAGACGGTGCGCGCGCTCGGCTGGCTGCCGCCCTCCTGCGCCTACCGGCTGGTCGAGGAGGGGCGCGATCTCTACTGGTGGCACCACCTCGTCTCCGGCAACCGCGACACCGTCCATCAGGCCGGCGTCTCGGTGCGCGGCAAGGTGGCGGCGCTGGAGGACGACCTGCCGCTGGAAGATTTCATCGAGCACATGGTGCGCTGGCCGCTGCGCCTGCCGCGCGGCGCCGATACAAGGCTGCGGCCGGCCGCTAGCGCAGGAAGGGCGTCCCCAGCATCATCACCGCGAAAGCGCTGACCGCGGCGGCCCCGAGGCGCGGCACGAGGCTCGCGCGTCCCGCCGCCTGCGCGGCCCGGCCCATCGCGACGCCGACGCTGATCCAGCCCAGCGCGACGCCCGCCACAAGCGCGGCGAAGGCGCCCATGTAAGCCGGCCAGAGCGGGCTCTCGAAGGGCACGACGCCGAGCGCGAAGATGATCGCCTTGGGGTTCAGCAGCGTGGTCATGAAGATGCGGGCGGGGGTGATGACTGCCCCGTCGGCGAGGGGGCGTGACGCCCCGCGCCAGAGCTTCCACGCGACATGAAATAGGTACAAAGACACCGCAACGCGCAGCGCCATGCCGAGCGCCGGAGAGGCCGCGACCACCGGGCCGAGCGCGAGACCGATGGTGGTGATGGCGATGAGGTAACCGCCTGCCTCCGCCGGGATCAGCGGCAGCGCCCGGCGCATCCCCAGCCCCGCGCCCGCTGTGGCGAGCAGCGTGTTGGTCGGGCCGGGCGTCGCGAGAATGGCGAGCACGGCGAGGGCGAAGAGCAGCGGGTCGGTCATGCCCCTCGTCTAGCCGCTCGTGCCGCGCCCGACATCGGGAGCACCCCGTAGCGGCTCAGAGCGCCAGCACGCTCCGGTCGACCGTCTCGATGTCCTTGACGCCGGTCAGCGCCATGGAGACGTCGAGCTCCCGGCGCATGATGTCGATGGCCTGGGCGACGCCCGCCTGACCGCCCGCCGCCAGCGACCAGAGGAAGGCCTTGCCCATTAGGCAGCCGCGCGCGCCGAGCGCTCGCGCTTTCAGTATGTCCTGACCGGAGGTGACGCCGCCGTCGAACCAGATCTCGGTCCTGTCACCCACGGCTTCCACCACCTTGGGCAGCGCCGAGATGGAGGAGACGGCGCCATCCAGCTGGCGCCCGCCATGGTTGGACACGACGATGGCGTCGGAGCCGGTGGCGGCGGCGATCTTCGCATCCTCGACATCCAGCACGCCCTTGAGGATCAGCTTGCCCGGCCAGATCGAGCGCACCCACTCGACATCCTTCCACGACAGCGACGGGTCGAACTGACCGGCGATCCACTGCGAAAGGGTGGTGAGGCTGTCGGCCTCCTGGCGCACGGCGAGATTGCCGAAGGAATGGCGCTTGCCCATCAGCACGCTCATCGCCCAGCGCGGCTTGGTGGCGATGTCGAGCGCATTGGCCAGCGTCAGCTTGGGCGGTACCGCAAGACCGTTCTTGATGTCCATGTGGCGCTGGCCCTGGATCTGAAGGTCGAGCGTCAGCACCAGTGCCGAGCACTTCGCCGCCTTGGCGCGCTCGATCAGCGATTCCGAGAACTTGCGGTCGCGCATCACATAGAGCTGGAACCAGAACGGCTTATCGACGGCCGCTGCCACGTCCTCGATGGAGCAGATGGACATGGTGGAGAGGGTGAAGGGAATGCCCGCCGCATGGGCGGCGCGGCAGCCATGGATCTCGCCGTCGCCGTGGAACAGGCCGGTGAGGCCCGTAGGGGCGATGGCGAGCGGCAGCGAAACCTTCTCGCCGATCATCGTCGTCGCGGTGGAACGCTCGGACACGTCGATCATCACCCGCTGGCGCAGCGGGATGGCGGCGAGGTCCGCCTTATTGGCCTTGAGCGTCACCTCGTCATAGGAGCCGCGATCGGCGTAATGGAAAATGGCCCGCGGCACCCGGCGCTTGGCGATGGCGCGCAGATCCTGAATATTGGTGACGGTGCTCATATCGGGCCTTTCTCTGCGCCTGCCGCGTGACCGGGCGCCGCTCAAGGTTGAAGGAAGGCGCCCGGCCTCCCCTGATCCTGCGGAACGTCGCGTTCCCCGCTGTTCTGCCATCCCGCCGCGAGGGATGCCACCACCTTGGACGGGGCACCCATCCGGTCCGCATGGCTCTGCTCTGCGGGGAACTGATGCTGTTCTGGTAAAATTATTTGACCACTCCTGTCAATCGGCCAAGATCCCACTCCTTGGTTGAACGCACCGGCCCGCTGTCGCATACATCGGGAACCACCGACCCGAGCCCTTCCGGAGCCGCCATGATCGAGCCGCTGCGCACGCGAAAGCTCGCCGAGACCATCGCCGAGCATATCGAGCGCATGATCCTGGAAGGCGTGCTGCGGCCGGGCGAGAAGCTGGCGAGCGAACGCGACCTCGCCGAGCGGCTGGAGGTCTCACGCCCCTCGCTGCGCGACGCGCTGCAATTGCTGGAGGCGCGCGGCCTGCTCGCCACCAGCCGCGACGGCACGCGTGTCGCCCAGTTCCTGGCGCCGCTGACCGAGCCGCTGGTCGCGCTGCTGCAATCCAGCGAGCAGGTAACCGGCGACTATTTCGAGTACCGTGCGGCGGTGGAGGCCAAGGCGGCCGCGCTGGCGGCGGTGCGCGCCACGGATCCCGAGCGCGCCGCCATCGCCGCCTGCATCGAGGCGATGGAGGCCGCCCATGTCGCCGAGGACGCGACGCTGGAGGCGGAGGCCGACATCGAGCTGCACCGCCTCGTCTACGAGGCCTCGCACAATCTGGTCATCCTGCACGTCATGCGGGCCTTTTCCGACATGCTGAGGCGGGACATTTTCTTCAATCGCGAGAAGCTCTTCGCCCAGCCGGACTTCCGCGTGGCGCTGCTCGCCCAGCACAAGGCCTTCGCCGGCGCCATCATCGCCGGTGAGCCGGAGACGGCGGAGCGGGCGATTGTCGATCACCTGAACTATACCGGCGCGGCGGTCGAGGCGTTCCGCCGCGATGAGGCGCGGGCCGGGCTGGCGCTGCGCCGCCTCAACCGTTCGACGCTGCTGGCGGGGTAATCTCTTCGGGCCTCTTGCCGCGCGGCAGGCGGACGAGACCAAGCACCAGCGCGCAGCCGAGCCCGATCACCACCGCGCCGGCGATCTGCGGCACGGAAAGTGGCTCTCCAAGTAATATAGTACCGACAAGCACGGCGACGCCGGTAACGGCGAATTCGACGCTGATCGCCCGCGTCGGGCCGATGCTGTTGATGAGCCCGAAATACAGCACATAGGTCGCCGCGCTCATCACCACGCCCAGCGTCACCAGCGCGGCGATGTCGGCAAGGCCCGGCACGCCCGGCACGGGGGCGAGGATGAGCAGGGGCAGGGAGATCAGGCCGCCGGATATGAAGGCGCCGATGGTGGCTTCGCTGGTGCCGACGCCCTTCAGCCGGCGCCCGGCATAGACGCTGCCGAAGGCGGCGGAGAAGGTCGCGACCAGCGTCGCCGCGCAGCCGATGACGAAATCGGCGGTCACGGGCACGGCGGGGAAGCCCACCAGCAGCAGGATGCCGAGCGCGCCCAGCGCGATGCCGGCCACCGCCCCGCCATTCAGCCGCTCGACGCCCCAGACCCTGGCGATCAGCATGGAGAAGACCGGGATGGTGGCGACGAGGATCGCCGACATGGCGGTGCCGATGAGCGGCATGCCATAGGACAGGAACACAAGCTGGCCCGCCACGGTGGTTGCCCCCACGATAGCCAGCGGCTTGATCCCGCAGGAGAAATCCAGCCGCTTGCGGCGCAGGCGTGCAATCAGCAGCAGCGTGCCGGCGGCGATGAAGGCGCGGAACGCCACCGCGCCCGCCCAGCCGAAGCCGTGCACCGCCTGCACCACGCACATGAAGGACAGGCCCCAGGCGATGGCCAGGAACAGATAGGCGGAGACGTCTCTCGGTGTCATGCTACGGCCACGCGCGCCCGGCCCACCCAGCGGAATCGCCCGAGCGGCGGCAAGGCGCTCTCCCTTCCAGAAGATCGCGGGTTTTGAAACCGGGCGCGGCGATCAAATTTCGCGTCGCCCTGTGGCGCTGCCTCAAATCGGCGGGCAACACCAGCAAAATCGCCTTCCCCGGCTGTTAATCCGGCCGTTCTGGGGTTAAAGAACGCGCATGAAAACGATCGACTCTTTCCACGACCGCCAGAAGAACGCCGCTGCCGCCAAGGCCCGCCTGCTGGAACAACTCGCCAAGCGTCCCGCCGCCGATGATCCGGCCGTGCTTGCCCGCGCCGCCGAGCGCAAGGCGCAGGCTGAGGCCCGCGCCGCGGCCGCCGAGGCCAAGCGTATCGCCAAGGAAGCCCGTCTCGCCGAGGAAGCCGCCGCCCGCGAAGCCGCCGCCGCCGCTGAAATCGCCGCGCGCACGGCCGCGCTGGACGAAGCTAAGGCTGCCGTCGCCGCCGCCAAGGCCAAGCGTGACGAGCGCTACGCCGCCCGCAAGGCGCGCACCGGCAAGCGGTAATATAATCCGGTCAGCTTTCGGGCCGGATCAGCCGGCCGCCCGCTGGCCGGCGAATTGCCCGCCATAGCGGCGCTGGGGCACGCCCAGCGTCTGCTCCAGGATCAGCTGGCACACCTTCATACCGCTGCGCAGGCGGATCGGGCGCGGGCCGAGATTGATGATCTCGAGTTGGATGCGGCCGGTCGATCCGGCGTGGATGGTCGGTGCAGTCAGGTGGACGATCAGGCCGATGCGGGCGAGCGAGCTCTTGCCCTCGACGCGCGCGGCGAGCCGCGCCCCGGCGCCGAAATCGACCCGCTCCAGAGTCCAGCCCAGCACCAGCCGGCCGGGATCGAGCACGAAGCCCTCCTCGCCGATCTCGATGTCATCCGCCATCCGGGTGATGGCCTCGCGAAAACTGTAGCCCGGCCCCGCCGGGTCGATCACCGGATCTTCGCCCGGCCCCGGCTCCCGGTAGAGGGTGAGCCGGCTGTCGAGCCTGAGGTCCACGCCGTTCGGCGCGTAGAACTCCGCCGGGGGCGGGGGCTCGATGCTGAGCGTGCCGGCGGCGAGGGCGTCGAGAATGTCGCGGTCGGTCAGAATCACAAGCGGGCCTTCCTGCTGCGCAACTCCCGCGAATCGGTAGCACGCTTCGCGGAGCGGGCAAACGCGCGCCCCCGCCGCAGGTTCCCGCCGCGCGCCACGTCCTCAGCAAGCGCTTTATGGTCGTTGCCGCAAGGTCATGCGTTCCGCGCAAGCTTTTGTGTGCGGATTTGCAAACCTGCCCCCTTGAGTTCCGTCGGCGCGGCCGTGATCTTGCACGCGATCCGCGTTCCCATACCGGCGGCGCGCCGCCCAAGGAGTAGAGCTTTCATGACCGACCGCCCGAAGATCCTCGGCATTTCCGGCAGCCTGCGCGCCGGCTCCTTCTCCACCGCCGTCCTCGAGGCGCTGAAGGTCGCGCTCGCCGACACGGCGGACCTCACCGTGTTCCGCCTGAACGGCGTCGAGATGTACAATCAGGACGAGGACACCGAGACGCCGCCGGCCCATGCAGCGGCGCTGCGCGCGGCGATCGCGGCGGCGGATGGCGTCATCCTCGCCTCGCCGGAATATAATTACGGCACCTCCGGCGCGTTGAAGAACGCCATCGACTGGGGCTCGCGCCCCTATGGCAAGGGCGCGCTGCGCGGCAAGCCGGCGCTCGTGCTCACCTCCTCGCCCGGCTCCACCGGCGGCATCCGCGCCCAGGCGCAGGTCCGCGAGACGCTGAGCGCCGCCGGCTCGCGCGTCATCGACTACCCGCACCTCGCCATCCCCTCGGTCGGCGAGAAGGTGAAGGACGGGGTGTTCACGGACGACAAGACCAAGGCCTTCGTGCTCGGCGGCGTCGAGGCGCTCTTGAAGGAGATCAAGCTCCTCGCCCTCGCCAAGGCGCACGGGCTCTGAGACGACGGCCCTGAGGGCCGTTCACCTCTCCCTGTCGGGGAGAGGTCGGCGCGATCAGCTGGGTGAGGGGGAACGGCGGGTTCCGCTTGAAGCGTCCCGGCCCCTCACCCCACCCCTCTCCCCGACGGGGAGAGGGAGCCCGGCGCGCCCCGCGATGCGACGCGCCCGATGAAGGGGCGTCGGCCCCGCATGAGAGCTCCATTCCGAGCATCAGAGCGTCATCCCGGACATCGCCACTGGCGATGAGCCAGGATCGTGTTCCGTCTTCGTCAGCTCTTCCATGTGAACGCCCGCCCTTCACCTCTCCCCGGCGGGGAGAGGTCGGCGCCAAGCGCCGGGTGAGGGGGCGCTTGGGGGCCAAGGAAAGGCGTGGATGCCCGGGCCAAGCCCGGGCATGACGTTGCACCGAAATGATGAGTGTTCGTGCCTTCTGTCAGGCTGAGTTGTTCCGTCATGGCCGGGCTTGGCCCGGCCATCCACGACTTCGGCTCAGCATTCCGAAGACAGAAAACACATAATAGGAAAATAGTCCTTGACAGCGTGACGCTGGCGAGGTAGCTTTCGGTCATGCTCCACAGTTGCGTCGCGAGGCGGCCCGTCGGGCCGGCCATCAAGGCCGGGCGCGGCGGGGTGGTTCCCTCACGCGTCATCCCGCACAGCCGGCCCTCGGGCCGGCTTTTTCATGCCTGAACGTTCCCGCCGCCCCTGTGGCGGCCCCGTCCTCACCCCACGCTCAGGAGGCGCCATGTCGGTTCCTGCTCATGTCATCACGCCGGAAGCGCTTGATGAGGCGCGCCGGCTTTATGAGCGCAGCAATGTGCCGGTGCAGCAGATCGCCGACATGCTCGGCATCTCCAAATCCACCCTGAACACACGCATTCGCGGCTGGGGCTGGACCCGGCGGGCCGGGCGCATTCCCCCGCCCGACGCCGACCCCGCGCCCGCCCCGGCGCCCACCGAGGCGGCGCCGCCCCTGGTGCCCGCCATTCCTACGGCGGGCGGGGCGCTGCGCGGGAATCTCATCACCCGGCTGGTCGCCCGCATCGAGAGCGAGATCGGCGCGGTCGAGCGCATCGTCGCGCGGGCCGGGCTCGCCGCAAATGGCGTCACCCAGGCCGAACGGGCCGCGCGCACGCTGGCCATTCTCGTGCGCTCGCTGCGCGAACTCGCCGCGCTCGCCCGCCAGGAGCCGGAAGAGGAGGACGAGGATGCCGGACGCGACACCGACGCCTTCCGACGCGAGCTTGGCGCGACGCTTGAGCGCGTGCTGGCGGGCGGGAAAGCTCCCTGAGGCGCTCGCCGCCCTCGACCCCGCCGCCTGCCGCTGGCTGCTGCACCACTGGCCGCTGATCGGCCGCCCGGCGCAGCACCCGCCCGCCTGCGCGCAGGGCGGGGGCGACTGGCTGACCTGGCTGGTGCTGGGCGGGCGCGGCGCCGGCAAGACGCGGGCGGGCGCCGAATGGGTGCGCGCCCTCGTTCATGGCCGGGCCGGCCCGAAGGCGGGGCGCATCGCGCTCATCGCCGAGACCTTCAACGATGTGCGCGAGGTAATGGTGGAGGGCGTCTCCGGCCTTCTCGCCATTCACCCGCGGGCTGAGCGCCCGCGCTGGGAGCCAACCCGGAGGCGCCTCGAATGGCCGAATGGCGCGGTGGCGCAGGGCTTTTCCGCCGAAGACCCGGAGGCGCTGCGCGGCCCGCAATTCGACGCCGCCTGGTGCGATGAACTCGCCAAATGGCGCCAGGCGCAGGCGAGTTTCGACATGCTGCAATTCGGCCTGCGCCTCGGCGCCCGGCCGCGCCAGATGGTGACGACGACCCCGCGCCCGACCGCGCTGATCCGCGCTTTGCTGGCTGATCCGCGCACGGCCGTCACCCGCATGGGCACGGCGGAGAACGCCGCCCATCTCGCCCCGAGCTTCCTCGACACGGTGGTCGGGCGCTATGCCGGCACGCGGCTCGGCCGGCAGGAGCTGGCGGGCGAGCTGATCGAGGACCGGCCGGACGCGCTGTGGAACCGCACGGCGCTGGAGGCCGCGCGGGAAGACGCCGCGCCGGAGATGATGCGCGAAAAGCTGACCCGTATCGTCGTGGCGGTCGATCCGCCCGCCTCCTCGCGCCGCACGGCGGATGCCTGCGGGCTGGTCGCGGCGGGGATCGACCGCGACGGCGTCGTCCATGTGCTGGCCGATGAGAGCGCGCAGGGCCTGACGCCAACCGCCTGGGGCGCGCGGGCGGTCGGGCTGTTTCATCGTCTGTCCGCCGACCGCGTGGTGGTGGAGATCAACCAGGGCGGGGAGATGGTGCGCACCATCCTCGCCGGCATCGACCCCGCCGTGCCGGTGCGCGAGGTGCGGGCGACGCGCGGCAAATGGCTGCGCGCCGAGCCGGTCGCCGCGCTCTACGAGCAGGGCCGCGTGCGCCATGCCGGGGTGTTCCCCGCGCTGGAGGACGAGATGTGCGACTTCGCCCCCGAGGGCCTGTCCAATGGCCGCTCGCCCGACCGGCTCGACGCGCTGGTCTGGGCCGTGACGGCACTCGCGCTGGGCCCCCAGTCCGCGCCTCGGGTGCGGCGGGTGTGAGGGGCGGGAGGTGCGCCGCCGTGTCCCCGCCAAGTGACGGCGAAGCCGGAGCGCCGAGCCGGGACCCAGCGCAAGAGGCTTTGGCCAACGTGTCTCCCCTGGGCCCCGGATCATCGCCCCGCTGCGCGTGGCTTGTCCGGGGAACGGGTTCCCGCGCTCACGCGGTCATCCCCGGGCTTGACCCGGGGATCCACGACTTCAGCGGCGCACCCGGCGCAAGTCGTGGATGGCCGGGTCAAGCCCGCCATGACGGGACCGTGCAACCCCGTCCCGTGTCCCGGACGCCTGAAACGTGAGCGGAAGGCGAGCCGGGATCCAGCGCAAGAGGCTTTGGCCAACGTGTCTCCCCTGGACCCCGGATCATCGCTCCGTTGCGCGGGGCTCGTCCGGGGAACGGGTTCTCTTTTGGCGTCATCCCGGACGGCCGCAGGCCGAGCCGGGATCGCGTGCCGTCTGTGACGCACCCTTTCCAACCGGAGCCCTCTGATGCCGCTCTTTCCCTTCACCCGCCGTCGCGCGGCGTCCGGCGCGCCGGAGGCCAAGGCCTCGCGGACCCATCCGCTGGTGGCGTTCCTCGCCGGGAGCCGGCCGCAATGGACGCCGCGCGATTATGGCGCGCTGGCCCGCGAGGGCTATCAGCGCAACGCCGTCGCCCATCGCTGCGTGCGGCTGATCGCGCAAGGGGTGGCCGAGACGCGCTTCATCCTCAGCGACGGCGGACGCGAGATCGACGATCACCCGCTTATCGCTTTGCTCGCGCGGCCGGGCGGAAAACTCTCCGGGCCGGAGCTGCTGGAGGCGGTGGCGGCGCATCTGCTGATCGCCGGCAATGCCTATGTCGAGGCGGTGCAACTCGCCGGCGCGCCGCGCGAACTCCATGTGCTGCGCCCGGACCGTATGCGCGTCGTGCCCGGCGCGGATGGCTGGCCGGAGGCCTATGAGTACAGCGCCGGCGGGCGCAGCGTGCGCTTCGCGCAGAGCGGCGAGGTGCCGCCGATCCGCCATATCGCGCTGTTCAACCCGCTGGACGACCATTACGGCGCGCCCCCGCTCGAGGCCGCGCTCACCGCGCTCGACCTGCACAACGCCGCCGGCGCCTGGAACAAGGCGCTGCTCGACAATGCCGCCCGGCCCTCCGGCGCGCTGGTCTATGCCGGGGCGGGCAATCTGTCGGACGAGCAGTTCGACCGGCTGAAGGAGGAGCTGGAGGCGAATTTCTCCGGCACCGCCAATGCCGGGCGCCCGCTGCTCCTGGAGGGCGGGCTCGACTGGCGGCCCCTGTCGCTCAGCCCCAAGGACATGGATTTTCTGGAAGCCAAGAACGCGGCGGCGCGGGAGATCGCGCTCGCCTTCGGCGTGCCGCCCATGCTGCTCGGCATTCCCGGCGACGCGACCTACGCCAATTACGCCGAAGCCAGCCGCGTGCTGTGGCGCCAGACCATCCTGCCGCTCGCCCGCCGCATCGGCCATGATCTCTGCGGCTGGCTCGCCCCCGCCTTCGGCGGCACCGGCCTGAAGCTGGAGCCCGACCTCGACGCCGTCTCCGCGCTCCACGGCGAGCGCGAGGCGCTGTGGCGGCAGGTGAACGAGGCGAGCTTCCTCACCGAGGACGAGAAACGCCAGGCGGTGGGCTATGGGGTGCGCGGGTAGGGGGCGATGTGCCGCCGTTTCCCGGACGCCTGAAGCGCCAGCGGAGGGCGAGCCGGGATCCAGCGGAAGAGTCTTTTGCCGAAGAGTCTCCCCTGGGCCCCGGATCATCGCTGCACGCTGTGCAGCTCGTCCGGGGAACGGGGTTCGCGGTCACTCCATTACGTGGTCACGCTGTCACGCCGCCATCCCCGTCACCCCGTCATCCCCGGGCTTGACCCGGGGATCCACGACTTCCTGACCGCTCGCCCGGCCGAAGACGTGCATGGCCCGGCCAAGCCCGGCCATGACGGCGCTTTCAGGGGGGCATGGCCCTTCATGCCGTCATCCGGGACGGCCGCAGGCCGATCCGGGATCGCGTGCCGTCTTCACGCGGAGAACGCCCCGACGAGACGCCCCAAGGAGACCCCCATGGACACGCTGATCACCGCCTTCGCGGCCAGGGCGGACCTCGCTCATCTCGCGCTGCTGATGTGGGCGCTCGGCGCTTCGGCGCTGGCGGCGGGGGCGGTGCGCGAGCTTGCCCGCGCGGTGCGCCGCTTCGACGACTTCGTGCGCGAGATCGCGCGCTTCAACGCCCAGTTCGGAGACGAACCATGACCTCCACCCCGCGAATCCGGGCCTTTCTGCCCGGCCGCGTGCGTTTGCCTGTCCCCCTGCCGACCTCCAGCCGCGCCGGGCAGGCGCCGCAGGTGTTTCGCGAATTTGGCCAGACGCTCGGCCGGCTGGAGCGCGCCGCCGCCACCCGCCGCCCGCGCGGAGACGGCGCATGAGCGCGCCCGCATCCGCAGGCACGCCGCTGGAGATCAAGGCCGCCGGCAGCCTCGCCACCATCGCCGAGGACGGCACCTTCGAGGGCTATGCCGCGCTGTTCGGCCGGGTCGATCTCGGCCGCGATCTCATCCTGCCCGGCGCCTTCGCCGCCTCGCTGAATGAGCGCGGCACGGGCGGCGTGCGCCTGCTGTTCCAGCACGATCCGGCCGAGCCGATCGGTGTCTGGGAGGAGCTGCGCGAGGATGCGCTGGGGCTGAAGGTGCGCGGCCGCCTCACGCTCGAGGTCGCCCGCGCCCGCGAGGTGCTGGCGCTGATGCGCGCCGGGGCGATTGACGGCCTGTCGATCGGCTTCCGCGCCGTCGAGGGCCGCACCGAGCCGCGCATGCGGGTGCGCCGGCTCTCTCGCATCGATCTGTGGGAGATTTCCATCGTCACCTTCCCCATGCAGCCGGAGGCGCGCATCGCCGCGGTGAAGGGCGGCTGGAGCGCGGGACGCCTCGCCGCCACCATCCGCCGCGGCGCCCGCCGCTTGCGCGCGCTGCCGGCGCTCGCGCCGGTGGGGTAGGGGCGCCCGTGTCCCGGCCAAGCGACGGCGAAGCCGGAGCGCAGAGCCGGGATCCAGCGGAGAGTCTTTGGCCAAAGAGTCTCCGGTCAAAGAGTTTCTCCTGGGCCCCGGATCATCGCCACGCTGCGCGTGGCTCGTCCGGGGAACGGGTTTCCGCAGTCCCGTCGCCAACCCCGTCACGCCGTCATCCCCTCACACCGTCATCCCGGACGGCCGCAGGCCGATCCGGGATCGCGTGCCGCTCCTCCCTCCTCACGTGCCGGACGAGCGCGGCGGACGATCCCGGCTCTCCGCTTCGCTCCGGCCGGGATGACGGCGGGGAGGTCTCCACACCCCATCCCCTCAACAGGACACGCCCATGACCGCCATGTCCCTGCCCGCCACGTCCCAGACTGCGCCCGAAACCAAATCCGCCGGCCCGGAGGTCTCCGCCGCCTTCGAGGAGTTCATGAGCGCCTTCGAGGCGTTCAAGGATGCCAATGACCAGCGCCTCGGCGAGCTGGAGCGGCGCGGCGGCGACCCGATCACCGCCGACAAGGTGGAGCGCATCAACGCCGTGCTCGACACCCAGAAGGCGCTGATCGACGAACTGGTGCTGAAGGCCCGCCGCCCGGCGTTGGGCGGGGGCGACCTCGTGACCGACCTCGCCGCCCGCGAGCACAAGGCGGCGTTCGACACCTATGTGCGCACCGGCGAGGCGGCCGGGCTGAAGCGGCTGGAGGCGAAGGCGCTCTCCGCCGGCATCGGCGCCGATGGCGGCTATACCGTGCCGGTGGAGACCGAGCGCGAGATCGGCAAGCGCCTCGCCGCGCTTTCGCCGATCCGCGCGCTGGCCGATGTGCGCACCATCTCGCAGGGCACCTACAAGAAGCCCTTCATGACCTCCGGCCCGGCGGTCGGCTGGGTGGCGGAGACCGCCGCGCGCAGCCAGACCACGAGCCCGGTGCTGGACGAGCTGAGCTTCCCGGCCATGGAGCTCTACGCCATGCCGGCGGCGACGCAGACGCTGCTCGACGATTCCGCCGTGAATATCGATGAGTGGCTCGCCATCGAGGTGGAGGCCGCCTTCGCCAGCCAAGAGGGCACCGCCTTTGTCACCGGCGACGGCGTCGGCAAGCCCAAGGGCTTCCTCGCCTATGACACGGTGGCCGAGAGCGCGTGGGTCTGGGGCAAGCTCGGCTTCGTCGCCACCGGAACGGCGGGCGATTTCCCCGCCGCCAACCCCTCCGACCCGCTGGTCGATCTGGTCTACGCGCTGAAGGCCGGCTACCGGCAGAATGGCAGCTTCCTGATGAGCCGGCGCACGCAAGGCGCGGTGCGCAAGCTGAAGGACGAGAACGGCCAGTATCTGTGGGCCGCGCCGACCGCGCCGGGGGCCCAGCCGAGCCTGCTCGGCTTCCCGGTGTTCGAGGCGGAGGAAATGCCGAACCCGGCGGCCAACGCGCTCGCCATCGCCTTCGGCGATTTCCGCCGCGGCTATCTGGTGGTCGACCGTGCCGGTGTGCGGGTGCTGCGCGACCCCTATTCCGCCAAGCCCTATGTGCTGTTCTACACCACCAAGCGCGTCGGCGGCGGCGTGCAGGATTTCGACGCCATCAAGCTGCTGAAGTTCGCGGCGTGAGGGGCGCTCGCCCCCTCTCCCCGTCGGGGAGAGGGGTGGGGTGAGGAGCGCCTGACGCGACAGGCGGTCGGCTATGGGGTGCGGTGGTAGGGGGCGCGACGTGCCCCCGTGTCCCGGCCAAGCGACGGCGAAGCCGGAGCGCAGAGCCGGGATCCAGCGGAGAGTCTTTTGCCGAAGAGTCTCTCCTGGGCCCCGGATCATCGCTGCGCTGCGCGCAACTCGTCCGGGGAACGGGTTTTCGCACTCTCGCCGTCATCCCCGGGCTTGACCCGGGGATCCACGTCTTCCTCGCGCGTCCGGCCAAGTCGTGGATGGCCGGGCCTGATCCCCGGATCAAGTCCGGGGACGGCCATGACGGCCTGCTAATTCACACCGCCGCCTACCGCCCCATCGCCCGTGCGGTCGCGTCGATCCAGGCGCGCTGCGGGCCGATCAGCGTCGCGCCGGTGACGCCGCCGCAGCCGCGCGCGCCGCCGGCGGCGGTCGACCAGCCGATGATGCCGGCGACCGTGCCGTCGAGCAGCACCGGCCCGCCGCTGTCGCCGGTGCAGCCGCCCTTGGCGGCGCCATCCGACAGGCGGACCATGATGCCGCCCGTCGTGCCGATGCTCGGCAGGCTCGCCATGCGCAGCGTGCCGGCGGATTTGCCGTCGCCATCCTTCGTCACCCCGAAGCCGGCGATGACGAAGCCGGTGCGCTGGGCCGGCAGCGCGACCTCCGCCGTGAGCGTCGCCGGGCGGAAGCTCGCCGGCAGCGCTTCGGAGAGCCGAACCAGGGCGAGGTCCGGCGTCGGCCGGCGCGTCGCGAAGGAGTTCGGGTCGAAGCTCGGATGCACGGCGATGCGGCTGATGGGGATGAGGCGCGGCCCGGCGGCCTCGAACACCGCCACCGCATAATCGGCCGCCGGCTGCACGCAATGCGCCGCCGTCAGCAGCACCGTCGGCGCCAGCACCACGCCGGTGCAGGCGGCACCGCGCGTCGAGACGATCATCGCCGTCTCCGCCTTCAGATCGGCATCCGCCGGCACGCCGCCGACAATGGCGCGCGCGGGCAGGCTGAGGCAGGCGAGAGCGGCGAGGGAGAGGACGAGGCGGCGCATCGGCTTGTTCCGGCGAGAGGCGGGGGAGGAGCGGGCGAAGGGGGCGTGCCAATCGGGCGGGCCCTTGTCGCCGCGCGCGTCGGTCCCGTCAATCGGCCGGGCCGACCCGCCCGTGTCCCGCCCGTTTCCCGGCCAAGTGACGGTGAAACCGGAACGCCGAGCCGGGACCCAGCGGAAGAGTCTTTGGCCAAAGAGTTTCCCCTGGGCCCCGGATCATCGCTGCGCGATGCGCAGCTCGTCCGGGGAACGGGGCTCCATCTGGCTCACCGTCATCCCGGACGGCCAAAGGCCGATCCGGGATCGCGTGCCGCCCCGCCCTCCTCACGTGCCGAACAGCGCGGCGGACGATCCCGGCTCTCCGCTTCGCTCCGGCCGGGATGACAAGGTTCGTACCGCAAGCCGTGCCGTGCCGGGTCTGATCCCCGGATCAAGACGCTCCACACCCCCAACCACGAGGCACCCATGCCCGCTGTTCTTCTCGCCGGGCCGCCGGCGGAGCCGCTGACGCTTGCCGAGGCCAAGGCCTATCTGCGCGTCGACCATGAGGCGGAGGATGGGCTGATCGCCTCCCTCCTCACCAGCGCCCGCGCGACCGTGGAGGCGCTGACGCGGCGCGTGCTGATCGACCAGAGCTGGCGCCTCGCCCGCGATGCCTGGCCGGCCTCCGGCCTGATCCCGGTGCCGGTGAACCCGCTGCGCGTGGCTCGTCCGGGGAATGGGGCTCCATCTGGCTCACCGTCATCCCGGACGGCCAAAGGCCGATCCGGGATCGCGTGCCGCCCCTCCCTCCTCACGTGCCGAACAGCGCGGCGGACGATCCCGGCTCTCCGCTTCGCTGCGGCCGGGATGACAAGGTCCGGACCGCAAGCCGTGCCGGGTCTGATCCCCGGATCAAGACGCTCCACACCCCCAACCACGAGGCACCCATGCCCGCTGTTCTTCTCGCCGGGCCGCCGGCGGAGCCGCTGACGCTTGCCGAGGCCAAGGCCTATCTGCGCGTCGACCATGAGGCGGAGGATGGGCTGATCGCCTCCCTCCTCACCAGCGCCCGCGCCACCGTGGAGGCGCTGACGCGGCGCGTGCTGATCGACCAGAGCTGGCGCCTCACCCGCGATGCCTGGCCGGCCTCCGGGCTGATCCCGGTGCCGGTGAACCCGCTGCGCGAGTTGCTGGCCGTCAAGGTCATCGACGCGGCGGGCGGGGAGACGGCGCTGCCGCTGGGTGCCTTCACGCTCGACACCGCGCGCCTGCCCGGCCTGATCCGGGTGGACCGCGCCGCCGTGCCGGCGCCGGGTCGGGCGCTCGCGGGCATCGTGCTCGACATCACCGCCGGGCATGGGCCGACCGCCAACCATGTGCCTTCGCCGCTGATCGAGGCGGTGCGGGTGGTGCTGGCGCATTTCTACGAGCATCGCGACGTGCCGGGCGCCGGCGCCGCCTTTCCCGCCCGGCTCGATGCGCTGGTCGCGCCCTTCCGGGTGACGCGGCTATGAGCGCGCTCCCGGTTTCGGCGCTGCGCCACCGGCTGGTGCATGAGACGCCGATCGAGACGCCGGACGGGCAGGGCGGCGTGACCCGCACGTTTCTCTCGGTGGATGCGCTGTGGGGTGCGGTCGAGACCGTGGCGAGCGCGGGCGAGATCGCCGACCGGCCGGGCGCCGTGCTCGCCCATCGCGTGACCATCCGCGCGCCCGCCACGGTGCAGCCTGGCGACCGGCTGCGGCTGGGGGCGCGGCGCTTCACCGTCGAGGCGGTGAGCGACCCCGAGGGGCGCGGGCGCCGCCTCGTCTGCGACTGTCGGGAAGAGGCCCCGTGAGGAGGACGCCATGAAGTTCGAGGTGCGGATGAAGGGCCTCGCGGCGCTGGCCCGCCGGTTGGCGCAGATCGCCGCGCGGGGGCGCCGATGAGCGCGAGTTCTACCGTGAGCCCCGCCAATGCGCTGCGCGCCGCCGTCCATGCCGCGCTCATCGCGGATGCGTCGCTCACCGCCGCTCTGGGCGGGCCGCGCATCCATGATGTGCCGCCGGCGTCGCCGGAATTTCCCTATGTCACGCTCGGCGAGGCGCAGGTGATCGACTGGTCGACGGCGACCGAGACCGGCCATGAGCACCGGCTGACGCTCAACGTCTGGTCGCGCCAGGGCGGGCATGGCGAGGCGCATCATCTCGCCCATCTGGTGCAGGCCGTGCTGCATGATCAGCCGCTCGCCCTCGACGGCCACCTTCTGGTCAATCTGCGCGCGACCAGCGCTGAAATCCGCCGCGAGGCGGGCGGGCGCACCTATCGCGCGCTGCTGCGGCTGCGGGCGGTGACGGAAACCGGTTGAGGTTTTCCGGAGCTGTCAGCAAACCGCGCCAAGCGATTCCGCCGACTCGTGAATCCGCATGAAGTTGATTCAGAAGATGAGCTCACTTGCGGCGATTTCTTGAATCAAGCCGCGAAGCTGTGCGGCGGCGTCTCAGTGCCGTCACGTTCTTAAACTGCCACATCAGGGTTAACGCTCCCTGAATACACGCCATTACCAGCAAATGCCAGAGAAGGAGGCCCGCCATGGCGGCGCAGAAGGGCAAGGACCTGTTGCTGAAGCTCTCGGACGGCAGCGCCCTCGTCACCGTCGCAGGGTTGCGCTCGCGGCAGATCGCTTTCAACACCGAGCCGGTCGACATCACCCATGCCGAGAGCGCCGGGCGCTGGCGCGAGCTGCTCGCCGGCGCCGGGGTGAAGCGCGCCTCGATCGCCGGCTCCGGCCTGTTCAAGGACGCCGCGTCTGACGCGCTGATCCGCCAGAGCTTCTTCGACGGCGATGTGCGGCAGGGGCAGGTGGTGGTGCCGGATTTCGGCACGCTGACCGGCCCGTTCCAGATCACCAGCCTGGAAATCGCCGCCGAGCATGACCGCGAGGTGACCTTCGACATCACGCTGGAAAGCGCCGGCGAGATCGTCTTCGCGGCGCTGTGAGGAGCACCATGGCCAACCGGCATCGCGGCGAGATTGCCGCTGACCTCGACGGGCGCAGCCGCACCCTCGTGCTGACGCTGGGCGCGCTGGCGGAGCTGGAGGAAGCGTTCGGGGTGGACGACCTCGTGGCGCTGACCGAACGCTTCGGCCGCGGCCGGCTCGCCGCGCGCGACGCCATCCGCCTTGTCGCGGCGGGCTTGCGCGGGGCGGGGGAGGCGGTCACCGAGGAGGAGGTGGCGCGCATGACCACGCCCGGCGGCGCCGCCGGCTTCGCGCGCCTTGTGGGCGACCTCATCGCCGCGACCTTTGGCGGGGAAACGGCCGCGCCGGCGGCCGCGCCGGGAGACCCCGCCCGCCCTTTCTGAGCCCGCGCCCCACGCCGTTCCAGTCCTCCAAGCCGTTTCCTTGGGGCGCGGCGATGGGGTTCGGGCTCGGGCGCCTCGCTCTGCCGTCCGAGGCGTTCTGGCGCATGACCCCGCGCGAACTCGCTTGCGCCATGGAAGCCGTGCTCGGCCCCGCCCGCACCCCGCTCGACCGCGCGGGTCTTGCCGCGCTGATGACGCGGTTCCCGGATTGAGGGGAGCCATGAGCGCCGTCATCCCGGACGGCTGAAAGCCGATCCGGGATCGGTCTCAGGTTGGGAAGCGATCCCGGCTCTGCGGCTTCGCCTTGGCCGGGATGACGATGTCCATCATCCACGGGCGGGGCTGGCGAGGTGTCGCTGAAGACTCTCCCCTGGGCCCCGGATCATCGTTGCGCTCTGCGCAACTCGTCCGGGGAACGAGGTCCACACCTAGAGCAACGTCATCCCCGGGCTTGGCCCGGGGATCCACGACTTCTCCCGCTCCACCTGCGCACGCAAGACGTGGATGGCCGGGTCAAGCCCGGCCATGACGGCGCGCGGGCGGGCCCGGCGCCCCATCACCTTCCCCCCAACCCCCGGAGACCCCCATGGCCGAGGACAGCTTTGAGGCCGAGACCGTCACCGTCGCCATCGCCGCCGATACCAGCGCCTTTCGCCGCGAACTGTCGGAGGCGGAGCGACTGGCGCGGGGCTTCGGGCGGGTGGTGGGCGATGCGCTGACCGGTGCGGCGGTGAAGGGGCGCGAGGCGGACGATGTGTTCCGCTCGCTGGTCACGCGCCTCTCCAGCCTCGCCATCAACGCCGCCTTCCGCCCATTGGAGCAGGGCGTCGCTGGCCTGTTCCAGAATCTGGGCGGGTCGCTCGGCTTCGCGCAGGGCGGGGCGTTCCAGAGCGGGCGCGTCGTGCCCTTCGCCAGCGGCGGGGTGGTGGCGGCGCCGACCTATTTTCCGCTCGCCAATGGCCGCACCGGCTTGATGGGCGAGGCCGGCGCCGAGGCGATCCTGCCGCTGCGGCGCGGGCCGGACGGCACGCTGGGCGTCGCCTCCGGTGGCGGCGGGCGGGCCATGAACGTGACGGTGAATGTCGCGACGCCCGACGCCTCGTCCTTCCGCCGCTCCGACGCCTATCTCTCCGGCCTCGTCGCCCGCGCCGTGGCGCGCGGGGAAAGGAGCCTCTAGATGCCCGCCTTTCACGAGACGCTGTTCCCGCTCGACATCGCGCTCGGCGCGGCGGGCGGGCCGGAGCGGGCGACGGAGATCGTCACCACGCTCACCGGGCGCGAGGAGCGCAACACGCGCCTGAAACATTCGCGCCGGCGCTGGGATGCCGGCTATGGCGTGACCTCGCTGGCGCAGCTTCAGGCCGTGGTCGCCTTCTTCGAGGAGCGGCGCGGCCGGCTCTATGGCTTTCGCTGGCGTGACCGGCTGGACCACGCCTCCGCCGCGCCCGGCGCCACCGTCACGCCGCTCGACCAGGCCCTCGGCACGGGCGACGGGGCGCGGGCCAGTTTCCCGCTCATCAAGACCTATGGCGGCACCCACGCGCCCTATGCACGGCCCATCGTGAAGCCGGTGGCCGGCTCGTTGCGGGTGGCGGTGAATGGGGTGGAGAGTACCGCCGGCACCCATTTCGCGGTCGATGTGACCACGGGCCTCGTCAGCTTCCTCGCCGGCCATGTGCCGCCGGTGGGCGCGAGCGTCAGCGCCGGCTTCCTGTTCGATGTGCCGGTGCGCTTCGACACGGATTTTCTCGAAGTGAACCTCTCCGCCTTCGAGGCGGGGGCCATTCCGCGCATTCCGGTGGTGGAGATCCGGCTATGAGGGACATTCCGGCCGGGCTTTCCGCCGCGCTGGCGGAAGGGGTGACGACGCTCGCGCGCGGCTGGCGGATCACACGGCGCGATGGCGCGGTGATCGGCCTCACCGAGCATGATGACGACCTGTTCGCGGACGGCACCGTCTTCCGCGCCGCCGGCGGCGTCACCGGCTCGGAGGAAGCCTCCGCGCTCGGCTTCGCGGTGGGCGGGGGCGAGATGGCGGCCGCGCTGTCCTCCGATCTCATCGACGAAGCGGACCTGCTTGCCGGGCTCTATGACGGGGCGAGCGTCGAACTTGTGCTGATCGACTGGGCGGCCCCGGCGAATTTCCTGCGGCTGCGGCGCGGCACCATAGGCGACGTGCGCCGCGAGGGCGGCGCCTTCACCGCCGAGCTGCGAGGGCTCGCCAGCGCGCTCAATGTGGTGCGCGGGCGGCTGTTCACCCGCGCCTGCGACGCCGATCTCGGCGATGCCCGCTGCGGCGTCGCGCTCACCGGCGCGTTCCGCGCCGAAGGGACAGTGGCGGCGGTGGAGGGCGCGGGGCTGTTCGTCGCTGGCGGGCTCGGCGCTTATGCGGCCGGCTGGTTCACGCAAGGTCGGCTGGCGATGGACAGCGGCACCAATGCGGGCTTTGCCAGCGAGGTGAAGGCCCATGCGGTGGCTGGCGGCGTGGTGCGCGTTGAGCTGTGGCAGCGCCCGCCCGAGCCGCTCGCGGCTGGCGACGCCTTCACCGTCACCGCCGGCTGCGACAAGCGGCTTGCCACCTGCCGCGACCGCTTCGCCAACGCGCTGAACTTTCGCGGCTTCCCGCACATGCCCGGCAATGACGCCGTGCTGCGCGTCGCCACGCCCGGAGGGTGAGATGGAAAGCGAGAATGTGCGCGCCCGCCTCGTTACCGAGGCGCGGGAATGGATCGGCACGCCCTATCTGCACCGCGCCTCCTGCAGGAATGAGGGGGCGGACTGCCTCGGCCTCATTCGCGGCGTGTGGCGGGCGGTGATCGGCGCCGAGCCCGAGGGCCTGCCGGCCTATGCGCCGGACTGGGCCGAGGCACTGAAGGCCGAGACGCTGGCGGCGGCGGCGGGGCGCCATATGCGCGCCGTGCCGCTGGAGGCGATCCAGCCGGGGGATGTGCTGCTGTTCCGCTGGCGCGCGCACCTGCCGGCCAAGCACGCGGCCATTCTGGTGGCGGGATGGGAAGCGGGAGAGGGGCGCATGGTCCACGCCCATGACGGCGCGGCGGTGGCCGAGGTGTTCCTCGCCCCCTGGTGGCGCCGGCATCTGGCTTACGCCTTTGCCTTTCCGGGGACGTGAGGGGGTGCGCCCACCTCCGTTTCCCGGACGACTGTAGCGTGAGCGGAAGGCGAGCCGGGACCCCGCGCAAAACATTTTGGCGATGTCTCTACTGGGCGGCTCACGGAGGGCGGCCGAAGACTCTCCCCTGGACCCCGGATCATCGCTGCGCCTTGCGCAGCTTGTCCGGGGAACGAGGGCCTTTGCCGTCATCCCGGACGGCCGGAGGCCGATCCGGGATCGCGTGCCATGCTGGCTCCTTAGGCGGGGCGACGGCGGCCGACGATCCCGGCTCTCCGCTTTGCTTCGGCCGGGATGACGGTTCCTCGATCATCCCCGGGCTTGATCCGGGGATCCACGACTTGGGCCGGGTGCACTGGCAGGGAAGTCGTGGATGGCCGGGTCAAGCCCGGCCATGACGACGCTCAGAGGCGGCACCGCCGGGCGGCGGGGCAACGCTTTGGCCGTCATCCCGGACGGCCAGCGGCCGATCCGGGATCGCTCGAGGTCGTAGAGCGGTCCCGGCTCGGCGGCTTCGCCTGTGGCCGGGACGACGCCTTTCACGAATTGGAGCTTCCATGGCCACTCTCATTCTCGGTGCGGCGGGCGGGGCGTTGGGCGGGGGGCTGCTCGGGCCGGTGGGCGCGCTGGCCGGGCGGGCGCTGGGCGCTATCGGCGGCTCGGCGCTCGACAATATGCTCCTCAGCGGCAAGCGGGTCACCGGCCCGCGCCTCACCGATCTCGGCACGATGACTTCGACCGAGGGCGCGCCGCTGCCGCGCCTTTACGGCCGCGCGCGGCTCGCCGGTCAGGTGATCTGGGCGGCGCCGGTGGAAGAGGTGGTCTCGACGCAGACCCAGTCCTCCGGTGGCAAGGGCGGGATCGGCAGCGCGCTCGGCGGGTCGTCCACCACGACGACGACCTACAGCTATTTCGGCAGCTTCGCCGTCGGGCTGTGCGAGGGGCCGGTGAGCCGGATCGGCCGCATCTGGGTCGATGGCGAGTTGCTGGACGAGCCGGGCCTTGCCATCCGCCGGCATCTCGGCGGCGAGGGGCAGCTGCCCGACCCGCTGATCGAGGCACGCGAGGGGGCGGTGCCGGCCTATCGCGGCCTCGCCTATCTCGTCTTCGAGCGCCTGCCGCTGGCGCCTTACGGCAACCGCCTGCCGCAGGTGACGGTCGAGATCGTCCGCGCGGTCGGCGAGCTGGAGAGCCGCCTGAAGGCGGTGACGCTGATCCCCGGCGCCAGCGAGTTCGGCTATGACCCGCTGGAGGTGCGCCGCGTCGACCGGCCGGGCGTCTACCAGCCGGAAAACCGCCATGTGACGACCGCCGACAGCGACATCGACGCCGCGCTCGACGACCTGATGGCGCTGTGCCCGAACCTTGAGCGCGTCGCGCTGGTGGTGAGCTGGTTCGGCACCGATCTGCGCGCCGGCACCTGCCGCATCGAGCCTTCGGTGGAGCGGCGGGACAAGACCACGGAGGTCGCCGGCATGCGCGCCCCGCTCGCTTGGCGGGTGGCGGGGCGTACGCGCGCTACCGCCCGGCTGGTGACGCAGCATGCGGGCAAGCCCGCCTATGGCGGCACGCCGTCGGATGCGAGCGTCATCCGCGCCATTGCCGCGCTGAAGGCGCGCGGGCTCAAGGTCACGCTCTATCCCTTCGTGATGATGGACATCGCCGCCGGCAACGCCCTGCCGGACCCGTGGGGCGGGGCGGAGCAGGCGGCCTATCCCTGGCGCGGGCGCATCACCTGCCACCCCGCGCCGGATCGGCCGGGCTCGCCGGATGGGACGGCGGCGGCGGGCACGCAAGTCGCGGCGCTGTTCGGCACGGCGAGCGCCGTCCATTACGCGGTGACGGGCGAGGGTGTGAGCTATGCCGGCCCGGACGAGTGGACGCTGCGCCGCATGGTGCTGCACTGCGCGGCGCTGGCCGAGGCGGCGGGTGGGGTGGAGGCCTTCCTGATCGGATCGGAAATGGCCGCGCTCACACGCGTACGGTCGGCCTCGGGCGTCTATCCGGCGGTGCAGGCTTTCGCCGCGCTGGCCGGCGAGGCAAGGGCAATCCTGCGCGCCGGCACGCAGATCGGCTATGCCGCCGACTGGACGGAATATGGCGCGCATGTGCGGGAGAGCGGGGCGGAGCTGCGCTTTCCGCTCGACCCGCTCTGGGCCTCCCCGGCCATCGACTTCATCGGCATCGACTGGTACGCGCCGCTCGCCGACTGGCGCGAGGGCGAGACCCATGCCGACGCGGCGCTGACCACCAGCCCTTATGACCGCGCCTATCTCGCCGGCAACGTGACGGGCGGGGAAGGGTTCGACTGGTACTATGCCGACGAGGCCGGGCGCCTCGCGCAGGCGCGCCTGCCGATCACCGACGGCGCCTATGGTGAGCCCTGGGTGTTCCGCCAGAAGGGCATCGCGCAGTGGTGGGGTAGCGCCCATCACGAGCGTATCGGCGGCATCAGACAGGCGAGCCCGACCGCCTATGTGCCGGGCGTGAAGCCGATCCGCCTCACCGAGATCGGCTGCGCGGCGGTGGACAAGGGCGCGAACCGGCCGAGCGTCTTTCCCGATCCGAAATCGGCGGAGAACGGCCTGCCGCCCTTCTCCAACGGCCAGCGCGACGACCTGATGCAGCGCCGCCACCTTGAGGCAACGCTGGATGCCTTCTCGGGCGTTGCCGCCAACCCGCTCGCGCCCGCGCTGCCCGGCGGGCGGATGATCGACCCGGCGGCGATCTATGCCTGGACCTGGGACGCGCGGCCCTTCCCGGTGTTCCCGCTCGCCACCGATGTGTGGGCCGATGGCGCGAACTGGTCGAACGGCCATTGGCTCAACGGCCGGCTCGGCGGGGCGCCGCTGGCGGAACTGTGCGAACGCCTCGCCGCTGACGCCGGGGTGACGCTGGAGGCGGGCGCGCTCACCGGCGTGATCGACGGCTATGTCGTCGACCGGCCGATGAGCGTGCGGGCGGCGCTGGAGCCGCTCGCCCGCGCCTTCGGCTTTGACCTGATCGAGCGGGCCGCCGGCCTCACTCTGCGCCCGCGCGGCGGGGCGGTGGTGGCGCGGCTCACCGACGAGGATCTGCTGGCGGGCGAGGACGTGCCCGCGCCGAGCTTCACCCGCGCCGACGAGGCCGACTTGCCGCTGAGCCTGATGCTCGGCTTCACCGACGGCACCAGCGACTACCGCCGCGCCACCGCCGCCTCGCGCCGTCTCGCCGGGGCGGCGCGGGCGCAGACCGGCGAGGACGTGGCGATGGTGGCCGACCCCGCCCTCGCCGCCGCGCTGGCCGAACGCGCCTTGCAGGATGCCTGGGCGACGCGCGAGAGCGGGCGCCTCGCCGTGCCGCTGTCGCGGCTCGCGCTGGAGCCGGGCGATGTAGTCGAGCTTGACCGCGACGGCCGGGTGCGGCTGTTCGAGATCACCGCGACGGAAGACCGCGAGGCGCGCAGTCTCTCCCTGCGGAGCATCGACCCGTCGGTCTTCGCGCTCGCCGTGCGCACGGGCGAGACTGCGACGCCCGTCCTGCCGCCGAGCTACGGCCCGCCCGAACTCATGCTGCTCGACCTGCCGCTGCTCACCGCCAGCGAACCGCCGGTGCTGGCCTGGCTGGCGGCGGTGGCGGCCCCCTGGCCCGGCGCGCTTGCCGTGTGGCGGGCGGTGGACGGGGCGAGCTTCGAGCGGATCGGCACGATGGCCGCGCCCGCGCTGACCGGCGCGACGCTCACCGCCCTGTCGCCGGGCGCGCTTTGGCGCTTCAACCGCGCCGCCGTGCTGGAGGTGGAGCTCGACGCCGGGCTGATTGCCGGGGCGAGCGAGGAAGCGGTGCTCGGCGGGGCCAATGCGCTGGCGCTGATCGGCGCGGACGGCGTCGAGGTGCTGCAATTCATTGAGGCCGAGCTGATCGGCACGCGGCGCTGGCGCCTGTCGGGGCTGCTGCGCGGCCAACTCGGCACGGAGGCGCGCGCGGGCGCGGTCTGGCCCGCCGGCACGCGGCTGGTGCGGCTCGACCGCAATCTGTTCGCGGCGGCGAGCGGGCTCGACCTCGTTGGCCGCGCGGTCACCTACCGCGTCGGCCGGGCCGACCGCGACCACGGCGATGCCGGCGTGGCGGAGATCGCCGGAACCGTGGGGAGCACCGCGCTGCGCCCGCTCGCCCCGGTCCATGCGCGGGCGCGGCGGACCGTGGCTGGTGTCTCGTTGAGTTGGACCCGGCGCACCCGCCGCGACGGCGATTCCTGGGATCTCGCCGAGGTGCCGCTCGCCGAGGAGGCGGAAGCCTACCGGGTGGAGGTGCTGGCCGGTGCCACTGTCCGGCGCACGCTGACCACGGCCACGCCGCGGGTCGTCTACCCGGCGGCGGATGAGATCGCCGATTTCGGCGTGCCGCAGGCGACGCTTTCCGTCCGCATCGTCCAGCTCTCCGCCGCCATCGGCGCCGGGCAGCCGCTGACCGTGACCCTCACAATCTGACCGGGAACCATCATGAGCGAGATCACGCCGCTGCTCGCCCTGCCGCTCATTGCGGCGGCGCAGGCGCAGAAGCATGTCACCCATAATGAGGCGCTGGAAAAGCTCGACGCGCTGACCCAGCTCGCCGTGCTCGACCGCACCCGTGCGAGCCCGCCCGTCGCGCCTGTGGCGGGCGACCGCCATCTCGTCGCGGCGGGGGCGAGCGGCGACTGGGCGGGAAGGGACGGCGCCATCGCGCTTTATGGCAGCGATGGCTGGAGCTTCCTCACCCCCGCCGCCGGCTGGCGCGCCTATGTCGCGGCCGAACGCCTGACGCTGGTGCATACCGGCACCGGCTGGGCGGACCTGATCGCCGGCACACCCTCCGGCGGCGCGGTGAGCCTGCGCGCGGCCGAGATCGAGGCGGTGCTGAGCGGCGCCTCGGTCACTACCGCTCTCGTCATTCCCGCCCGGACCATCTGCCTCGCTGTGGCGAGCCGTACCGTCACCGCCATCACCGGCGCCAGCGCCTATGAGGTCGGAATAACCGGGGAGACCTCGAAATTCGGCGGCTCGCTCGGCATCGCCGCCGGCAGCAGCAATATCGGGGTGATCGGCCCGCAGGCCTTCTATGCCGACACGCCGCTGCGCCTCACCGCGCTGGGCGGCGCCTTCACCGGCGGGCGCGTGCGGCTCGCCCTTTTCACCCTCGCCTTCGCCCTCTGACCATCGGGAGACACCCATGCCCTATGATTCCGCCAAGGATCCCTGGCGCGGCAGCGCCGTCGGGCCGACCGGCCTCGGCCGCTCCGGCGCTGTCGTGACCCCGAGCGACACGGTGGACCTCGCCCGCTATGCCCGCATCCGCGTCTTCGCCCCGGCGAGCCTGTCGAGCGCGCAGCTGCGCATCCTGCCGGTCGATCAGGCGGATGACGCGCCGCTGACGCTTCAGGTGACGCCCGGCCAGCCGAGCGTGCTGGAGTTTCTGGTGCGCAGGGTGCTCGCCACCGGCACCACGGCCGGCCTCGACATCCATGCGGTGAACTGAGATGGCGGTGCGCATCGGCCCGTCCCTCGCCCTCGCGACGGCCCGCCGGCGCGCCGGCGCGCGCCGGGCGCCGCTCGACGGCATCGCACCCTATGCCGCGCACGGGTTGCAGCGGCTGCTCTCAAGCTATCGCGGGCCGCTCTTGCGGGCGCGGCGCGGGTCGGACAACGCGCAGGCGGATTTCTACCCGCGCGGCGATGGCTGGCTGGATGTCGCGGCGCTCACCGCCTGGGGTGGGAGCGCCAGCGTCTTCCTCGTCACGCTCTATGACCAGACCGGCAATGGCCGCCATGCGGGCCAGACCACGGTCGGGGCGCAACCGCGCCTCGCCCTCAGCGGCGTGGCTGATCTCGGGCCCAATGGCCGGCCCGTGGCGGTGTTCGACGGCGCGGATGACTGGCTGCTGCTGGCGGACAGCGTCGGCTTCTCGCCGGCGCAGGCGAACCTCACCCTCGCCACCGTCGCGGCGCGGGCTGGGGCGAACGCAGCGGCGGGCAACCAGCAGCTCGTCTATGCGCCGACGGGCGGGAGCACCGTGCTGACACGGGCGAGCCTCGCCTTTTTCTCGACCGACAGCTATCGCTGCGCGGCTGGCGGGCGACGGCTCGACACGGACAGCTTCGTTCGCGTCACCGCCGCCACGGCGCCGGCGGTGGGAAGCTGGAATCGGCTGGTCGGCCGGCTGCGCTACGGCGCGGCGCAGGCGGATATCGCCATCAATGGCGCCTCCACCAGCGGTGCCTTCCAGGCGGCCGGTTCGACCTCGGCCACGGCGCAGAGCGCCGGCGTGATGATCGGCGCCAACCATTCGCCGGCCGAGTTCTTCGCCGGGGCGCTGACGGGCACGGTCATCGCGCAAAGCGCGCTCGACCTGGCTGCGCTCGATACCGCGCTCACCCAGCTTCTTCCCTGATCCTTCCTCCAGCGGAGAGACACCATGACCGCGTCGAGTTTCGACGGGGCGCTGGCGCGCGTCCTCGTGCATGAAGGCGGCTATGCCGACCATCCCGCCGATCCCGGCGGGGCGACGATGAAGGGCGTGACCCAGCGCGTCTATGATGGCTGGCGCCGCCGCAACGGCCTTGCGCTCCGCCCGGTCCGGCGCATCGCCCAGGCCGAGCTCGCCGCCATCTACCGCGCGCAGTACTGGGACGCGCTGCGGGCGGACGACCTGCCGGCCGGGCTCGACTACTGCCTGTTCGACGCCGGGGTGAATTCCGGCCCGGCGCAGGCGGCGAAATGGCTCCAGCGCGCGCTGGGCGTTAGCGCCGACGGGCAGATCGGCGAGGCGACGCTGGCGGCGCTCGACGGGCGCGACGTGCCGGTGCTGATCGACGCCGTGTGCGAGCGGCGCCTCGCCATGCTGCGCACGCTCACCACCTTCCGCACCTTTGGGGCCGGCTGGACCCGCCGTGTCGCCGAGGTGCGGAGCGCCGCCATGGCGATGGTCGAGGGCGTCTCTTCCGCCGCACCCGAGGGGCCGGCATGCGGGCGCGCGCGGCCGGCGGACACCCGCCTGTCGCGCACGCCGGAAGGGGCGGGGAGCCTGATCGCCGGTATTGGCGGCCTCGGCGCGGTGGTGGCCGAGCAGGCCGACCGCCTCGCCCCGCTCGCCGCCTATGGCGGGCCGCTGAAATGGCTATTCGCCGCGCTGATGGTGGCGGGTGTCGCGCTGACGCTGAAGGCGGCACTCGCCCGGCTGCGGGCGGGGGAGGCGGCATGAGCCTAGTCCTCACCCTCTTTGCCTCGCCCGCTGGCCGGCTGGTGGGGCTGGTGCTGCTCGCCGCGCTTGCGGGCGGCGGGCTCTATCTCAAGGGACGCCATGAGGGCCGGGCGGCCTGTCTGGCTGAAGGAGAACGCGATGTTGTCGAGACGATCGCGCGGGCGGACCGCGCGCGGGCTGATGCTGATGAGCGCCTTGCCGATCCTCGCCGGCTGCGCGAGCCTGACGCCTTCCGCCGCGAGTAGAGGCGCGTGCGGCGCCTTCCGGCCGATCAGCTGGGCCGACGCTGACACGGATCCGACGATCCGGCAGGTGAAGGCGCACAATGCCGTTGGCCGCGCGCTGTGCGGGTGGGGCGGGGCAGGTTGATGGGATGGAGGTTTTCCGGACGCCTGTAGCGTGAGCGGAACGAGGCTCCCCCCTGTCACACGTCATCCCCGGGCTTGACCCGGGGATCCACGTCTTTCTCGCCCATCCAAGTCGTGGATGGCCGGGCTGATCCCCGGATCAAGTCCGGGGACGGCCATGATGGCGCAGGGCGGGGCGCGGTAGGTCGCGGGCTGTTCGCTCTCCCCGTTTCCCGGACGCCTGTAGCGTGAGCGGAAGGCGAGCCGGGATCCAGCGCAAGACTCTTCGGCGAAATCCTATTAGCGCGCATCAGCGGTCGCGGTGGTTCAGCCGAAGACTCTCCCCTGGGCCCCGGATCGGCCTTGCGCTGCGCGCAACTTGTCCGGGGCGCTGGGCGGCTCGCGCGGCGCGCCACCGTGCCGACCTGACATCGCCCTTTTGTGGTGGCATTCTCCGGCCGCCGCGCGAACCCTGCGCGGTGTGCCGAGGAAAAGCCGTGCGCCTGCTCGTTGTCGAGGACGATCCCGATCTGAACCGCCAGATGCATGAGGCGCTGGTCGATGCCGGCTATGCCGTCGACCGGGCTTTCGATGGCGAGGAAGGCCACTATCTCGGCGAGACCGAGCCCTATGACGCGGTGGTGCTCGACATTGGCCTGCCGAAGATGGACGGGCTCTCCGTGCTCGAATCCTGGCGCCGCGCCGGCAAGAAGATGCCGGTGCTGATCCTCACCGCCCGCGACCGCTGGAGCGACAAGGTGCAGGGCTTCGATGCCGGCGCCGACGATTATGTCGCCAAGCCCTTCCACATGGAGGAGGTGCTGGCGCGCATCCGCGCTTTGCTCCGCCGTTCCGCCGGCCATGCGGCGAGCGAGCTGACCTGCGGGCCGGTGATGCTCGACACACGCTCGGGCCGTGTCACCGTCAACGGCAACCCGGTGAAGCTCACCTCGCATGAGCACCGTCTGCTCGCCTATCTGCTGCACCATGCGGGCCGCGTGGTCTCGCGCACCGAGCTGGTCGAGCATCTCTACGATCAGGATTTCGACCGCGATTCCAACACGATCGAGGTCTTCGTCGGCCGCTTGCGCAAGAAGCTCGACGTGGACGTGATCCAGACCGTGCGCGGGCTCGGCTATCTCTTGGTGCCGCCGGAAGCCCCACGTTGATCCGCGCCCGCTCCATCGCGCTTCGCCTCTTCCTCTCCGCGACGGTGGTGATGGTGGTGGTGCTGGTGCTGACCGGCATCACGCTGTCCTCGCTCTACCGCGCGGCCGTGGAGCGCGCCTTCGACCAGCGGCTCGACGTGTACCTCAAGACCATCGTCGCCGATGTCGCCAATGCGCCGGCGGGCGTCATGCCCGAGCCGACCACGCTGGGCGATCCGCTGTTCAACTTCCCCATCTCCGGCTGGTACTGGCAGATCACCCGGCTCGACGGTGCCGCGCAGCAG
The DNA here is from genome assembly GCF_029760895.1 of Ancylobacter sp. WKF20. NCBI lineage: Bacteria > Pseudomonadati > Pseudomonadota > Alphaproteobacteria > Hyphomicrobiales > Xanthobacteraceae > Ancylobacter > Ancylobacter sp. WKF20. Next base: position 155,669 of record NZ_CP121679.1, read on the forward strand.
GTGAAGACCTCCCGCTCGCTGCCCGAGGGCAAGCTGCCGCTACTGGTGGAGAGCGAGGGCAAGCCCGAACTGTCCGGCTTGCGCGAAGCCTATGCGCTGGGGCCCTCCAACCAGAATCTGCGCGTCGTCGAGCGCATCGTCGATCTCGGCGACGATGGGCGCTACGCCGTGGCGGTGGCGGCGGATGCCGGCGAGATCGAGGATGAGGTCGAGGGCTTCAACCGCTCGCTCGCCGTCACCCTCGCCGTGCTCGGCGGCGCCTTCCTGCTGACGCTGGCCTTTCAGGTGCTGTTCGGCCTGCGCCCGCTCAAGCGGATGCTCGCCGCGCTGTCCGCCGTGCGCGCCGGCAAGGCTGACCGGATCGAGGGCGACTATCCCATCGAGATCGCCCCGCTGGCGGCGGAGGTGAACGCGCTCATCGAGACCAACCGCGAGATTGTCGAGCGCGCCCGCACCCATGTCGGCAATCTCGCCCATGCGCTGAAGACGCCGATCAGCGTGCTGCAGAACGAATCCGCCCGCGCCGCCGCCCTCGCCCCCGGCGATGGCCTCGCCGCCAAAGTGGGCGAGCAGGCGGAGATCATGAAGGGGCAGGTGGCGCATCATCTGGAGCGTGCCCGCATGGCCGCCCGCGCCTCGGTCGTCACCTCGGTGGAGGAGGTCGGGCCCATCGTCGAGAAGCTCGCCGGTACGCTCGCCAAGGTGTATCGCGGGCGCGGCATCGAGGTGGAGACCGCGCCCCTGCCGGCGCTGCGCTTTCGCGGTGAGCGGCAGGATCTGGAGGAGATCCTCGGCAACCTCATCGACAATGGCTGCAAATGGGCCGAGCACCGCGTGGCGGTGTCCGTCGCCGCCTTGCCCGGCAGCGGCGGGCAGCGCGACTTCTTCGAGATCGTCATCGAGGATGACGGGCCGGGCCTGACCGAGGCGCAGCAGTCCGAGGCGCTCCAGCGCGGGCGCCGGCTCGACGAGACCAAGCCGGGTTCGGGGCTGGGGCTGTCCATCGTCACCGAGCTTGCCGCGCTCTATGGCGGCGGGCTCACGCTGGAGCGCGCCACGCTCGGCGGCCTGCGCTGCCGGGTGCGGCTGCCCTCTGCTTGAAACGGTTCGCAAGTACGGGTGACCGGGCCGTGGTTTCGCCCTATTCCTGACGCCATCTGCCGGCCGGTCGGCTGCTTCGCGTCAGGTTTCTGGAAGGACTGCTCATGCGCGCTACTCAACTCGTCGCCCTTGGCCTCATCGGCGCCACCCTCGCGGGCTGCACGGCCACGCAGGAGAACCCGAACATGGTCGGTGGCGCCACATTGGGCGCGGTGACCGGCGGCGTGATCGGCGCCATTGCCGGCCGTAACGTGGCGGGCGCCGCCATCGGCGCGCTGGCCGGCGGTCTCATCGGCGGAGCCATCGGTAGCGCGCTGGATGATCAGGACCGTCAGCGCGCCCAGCAGGCCGAGATCCAGGCGTTGGAATATGGCCAGCCCGGCGCGCCGGTGAGCTGGCGCGGCGATGACGGCGCCTATGGCACCATCGTTCCCGGCCCGGCCTATGCGCGGGGCGGCTCGCCGCGCTGCCGCGAATACACCCACACCATCTACATTAACGGCCAGCCGCAGACCGCGCGCGGCACCGCCTGCCGCAACCCGGACGGCACGTGGACGCCCGTCGCCGGCTGATGCCAGCATTCGGCGCCGGTCGCGGGCCAAAGGCCCGCCGCCATCACGCTCGCGTGACGGAACGCCGTGGACTCGCGCCTCTGTGAGCCTGCGGCGATCCGACTGAGGGTGATACTTATTGGCGGAACGCCGCGCGTCAGTTACCTCAGCGCATTAGAGGAAGCCTAATGTCGCTGTGGATCGCCCTTCTCCTGATGACCGCCGCCGCCATACTGGCGGTGCTCTGGCCGTTGCGCACCGGGCGCGCGGCCGATGACGCGGCGAGCGCCGCGCAGGCGGACCTCGCCGTCTACCGCGACCAGCTCGCCGAGATCGAGCGTGACCGCGCCACGGGACTCATCGGCGCGGCGGAAGGCGAGGCGGCGCGCACCGAGGTCGCCCGCCGCATCCTGCGCGCCAGCGCCGAGGCGGGGCACGATCCCGCGGCCGGCAGTTCGGATAGGCGGCGGCGCGTCACCGCTGTCATCGCCCTCGTCGGCATCCCGCTTCTCGCCGGCTCGCTCTACATCGCGCTAGGCTCGCCCGGCTACGGGCCGCAGCCGCTGGCGGCGCGGCTGGAAGCCAAGCCCGAGCAATCCGACATCGCCATCCTCGTCCGCAAGGTCGAGGCGCATCTGGAGGCCAACCCGCAGGACGGGCGCGGCTATGAGATCATCGCGCCGATCTATGCCCGTATCGGCCGGCTGGATGACGCGGCGCGCGCCTGGGCTAACGCGATCCGCCTGCTCGGCTCCAGCCCGCAGCGCCAGACCGGGCTCGGCGAGGCGCTCACCGCGCAGGCGGGCGGCGTCGTCACCGCCGAGGCGAGGGCGGCGTTTGAGGCGGCGCTGGCGGCCGACCCGAAGGATCCGAAGGCGCTCTATTTCGCTGGCCTTGCCGCCGAGCAGGATGGCCAGCCGCAGCAGGCCGCCGCCATCTGGACGAAGCTTGCCAGCGAGAGCCCGGCGGACGCGCCGTGGATGGGGCTTATCCAGCAGGCGCTCGCCCGCGTCGGCGCGCCCATGCCGGCGAGCACCGCGCCGGGACCGGACCAGGCGCAGGTTGCCGCCGCGGCCGAACTCACGCCTGAGCAGCGCCAGCAGATGGTGCGCGGCATGGTCGACCGTCTCTCCGCGCGGCTGGCGCAGAACGGCGATGATCTCGACGGCTGGCTCCGCCTGATGCGGGCCTGGACGGTGCTGGGCGAGGCCGACAAGGCCAAGGCCGCCGCCACCGATGCCCGCACCCATTTCGCGCGCGACGACGGCGCTCTCGGCCGTATCGACGCGCTCGCCCGCGAACTCGGCCTCGGGAGCTGACACCATGACCCGCAAAGGGCGCCGCCTCGTTCTCATTTCCGCCGCGCTCGGCGTGCTCGGCATCGCCGCCGGGCTGGTGCTGTTCGCGCTGAACGACACCATCGTGTTCTTCCGCGCTCCGAGCGAGATCGCCGCCGAGCGCACCGCGCCGGGCACGCGACTGCGCCTCGGCGGGCTGGTGAAGGATGGCAGCGTGGTGAAGCAGGACAACGCCCATGTGCGCTTCGTCGTCACCGATGGCGGCGCCGACATCGCGGTGGCCTATGCCGGCATCCTGCCGGACCTGTTCCGCGAGGGGCAGGGCGTCATCGCCGAGGGCGTCATGGAGGGTGACGGCAGCTTCCGCGCCGACACCGTGCTCGCCAAGCATGACGAGAAATACATGCCCAAGGAAGTCGCCGACGCGCTGAAGAAACAGGGCGTCTGGAAGGAAGGCGAGGCGACGCAATGAACCCGGAAATCGGCCAATACGCGCTGGTGCTGGCGCTGGCGCTGGCGATCCTGCAGACGGTGCTCCCCATCTGGGGCGCACGGGTGGGGGACGCGGCGCTGATGCGCACCGGCCCGGCGCTCGCCATCGGGTTCCTCGGCTTTGTCGCGCTGAGCTTCGCGGTGCTGACGACGGCCTATGTGCAGTCCGATTTCTCGGTGCTGAACGTGGTCGAGAATTCGCACTCGCTGAAACCCATGCTCTACAAGGTCACCGGCGTGTGGGGTAACCATGAGGGCTCAATGCTCCTCTGGGTGCTGGTGCTGGCGATCTTCGGCGCTCTGGTGGCGCTGTTCGGCTCCAATCTGCCGGCGAGTCTGAAGGCCAATGTGCTGGGCGTGCAGGGCTCGATCGGTGTCGCCTTCCTGCTGTTCATGCTGCTGACCTCCAACCCGTTCGCGCGGGTGGTGCCGCCTCCGGCGGAGGGGCAGGATCTGAACCCGATCCTGCAGGATATCGGCCTCGCCATTCACCCGCCGCTGCTCTATCTCGGCTATGTCGGCTTCTCCGTGACCTTCGCCTTCGCGGTCGCCGCGCTGCTCGACGGGCGCATCGACGCCGCCTGGGCGCGCTGGGTGCGGCCCTGGGCGCTCGCCGCCTGGGCCTTCCTCACCGTCGGCATCGCCATGGGTTCCTACTGGGCCTATTACGAGCTCGGCTGGGGCGGCTGGTGGTTCTGGGATCCGGTCGAGAACGCCTCGCTGATGCCGTGGTTCGCCGGCACCGCGCTGATCCATTCCGCCGTGGTGATGGAAAAGCGCGACGCGCTGAAGGTGTGGACCATCCTTCTGGCCATCCTCGCCTTCTCGCTGTCGCTGCTCGGCACCTTCCTGGTGCGCTCGGGCGTGCTCACCTCGGTCCACGCCTTCGCGACCGATCCCTCGCGCGGCGTGTTCATCCTCTGCATCCTGATCTTCTTCATCGGCGGCTCGCTCGCGCTCTACGCCCTGCGTGCGCCAATGCTGCGCCAGGGCGGCATCTTCGCGCCGATCTCGCGCGAGGGCGCGCTGGTGCTGAACAATCTGTTGCTCACCGCCGCCGCCGCCGCCGTGCTCGTCGGCACGCTCTACCCGCTGGCACTGGAATCCTGGAACGGCGCCAAGATCACGGTGGGCCCGCCCTATTTCAATCTGACGGTCGGCGCGCTGATGTTGCCCGTCGTCTTCGCCATGCCGTTCGGCCCGCTGCTCGCGTGGAAGCGCGGCGATCTCGCCGGGGCGGCGCAGCGGCTGATGGTGGCCTTCGGCGCCGCCATCCTCATCGCCGGCCTCGCGCTTTACATGCAGGGCGGCGGGCCGGCGCTGGCCCCTCTTGGCATGGGCCTCGCGGCCTTCATCGTCATCGGCGCGGTGGTGGACATCGCCGAGCGCGGCGCGGTCGGCCGCGTGCCGGCGGCGACCTCGATCGCCCGCTTGCGCGGCCTGCCGCGCGCCACCTGGGGCGCGGCCATCGCCCATGCCGGCGTCGGCGTCTGCCTGTTCGGCATCATCGCGGAAACCAGCTGGAACGCCGAGCGCATCACCGGCGTGAAGCTTGGGGAGAGCTTCGAGGTCGGCGGCTATGAGCTGACCCTCGCCCGGCTCGAGCCGCGCAACGGGCCGAATTACCGCGACCTCGCCGGCATCTTCACCATCCGGCGCGCCGGGGTGGAGATCGGCACCATCGAATCCTCCAAGCGCATCTTCCTCGCCCGCAACATGCCGACGACGGAAGCGGGCATCCGCACCTTCTGGTTCAGCCAGCTCTATGTGAGCCTGGGCGATGAACTGCCCGGTGGCGGTGTCGGCGTGCGTGCCTATTGGAAGCCGCTGGTGACGCTGATCTGGCTCGGCTCGGTGGTGATGGCGCTGGGCGGGGTGCTCTCGCTCTCCGACCGCCGCCTGCGCGTCGGCGCGCCCAAGCCCGCCAAGAAGCCGAAAGCCGCCCCGACCGCGGCGCCGGTAGCCGCGGAGTGAGGTGTGGCACGGCTTCGCTTCAGCGCCCATATCCTCGACGTAATGGAGGAGCGGAGCATAGAGGCGGAGTGGGTTGAACGCACCTTGTCGGAGCCCGAGTGGGTTGAACCTGATCTCGCGGATCCGGGGCTCCGTCGCGCCTTCCGGGCCATACAGGAGCGCGGCGACAGAATTTTGTGTGTAGTTTATCGCGATGACGGTGAAGCCCTTTTCGCTGTCACCGCTTTTTTCGATCGCGGAGCGCGGCGGCCATGAAGCTTAAATATGATCCCGAGGCGAACGCGCTCTATGTGCGGTTCAGCACGGGGGATGTCGTCGAAAGCGAGGAAGTCTCGCCCGGCGTCATCCTCGACTATGACGAGGCCGGGCATATTCTCGCGCTCGAGCTGCTGCAGGCGCGGGAGAAACTCTCGCCGGAAGTGCTGACGGAGGCCGCGGAGTGAGGGCGATGCGGCGCAGCTTGCTCGCTCTGAGCCTTTCCCTCGCTTTCTTGTCCGGGCCGGCGCTGGCCGTGCAGCCGGACGAGATCCTGCCCGATGCGGCGCAGGAGGCGCGGGCGCGCGAGCTCTCGAAAGAACTGCGCTGCCTCGTTTGCCAGAACCAGTCGATCGACGATTCCGACGCCCCGCTCGCCAAGGATCTGCGCCTGCTCGTGCGCGAGCGCATCGAGGCGGGCGACAGCAACCAGCAGGTTCTCGATTTCCTCGTCGCGCGCTATGGCGAGTTCGTGCTGCTGCGCCCGACTTTCCACGGCGCCAATCTGCTGCTCTGGGCCGCGCCCTTCGCGGTGCTGGTGATCGGCGCGGCCGGCGCTGTCGTCGCCTACAGGCGGCGCCGGGCGAGCACGGAACCCGCGACGCCGCTCTCCCCGGAAGAGGAAGCGCGGCTGCGCGCGGCGCTCGGTGAGGCCGGCGCAGCGGGTGGTGATGTTACAAAAGTTTAATCGCCCCGCCAGCCTGCGTTAAGGCGACGGCCTTTAGCTTCTCCTTCAACGCCTCCCGAGCCGGGGGGACAGACGTTGAACGAGGAACGCTACATGTCGCGCACCGCGCCTTCGCAGCCCACCACTTCCACCCTGCGCCGCAGCCGCACCCGCCTGCTCGCCGGCGTGTTCACCCTCGCCCTTGCCGGCGGCGCCGTTGGCGGCCTCCTGCTGCCGGAGAGCGTGACCCCGGCCAATGCCCAGATCTCCACCAACCAGCCGGCCGGCACTTTCTCCTTCGCCGACATCGTCGAGAAGGTTTCGCCCGCCGTCGTCAGCGTGAAGGTGAAGAAGGATGGCGACGACGAGGTCGCCATGAATGAAGAGGGCAACCAGAACGTTCCCCCGCAGATCGAGCGCTTCATGCGCCGCTTCGGCCTCGGCCCGAACGGTCCGGAGATGGGCCCGCGTCGCGGTGGCCCCGGCCATGGCCGCGTCGTCGGTCAGGGCTCCGGCTTCTTCATCTCGGCCGACGGCTATGTCGTGACCAACAACCACGTCGTCGACGGCGCGTCCGAGGTCGATGTGACCCTCACCGACGGCAAGACCTACACCGCCAAGGTGGTGGGCACCGATCCGCGCACCGACGTGGCGCTGCTGAAGGTGGACGGCAAGTCGGACTTCCCCTGGGTGAAGCTCGCCGGCAAGGCGCCCCGCGTGGGTGACTGGGTGGTCGCGGTCGGCAACCCGTTCGGCCTCGGCGGTACCGTCACCGCGGGCATCGTCTCGGCGCGTGGCCGCGACATCGGCTCGGGCCCCTATGACGACTTCATCCAGATTGACGCCCCGATCAACCGCGGCAATTCCGGCGGCCCGACCTTCAGCCTCGACGGCGACGTGATCGGCGTGAATACCGCCATCGTCTCCCCCTCGGGCGGCAATGTCGGCATCGCCTTCGCCATCCCCTCGGAGACCGTGCTCCAGGTGGTGGACGCGCTGAAGGCCGGTGGCCAGGTGGCGCGCGGTTATGTCGGCGTGCAGATCCAGCCGGTGAGCGACGAGGTCGCCGAAGCGCTGGATCTCAAGGATGCGCAGGGCGCGCTCGTCGCCCAGGTGCAGCCCGGCACGCCCGGCGAGAAGGCCGGCCTGAAGGCAGGCGATGTCGTGACCGCCATTGACGGCGCGATCATCAAGGACTCCCGCGAAATGTCGCGCGAGGTCGCCCGCAAGAAGCCCGGCACGACGATCAATCTGAGCGTGCTGCGTGACGGCAAGACGATCAACGTTCCGGTCACGCTGGAGCAGCTGCCCACCGACGTCGCCTCGAACGACGCTGCCAAGGGTGGCCAGCAGGAGGAAGGCGGCCGCGACGTGCCGCGTCTCGGCCTCAGCCTCGCCCCGGCCAAGGGCGTTGCCGGTGCCGGCGATCAGGGCGTGGTCATCACCGAGGTCGACCCGAACGGCCCGGCGGCCGAGCGCGGCCTGAAGGCGGGTGATGTCATCCTCGATGTCGGCGGCAAGCCGGTGATGAGCCCGCGTGACGTCCGCGACGGCCTCGCCGCCGCCAAGAAAGACAACCGCAAGGCCGTGCTGATGCGCGTGAAGTCCGATCAGGGCACCCGCTTCGTCGCGATCTCGCTGGGCGACCAGCGCGGCTGACCGTCGGTTCCGGACGCAGTCTGTTCCGTCGCCCCCCTTGGGCTGCGACCGGTCCGGTGGCGCGGGGAGTCCGAAAGGGCTTCCCGCGTCCTCGTTTCAAGCTCCCCGGCGGTCGCTGATGTAGCGCCGCGATAGGCGCGAGGGCCGAAATGACGTACATGGAGATGAGTTCCCACCGCGCCGATTCCGCTGCGGGCCGCGAGCCCCTGACGCTCGATCCGGCGGATATCAGGAAGAGTGCCGAAGACGCCATGCGCCTGCTCGTCGTGGAAGATGATCGCGATGCCGCCGACTATCTGCGCAAGGCATTCCGTGAGGCCGGCCATGTGGTGGACATTGCCGGCGACGGCGAGGAAGGCCTCGCTCTGGCGCTGGACGGTGGCTACGACGTCCTTGTCGTCGATCGTATGCTGCCGCGCCGCGACGGGCTCTCGCTGATTTCCGACCTGCGCGGGCGCGGCGACAAGACGCCGGCGCTGATCCTCTCCGCCCTCGGCCAGGTGGATGACCGCGTGACCGGCCTGCGCGCCGGCGGCGATGATTATCTGCCCAAGCCCTATGCCTTCTCCGAGCTTCTCGCCCGCGTCGAGGCCCTCGCCCGTCGCGGCGGGCCGCAGGCGACGGACACCGTGTACCGGGTCGCCGATCTCGAACTCGACCGGCTGGCCCACCGCGTCACCCGCGGCGGGCAGGAAATCGTGCTCCAGCCGCGCGAGTTCCGCCTGCTCGAATATCTCATGCGCCATGCCGGGCAGGTGGTGACACGCACCATGCTGCTGGAGAATGTGTGGGACTATCATTTCGACCCGCAGACCAACGTGATCGACGTTCACGTCTCGCGCCTGCGCTCGAAGATCGACAAGGGCTTCGATCCGCCGCTGCTCCATACGGTGCGCGGCGCGGGATACATTGTCCGTGACGTCGCTCGCTAGGCTGATCCGTTCCACCGCCTTCAAGCTGATCGCGGCCTATATCATCGTCTTTGCCGTCTTCGCCGGCTCGGTCATCGCCTATCTCGGCTGGCACACGCAGCGTCTCGTCACCCGCCAGGCGGTGGAAGCGATCGAGAGCGACATCCGCTTCATGCAGGGCCAGTTCGAGCGCGGTGGCGTGAACCGGCTCGTGCAGGTGGTCAACCGCCGCGCGCGCGCTCCCGATGCCGGCCTCCTGCTGGTCACCAGCTTCAATGGCGAGCCGCTCGCCGGCAATGTGCTGAACCTGCCGCTGAACTTCCTCGACAAGGAAGGCTGGCGCGAGATCGACTATGTCGGTTCGGACGAGCAGTCTGCCCCGCCCAGCCGCGCGCTGGTGAATGTCATCTTCCTTCCCGGAGAGTTCCGCCTGCTTGTCGGCCGCGACGTGGTCGAGCGTGAGGAACTGCGCAAGATCATCATCGGGCCGGCGCTGTGGGGGCTGGGGCTGCTCGTGCTCATGGGCATTGCCGGCGGCCTGTTCGTCACCCGGCGCGTGCTGAAGCGCATCGACCGGATGACCGCGACTTCCGAAGTCATCATGGCCGGCAATCTCTCGCGCCGGCTGGAGGTGGACGGCACGGGCGACGAGTTCGACCGGCTGGCCCTCAGCCTGAACGCCATGCTCGAGCGCATCGAGGCGCTGATGGCGGGGCTGAAGGAGGTCTCCGACAACATCGCCCATGACCTCAAGACGCCGCTTACCCGCCTGCGCAACCGGGCCGAGGACGCGCTGCGCACGGCGCGCAGCGATGGCGAGTGGCGCGCCGCCACCGAGCAGACCATCGACGAATCTGACGGGCTGATCCGTACCTTCGACGCCCTGCTGATGATCGCTCGCGCCGAGGCCGGGCAAGCCAGCGCCTCCATGGTCCGCGCCGACCTCGCCACCATGGTCGAGGGCGTCGCCGAGCTCTATGAGCCGGTGGCCGACGAGAACGGGCTCGACCTCGTGGTGGAGGCGCAGGCGCCCCTGCCGGTGCAGGCCGTGCGCGAACTGGTGGCGCAGGCGCTCTCCAACCTCATCGACAACGCGATCAAGTACAGCACGCCGGAGGTGCCGGGCGAGCGCCGGCAGATCCGCATCGAGGCCCGGCGGGTGGAGGGCAGGGCGCGTCTGGTGGTCAGCGATCAGGGCCCGGGCATTGCCGAGGCGGACCGCGCCCGCGTGCTGGAGCGTTTCGTGCGGCTGGAAGCCAGCCGGACGCGGCCGGGCTTCGGGCTTGGCCTCTCGCTGGTGGCGGCGGTGGTGCGCCTGCATGGCGGGACCATCGCGCTCGAAAGCAACGATCCGGGGCTCAAGGTGATTATCGAGCTGCCGCTCGATGCGGAGGAGGGGCCGGTCTGACCCGGGCAGTCTCCGCGCGTGCCGGAACGGAATGCCTCAGGATTCGGCAACCAAATCCCGCTACAGTCATTGGACAGGGTGGGAGGCCGAACACGACATGGCGGAGAAACACGCCAGCAGGGCGCCGGCGCAAGGGAATCTTCGGGCGGATGCGCTGGCGATAAGCGAGAGGGCGTCGGTGCATGGCAGCCTCGCCGTGCGGCTGCGGCTGGAAAAGGGCGCGCGGGTTCCCGCCAAACCGCCGGCCGCGCTGCGCGCGCTGTTCGACGACGCAGATCCCGCCATCCGTGATCGTCTGGACGCGCTGCTGGCCGCGTATCCCGGCGCGCGCGGCGTGCTGGCCCGTGTCGTTGCCCATTCGCCCTTTCTGACGGAACTGATCCGGCTCGATCCGGCGCGCCTTGTCGCCATCCTTGAGAGCGACCCGCTGGAAGCCCTCGCGGAGGGCCGCGCCGCGATGCAGGTGGCGGTGGCGGCGAGCAAGGACGATGCGGCGGTGGCGACAGCGCTGCGGCGCTTGCGGGCGCAGAGCGCGCTCACTATCGCGCTGGCTGACATTGGCGATGTGCTCGACCTCACGGCGGTGACGGCCGAACTCACCGCCTCGGCGGACGCTGCCATTGCCGCCGCCACTGATTTCCTGCTGCGGGAGGCGCATACGGACGGGAAGCTGCGCCGTGGCGAGGCCGCAGGCTGCGGCTACACGCTGCTCGCCATGGGCAAGCACGGGGCGGGCGAGCTCAACTATTCCAGCGATGTCGACCTGATCGTGCTGTACGACCCCGAGGCGGCGCCGCTGGCCGAGGGTGTGGAGGCGGCGCCCTTCTTCGTCAGGCTGACCCAGCGCCTCGTTCGCCTCATCCAGGAGCGCACGGCCGACGGCTATGTCGCCCGCGTCGATTTGCGCCTGCGTCCCGATCCGGCCTCCACGCCGGTCGCCGTCTCTGTGGAGGCGGCGCTCGATTATTACGAGCGCGAGGGCGCGACCTGGGAGCGGGCCGCGTACATCAAGGCGCGGCCCATCGCCGGCGATATCGCGCTGGGCGAGACCTTCCTTCGGCAGCTCTCGCCCTTCGTCTGGCGCCGCTCGCTCGACTGGGCGGCGGTGGCCGATGTCCACGCCATGAAGCAGGACATCCATGCCTTTCGCGGCCATGGCGCCATTGCGGTGGAAGGGCACAACGTCAAGCTGGGGCGCGGCGGCATTCGCGAGATCGAGTTCTTCGCCCAGACCCAGCAGCTCATCGCCGGTGGCCGCGACCCGGATCTGCGCACCCCGCGCACGCTGGAAGCGCTGGCCCGCCTCGCCAGGACCGGCTGGATCGGTGAGGAGGCCCGCGCCGAGCTGGACGAGGCCTATCATTTCCTGCGCCGGGTCGAGCACCGGCTGCAGATGGTGGCGGATGCGCAGACCCATTCCCTGCCGGAGGATGAGGAGGCGCTGGCCGGCTTCGCCCGCTTCATGGGCTACGCCAAGCTCCCCATCTTCGCCCGCGCGCTGACCGAGCGCCTCACCTGCGTGCAGGATCATTATGCCCGCCTGTTCGAGGACGCCCCGCCGCGCGCGGCGGTGGAGGGGCGGCTGGACTTCCCGCCCGACAAAGACGACCGCGAGACGCTGGCGACGCTGCACAAGCTCGGCTATGCCGAGCCACTCGCGGCGAGCGCGCTGGTGCGCGGCTGGATGAGCGGCGAATACCGGGCGCTGCGGCCGAAGCACGTCCGCGCCGAGCTTGCCGCCATCGTGCCGCTGCTGCTCGACGCGCTGGCGCGTGGCGGGGCGCCCGATGCCGCGCTGATCGGCGCCGACCGTTTCTTCCAGGAGATGCCGACCGCGCTGCGGCTCATGCCGGCGCTGGTCCACAATCCCGATCTGGTGCGCCTGCTCGCCACCATTCTCGGCACCGCGCCGCGCCTCGGCGAGATGCTGGCGCACCGCCCGTCGCTGATCGACGCGCTGCTCGACCCCAGCTTTTTCGGGCCGCTGCCGGACGAGGCGGCGCTGACCGAGCGGCTCAATCGCGAGCTGGAATTCGCCGAGAACGAAGAAGACCTGCTCGACCGCGCCCGTCGCTTCCGGCAGGAGCAGCATGTGCTGATCGGCGTGCGCATCCTCTCCGGCACGCTGCCCGCAGCCCGCGCCGGCGAGGCTTTCGCGCGGCTCGCCGATGTGCTGATCCGCGCGCTGGAGACGGCGGTGGCGGCACGCTTCCGCGAGGCCTATGGGCAGCTCGCTGGCGCCGAGATGGCGGTGCTCGCCATGGGCAAGCTCGGCGGGCGGGAGATGACGGCGGGCTCGGATCTCGATCTCATCGTGCTCTATGATTTCGACGCCGACCGCCCCGAGAGCGACGGGCCGAAGCCGCTCTACGGCGCGCAGTATTTTGCCCGTCTCACCCAGCGCCTTGTCAGCGCCCTGACCACCCCGACCAATGCCGGCCAGCTCTATGAGGTGGATCTGCGCCTGCGTCCCTCCGGGCGCTCCGGCCCGGTGGCGACCAGCCTGCCGCGCTTCGAAGTCTATCAGGCCGAGGAGGCCTGGACCTGGGAGCACATGGCGCTCACCCGCGCCCGTGTCGTCTCCGCATCCCCGGCCTTCCGTACGCGGGTGGAGGCCGCGATCACCGAGGTGCTGCGCCGCGAGCGCGATCCCGTCCGGCTCGCCGAGGACATTCGCGACATGCGCAGCGCCATCGCCGACGAAAAGGGCGACGAGGCCCGCTGGGATCTGAAATACGCCAAGGGGGGGCTGGTCGATATCGAGTTCATCGCCCAATATCTCGTCCTTGCCCATGGGCGGGCGCATCCCGCCATTGTCGAGACCTCGACGCTGAAGGTCATTACCCAGGCGGCGCAGGCCGGGCTCATCGCGCCGCAGGACGGGCAACTGCTCGCCGACACCGGCAAGCTGATGCACGACCTCACGCAGGTGCTGCGCCTGTGTATTGCCGGCGCCTTCAAGCCCGAAGAGGCGAGCCCCGCTTTGCGCCGGCTGCTGGCGCGTGCGGGCACGCTGCCGGACTTCTCAACCCTGGAGGCGCATCTGTTTGAGGCGCAGGACGCGGTGCGCGAGGCGTTCGAGCGCATCCTGTCGCAGCCACCGCTGCGCCAGCGCCGGCGGGCCTGACGCTCACGCGGTCGCGACGAGCTTTTCCGCCACCAGATCGCCAATGGCGAGGCTGGCGGTGAGGCCGGGGGACTCGATGCCGAAGAGCTGCACGAGGCCTGCCACGCCGTGCTCGGCCGGTCCGTCGATGCGGAAATCGGCGGCCGGCGCGCCGGGCGGCGTGATTTTCGGGCGGATGCCGGCATAGGCGGGGTTCAGCGCCCCGTCCGGCAGCGCCGGCCAGTAGCGACGGATCGCGTCATAGAACACCGCGCCACGTGCCGGGTTCACGTCATAGTCCATCGCCGCGATCCACTCCGTGTCCGGCCCGAAACGGGCCTGACCGCCGAGATCGAGGGTGAGGTGGACGCCAAGCCCCGCCTGTTCCGGCACGGGATAGATGAGGCGCGCGAAGGGCGCCTTGCCCGACAGCGTGAAGTAGCTGCCCTTGCAGAAATAGGCCGTAGGGATCGACTCCGGGGGAATGCCCTCGATGGCGCGCGCGATGGGCACGGCGCCATGACCGGCGGCGTTGATGAAGCTGCGGCAGCGCAGAGCCATTGGCTCCTCGCCGCCGACGCGCAGGACGATGCCGTCCGTCGTCACCTCGCCGCCAAGGATCGGCGCGTTGAAGGCGATCATGCCGCTGGCGTCTTCCAGATCGCCGCGCAAGGCGAGCATCAGGCCGTGGCTGTCGATGATGCCGGTCGCGGGCGAGAGCAGGGCCGCGACCGCGTTCAGGGCCGGCTCCAGCGCCCGCGCCTCCGTGCCGGTGAGCGGTTCGAGATTGGTGACGCCGCAGGCGCGGGCATGGGCGTCGATGGCGGCGAGCTTGGCCGTCTCCGCCTCGGTGGTGGCGACGATCAGCTTGCCGCACTTGCGGTGGGGAATGGCGCGCTCGGCGCAATAGGCATAGAGCGCCTCGCGCCCGGCGACGCAGAGCCGTGCCTTGAGCGTGCCGGCGGGATAATAGAGGCCGGCATGGATGACCTCGCTGTTTCGGGCCGAGGTCTCCGAGCCGACGAGACCGGTCGCCTCCAGCACCAGAACCTCGCGCCCGGCGCGGGCGAGCGCGCGGGCGATGGCGAGGCCGACCACGCCGGCCCCCGCCACCACACAATCAATGAAGCTCGGATCGTCGCTCATGAGCGGTGTTTAGCGCGCAGGCAGCGCCGGCGCATTACGATAATGCAGCGCCGGGCGGCCCTGCAGCGGCAGGCGGATCACCACCGTCGTGCCGACGCCTTCGGAGGAGCGCAGGCGCATCGTGCCGCCATGCAGCTCCACGAGCGACTTGGCGATGGCGAGGCCGAGGCCCGAGCCCTTGTAGGTCTTGGTGAACTGGCTCTCGACCTGCTCGAACGGCTTGCCGATCTTGGCCAGCGCGCTCTTGGGGATGCCAATGCCGGAATCCTCGATCACCAGCAGCGCCGCGCGGTTGGAGGCGCGAGTGCGAATGGTGATGCGTCCGTGCTCCGGCGTGAACTTGATGGCGTTGGAGATGAGATTGAGCGTGATCTGCTTCAGCGCGCGGCGGTCCGCCTCGATGGTGACGGCCTCATCTGCCTCGCTGACGATGGTGAGGTGCTTCTCATCCGCTCGCACCGACATGACGCGGATGGCGTCGGTGACGATCTCCTCGAGATTGGTCGGCTGCAGGTTGAGCTGCACCCGGCCCGCCTCGATGCGGGACATGTCGAGAATATCGTTGATGACGTCGAGCAGATAGCGGCCGGAATCGCGGATGTCGCGGCAGTACTCGTTGTATTTGTCGCTGCCGAGCGGCCCGAACAGGCCGCTCTCCATCAGTTCCGAGAAGCCGATGATGGCGTTGAGCGGCGTGCGCAGCTCATGGCTCATATTGGCGAGGAATTCGGACTTGGCGCGGTTGGCGTCCTCGGCCTTGGTCTTCTCGTCGGCGTAGTTCTGCGCGAGTTCGGCGAGCTGGAGGGCCTGCATTTCCAGCGTCTGCTGCGATTTTCGAAGGTCCGCGACCAGCGCCATCAGGCGCTTTTCGCTCTCCATCAGCCGTTCTTCGTGGCGCTTCAGCGCGGTGATGTCGGTGCCGACCGAGACGAAGCCGCCATCCTTGGTGCGACGCTCGGCGACCTTCAGCCAGCGCCCGCCTTCAAGCTGCGCCTCGAAGGCGCGGGCGCCTTCCTCCGGCCGGTCCTCGGTGCGCAGCGGAATGCGCACCACGGGCTGGCGGGCGATGGCGGCGATGGTCTCGAAGGGCGTGCCCGGCGCGACATTGGTGTCGCCGAAGCCGTGCAGCGACTGGAACTTGGAATTGCACAGCACCAGCCGGTTGGCGCTGTCCCACAGCACGAAGGATTCCGAGATGCTCTCGATGGCGTCGCGCAGCCGCATGTCGGCGGTGGCGGTGCGCTCGGCGAGGCGGCGCTCCTCGGTGACATCGACGGCGATGCCGACGAGATGCGGTGGCTCGCCATTCTCCTGCGCCACCACTTCTGCCCGCGCCCGCAGCCACACCCAATGGCCGTCCGCGTGCTTCATGCGGAAGACACGTTCGATAGTGCGGCCCGGCTTGTCGGCGATTTCCTTGGCGACGTCATAGAGGTTGGTGTCGTCGGGATGCACAAGCGCGGCGACCTCGCCGAAGGAGACGAGCTCGTCGCGCGGCTCATGGCCGAGCATCTCGAACATGGAGCTCGACCAGAACATGCGCCCGCGGCCCATGTCCCAGTCCCACAAACCGCAGCGACCGCGCGAGAGCGCGGTGTCGATGCGCGCGCGCACCGTATCGTAAATCCCGTCCGCCTCGCGCGCCCGCGTCGCCTGCCAGTGAAAGGCGAAGCCGAGGATCATCAGCACCGCGCCGGTGGTACTGAGGAGGGTGACGGTGAGGATGGTGTCGGATTGCCAGGTCGCCAGCGCGCTGCCGATCGGCTGGAGCGCCACGAGTTGCAGCGGCAACGCGTGGAGATTGTGGACCGTCGCAAGCGCCGGCGTGCCGTCGGGCAGCGAAACTTCGAGCACCCCGGCATCTTCGGCAAAGATGGCGAGGGCCTGCACATTGCTGATGAGGTGGCGGATCGCGTCGGCTGTGCCGCTGGCGCTGGTCCCGGCGCCGTCCGCGTCATGGGTGACGATGACCTTGCCGGCGGCATCGACAAGGCCATAGCGGCGCCGGTCGTCGACCGCGCGGGCAGGCAGGGCCGCAGCCAGCACGGCATCGGCGCCCGTGCCAGCGGCGCCGCGCCGGTCGATGTCGCTGGAGATGGCGGCGGAGAAGAGGGCGAGCTCGTCCTTGGCATTGGCGAGTGCATCCGCCCGGTAGGAGCGGATCTGGATGATCGCGGCTATGGCGACGATGGCGATGAACGCCACGATCAGCGCCGGCACCGCCTTGCGCATGAAAGGTTCGGCGTCGACCAGCCGCTGATATGCAGGTTTCGCTACCGAGCGCGCGAGGCCTTGCATGGCCTGCGCGCGCACGGATGCGCCTGCAGCGTTGGCGCGCGCCATCGCTGGTCTCCCCCGAAGTCCCAGTGCCCGATCCGATGAAGGAGGGATGTGCCGCATCTCTCCGAATCACCCCGATTTGAATCGAATCGCCCCCTCCCTGTCCAGAGTCCCGGGGAGTCAAGTTAAGGAATCGGCAATCTCTGGGTGGTCGCAGTGGTGCAGCGGTAATGTCGGTGAGGCGCATGGACGGAGCTAAAGCCCTGATGCTATGCGCTCTCCAGCGGCACGCGCACCCTGGAGAGAAAAATGAGTGAAATTTGGTTCCGCACCGGCGAGGCGACGGTGCTCGCGGCGGAAGGCCAGTACACCGATGCCATGCCCGAAGTGCTGATCGGCTCGGTGCGAGGCCCGGCCGGCCACGCCTTCGCGTCGATGATGGGCCAGGTGCAGGGTCACACCCGCATGTTCGTGGTCCGCGACCTGAACCAGCAGGTGCGGCCGGCGACGATGATGACCACCAAGGCGACCATCCACACGCTGGAATATGTCGACCTGCTCGGCGGCGTCGTGCAGGGCGCCATCGGCGATGCCATCGTCGACGCGCTGGCCGAGGGTATCCTGCCCAAGGACCAGGCGGATGAGCTCTGCATGATCGTGATGGTGTGGCTCGACCCGCGCTGCGCCGAGGATGCCAACCTCGACAAGGCGGATCTTTACCGCACCAATTACGAGGCGATGAAGATCGCGCTGGAGCGCGCCATGACCGGCAAGCCCACGGTCGACGAGCTCATCGCCAACCGCAAGACGGTCAAGCACTACGCCCTCGACGGCGTGGTCGAGTACTGAGCGGCAGCCCGGCCTCATTGAGGTCGGGCCAACCGATCGACGCCCCGCGCTCAGTCGAGCGCGCGGGCGGCGATGTCGGATACATCCGGCGACAGGCCCGGCGTGTCGGAGACGCGGCGCAGCGCGCTCTGCGCGCGCCCGGCGCGGACGGCTTCGAGCGCCCGCCAGCTCTTGAAGGCGGCGAGCAGCCGCGCCGCGACTTGCGGGTTGCGGCTGTCGAGGTTGAGCACCGTTTCCACCACGAACTCATAGCCGGCCCCGTCCGGGCGGTTGAACTGCGTCGGGTTGGCGCTCGCGAAAGAGCCGATGAGCGAGCGCACCCGGTTCGGGTTGGTCATGGCGAAGGCCGGATGGGCGCTGAGTTCGCGCACCCGCGCCAGCGTGCCCACCTCGGCGATCTGCGCCTGCAGCGCGAACCATTTGTCGATGACCAGCGGGTCGTCGCGGTAGCGCTCATAGAAGGCGGCAAGGGCCGCCTCCCGCGCGTCGGGCGCGTTGTGGGCGAGCACGGAGAGTGCGGCGAGGCGGTCCGTCATGTTGTCGGCGGTCTCGAAATGCGCCGAGGCCCGCGCGATGTCCGCCGTCCCGCCGGTGGCGGCCAGCAGGTCCAGCGCGGTGTTGCGCAGGGCGCGCCGTCCCGCCGAGGCGGCATCCGGCGCATAGTCACCCGTGGGCGCCACACGCGCATAGGCGGCTTCCAGCGGTCCGCGCAGCGCCTCGCCGAGTGAGCGGCGCAGCCATTGCCGGGTCTGGTGGATGGCGTCCGGGTCAACGTCCCGCCCGACCTCGCGGGCGACATCGGTCTCCGAAGGCAGGGCCAGGGTCTGGGCGAGGAATGCCGGGTCGAGCGTGTCGTCCGCCAGTGTGGCGGAAAGCGCCGTCACCAGCGGCACCGCCGAGGGGGACGGCTCACCATCCCGCAGCGCCCGCGTCGCCGTGACGAGATGGGCCAGCGCGAGGCTCTGCACCGCGTCAAAACGGTTGAACGGATCGCTGTCGTGACCGGCGAGGAACACCAGATCGTCCGTCGTCAGGTTCGAGGTCAGCTTGACGGGCGCCGCGAAGCCGCGATTGAGCGAGGGCACCGGCCGGTGCGGTAGATCGCGGAACACGAAGGTCTGCTTCGGCGCGCGGATCAGCAGCACGCCGCGCTCGGCATTGGAGCCGTCATCAAGGTTCAGCGGGAGGTCGGTGCCGTCGCGACCGACAAGGCCGAGCGCCAGCGGGATCACCATGGGCTGCTTGCTCGGCTGGCCCGGCGTCGGCCGCAGGCGCTGCTCGACATCGAGCCGCAGCGTGCGCGCCGCCTCGTTCCAATAGGATTCCACACGAAGCTCCGGCGTGCCGGACTGCGCGTACCACAGCGCGAACTGCGCGAGATCGACACCATTGGCGTCGGCGAAGCAGGCTAGGAACTCCTCCACCGTCGCGGCATCGCCGTCATGGCGGTCGAAATAGAGGTCCATGCCGGCCCGGAAGCCTTCCACGCCCAGCACGGTCTTGAGCATCCGCACCACCTCGGCGCCCTTCTCATAGACGGTCGCCGTGTAGAAGTTGTTGATCTCGCGGTACGTGCTCGGCCGCACCGGATGGGCGAGCGGGCCGGCGTCCTCGGAGAACTGATGGGCTTTCAGCAGGCGCACATCGGCGATGCGCTTCACTGGTCGTGAGCGCATGTCGGAGGAGAATTCCTGATCGCGGAAGACGGTCAGTCCTTCCTTGAGGCAGAGCTGGAACCAGTCCCGGCAGGTGATGCGGTTGCCGGTCCAGTTGTGGAAATATTCGTGGGCGATGATCGCCTCGATATTGGCGTAGTCCGCATCGGTCGCCGTCTCGGGCGTCGCCAGCACGTATTTATCGTTGAAGACGTTGAGACCCTTGTTCTCCATCGCCCCCATGTTGAAATCGGCCACGGCGACGATGTTGAACACGTCGAGGTCGTACTCGCAGCCAAAGACCTCCTCGTCCCAGCGCATGGAGCGCTTGAGCGCGTCCATGGCGTAGCCGGCGCGGCCCGTCTTGCCCGGCTCGACATAGATGCCGAGTTCCACCTGCTTGCCGGTGGCGGTGGTGAAATGGTCGCCGATGCGCTCCAGATTTCCACCCACCAGGGCGAAGAGGTAGCAGGGCTTCGGCCAGGGATCGTGCCAGATCGCGTAATGGCGGCTCGTGCCCTCGATGTCGCCCGCTTCCACCCGGTTGCCATTGCCGAGCAGCACGGATGCTTCGTCGCGTTCGGCTTCGATGCGGGTCGTGTAGACGGCGAGAACGTCCGGCCGATCCGGGAAATAGGTGATGCGGCGGAAGCCCTCCGCCTCGCATTGCGTGCAATAGGTGCCGCTCGAGCGGTAGAGGCCCATCAGCTTGGTATTGGCGGAGGGGTCGATCAGCGTCTCGATGGTCAGTTCGAGCGGCTGCTGCGGCGGGGCGAGGATGGTGAGCGACTCGGGGCTCGCGGCATAGGACGTGCCGGCCAGCGGCTCGCCATCCAGCGCGACTGACTTCAGCACCAGCCCGTCGCCATCCAGCACGATGGGCGAGCCGGCGCGCCCCTCCGGGTTCGGTCGAAGGGCGAGGCGGGCGACGACGCGCGTGGCGGTGGGATGCAGGCGCACATCGAGATGCACGGTATCCACGAGCCAGTCCGGCGGGCGGTAGTCGCTGAGGCGGACAGGCTGAGGCTCGGCATCACGCAACATGGAAAAGGCTCCGTACAGGGGTGCCCAAGAAGTAGAGCCTTGCGCCGCGATCTGAAAGCCCCCGCGCGCGACCACCTTTCAGGCATCAGGGAACCTGATCCGGCCCTCCCGGTTAATGGAGCGCTGGGTGAGAGCCCGGCGCGGTCAAGGCTGCGCCTGCGGAGGACACATGAGCATGAAGATGACGGCGACGAACGAACGGTTCGAAGCTCTCGATTCCTGGCGCGGTATCTGTGCCGTCATGGTCATCATCTACCATTTCATTTACATTGTACGACTGGATTATCTGCATTGGAGCGTGATCTCCAATGCGTATCTGTTCGTCGATTTCTTCTTCGTGCTGTCGGGTTTCGTGGTCTGCCACGCCTATCGCGACCGCCTGCGCAGCGGACGCCATGTCGGCGGGTTTCTGCTGCGGCGTGTCGGCCGGCTCTGGCCGCTGCATCTGGCGGTGCTGTTCGCCTTCATGCTGGCGGTCATGGCCATCAATATCTACGGCCGGCATCCCGACAATCTGATGATCGAAGCCGGCACCGGCAACTACTCCCTACGGGCGCTGCTGCTGAACGTGGCGCTGCTCAACTCCATGGGCTTTTACGGCGTCGCCTGGAACGGCCCGGCCTGGAGCATCGGGGCGGAGTTCTACACTTACGCGCTGTTTGCGGCGGTCACTCTTCTGGCGGGAGCCCGGCGGCTTGTGCCGGCGGCGATCACCGTCATGCTGCTGGCGATGGGCGCCATTCTGCTGGTCGCGCCGACCTATATGAACTCGACCGCCGATTACGGCTTCATCCGCTGCATCGCCGGCTTCTTTGGCGGGGTGCTGACCTATCATCTTCACCAAAGGCTGCGCCACCGCGCCTTGCCGATGGCGACGCTTTGGGAAGTGACGGTGGTCGTGCTGGCGGGGCTATTCATCGCCTCGGTCGGCATCGGACCGGACGAGGTGCGGCCATGGAGCGTTCTTGCCCCTGTCGCCTTCGGCGCGGCGATCCTTGTCTTCGCCCGCGAGGGCGGCATGGTCTCGGTGGCGCTGCGCACCCGCCCGCTGCGCGCGCTGGGCGGCTGGTCCTACTCGATCTACCTGATCCACATGCCGCTGCTGATCCTGATGGCTTATGGCATCTGGCTCTATGGCGACGTGGCGGGCGTGGCGGTGCGCCAGCAAGTGGATGTGCTCGGTCACGCCAAGACGCTGTACGACCTCGGCAATCCGCTGCTCACCACGGCGCTGCTCGCTGGCTTCGTCGGGTTGGTGATCGCGCTGGCCTCGTTCACCTATACGCGGATCGAGGAGCCGTGGCGCGACCGCTTCGCCCGCGTCGCCCGCAATTACGAGACGCGCGGGCGCAGCTACGCCCCGCTGCCCTCGCGTTCGGTGACCGGCATGACCGTTCCCGTGCGGATCCAGCGGCGCCGCTGAAGGCTCAGCGCTCGCGTGTGATCTCCACGCCGGCATCGCGGAAGATGCCGGCGATGGGGGCTGACGGTTTGTGCAGCTCGACCCGCACCTTCGTCACCGCCGCATAGCGCTCGAGCACGGCCTGACAGATCGCCTGCGCCAGCGCCTCCAGAATGTGGAAGCGGTGGCCGGACGAGACCTCGTGGACCAGCGCGAAGACCTTCTCATAGCCCACCGTCGCCCCGTAATCGTCGGCCACCGCGGCGGGTGCCGCGTCGAGCCACCAGTCGATGTCGACGATGAAGCGCTGGCCGAGCCGCGCCTCTTCCTCGTGCAGCCCATGGTGAGCGTGCAGTTCGATGCCTCGGAGGAAGATGCGGTCGGACATGAGCGTTCTCGAGCTTCAGGCGGTGAGGGCGGCGGCAAGGAGGCCGACGGCGACGGCGGGCGCGCAATCCGCCGCGGCGGCTGCGAGGCTCTCGTCGTCGGTGAGCACATTGGCAAGGTCGAGATAGGTCACATCCCGTCGCTCGGCGAGGCGGGCGGCGAGAAAACGTCCGACGCCGGCGCCGACGATCAGGTCGATCTCGTTCTCCTGCGCCGAGGCGACACAATCCATGGCGCGGCTGAGCCGGTGCAACTGCGCCTCCGACAGATGCCGGGCAAGTGCCCTGGCAGGGGCAAGGCCCCCGGGCGCGAGGTCGTGACCGACCATGCGCAGCAGACGGCGCGCGCTGGCTTCCTCGGTCTTCGGCCCGCCATCCGCGCTGGCATGCAGGTCCGCCCCCTCCGGCAGATCGCCGGTGAGGCGGTAGATATCCGCTGTGGTCGCGTAATGCTCGGCCATGAGCGGCAGCCAGCGCCCGCCAAAGGGAGCTTCCTGGGCCAGCGCCATGACGGGCGTGCGCGCCGCGCCGGTATAGATCAGCTCATTGCTGGCAAGGCGTTCGGCATCGGTGAAGCCGCGCGCCGTCACCCGGCCGGAGGAAAAGGGGATGATGTCGGCGGTGGTCGAGCCGATGTCGATCAGCAGCCCGCCCGGCAGCAGATGCGCCAGCACGGCGGCGGTGGCGTACCAGTTCGCCGATCCGATGCTGTCGGCATGGGCGACCGCCTGCTCGGCCGGCACGAAGCCTTCCGGTCCCGCGAACAGGGCCAGCGGGGCGCCGCTGAGTTCCTCCATGAGGATCGCCGCCGTGCCGATGACGCCGCTGCGCCGGTCCGGCCAGAGATCGGCGACTTCGGCCGTCATGGTCACGGCGGAAGGCACGTCGGCGGCGAATTCGGCGCGCAGGCTGCGGATCGCCTCACGCAGGTTATCGGCACCCTTCCAGACCGGACAGGGCACGATGCGCACGGCCTTGAGGCCTCCCTCGAATCCGAAGGCGGCAAGCTTCACATGGGCGCCGCCAACATCCCAACCAAGGCGGGCAATACGGGTCAAAGGCTGATCTCGACTGGGTGGGAGGGAGGAAGACTGTTCATGTCCGGCACCATCCCGTCCTGCACGAGCTCGGCGACGAAGGCCAGAGGGTTGATGCCGAGCGCGCGCCGCAAGCCGACATAGGCGGTGGTCAGCCGTGGGTTGATCTCGACGACGACAGGCCCGCTCGGCGTCGCGATATAGTCGACGCCGAGTATCCCATGCAGGCCGGGCAGGGCGGCGCCAATGGCATCCGCCAGCGCCCGCAGGGTATCATCGACCGGGAAGGCGCCGACCGTCAGGCCCCTGAAAAGGAGCTGTCCGTCGGCCTCGACCACATGCTGGCGGTTGGCGGTGAGTACCTGGGCTCGCCCCGACTGGCAGAGCAGGGTCAGGCTCGCGGCCGTGCCAACGATAAAGGGCTGGATCACCACCCCGGTGGGATAGGGACCGGGCGGCAGGCGCCGGAACACGTGCACGTCCATGGCGCCCGCGCCATCATCCGGCTTGATGACCAAGGGGCCGGACAGGCCCGCCGGCACCGTGGAGGGCGACCAACTTGGCACAAAGGGGATGCCCGCCGCGGCGAGGTGGGTTGCCGTCCGCAGCTTTGAGCTGCACGTCTGCAACGTCTCGACATCGCAGGCGATCACCCGGCGGTTGCGGGCGCCCAACTGCTCGACCAGGCTGTGCAGGATGCCCTCGCATTCCGGCGCGATCGGCCAGCAGCAATCGGTCTGCGCCGCAAGTTCGCTCCAGATAGCCCGCGTGTCCTCCCCCGGCCCTATGGCCCGGCTCTCCCCGCAGGGCGGGGCAGGCAGGCGGGCGTCGTGCGTGGTGAAGACGCGGACCCCCGGCAGATCCTCCAGATCAGCGATGAGCGCATCGCGCATCATCGCACCTTCGGCTATCAGCGTTTCGGGAAGATCGGTGCCGGCATAGTCGCCGCCGGAGACCGTTTCGCAGACGAAGACCCGCATCAGACTTTCAAGCCCGGATAGACACGTCCCGGAAGGATCGCGCCTTGGAACTTATACCTGTCCTCGACCTGATGGGAGGTGTGGTCGTGCATGCCCGGCGCGGCATGCGCGCCCACTACCGGCCGATCGCCACCCCGCTCTGCCCGAGCGCCGAGCCGGCGGAGGTCGCCGCGTCCCTCCTCGCTCTTGCGCCCTTCCGCACGCTCTACATCGCCGATCTCGACGCCATTGCCCGCAAGCAGGGGCATGGCACGACCGTGCGCGGGCTGATGGAGAGCCATCCGGGTGTGGACATGTGGGTCGATGCGGGCGAGGCCGCGCCTCAGGCGGTCGCGCGCCGCGCCGCGCAGGGGCCCGGTCGGCCGGTGGTTGGCAGCGAGGCGATGGCTGATCTCGCCACCGGGAGCGCGGCGCTGGCGGTCGGCGGGGCGATTCTGTCGCTCGACTACGGCCCGGAGGGACCGCGCGGGCCGGCGCTGTTCCATGAGGACGCCACGCTGTGGCCAGAGGCGGTGATCGTCATGACGCTCACCCGCGTCGGCGCCGGCGAGGGGCCGGATCTGGAGCGTCTGGGCGACATCATCCGCCGCGCCGGCAACCGGCGCGTCTACGCGGCCGGCGGGGTGCGTGACCTCGATGATCTCACGCGCCTTGCCGATGCCGGAGCGGCTGGCGTGCTGCTGGCCAGCGCGCTTCATGACGGGCGGCTTTCGCCCGATGCCATCGCCCGCTTCATGGGCTGAGCGCCGCCGCGAACAGGGTGGCGACCGTCAGATCAGCGGTCGTGCCCGGGTTGAGGCCGCGCTGCTTCAACGCCTGGTCGAAAGCGAGCAGGGGCGGGTGCCGCTCGGCCGCCGGAGCGGCGAAGTCGACCTCGCGGGCGATCTCCGCCGCCTCCCGGCGCACCGCCTCCGCAACCTCCGGGCCGAATTTGCGGGCGATATGGCTGTCGGGGAAGGCCGCGAGAAAGCCGAGATGCACCGCTTCCGCGCGGGCTTCCGGCTCGGCATCTTCGAGGTTTCTGAAGCGCGACAAGCCGAGATCGAAGACATCGGCAAAGCCGCTGGCATATTGCCGGGCGATGCGGTCGCGCCCCGCCGCCAGTGTCATGGCCTGGATCAGGCCGATGCGCGGGGGGGCCGCCACATCATGCGATTCATGCCGGCCGAGTCCGCCCGGATTGGCCTGCGCGATGGCCCGAAAAGTCGCCTGCGCGTCGGACGCATCGAGATCCTCCAGCACGACGTGAAGGCTGTCGCGCAGCGGCCCGCCCCGCTCGGCTGCCAACGCAAGTGGCGCGCAGAGCAGGACGATGCCGAGATTGGTGTTGAGCCCGGTCGCCGCGAGCGAGGCCGCCACTGCCCCCTCAATGCGCGCCCCGATCCGTTCGCCCGCGGCGGCGATGAACGGCGCGGCGGCCGCGGCCGCTTGCTCGAAATGGCGCACTTCCATCCCGTGACCGGGGCTGAAGCGGTGGACATTGCCCGCTTTCAGCGCGGCAAGCTCGGCCGCGCAGGCATGCTGAAAAGCCAGGGCGATGGCGTCGGGCGTCATCAGGCATCGATCCGGGTGTCGGCACGCTGCGCGATGCTTCGGGCCACATGCGCGGCGAGGGCGGCTGCGACGTCGACCTCGGTTGCCTTCTGCAAGCCCTTCCAGGCCGGCATGGAGTTGACCTCCAGCACCTGGAAGCGGCCTTCCGCATCCTCGATCAGGTCCACCCCGGCATAGTCCGCCCCGACGGCGGCGGTGGCGCGTATGGCGAAGTCGAATGCCTGTTCGTGGAAGGGTGCCGGCTCGCCGACCGCGCCCTGATGGATGTTGGTGATCCAGCGTGGCGAGCGGCGGATCATGGCGGCGGCAACATTGTCCCCGATGACAAAGACCCGCCAGTCGCAGAAGTCCGTGCGCGCCGGTTGGGCCACGAAGTCCTGCAGATAATAGACGCCACCGACCTTGTCGGGCTCCGGCAGTTCGGTGCGTGCCGGCACGCGGCGTATGCCCTTGCCCTGCGCACCGAAGAGCGGCTTCAGCACCAGATCGCCCGGCGCCTCGTCCACCAGCGCCTGCATCGCGGTGCGATCCTCACCGACGAAAGTGCGCGGTGTCGGCAGGCCGGCGCGGCCGACGAGAAAGCTGGTCATGCTCTTGTCGACGCAGCGTTCGACCGCCCGCGCATCGTTCATGACGAGAACGCCGAGCTCGCGCAGCGCGTGCAGCAGGCCGAGCCGCGCGGTGATCTGCTCGGTCGAGCCCTTGGCGATGAGCCGCACAAAGGCGGCGGCTGGCAGCTTGTCGCCGAAGCCGGGCAGCACCAGACCATGCGCGGTCTCGCCGATGGCGAAGCCGCAATCATTGAGCGAGAGTACGCTGACGCCGAGACCCTCGCGCTCCAGCGCCGCCTTCAGCGTGCGGGTGTGCCAGTCGGCATCCTCGGTGAAGATGACGACGCGGTCGCTGCGCGGGGCGCTCATGCGAAGGATCGGTCGAGCACCGCCTCATTATACGCGCCGTGGCTGAAGCTGCGGCCGGTTTCGAGCGCCGTGACGGTGACGCGCGCCGGGCTGAACAGCATCGGGTCCATGGCGTAGAAATCGCCATTATAGGCCGCGAAAATCTCCCCGAACGGCCGGCCATAGTCACGCGAACTGGCGCTTGGCAGGCCGGAGGCGAGCACGGCGGCTTCTTCTTCGGGACCATCGACGAAGAGATGCACATCGCCGCCATAGAGAGTGGCGTCGTTGGTGCGGCCCATGGCGGCGACGAAATCCGGCGCGGGCGGCGGCAGCGGCGCGCTGGCCAGCCCGTCGATGATGCGGTCCAGCGGGAAATGCAATGCGTGCGCCTTGTGCAGCGCCACTTCCATCACGCGGGCGACGATCTGCACCGTGCCGGCGAGGCTGCGCGTGGGCGTGAGGATGAGGGTCAGCCGGTCCACCGCCACGCCGCAGTCGAGGGCGATGCGGTCGATCAGCGGCTCGGGCGGGAACTGGTCGACCTCGAGCACCAGCGTGGCGCTGGCAGCGCTGTCGCGGTAGCCGAGTTCCTCAAACAGCTTCTCCTTGGCATGGAGCGCGCGGCCGGGACCGGAGCCGAGCGCGAAGAAGTCGCCCTCGGCAAGGCTCCAGCCGGCATATTGGCTGGCGAGGCAGCCCATGACCGGATCGGGCGAGCGCACGCTCACCAGCGTGCCCCAGCGGGCAAAGCGTGGGGCCGGGACGATTTCGACGCTGCCGAGGCCGCCAAGGCAGATCTCGGCAATCAGCCGACCCGCCTCGATGCCGCCCCGCGCGACAATGCCGGCGTCGACGATCCGCGCGCCCTTGGCGCTGTGCGTGACCGAGAGGCGCAAGGTTTCGGCGCGCGCGACCAGCGCCTCGACGAGCGGCGCGGCGAGGGCGGAGACGCTCGGGCGCGAGGGGTGGAAAGGGGTATCCATCAGAGTGTCACTCCGCAGCTTGGCGGCTGGCTGCGTTCAGCCCATGCCAGATGTGGTCGAGGCGCCCGGCGAGCACGGCACGGGCTTCCGAGACGGTGGAGCCGCCAGCGAACACGGTGCAGACCGGTTCGCCGGGGCCGATGGGTGTGCCGGGCGCCGGTCGATCGGCGGTCCAGTCGGGGAGAGGATCGGTGCCAGTCTCGACCGGCCGGTCGGCATAGAGGATGGCGGCGGCCTGGGCACCGCCGAACGTCTCGGCGTCAGCGAGTGCCAGCGCCGGAAGGCGCCCGGCACAGGCCTCGCTGTGAAGGCCCAGCAGCGGGGGCAGCGGCGCGCGGTCGAACAGGTCGAGCGTCGCGCCGGGGCGCGGGTTAATCTCGATAAGCCACCAGCGTCCGCCATCGACGATGAGATCGGCACTGGCCAGCCCGACCAGCCCGCTGGCGCCGGTGATGGCGTCGAGCGCATGGCCGACTTCGGCTTCAAGGCGCGCCGCGAGGCGGATCGGCCCGGCCGCGCCGCCATAGCGGAAAGGCGCGCCGGGGGCGGGCGCGCACCATTGCTCGGAAAAACCGATCAGCCGCGCTTGTCGGCCATTGCCCAGAAACAGCGCTGAGACGGCATGGCCCGCCACGAACTCCTGCAGGTAGTGGCCGGCTCCCCGCGCCGTATCCGCAAAACGCACATGCCCGCCGCCCGCGCCCCCCGCCTGCTTTTCAACCGTGCGTACACCGGCGGGTGCTGTCGTCTCGAACATGCGCGGGTGCGGCACGCGAAGATCGGCCAGCAGGCCGGCAAAGGCCTCCGGCGTCTTGAGCCAGGTCAGCGTGCGCCGGCCATTGGCGAGCAGCGGGAAGCGCGTCGCCAGCGTCTCCACCAGGTCAGGCCGATCCTCGAAGCCGCTGCCGAGCACGACGGGCATCCCCGCCGGCAGATACGCGCCGAGCTGCGCTATGAGATCGTCCGCGTCGAAGCTCAGCCCGCTCCCCGAGCGCAGCCGCACATATGTCGCGGCGAGCGCACGCGTGTCCTCGTCCCCGAACAGGTCGAAGACGAGAGGGCGCAGTCCCGCCCGGCGCGCGGAGGCGGCAAGCGCCCGCGCGCTGAGCGCGACAACCGCGATGTCGGCGTCCGTCTCAGGCGGCGAGGGAGCGTGCGAGCGCAAAGGCATCCTCGAAACCGAAGGTGAGGGCTTCCGTCGTAACCTTCATCCGCTTCAGCAATTCATGCTGCACGCGGTACTTCAGGTGCCCGATGGTGAGCGCGCCGATGCCCAGCGTTCCGTTCGCCAGCACCTTGCCATCCGCATGGGCGTCGATGCCCGCGATGCCGGCGGGCGGCACGGCGTTCACGTCGGCGGCGGCGATGAGATTGCGGGCGGAGGCGAGGGCGTCGGCCGAGAGGATTTCGACACCGGCCTTGCCGCAGGCGAGCACGACATGCGCCTCCGGCACCAAAGCGCGCTTCTCATCCTCGCTGGCAGCGCTGGCGCTGGCGATGTCGACATCGAAGCGGCGCTGGAAGTCGCGCGCCTTCACCGCCACCGCCTCGACGTCGCGATGGCTGACGAAGGTGACATGGGCGCCGGCCTGCGCGGCGATAACGCCGGCAATGCCGCCGACAACGCCAGTCGCGCCATAGACCTGAACTTTCAAGCCCTTGACGCCATCGGGATGCGTCGGGCGCAGCTTGCGCTCGACTTCCGCAACCATGGCAGCGGCGGTGGTGAAGGAGCCGGCCGGGTCGACGAAGACGGAAATCTCGAAGGGCGGAAACAGCACGCTCTTCGCCTTGGCCGCCATGTCGAGGGCGAGGCTCGCATCCTTGCCGCCGATGAACAGGCCGGTGCGCGGTGCCGCCTGCGGGGCGCGCGAGAACATCATGTCCTGCGTCAGGTCACCCATCTCATCGAGGGTGACGCCCGAATAGGGCAGGATGGTCGCGTAGCCGGCGTCGACGGCCATGTTCACGTCGAAAGGCGAGACGTGACGCAGTGGGGAGACGATGTGGAGAATCGGGGCGATGTCCGCCATTGGTTTCGATCCCTAGGCAAAAACGGGCCTTGCGGCCTCTGATGATGGGGAAGGAGCGACGCGGGCCCTAAGCCAAAGCCGTCGCTAGCGCTGCTCGACGCAGGCAAGCCATTCGATCCGTGCGCCGGCATTGCTGCCGCGTACACAGTCGAAAGCCAGAGCGGGCCGGTCGCCGAAAAGCGCGCGGGCCTCGCTGATCACCTGGTCCGCCTCTTCCGGGCTGCCGAGAATGGCAAAACCGGTGGGGCCCCAGGAACTCTGGCCGAGCCCGCGCAGACCGCGCGTCTCCAGCCAGTCCATCACCTCGGCGACGGCCGTGCTTGTATAGCGGCCACCTTGGGCGTCCGCATAGTGGTCGCCGAGGAGTCGTTGCATTTCGCCGATTGCGGCGGCGAAATAATCCACATCCGCTTCCGCCAGCGCCGGCAGTGCCACCATCACGGCAAGCCGCGCCATGTGGCTCGCCAGCGTGTCGGCGAAGGGCGGAAGATTGTCCATCGCCGAGACTTCGGCAGCGCCGCTAAGCCCCTGATGGGCGTTGTCATATACCAGCAGAATGCGCCAGTGATCGGGGAAGGGCAGGCGCGAGAGGATGGGCGGCGGCGCGTCGGAGCCGCGCTTCTTGCCGCCGTCCAGGATCACCCCGCCCTCGGTAAAGGCGCCGATGCCGATGGCCGAACGCGCCCCGCGACCCAAAGCCGCGCCGATCTCGCGGGGAGAGAGCGTCAGGTCGTTCAGCAGGCACAGACCGGTCGCCACGGCGATGCCGAGCTGGGTTCCCGAGCCGAGGCCCGAATGCGGCGGCAACGCTGATTCCACCGTGATTTCAACGGCTTTGTCGATCTGAAAACGCTGCGCCGCCCTCTCCGCCGCCGCCAAGGCGCGGCCCGCATCGGGGCCGGAGGCGGTCAGTGCGGCGCTTTTGCGCATCCGCACGATGGTCGAGGGGCGGTCGAGGGTGATGCCGAGGCTGCCGAAGCGGCGGCCGAGGGTGCCGGCGAGGTCGATGAAGCCGAGGTGCAGGCGTCCGGGCGCGGTGATGCGCACCACGTTCAGGCCGTCCTCCTGGCGCGCCGTCGGCGATTGGCGTGTTGTTTTGTTCACCGGCGTTTCCTCGTGCTGCATCGTAAGGCTCCCGTGGCACGCAGGACAAGCGCCACTGTGACCCTGTTGAACGCCTGCCGCGCGGATTTGCTGCCGATCTGGCGACAATTGTCCGCGAGTTGGGGTTTGCCGGGCGCCCCCGCCACGTGCTACCGAATCGTTAAAAGCTGCCCGCGACAGAACGGGTGGACCTGCCAGGAGGACGCCGGCGCATGGCCGTTGATCCCAAAAAAACCTTTACCTCCAAAGAGGTAGAGGATCGTCTCGCGATCGATCTGCCGCACTGGAAGCTCCAGGACGGGTGGATCCGGCGTACCTATCGCACCTCCAGCTGGAAGGGGACGCTGATGGTCATCAACGCCGTTGGCCATCTGGCGGAGGCGGCTTGGCACCATCCGGATATCACGGCGTCCTATGCCTGGGTGGAGGTGCGGCTGATGTCGCACGATGCCAAGGGCATCACCGAGCGCGATTTCCAGCTCGCCAAGAAGATCGAGGAGGTGGTCTCCTGGCAGCCCGCCCTTGAGCCCGGCAGCGCGCTGGAAGGCACGCCGCGCGGCGATCTGCGCTTCTCCTACATCAAATACGATTGACAGATCAGGTAGTTACCATGGCCGAGGTGCAGACGTTCGAGAATGTGGCCTGCGGCTTCTGCGGGCTCGGCTGCGATGATCTGACCCTCGAGGTGGAGGGCCGCGCCGTCCGCGCCAAGGCCGGGCCCAGCGGCGCCATCTGCCCCGAAGCGGCCCGGCTTTTCCGGCGTCTGGATACCGCCGAACCGGTGGCGCGTGTGGCCGGTGAGGTGACCAGTCAGGCCGATGTGTACAGAGAGGCGCACCGCATCCTCGCCGGCGCCACCGCCCCGGTGATTGCCGGCTTCGGCACCGACATGGCTGGGGCCGGCGCCCTGGTCGATCTCGCCATCCGCTTCGGTGGGGTGCTCGACCATCACGCCTCGCAGGGGCTGTTCCGCAACTATGCGGCGGTGCAGCGCACCGGCTGGCTCTCCACCACGCTCGCCGAGGTCCGCAACCATTGCGACCTGCTGGTCGTGGTGGGCGACGACCCGACCGCGAACTGGAGCCGGCTGTTCGAGAAGTTCTACCCGGCCACCCCGCTCTTCGCGACCGGGGAGCGGCGGGTGGTGTTCCTCGGCGGCTCCCCGTCGGAGAAGGCCCGCCGGCAGCTCGAAGGCATCACGATCTCGGAGCTTGCCGGCGATCCGGTCGAGGTGCTGGAGGCGCTCGCCCTTCTGGTGTCCGGGCGCACCCCGCCGGTGGCCGCCAGCGGCAGCCTGCCGCTCGCCGAGCTGGCGGCGCTGGCCGAGGCGCTGCGCGCCTCGAAATACGCCGTGGTGACGTGGAACGCGGGGGCGCTCGATGATGGCGACCTTGTCGCCGAGCGCGCCACCGCGCTGGTCGACGCGCTGAACGTGACCACCCGCGCCGGCGTGTTCCCGTTGGGCGGCGTCGACAACATCGTCGGCGTGAACCAGCTGCTGCTGTGGCGGCTCGGCTACCCGCTGCGCACGCTGGTGCGCGGGCAGGGCAGCGCCCATGACGGCACGCTCTATTCCACGCAGGCCGCCCTTCGGGATGCCGACGTGCTGGTCTGGGTCTCGGCCTTCCGGCCGGAGCCGCCGCCCGATTTTTCCGGCAAGGTGATCGCCCTTGCCCATCCCGATACGATTTTCCAGACAGAACCTGATGTTGTCATCCCTGTGGGCACGCCCGGCGTCGACCATGCCGGCACCGTGTTCCGCATGGATTCCATCGTAAGCCTGCCGCTCGGCGCCTTGCGCGTCGCGACGCTCCCCAGCGTTGCCGAGGCTGTGCGTCGCCTAGCGGAGGGGTAGATGAGACTGAGGCTGAAGGGCGGGCGTGTGCTCGACCCGGCCAATGGCGAGAACGGCGTCGTCAGCGGTGCCGTGCGCGATATCGAGATCGAGGACGGCCGCATCATTGCCGCCACCGATCAGAAGGCGGATGCCGAATACGATCTCGCCGGCGACGTGGTGATGGCGGGCGGCATCGACCTGCACAGCCACATTGCCGGCGGCAAGATGAACCTTGCCCGCCTGTTGATGCAGGAGGACCGCAAGGCCTTCCCCGAAATGCCCGGCAATTTCTGCGGCTGCGGCGGCGGACGGGCGGCCCCCACCGCCCATGCCACCGGCTGCCGCTATGCGGAGCTCGGCTACACCACGGTGTTCGAGCCGGCCATGGTCGGCGCCAATGCGCGCG
Organism: Ancylobacter sp. WKF20; assembly: GCF_029760895.1. Taxonomy (NCBI): domain Bacteria; kingdom Pseudomonadati; phylum Pseudomonadota; class Alphaproteobacteria; order Hyphomicrobiales; family Xanthobacteraceae; genus Ancylobacter; species Ancylobacter sp. WKF20. Next base: position 188,689 of record NZ_CP121679.1, read on the forward strand.
GCGCGCATCTGGAAATGGCGGATATCCCCAATCTCGACACCGGCGCCTATCTGGTGCTCGGCAATGACGATTTCTTTCTGCGCCTGCTCGCCGCCGGCGCGCATCAGGAAACCGTCAACGCCTATGTCGGCTGGATGATCGAGGCGACGCAGGCCTTCGCCATCAAGATCGTCAATCCCGGCGGCATCAACGCCTTCAAGTTCAACGCCCGCAAGATGGAGCTGGACGAGGCGAACCCGCATTATGGCGTCACCCCGCGCAAGGTGCTGACGACGCTGATCCGGGCCGTGACGGAACTCGGCCTGCCGCACCCGATCCATCTGCATGGCTGCAATCTCGGCGTGCCCGGCAATGACGAGACGACGCTCGCCACCATCCGCGCGGCGGAGGGGCGGCGGCTGCACCTCACCCATCTGCAGTTCCATTCCTATGGCACGGAGGGCGACAAGCGCTTCTCCTCCTCGGCGGCGCGCATTGCCGAACTGGTCAACGCCAACCCGAACATCTCGGTCGATGTCGGGCAGGTGATGTTCGGCCAGACGGTGACGGCCTCGGCCGACTACATGTCGCAATACCGCAACCGCGCCATAGCCAGCCCGAACAAGTCCATCGGCATGGACATCGAGCTGGACGCCGCCTGCGGCGTGGTGCCGTTCGAGTACAAGGACAAGTCCTTCGTCAACGCGCTGCAATGGGCGATCGGGCTGGAGCTGTTCCTGCTGGTGGAAGACCCCTGGCGGATTTTCCTCACCACCGATCACCCCAATGGCGGGCCCTTCACCACATACCCGCATCTGATCCGCCTGCTGATGGACCGCGATTTCCGCAACGCCCAGCTCGCGACGCTGAACAAGGCGGCGCAGAAGCACACGATGCTGGCAGAGATCACGAGGCAATATTCGCTGGAGGAGATCGCCATCCTCACCCGCGCCGCGCCCGCGCGCATTCTCGGCCTCACCGACAAGGGCCATCTCGGCCCCGGCGCGGTGGCCGACATCGCCGTCCACCGCGAGGACAGCGACCGCGAGGCGATGTTCTCGACCACCCGCATGGTGTTCAAGAATGGCCGGCTGATCGTGAAGGACGGCGTGGTGGTGGAGCTGGCGCAAGGCACCACCCATGTCGCCCGCCCGACCTTCGACCGCGCCATCGAGACCGACATGAAGCGCTGGTTCGACGAGTCGGTGGGCCTGAAAGCGCAGCATTTCCGCATCAGTGACGGCGAGCTGCGAAACGGCGCCGGCCCGACCATCCTCACCTGCGAGCGGGGGGAGGGGTGATGGCTCACGACATGATGTTCGCTGCGTCGCCCTTCTTCACCACTCCCCGGTGGGGATCGGCGACAGAGTCTCTCCTGGGCCCCGGATCATCGCTGCACCATGTGCAGCTCGTCCGGGGAACGGGTCTCAGCATTGACGCCACGTGTCCCGGCCCAGCGACGCCGAAGGCGGAGCGCCGAACCGGGATCCAGGGAAAAAGCCGCCGCAGGCGTCCCTATCTCCCGATGGTCGAGCGCATGTTCAGCCGTCATGGCCGGGCTTGGCCCGGCCATCCACGCCTTTCGACGGCGCATGGGTCGGCGGCCAAGACGTGGATCCCCGGATCAAGTCCGGGGATGACGGTGCTTTGGCGGCTCACGGGTGCTTTCTCCTTCACCTCTCCCCGACGGGGAGAGGTCGGCGTGCAGCGCCGGGTGAGGGGGCTCGCGCTCGCCGCTCTGGCGCGTCGCTGCCCCTCACCCCACCCCTCTCCCCGACGGGGAGAGGGAGTTTGTCGCGCGGCCTTTGGTGGGCGTCCGTGCCTCGTGACCATGCCGGAGGGCGCGCGATGATCCTCAATGGCGTCGAGATCCGCGATACCTTCGCGGAAGCCTTTCCGATGGTGGGCACGCGGCTCATCGTCACCGCCGACACGCCGGACTGGGCGATGACGGCCGGGCGCGTCACCACGGGTTTTGCCACTTCCGTCATCGGCTGCGGCTGCGAGGCCGGGATCGAGCGCGTGCTGGCGCCCGAAGAGACGCCGGACGGGCGTCCGGGCGTGGCGCTCCTCATCTTCGCGATGGATTTTGGCTCGCTGAAGAAGGTCGTGCCACTGCGCCTCGGCCAGTGCGTGCTGACCTGCCCGACGACCGCCTGCTATGCCGGCGTCGAGGGCGGCAAGCGCGTGCCGCTGGCCAAGACGATCCGCTATTTCGGCGATGGCCACCAGATCTCCAAGAAGCTCGCGGGCAAGCGCTTCTGGCGCGTGCCGGTGATGGAGGGCGAGTTCGTCTGCGACGAGGACACGGGTTCCGTGGAGGGCGTGGGCGGCGGCAATTTCCTCATCCTCGCCCGCTCGCGCGGGCAGGCGCTGCACGCTGCCGAGCAGGCGGTGGCGGCGATGGGGACGGTGCCCGGCATCATCCTGCCGTTCCCGGGCGGCGTGGTGCGCTCGGGCTCCAAGGTCGGCTCGAAATATAAGGGCATGTTCGCCTCCACCAACGACGCCTATTGCCCGACGCTGCGCGGCGCCGTGCCGAGCCAGCTCTCCCCGGAGGTCGGCTCGGTGATGGAGATCGTCATTGACGGGGTGAGCTTCGAGGCGGTGGCCGAGGCGACGCGCGTCGGCATCGAGGCGGTTTGCGCGGTCGGTGCGGAAGGCGGCGTGCTGGCGATCGACGCCGGCAATTATGGCGGCAATCTCGGGCCGTTCCACTTCAAGCTGCGCGAGATCATGAGCGCGGGAGCGGGCAGCGCGGGAGGCGTGGCATGAGCGGCGTATCATTGAAGCCGCGCGCGGCCTTCGAGGCGCGGGTGGACCTGGCGGGGCTGACCCCGGCGCTCGCCTGCGCCACCTCGCTGCGCGAGCTGGAGCACCATTCGATCCCCTATGGCGCGAAGGCCGTGCCGATGGGCGAGCTGTTCTTTATCGAGGGCGCGCCGGAGGGCGTGCTGCTGGTCGAGATCGGCGATGAGCGGCTGGACGGTGTCGGCGCCGGCATGAGCGGAGGCGAGCTGATCGTCGATGGCCGCGTCGGCGCCTGGGCGGGCTTCGGCATGTCCGGCGGCATGCTGCGTATCTCCGGCGAGGCCGGGGACTTTCTCGGCGCGGAAATGTCCGGTGGGCGGATCGAGCTTGCCGGCAATGCCGGAGCGCACGCCGGCGGGGCCTCCTCCGGCTCGCGGCGCGGCATGTCGGACGGCGTGTTGAAGATCGCCGGTTCCGTGGGGCCGCGCGCGGGCGCCCGTCAGCGTGGCGGGCTGATCCTGATCGGCGGCGATGCCGCCGAGGGGCTGGCCACCGGCATGATCGCCGGCACGGTCAGCGTCGCCGGATCGGTCGGCCCGCTCGCCGGGCGCGGCATGAAGCGCGGCACGCTGCTGGTCAGCGCGCTGCCCGATTTGCCGGCCGGCTTTGCCGACACCGGCACGCACGACCTCGTCGCGCTGCGCCTGCTGGCCCGGCGCGTGCCGGACCTTGCCGGCGTGCTCAAGGATGTCACCCAAGCCCGCCGCCTCGTCGGCGACACGCTGATGGGCGGGCAGGGCGAGGTGCTGGTGGTCTAGCCGCCTATCGTCATCCCGGACGGCCCGAAGGCCGATCCGGGATCGCGTGCCAAGACGGCTGACGATCCCGGCTCGACGTTGTTCCTTCTAAAGCAACGTTCCGTGCAGGATGACCAAAGCGACGGTGAAGTAGATCACCAGCCCGGTCACATCGACGAAGGTGGCGACGAAGGGCGCGGAGGCGCTCGCCGGGTCGAAGCCGAGGCGGCGCAGGACGAAGGGCAGCATCGAACCGGTGAGCGAGCCGAAGGTGACGATGGCCACCAGCGCCGCGCCGACCGTCGCCGCCACCAGCACCCAGTGCTCGCCATAATCATGGAAGCCGGCGATCTGCCAGATGGCGATGCGGGTCATGCCGAGCGCGGCGAGAATGGAGCCGAGCGCGAGGCCCGAGGGCAATTCGCGCAGGGCGACGCGCCACCAGTCCTTCACCTTGATCTCGCCCAGCGCCAGCGCGCGGATGATCAGCGAGGTCGCCTGCGAGCCCGAATTGCCGCCCGAGCTCATGATGAGCGGGATGAACAGGGTCAGCACGATGGCGCGTTCCAGCTCGTCCTCGAAATGCTGCATGGCGTTGGCGGTCAGCATCTCGCCGAGGAACAGGATGGAGAGCCAGCCGGCGCGCTTCTTCAGCATGGCGAGGAAGCCCATCTCCATATAGGGCTCGTCCAGCGCCTCCATGCCGCCGAATTTCTGCACGTCCTCGGTGTTCTCCTCGATGATCGCGTCGATCATGTCGTCGACGGTGACGATGCCGAGCACATGGTCGTGCCCGTCCACCACCGGCACGGCGAGCAGGTCGTATTTCGAGATCAGCTTGGCCACTTCCTCGCGGTCGGTGAGCGGGGAGGTGGTGATCGGGTCGTGGCGCGGGGCGACCGAGAGGATCGGGTCTTCCGGCGCGCCGGTGATGAGACGGCGCAGCGTCACCGCCTTGAGCAAGGCCTGGCTGTCGGGGTCGAGCACATAGATGGCGTAGATGGTCTCGCGCGTGCGCTCGATCTCGCGCAGATGGGCGAGCGTGCGCCCCACCGTCCAGTCGGCCGGCACGGTGACGAATTCGGTGGTCATCAGCCCGCCGGCGCTGTGCTCGGGATAGGCGAGCAGCCGGTTCAGCTCGGCCTGCGTCTCGGCCGGCAGATGAGCGAACAGATGCGAGCGCGCCGGCTCCTCCATCCAGCGGAACAGGTCGGCGGCGCGGTCGGCGGACATGTCGGTGAGCAGGCGCACCGCCTCCTCGACCGGCAGCGCCTCGATCAGCTCGCTGGAGAGGTCGAAATCCGGCAGGTCGAGAATCTCGACCTGTTTCTCGCGCGGCAGGCTCGCCAGCACGGCGGAGGCGGTGTGAGGCTCTTCCTCGTCCAGCGCCTCGGCGATGTCGGCGGGGTGCTCCTCGGCGAGCTCGGCAGCCAGTTCCGCGGCAAGGCTGCCGGCGGCGTCCACGAATTCATCATCGCGGCGGGCATCGTCGCGGCGGTCATCCGCCGGGTTACGGATATCGTCCATCTTGGCTCTCTTTCCGACGTCCGGTCACCGGAGGTGGACGCAGAGAGCCGTGCCCTAACAGGGCCGCGGTCGGCTCAGAGCGCCGGCCGCCGGCGGCCGGACAATCGACTGGGACTGTCGCTGGGCATGGGTAAGGGGTTCCGATTGCGCCGCCGTGACGGGCGGCGCGGGGCAGATGGACCCGCGCGGACGGGAAGTCAAGCGGGGAGGATGCGACGGAGCGGCTGAGCTCCGCGAGGAGGGCGCGCAGGGGCTGTTGCGCGCGTGCAACCCGACGATTTTTTTCTCGGGAAGAAACACGACGTCATCGCGAGCGAGTCGTTATGACGGCAAAGCTGGCTTATCATACCTCTGGGTGTCAGCTTCCGGGTCCCGGAGCCGCAGCGCGAATGCCGCACACACCTTCGCTCATAGCCGTTGTAATCGCGAAACGTAGGTGCTGGGGGCACATGCGCATGATGCATTTGGTTCTGAACGGGCAGGCACCGCGGCGCGCGGAAACACCGTTGTCCCGATCACGTATCGTGGCGCGGCACCGATCATCGGCCCTGCGGTCCACGTCAGTGCGCAGGCTAGGCGAACTCGGGGCGCTGGGCTTGATGGCAGCGGTCCTGCTGCTCCCGGCAAAGGCCCTCGCGGAGGCGTCCGTCGTGTCGTTTGGGGCCGTCACCCGGGGCGCTGTTCAGGTCAATTCTGTCTCGCAGGGCGGGTTCACCACGCTGAACGACTATGCCAGCTTCAAGGATCAGACCTTCACTTTGCCGGCGTCGACGACGCTTACGGGGCAGCTGAGCTGGTTCGGTGCCATCATCCCCGGCAACCAGATTGCCGAGGACGCGAGCCATAACGGCGCCTCGCCCCTCGTCTACAGCTTTGTGCTCCCCTCTCTTGTCGATGGCGTCGCGGGGTTCACCACCTACGAGGTGGACAAGATCGGCGTCTTGAAGATTACGACGACCGACAACTCGGTGAAATTCAGCACAACCTTGTACGGAACGACCGCGGACGGTGAACAGATCACCTCCACGATATCGGGTGTTCTGGCCGCGCCGAGCGCCGAGTCTCTGGGGATTGTCAGCACGAGCTTTGCGGTCCGGTTCAGCGATGTCCTCATCACCGGCAAGGAAACCAGCCTTGTCATCCTCAGCGAGCAGCCCATCGCTCAGGGGTTCACCTTTGATTACGCGGTCAACGGCAGTGCGACAGCGGGCGAAGGCGCGCTCGTTGTTCCCGCCGTGCTCTACGACGCGGACCCTACCGCCCCCGGCAGCGTCATCATCACCAACTCGGCTGATCCCGGTGAGGGCAACGGGACGATCCTGTTCGGGCTCGACCAGCTCTACACCGGCGGGACGACGATCAATGCCGGCGCGACGCTTCAGCTCGGCAATGGCGGCACCAGCGGCTCGGTGCTCGGCGACATCACCGATAATGGCACGCTGGCTTTCAACCGCTCGGATGAGGTGACCTATGCCGGCGTCATCTCCGGCACGGGCGCGCTGGTGCAGGCGGGCACGGGCACGCTGATCCTCACCGGCGCCAGCACCTTCACCGGCGGCGCCAGCGTCACCGCCGGCACGCTGCAGATCGGCGATGGCGGCACCTCGGGGAGTCTGGCCACCGACATCGCGGTGGCGAGCGGCGCGACGCTGGCCTTCAACCGGGCCGACGAGGCCAGCTTCGGCTACGCCATCTCCGGCACCGGCGCGCTGGTGAAGGCCGGCGCGGGCGAACTGGAGCTGACCGGCGACAATTCCGGCTTCACCGGCACGACCACGGTGAGTGAGGGTCTTCTGTCGGTGAATGGCACGCTCGGCGGGTCCGTCACTGTCGCGGAGGGCGGCACGCTCGGCGGCAGCGGCACCACGGGCGCGGTCACGGTGCTGGCCGGCGGCACGCTGGCGCCGGGCAATTCCATCGGCACGCTCACCATCAATGGCGACGTCACCTTTGAGCCCGGCTCGACCTATCAGATTGAACTGGACAATGCCGGCAATAGCGACGGCATCAGCACGACCGGGCGCATCACCGTCAATGGCGCGACGCTGAATCTCGTCACGCTCGACCCGCTGGTCAGCTACGCCTCGGGCGTCACCTACACTATTCTGGAAGCGGCCGGCGGGGTCACCGGCTCCTTCAGCCAGGTGACGTCGTCCTCGATCTTCCTGAATGTGGAGGAGGATTCCACGGCGGTGGCGCTTTCCGTCGTGGTCAGCATCCCGCAGGAGACCTTCACCAGCGTCGCGGTGACGCCGAACCAGATCGCCACCTCGGCGGCGCTGGGCACGCTGCCGCAGACGGGGGCGTCGCTCGCGCTGTACAACTCGGTGCTGTTCCTCACCTCGGCCAGCGAGGCGCAGTGGGCCTATGACCAGCTCTCCGGCGAGGTGCATGCCTCGACGCAGAGCCTGTTCATGGAACAGTCCTCGCTCATTCGCGGCGCGCTGAATGATCGCCTGCGGGCGGCGCAGGGCGGTGTCGGGGCCTCCGCCGGCACGGTGGTCAATGTGGTCGAGACGTCCTCGGGGGCGCTAGCCTATGCCGCGCCCTCGCCCGTCAAGGTGGCGGCGGATCTCAGCATCCCCGTGAAGGCGGCGCCCGCCGTCGCGCCGGTGGAACGCTTCGCTTTGTGGTCGACCGCCTTCGGCAATTGGGGCGACATGGACGGCAACTCGAACGCCGCCGGCGTCTCCGATTCCACCGGCGGCTTCCTGATCGGCGCCGATACGCTGGTCGGCGACGGCTGGCGCCTCGGCGTGGCCGGTGGCTACAGCTACACCGATTTCTCGATCTCGGGCCGCAACTCCTCCGGCTCGAGCGACAACTGGCATATCGGCCTTTACGGCGGCAACGAATGGGGCCCGCTCGCGCTGCGCACCGGCCTAGCCTATACGTGGCAGGACATCTCGACCAACCGTAGCGTCGCCTTCACCGGCTACACGGACAGCCTGTCGGCCGATTATGACGCCGGCACGGTGCAGGCCTTCGGCGAACTCGGCTACCGCATCGACGCGGCCGGCATCGCCTTCGAGCCCTTCGCCAACCTCTCCTATGTCAGCCTGCACCAGGACGGCTACAGGGAAGAGGGCGGCGCGGCGGCCTTGACGGGCGATTCCCAGACCATGGACACGACCTTCACCACGCTGGGCGTGCGCCTTGCCAAGGAGATCGCCTTCGGCTCGACGGCGGCGACGCTGCGCGGCGCGCTGGGCTGGCGCCATGCCTTCGGCGACATCGACCCGACGGTGACGCAGGCCTTTGCGGGCTCGGACGCCTTCACCGTCACCGGCGCGCCGATCGCCGAGGACGCGGCGGTGGTCGAGGCCGGGCTCGACGTTCTGATCAGCGCCACCGCGACGCTGGGCATCGCCTATACCGGCCAGTATGGCGACGGCGTCAGCGAGAACGGCTTCAACGCAAGGCTGAGCGTGCGGTTCTGAGCGTCAGGTTGTCGGGACGCCTAGTCCCGCAGCGTGCCGGCGGCGGTGGTCAGGCGCTCGCGGGCCTGGGCGAGGCGTGTGGGGTCGAGCCGACCTGTGCGCCCGCCAGTGCAGAGCGCGCCGCGAAAGCCGAGATAATCCGCCCCCGCGCCGGCCAGCGCGGGGATGTCGTCCAGCGACAGCGAGCCGGCAAGGCCGGTCATCAGCCCCTGCGCCCGCGCCTCGCTGGTGAACTGGCTGAGGGTCAGCAGGTCGAGATGGCGGGTGAGCGGCCCGGCATGCTTGTCGGCGGTGTCGATCATGGCACCGGCGAAGCCCGCCGCGCCGAGGCGCGGCAGCACATCGAAATCGGGATCCTGATCGGCGAACAGCACGCCGATGAGCCGGCAGCGCGTGGCGAGCGGGGCCAGCGCCTCGATGCAGGCGCCCATATGCTCGGAGGCGAACAGCCCGACCTTGACGAGGGGCACGCCGCTGGCGGCGATGCTCTCCGCCGCGCTCCGCAGAATGGCCGGCACCATGGGCTGGTCGCCGGCGGTGGCGGAAAGCGCCGGGCGCCGCTCGCCCCAACCGTTCCACAGCATGACGGCGGCCGTCAGCGCGCCGGGGCTCCACGCGCCGAGCGCTCCATAGGCCGGCTGCTTGAGATCGACGATATCCGCACCGCCGCGCGCGGCCTGGTCCATCTCGCTGAGGTCGGCGACGCTGGCGAGCAGGCCCGGGGCACGCGCGCTCATAGGTGGCTCGGCAGCACGCGGGACTGCCGGTGCTCGGCGATGGCCTCGACCAGCCAGCTCCAGGCGTCGCGCTCGTCCGGCCCGGCGGTCTTCTCGATGGCGATGGCGAGATAGGCCATCTCCTCGTCGACCTTCTCCGGGCTGAGCAGGCGCAGGCGGCTCACCAGCACCGCGGCTTCCAGCACGGCGGCCTTGGCGCGGTTCAGCCCCTCGAAGCGGCGGTGGCCTTCGCTGTGGTGGGTGCGGCAGAAGAATTTCGGCCGCTCCGGGTGGTCCTCCATCCGCTCCACCGTGATCTCGTCATGCGACAGCGCCTCGGCGAGGCGCGGGCAGTCGAGATAGGTCGCCTTGCACACATCCACGGACATGCGCTTGCCGACGATGCTGCCGGCGAAGATGCGGACATCGTCGGTGAAGTTGACGACGCCGATGCTGGTGCTGGAGAGATTTTCCAGCGTGCGGGACGGGCGGAACGGCTGGAGCAGATAGCCGCCCTCGATCACCGTGGCGCCCATCGGCGCCAGATGCGGTTCGCCGCTCACCGAGCGGGTTGTGACAATGGCCTCACGGATCACGTCTCGGTCGCCTTTCCGGCTTCGGCCTCGGTCGCGCTGGCGGGCGCCTCCTCGGCCTTTGCGTGCTTATTTACTTCCTTCTTGGCCTGCAGCGTCGTGCCGGTTTCCTTGAATGTCAAACGGTGTGCTTGCTCGGGGCTTTCTTCGATTACAGCCGCGACACCCCATTTCAGCCCTTCATCCTGCGCGTAACGCTTGCCGAGCTTGTAGGCGATCTCCGCCCGCGCGGTTTCCACCCCGAGATAGAAGGCGTGCGCGCCATCCTCCTCCACCTTGAGATGGGGGAACAGCGCGAAGGGATCGGGCGCCACGTGGTGGCCGTCGCGGTTGTAGATGTGGATGCCGTCCTCGCTGACATCGATGCGGAAATTGCGGTCGCGCACCTCGCGCGCGAGGCCTTCGATCTCGGCGGGGCTGGCGGCATAGGGCTTGCGATCGCGCAGCGCCATCAGCCCGCCGCCGAAACCTTGCGGCAGGGCGCCGGCTTCGCGGGCGGCGTAGTATTCGCGCCGCGCCCGGTCGAACTCGCGCACGGCTGTCCGGCAATGCGGGCTGACCTGCACCGCCAGCACCGCGTTGAGCCGCATTTCCGAGATGAGCCCCATGAGAATGGCGTTGATGCCGGTGGTGTCGGCATCCGTCAGCTCGGTGACATTGCCGATGCCCATGAGAACGGGAATGTCCGGGAAGCGCCGGCGCAATTCGGCATAGCGCAGGATCGAGGCGGTGAAGCCGTAATGGATCGGGTCGAGAATCGGGTCGGCATAGAAGGGCTGGCCGCTGGCAAGGCAGGCCTCCACGGCGCGGATGAGCGAATCGAGATCGCCCTGCTTCGCCGGCACCAGCACCGGCACGGCCGGGCCTTCCTTGGCGATGTGCAGATTGGTCTCGTTGAGGCTGAGCAGGAAATCCGCCCCGGCGCGGGTGGCGCGGGCGAGCTCGGTCAGATCGAAGGAATCGACGCTGACCTTCAGCCCCTCGGCCTGCACGGCCGCAATCGCCTCCTCCAGATGCGGAAAGGCGGTGTCCGGCAGGCAGCCGAGGTCGATGACGTCAGCCCCTTCCGCCCGCAGGGCGCGGGCGCGGGCGACGATGCCCGCGACGCTCATCACGGTGGCGTCGACGATCTCGGCGAAGATGGTGACGTCCTGCCGGGTGAGGTCGGTGGCGCGGCGCTTTTGGCCGAAATAGTCCGGCAGGTCCGCCACCTCGTCCGGCCCGCGCGCGAAGGGCACGCCGAAGAACCGCTCCAGCCGTTCAAGATCGCCCCGGAAGCGGCCGGGCATCAGCACGCGGTCGGTGCCCTCCGGCAGCTTCAGCCGGCGCTCGACGATCTCCGCCGTCATCAGCGCGGCGACCTTGACGCCGACATTGACCACGACCGGCTCCAGCGTCGGGTCGGCGATCTCGCCGGCGATCTTTGTCAGGCGTGGCTCGGCCAGCGAGCCGGTGACGAGGGCGATTTTTTCCGGGCGGCGGGGTGTTTCGGGGGTGTCAGCCATCGGCCGGGGCGGTCCGTTCCGCCAGCAGACGGCGCCGGGCGCTAATGGCGGCGTCGAGATCGGCGAGGGATTCCACCACGGTGGTGTCGTCGAACTCCTTGAGCCGGGCGGTGTTCTCCAGGTCGATGCGGCGCGGATAGACCGGGTATTCGCCGCCCGGCGCCATGGTGATCATCTCCGGCGCGGTATCACAGGCGAAGACGATCGCATGAACGCGGCACTTGCCGGCCTGCGCGAAGCAGTTGGTCACCAGCGTGTCGGAGATGCCGTACACCGCCTTCGCCACCGTGTTGGACGAGGCGGGGGAGACCACCAGCGTGTGGTAGAGCTGCTCATAGAAGCGCCCGACCGGGGCGGAACTGGCCGTGGTCTCGCGGAAGATGCGGGTGTGCTTGGGCAGATCCTGCTTGTACATGCGCAGCACCTCGTCCGCCGCGCGCGAGACGAACAGGTCCACGGCGTCGAGCGACTGGATGAGCGCGATCGACTCGGTGAAGAAATGCCCGGAGCCGGTGAGCGCCCAGGCCCAGCGCGGATAGGTGCCCTTGTCGGCGCTCATGCGGCCAGACTCCCGTCGGTGAGGGCGGCACCGGCCGCTTCCAGGGTGAGAAGCTCGACCGGCCCGCCAAAGGCGGCTGCGTAACGCGGAAAGAGCAGATCGACCAGCCCGGCGGCGGCCCAGTCGGCGGGGCCGGTGCGCGCGGCGGCGGGGGCGGACTTCACCAGCGTCAGCCGCCCCGCCGTGAGGCGCGTGGCGAGCCAGGCGGCAAGGCTGTCGGAGGTGATGTCCCAGCTTTCCGGCAGGTCGGGGGCCTCAAGGGTCATCGCCGCCGGCAACCATAGCGCGGCGTGCCCGCTGGCGTGGAGGCGGGCAATGCCGGCGGGATCGGCGGCGGTGGGAATGCCCGAGAGGTCCGCCAGGGCCAGCGCCGTCTGCTCCATGGCGAGGATCGCCATGCGGTGGCAGGCGGCATCCGACAGGCCAAGCCGCGGCTGGAGATCACGCACCGTATCGGCCAGCGTCCCGCCGCCGGTGACCAGCACGAGCGGCGCGCCGTGCCGGGCAAGCGTCGCGAGCAGCGCCGGCAAAGAGGGGGCGGCGAGCAGGCTGCCGCCGAGCTTGACGATATGAGGCGCGGGAGCGCGGGAGGCAGCGGCATCGGACGGGCGGGGCGCGCGCGATCCGGGCATGGGACGGTTCCTGAAAGGGCGCCGCCAAGGGGAGGTCGGGCGACACCGTTTGCGGCAACCTAGCTCAAGGCGCGGCGCGATCAATGGAAACGGCGCCGCAGGCCCGGCGGCAATGAAAAAAAGGCCCGGGGGTGAGCCCGGGCCTTGATGAAGTCGACGGTCATTCAGACGGCGGCCCGTCTGATAGTCAGGCTGAAGCATGAGCCGACTCCGGGGCCGTGTCGAGGCTTGATTCGGCTGATCACGCCGCGTTTATCTGCGTCTGGCGCATGGCATGTAGTGCAATACCGCTGGTCGTCGCGACATTGAGGGAATCGAAGTTCCCGGCCATGTCGATGCGCACCGTGCGGGTGCGCGCGAGGATAGGCGCGGGCAATCCCGGCCCCTCCGCGCCCAGCAGAAGCGCGGCCCGGCGCGGGCGGGGCAGGGCACCGATCTCGCATTCTCCGGCCGGGCTGAGGGCCAGCAGGGTGAAATCATGCGCGGCGAGGAGATCGAGGATCGCCTCGGCCGATCCCTCGCGGGCAAAGGGCACCATGAGACTACCGCCGACCGAGACGCGGATCGCCTTGCGGTAGAGCGGGTCGCAGGAGGCGAAGTCGAACAGCGCCGCATCCGCCCCGAAGGCGGCGGCATTGCGCATGATGCCGCCGACATTGTCGTGATTGGTGATGCCGAGCGGCACGACCACCAGCGCCGTCTCCGGCAGCGATGCGACAAGCTCCGCCATGGTCGGCTCCGCCCCACGCAGTCCGATGCCGAGCAGGCCGCGATGAATGTGAAAGCCGGTGATGCCGTCAAGGATCGCCTGGCTCGCCGTGTAGATCGGCAGCCCTTCCGGCGCCTGCGCCAGCAGCGGGGCGAGCGCCTCCAGCCGGCTCTCCGCCAGCAGCAGCGATTCCAGCTTGAACCGGTTGCGCGGGGAGAGCGCCACGTCGAGCACGGTGCGCCCCTCGACGATGAAGCGGCCGCCGCGCCCGACAAGGTCGCGTTCCTTGATGACGCGGTAGGCGTCGATGCGCGGGTCGTCCGGCGCGGTGAGGGAAATGAGCAGGGCCATGGTCGCTTCATAGCCGTCAGACCGGCGCTTGTCGCGGGGCACCTATGCACCCCGCGGACAAGAAGCGAAAGCGCAACCGCGCCGGGCGGTCTATGTCGATCTAAAAAAACCGAAGCAAAAACAATGTTTTGTCGAGGGGTGCGCGACCCCTGAAAGCGCAGCCCGCTTTCGGGTCGCTTTCGTTCGCGCGCCCGTACTTCTACGGATGGCCGGGTTGTTTTGCCGCAGAGCGCCCGATAACGAGCCGGCGTCGGGGACCGCTCTGGAACAGGAAAAAGCCATGGTGATGCGTAGCAAGGACACTCTCCGGACCCCCTCCGCCCCCGTCGCGGGACCGTCGGTGAACCGCCGTCAGGTGCTCGGCGGCGCGGTCGGCGGTGTCGCGGCGGCCGGCCTCTCGGGTGGCATCGGCGCGGCTCTGGCGCAGGCGGGTGCGCGCAAGGTCGACGTGCTGCTGATCGGCGGCGGCATCATGAGCGCGACGCTCGGCGTGTGGCTCAACGAGCTGGAGCCGGACTGGAAGCTCGCCATGATCGAGCGGCTCGACGGCGTGGCGCTGGAAAGCTCCAATGGCTGGAACAATGCCGGCACCGGACATTCCGCGCTGGCCGAGCTCAACTACACGCCGGAAGACGACAAGGGCCAGGTCCATATCGACAAGGCGGTCGAGATCAACGAGGCCTTCCAGGTCACCCGCCAGTTCCTCGCCCGGCAGGTTGAGCGCGGCGTGCTGCGCAACCCGCGCTCCTTCATCAATTCCACCCCGCATATGAGCTTCGTCTGGGGCGACGAGAACATCGAGTTCCTGCGCAAGCGCCATGAGGCGCTGAAGGCGAGCCCGCTTTTCGCCGGCATGGAATTCTCCACCGACCGCGCCCGGATCGCCGAATGGGTGCCGCTGATGATGGAGGGCCGTGACCCCGCCCAGACCATCGCCGCCACCTGGTCGCCGCTCGGCACCGACGTCGATTGGGGCGAGGTCACCCGGCAATATGTGAGCTATCTGCGCAGCCAGCCGAATTTCGACCTGGAACTGTCCAGCGAGGTCGCCGACATCACCCGCAACGCCGATGGCAGCTGGCGCGTGACCTATGGCTATACCGGCACCGGCGAGACGCGCACGGTGGACGCCAACATGGTGTTCATCGGCGGCGGCGGCGGCGCGCTGCACCTCCTGCAGAAGTCCGGCATCCCCGAGGGCGAGGATTTCGCCGGCTTCCCCGTTGGCGGCTCCTTCCTCGTCAATGACAACCCGGATACGGCGCTGCGCCACCTCGCCAAGGCCTATGGCAAGGCCTCGGTCGGCGCGCCGCCCATGTCGGTGCCGCATCTCGACACGCGCTATCTCGACGGCAAGCAGGTGCTGCTGTTCGGCCCCTTCGCCACCTTCTCCACCAAGTTCCTCAAGGACGGCTCCTATCTCGATTTGCCGGCCTCGGTAACGCTGGAGAACATCTGGCCGATGCTCGATGTCGGCACCGAGCAGTTCGCGCTGGTGAAGTATCTCGCCGGCCAGCTCATGCTCTCCGACGCCGAGCGGCTGGCGGCGCTGCGCGAATATTTCCCGCAGGCCAAGGCCGAGGACTGGCGCCTGTGGCAGGCCGGCCAGCGCGTGCAGATCATCAAGCGCGACAAGGATGGCGGCGGCACGCTGAAGCTCGGCACCGAGATCGTCGCCGCCAAGGACGGCTCTATCGCCGCGCTGCTCGGCGCCTCGCCGGGCGCCTCGACGGCGGCGCCGATCATGCTGGGCGTGCTGGAGAAGGTGTTCAAGGCCAAGGTCGCGACGCCCGAATGGCAGGGCAAGATCCGCCAGATCGTGCCGAGCTACGGTACCAAGCTGAACGACAACCCGGCGATGGTGCAGCAGACCTGGGCCTTCACCGGCGAAAAGCTCCAGCTCGCCAGTGCCGCCCCTGCGCTCGACGTGTCGTCCTTCGGCGGCGCCTCCGCCCCGAGCGGCGTCGTCAAGCCCGTGCCAGACATGGCGCCCTGAGCGGACTTACCCGTGTCCCGGACGCCTGAAGCGTGAGCGGAAGGCGAGCCGGGATCCAGCGGGAGAGTCTTCGGCCAAAGAGCTTCCCTTGGTCCCCTGATCATCGCTGCACGCTGTGCAACCCGTCCGGGGAACGGGGGGTCTTGCTGGGCAGGCGCGCCGCCCGCGGCCTCAGCCGCCGACTTCCTCGCGCAGCATTTCCAGATTCAGCCACTCTTCCTCGGCCTTGGCGAGTTCCGCCTGGGTCCGGGTGAGCTCGGCGGTGGCCTTCTGGAAGCCGGCCGGGTCGCGCGTGTAGAAATTCGCCGTCGCCAGCGTGTTGTTCAGCCGCTTGATGTCGGATTCGAGCTGGGCGATGCGCTTGGGCAGCTGCTCCAGCGCGTGCTTCTCCTTGAAGGAGAGCTTGCGCTTGCTGCCGCTGGAAGCGGGTGCGGCGCTGGCCGGCGCGCTGGCGGAGGCCTTGGCGGTGCTCGTCGCGGCTGCCTGCGCCGCCGCGCGCGCCTTCACGCCATGGCCGCGCTGCGCCACCATGTCGGAATAGCCGCCGGCATAGACTTCCCAATTGCCGTCGCCCTCATAGGCGATGGTGGCGGTGACGGTGCGATCGAGAAAGTCGCGGTCATGGCTGACCAGCAGCACCGTGCCAGCATAGTCGTCGATCATCTCTTCGAGCAGGTCGAGCGTTTCGAGGTCGAGATCGTTGGTCGGCTCGTCCAGCACCATGAGGTTGGAGGCCTGCGCCAGCGCGCAGGCGAGCAGCAGCCGCCCGCGCTCGCCGCCCGAGAGCTTCGAGACCGCCGTGCCCGCCTGCTCCGGCGTGAACAGGAAGTCCTTCATATAGCCGATGACATGGCGAGGATTGCCGCCGACGAACACCTGGTCGCCGCGTCCGTCGGTCAGCGTCTCGCGCACCGAGCGGTTGGGATCGAGCGCGGCGCGGCGCTGGTCGAGCGTCGCCATCTCGATATTGGTGCCCATCTTGGCCTTGCCGCTGTCGGGGGCCAGTTCGCCGGTGAGCATCTTCAGCAGCGTGGTCTTGCCCGCGCCGTTCGGCCCGACAATGCCGATGCGGTCGCCGCGCTGGATGCGGATGGAGAGGTCGCGCACGATGACGCGATCGCCATATGTCTTCGAGATGTGCTCGGCCTCCATCACCAGCTTGCCGGAGACCTCGGCCTCGGTGGCGGCCATGGTGATGGTACCCACCGCGCCGCGATGGTCGCGGAACTTCGCGCGCAGCTCCGCCAGCTCGCCGACGCGCCGCACATTGCGCTTGCGCCGGGCGGTAACGCCGTAGCGCATCCAGTGCTCTTCCGCGACGATCTTGCGGGCGAGCTTCTGCTGGTCGCGCTCTTCCTCTTCCAGCACCTGGTCGCGCCATTCCTCAAAGAAGGCGAAGCCGCGCTCCATGCGCCGCGTCGTGCCGCGGTCGAGCCAGACGGTGGCGCGGGTCAGATCCTGCAGGAAGCGGCGGTCATGGCTGATGAGCACCAGCGCCGAGCGCAGCGAGGACAACTCGCTCTCCAGCCATTCGATGGCCGGCAGGTCGAGATGGTTGGTCGGCTCGTCGAGCAGCAGGATGTCCGGCTCGGGCGCCAGCACGCGGGCGAGCGCGGCGCGGCGGGCCTCGCCGCCGGAGAGATTGGCCGGGTTCTCCTCGCCGGTGAGGCCGAGCTCGTTCAAGAGGTACTGCGCACGGTATTCCTGGTCGCCCGGCCCCATGCCGGCCTCGACATAGGCGAGCGTGGTCTTGAAGCCGGAAAGGTCCGGCTCCTGCGGCAGATAGCGGATGGTCGCGCCGGGCTGGGCGAAGCGGTTGCCGCCATCGGCCTGCACGATGCCGGCGGCGATCTTGAGCAGCGTCGACTTGCCCGAGCCGTTGCGCCCGACAAGGCCGACGCGCTCGCCGGCGGAGACGGAAAGTTCGGCGCCATCAAGCAGCGGCGTGCCGCCAAAGGTGAGCCGCGTGTCCTGAAGCAGAAGAAGAGGAGGAGCCATGGCGCGGGGATAGGGGGAAAGCCGCGCCGGGGCAAGGGGCAGCCTCGTCTTGTGGGCGTCACAGAACGGTTGGCGCGTCCCGCGTCAGCCCTCCAGACCATAGCGGTGGAACACGCAGGCGAGCTTGTTGCCGTCGGGATCGCGCACATAGGCGACGTAGAAGCCCGGCCCGTAATGCGGCCGCACCCCCGGCGCCCCCTCATCCGTGCCGCCCTGCGCCAGCGCCGTCGCGTGAAATGCGTCGACCGCCGCCGCATCGGGCGCGCGGAAGGCGACCATGGTGCCGTTGCCGGCGGTGGGCGGCGCCCCATTGAAGGGCGTGCAGAGCCACAGGCTCACGCCATCATCATAATCCGGCCCGTAGCCTTCCCAGCCCTCGATCGCGTCGTCGCGGCGGGCATAGCCGAGCGGGGCGAGCACCGCGTCGTAAAAGGCGGTGGCGCGGCTGAGATCAGCGACGCCGAGCGTGGCGTAGAGGATGAGCGACATGGGGGCGGTCCGGTGTGGGCCCCGCATCCTGTCGCAGCCTTCGCGCGCCGTAAACATTGCGATGTGACCATAAATGTACATATAATTTGTACAGAAAAGAGACCCGTGATGACCACACGCAAAGTTGCCGCGACGCAATTCAAGGCGGAGTGCCTGCGGCTGATCGACGAGATCGGCGCGAGCGGGGAGAGCCTCACCATCACCCGGCATGGCAAGCCGGTGGCGATGCTCAGTCCCATCCCCGAGGCCGCGCCGGCCGGGCTGATCGGCGCGCGGCGGGGGCGGGTGATGCGCTATGTCGATCCCTTCGGGCCCGCCACACAGGCTGAGGATTGGGCCGCCACC
This sequence comes from Ancylobacter sp. WKF20, assembly GCF_029760895.1. Lineage (NCBI taxonomy): Bacteria > Pseudomonadati > Pseudomonadota > Alphaproteobacteria > Hyphomicrobiales > Xanthobacteraceae > Ancylobacter > Ancylobacter sp. WKF20. The sequence continues at coordinate 207,076 of NZ_CP121679.1, forward strand.
GCGTGATCCTCCTCGACACCCATGTGCTGGTCTGGGCGCTGGAGGATGATCCGCGCCTTGGCCCTCTGGCGCGGGCCGCCCTTGACCGTCCGAGCGCGGCGGGCGCGGTCCATATCGCCGCCATCACCCCCTGGGAGATTGCCATGCTGGTCCAGAAGGGGCGGCTGGCGCTGACCGAGGATGTGGGCGCGTGGCTCGACGCGGTGCTCGCTCTCCCGGCCCTCCAGCTCGCGCCGCTGGAACCGGCTATCGCGGTGGATAGCGTCCGTCTGCCCGGCGCGCTGCATCCCGACCCGGCGGACCGCCTCATCATCGCCACGGCGCGGCATCTGCGTGTGCCGCTGCTGACTGCCGACCGGGCGATTCTCGATTATGGTGCGGCCGGCCACGTCGCCGTCCTCGATGCCGCCCGCTAGCCTTCAGGATTTCCCATGCCCGCTGATGCCGCCCTTCTCGCCACCCTCGCCCAGCGTATCGGCGCCGCTCATGTGCTGACCGATCCGGCCGACATGGCGCCGTATCTGCGCGAGGAGCGCGGGCTTTATCACGGGCAGGCACCGGCGGTGCTGCGGCCGGGCTCGACCGAGGAGGTCGCCTTCGTGGTGGAATCCTGCGCGCGGGCCGGCGTGCCGATCGTGCCGCAGGGCGGCAATACCGGGCTGGTTGGCGGGCAGATGCCGTTTGGCGAGGTGCTGGTCTCGCTGGCGCGGCTCGACCGCGTGCGTGCCGTCGATCCCGTCGACATGACCATGACGGTGGAGGCCGGCTGCATCCTCGACACTGTCCACAAGGCGGCGGAGGAGGTGGGCTGCCTCTTCCCGCTGCACATCGCCTCGCAGGGCTCCTGCCGCATCGGTGGCAACCTGTCCTCCAATGCCGGCGGCACCGCCGTGCTGCGCTATGGCAATGCCAAGGATCTCGTGCTCGGTCTCGAGGTCGTGCTGGCCGATGGGCGGGTGTGGAACGGGCTGAAGCGCCTGCGCAAGAACAATGCGGGCTATGACCTCAAGCAGCTCTTTCTCGGCACCGAAGGCACGCTCGGCCTCATCACCGCTGCCGTGCTGAAGCTGTTTCCGCAGCCGGCGCAGCGCACCACCGCTTTCCTTGCGGTGTCCGATCCGGCCTCCGCGCTTGCCCTGCTCAAGCGCCTGCGCGGCGAGGCGGGGGATGCGCTCACCACCTTCGAGCTGATGGCGGCTTTCGGCGTCGAGACCGTGCTGACCCACATGCCCGGCACGGTGCGTCCGCTCACGGAGCGTTACGACTGGTATGTGCTGGCCGAACTCTCCGCCCCCACCCGCGCCTTCGATCTCGGCGCGCTGATGGAGGAGACGCTGGGCGCCGCGATGGAAGCGGGCGAGGTGCTGGACGCGGTGATCGCGGCGAGCGAGGCGCAGGCGGCCAATCTGTGGCGGCTGCGCGAGGATATGAGCGAGGCGCAGAAGCACGAAGGCGGCTCGATCAAGCACGATGTCTCCGTGCCGGTGTCGCGCGTGCCGGAGTTTCTCGAGCGCGCGCTGCCCGCCTGCCTGGCGGCGCTGCCGGGGCTGCGGCCGTGCCCGTTCGGCCATGTCGGCGATGGCAATATCCACTTCAATCTCAGCCAGCCCGTCGGCATGGAAAAGGCCGCCTTCATCGGCATGTGGGAGACCTTCAACCGCATCGTCCACGACATCGTGAGCGATATGGACGGCTCCATCGCCGCCGAGCACGGCATCGGCATCCTCAAGCGCGAGGAACTGGCGCATTACGCCGATCCGGTGGCGCTCGATCTGATGCACCGGGTCAAGGCCGCGCTGGATCCGCAGGGGTTGCTCAATCCCGGCAAGGTGCTGGGCGTCGCGCGGTAGTAAAGTGCTTGTCTGGAATTATAACAAACAAGAATTACTAGGAAGATCGCAGTTTTGAGTGGTTCCACAATGCGTTGATGCGGCTTTTTGCTGTTGTCGACCTTGTACCTGAGGGGTATGGAAGCCGTTAACTGAGGGGCCGGCGTCCCGAGACCTTCCGCTTTCAGCGGTGGGAGAAGGAAGCTGGCCGGAACATCGGATGGCTGCCATGCTGACCTCTCGCCCCGCCGCTCCGCTCCGCCGTGTCGTCCCCGCGCTTCTGGCGCTGGCGTTGTTCAGCGGATCGGTGATTCCGGTGGTGGCGCAGCAGGCCGCGCCCCCGGCGCCGGCCGTTCAGCCCGCGCCGGCCGCTCCCGAGGCGCTGGTGCCGCCCATGCCTGCTCCGACGACGCCCACCGCCGCCGCCCCCTCGGCCTCCGCCGATGCGGCTGCTGTTACGGCTCCGGCGGGTGCCCCCGCTGCCGCCCCGGTTGCCGGCGAGGACAGTTCGGTGGCCGCCCAGCTGCCGCATGACCTGTCGCCCTGGGGCATGTTCATGGCCGCCGACTGGGTGGTGAAGGCGGTGATGATCGGCCTCGCCTTCGCCTCGGTCGTCACCTGGACGGTTGGGCTCGCCAAGTCGCTGGAACTGATGGTCGCGAAGGCGCGCCTGCGCCGGGCGCTCAAGGGCTATCTCGCCAGCGCCTCGCTCGATGCCGCCCGCGTTGTCGGCGCCGCCGGCCCGGCCGGGGCGATGCTGAAGGTGACCGATCTCGAATTGCAGCGCTCCGGCGACCTGCCGGCCGAGGGCATCAAGGAGCGCGTCTCCATCTCGCTGGGCCGCATCGAGGTCGCGACCGGCCGCGCCATCACCCGTGGCACCGGCGTGCTCGCCACCATCGGCGCCACCGCCCCCTTCGTCGGCCTGTTCGGCACGGTGTGGGGCATCATGAATTCCTTCATCGGCATCTCGAAGGCGCAGACCACCAATCTCGCCGTTGTCGCGCCGGGCATTGCCGAGGCGCTGCTGGCCACCGCCATCGGCCTCGTCGCCGCCATTCCCGCCGTGGTGATCTACAACCACTTCTCCCGTCAGGTCTCCGGCTACCGCGTGTTGATGGGCGATGCGGCCGCCGAGGTGCTGCGCCTTCTCTCGCGCGACCTCGACAAGCGCGACGCCATCGCCCGCCACAGCGCCGAGCTGCGGCACGCCGCTCCTCATGCTGCGTCCCATGGCGCGCCGGTCAGCGCCGTGCGCGTGCGCGCTGCCGCCGCCGAGTGACCGCCGATCCGGCTGTGATCGGACAGGAGTGAACCATGGGCGCCAAGCTCCAGAGCACGGACAGCGACGATCTCGTCGAGAACCACGAGATCAACGTCACCCCGTTCATCGACGTCATTCTGGTGCTGCTGATCATCTTCATGGTCGCGGCGCCGCTTTCCACCGTCGATGTCGCCGTGGACCTGCCGGCCTCCAATGCCGCCGTGCAGCCGCGCCCGGACAAGCCGGTCTACCTCACCGTGAAGGGCGATCTCGGCCTGGCGCTCGGCAATGACGACATTCCGCGCCCCGAACTCGGCGCCACGCTCGACCGCACGACCGAGGGCAAGCGCGACACCCGCATCTTCCTGCGCGCCGACAAGGCGGTGGCCTATGGCGATCTGATGGAGGTGATGAACCTCCTGCGCTCCGCCGGCTATCTCAAGATCGCGCTGGTCGGTCTGGAAATGGCGGGCGCGCCCGCGACCGGTGCCGCGCCGGTTCCGGGTGCCTTGCCCGGAGCACCCGCCGCAGGCGCCCCGGCTCCGGCCGCCCCAGCTTCACCCGCCGCAGGTTCACCCGCCCCATGAGCCTGATGCTGCTTCATGGCAACCGTCGGCAGGAAGTACTGCGGGCGGCAGGCTGGGCCCTGTGCGGCGTCGTGGTGCTGGCCGCCCATGGCGGGGCGCTCGCCTATATGCTGGCCGAGCCGCCGATCCACGCCGCCGACGAGCCCGCCGCCATCATGATCGAGCTCGCCGAGATGCCGGTGGCGCCTGCCGCCGATCCGGTCGAGCTGCCGCCCGGCCCGCAAATGGTCGAGGCGCCCGAGAAGGTCGAGGAGGAGGTTCCCCCGGACCCGCTCGCCAAGGAAGAGGACGTGCCGCCGCCCGAGCCGGAGCCCGAACAGGAACCGGTGCCGCAGGTGACGGAGAGCCCGGCGCCCGACATCGAGGTGCCGCTGCCGCCGCCCCCGCCGCTCGCCTCCGAGCTGACACCGCCGGAGAAGAAGCCGGAGCCGCCCAAGGAGCGCCCGAAGCCCAAGCCCAAGCCGAAGGAGCGGGAGAAGAGCGAGAAGCCGCCAGCGCCGCAGACCTCGGCCGCGCCGTCGCTGAACGCCGCCCCGTCCGACCGCGTCGCCGCCCCGACCTCGGGCTCGAGCGCCTCGTCGAGCCGTGCGCAGGCGGACTGGCGCTCGCGGCTGATGTCGCATCTCAACCGGCACAAGCGCTACCCGAATGAGGCGCGCGCCAATGCCGAGCAGGGCCGCCCGCGCGTCGCCTTCTCGATCGACCGCGCCGGCAATGTGACAAGCGTGCGGCTCGCCGGCTCCTCCGGTAGCGCCAGCCTTGATGAAGAGGCGGTGGCCATGGTGCGCCGCGCCTCGCCGCTGCCGGCCCCGCCGGCGGACATGCCCGGCGGCAGCTTCAGCTTTACCGTGCCGGTGCTGTTCAACCTACGCTGAGCCTTACAAACAAAAGGGCATCCCGTTGCCGGGATGCCCTTCGTTCAGAACAGTCGAGCGATGACCATCATTGCCGAAAGCCAATCGGGATGTATTTCACATCCCATAGCCAAACGACATGTTGACCCGTCCGACCGGCTGGCTTCGACATAGAAGAATGCACGCATGTGCAACTCCCATATCCCGCGCAAGGGTCCCTTACGGTAGCCGCCTTCGCGCGTTGGGCCAGCCTGGGGATTTCATTTAATGCCTTGGGATCCCCAACCGCTGCGGCTATTTCACATCGGTAACTAGATGGTGAGCGTTCTTCCCTTTGCAAGAGCCGGAAATCGCTCTTTTCACCTAGCGCTGAGGCGCTCCAGCAGGGCGGCGAGGTCGTCCCACAGCTCGGCGGGGTCTTCGAGCCCGATGCTGAGGCGCAGCAGCGGGCCGGCATGGGGCCAGGCCGTCGCGCTGCGGATCGCGGCGATCTCCTGCGGGGCAACGAGGCTATGCGTGCCGCCCCAGGAGGCACCGATCGCGAACACCTTCAGCCCCGACAGCGCGGCGCCGAGCCGGGCCTCGCAGCCCGCGTCCAGCACCAGGCTGAACACGCCGGAACCGCCCCTGAAATCGCGGTTATAGGCCGTGTGGCCGGGATGGCTTGGGAGCGCCGGGTGCAGCACCGCCGCGACGCCGGGCCGGCCGACGAGCCGCCGGGCAAAGTCCTCCGCCACCTGCCCGACATGGGCGAGGCGCACGGCCATGGTCTGGATGCCGCGCAGCGCCAGCGCGCAGTCATCCGGCGACACGCCGATGCCGAGCGTGCCCATCATCGCCCGCAATTGCCGGTGCAGCGCGATGTCGGCCACGGTGATCGAGCCGAGCAGCAGGTCGGAATGGCCGCCGACATATTTGGTCAGCGCCTCGCAGGCGAAGTCGGCGCCATGGGCCAGCGGCTTGAACAGCAGCGCCGTCGCCCAGGTGTTGTCGCAGCCGGTGAGCACGCCGCGCGCGCGGGCCGCGGCGATGAGGGCCGGCACGTCCGGCACTTCCATCGAGCCGGAGCCGGGCGCCTCGATCCAGAGAAGGCGTGTGCGGGCCTCGATCAGCCCGTCAATACCGGCGCCGATCATCGGGTCATAGACCGTGTGGGCGATGCCGCGCGGTTCGAGATAGTCGGCGCAGAGCGCGCGCACCGGCGGGTAGGCATTGTCGGGGATCAGCACATGATCGCCCGGCTTCAGCACGGCGAGCATGACCAGCGAGATCGCCGCTTGTCCCGACGGCACGATCAGCGTGCGCGCCCCGCCCTGCAGCCGGGTGAGCTGGTCTTCCAACGTGCGCGTGGTCGGCGTGCCGTGCAGGCCATAGGTGTAGCCGTCCGCCCCGCGCTCCGCGCGGCGCAGGAAGGCCTCGCCATCGGGATAGACGATGGTGGAGGCGCGGTAGGTCGGTACGGCGAGGCTGGCATAGCCTTCCATGGACGCGGCCGGTGGGTGGACGCAGAGCGTCGCGTCGTGCGTTGTGGCCTTGTCGGTGCTCATGGCTACTGCGCCGCCCAGCAGGCCACCAATTGGTCGCCCTTGCGCTCGGTCGGCGGCATTTCCACCCGGCAGCGGTCCATCACCAGCGGGCAGCGCGGGTTGAAGGGGCAGCCCTTGGGCGGATTGAAGGGCGAGGGGAGTTCGCCCTGCAGAACGATGCGCTCCTTCTTCGCCTCCGGGTCCGCCACCGGCGTCGCCGAGAGCAGCGCCCGCGTATAGGGGTGCTTCGGCGCGGTGAAGATGGCCTCGCGCGGGCCATGCTCGACCACGCGGCCGAGATACATCACCAGCACCTCGTCGGCCATGTGGCGGACAACGCCGAGGTCGTGCGAGACGAACACATAGGCGACGCCGAGCTGTTCCTGAAGCTCCACCAGCAGGTTCAGCACCTGCGCGCGCACGGAAACGTCGAGCGCGGAGACCGGCTCGTCCAGCACGAGGATCTTCGGGCGCAGCACCAGCGCGCGGGCGATGGCGATGCGCTGGCGCTGGCCGCCGGAGAACATGTGCGGGTATCGCCCGTGATGTTCCGGCCGCAGTCCGACGCGGGCCATCATGTCCAGCGCGCGGGCGCGCCGCTCGGCCGAGGACAGCTTGGTGTTGACCAGCAGCGGTTCCTCGATGGCGGTTCCCACTGTCTGGCGCGGGTTGAGCGAGCCATAGGGATTCTGGAACACCATCTGCACCTCGCCGCGGTAGCGGCGCAGCGTGGTGGCATCCGCTTCGGCGACATCCACATCGTCGAGCAGCAGCGAGCCGGCGCCCGGCCGCTCGATCATGGTGAGCATGCGCGCGAGCGTCGACTTGCCCGAGCCGCTCTCCCCGACCACGGCGAGCGTCGAGCGCGGGGCGAGGCGGAAGCTGATGCCGGCCACCGCTTTCACGGTGGCGGATTTGGCGAAAAGGCCGCGCGCCACCTCATAGCTCTGGGCGAGGTCGACGGCTTCCATCACCGCGTCGCGGGCACTCGGTTCGTGGGGAGCGATCTGGTTCATAGGGCAGGCTCCCGGTTGAGCGGCACGCCGTCCTTCAGCGGGTAATGGCACAGCGCGAGGCCCAGCTCCGCGCTGGCGCGCCGCGGCGGCACGGTGCGGCAGGTCTCGGTGGCGAAACGGCAGCGCGGCGAGAAGAGGCAGCCCACCGGCCGGTCGGCAAGGCCCGGCACCACGCCGGGAATGGAAGGCAGCAGGCGCCCGGTCGCCCGCTCCGGCAGCGCCGCCAGCAGCGCCGCCGTATAGGGGTGGTGCGGGTCGGCGAACAGGCCGCGCGTCGACTGCATCTCGATCTGCTGCCCGGCATATTGCACGCAGACCCGCTGCGAGGTCTCCGCCACCACGCCCATGTCATGGGTGATGAGCACGAGGCCGACGCCGCTCTCCTTCTGCAACCGCAGCAGGAGGTCGAGGATCTGCGCCTGGATGGTGACATCCAGCGCGGTGGTCGGCTCGTCGGCGATGATGAGCTTCGGGTTGCAGGCGAGCGCCATGGCGATCATCACCCGCTGGCTCATGCCGCCGGAAAGCTGGTGTGGGAAGGCTTTCAGCCGTCGCTCCGGTTCGGGAATGCCGACGAGGTCCAGCAGTTCGACCGCCCGCTTCTGCCGTTCCGCGCGGGAGAGGTCGAGATGGGTCGCCATCGCCTCGCGGATCTGGAAGCCGACGGTAAAGCACGGGTTGAGGCTCGACATCGGCTCCTGAAAGATCATGGCGATGTCGCGCCCGATGATCTTGCGCCGCTCGCGGGCGGAGAGGGTGAGCAGGTCGCGCCCGGCGAAGCTCGCCTGGTCGGCGGTCACCTTGGCGGTCCAGGGCAGCAGGCCCATCACCGCCAGCATGGCGACCGACTTGCCCGAGCCGCTTTCGCCGACAATGGCAACCAGCTCGCCCTCGGCCACGTCGAGATCGACCCCGTCGACCGCCTTGAACGGCCCGCGCGAGGTCGAAAACGTCACCGACAGGTTGCGGATGGAGAGCAGGGGAGCGGTGGTTCCGGTCATGGTTCCCGTCATGGCTCAGCTCCGCCGCAGCTTGGGATCGAGCGCGTCGCGCAGGCCGTCGCCCATCAGGTTGATGGCGACCACGGTGACGAGGATGGCGAGGCCCGGCAGCGTCACGATCCACGGCGCGGCGCGGATGAATTCGCGGCTGTCGGCGAGCATGGCGCCCCATTCCGGCGTCGGCGGCTGCGCGCCGAGACCGAGAAAGCCGAGCGCGGCGGCTTCCAGAATGGCGTCGGAAATGCCGAGCGCCGCCTGCACGATGAGCGGGGCGAGGCAGTTCGGCAGCACGGTGACGAACATCAGCCGCAGCTTGCCGACGCCGGCGACTTGCGCGGCGATGACATATTCCTTCGACAGCTCCGCCAGCGCCGCCGCGCGCACCAGCCGCACATAGCGCGGCAGATAGACGACGGTAACGGCGACGATGGTGTTGACGAGGCTCGGGCCGAGCACGGCGACGACGAGGATGGCGAGCACGAGGCTCGGGATCGCCACCACGAGGTCCATGATGCGCATCACGACCACCTCGACGATGCCGCGCAGGAAGGCGCTGGCGAGGCCCAGCACGATGCCGACCACGACCGAGACCAGCATCACCGACAGGCCGATGCCGAGCGAGATGCGCGCGCCATAGATCAGGCGCGAGAGCACGTCGCGGCCCACCGCATCGGTGCCGAAGGGGAACTGCCAGGTGCCGCCCGCCCAGACCGGCGGCTGCTGCACATGCTGGCGGAACTGCTCGATCGGCGAATGCGGAGCCACGAAGGGCGCGAACAGCGCGAGCAGGGCGATGAACACCACCACGGCGAGGCCGAGCACGGCGCCGCGATTCTCGCTGAAGGCGGACCAGAAGGCGCGCAGCGGCGATTGTTCCGCCGGCACGCTCTCGACCGGCGGCACCGCGCCCGGGAGGACCGGGGCGACGTTGAGGGCTTCATCCGCCATGCCGGATCCTCGGGTTGATCGCGACGTAGAGCATGTCGACGATGAGGTTGACGAGGATGACGATGCCCGAGATCAGCATGATGCCGCCCTGCAGCGCCGGGTAGTCGCGCCGGGCAATCGACTCGATCAGCCATTTGCCGACGCCGGGCCAGGCGAAGATGGTCTCGGTCAGCACCGCGCCGGCGAGCAGCGTGCCGGTCTGCAGGCCGATGACGGTGATGACCGGGATCAGCGCGTTGCGCAGCGCGTGCAGGCCCACCACGCGCAACGGCGACAGGCCCTTGGCGCGGGCGGTGCGCACATAGTCCTCGCCGAGCACTTCCAGCATGGAGGAGCGCGTCATGCGGGCGATCACCGCGAGCGGGATGGTGCCGAGCACGATGGAGGGCAGCACGAGATGCGCCAGCGCCGCGCCGAAGGCGCCTTCCTGATCGGAGAGCAGGCTGTCGATCAGCATGAAGCCGGTGACCGGCTCGAAATAGTAGTTGATCAGGTCCATGCGGCCGGAGACCGGGGTCAGCCCGAGATATTCCGACATGAACATGATGAGCAGCAGACCCCACCAGAAGATCGGCATGGAGTAGCCGGCGAGCGCCACGGTCATCACCGCATGGTCGAACACCGAGCCGCGCTTGACGGCGGCCAGCACGCCGGCCGGCAGGCCGAGCACGACGGCGAAGATCAGCGCGCAGAAGGCGAGTTCCAGCGTCGCCGGGAACAGCACGGCGAATTCCTGGATCACCGGCGTCTTGGTGACGATCGACACGCCGAAATCGCCATGCACGATGCCGTTGGCATAGTCGAGGAACTGCTTCCACACCGGCTGGTCGAGGCCGAGTTCATGGCGCAGCAGGGCGAGGCGTTCGGGCGCGATGCCGCGCTCGCCGGTACGGGCCTCGATCGGGTCGCCGGGCACCAGGCGCACCGCGACGAAGGTGACGAACATCAGCGCCACGAAAGTCGGCAGCGTCAGCGCGACGCGGCGGAGAATGAAACGGAACATGGAATTCCCGGGCTTGGGATCGCCGGCGTCACACGCGGGAGGGCGCTCCGCGACGGGCGGGGGCGATCATGACGGGCACATCAGGACAGGCGCATATCGCCGGCCGTCTCGGGACGCGCCACAGAGGTCGATGCGCAGGGCCGCCCGAGGGCCGGCCGCAGGCCGGCCGACAACCGCGCCGGCATCGCCGTGCGTCTAGAGGCGGACACGCCGCGTGTCTTGCCGAAAGGCACGGTGCCGGCGGCGCTCCCGCCGCCGGCACCGCGTTCGTCACTTCAGGTCGACGCCATAGAACTCGTGGCGGCCGAGCGGGCTCACCTTGTAGTCCACGACTTCCTTGCGGGTCGGCTCATAGACCACCGAATGGGCGATGGTGAACCACGGCGCCTCTTCCTTCACGATGACCTGCGCCTGCTCATAGAGCTTGGTGCGCTCGGCGACGTCCGAAATGGTCTTCGCCTTGTTGATCAGGTCGTCGAACTCCTTGTTGCACCACTTGGACAGGTTCTGCCCGCCCGGACGGGCGGCGGCGCAGCCAAGCAGGAAGAAGAAGTTGTCCGGGTCGCCATTGTCGCCGGTCCAGCCGAGCTGGCCGGTCATGTGCTCGCCCTGCTGCAGGCGCTTGCGGTACTCGCCCCACTCATAGGAGACGAGCTTGGCATTGACGCCGATCTTGGCGAGGTCCGACTGCATCATTTCGGCGATGCGCTTGGCGTTCGGATTGTAGGGGCGCTGCACCGGCATCCACCACAGGTCGATGTCGAGCGGCGTCTTAACGCCGGCCGCCGCGAGCATGGCCTTCGCCTTCTCGGGGTCGAACGGGTAGTCCTTGATGGTCGTGTTGTAGGACCAGATGGTCGGCGGGATCGGGTTGATCGCGGCCTGGCCGGCGCCCTGGTACACGTCCTTGATGATGGCGGCCTTGTCGATCGCCATGTTGAAGGCCTGACGGACCTCCTTCTTGTCGAAGGGCGGCTTCTGCGTGTTGAACGACAGATAGCCGATGTTGAGGCCCGGCTGGGAGATCAGGTTGACCACCGGATCGGTCTTCAGCGCGGCGATGTCGGCCGGGTTCGGCGCGATCATCACATGGCACTCGCCCTTCTTCAGCTTGGCGTAGCGCGCGGTCGGGTCGGGGGTGATGGCGTAGACGAGGTTGTCCACCTTGGCCGGGCCGCCCCAATAGGCCGGGAAGGCCTTGAAGCGGATCACCGCGTCCTTCTGATAGGCGACGAACGAGAACGGGCCGGTGCCGACCGGGATCTGGTCGAACTGTTCGGGCGTGCCCTTCTTCAGCAGGAAGTCGGCATATTCCTTCGACATGATGGTGCCGAAGTCCATGGCGAGGTTCGCCAGCATGGGCGCGTTCGGCTCGGTCAGGGTGAACTTGACCGTGTAGTCGTCCACCTTGTCGATCGACTTGAGCAGGTCGGGCATGCTCATGTCGTTGAAGTAGTCATACGCGCCGCCCGTGACCTTGTGGTACGGGTTCTCCGGCTTCCACTGCCGCTCGAACGAGAACAGCACGTCATCCGCGTTGAAGTCGCGGGTGGGGGTGAAGCCGTTGACGCCGGAGTGGAATTTCACGCCCTTGCGCAGCTTGAAGGTGAGTTCCTTGCCGTCCGGGCTCACGGTCCAGCTCTCGGCGAGGCTGGGCACCACCTTGGTCGAGCCGCGCTCAAATTCGACGAGCTGGTTGTAGACCGGGCGGGCCGCATCGAAGCTGGTGCCGGTGGTGTTGAGCGCCGGGGTGAAGTTCTCCGGGCTGCCTTCGGAGCAGTAGACCAGCGTCTTGGCGGCGAAAGCCGGCGCCGACAGGACCGTGAGCATCGCGGCGGCAAGCGCCACCTTGGGAGTGATTACCCGCATAGAAAAGACCCCTCTAATGGAACGAAGCGGCGCCCTGCCCATTGTGTGGGCCGGCCTGTTGTTTGATCTCCGTCGCTCCTGCGTGAAATCAATCACGTGTCCGAGGGTTGCGCAATCGCGCTCTGCCCCCCGACCTAAGTCGTAGGACCCAAGGCCGCGCCTTCCCGCGAGGCCTCCCGACGTGCATGGCGCCGTGCGAAGTTGTAAGAGCATGGCATCCGGCGCGCTCCGCCGGCTGATGGGAGAACTCCGCTCATGAGTGCCGCGCCTGCCGCTGTTTCCAACGCCCCGGCCGAGACCAAGGCCCCCCGCGCCAGCTTCGACTGGGCCGACCCGTTCGACCTCGACGGCCAGCTCACCGAGGAAGAGCGCCTCGTCCGCGACACGGCGCGCGACTATGCACAGGAAAAGCTGCTGCCGCGCGTGACCTCCGCCTATATGGAGGAGCGCTTCGACCGCGACATCATGAACGAGATGGGCGAACTCGGCCTGCTCGGGCCGACCATCCCCGAAGAATATGGCGGCGCCGGCCTCGGCTATGTGTCCTATGGCCTCGTCGCCCGCGAGGTGGAGCGCGTCGATTCCGGCTACCGCTCGGCCATGAGCGTGCAGTCCTCGCTGGTCATGCACCCGATCAACGCCTTCGGCACCGAGGCGCAGAAGCGCAAATTCCTGCCGAAACTCGCCACCGGCGAATGGGTCGGCTGCTTCGGCCTCACCGAGCCGGATGCGGGCTCGGACCCGTCGGGCATGCGCACCCGCGCCGAGAGGATCGACGGCGGCTATCGCCTCTCCGGCACCAAGATGTGGATCACCAACTCGCCCATCGCCGATGTCGCGGTGGTCTGGGCGAAGTCGGCGGCGCATGACGGGGAGATTCGCGGCTTCCTCGTCGAGCGCGGCATGAAGGGGTTCACCACGCCGAAGATCGAGGGCAAGCTCAGCCTGCGCGCCTCCGTCACCGGCGAAATCGTGCTCGATGGCGTCGAGCTGCCGGAGGAAAACATCCTGCCCGGCGCTTCCGGCCTCAAGGGCCCGTTCTCCTGCCTCAACCGCGCCCGTTACGGCATTGGCTGGGGCACGATGGGCGCGGCGGAAGCCTGCTACGCCGCCGCGCGCGGCTACACGCTCGAGCGCAAGCAGTTCGGCAAGCCGCTGGCAGCCACCCAGCTGATCCAGAAGAAGCTGGCGGACATGGCGACCGAGATCACCCTTGGCCTGCAGCTCGCGCTTCAGGCGGGCCGGCTGTTCGATGCCGGGCGGCTGCCGGTGGAGTCCATCTCCATGCTGAAGCGCAACAATTGCGGCAAGGCGCTCGACATTGCCCGCGCCGCCCGCGACATGCATGGCGGCAACGGCATCTCGTCCGAGTACCCGGTGATGCGCCACATGATCAATCTGGAGACGGTGAACACCTATGAGGGCACGCATGACATTCATGCGCTGATCCTCGGCCGGGCGATCACCGGCCATCAGGCGTTTTTCTGAGCCCCGCTGCCGGGGACGTGCCGCTTGCGGTCCTTCCGCAGCCGGCACCTCCGGTCAGCGCAGCGCGTCGATGTCGATGCTGTCCTGCCCGGGCCGATCGCCTGTGCTGGCGCGGACGAGTTCGCCGAGCGTGAGCGTATCCAGCACGCCGGCGACAGCGGCATTCACCTGGCTCATCGTGGTGCGGACCCCGCACAGTCCGGGGTCGTCGCAATCCTCGCACGGCACCGCGCTGTCGGAAGCGGTGCAGGGCAGGCGGGCCATGGGAATTTCCAACGCGCGCATGATCTCGCCGACACGGATGACGGAGGGGCATCGTGTCAGCGCGTAGCCGCCACCGGGACCCTTCTTCGAACGGACCAGACCCGCGGCCCGAAGCTCCAGTAGAATGCCGTTCAGGAACTGCTTGGGAATGTGATTGGCGTTGGCAATGTCCTGGCCCAGAGCGGTAGCGCCTCCCGCGTGGCGCGCCAGAAACATCATCGCCTTGAGACCGTATTTGCCCTTGTTGGTCAGCATATCCGTCGATTCGAGTCCGAAAGGCGCACGCTAGGCAGGGGGTGGGGTTGCGGGGTGTTATCCGGCTATAGCCCGTGAACCCCGGGGTGAGGCTCCAGCCGCGGGCCATTCCGGGCCGCCGGCGAGGGCCGACCCTGCGCAAGGGCTGAAAGCAACATCCCGCGTCAGCAGCGATGTCACCGCGCCACCTTCCTCATGACGGGAAGAAATTGCAATTAATTTCGTATTAATAAATGTGATGCCATGCTGGAGCGGCGTCGGCTCAGACGATGGCGTCGGGCGGCAGCCCCGCCTCGAATGCCGCCGTGAAGGCGGCGACCCGCCGGTCGATGCGGATGTCGGAGGCGCGCAAGGGCCGCGCGAGCGAGAGCCCTTCCAGCGAGCGGGCGCGCGAGAGCGCGACATAGGCCTGCCCGGCAGCGAAGGCGCCGCTGTCGAAATCGATGCGCACATCTTCCAGCGTCAAGCCCTGCGCCTTGTGGACCGTGACGGCCCAGGCCGGGACAAGGGGAAGCTGGGTGTAGCTGCCCACCACCTTGGCTTCGATCTTGCCCGTCGTCTCGCTCCAGTCGTAGCGGATGCGTTCCCAGCTGGTGCGCTCGATCTCCACCACCCCGCCCGCGTCGAGCCGGACGAAGGCGCGGTCATGGGCGAGGCCGGTCACGGTGCCGACGGAGCCATTGACCCATTGCCGCTCGGGATCGTTGCGCACCGCCATGACGCGGGCACCGACCTTGAGCACCAGAAGCTCCGGCACGGGCAGGCGGTCATTGGCGAGGTCGAACTCGCCCTCGCTGCGCCCCTCATAGATGCGGCCGGCCTCGACCAGCCCGTCCATGCCGTGGCGGTTGTAGCCGTCCACCCGCATATTGGTCGGCGCCAGCACGACCGGGACGCGGCCGGGGCGATGCTCGCGGAAGGAGGCGCTGTTGATGGCGTCGATGGCGCGCATCATGTTGCGGCCGGCGCGCAGGTCCGCGAGGTGATCGACGAAGGTGGCGTCGCTCTGCCGGTAGACCTGGCGGAAGGGCAGGCGGGTGATGTCCACCTCGCGCAGCACCCGCGCGTCGAAGGCGAACGGCCCCTCATAGCCGAGATGGCCGAGGATCTCGCGCTCGGCCTGCGGCACCACCGGCGGGAGCTGCAGGAAATCGCCGACCAGGATCACCTGCACGCCGCCAAAGGGCGTCGGATCGTTGCGAGCGATGCGCAGCGAACGGTCGACCGCGTCCAGCACATCGGCGCGCACCATCGACACCTCGTCGATGATGAGCCGCTCCAGCTTCTTCATCAGCGTGCGCTTGGGCGCGCGCGGCTTCACCTGGTCGGGGTCGATGAGGCGCGGCGGCAGGCCGAAGAAGGAGTGGATGGTCTGCCCGCCGAGCTGCAAGGCGGCGACGCCGGTGGGCGCCAGAAACGCCTGCTTGCTGCCGCCCTGCCGGCGCAGCGCCTGCAGGAAGGTGGTCTTGCCGGTGCCGGCGCCGCCGATCACCATCACCAGCGGCGCGCCCTCGCGGATGAGCGCCAGCGGCCCGGCAAAGGCATCATCGGGCACGGTGGGTCGAATCGCAGGGGTGGGGCGCTCGGTCATGCCGGCAAAAAAGCACAGGAACGCCCGGAACACACGCCGGGGCGCTGGCGCTAATGCAGCTTGATGAGGGCGAGGCCGAGCACGATGAGCCCGGCTGCCCCCAGCCGCTCCAACTTCAGCGGCTCGCGCAGCACCACCACGGCGATCAGCGCGGCGAACATGACGCTGGATTCCCGCACGGCCGAGACCAGGCCGATGGGCGCCTTGGTCATCGCCCAGATGGTGATCCAATAGGCCGAGAGCGACATCGCCCCGCCGAAAATGCCCGGCACCACGAAGCCGGTCGCCGGGCGCAGCGCCGCCGGACCGAGCCGGAGCAGTGCCACGATGAGCACGCAGGGCCCTTCCAGCAGGAACAGCCAGGCCGAATAAAGATGCGGGCTGCCGGCGGAGCGTGCGCCGAGCCCGTCGATCAACGAATAGACCGCGATGCTGAGCGCGCAGGCGAGCGCGAGGGCAAGCGCGCGCGCGTCGAACCCGCCGCCCTTGGGCCGCCAGGCGATGGCGAGCACGCCGGCCGCCAGCACGACGACGCCGAGCACGCCCTGCGCGTCGATCGGTTCGCCCAGCAGCACCAACGAGAACAGCGTGGTGATGAGCGGCGAGCCGCCGCGCGCCAGCGGGTAGACGAAGCCCATATCGGCGCGGCGATAGGCGCCGGTGAGCGTGAGGTAATAAACGAGGTGGACGGCGATGGAGCCGGCGATCCATGGCCAGACATGCAGCGGGGGCAGGCCGAACCACAGCGCGGCGGGCAAGGCGATAACGCTGCACGCGGCGGTGATGAGCACCACCGCGACCAGCGGGTCGAGCCGGATCTTCAGAATGGCGTTCCAGCCGGCATGCATGGCGGCGGCGGCGATGACCGCCAGAAACACGCTGGGTTCCATGACACTGCCGGGAGGTGGAAGACCCCGCCTCGTTAGCTGATTCCTTAGCCGGCGGCGGGAAAATTCAGAACAGCTTGATCAGCGCGAGGCCGCTCACCACAAGGAAGGCGGCGATCACCCGGTCGGCCCGCAAGGGCTCGCGCAGCAGCGTCACCGAGAGAATGGCGCCGAACAGCACGCTGGATTCACGCACCGCCGTCACCAGCCCGATGGGCGCCTGCGTCATCGCCCACACCGAGAGCCAGTAGCTCACGAACAGCATCGTCCCGCCGAGGAGGCCCCAGGGCAGGAAGGTGAGCAGGGGCGCCACCGCCCGCCGGCCCTTCCACGACAGGAGCAGGATGGTGATGACAACCGCATCCGCCACGAACAGCCAGGTCGTGTAGAGATTGGCCTGCCCGGTCACCCGCGCGGCGGTGCCGTCGACAATGGTGAAGGCGGTGGCGGCGACGCCCGAGCCGAGCGCCAGCAGCAGCGCGCGCCCTTCCAGCGCATGGCCGAGCGCATGGCGGTCAAAGGCGTGGCGGCCGACAAGGAGGATGCTGGAGGCGAGCAGCAGGATGCCGACCATGCCGACCGGCGAGATCGCCTCGCCCATGATGAAGATGGAGATGCCGGCGGTCATCAGGAGCGCGCTGCCGCGCGCGACCGGGTAGGCCATGCCGAGATCGGCCCGGCTATAGGCGCCGATGATGAAGGCGTAATAGGACAGGTGGCAGCAGACCGAGAGCCCGATCCAGGGCAGCACGTCCAGCCCCGGCAGGCCGAACCAGAGCGCGAAGGGCAGGGCGGCGACGCCCCCGCAGATGCCGACCAGCACGAGCGCGCTGAACGGATCGAGCCGGATCTTGAGGATGACGTTCCAGCCCGCCTGGGTGGCGGCGGAGACGAGCATCACGAGGAAGACGGTGAGGTCCATGAACACAGCGGGTGCGGCGGGGGCATTACCTTGTTACCCCATACCGCCCCCGCTGCCGAGTGCGCTTTTCGTGAAGCCGGCGCGGGATCAGACCCCGAGCTGGGTAACGAACTTGGTGTTCACATAGGCTTCCATCGCCTCGGTGCCGCCTTCCGAGCCATAGCCGGAATCCTTGATGCCGCCGAACGGCACTTCGGGCAGGGCGAGGCCGTGATGGTTGATCGAGACCATGCCGCTCTCCACCCGGCGGGCGAACTCGTCGGCGCGCTGGCCGGAGGTGGTGTAGGCGTAAGCCGCGAGGCCATAGGGCAGACGGTTGGACTCGGCGATCACCGCCTCCATGGAGGAGAAGGGCTGGATCGGCACCACCGGCCCGAAGGGCTCCTCATTGAGGATGCGGGCATCGGCCGGCAGGTCGGTCAGTACGGTCGGCTGGAAGAAATAGCCCTTATTGCCGATGCGCGCGCCGCCGGTGCGCAGCGTCGCGCCCTTGGCGACGGCGTCGGCGGTCAGCGCCTCCATGGCCTCGACGCGGCGGGCATTGGCCAGCGGGCCCATGCGCACGCTCTCATCGAGCCCGTTGCCGACCTTCACGGTCTTCACCGCCTCGGTGAAGCCGTCGACGAAGCGCTCATAGATGTCCTGATGGACGAGGAAGCGGGTCGGGGAGACGCAGACCTGCCCGGCATTGCGGAACTTCGCGCCCGACAGCAGCTTCACCGCCACGTCGACATCGGCATCCTCGAACACCACGGCCGGGGCGTGGCCGCCCAGCTCCATGGTGACGCGCTTCATGTGCAGGCCCGCCAGCGCGGCGAGCTGCTTGCCGACCACGGTGGAGCCGGTGAAGGAGATCTTCTTCACCACCGGGTGCGGGATCAGATACTCGGAAATCTCCGAGGGCACGCCGAAGACGAGGTTGACCACGCCCTTGGGCAGGCCGGCATCCTCATAGGCCTTGACGAGGGCGGCGCAGCTCGCCGGCGTCTCTTCCGGTCCCTTGAGGATGACCGCGCAGCCGGCGGCGAGCGCGGCGGAGACCTTGCGGACCGCCTGGTTGATCGGGAAGTTCCACGGGGTGAAGGCGGCGACGACGCCGACCGGCTCGCGGTGGACGATCTGCTGGATCCCGGCGGCGCGCGCGGGGATCAGGCGGCCATACTGGCGGCGGCCTTCCTCGGCGAACCAGTCGATGATGTCGGCGGCGGCGAGCGTCTCGACACGGGCTTCCGCGACCGGCTTGCCCTGCTCCAGCGTCATGATGCGGGAAATCTCTTCCGCCCGCTCGCGCAGCAGCTCGGCGGCCTTGCGCATCAGCTTGTAGCGCTCATGCGGGGCGGTGTGGCGCCAGGTGGCGAAGCCCTTCTCGGCGGCGGCGAGCGCCGCGTCGAGATCGGCCTTGCTGGCGTGAGCGAGGGTGCCGATGACTTCCTCGGTCGCGGGGTTGACGATGGGCTGCGTCGCCGGCTTGTCCCCGTGCCCGCTGCCTCCCCGCCACTGGCCGTCGATGAAGAGCTGGACGTCGGGATAGGAGACGGTGAGCATGATCTGTCCTCTCGGCACGATCGCGTCGGAAGCCGGACCGGGCCGGCGGCGGATTGCCCCAACACCTAATCTCCCGCGCTGCATTGCGAAAGGGGCGTCGGCGCGCCTCTGTGCCCGCATTTCTGCACATTGCCGGCGGGCCATGGGCGAAAACGCCCGGAGGAACCGCCGCAGCTACGGGCCGTTACCCATGGGAACCACAGCGGGCGGAACAGAGATGACGACGGCGGATCGACTGCGCGCGGATATCGACCGGGGCCAGGCCGGCGACAAGGTGCCGTTCTCCGACCCGGCGGCGGCGCCGCTCGGCACGGACGACGAGGCCGCCGGCACGCCGCCCACCGCCGAGCGCGTGGCGCTCGCCCGCGCCACCGAAGGCGGGGCCGGGCGCGAGCCGCCGCCGGGCGATACCGGTGAGGAACGTCGGCCCTATAATGACGAGGCGCAGGACAGCCTTCCCGGCCAGATGCCCGGTGCCCCCGCCGCGCCCCGCCATGGCCGGGGCGGCAACCGCCGCGCCGCCTATGTGCTGGCCGGCGCGGTGGTGGTGATGGGCGCGCTGCTGGCGATCTGGGCGGCGATCATGGCGTGAACGCGGGCGCCGCGTTCAGCACTTTGTGGGATCAGCGGTTCTCGCGCAGGATCTCGCGCTTGCCGGCATGGTTGGCCGGGCCGACGATGCCCTCATTCTCCATCCGCTCCATGATGGAAGCGGCGCGGTTATAGCCGATCTGCAGGCGGCGCTGGATGTAGGAGGTCGACGCCTTCTTGTCGCGCAGCACCACGGCCACCGCCTGATCATAGACCTCGCCCGGCTCCTCCCCCATCGCGCTCTTGTCGAACACGGCGGCGTCGTCCGGGATCGGCTCGTCTTCTTCCTCGGCGGTGACCTCGTCGAGATATTCCGGCCGCGCCTGGCACTTCAGGTGCTCGACCACGCGCTCGACTTCCTGGTCGGAGACGAAGGGGCCGTGGACGCGCGAGATGCGCCCACCGCCGGCCATGTAGAGCATGTCGCCCTGGCCGAGCAGCTGCTCGGCGCCCATCTCGCCCAGGATGGTGCGCGAGTCGATCTTGCTGGTGACCTGGAAGGAGATGCGGGTCGGGAAGTTCGCCTTGATCGTGCCGGTGATGACGTCCACGCTCGGGCGCTGCGTCGCCATGATCAGGTGAATGCCGGCCGCGCGCGCCATCTGGGCGAGGCGCTGGATCGCGCCCTCGATCTCCTTGCCGGCCACCATCATCAGGTCGGCCATCTCGTCGACGACAATGACGATGTAGGGGAGGGGCGCGAGATCCATGATCTCCTCCTCCTCGATGATCTCCCCGGTCTCGCGGTCAAAACCCTTCTGCACCGTGCGGGTGATGATCTCGCCCTTGCCGGCCGCTTCCGCGACGCGGGCATTGAAACCATCAATGTTGCGCACGCCGAGGCGGCTCATCTTGCGGTAGCGCTCCTCCATCTCGCGCACCGCCCATTTGAGGGCGACGATCGCCTTCTTCGGATCGGTGACGACGGGGGTGAGCAGATGCGGGATGCCCTCATAGACCGAGAGTTCCAGCATCTTCGGGTCGATCATGATGAGGCGGCACTGGTCCGGGCGGTGCCGGTAGAGCAGGCTCAGGATCATCGTGTTGATGGCGACCGACTTGCCCGAGCCGGTGGTGCCGGCGACCAGCAGATGCGGCATGCGGGCGAGATCGACGATCACCGCCTCGCCGCCAATGGTCTTGCCGAGCGCGATGGCCAGCTTGGCCTTGGCCGCCTCATATTCATGGCTCGCCAGCATCTCGCGCAGCCACACCGTCTCGCGGCGCTGGTTCGGCAGCTCGATGCCGATGACGTTGCGCCCTTCCACCACGGCGACGCGGGCGGAGACCGCGCTCATCGAGCGGGCGATGTCGGCGGACAGGCCGATGACGCGGCTGGACTTGATGCCGGGCGCGGGCTCCAGCTCATAGAGCGTGACCACGGGGCCGGGATTGGCGTCGATGATCTCGCCGCGCACGCCGAAATCATGCAGCACCTGCTGCAGCTTCACCGAATTGCGGTCGAGGAATTCTTCCGACAGCTCATAGTCCGGCTCGGTCTCCGGCGGCTCGGCCAGCAGGTCGAGCGGCGGCAGTTCATAGGCATCGCTGTCGGGCAGCGCCGCCGGGCGCGGCGTCGGTGCGGGACGCGCCGCCACCGGGGCGGGAGCGACCGGAGCGACAACGGCAACAGGGGCGGCGACGACGGGAGCGGGTGCCGGCGTCGGCGGCGGCGCGGGCTCGGCGACGGGCACCAGAGCGAAGCTCGGCCAGGAGAACGAGACTTCCGCCGGCGCGACGGTGTAGCCGCCAAGGCTCGGCAGCACGGAGGCGGTCCACTCGGCGGGCGCGTCCTCGCCGACGGCTTCCTCGGTGGAGGCATCCTCGGGCGTGGCGTCGTCGAAGGTCTGGTCGGCGAGGCTGTCTTCGATCAGCTCGTCAAAGCCGGCGATGGAGCCCCAGGCCGCCTCGTCGGCGGCGGCGTTCACCGGTGCGGCCAGCAGCTCCGGCAGCGGGGCCGCGTGGTCGGCCACTTCCGGCGCCTCATAGGCGTCGGCGAAGGGCAGGGACTCGAACGCCTCGGCATCCTCCAGCCAGACATCCTCGCTCGGCGCGACATCCTGCTGCGCCGAGGCGACCGGCGGCACGTCCCAGCCGAGCTGGATCATGCCGGCGATCTGGCGGATCGAGGACGGCGCGGCGACGGGCGAGGGGCGGGGCGCGGTGGCGGCGCGATCATTGGCGGCCAGCGGCGGCTTCAGCTCGGCGGCGGGCGCGGCGATTGCGGCCGGCTCAGGCACGGCGACCACGACCGGCGCGGGGGTCTCGATCACCTGAAACGCCGGAATCGCCGCCGCGATCACCGTCTCCGCCGCAGGCTCGGTCACCTGCTCAACCGCCTTCTCCGCCGCCCTCTCTGCCGCCTGCCCGGCGGCCTGGCGCAGCGCGTCTTCCTGCGCGGCGAGCGCGCGTCGGGCGTCGGCGGCGATCAGCGGCTTGGGAATGGCGCCCAGCGGCGGCTTGCGCGGCGGCACGCGCAGCACCGGCGTCTGCGAGGGGCGCGGCGGCACCAGCGCGGTGGTATCGAGCGCGGCGCTCTCTAGCGAGGGTTCGGCCTTCACCGGCTCCGGCGCGGGCTTGCGCAGCAGATAGTCCGGCGTGCGGGTGAAACGGGTATTGGACGGCAGGGTGAAGGGCTGCAGCCAGCTCGGCACCAGAACGCGGGCCGGCACCGGCACGGCCGTGTTCACCCCCTTGGCGCCCTTCGGCGGGGGCGGGGCGAAGACCGGCTTGGGGTTGGCCCGCGAGAGGACGCGCGGCGCGCTCTCGCTGGCCTCGGAAGGCTTGCTCTCGTTCGTGTCGGACGGACGCGCCGGGGTACGCATGGGACGCCAGAACCTTTGCCGCTGAATACCGTGGTGCACCGGCCGCGAAGGGCGGGCGCCCCCTTCGGCCGTGCTCCATGGTTAGGAGCACAGCGTTAATGAAGGGTATGAAGCGGCAGGTTTTCCCCGGAGCTGTGGCGCGGATGTGTCACCCGCCCCCAGCGTGCCCCAGCATCCGGCGCGGCCAGTGTCAGGCGAGGCCGGTGTCAGGCGAGGCCGAGCGTCGCGCGGATCTCCGGCGCCATCAGGTCGTGGGTCTCCGGGCGCTTCATCATGTAGCGGCCGAACACCGAGCAGCGCGGCACCACGGAGAGGCCGCGCTGGCGCGCGCTGGCGAGGCCGGCCTCGACGAGGCGCGTGGCGATGCCGCGCCCGCCCAGCTCCGGCGGCACTTCCGTATGGGTGAAGATGATGTGGTCCGGGGCCAGAATATACTGGGCGACGGCGAGGTGGCCGTCCTGCTCGATCTCGAAACGGTCGGCGGCGCGGTTGTCACGCACGGGGATTTCGCCGTTGATGCTCATCTCTTGCTCCTTGGGGGCCGCACCCGCTTATGTTGGCGTGGTTCGGGTCGGCCATGGGATATTGTCGACCAAAATTCCGGCCGAGTCGCCCCTGGGGCGGCGGGTCGGCGTGAATTTCCTGCGTCCGGGCATCTAGGGCGCGGCTGGATTGTGGAAAGCTCCGATGACATCGATAGCCCCTGAGACCCGCGCCGCCGTGCTGGCGGCGCTTGCCGCGCGCCGCTCGGTGCCATCCGCCGGGCTGATCGAGCCGGGGCCGACGGGCGAGGAGCGCGCGACGCTGCTCACCCTCGCCGCCCGCGTGCCGGACCACGGCATGCTCACCCCCTGGCGGTTCATCCTGATCGAAGGGGAGGCGCGCGCGGCGCTGGGCGCGCGGCTGGCGCAGGCCTACCGGGAGGCCAATGGCCATATGCCCGAGGAAAAACGCGAGAAGTTCGCCGCCATCATGGGCCGGCTGTTTCCCGCCCCGCTCGCCGTGGTGGTGGTGAGCCGGCCGGTCGAGCACGCCTCCATCCCGCTCATCGAGCAGGAACTGTCCGCCGGCGCGGTGTGTCTCAATCTGCTCAACGCCGCCCATGCGCTCGGCTATGCCGGCATCTGGGTCACCGGCTGGGCCGCGACGCACGGGGAAGCCGTGCGCCTGCTTGGCGTCGGCGACGGGGAACGGGTGGCGGGCATCCTGCACATCGGCACGGCGAAGGAGCCGCCCGCGGAGCGCCCGCGCCCGGATGTGGCGGCGCTCACCACCCGTTGGGCGCCGCCGGACGCTTAAGGCGCTAGCTCGCCGCCGCCTCGCTCTCCACCTGTTGCAGGAGGTCGTTGGCGGCGCGGGCCCGCGCGCTTGCCGCCGCCGCGCCGGCCAGTTCCGGGGCGGCGAGCGACTGCACCGCCACCGTGTTGTTGGCGAATTCGATGCCCTGCTGCGGCAGCTGGAAGATCATCCGCTTGATCGCCTCGCGCCGCACCACGGTCGGCTTGTTCGGCCGCACGGTGAACTTGAAGCGCACGATGAGCGCAGTGTCGTCGATATCGGCCACGCCCTGCATCTTCAGCGGCATCAGGAACTCGTCCTTCAGCTCGGGATCCTCCGCCATTTCGAGGCCGATCTTCTTCACCGTCTTGCGCAGCTTTTCGAGATCGGTGTCGCGGGTGAAGCGCAGGTTGAACTTCATCGTCGTCCAGTCGCGGCTGAAATTCGTCACCTGCCCGAGCTGGCCGAAGGGGACGGTGTAGATCTGGCCGTTCTGGTGGCGCAGCTTGAGCGAGCGCAGGGTGAAGCCTTCCACCGTGCCCTTGGCCCGGCCGCAATCAATGTACTCGCCGACGCGGAAGGCATCGTCCACCAGGTAGAACACGCCCGACACGATGTCCTTCACCAGCGTCTGGCTACCGAAGGAGATGGCGAGGCCGATGATGGAGGCGCCGGCGATCAGCGGCGTCACGTCGATGCCGATCTGGCTCAGCAGCGTCAGGCCGGCGAGGATGATGATGACGAGGGTCAACGTCACTCGCAGCAGCGGCATCAGCGTGCTCATGCGCGAGGCCGGAGCTTCCGCGCTATCCTCCGCCTCGAAGCCGCCCGAGGATGGCCGCTTACCGCCGTGCAGGCTGGTGACATACTCGACCGCCTGCCACGCGCAATAGGCGCCGAGCAGGATGCCCCCGCCCGGCAGGGCGGCGCTGGCAAAGGCGTTGTAGCGGCTGTTGTCCATCATGCCGATGCCATAGACCAGCCAGATGCGCACGGTGAGCGAGGTCGCCACCAGCAGCACGGCGATGCGGATGCAGCGCATGATCGCCTCGACCAGCCGCTCGCGCGCCTCCGAGCGCTCGCCCTCGGCTGGCGGCTCGCCCTCGGCCTCGCTGGCTACGGTCTGCACCCGCATCATCCGGCAGATCTTGTCCATGAAGGATTCGATGGCGATGAGGCCGATCAGCACGTCCATCGTCATCAGGATGGCGAGGTGGATGCCCTCGAGCGAGGTCAGCGCACCATAGACGCGGGCCATGCCGAGCAGGAGGAAGATCGGGATGGCGAGCGCCAGCCACCAGCGCGACAGGATCGACACCATCGGGCCGGGCTGGCCGGTCTGGGTCAGCCCGTGCAGCCATTTGGCGACGGGCTCGCGAATGGCGATGGCGGTGGCGATCAGCAGGCTGGTCAGCAGCGCCGTGTTCACCAGCATGGCGCAGGCGATCACCAGAGGCGGCGACTGCATGCCTTCGAGGATGCGGCGTATATCGGCGAGCACGATGGCGGTGAGGATGACCACCGCCGTCCAGCGGTAGACCTTGAGCGCCTCGGCATCGCTGATGGCGGCGAGCCGCGCCTGCGGCAGATTCGGGCGCAGGGCGATGCGGAAGACCAGCAGGTAGAGCCGCCAGTAGAACACGCTGGTCAGCACGAGGTAGCCGAAGCGCGCCTGCGGCTCGGTGCCGGCGAACAGGCTCACCACGAAGCCGTGGGTGACCAGCCACATGCCGGTGAGCACGAGGATGTCGAGCCCGATCAGCGCCGAGAGCGCCCAGATCGACGCGGTGCCCTCGATGCGGCCGCCGAGGTAGCGGCGCGCCGGGCGCAAGGCGAGGCGCAGCAGCGCTTCGGTGCCGAGCGCGGCGGCGACGCAGGCCAGCAGCAGCAGCAAATAGCGGCCGGGCTCGCGCCCGCCATTCAGCTCCGGCCCGAGGATCATCGGGATGCGGGCGGTGTGCTCCACCAGAGCGGGGAATTGCTGCAGCGCGGCGTCGCCCTTCTCCACCACATCGATGAACACCTCGCTGAGCGGCTCCTCCATCTCCATGTTCATGGCCATGGGCGGGGTGCCAGCCGGTGTGCCGCCTGCCGATGGGGCGGGCGCCGCCGATGCGGGTGCCGCATTGTGCGCCGGTGCGGCGGGGCTCGCGGCGGCGGGTTTCGCGGCTGTGCCGGGTACGGCCCCTTCCGCCTTCAGCCGTTCCGCCACCGCCTTGGAGAGGGCATCGACGAGCTGGTCGAATTGCTGCGGGCTGATCGGCAGCGGCGTTGTTGCGGGGGCGGGTGCCGGCGTGGCGGTCTGGGCGCGCGCGGGCAGGCTCATCGCCGTCAGCAGGGAGAGGACGAGCAAAGCAGGCAGGAGACGGAAACGCACGAAAACGCTCATGGGACGCGCCGCAACAGGCCACCGGGATGGCGGCCGCCAGAGAATACGGGCCTTGCCGGCACTATGTTACGCGGCGTCGGGAGCGTCCATCAGGATTTGGCCCATCCGTAAGCGTTCGCTCACGCGCCGGTGGCGAGCTTGAGGTCGGTGAGTTCCGCCGGCGAGAAGTAGAACAGCCGCTCCGGCGGGGTCTCCATGGCGTGGATCCACACGCGCGGATCGACGCCCATCGCCACCAGATGGCGCTGGCATTCGGCGGAGACGCGCTGGGCGCTCGCCATGCCGGTATCGGCGGCGTTGCCGCCGGTTGAGACGGCGAAGACCTGATGCACGCCGATCGATGCTCCCGCCTTGGCGAGCCGCCGCACCCCGCCGGCGAAGACCAGCGGGCAGGAGGAGGCGCAATGCGCGTCCGCCGGCACTTCCGTGGCGAATCCCTTCTCGCGGATCAGCCGGCCCATGGCGAGCGCGTCGCTTACCGAGCCGCCGGGCGAGTTCAGCACCACGGTGGTCACATAGGCGCCGCGCTTTTCCACCTCGGCGGCGAAGCGCTCCGCCGTGCCGGGCGTGATGGTGCCGCGCGCCTCCAGCCGCCCGCCGGCCACCAGCTCCAGCGTCATCGCCTGGCGCAGGTCGGCCTGCGGCGCCGGGCGGGTGCGTTCCTTCTGCGCCGGATCGACGCCGGGGCGGGCCGAGGGCAGGAAGGGCGCCGCGTCCGGCTGCTCGCCCGGCAGCAGAGCGGGTGGCGGGGCCTTGGCGGCCTGCTCCGCGCGGTCATAGGCATCCCATCCGATCACCGCGAGGCTCAGCACGATGAGCGTGCGGAACACCGCGCGCAGCACCGTCTCGTCCGGCCGCGCGCCGAGAAGGCGCCGCCAGAGCGGGGCCGGTGCCGCCGCCGGGTCGGCTGGGGCCATTCCTTGCGCGCTCACTCCTTGCGCACCCCACGGCCGGGTTGCAGGGGTGTCACGGTGGAGGGGACGAGTGCCGCTTCAGTCTCTGCAAGCTCAGTTTCGCGATCCGATTTCGCTGTTTCGTCCCCCGCGACGCCTTCCTCGTTCTTCACCTCGCGCAGCAGCCGCATGGCGGTGATGAGCTGGGCGGCGGTCATGGTCTCGGCATCGGCCGGCGCGTCCTCGCGGCGCAGCGCGGCATGGACGACGCAGAGCGCCAGCACCAGCACGGCGGGCAGGAGGTCGATGGAGATAGCGCCGGCCCAGCTCGGCAGGAAGTCGCCGGCATAGCGCAGCACCGCCTCCGCGGTGGAAAGCGGCTGGAAGCGTGCGGGCTCGACCGGCCCCGAGCCGATGATCTCATCCGCCGCTTGCGACAGCGCGCGCGCCTGCACGGCCACCGCCCGCTCGACATTGCCGACGACGGCGTTCTGCCGGCCGGCGAGGTCGGCGTTGCGCCCATCCGCCGCCGGGGCGATGAAGCCGCGCGCCATGTCGTCCGCCGCGCGCCTCACCGCCGGCGCCATGGAGCTCTGTTCCATCGCCGCGATGGTGCCGACGAGCCGCAGCGCTTCCGCGCCGAAGGCATCGCTGCGCTCCTTGATCGGGCCGCTGCCAGAGACCATCTCGCGCATCTTGGCGATCTGCGCGCTGCCCTCGGCATAAAGCTGGCGGGTGCGCTCGCCGCTCTCGGTGAGCTGGCGGCCGAGATCGTCGAGCTGGCTGGACATCTGGGTGAGCAGCTGCACCACCGTGCCCGAGCCGCCCGTGCCGGTGAGCGCGCCGGAACGCTCGGCTTCGGCAAGGCGGGCAAAGCGGGTTGAGGCAAGTTGGATGTCCGGGGTGAGGCTCTGCGCCCCGAGCGCGCGGTTATGCGCCGCGTCGAGATCGCGCGTGTAGTCCTGCAGCGTCACGGCGAGATGCTGCTCGATGGCCGCCGAGCCGGCCAGCGCCGCCGCGTTGAGCCAGGACGACATGGCGACGATCATCAGCGAGCCGAGCAGCATGGCGCCGGTGAGCCAGACCCGGCTCGCCGTATCCCGCACATGCGGCAGGAAGGTCAGCAGCATGGTCCAGAAGGCGTAGATCGCCACCGAGACGGCGGTCGAATAGATCAGCGCGGCGAAGACGGTGATGACCGGCGAGCCGTCGAGCAGGTCGCGCACGCCGAGATAGGTGTAGACGCCGGAGGCGAGCGCCAGAACGCCGAGCGTGACGCGCATGGTCACATCGAGCCCGGCAACGCCGGCACGCAGCGTGGAAGCCATGGGGAGGGTCCGCCATCCGAGGAATTTCCTCAATCAGGCCCGTGCTTTGCGCCGGGAATGTGACCTTGCGGAAGGTATCCGGCGACCGAAATTGCGCCCGCAGCGTGCGGTAGTGGACGCTGGCGGTGCCCGATTGTGGCGAAGCGGTGCCTAGCACCTGCCAACGAAAAGGCCGCCCCGGTTTCCTGGCGCGGCCTTCCCGATTGGTGGTCTTGCGCGGTGTCCCGCCTGTCCTTGCGCTGTCAGGCGGCGGCGGCCTGCGCCTGCTTGGCCTGCCGGCGGCGCTGGGTCAGGATGAACTCGGTATAGCCATTGGGCTGCGTCAGCCCCTCGAAGACGAGGTCGCGCGCGGCGCGGAAGGCGAAGCCGTCAAAGGCCGGCGCCATCGGCGTGTAGTGGGGATCGCCGGCATTCTGCTTGTCGACCACCTGCGCCATGCGGCGGAAGGTTTCCTCCACCTGCTCCTCGGTGACGACGCCGTGCAGCAGCCAGTTGGCGACGTGCTGGGAGGAGATGCGCAGCGTCGCGCGGTCTTCCATGAGCCCGACATCGTGAATGTCCGGCACCTTCGAGCAGCCGACGCCCTGGTCGATCCAGCGCACGACATAGCCGAGGATGCCCTGGATGTTGTTGTCCAGCTCCTGCTGCACCGCCGCCGGCTCCCAATTGCCGCGATCGACCACCGGGATGATCAGGATATCGCGGCGCGAGGCCGGGGTGCGGGCGCGCAGTTCGTCCTGCCGGGCGAACACATCGACCTTGTGATAGTGCAGCGCGTGCAGCGTCGCCGCGGTGGGCGAGGGCACCCAGGCGGTGTTGGCGCCGGCGAGCGGGTGGGCGACCTTCTGGGCGAGCATGTCCGCCATGCGGTCGGGCATCGCCCACATGCCCTTGCCGATCTGGCCATGGCCGTCGAGATGGGCGGCGAGGCCCGCATCGACATTGTTGTCCTCATAGGCCTTGATCCAGGCCTGCGCGCGCATCTCGTTCTTGCGCACCATCGGCCCGACCTGCATCGAGGTGTGGATCTCGTCGCCGGTGCGGTCGAGGAAGCCGGTATTGATGAACACCACCCGCTCGCGGGCCGCGCGGATCGAGGCGGCGAGGTTGACGCTGGTGCGGCGCTCCTCGTCCATGATGCCGATCTTCAGCGTGTTGGAGTCGAGGCCCAGCATCTGTTCGACGCGGGCGAACAGGTCGACGGCGAGTTCGACCTCCTCCGGCCCGTGCATCTTCGGCTTGACGATATAGACCGAGCCGGTGCGGCTGTTCTTCACCGCGCTCTCGCCCTTGAGGTCGTGCAGCGCGATCAGCGTCGTCACCGCCGCGTCGAGGATCGATTCCGGGATCTCGTTTCCGGCCGCATCGAGCACCGCGTCGGTCATCATGTGCTGGCCGACATTGCGCACCAGCATCAGGCTGCGGCCGTGCAAGGTGAGGCTGCCGCCATCGGGCGCGGCATAGCTGCGGTCGCCCGCGAGGCGGCGCTCGATGATCTCCTTGCCCTTGGCGACATCGGCGCTGAGCGTGCCCTTCATGAGGCCGAGCCAGTTGCGATAGACCAGCACCTTGTCCTCGGCGTCCACCGCCGCGACGCTGTCCTCGCAATCGACGATGGTGGTCACCGCCGCCTCGATCACGATGTCGGCGATGCCGGCCGGGTCGCTCGCGCCGATACGGTGGGCGCGGTCGATGACGATGTCGATATGCAGGCCGTGATTGACCAGCAGCACGGAGGAGGGCGCCCCCGCCTCGCCGCGATAACCGGCGAATTGCGCGGCGTCCTTCAGCCCGGTGACGGCACCCGAGGCCAGCACGGCCTCCAGCGCCGCGCCGGCGACGCGGTAGGCGGTCACGTCGGCATGGCTGGCGCCGGCGAGCGGCACGCTCTCGTCGAGGAAGGCGCGGGCGCGCTCGATCACGCGCTGGGCGCGCACCGCGTTGAAGCCATTGGAACGGCTGGCGCCATTGTCCTCGGGCAGCGCGTCGGTGCCGTAGAGCGCGTCATAGAGGCTGCCCCAGCGCGCATTGGCGGCATTGAGCGCATAGCGCGCATTGGTGACGGGCACGACAAGCTGCGGGCCGGGAATGCGGGCGAGCTCGTCATCGACGCGCACGGTCGCGACCTCGAACGGCTCGGGCTCCGGCAGCAGATAGCCGATCTCGGCGAGGAACACCTCATAGGCGGCGGGATCGACCGGCTTGTTCTTGTGCGCGAGGTGCCAGGCGTCGATCTGCTTCTGCAGTTCGTCGCGCTTGGCGAGCAAGGCGGCGTTGCGCGGGGCGAATTCGGCCACAAGCGCGGCGAAGCCTTTCCAGAAGGCGGCGGCGTCTACCCCGGTGCCGGGGATCGCTTCGCGCTCGATGAAATCGACCAGCGCGCTGTCCACTTTCAGGTTGGCGACGTCGGAGTAGCTCATGGACGGTTCCCTCCCGTTCCGAGTTGGGACCGACGCCGAGAACTGACGTCGGCCGGATTGTGCTATGCGGCGAGTTAGGGTGCGGTGCAATATCGCACATAGTCGGAGAGGCGCCCCCGGCAAGATGCCGTTGGGGGCGCCTGTCGCATGTCAGCCTTGCGCGAGGCGGGGCGGACCGGCTCAGAACTGCGCGGTCTCGGTGGATTCCTTCATCGCCGTAGTCGAGCTCAGGCCCTCGCTGAGCACGGTGGCAATGGCGTCGAAGTAGGAGGTGCCGACCTCGCGCTGATGGCGCGTGGCGGTGAAGCCGTCCTTCTCCGCCGCGAACTCGGCTTCCTGCAGCTGCGAATAGGCGGCCATGCCGTCCTGCCGGTAGCGTCGCGCCAGCTCGAAGGTGGTGAAGCACTGGTTGTGGAAGCCGGCCAGCGTGATGAACTGGTAGCGGTAGCCCATCGCCCCCAGCTCGCGCTGGAACGCCTTCATCTGCGCCTTGTCCATGTGCTTGGCCCAGTTGAAGGAGGGCGAGCAATTATAGGCGAGCATCTTGCCCGGATGGACCTTGTGCACGCCGTCGGCGAAGCGGCGGGCATCCTCAAGGCTCGGCGTCGAGGTCTCGCACCACAGCAGGTCGGCATAGGGCGCGTAGGCGATGGCGCGGGCGATGCCGGCCTCGAAGCCGCCCTTGTAGCGGTAGAAGCCTTCGGGCGTGCGCTCGCCGGTGATGAAGGGCCGGTCCGTCTCGTCAATGTCGGAGGTGATGAGGCGGGCGGATTCGGCGTCGGTGCGCGCCATCAGCACGGTCGGCACGCCCAGCACGTCGGCGGCGAGGCGCGCGGCGTTTAGCGTGCGGATGAACTGGCGGGTAGGCACCAGCACCTTGCCGCCGAGATGGCCGCACTTCTTCTCCGAGGCCAGCTGGTCCTCGAAATGCACGGCAGCCGCGCCGGCCTCGATCAACGCCTTGGTCAGCTCATAAGCGTTGAGCGGGCCACCGAAGCCGGCCTCGGCATCGGCGATGATCGGCACGAAATAGTCATGCTGCGGCCCGTCAATGCCGTCGGCGCGCTCCATGGTCTGGATCTGGTCGGCGCGGGCCAGCGCCTTGTTGAGGCGGCGGACCACGGCGGGGACACTGTCGACCGGGTAGAGGCTCTGGTCCGGGTACATGTCGCCGGAGGAATTGGCGTCGGCGGCGACCTGCCAGCCGGAGAGATAGATCGCCTCCAGCCCGGCCTTCACCTGCTGGATCGCCTGCGCGCCGGTATAGGTGCCGAGCGTCGGCACGAAATCCTGGCTCTGCAGCAGCTCCCACAGGCGGCGGGCGCCGTGCTGGGCGAGGGTGTGCTCGAGGCGCAGCGAGCCGGAGAGACGGTTGACGTCAGCGGGCCCGTAGCTGCGGCGGATGCCGTTCCAGCGTTCCGGCGCCCAGTGCGGCGCGGGGAAGGGGTTGCTCGGGGTGTCGCGGCGAGTGTCCAGCATGGGAATGGCCTGCTGTTGAAGGTGAGGAAAGGGGCGAGGCGGGCGCGGGGGTTGTGGAGGGGAAAACCCCCGCGCCCGGGGTTCCGCCGGGGCGACCGCTTGGCGCGTCATCAAAGCGGATCGGGCGGAAACGCGGCCGGGCAGCCATGGCGGAACTAGCGGGCCCGGCGGGTATAGGTCGCGGCCACCAAGGCGCGGCCGTCGAACAGCGACACCGGATCCTGGCCGGGCGCCAGCGCGAGGCGGTGGCGGCCAATGCGGTGGACGATGCTGTAATCCTGTTCGGCCAGTCCCTGCTCGCGGAACGTCCGGCTGATCTCCTCGGCGGTGCCACCGACGATGGTGACGAATTCCTCGTCGCTGTTGTGCTGGTGCCGTTGCATGTCAATTCCTCCCGTCTGGGTGTGATGTAAATCTTTCACACTCGACATGGAGGGGCAATAAATATAGCAATATGAGTGTGTTAAGCTGATAAGGCTTGTAAAGTTTACAGGCCAGTTTTGTAAACCGAGCAAAGGAACGGGACCATGCTCGCCACCGAACCGCGCATCGGCAGCCGGGTGCAGCGGCTACGCCGGACCAAGCGCATCTCGCAGGCGGACCTCGCCAGCGCGCTCGGCATTTCCGCGAGCTATCTCAACCTGATCGAGCACAACCGCCGGCGCATCACCGTGCCGCTCTTGATGAAGCTCGCCGGCTATTTCGGCATCGAGCCGGGCGAGCTGGTGGAGAGCGACGAATCCCGTCTCGTCGGCGATCTGATGGAGCTGTTCAGCGACGATCTGTTCACCGATGCGGGCCTGACCAATCAGGACATCCGAGACCTCGCCAGTTCAAACCCGGCGGTGGGGCGCGCCGTGGTGCGGCTCTACGACCAGTTCAAGACCCTGCGCGAGGCCCGCCGCACCGGCGCCACCGGCGTGCCGGACGAGGACGAGATCGGCTATCACCCGGCCACCGACGCGGTGTCCGACTTCATCCAGGAGCACGCCAACTATTTCCCGACGCTGGAGGCGGCGGCCGAGCGGGTGCGCCACGACATCGACTTCGCGGCGGATTCCTTCGAATACGGGCTGAAGACCTATCTGTTCAACGTGTTCGGGCTGAACTGGCGCTCCGCCTCGCTGCCCGCCGGCATCGCCCGCCGGCACGATGCCAATACGCGCGAGCTGATCACCGCCGAGGTGCTGCCGCCGGAATCGGCGCTGTTCGCGGTGGCGCACCAGCTCGGCCTGCTGGCCGCCTCGCGCGAGATCGACCAGCTGATTGAGAGCGGCAACCTCGCCGCCGACGCGCCGATCCTCACCCGCAACGCGCTGGCGAGCTACTTCGCCGCCGCGCTCATCATGCCCTATGAGCCGTTCCTGCGCGCCTGCACGGAGACGCGCTACGACATCGAGCGTATCGAGCGGCGCTTCCGCACCTCCTTCGAGCAGGTGTGCCACCGCATGACGACGCTGCAGCGGCCGGGCCTGAGCGGCATCCCGCTGCATCTCGTGCGCACCGACATCGCCGGCAACATCTCAAAACGCTTCTCGCTGTCGGGAATCCATATTTCCCGCCATTCCGGCGCCTGCCCGCGCTGGAATGTCTACGCCGCCTTCCTGCATCCCGAGCGCATCAATGTGCAGCTCAGCCAGATGCCGGAGGGCCAGCGCTATTTCTGCATCGCCAAGTCGATCACCAAGGGCGGCTACCGCCACAACGCGCCGCGCCGCCACCTCGCCATTGGCCTTGGCTGCCACATCAGCCACGCCCACCAGATGGTCTATTCCGACGGCATGAACCTCGCCGACCCCTCGCAGACCGTGCCGATCGGCGTCGGCTGCCGCATCTGCCCGCGCCTCGACTGCGAGCAGCGCGCCCAGCCCCCGGTCGACCATCGCTTCACCCTGAACGACAGCGAGATGGCGGAGAGCTTTTACGCCACCGTGCGAAGGGGTGTGTGAAGGGTTTACACGCGCGCCGTCTTGCGCGCGCCGTCATCCCGGAGCGGCCATCTCTTCGCCGAAGTGCGCATCGCGACGATGGCGGCGGCACGGTATCAAGGGATGCCCCGCGCGCCCGCGCCGATGCCTCCAAGCTGGACCCGACCATGACCGCCGCCACCGAGCCACCGCCCCATTCCCCGGTCATCCGCACCATCGCCATGCCGGCCGACACCAACCCGGCCGGCGACATCTTCGGCGGCTGGCTGATGGCGCATATGGATCTCGCCGCCGGCAACGTCGCCACGCGCCGGGCCAAGGGTCGCGTCGCCACCGTGGCGGTGGAGGCGATGAGCTTCCTCAGCCCGGTTCTGGTCGGCGATGAGGTGAGCTTCTATGGCGACGTCCTGTCGGTAGGGCGCACCTCGCTGCGCATCCGCATCGAAGCCTGGCGCCGCCCGCGCGAGGGCGAGACGCTGAACAAGGTGACAGAGGCCAGCTTCACCTTCGTCGCCATCGGCGCCGACCGCCGCCCGCGCCCGGTCGATGAGGCCTGAGGCCCTGACGGCCCTGCCGCCACGTCGTTAGGACGCGCGAAAGCGCGTCGCTGATGGCCGGGCACGCCCGGCCATGACGGCCCCGCGCCCCCGCCTCAATGGCAGCAGGAGCCGCCGCCGTTCTTTTCCCCTTCCTCACCCGCCTCGCGGTTGTCGCGCGAATGGGCGTTCTTCTCCGGCGGCAGGTTCATGGCGATGTTGCCGGCGAAGAAGCCGTTGGGCTTCAGCAGGAAGCCGGCATATTCCACCGGCATGATCGGGAAGTCCTCGGGCTTGCACACATGGGTGTGGCCGAAGCTGTGCCAGACCACGACATCGGCATTCTCGATCGGCCGGTTCTGCGCCACATAGGCCGGCAGGCCGCCCCCGCCCGCATTCACATTCGGGTAGTCGCCGGACGCGTACTTCTCCGCCTTGTCGAAGGCGGTGACCCAGATGTGCTTCTTGGCGAAGCCGCCGCGCCGGGCGACGGTCGAGCCCTCCTGCGCCAGCATCACCGGCGTGGGCGTCACCACCAGCTTGTAGCCGGGAGCCTTGCCGACGCTGTTGACCGCTGACGGGTTCGCCACCTTCCAGTAGCGGCCGGTCTCGCCATTGGCCACCGCCGGGCTGTCGAGCTCGCGCTTCAGGGTGCGGCTCTTCGTGTCGAAGACGTTGCCATAGGGGTTGTCCTCGCCCCAGGGGCGCGGGGCGAATTCGTGCTCGGTCACGGTGTTGCCGCCGCCGTCAATGTCCATGTGCAGGCGGGCGTTGAAGAAGTGCTGATGCGTCGGCCCGCCCAGCCCTTCATCCACCATGCCGCCCCACGGATAGACCTCGCCCGGCGTCACCGCCGCGGTCTGGATGATGCCGGTGAGCTTGGCCTCAAGCTGGATCGTGCCGTCCTGGTAGAGATACCAGTAGAAGCCATAATCATAATTGCCGACGGTCGCGAAGAACGAGATGACCAGCCGCCGCGAGCGCCGTGTCTCATAGATGCCGTTGCGGAATTCATAGTGCTTCCACAGCGTGCCATAGTCCTCCTCATGCATGCAGATGGCGTTCTTCATGAGGAAGGGCTGGCCGAGATCGTCGGCGGCCGGCACGTCGAAATAATGGATGTGGCCCAAGCAGTCGCAGCCGAGTTCGAGCTGGTTGGCGAGGCGGCCTAGGCCGTATTCGCCGGCGTCGAAGGCGCTTTTCCAATAGTGGTTGGCGGTTGGGTCGGCATAGGGCACGACCATCTCGGTCACGCTGGCGCGGAAGATCACCGGGCGCACCCGCCCGCCGTCCTTGATGCCCAGCTCGTGCAGCACCAGCCCCTCGCGCGGGGTGAAGCCGACGCGGAAGCTCCAGTTCTGCCACTCCACCCGCCAGCCATCGACGGTGAAGCTCGGCCCCTGCCGCTGCACGATGTCGAGCGGCTTGATGTCGGTGCGGACATCGGGAAAGGCCTCGCGGCCGTAATTGCGCTTCTTCTTCGGCACCGGGACGATCTTTTCCTCGTCCACGAGGTCGACCACCTTGTTGGCGATGAGATCGACCACCGCCACCACGCCCTCGATCGGGTGGGCGTAGCCATTGTCGCGTATGTCCTCGCGCCAATAGGAGACCGCGCGCACGATGCGCCGGCCCTTCTCGAAATCGCGGCCGAAATAGCCGGAGGAGAAGGGGTCGATCTGCACCAGCGGGATGTCATCCTCGGTGATGCCGCGCTTGGCCACCGCGGCGCGCCAGCCGGCATCGGCCTTCACGATCTCCTCGGCGCGGATGAACTCCTCGATCATGATCGGCGGCTGGCCATAGGGCGGCTGGTCGTTCGGCAGCGTGGTGAAGGACACCACATGCGCGGTGGCGAGATCGACGATGGCCTCGCTCGCCGTGCCGGTCGTCACTTCCAGCACCAGCAGGAAGGCGAGACGGGGCAGGGCGCCGCCCGCGCGCCAGGCGGCCAGCTCGGCCTTGGCGGGTTCTTCCAGCCGGATGATCGGGAAGCGGTGATAGGCCCCGAGTCCCTTGGCGGCGGTGAGGATGGCAACCGCCTGTTCGATCTCAGCGGTGCTCAGCGGGTCCAGCGGGTGAGTGATGTCGACTTTGGCGTCCATGGTGGACCTCCCGAACGGATGAGGAAACAGGCGGGGCGAGAGCCCCGCCGCCGGGATGGGGTGAGGCGGGCGCGATGCCCGCCGGGTCACGGGTTCAGGGCTGCGCGGCGGCGGTGCAGAGCACCGTGTCCATCGGCGCGCCCAGCACCTCATGGAGGCAGAACAGGTCGCACAGCGCGTGGCTCTGGATGCTGGCGACCATCAGCAGGGCGACCATCGCTCCGGCGAGGGCAGCGCGGGCGAGATCGCGGGCGAGGCCCGGCGCCGGCGCGGCAGCGTGCGTATGGGGGGAGAGGCTGAGCGTGCTCACGCGAACACCTCCCCGAGGCTGGCATAAAGCTCCGGCCGGCGCTGGCGCAGATAGAGCGCAAAGCCCGCCCCGAGCAGGAACACCACGGCCAGCCCATAAGGGAAGGCCATCACCAGCGGGCTCTCGCTGCCGGTCAGCAGCGACAGGTTCACCGTCACCAGCACCAGCGCGCCGGCGAGCCCGATGAGGCCGAGAACGGGGGCGATGAGCGTCGTTCCCACGCCGTGACGGGTGGGGGTGACCCGGAAGAAGCGGATCACCGCCAGCGACACCAGCACCTGCACGGCGAGGATGCCGAGCACGGCCAGCGCCGACATGAAGGAGAACACGGTGGTGTAGGGGTCGGCGCCCGCCGCGATGAAAAGGGCGAGGATCACCGCCGCCACCGCGCTCTGCACATAGCCGGCGATGTGCGGCGAGCCATGCACCTCATGCACCTTGCCGAGCGCGCGCAGCGCCAGCCCCTCGCGGCCGAGCGCGAAGAAATAGCGGTTGAGCGTGTTGTGGAAGGACAGGATGCAGGCGAACAGCGAGGTGATGAGCAGCAGGTTCATCGCCTCCACCGACCAGCCGCCCAGCACCTCGGCGGCGGCGGTGAAGTAGAAGGCCTCCAGCCCCTTCTCGGCGACGGCCTGCACCTGCGAGGGGCCGTAGAACTGCACGGCCGCCCAGGTGGAGAAGGCGTAGAACAGGGTGATGAGCAGCACCGCGACATAGGTGGCGCGGGGAATGGTCTTCTCCGGCGTTTCCGCCTCCTCGCCGAAGATGGCGGTGGCCTCGAAGCCGATGAAGGAGCCGATGACGAAGACCAGCGCCACGCCCAGCCCCGGCGCGAAGACGGTGGACGGCGCGAAGGCGGAGAAGGTGAAGCCCTCCGGCCCGCCGCCCTTCAGCACGATGCCGATGTCGAGCAGGAGCAGGATGGCGATCTCCGCCAGCATGCACACGCCGAGAAGGACGCCGGAAAAGGCGATGTTGCGCTGGCCGCAGGCCATCACCGCGATCAGCGCCACATAGGCCCAGACCCACCAGGGCAGCTCGATGCCGAAGGGCGCCAGCGCCCCGGCGACGAACACGCCGAACAGCGCATAGACCGCGATCTGCACCGCGCTGTAGGTGACCAGCGCCATCATCGCCCCGCCGACCCCGGCCGGCTTGCCGATGCCCTGCGCGATATAGGTGTAGAAGGCGCCGGCGCCGCCGACATGGCGGCTCATGGCGGTGAAGCCGACCGAGAAGACAAGGTAGAGCAGCCCCGCCAGCACGAAGGCGCCGGGTACGCCCGGCCCGTTACCGAAGGCGAAGGCGGCCGGCGAGGCGCCGACCACGGCGGTCAGCGGCGCGGCGGCCGCCACCACGAAGAACACGATATGGGCGAGGCCGACGGAATTCTTCGCCAGCGCCTTAGGGGCGAGGGCGTCTGTCAAAAGGGCGTCGGTCGCAAGCGGCAACGCGCCGCCGCTGACGGCATGTGGCACTGCATCGTTCAAGGACATGGGGACCCCCTCTGGTTGAGGCATTTATTTCCTCCTGGGAATATCGAGGGAGCCGGGTGGTCCTGAAATTGCTGGATATGCCGAGAATTCGATAGTTTGCGCCAGCGATGGCGCGGGAGCCGCCCGCAATGGCAAATGCACCGAATTTGACCGTGCGCGTGCCTGAAATCGCTTCAATTCGGGCCTCCGTGCTGCTCAGTCTGATGGGCCCGCTCGACCGGCAGACCGGCAAGGCGGACATGATCCTCGCCGGCCATGGGCTGTTGCGCTCGCAGCTTGAGGATTCCTACGCCCTTATCCCCATGGCGCGCTATCTCGCCGTGTTCGAGGACGCGGCGGTGCATACCGGCGATTCCTGTTTCGGCGCGCGGCTCGGCGCCTCCTTCCGGCCCGCCGATCTCGGCCCCATCGGCATGCTGTTCTCGCTCTCCGGCACCATCCGCGCCGCACTCGCGCGCATGGCCAAGCATGTCGCGGTGGTGCAGGGGGCGACCGCCATCGGCCTGATGGAGGAGGGCGACCGGCTGGTCTGGAGCTACCGGCTGGAAGACCCGCGCCTGTGGCCGCGCCGGCAGGACAGCGAGTTCTCGGTGGCGGCGACCTGCCAGATGGTGCGCAGCTGCTTTTCCGCCGGCTGGAATCCGCTCGAGGTGCATCTCGAGCACGGCGCCCCGCGCGATCCCGCTCCGCTGCAACGGCTCCTGCGCTGCCCGATCCTGTTCGGCCAGTCGGCCAACCGCATCCTGATGACCAAGGCCGATGCCGACCGGCTCTACCGCGCCGAGGACCGCGACCTCATCGACATATTGGAGCGGCACGCCGCCGATCTCGGCGGCAAGGCGCAGCGCGCGGCGGGGCTGGCCGATCAGGTGCGCGGGGTCATCGGCATCTATCTCGGCCACAAGCCGCTGACGCTGACCTCCATCGCCGCCGAACTCGGCCTGTCGCCCCGCACCCTTCAGCGGCGTCTTTCGGAGGAGGGGGTGAGCCTGCGCGATCTGGTGCGCGAGCAGCGCCGCTCCGTCGCCGAGCAGCTGGTGGAAGGCGGCTCCAGCCTCGCCCGTGTGGCCGAGGCGCTCGGCTATGCCGACAGCACGGTGTTCTGGCGGGCGCGACGCGGCTGGCGGGGCCCTGATACCTAAGGGTTTGCAAGCGGTTTTCCGGCGGAACGAAGCTCCGCGCCGCCCGTTGTCTGCTCGCTTGAGGGGCCAACAGATAAGCGGAGAGACGACATGGCGGACAAGACGCTGGACACCCTGTTCCACGAGACGCTCAAGGACATCTATTACGCCGAGCGCAAGATCCTGAAGGCGCTGCCGAAGATGGCCCGCGCGGCCCAGTCGCCGGAGGTCAAGAAGGCTTTCGAGCAGCACCGCGACGAGACCGAAGGCCAGATCGAGCGCCTGCAGCAGGTCTTCGAGCTGATCGGCAAGCGCCCGCAGGGCAAGACCTGCGCCGCGATCGAGGGCATTCTCGAAGAGGGCGAGGAGATCATGGACGAGTTCAAGGGCCAGCCGGCTCTGGACGCGGGCCTCGCCGCCGCCGCCCAGGCGGTGGAGCACTATGAGATCAGCCGCTACGGCACGCTGAAGCGCTGGGCGCAGGTGCTCGGCCACAAGGACGCCGTGACCCTGCTCGATGCCACGCTGCAGGAAGAGTCGAAGACCGACGCGCTGCTCTCCAAGCTCGCCGATCAGGTCGCCAACAGCAAGGCGCTGAAGGCCGCCTGAGCGACCAGGCGGACAATCCCCGGACCCATCTCAGCCGGCGCCCTCGGGCGCCGGTTTTTTTAGGGGCGGGACGAGGGCGACGAGGCCGTGGCTGGACGGTTTACCCTCATCGGCCATTTATCGGCGGAATCGCTGGACACATCGGCCTGATCGTCCACCTCATCGGCCTGACACGCCACGCCTCCGGTGACGTCATCCGACCACCTCGCGGGCCGCGTGCGGCATCGCCCTCGCCTATTCCGGCGGCCTAAGCATCAGAAAATCAACTGCGGCCCTTCGCACTCTCGACGCCCCGCGCCGATTCATTCACCTTTAGGCGAAGGTACGTCGAAGACGACGTGGCGTCCTCTCGTACCGCGTCAGACGCCGCGCCCACCGCCGCCCCGAAAGCGGCTTGCTTGCCGCTTGTTGCGGGTCAACGGCTTGAGGCGCGCAGGGTTTTTCCCGTCGCGCTCTCCGGGGAACGTGACATGGGGAGTGACGTTGTTGGATCACCGCATGGGAGGACATGATGGACGAGCGTGAACACCGCATCCGCGAGAGGGCGCACCGCTTGTGGGAGGAAGAGGGGCGACCGCATGGGCGGTCCGAGCATCACTGGTTCGTCGCCAGCGAAATGATCGCCATTGAGGACAGCCAGAAGGTGGCTCCCGCCGCCAAGGCGGCAAAGCCGGCGGCCAAAGCGGCCAACGGCGCCGCCAAGCCCAGCGCCAAAACCGCTGTAAAATCAGCCGCTAAGCCGGCGGCCGAGCCTGCGCCGAAGCCGGCCAAGGCAGCGCCCAAGGTGTCCGCCCCCAAGGCGTCCGAGCCCAAGGCTTCCGCGCCTGCCGCCGCTCCGGCGCCCAAGGTCGCGGCCTCTCCCGCCAAGACGGCCGCCCCGGCCGCGCCGGCCCCGGCCAAAGCCACTCCCAAACCGCCCGCGGCCAAGAAGGCGGCGCCGAAGAAGGCCCCGGCCTGAGGCGCGACCCATCGCAAAGGTGCTGACGGGGATGCGGTATCTCCGCCGGCACCTGACGCGATGGTGCGGTCTGTCGGCCCGGCGGTGCGGCCCGCCGGGACTGGCCCGTCATCGCGGGTGATCGCCTGGCTGCGACGTTACGTAAAGACGGCATCGATCCTTCTGGAAACCCCGGAGTGACCATGCGGCGTCGTCTGTTCATCGGCCTTCTCGGATGTTTCGCTCTGTTCCTTGCCCCGGCCCGGGCGGATGAAGCGGCGGCGTGGCAGGCGCTGCGGGAAGGCGGCATCGTGCTGTTCCGCCACGCCATCGCGCCGGGCGTGGGCGATCCGCCGAATTTCCGGCTCGGCGATTGCGCGACCCAGCGCAACCTCGACGCCGCTGGCCGATCGCAGGCGGCCCGCATCGGCGCCGTCTTCCGTCGCGAGGGCGTGACCGTTGGTGAGGTAATATCATCCCGCTGGTGCCGGGCGACGGAGACGGCGGAACTG
The DNA here is from genome assembly GCF_029760895.1 of Ancylobacter sp. WKF20. NCBI lineage: Bacteria > Pseudomonadati > Pseudomonadota > Alphaproteobacteria > Hyphomicrobiales > Xanthobacteraceae > Ancylobacter > Ancylobacter sp. WKF20. Next base: position 248,682 of record NZ_CP121679.1, read on the forward strand.
GCCTTTCCCGGCCGGGTGACGGCGGCGCCCGCCTTCGATTCCTTCTTCCAGGACCGTGCGGACGAACCCGAGCAGACCGCCGCCGCCCGCCGCCGGCTCTTGGCGTGGAACGGGCCGGGCGCGCTGGTTGTGGTGAGCCACCAGGTCAACATCACGGCGCTGACCGGCGTCGTGCCCGCCTCCGGCGAAGGCGTGGTGCTGCGCCGCGAGGGCACGGCGCTGCGCGAGGTCGGCCGCATCCGGCCCTGAGCGTCACGCCGCTGGCAGGGCGCCGCCCAGCACCGGCCGCTCCCGCCGCACGGTGCTTGCCTCGACCGTCGCCGCCTTGATCCGCTTGCGCGCGCCGCTGCCCAAGAGTTCCGCGAGCAGCGCCGCTTTCGCGGTGGCCGAGCGGGCGCGCAGGGCCGTTGTGGTGAGCTTGCCCGCCTCGAAGGCGGCGATCACCGTGTCATGCACATAGCTGGTGCGGCAAACGGTGAGCGTGTTGGCGAGTTCTTCCGCCAGCGGCGCCACGGCGGCGTTGATCTGCTTGCGGCGCTTGGCGGCACTGGTCTCTGGTGTTTCACGCGCCAGCCGGTCCAGCACGCCCATGGAGGCGGCGAGCGTGCGGAAATCCTTGAGCGAGATGCCGCTGCGCCCGATCCCCTTGAGAAAGGCGTTCACATCCGAGGCGCGGATGGTGTGGATGGCACCCTTGGCATCGCGGTATTTGAATAGCCGTCGCCCGGGTAGGTCGCACATCCGCCGCAGCGCCTCGACGAGGGCCGGGTGGCGGGTCTCTTTCGCGATCATCTTACCTCCCTTGCCTTTGAAGCGCAGGGTGATGCGGTCCTCCTCGATCCGCGCATGGCTCTTGAGCAGCGTCGTCGCTCCCCGCGTCCCATGCTCCTGTGCATAGGCGTCCGATCCCGCGCGGATGGCGGTGAGCGCCACGAGTTGCACCGCCGCCGCCAGGGCGAAACGTCGGTCGGGTTCGGGCCGCTTTAACGCCCGCTGCACCGCGCGGGTGATGGCGGGAAGGGATTCGGCGAGGTCGGCGAGCTTCTGCGCCTTCACCGCTTCGCGCACCCGCGTCCAGTCGGGATGATAGCGGTATTGCAGCCGGCCGGCCGTGTCCTCGCCGACCGCCTGGAGATGCGCGCGCGGATCGGCGGCGAACATCACATGGCGATAGGCCGGGGGCACCGCGAGGCTTTTCAGCCGCTGCAGCGTCTGCGGGTCCCGGATGGGTTGCCCGTCGGCAGCGGTGTAGCTGAAGCCGCGCCCGGCCTTGCGACGGCGGATGGTGAGAGCGGAGCAACCGACGATGGTGAGGTCGAAGCGACGGGCGAGCCGGCGCAGTTCCGTCTTGCTGGGCATGGAGCACTCTCCGTGCCGCCGGTCCCGTCCGGCGGGCGCAGCCTGGCTGCCGCTCCCATCAACGTCGCGTTCCCCGCCGCGTTCCGCCGTGGGCGGTCGGCCCGGAACGTCCGCCATTTCCCGGCGTTGGGATCGCACCAACACCAACACGGGAGGACACCATGAATGAGCGTGAGCAACGCATCCGCGACCACGCCTATCGCCTCTGGGAGAGCGAAGGCTACCCGGTCGGCCGCGAGCATGAGCACTGGCTCCGCGCCGAGAGGGAAGTCGACAGCGTGGGCGCCCAGCAGGAGCAGGCCGGGATGCGGGATGACACAATCTCGAGCGGGAGCTTCCGCTCCTCCGACGCCGCCGAGGCGCCCCCCATGCCGCTGCCGCCGGGCGCTGTTGACTACCCCGATGAACCAGACCGCCCGCTCGCCCCGCGCGCCAACCCGGCTGACGCCGAGCCCAATGTCGGGATCACCGGAGGCGAGGTCGAGCCGGTGAGCGAGATCGCCAGCATCCGCCGCACGCTGGAAGTGCCGCCGTCGCGGCGGGGCGAGGGCTCGCCCTCCGGCGATGCGGAAGGTGCCATGAGCGGGAACGCGGGTGCCCGCGCGCGTCGTACCCGCTGACGGGCACGTTCGGGGGACCGGAACCGCGCCGGATGGCGCGCGTTCCCTCCTGGACACACAGGAGAGACCCATGGCCATGAACGACGATCTTCCCTCCAAGGCCGACACGATGCCGGGCGCCAGCGAGGCGGACTCCACCACGAGCAAGGTGCAGGCCGCCGTTGACACCGCGCAGAGCTATGCCAGCGACCTCGGCGAGCGCGGCAAGAACGCCTATCGCAGCAGCAACGAGGCCGTCGCCTCTTATGTCGATCCGGTCCCCGGCATGATGCTCGCCGCCGCCGCCGGTTTCGTCGCCGGTTGCCTCTGGGCGAGCGGGAGACGGTACTGATGCGCGGCCAGACGCTGCTGCGTCTGGTGCTCGGTGCGATCGCCGCGCTGGCGGTCATCTGGTTCGTGTCGTCCTTCTTCGTCCTGAAGGACGACAACCCCAGGGGTAGCCTGACCGGCGCCCACTACGCGGCGACAGCAACGCCGCTACGGGCTTGAAGGCGCTGACGGATCGAGCCGGCGGATGAGAAACGAGAAGGGGCTGATGCGCGACATCGGCCCCTTTTCTATTCGCACCAGTCGGAACTCCGGCGGCGGCAAGCCGGCAAATAAAATCGGCGTCCCTGCGATCCATCCGCTCTTTCATACGTAGTAGTACGAACGGGCGGTACCTTGCCGCCCGTGACCCTGCGAATGGGCGCAGGAAGCTGGTCCCGGGGACCGGTCGGCGCCAACGGGTCAGGATGGTGAAATGACACGATCGTTCACAGGGCGCGGGTGGCTGCGCACGAGCACGTCCGGTTCGTCGACCGCCATCTACCGTTTTGACGTGGAACGTCGTGAAGAGCGCCTTGTCGCGACGGGCGATGTTCGGGCCGAACTGACCCAGATGGTGGAAGCGCGCGGAGCACGGCGTGCCACTCTGGTGCTGGAAAGCGGCCGCTGGATGCCCATCGAAGTACTGGACATGACGGCGGAAGGGCTGAAATTCCGCAGCGTCGGCGACATCTCCTTCCTTGAGAGCGCCTAGCCGAAAAACTGAATGCCCGCAGCCGTCGGCGGGGTGAGTGGCACAGCGCACTCCAACGTAGAGACCCGCATGGGCATTTGAGCGGCGGACGTGTCGACCCCCGCTATCGCGGTGGAACGGGCGCCCGGCCAGGGCGTTGCGCTCTCGTCCCCCGCGGAGAAGCGCTGCGTGATCACCGACCTCTGGTACAAGAACGCCATCGTCTATTGCCTCTCCGTCGAGAGCTTCATGGATGCGAACGGTGACGGGGTCGGCGATTTTCGCGGCCTCATGCGCCGGCTGGATTATCTCCACGGCCTCGGCGTCACCGCTGTCTGGCTAATGCCGTTCCAGACCTCACCCGGTCGCGATGATGGTTATGACGTCGCGGACTATTACAGCGTCGATCCGCGCTACGGCACGTTGGGCGACTTTGTGGAATTCACCCACGCCGCGCATCAGCGGGGCATGCGGGTGCTGATCGACCTCGTGGTCAATCACACCTCGAACCAGCATCCGTGGTTCCAGTCGGCCCGCTCGGACCCCAATTCGCCCTATCGCGACTGGTATGTCTGGTCGAAGAAGAAGCCGAAGAACGCCAATGAAGGCATGGTGTTTCCCGGCGTCCAGAAGACCACCTGGACCTATGACAAGAAGGCCGGCGCCTACTATTTCCACCGCTTTTACGACTTCCAGCCGGACCTCAACACGGCCAATCCCGATGTGCAGGCGGAGATCCTGCGCATCATGGGCTTCTGGCTGCAGCTCGGCGTTTCCGGCTTCCGCATGGACGCGGTGCCCTTCGTCATTGCCGAGAAGGGCGCGGACATAGTCGGGCCACCCACCGAGCATTTCGACATGCTGCGGACCTTCCGTGAGTTCCTGCAATGGCGGCGCGGCGACGCCATCATCCTCGCGGAGGCCAACATCCTTCCCGAGGACGACATGAAGTATTTCGGCGCCGATGGCGACCGGATGCACATGATGTTCAATTTCCAGGTCAACCAGTCGCTGTTCTATGCGCTGGCCTCGTCCGATACGCGCCCGCTGGCCAAGGCGCTGAAAGCGACGCGGCCGGATTATGCGACGGCGCAATGGGGCCTGTTCCTGCGCAATCATGACGAGCTCGATCTCGGCCGCCTGGCGCCGGAGCAGCGCCAGACGGTGTTCGACGCCTTCGGCCCGGACGCCTCGATGCAGCTTTATGACCGGGGCATACGCCGCCGCCTCGCGCCCATGCTGCAGGGTGACCGGCGACGGCTCGAACTTGCGTACAGCCTTCTGCTGAGCCTGCCGGGCACGCCGGTGCTGCGCTATGGCGACGAGATCGGCATGGGCGATGACCTCGCTCTGCCGGAGCGGCAATGCGCGCGCACGCCCATGCAGTGGTCCAACGAACCGCAGGGCGGCTTCAGCCCCAACCCCAAGACCTTCCTGCCGGCGATCGACGCGGGCGCCTATGGCTTCGAGCAGGTCAATGTCGCCGAGCAGTGCCGCGACCCGGGCTCGCTGCTGAACTGGATGGAACGCATGATCCGTATGCGTCAGGAGACGCAGGAGATCGGCTGGGGCGACGTCGAGATCATGGATGTCGGCCACAAATCCGTGCTGGCGCTGCGCTACACGTGGCGGAACAACACCGTGCTGTTCCTGCATAATTTTCACGCGGAAGGCCAGGTCGTGGAGTTCCGGCTGGAGCCGCCGGCCGGCGAGCCCGACCGGCTGGTCAACGTGCTCTCCGATGACCACAGCGAAGCGAACGCGGAGGGTCGCCACGTCATCACGCTGGAGCCCTATGGCTATCGCTGGTTCCGCGTCGGCGGGCTCGACTATGCCTATCGCCGCAGCGAGCGCTAACCCAGCGCCGCCAGCACCTCGGCCGTCGTTGCCACGGTCGCGAATTCATAGCGCAGCGTGGCGACGTGGATGTCGTGAACCGTGCGGGCGGGGATGACGCCGCCTTGCGGGTTTGGCAGGTCGAAGCAGTCGCAGGCATCCTCGACCAGAATGACCCGGTAGCCGAGATTGGACCCGACGCGCGTGGTGGTCGACACGCACATATCGGTGGAGATGCCGAAGAGCACGATGGTGGAAATCCCCGCCCGGCGCAGGCGCAGATCCAGATCGGTGCCGATAAAGGCCGCGTTGACCGATTTGGTGATCAGCGGCTCGTCGCCCACGGGGGTGAAGCCCTCGCGCAGCGCATTGCCGGGATGCTCGGGGCGCAGGGTCGAGCCGTCCTCCACCGAGTCATGGCGGACATGGAAGATCGGCCGCCCCGCTGCCCGCCAGGCCGCGATCAGCGCGCGACCACGGTCGTCCGAGGCCGTGTTCCAGCGCGGCGGCCATTTCGGATCGTCGAAGCCCTTCTGCATGTCGATGGGGATCAGGGCGGCGGCGGTCAGGTCGAGGGGCATGCGTGATCAGTCCCGGTGAAAGCGCCGGTAGCATAGTCGCGGGGCCCGTGGCTTCAATACGCCCTAAGTCTTTGCCAGCTGCACGATGACGCCCTCATAAGGCCGCAGCCAGAAGCCGCCCTGCACGGATTCCTCTCGGTCAAGTTCGGTCGAGATCAGAATGCGCCCGTGCGTCTCCCCCGCCGGCAGCGCGATATCGCCGCGCGGCGTGTCGCCGAGATTGAGCGCGATGAGAAACCGCTCGCCCTCATGCTCGCGCATGAAGATGAGCGCCTCGCCCGCCGTGCCGACCAGGCCATAGCTGCCGAGTTGCAGGGTGGGCGCCGTGCGACGCAGCGCGATCAGACGGCGGTAGAGGCTGAGCAGGGAATGCGGGTCGGCGCTTTGCGCCTCCACATTGCGGTGAGCGTGGTCGCGCGCCACGGGAAGCCAGGGCCGCCCGGTGGTGAAGCCGGCATTGGCCGAGCCGTCCCACTGCATGGGTGTGCGCTCGGGATCGCGTCCGACGCCGAGGCCCGGCTCGTTCTTCTCCCACGGGTCCTGCGCCTGATCGGCGGGGATCGGCACATTCTCCATGCCGATCTCATCGCCGTAATACATGGTCGGCGTGCCGCGCAGGGTGAGCAGCAGCATGGCGGCGAGTCGCGCCCGCTCGGGGCCGATGCGGCTGGCGATGCGCGGGCGGTCGTGATTGCCGAGCACCCAGTTCGGCCATCCGCCCTTCGGCAGCGCCGCCTCATAATCCTCGATCAGCCGGGCGAGCGCCGGCGCGGTCCAGCTCGCATGCAGAAGCTGGAAGTTGAACGGCAGATGGGCGCCTTCCAGATTGTCGCCGTAATAGGTGACGAGCCGCTCGACCGGCAGGTAGATCTCGCCGATTAGCACCCGGTCGCCATATTCCTCCAGCACCGCCCGCAAGCCGGCGATGATGCCATGCACGTCCGGCTGGTCGGTCGAGCGGGTCTGGAGCAGGCGGGAGACTTCCGGTTCGCCATCGCGATAGGCCGGGTTCAGCGGGTCGTCGCGGAACTCGGGATCCTTCATCAGGTGCCAGATGACATCGACGCGGAAGCCGTCGACACCCCGGTTCATCCAGAAGCGCAGCACATCGTGCATGGCGGCCCGTAGCTCGGGATTGCGCCAGTTGAGGTCGGGCTGCTGCTTCAGGAAGGCGTGGTAATAATACTGGCCGCTCGCCGTATCGAGCGTCCAGGCGGGGCCGCCGAAATTGCTGATCCAGTTATTGGGCGGGCCGCCATCGGGCGCCGGGTCGCGCCAGATGTACCAGTCGCGCTTGGCGCTGTTGGGCGAGGAGCGGGCCTCCAGAAACCACGGGTGCTGGTTCGAGGTGTGGTTGGGCACGAAGTCGAGCACCAGCTTGAGCCCGAGCCGGTGCGCCTCGGCGATGAGCCGGTCGAAGCCGGCGAGATCGCCGAAGAGCGGATGGATGCCGCAATAATCCGCGACGTCATAGCCGAAGTCGGCCATGGGCGAGGGATAGATGGGCGAGACCCACACGGCGTCGACGCCGAGCCCGGCGAGATAGGGCAGGCGCTGGCGAATGCCGTCGAGGTCGCCGACGCCATCGCCATTGGTGTCCTGAAAGGAGCGGGGATAGACCTGATAGAAGATCCCCCGCTGCCACCACTGGGCCTCGCTCATGTCGGCTCTCCTGTCTGCGGCGTGTCAGGCTGCCGAAGGAAAATGCGGCAGCACCTTCGCGCCGAAATCATCGATGAAGGCGCGCTGGTTTAACCCGACATTGTGAAGGTAGATGTCGCGGAACCCGAGTTGGGCATAGGCGCCGATCCAGTCCACATGGCGGGCCGGATCGGGCGAGATGCGGATGCTCTCCTCCAGATCCTCCGGCCGCACATGGCGCGTGGCGTCGTCGAACTGTGCGGGGGTCTTCAACTCCGCGGCGACGGAACTCGACAGCGCGTTGAACCGCCACTGGTCATGGGCGTTGGCGCGGGCTTCCGCCAGCGTCGGTGCGTAGGAAAGGTGAACCTGCAGATAGGCCGGCTTGCCCTCGCCGCCGCCTTCGCGGAAGGCGTCGAGAATGGCGCGCAGCCGGTCATGCGGCTGGTTGATCGTCACCAGCGCGTCGGCCCAGCCGCCGGCGCGGCGGGCGGTGGCCGGCGTCAGCGCGGCGCCGACCAAGGGCGTCGGTCGGGGCGGTAGGGTGTGGAGCCGGGCTTCCTCGAAAATGATGTGGCCATTGCGCGTGACGGTCTCGCCTAGCTGCAGCGCGCGGATCGCTTCCGCCGCCTCGATGATCCGGGCGTCGCGCTCGGGCTTGGCGGGCCAGCGCGCCCCGGTCACGCGCTCGTTCAACGCCTCGCCGGAGCCGAGCGCCATCCAGAAGCGGTCCGGGAACATCTCGCCCAGCGTGGCGGCGGCCTGGGCGATGATGACGGGGTGGTAGCGCAGGCCGATCGGTGTGGTGACCACGCCGAAGGGTAGGGCGGTGGCGGAGAGCGCGGCGCCGAGCCAGCTCCAGGCGAAGCCCGAATGCGGCTGGCGCTCGCTCCAGGGCTGCACATGGTCGGAACACATGGCGGCCGCGAAACCCGCCTGCTCGGCGGCGATGACGCAGGCGAGCAGTTCGCTCGGGGCGAACTGCTCGTGCGAGGCGTGATAGCCGAGCGCCATGGCCGGCTAGCTTCGGATCGCCCGGACAAGCCCAATCAGGATGCAGGCACCGATGACACCGGCCACCAGATAGCCGATCCACCCGCCAAAGCCGATGCCGAGGAAGCCGAACAGGAAGCTCGCCACGGACGCACCGATGATGCCGAGCACGATGTTGAGGAAAATGCCGGTGCCGGTCTTCATGATCGCCGAGGCGATCCAGCCGGCGAGACCGCCGATGATGATGGCGGCGATCCACCCGATCTGTGCGTCTTCCATTGCGTCAGCCCTCCAGCCACACGAAACGCCGCCCAGCAGCGGCCCGGTTCAACGCTTCGGGCCGGGCGCCGTTCCATGACAGCCGGCGGGCAAACGCGGCGCTGTCGCAGCTCGGTCAGGAGGTGGGCGAGGCGGGAGCCGCCGGCCTGTGCTCGCCAGCCGTGGTGTCGCCGGTGATGAGGCGCGCGGCGCGCTGGTTGGTGACGTAATTCCACAGCCAGGTGGTGCCGACGGCGAGGCGGTTGCGCGTGCCGATCAGGAAGTAGACATGCACGATCCCCCAGAACACCCAGCCCAGAAACCCCGTGAGCTCGAACCGGCCGAGCTTCACCACGGCGGAATTGCGCCCGATGGTGGCGAGATCGCCTTGATGGCTGTAGCGGAACGGCCCGATTTCCGCCTTGCCGGCAAGGCGGGCGCGGATGACCCGGGCGACATAAGCGCCCATCTGCTTGGCGGCGGGGGCGATGCCCGGCACCGGCTTGCCGGCCGCGTCCTTCACCGCGGCCGTGTCGCCAATGACGAAGATGGCGGGATCGTCGGGCAGGGTGAGCTGGGGCGTGACGAGGCAGCGCCCGGCCCGGTCGGTCTCGGCCCCGAGCCATTGTCCGGCGGCGGAGGCTTTGACACCGGCGGCCCAGACGGTGGTGGCGGTCTCGATGGTCGTGCCGTCGCCCAGCGCCACCTGATGCGCGTCGATGGAGGTCACGGGCGTGCCGGTCATCACCTCCACGCCCATCGATTCAAGGCGGTGGGCGGCATAGGTGGCGAGGTTCTCCGGCAGGGCCGGCAGCAGGCGCGGGCCGGCCTCGATCAGCAGGATGCGCGCCGTGCGCGGATCGACATTGCGGAAGTCCGGCGCCAGCGCGTGCCTGGCCACCTCGGCGATGGCGCCGGCCATTTCCACACCCGTCGGTCCGCCGCCGATGACGGCGAAGGTCAGCAGCCGCCGGCGTTCCGCCTCGTCGCGGGTGGTCTCGGCGCGCTCGAAGGCGAGCAGGATGCGCCGGCGCAGGCGCGTGGCATCCTCGATATTCTTGAGCCCCGGCGCCGCCTCGGCCCAGTCGTCATGGCCGAAATAGGCATAGGTGGCCCCGGTGGCGAGGACGAGGATGTCATAGGGGATCGGCCCTTCGCTGGTGCTTACCACGCGGGCGGCGCGGTCGACGCCCTCGGCGCGGGCCATCAGCATGGTGAGGTTGGGTTGGCCGGCGAGGATGTGCCGGATCGGCCAGGCGATGTCGGCCGGCGAGAGCACGGCGGTCGCTACCTGATAGAGCAGTGGCTGGAAGCAGTGGTAATTGTGCTGGTCGATCAGCGTGATATCCGCCGGGGCGGAAGCGAGGCCGCGCGCGAGCTGCACCCCGCCGAAACCCGCTCCGATGATGACGATGCGGGGTCGCGCGGCCGGTTCGGCCACGGGGGTGATGGGATGGTCGCTCTGGGTGGACATGGCCACTCCCTGCTGTCGATGAGCCCCCGCTTCGGCAGAGTGCCACAGCCGGGCGGAGGCTCAAGGGCGGGAGTTCCGTTTGGAACGATTGTCGATCAATCGCCGGCCAGCTTCTTGGCCATGTCGAGATGGTGCTTGAGGTCGGGCAGCGTCTTGCCCGCCCATTCCTTCAGCGCGGCATTGTCGCCGCCATTGGCGTAGCGCTCGAACAGCGACACCGCGTCCTCATGCGCCTCGACCTGATCATCGAGATAGGCCTCGACGAACTCCTTGCCCTGAAGCTTGGCGAGGTCGTCCACCATGCCCTGATGGGTGCTGTCCAGGGCGGCGGGCGGGGTCACCTGCAGCTTGGCGCTGGTGATCAGGCCCTTCAGTTCCGCCGTGGTCTTTTGGTGGGCGGTGATCATCTGCTGCGCGAACGCCTTGGTCGGCGCGTCGCCGCGCTCAAGGGCGAGTTCGCTGGAGCGGATTTCGAACATGTCGCTCGTCGCGGCCTGGGTCACGAAATCCTGCGTGGAGGGGCTCACCCCCAGAACGGAATTGACGCCGGTGGTCTCGCCGACGGACTGCGCCATGGCGGGAACGGCAGCGAGCGGGGCGGTGGCGATCAGCGCCGCCGCCACGAGATGGAAGGCCCTCATCCTCGTCTCCTGATGCTGTGCGTGCGGCCGGCGGGGAATGCCCCGCCTCATGCCCGGCACGCCTCTCCTAACCGGTGGCGCCGCGCGCAGGTTCCGCTTCGCGGGCGTTTTGCAGCGGCCCGGTCGGCTCTTTCGCGCGCCGCCGTGCCTTCTGATGCCGCCAGTCACCCGGGCGTGCAGGTCGCCCCTCGCCATTCCCGCTCAAGGTCCGCCGCGTATAGTACCGCGCGAGTCGGGAGAGCGAGGGGGCGATGGTGGGTGTCGTGAGAACGTTGCTGGCGCTGGGTTTCTTTCTGGTGGCCGGCGCGGCCTTCGCCGGCCCGCTCGACCCGCCCGGCGCGGGCTGGACGCTGAAGGGCACGGTGGTGCTGAGCCGCCATGGCATGCGCGCCGTCACCATCGCCGTGCGCTGCGGCGGGGTGGAAAAGCCCGGCGACTGCCTCGACGCGCTCGGCGCCGACCGCTGGCCGAACCCCGCCGTGGCCTCCGGCCATCTCACCGATGCCGGCTTCGCGCGGATGCGGGTGATGGGCGATTTCTACCGTCGTCATTACGCGCAGGCCGGCCTGTTTCCGCCGGTGGAATGCCCGCCAGCCTCCCGCGTCGCCTTCATCTCCGATGGCGTCGAGCGCACCCTGCTCAGCGCCGGCGCGGTGATGGACGGCATGTTCCCCGGCTGCCTGCTGCCGAACCTCGATGTGCGGCCCGCCCTCTATAAGGGGCCGGCCTGCGGCTATGAGGAGGCGCAGGCCCGTGCCGCCTCGGTCGCGCTGGCCGGGGCGACGCCGGCGACTTTGATGCGCGGGGAATTCGCCCGCCCGCTCGCCGCGCTCGACACTGTGCTCGGCCCGTTCCGGCCGGAAGCCTGCGCCGCCCATGGCGTGAGCGCCCCCTGTTCGCTGGCGACGCTCGCCGCAAAGGGTGATGGCTTTGACGGGCTGCACATCGCCGCGCAGACCTCCGAGCAGTTCATCATGCAATATGGCGCCAGCCTCGCGCCGGACGCGATCGGCTGGGGGCGCCTGCCGGCCGCCACCGGCGCGCCGCTCCCCGCAGCCATCATGGAAGTAAACGCCCTTCATGCCGCGAGTGAGCGCATCGCCTTCATGCCGCGCTATCAGGCGGTGAAGCGCGGCACGCCCGTGCTGGCGCCGGTGCTCGCCGCGCTGACCGAGCTGGCCGCGGGTCGGGGACCGACCTTCACCTATTTTTCGAGCCACGACACGCTGATGCTGGCGCTCGCCGGCATGCTGGACCTCAGATGGACGCCGCCGGGCTTCCACCCCTATCAGCTGCCGCCGGGCGGGGCCTTCGCCTTCGAGCTGTGGCAGCCGCCCACTGGCGAGCTGACGCTGCGCCTCGTCTATATCGTGCAGAGCCTCGATCAGCTCCGCAGCGGCGCCGCGCTCGCTGCGCAGAATCCGCCCGCCGCGACGCCGGTGGAGATCGGTGCGTGCGGTGCCGATCCGGCGGGCCTCTGCCCCTGGAGCCGCTTCGCCGCGCTAGCGCAGGCCGTGAGCGATCCCGCCTGCCTGCCGCCGGAGAAATAGCCCTCAGCGCCGCCCGCTCAGCACGATGGCGATGCTGGCGAGCACCACGGCGAGGCCGGCCAGCGACACCGTGGCCAGCGTCTCGCCGAGGATGATCCAGCCGAGCAGCACGCCGATGATCGGGTTCACATAGGCGAAGGTGGTCGCCACCGTCGGGGTGAAGGCGCGCAGCACCCGGATATAGGAGGTGAGGCCGATCACCGAGGCGAAGACGATGAGAAAGCCGAGCGCCAGCCATTGCGGCAGGCTCGGCGACTGCGGCAGCGGCGCGGATTCGACGCCGGTGAACAGCGTCAGCACCAGCGCCGCCGTCAGCATCTGGAAGGTGGCGGCCCATTCGGTCGCCATGCGCTGCATCAACGGGCGCTGCACGATGGTGCCCAGCGACCAGCTCACGCCGGCGGCGATCAGGATCGCCACGACAAGGCGGCCATAGCCCGGCTCGATGATGGCGCTGTGGGCGTCCACCAATGTCGGCGAGACCACGAGGAACAGCCCGAACAGGCCGAGGCAGAGGCCCGTCACCACCCGCAGCGACGGCACTTGCCGGGCGATCAGCAGTTCCAGGAGGCAGCTCCAGAGCGGGATCGCGCCCATCGCCATGACGATGAAGCTTGATGTCGCGTGCTTGGAGGCGAGCGTCGCCAGCCCGTTGCCGGCCACCCACATGAGGCTGCCGCTCGCCGCGCAGATCAGCAGGTCGGCGGGGCGCAGGCGGCGCGGCGGGCCGCAGCGGATGAGCGCCACCAGCGCGAGCAGCAGCGAGGCGCCCCACATGCGCACCGACTGAAGCTGGAAGACGGTGACCAGCGCCGGCCCGGAGACGCAGATCTTCACCGCGAAATAGGCGCCGCCCCAGACGATGTAGATCGCCAGAAGATGGCCATAGGCGGAAAGCGGCGGGCGGGCGGCGACAGGAGTGCCTGCAGGAGTGGCTGCAGCAGTGCCGGCGGCAGAAGACGACATGATCGGGGGCATTCCGGGACGCGGGGCAAACGGGCGGTTCCGGTCCGCGGCGTGCGGCAGCCCCGCGGCGCCCGGCAGGATGACCGTCCTCAAAACCTTCCATGCGCCGATGACGCCGATTTGGCAACGCGCCCGGTTTGGCAACACACCCTTGGGAGGGGGCGCTCCGGGGCGTGCGGCGATTTGGCAACGCCCACCGGCGGCCTGCCGATCCACGTCACACCATGCTTGCCGCCCGCTCCGCTTCGCGGCACATGGGGAGGAACACAGCGCGCCGCCAGCCGGCGCGGCACGGGCGCCCGGCGCCGACGGCAGGACAGATGATGTTCCCCACTCCCATGTCAGCATGCGCGGCCCGCCCGCGCCGCACCGAACGGGCCTCGGCATGCTGAAGGCGTTCTTTTCCTATTACCGGCCGCATACGCGGCTGTTCCTCATTGATTTCGGCTGCGCCGTGCTGTCCGGCGTGCTGGAACTCGGCTTCCCGATCGCGATGAAGGGTTTCGTCGATGTCCTGCTACCGCAGGCCGACCTGCAGCTCATCGTTCTCGCCGCCATCGCGCTCCTCGCCATCTTCCTGCTCAACAGTGGTCTGATGGCGGTGGTGACCTATTGGGGCCACGTGCTCGGCATCAATATCGAGACCGAGATGCGCGAGCGCGCCTTCGCGCATCTGCAGAAGCTGTCCTTCCGCTTCTACGACAATTTCAAGACCGGCCACCTGCTCGCCCGCGTGACCAAGGATCTGGAGGAGATCGGCGAGATCGCCCATCACGGGCCGGAGGATCTGTTCATCGCGGTGATGACCTTCATCGGCGCCTTTGTGCTGATGCTCTGGGTTCACCCGCAACTGGCGCTCCTCACTGCACTGATCGTCCCCCTCACTGCACTCATCGTCGCCCGCTACGGCGGCCGCATGACCCAGAACTGGCAGGCGCAGTTCGGCCGGGTCGGCGATTTCAATGTGCGGCTGGAGGAGAATATCGGCGGCATCCGCGTGGTGCAGGCCTTCGGCAATGAGGCCTATGAGCGGCGGCTCTTCGCGGGCGACAATGTGAGGTATAAAGATACCAAACTCGACGCCTACCGCATCATGGCCGCCAGTCAGGCGCTCAACTATATGGCGATGCGCTTCGTCCAGCTCACGGTGATGCTGGCGGGGAGTTGGTTCGTCGTGCACGGCACGCTAAGTATCGGCGGTTTCGTCGGTTTTCTCCTTCTGGTCTCGGTCTTCTACCGGCCGCTCGACAAGATCGCGGCGATGATGGAGAGCTACCCGAAGGGCATTGCCGGCTTTCGCCGCTATCAGGAGTTGCTGGCGACCGAGCCGGATGTCGCCGACCGGCCCCATGCGCGGGCGGTGGGCCATCTGCGCGGCGACATTGTCTTTGAAGGCGTGCGCTTCGGCTACACGCCGGAGCGGGCGATCCTCAGCGGCATCGACCTTGAGATAAGCGCCGGGGAAACTGTCGCTTTTGTCGGGCCCTCCGGCGCCGGCAAGACCACGCTCCTCTCCCTCCTGCCGCGCTTCTATGAGGTGGATGACGGTCGGATCCGTATCGACGGTACGGATATACGGGACATGACGCTCGCCTCGCTGCGGCGGAACATCGGCATCGTGCAGCAGGACGTGTTCCTGTTCGGCGGCACCATCCGCGAGAACATCGCCTATGGCCGGCTCGACGCCGATGAGGACGACATCCGCCAGGCGGCCAGCCGGGCGCGGCTGGACGGGCTGATTGATGAGCTGCCGGAAGGGCTTGATACCGTCGTCGGCGAGCGCGGCGTCAAGCTCTCCGGCGGCCAGAAGCAGCGCCTCGCTATCGCCCGTATCTTCCTGAAGGACCCGCCCATCCTCATTCTCGACGAGGCGACCTCGGCGCTGGACACCCACACCGAGCGCGAGATCCAGCGCTCGCTCGACGAGCTGGCGCGCGGGCGCACCACGTTGGTCATCGCGCACCGCCTCGCCACCATCCAGAATGCCGACCGCATCGTCGTGGTCACCCCCGAGGGCATTGCCGAGCAGGGGCCGCATGAAGTGCTGCTGGCGCGCGGGGGGATTTATGCGCGTCTCTATAACGCCCAGTTCGGCGCCGACCCGTCGATGGATGCCTGATCTGTCGGATATGTCAGCCGCTTAGGAACGGCAGGGCGAGCGCCGCGACCGCGTCCGGGAACTCCTCGTGCACGCCGAGCCGTCCCTTGGGCAGCCGGCGCAACTCGACATTCGGCAGAGCGCTGAGCGCCTCCATCTCCGCCCGCGAGCGCGGTGGCGTCTCATCGCCGAAGATGACCAGAAGGGGCACGCTGGCGCGGCGGGCGAGGTCCAGGAAGGCGTCGCGGCTGTCCACACGGTCCAGCGCGCCGGTCACGAAGCGCACCGAGCCGTGCCGCGCGCCCGCCGCCGCTGTCACCTGATACTTTTCTGCGAGGCGCGGGCCGACGAGCCAGCCGGGATCGCTGTAGACATGCTGGCGCGCCATGCGGGCGATTACCGGCCCGCTCAGGTTCAGCCGGTAGAGCAGGGGGCCGATGAGCGGGGCGTCGACGGCGGCGCGGATGCGGGCGAACCAGGGACGCGGACCCTTCATCATGGTTGGCAACGGGCCGCGCCAAGTGGGCGCGACCAGCACCAGCCGCGACAGACGGCCGGGATGGCGCACGGCATAATCCAGCGCATAGGTGGCCGCATGCCCCGCCGCGACCACGGCTGTTGCCCCGAGGTCGTCCAAAGCGCGGTCGAGGAAGGCTGAGAGCAGGGCCGGCGTCCAGTCCCGGCGGGGCTTGGCGCGTGTGCCGAAGCCGGGCCAGTCGAGGCTGGCGACGTTGAGGCGCGGGCCGAGGCGCTCCAGCAGCGGGCGCATTTCGCCGCGCGTCGAGATCGAGCTCAGGGCTGGGAGGAGAACAACGCGCCCGCCCGTCGCGGTATCATGATGCCCCGCCTCGTCGGTCTCACTCTCGACCGGCCCGCCGGGCAGGGCAACCGTGATGACGCGTCCCATAGGGGCCTCCCGTCGACATGCCGCGGCTGTAGCGGCGAGGCACACGCTCGCCCCAACCGCGCCCGCAGGCAAGCCGCCCCGCTGTCGCGGGGCGTGCGTCAGTCGGAGACCGCCACCGCGTTGGAGCGGACGACCGAGCTGATGGTCTGCGCCATCCGCAGGAACTTGGTGAACTCGACGCCGGGGGCATTGGCGACATAGACGATGTCGCCGACCCGCACCGGGAAAGCCCGCGCGATGAAGTAGCCGCTGGGATCCTTCAGGTTGAGGCGGTAGATCACCGGCACGAGGCTGTTGCCGGCGAGCAGCGGACTCTCGGGATTGAACGCCCGCACCACGGCCGGCTGCTCATAGCGGAAGATGAAAATGCCGCTCGGATCGGCCTGACTGTCCACCAGACCACCCGACACGCCCATGGCTTCCGCCACGGTGAATTCCTCGCGGTCGATCGGCATTTCGCCGGCGGCCTTCACCGCACCAAGGGCGGTAAAAGTCTGAGGCTTCTTAAATACATAGACCGTGTCGCCGGGCTGCATGTAGATGTTCTCGTCCGGCTTGGCGAGGATGGCCGCGAGTTGCATGGTGGTGCTGCGGCTGCCGCGGGTCACACGCACAAAACTCTCATGCGCCGCCCCCTTGATCCCCCCCGCCTGCGCAATGACTTCCAGCAGCCGGTCGCCCTTGACGTTGAGGTTGACCCGGCCGGCGCCTGTCAGGTCGCCGACGACCACGACGGAGGCGGAGGCCTGCTGCGGCAGGGTCACCAGAACCTGCGGCTCGATCGCTTTGCCGGTCAGGCCCTGCTCGATGATCTTGGCGATCTCGCTCGGCCGCTTGCCGACCACGGACAACTCGCCGACATAGGGTACCTTGATACGGCCATCGCGGCCAACCACCTGAGCCGGCAGGGTCTCGCTGCCCGACCCGCTATCGACCACGGAGCGGCCGCCGAACAGCCCGCCGCCGCTGGCTTCCCAGATGGCGATGGAGACAACGTCGCCCACATTCACACGGGTCTCGGGGGCGGACCGCGCGGCGCCGAAGCTGCGCACGAGGCTGTTGGAATGCCACAGACCCATGGCCCGCACGGTCTCGGCATCCACATCGACGATCACGTAATCCGTCGGCTGCTCCCGGGGCTGCATCACCTCCTGGGTGGTCGGACCCGACCCGGGAAAGAAGACGCAACCACCAAGTGTCAGACACAACGCGGCGAGCCCGGCGAGACGCGCCCTTGACCTACGGATAATCAAACCGCCCGATCCCCATTCGTGATGTCCGGCCCATGTAGAGCCGATGATCGACGGCATTTCTATGCCGTGATCAATAACGCTCGATTAAGATGAAATGCTGTTGCTTGGATACCACAACTATCCAGCTGCCGGAATTACTTCAATAATATGATACCATTATTGAGCCTATTTTATCGGCGAATTCCATGTGTCGGGGCAGGCGGACAAGGCCGACGCCGACCTGCCACAGGCCGGCGCCGGCAAGACTCACCCGCCGGGGCTTATTCGGCGGCCTGCGGCACACGCGCTTCGCGGGCGAAGAACTGGCGCTCGGCCTTCAGCGCCCGGCGCGCGGCCTGGATGCACTCCCGGCGCTTCTCGGTGCTGAGTTCCTTCCAGGCGGCGGGGTCGTACTCGACCAGACGGCGCGCAACGAAACGCTCGAGCTGGCGACTGATTTCGGGCAGGTCGTTCATGTCGTCTCCTTAGTGATAGATCAGGCGTCGCCTGATCGACGGGTGGAAAGTCCCTGTCAGGCCAGAGGCCCGAAAGGTTCTTCGGCCAGACGCTCCTCGTCGCCCTCCGGATCCTCCGGCGCGCCGTCTTTCCCCGGCGTGCTGTCGTCGATGGCGCGGAAGACGCGGATCGCGTCTGAGATCTGCTCGAACATGAGCAGCCGCCCCTGATGAAGCACCGCGCCGAAGTCGGCGAACCGGCGCAGCATCAGGGGGGATCGGGTGGTGAAGATGAGCGTCGCCTGTTCGCGCCGGGCCTGCACGAGCTCGGCGCAACGCTCGCGGAACGCGCCGGTGCCACCGAACAGCGCCTCATCGGCGATGAAGATGTCGAACGGCAGGGCATAGGACGCGGCGAACATGAACCGTGCGCGACGCTCGCGCGAATAGGTCGAGAGCGGCAGGTCAATCACCGATTCCAGTTCGCCGAAGCGCGCGACGAATTGGGTGGCCGCCTCGCCGTCGAAACCGTTGACCCGGGCGACGAAGTGCAGGTTCTCCCGGCCCGTGAGCGCGGCGTGATAGGCCTGCGTATTGGCGACAGGCGGCGAAATCGAGCCGCGACGCCGGATGCTGCCACGGTCCGGGAGCGTCGATCCGCCAATCAGCCGGATCAGCGTCGACTTGCCGGCCCCGCGCGCGCCGAGAATGCCAACGGACGCGCCTGCCGGGAACACCGCGTTGAGATGCTCGAAGACGTGCCGGGCGCCATGGGCTCCGCGGAAGGTCTTGGTGACGTCCGCCATCTCGACCGCGATCATACCAGCCTCGCGCGGAAGACACGCTCCAATGCCAGGCCGACGAGGAGGGCAACGACGCTGAAGCCGATGAGGTAGCCCTTGTCGAGCGTGAGCGTGGGGTAGGTCAGGTAGAAGCCGGAACGGAACCATTCCAGCCCATGCAGCAGCGGATTCCAGCTCAGATAGTAGCGGATGGCCGGCGGCATGAAGTCCGGCACGAAGAACACACCGGACAGGAAGATGAGCGAGCGCGACAGCACGCCGTAAATCACCGCCCAGAGCCGGAAGAAGGCGCCGATCACGCCGTTGATGAGCCCCACCCCGATCGCCAGCAGGGCGGTCGCGGCAAAGCCTTCGATCGCCAGCATCGGGCGGACCGGGATCGCGTCCTTGACCCCCGTCGCATAGATGACGGTGAACAGCAGGACAGCGATGACCAGCAGCGTCGCCGTCTCCAGCAGCGAGCGCGCCAGCATGATGTCGAGCGGGTGGACGGGAGCCAGCGCACGGACCAGACCGCTCGCTCGCACGGCGCCCGTGGTGCGGCCGGAGACGTGAGTGAACAGGAAGAACGGCAGAATGCCGGTGCCGAGGAACAGCAGCAGGCTGGTACCGAAATCCGGCCGGCGCCCGATGAGCGTGAAGATCGTCATCATCATGGTGAGCTGGAGGATGGGCTCCAGCAGCGCCAGCAGGTAGCTCAGGCGCGAATGCACGGAACGCAGCCGCATCTCGCGCAGCATCAACGCGACGACAACGCGCCCCTGCGTGCGCAGGCCATCGCCGAACCGGCGGAGGCCCAGCCCATCCTCATTCATGGCGGCGTTGCGCGCGAACGTCATGGCCCGTTACCCGTTCAGGCCACGTGATCGCGGACGGAGAAGAACACCATCACGCTGATGAACCACAGCGCGCCGGCCGCAAGGAACACGATGAGGATCGTGACCGCACGGCGCGGGTATTCGCTCGCCTGCGCGAGGCCGGGCTGCACATAGGTTGCGACATAGGTGTGCTGCGACGCGGCCTCCGAGCGCGCGAGCTCCAGTGCCGACAGGGTGGTTTCATAGTACTTCTCGGCGAACTGCCGGCTGAGATCGACGTCTTCGTAGTTGGAGAGCATCTCGGAGATCACCGGCGATGTGCCGCTTGCCGATCCGGCAGCGGCCGTGCCGGCTGTGCCCGTCGCGGTCGCCGACTGGTTCGGGTCGCCCTTGCCGAGTTCGCGCTCGGTCGCGGCAATCTGCTTGGTGGTCGCGGCGATGCGGCTTTCGAGCACCCGCACGCTCGGCGCGCTCGGGTCCATATAGGTGCGCAGCGAGGCGAGCTGCGATTGCAGGCCGGCGAGCTCCCCACGCAGCTTCATGGCAAGGTCGAGCGTGCCACCTGCGGTCTTGGCCGCATCCGGCGTCTGTTCGCTGTCGCGGAACTGGCGCATCTGCCCACGCGCCCCGCGAAGGCGCTCTTCCGCCCGCGCGACGTCTGCCTCCGCGAACCGTACCGCGTCCTGACGCGAGCGGGCCGAGATGTCGTTGATCAGCCGCTCGCTCTGTTTCACCAGCGCGGAGGAAATCGTGTAGGCATCATCCGGCGTGAAGGCGCGCACGCGCACCAGCGCAAGGCCGGTGGCCATGTCGAAATTCGCGGTGATCATCGACTGCCAGTAGGAAACCAGGCCCTCCATCGTCACGCCGGGGGTCAGGCGCGAGAGCCAGTCGACATTCTGGCGGCTGTACATCTCCTGAAGGTCGACGGTCTTCATCAGGTCTTCGACCGCCTGCCGGCTGGTGATGTAGTCCACGACGAGAAAATTGTCGGTGTAGAGGCCTGACTGGGCTGCCGCCCCCAAGGCCGTGCTGGTGGCGGTAGCGCCCGCCGGAGAGAAACTCTGGTTGCGGACCGCGAACCGGAATTCCGAAACGTACTGGTTCGAGACGAAAAAGCCGTAATAGACGCCCGCCGCGATGGTCGGCAGGGCCACCATCAGCAGGAACGACGCCCACAGGCCGATGGAGCGCTTGGCGCGCCGCCTTTGGGGCAGAAGCGCGTCCAGCCCCGCGCCCTGCACGTCGGGCATGGGGAAGCGCCGCTCGGCCTGCGGCGCGCGCACGGGCTTCAGCCGCAGCCGCGAGGTCACGCGCTCGCCTTCCGCAACGATCCGGGCGGCGGGGCGCGGGCGTTTTTCCTTGGTCGGCAGCACGGTCTGCGTCTGGTCGTCTGGCGCGCTGGCCGCGGTGGCGGGCATCGGCACTACGCGATGACGTTCACTCATGACGCGCCTCCGTTTCCATTTGACCGCCGTCGGCACCGAATAAAAATAAGACGTTTTCTTCAGTACGCGGAGAATTGAGGCAATATTTCGAGTTATGTCTATCAAGAATGACAATAAATTTCTCGGCCGTGTTGAATATATTATCGGTTGATACTAATTTGTCGGCCGTCATGCATGATGAAGAGCCAGCGAAATGGATCAGATGATGACCAGCATTGGCATTCTGGCAGCCTTGTTCGGCATGGTTCTGGCGGTCGGCGACAGGATCGAGCGCAAGGCTGTGCCGCACCGGCCCCAGGCCGCTCGCCCGCTGGCGGTGACGGCGTTCAGCCTTGGCGTTGTGACCAGCCTGTTTCTTCTGTGGCTGGGCGTCTCGGCCCGCCCCTTCTTCGCGGCGGCGGCAAGCCTCATCACGCTGGCGGTCTTTGTCGGCATCTCGCGGGTCAAATACAGCTATCTGCGCGAACCGCTGGTGTTCAGCGATCTCACCTTCATCGCCACACTCATTCGCCACCCGGCGCTGTTCTATGTCGGCCGGCGCGAGGTGGTGGGAATTGCCCTGTTCATCGCCGCGGTGGTCGCTCTCATTGCGGTCTGGACCGCGCAGGAGCCGCGCCTCTTCGGGTACGGCGCGCAGGTGCTCGTTCTGGCCGGTGGCGTCGGCCTTGCCGCGCTGCTGCTCGCCGGCCCCTTGGCGCAGCGCCTTGCCGTGCTCGAGCCGCTGCGCAGCGCCCCGGCCCGCGATCTGGTGCGGGATCTCGGCCTCCTGACCACACTGGTCGGAGGTTTCGCCCTGTGGCGGGCGGAGCGCGGTCGCGCGGCGCATCCCGGTGCCGGGCCCGCGCGCCTCGGCGACCGCTATCGCGCGGTGATCGTCATCCAGTCGGAGTCTTTCTGCGACATCCGACGGCAGGGTGTCGCGGCTGATCTCGCGGCGTTCGACCGCCTGCGCGGCCGTGCCTTCGCCAGCGGCCGGCTGGAGGTCTCGTGCTTCGGCGCCTACACCCACCGGTCCGAGGTCGAGATGCTCACGGGCGTCCCCTTCGCCGCGCAGGGCATGGATCGCTTCGACCCCTATCTGCGCCCGAACCGGCTGGCCGAGGCCTCGCTCGCCACGCGCTTGCGTGCCAGCGGCTGGCGCACCCTGTTCCTTCACCCGCACGACCCGCGCTTCTTCCGCCGCGACCGGGCGATCCCCCAACTCGGCTTCGAGCGCTTCGTGGCCGAGGACGCCTACAGCGACGCGGATCGCTATGGACCCTATGTCTGCGACCGGGCGGTCGCTCGCACGCTCATTCGCGAGATCGAGCAGGCGGTTGAGGCCGGCACGCCGCTTTTCGCCATGGCCGTGACCATGGAGGCGCATGACCCCTACGGGCCGGGCCGGCTTGCCGAGACAGACGATGCGGTCGCGCAATATGCGCGCCATATCGCCCATGCGGACGCCTTGCTCGGCGCACTGGTCGAGGCGCTCGACCTGCGCACGGACCGATCGCTGCTGGTATTTTATGGCGATCATGCCCCCATCCTTCCCGGACATGAGGCGCTGGTTGATGATACGGCCACGGATTACCTCATGCTCGAATGCGGCTGGGCGGCGCAGAAGGACACGGAGCCGACCGGCTCGGTCGACCGTTCCCCGGCGAAGATCAACGCGCTGTTGCGCTCGAAGCTCGGCACTGGTCGCCAGCCGACCACGGAAGGCTCCGGCGTCGCGACCGAGGCGGGCCGCGGCACCGGCTTGGACGATGGTTCGGCGACGCCGTCGATCAGCCGGTCGATGACCGAGAAATGATCCCGCCAGCGCGGGACGCTGAGCTGCGCCAGCTTGGCGAACTGCGCGGCCCGGTCCGGCGAGTGCGGATCGGCATATTCCTCGATGGTGCGGGCCCAGCCGAGGCCGTCGATCGGGTCGAGATAGCGCGGGGCGTCGCCGGCGATGTCGCGGAAGACGTCGAGTTCCGAGCAGATCACCGGCACCCGCAGCGCCAGCGCCTCGAACAGAGGTAATCCGAAACCTTCCGCGAAGGAGGGGAACAGCACGCCGCGTGACTGGCGCATCAGCCAGCGCAGATGCGCGTCGGGCAGCCGGTTGCACTCCAGCACATGGTCGCCGAGCTTGCGGCAGCGCTCGATGATGTCGACGACGTTCTCGTTCTCCCAGCCGCGCCGGCCGACGATGATGAGCTTGGGCGCCTTGGGGCCGAGCTTCTCGACCAGCACCCGCCAGGCATGCAGCAGGACGAGGTGGTTCTTGCGCGGTTCAATCGTACCTATGGTCAGGAAGAACGGGTGGGTGGTGACATTCTCCATCGGCCCGTCATCGAACTCGTCCTCGATGCCGAGCGGGCTCACCACCGTCTCCGGGACGGGCAGGCGGTAGCGCTCGGCGAAGGCGTTGAGCTCGCCCATGGTGTGGCGGGAATTGCAGACGATGGCATTGGCGGAGGTCAGCACGGTGCGCATGCGCATCTCGTGCTTCTCGGCGTCTCCCGGACGGACATATTCGGGGTGCGTCAGCGGGATGAGGTCATGGACCAGGAACATCGGCTTCATGCGGTGGCCGCGCGCCATGGAGCGCATGCCGTTCACCGAGTTCAGCCCCTCATGCGAGACGTTGAGATAGACGGCGCCATCGGAATTGCGGCGGCGCAGGAGGCGCGGCAGCAGGTTGACCGGTGAGAACAGGCGGCGCAGCGGCGGGAGTATGTCCGGCAGCCCAGAGCGGAGCGGAGCGGGCGGCTCGAGATTGGCCAGCACGCCGGTCGGCTGGCCGAGAAAGCGCTCGATGGCGAAAAGTTCGCGTTTGGTGACGCGGCCTTCGGAGAGCTTCCAGCGCAAGGCCAGTGTATCCACGAAGGACGACACCGTGTCGGCATCAAGATACCATGTCGAGGCCCGCAGCCGGGCGACGAAGGCGGCCTTGTCCTTATAGGCGGGGCTCGACAGAAGATGGCGGGCATAGGCGAGCTCGACGCGGTCGATACCGGTCGGCGTGCGCTGGTTCGAGCGCCTCAGCAGCCTTGTGATATCCAGAACGACCTTCATGGTGCAGTCTCCCGCGCCGTGGCGGGCATGAAGCCCGCCTGTTCGGCGCTCAAAATCGTCAGGCCCAGCCCGGCCATCCGCGCGTCGCACTGCGCCAGCTCCTCGACGACCAGCGCCACCGCGGTGCGGATCTGGTTCGTCTCGTGAGTGGCGCTGATGAAGAAGCGCAGCCGTGCCGAAAGGTGCGGCACAGCCGGGTGGATGATGGGAAGTACATTGATACCGCGTGCCAGCAGGCGCTCCGACAGCATCACCGCCTTGAGCGAGTCGCCCACCATCACCGGCACGATGGCGTGGCCCTCGGCGGTGCCGGTATCGAGGCCGGCCGCCTGCGCCTCCGCGAGGAAAAGCCGCGAATTGGTGGTAAGCCGCGCGACGCGCTCGCTTTCCTCACCCATCACCGCGAGCGCCGCGCGCGCGGCGGCGCTGGCGGCGGGAGGCAGGCCGACGCTGTAGACGAAGCCGGGCGCCGTCGCCTTGAGGAAGTCGATCAGCGGCTGCGGCCCGGCGATATAGCCGCCGCAGGAGGCCAGGGACTTGGACAGCGTGCCCATCCAGATATCGACGCGGGTGGGGTCGATGCCCGCCTGTTCCGCCAGACCGTGGCCGCGCGCCCCGAGGACGCCGACGCTGTGGGCCTCGTCGACCATGAGCCAGCAGCCATGCCGCTCCTTGAGGGCGATGAGGCGGGCGAGGTCCGGCATGTCGCCGTCCATCGAATAGAGCCCTTCGACGGCGATCAGCGCCCGCTGGCTGCGCGGGCGCTCGCTGGCGAGCATGGCCTCCAGAGCGTCGAGATCATTGTGCGGGAAGCTGCGGCGGCGCGCGCCCGAGAGTTCGGCGCCGACGATAATGCTGTTATGAATCAAGGCGTCGTGGAAGATCACGTCTTCCGCGCCGAGCAGGCTGCCTATGGTCGCGACATTGGCCGCATGGCCGGAAACGAAGGCGATGGCGTCGTCCTGCTGGTGCAAACCCGCCAGTGCGGCTTCCAGCTCCCGGTGAAACGGGCGCTCGCCCGCGACCAGCCGGCTCGCCGAGACGCTGGTGCCGTATTTTGATACCGCGTCATGCGCCGCCTGCCGCACGGCGGGGTGGGCGTTGAGGCCGAGATAGTCGTAGGAGGCGAAGTTGATGACCTCCTGCCCCTCGATCCGGGTGGTGGCGCCGGCACAGCCTTCATGGGCGCGGTAGAACGGGTTGGCGACACCGAGGAGATCCCCCGCGGCGCGCATGATCTTCAGCTCTTCAAAGCCCGGCAGGGTCTCGAATGAGGTATCATAAGACCTCTGTGGTACTTCGGCGCTCGTCACCGGCCGGCCACGCATCCGGTCCAGAAGGGCGCTGCGCGCCGCGCCGTCGAGGAGGGGATTCGGCACGCTCATCGCAGCAGACTCCCGTCCCGGCGCATCTCGGCGGCGACGCGCGCCTGAAGCGCCTCCACGACCGCCGGCTCGACCCGCAAATGGCGGTCGGCAAGCTCGGCGGTCTCACCTGACAGATGCAGCCCCGCTGCGAGGATCGGGCCGCCAGCGGCTCCCTCCATTGAGGGGCGCAGCTTGCGCAGCAGCTTGTCGCCGACATCCTGCAAGCTCGCCCCGGCACCAAGGCCAAGCATGGGCAGTGCGACCTTGTGGCGGCGCTGCATTTCCATGTCGAGCTCCAGCGCCATCAGCGAATCCATGCCGATATCGCCGAGCGGACGGGCCATCTCGATCGCGTCCGCCGGCAGGCGCAGGATGCGCGCCACTTCGGCGCCGAGCAGGCGCAGTATGGTCGCACGCGCTTCGGCGTCGCTGAGATCGCGGATGAGCCCGGCAAGGTCGCCGCCTTCCGCGCCCTCGATGGTGTCTTCCGCCGCCGGCTGGAGCGCGGCGAAGCTCGCCCCGCGCATGACGCCGAGCTCGCGGGCCGCCCGCCAGTCGATCGGTGCGTGAACGCGGGTGGCGGGCTGGTCGGGATCACCGAGCGCACGGCCGAGCTCGTCGAGCGCATCCGAGGCGGTGAGCAGGCCCAAGCCCAGGCGGCGGCTCAGCTTTTCCGAGGTGGCGCCATCGCGGGCGAGCACGCCGACATCAGAAATCGCCCCCCACAGCATGGCGAGCGCCGGCAGGCCCGCCGCCCGGCGCCGCCGCGCGAGGGCTTCCAGATAGCCATTGGCGGCGACATAGGCGGCCTGGCCGGGATTGCCGACCAGCGTGGTCGCCGAGGAGAACAGCACGAAATAATCGAGGTCCAGCCCGGCGGTCGCGGCATCGAGATGGCGCGCGCCGTCGATCTTCGGGGCCAGCACCGCCTCGAAACGCCCCCGGTCGAGATCGCGGATCAGCGCGTCGTCGAGCACCATGGCGGTGTGGATGACGCCGGCGATGCGGCCGTGGCGGGCGGTCATCCGGGCGAGGAAATCGTGGCAGGCATGGGCGTCGCGGGCGTCGAGGCGCTCGGCGGTGATGTCCGCGCCGTCAATCTGCAGCGGGGGTGTCATGACACCGTTACGCGAGGCGACGACAATGTGGCGCGCGCCTTTGCTCGCCAGCCAGCGCGCGGTTTCGCGGCCGAAGCCGCCTGTGCCGCCGACGACGATGTGAACCCCCTCCGACGCCGCCGCAAAAGGCGCCGTCTCGGCGCGGGCGGGCGGGGTGACGGGCGGGCGGATGAGGATCTTGCCGACATGGCCGGCGCCCTGCATCAGCCGCAGCGCGGCGCGGGCATCGTCGGCGGCGAAGACCCGGTAGGGAAGAGGTGTCAAAACACCACTGACGAACAGCGCCGACAGCTCCGCCAGCATGCCCTGCACCAGAGCGGGGCGGGCGGCGATGAGCTGGTCGGCATCGACGCCGAAATAGGACAGGTTGCGGGCAAAGGGGCGCAGGCCCAGCCCGGTATTGGCGATGAAATCGCGCTTGCCCAGCTCGACGAAGCGGCCGAAGGGCTTGAGCGTGCGCAGCGTCAGCTCCATCGCCCGGCCGGACAGCGAGTTGAGCGCGACCTCGCAGCCGCCCGCCGCGCGGATCGCCTCGGCAAAGGCGGTGTGGCGGGAATCATACACCGCGTCCGCGCCGTAAAGCCTTGCCAGAGCGCGCTTTTCCGGTGAACCGGCGGTGGCGATGATGCGCGCGCCGCGTGCCTTCGCGATCTGCATCGCGGCCATGCCGACACCGCCGGCGGCGCCATGGATCAGCACCGTCTCACCCTCGCGCAGCCGGGCGCACTCAATGAGGGCGTACCAGGCGGTGAGGAAGGCGACGGGCAGGGTCGCGGCGGCCTCGAGCGGCATGGCGGCTGGCACGGGCAGGGCGGCATGGGCGGGAATGGTGGTGTGGCTCGCCAGCGCGGCGGGGGCGAAGGCCATCACCGCATCGCCCGGCCGGTGTGAAGTTACCCCTGGGCCGACGCGCAGCACGCGGCCGGCGCATTCGAATCCGAGGCTGGCGCCGGCAAAGCCGTTTTCCAGCATCTCGTCGCCGATGAGCCCTTGCGCGAACATCACATCGCGGAAGTTCAGCGCGCCGGCGGCGACCTCGATCTCGACCTCGCCGGGGCCGGGGGCGCGGCGCTCCTGCGCCCGCCAGTCCAGCCGGTCGAGCGAGCCCGGCCGTTCCATGGTGAGACGCAGCGCGGGGGCGGCAAGCGCACCCTCGCGCGGCGCGGGGGCGAGGCGCACCGCCTGCAAGCCCTTGTCATCCAGCACCAATTCGCGCTCGTGCGGGAGCTCGACCATGGCGCGGGCGAGTTCGGCGGCGACGTGTGAATCGATCACCCGGCGGTTCAGCGCGACCAGCTTGATGTCGAGATCGGGGTATTCATTGATGGCGGCACGGCCGAACGCCCACAGCGCGCTGGCGCGCGGATGGGGGCCGAGCGGGTCGCCGTCGATCAGCAGGCGCAGAGCCGGGGGCGTGGTGCTGGCGCGCAGGGATTCCATGAGCGCGCCAGCCTTGGCGAGGGCCTTGGCGAGCGAGGCGGCGCTGTCATCGGCTAGTGGGCGGTATATAAACACCTGCGCGCCCGGCGCGATCGGGTCGCCCTCCAGCTCATGGCCACGCGGCGAGACGAGGCAGCTGCCGGCATCGGTGGCGAGCAGGGCCAGCACCGCCCCGGCGAGGCCGTCGCCCTTGGCCGGATCGGTCGGCTTTTTGCTTTTGATCTCAACGACATCGCAGGCGCCGCGCGGATGGATGAGGCGATGGAAGCGCTGTCCGGTGGGAGCGGTCAGGTTCATCAGCCGGGCAAAGCCGGCGGCGGCGATGCTGAGCGACACCAGCACTCCGCCGGGGCGCAGCGTTTCCGCCAGCCTCGCGGCGGCCTCGCCTTGCGGGTCGAGCGGGTGGCGCGGATCGACGTGCAGAACCAGATCCGCCTCGCCAAGCGGTTGATCCAACAGGACAATATTTGCCGTCGCACGCACCCGGTCGGCGAGCCGCGGGCGGGCGGCGGCATCGGAGGGGATGATGGTCAGCCGGATCCGGCCGGCCTCGGCCAGCGGGCGCAGCGCCTCCAGCACGGTGCCGTGGCGCTCCACCAGAACGACCTTTGGTGCAATATTACCGGCGACCGCTTCGGTCAGCGCCAGCGCCTGCGCGGCCACGGCGCGGGCGGCCGGAGAGGCGGATTCCCAGTGGTCAGTCAGGCCAGTGAGGTGGACGATCGGTGCAGTCAGGCCGATCAGACCGGGCAATTCCGCCGCCAGACGCGCGCCGATGGCGAGCTCCGCCGCGCGGTCCGGCGCGACGCTGGCGATCTCGTGCAGCAGCGGCTCGGGGGCGGGCAGGTCGCTGGTCGCCGACACCCGCCAGCCGGTCTCCGTGCTGTGCCGGGCGAGGCCGCCCTCGGCCAGCAGGGCGAGCAGGGTGAGCAGCACCGGCTTGCGCTCGGCGGGCAGGCGGCCCTCGACGATCAGCGCGTCGATGTCGAGGCGCGCGCCGGCCCGTGCCTCCTCCCCCGCCACCGCCAGGACGGCACGGTGGGCGATGGCGTAGGCGAGGGCGTCGGTCAGCAGCGTGTCGTCGTCCTGCTCCGGCGCGCCGGCGCTCTCCAGAAAGGCCGAGACGCGCGCGCCGGCCTCGCTAAAGGCGGGGCCGACCGGCACGAGGCTCTGGCGGAAATCGCTCTCGAGGCTCGGGGCGCTGGAAAGGGCGAGCGCCCGCAACCGCACCGCTTCCATAAGCGCGACCGGGGTGCCCTGCGCGTCGAACAGGGTGATGTCGAGTTCGAGCGAGCGCGGGCTGGCGCGGTTCACCGTCAGCTCGGCGCGGACGGGTGTCACGCCAGCGGCGAGGACCCGCAGCGCGTTGATGCGCACCGGCACGAAGGCCGTGCCGGGCGCAGCGGCCTCGTCCATGGCGAGCACCAGCCCGTGCAGGGCGGCATCGGCCCGCATGGGCGACAGAACAAAGTCGCCGTCCGCCGAACAAGTGTTCGCATCGGGCGTGGCGAGATCCAGGGTGATGCGCGCCCCGCTGCGGGCGGCGCGGGTCACCAGCCGGAAGGCCGGGCCGTAAGCGAGGCCGAGCCGCGCGGCGCTCTCATAGAGCGCGGCGGCGTCGAGCTCGGTTTCCGCAATGCCGGCGGCTGTGACGGCAGCGGGGGCTGCGTCCTCATCGGACAGCACCCGGCCCTGGGCATTGAGGCTCCATTCCTCGGCGCCGCGGGCGCGCGAGGTGATGGCGACCGCGCCTTCGGCATCGAGCGCGACGCGGGTCTCGACACTCTCGCCGGCGTTGAGGCGCAGCGCGGCGAGGATGTCGAAATCCTCCAGCCGCAGGCGATCCGTGCCGAGGGTCGCGCGGCCGGCGGCGAGCGCCATCTCGGCGAGGCCGGTCGCAGGCACGATGACGCTGTCGCCCACCTTGTGGTCGGCGAGGAAGGGGCGGGATTCGACATCCAGCATGCCGCGCCATTCCCGCCCGTTCTGCATCAGCCGCACGCCGAGCAGGGGGTGGTCCGGCGCGCCGCCGCCGATCAGGTCCACCGCCTCGCGGGTGCGCGGCGGCAGGATCGGCTGGCGGTTCCACGGGGTGATCGGCAGGGGAAGGCGACCGGGCAGAGCGGGGGCGCCGAACAGGCGCTCCTCATCCACCCGCGCGCCATTGACGAGGGCGGCGAGCAGAGCGCGCTCGATCGGGTCGTCCTCCGGCCGGTCCTTGTCCTGCAGCGAGGCGAGTACCACGCCGGCCCGGTTCGCGTCGGCGAGGATCTCGCGCACGAAACCGGTCAGCACGGGCTTCGGCCCGATCTCCAGGAAGATGCCGATGCTGCGGTCATCCGCGAGATGGCGCAGCGCCGTGTCGAACAGCACGGGCTGGCGGATATTGTCCCACCAGTAGCGCGCGCCGAGGCTGGCATCGGTGATGGCGGCGCCGGTCAGGCTGGAGGTGAAGGGAATGGCGGGCGCGCGCGGCTCCAGCAGCGACAGCGCCTGAAGGATCGGCCCTTCCAGCGGCGCCATGGCCGGGGAGTGGAAAGGGTAGTCGATGCCGAGCCGCTTGCCGACCACGCCCTGCCGGCGCGCGAGGCGCAGCACGGCGTCAACCGCCGGGGTCGGGCCGGAAAGCGTCACGCCCTTGGGGGCATTCCGTGCGCCGATCACCACCTCGGGCTGCGCGGCGGCGGCGATGAGTTCCTCCGCGCGGGCCGGGCTCGCCATCAGGAAGGCCATGGTGCCGGCGCCGCGCGTCTCGCCCTGCAGGCGGCTGCGCCAATAGATCAGCTGGGTCGCGTCGAACAGGTTGAGCGCGCCGGCGATATGCGCGGCCGCGATCTCGCCGACGCTGTGGCCGACCACCGCTGCCGGCCGGCAACCGGCTTCCATGAGGGCGCGGGCGACGGCGACTTCCAGCGCGAAGATCAGTGGCTGGGCGATTTCGGTGGCGGCGAGCGCGGTCTCGTCCGGCGGCTGGCGGAAAGCCTGCGCCAGCGACCAGCCGGCCGTGGGGGCGAAGATGTCGTCGATCTCGTCGATCACCGCGCGAAACGGCGCGCTGGCGAGCCAGGCGGCGTGGCCCATGCCGGGATATTGCCCGCCATTGCCGGTGAAGACGAAGGCCACCTCGCTGCCCGCCGTGCCGACGACGCCGCGTTGCAGCGCCACCTCCGCCCCGCCGCGCGCGAGACGGCGCAGCTTGGCGGGGGCGTCCGGGTCTTCGATGGAGACGGCGAGGCGATGGGGCAGGCGGGCGCGGCCATGCGCGGCGGCATGGGCGACGCGGGCGCGCTCCATCTCGCTGTCGAGCCGGTCGGCATAGCTCTCGGCGAGCCGGGTCAGCGCCTCCGGGCTCTGCGCCGAGATCATCAGCACGCGGGCGGCGGGATCGGCCGGCGGGGCGGGCAGCTCATGCGCCTCCGGCAGGCGGATCACCGCATGGGCATTGGTGCCGCCAAAGCCGAAGGACGAGATGCCGGCGAGCCGCGCGTCGTCCGCCAGCGCCACCGGATCGGCTGCGGGAGCGAGGTTGAGCGCGGCGAAGTCGATGTTAGCGTTCAGCGTATCGAGATGCAGCGAGGCGGGAAGCTGGCGCTTCTCCAGCGCACTGAGCGCCTTCAGCAGGCCGGCAAGGCCCGAGGCGGGTTCGAGATGGCCGATATTGGACTTCACCGAGCCGATGGGCAGCGGCGCGCTGCGCCGGCGCCCGAGTGCCTCGCCGACCGCGCTCGCCTCGGCGGGATCGCCGACCAGCGTGCCGGTGCCGTGCGCCTCGACAAAGGCGAGGCGGTTCGGGTCGATGGCGCGGGCGGTGTAGAGCTCCTCGAGCAGGCGCTGCTGGGCGCGGCTCTCCGGCATGGCGATGCCGAGGGTGCGCCCGTCCGAATTGGTGCCGGTGGCGAGCACCACCGCGCGCGGCGTCAACCCGGCACCGGTCGCGCCCTTCAGTCGGGTGAGGATGGTGACGACGCCGCCCTCGGCGCGGACATAGCCATCCGCCGCGCCGGAAAAGGGGCGGCAGCGGCCGGTCGGCGAGAGCATGCCGGCGCGCGAGAAGCCGATGAAGTTGAACGGGCTGGTGAGCACATTCACGCCCGCCACCACGGCGGTCTCGATCTCGCCGCTCTCGATCGCCTTCACCGCGCGGTCGAAGGCGACCAGCGAGGAGGAGCAGGCGGTGTCGATGGCCAGACTCGGGCCGGTGAAGCCGAAGACGTGGGAGATGCGGTTGGCGATGATGGAGAGCGCGTTGCCGGTGACGAAATGCGCGTCCGCCGCGCCGATATCGGCCGCGAAATGCAGCGAGTGGTCGAGCGAGGAGACGCCGACGAACACGCCGACCGGCGCGCCCGCGAGCTGGGACAGCGGAAGATTCGCGTCCTCGAACGCCTCGCGCACCAGCTCCAGCAGCAGGCGCTGCTGCGGGTCGATCTGCTCGACCTCACGCGGGGAGAGACCGAAGGCGCCGGCATCGAAGCCGAAAATGTCGTCCAGCACGCCGGCGGCGAAGGTGTAGGCCCGGCCCGGCACGCCGCGGCCGGGATGCAGGAAACGCTCATGCGACCAGCGATCGGTCGGAATCTGCGTGACCACGCAGTCGCCCCGCGTCAGCAGCGACCAGAACTCCGCCTCGTCCCGCGCGCCCGGCAGCCGGCAGGCGCAGCCGATGATGGCCGCGTCATGCAGGGGATGGGACAGCAGCGAGGCTGGGGCGGCATTCGCGCCGGGGGCGGCATGGGTCAAACGGCACCTCGTAAGGCTCTGCCGGTGATGCGCGACCGGCGGCACGGCGGGCGAACCCGCGCGGAAGGCGGCAGGGCGGGCGGCCCTAGCCTTCCACCTCGGCCGGTGCGGGGGATGTCGGCGCGACCTGAGCCGCGCGGCTGGCGGCGATCCGCTCGTCGATGCGGCGGGAGATGGCGGCTGACCAGTTCGCGAAGTCGTACTTCTGCGACACGCGGGCGAGGCCGGCCTCGGCCCGCGCCGCCCGCAGCTCGGCATGTTCGGCGGCCTCGAACAGGGCGCGCGCGGCGGCGTCCACATCCGGGAGGCCCCACTGGCCGATATAGCCGCGGCTCGCCAGCGATTCCGGCGGCGTCGGCGTCTGCTGCACCGGCACGAGGAAGGCGTTGCTCTCGTCGCAGAAATCCTGCGAGCCGGAATAGTCGGAGACCACCACCGTCTTGCCCGCCAGCATGGCGTCGGCGATCACATAGCCGAAGCCTTCCGAGCGGTGCAGCGACACCATGGCGTCGGAGGTCCACAACAGGGTCCAGTATTCCTCCGGCGTCAGATTGCCTTCCAGCACCACGATGCGGTCATCGCCGGAGATGCGCTCCTCGATCTCCTCCCAGTAGGAGTCGATGTTGCTCCAATGGCCGGGATTGACCTCGCGGATCTTGATGATGAGCCGCACATTGTGGTCGCTGTGCTCGAACGCCTTCTGGAAAGCCTTGACCACATCGAGCGGGTTCTTGCGCACGATGGAGGAGCCGAACTCCGCCGCTGTCAGGAAGATGAACTCGTCGGGCGAGCGGCGGAACCGGTCGAGGAAGGGCACATAGGCGAGCGGCCGGTGCATGCCCTTGTCGACCACCGAGACCGGCACCGAGGTGATCTTGCGGTAGGCGTCGGCGACGTAGGTGGTCGGCGCCCAGATTTCGTCGACGGCCACGGCGCCCAGCGCGTGGCTCGCCGGCGGGCGGTCGCTCTCCCAGAGATAGAAGCCGATGACGTGCGCGTCCTCGCAGATGCCGGCGAAGCGGGCCAGCATTTCCGGCGCGCGGTCGGCATTCACGCAGAGCAGCACGACGCGGGCGCGCACGCCGATGGACGGATCATAGGCGGCATCGGGGTTCACGCAGGCGCCGTCATCGGCGTTGAACACCAGCGGCGAAAAGGCACTGAGCGCCTCGGCGAACATGGAGAGGTTGCGCCCGACGCCGGTGTCGTTGGCATGACCGATGATGACGAGATCGCGGATCGGCAACGCGTCGTCGGCGGAATCCGCGTCGACCGGCCCCGTGGCCGAGAGCACGGCGAGCTGCGGCGCGCGCTCATACACCTCGGCGCGCAGACGCTCGCGCCAATAGGCCGGCCCGCGCTCGGCGATGGCGACCTCGGGGATCAGCGCGCCGCTGAGCAGGGCGATGAGGGCAAGGTCGAAACGGGTGAAATCGCCCGTGCCGCCAGCGCCCCAATGGGCGCGCCAGACATGCGGGCTGAAGGCGAGGCGGTCGGGCTGGGTGATGTCCAGCGCCACCTCGCGGAACGAGATGAAGCGAACGAACTGCTCGTCGCGCATCCGCCCGCCAAGGCCCTGATCTTCCAGCAGGAACAGCCAGTACCAGCTCCAGGGCAGCTCGCGGTTGCGGTACATGTCGGCCGGCGTGGCGAGCGAGCGGCGTAGGCCGTCCGAGACGAGGCTGGCATTGTTCTTGTCGCCGATGAACGGCGCTGTGGCGAATTTGTACTGCACCAGCCGCAGGCCATCCTCGGTGAAGATGTCGATATGCGGGTAGTGCCGGCGCCAGAAGGCGAACAGCATGAGGGTGACCTCATGCTTCATCACCCGGCGGTTCATCACCGGCTCGCTGAGCAGGGTGCGGATCTCGTCGGTGAGGCAGAACACCTGCCGCTTGAAGTGGTCCTCGAAGACCTCCGACACGATCCAGTTGGCGACCGACTGGCCGCCCGAGAGCTTGGACTGCTGGCCGAGGCGATTGGCCATGTAGCGGGTGTAGACCGAGGCCCGCCAGCGCGCCGGGGGCTCCTCCGAGGTTTCCAGCCGCCGCGCGATCTTGGGAATGTCGTGCCAGATGCGGTGGCGCAGCCGCGCCTCGCGGGCAACGCCGCCAATATGGGTGATGAAGGCCGAGAGTTCCTCGCGCTGGGCCGGCTCGGGCCACATCTCCGTGCCGGCGAACAGGCCGCCATAGGCGCTGGCCTCGTTCACCGTGAGGATCATCTGCCGGTGGCCGGCGAGACGGTAGCCGGTGGCGTGGATCGGCAGATGCGCCTCCGGGGCGGTAATCCGCTCGAACACCACGACGCCGTCGATGATGAGCCGCAGCGCTACCGGCTTCTTCAGGTCACCGCGGTCGAAGCCCCAGATCACGCACTGGCCGGCCTCGACGAAAACGCCGCCCGCCACCGGCATCTCGGCTGGAATTGCCAAGTAATTGTGCCGTGACGTGATCAGATCCAAGGCATTGGATAGTTGTTTCTCATGATCGATGTCGTCACCTAGCGCCTGCCGTTCCTGCAGAATCTCGGCAAGGGAGGCGAGGCTCCCCGATTCGACATCCCGTCCGGCCTGACGTCCGATGGTCTCGAAATTCATGAGCCGCCCCACTCCACTGACCGACGGAACGAGGTGTCATCGCCACCCTGATCCGTCACAAATCCTGTCGATACGCGTGAGGTGTGCATTGCAGCATCAAAACCAAACGCGTGTCTAGATACTAACTTATGTAATCGGCGCCAAATTTGGGCCAACGAAGGTATTATGGGACCTCATTTCATAAGTAATGCGATTTATCCGACGCGTTGCGTTGAAAATGGAGGTAAAACATTTGAGCCCGGCTTCGCTCGCTGTGTGGTTGTGTACTGTCGATTATTCACCCAAATGCGGCGATAACGTGAACGTGAACAAGCGCAGTTTCTGCCATTACGGTACCACAACTAGAGAGACGTATGGCGATCCGGAATGCGTCTCGCACCGTGTGCCGGGTGCCGCAGCGCGAGGGGCATGAGGGGGAACGGTTGGGAGGCCGCTGGAGAGGGGTGGTCGGCCGATGGTCTTCCCGCCTCCTGGCGCCACGCCGCCCGCATGCGGAGCGGTCTACAACGTGGTGGCGGGCAAAAGGTTCAATACAACCGCGAATATTTTACTGAGGTGGACAGGCTGTCCGAACATGGTAATTCTATTGCCCAAGCGGGGACTGTCCGTCGCAATTTGACGGCGAATATGTTCGATATTCTTGATTTCGAGAGGTAATATGGCGCCGACGCTGGACGCAATCGTTCGGGCTCAGGGCGAGGTACCCCTTGGTTGGGCGGGGTCGACCACCCTCATGGACTATCTCAACTTCGAGGACGCGCTGAGCCCGATCATGACGGCTCTCGTTGGTGGCGTTCCGGTGCGCCGGGTGCCCGCGCGCTCGCAATCGGTGCGCATGGCCGCGATCGGTGCCATCGGCCACACCTTCGAGGGCGGGCAGGTGCATGTGTGGGGCACGGGCTGCTCGCCCTGGAAGAACCCGTCCGCCTCGCCCGACCGGCGCGTCGCTTTCGAGGCTCCCGCGCATGGCGCGATGGTGCTGCACGCCACCAGCGGCCCGGTGGCCGAGAAGCTGATGGCCAATGGCGGCCCGCGCCCCGGCCTGTATGGTGATCCGGCCTGGCTGCTGCCGCAGTTCTACCGGCCGCAGGTGCGCAAGAAGTGGAAGCTCGGCGTCATCCTGCACGTCTCGGAACTGGCCGACCGCTCCTTCGAGGCGCGCCCGCTGCCGGCCTTCCAGCGCTACCAGATCCCCGAGGAGCTGAAAGGCGACATCCACCTGATCACCACGGTGACGCCGCTGGGGGTGGAGTCGATCCGGGCCAAGCTCGACGAGATTCTCGCCTGCGAGCGCATCGTCTCCATGACCATGCACGGCCTCGTCGTGGCCGAGGCCTATGGCATTCCCAACCTCTATTTCTCGCCGCTCTCCGAGCCGCGGGGGCTGGGGCGGCTGGAGCTCGATCCGAACGGGCCGTCGGACCTGCGCGTGGTCGATTTCTATCTCGGCCTCGGCCGCCGGCAGACCGCCGCCTATTTCCAGGACCGGGGCCTCGGCACCGACTGGCACGCGGTGATGGAGGCGGTGGACCGCACCTGGGAGCCTTCGGGCTTCGCCGCGGACCGGCTGATCGACGCCTTTCCCTTCAAGCCCTCGCCGATCAAGCCGCGCGGCGGCCGGACGGTGTGGCAGCACCCGGTCATCAAGGGGCTGGTGCTCCAGCATGATGTGGCCCAGCTCCAGCAGCAGGACCGCGAGGCCGGCGGTGGCTTCGCCGCTGCGCCCGCCCGTGCGGCTCCCTCTCCCACCCCGGCGCGGGCCGAGCCTGTGGCGGCGCTTGCCCTGGCGCGTCCGCGCGAGACGGTCGAGGTCCGCCGCACCGATATTCCCCCCGCCGGTCCCGATGCGGGCGTGCCGGAGCCGCTGGCGACGCTGCTGCGAATGAACGCCGACCGCATCTCGATCCCGCTCTCCTGGGCGGCGACGACGCGGGAGAGCCCGCACGCCAATCTCGGCGATACGCTGAGCGCGCTTATCGTCGCCGGCATGGCGGGCGTGCCGGTGCGCCGCGCCGGTTTCGATCAGCCGATCGAGCGCATGGTCGGGGTCGGCACGATCGGCCACAACCAGCGCAACGGCGTGCTGCATTTCTGGGGCACCGGCGTCGATGCCGAGCGCAACCCGGTCGATCCGCTGGTGCATGGCTATGTCCGCCCGGCCAATACCGAGTTCAACATCCACGCGCTGCGCGGGCCGAACAGCGCCCGCACCCTGCGCGCCGCCGGCATCGAGGTGCCCGATATCTTCGGCGACCCGGTGTGGATGCTGCCGCGCTTCTGGCCGATGCGCGACGTGGAGAAGACGCATGATCTCGGCGTCATCCTGCACATCACCGAGCTGGACGGGCGCGAGCTCGATTCGAAGGTGAAGGCGTCGCTGATCCGCTACGCGGTGCCCGATGCCTTCAAGGACCGCATCCGCCTCATCAACACCCATTGCCCGCCGACGCCGGAGGGCATGAAGGCCAAGGTGGCGGAGATCGTCTCCTGCCGCGCCATCGTCTCCACCTCGCTGCACGGCCTCGTCATCGCCGAGACCTACGGCATCCCCTGCGCCTGGTTCGCCACCTATGGCGATGGCGAGGGGCGGATGCTCGACCTCGGCAATCACGAGCACCAGATCGACCACCGGATGCGGGACTTCTATTCGGGCGCGGGGCGGACCACGCTGTCCTCCTACTGCCTCGACCGCTCCAAGCCGACCGACTGGAACGCCGTGCTCTCCTGGGTCTATGGCAAGTGGCGCCCGCTCACCTATGACGACCGCCCGCTGATCCGTGCCTTCCCGATGCCGCTCGCGGTGTCGCCGGACGACAGCTCCTGGCCGCTGCCGGCGGCCATTGTCGACCGGATCGACTATTGAGCGGGGCGGCCAAAGGGCTCGCTCTCGAGGCGCGCGAGGGCCTCGCCTTCGCGCGCGCGCCGGGCGAGCCGGTCGCGCTGGAGCGGCTGTCGGGCGAGCGCGCGACGCCGCCCGTCCGTCCCGCTGTCGCGGCGCGCCCGCAGGGGCGCGACGGGAAGCTCGACGGCGCGGTGTTCCTGTTCCTGCAGGGCCCCGCCTCGCCCTTCGGCCATCGCCTCGCGCAGGCGCTAAAGGCGCGCGGCGCGCGGATCGAGAAGGTGCATCTGTGCGGCGGGGACGTGATGTTCTGGCCCGGCCGCGCCCGGCTCTATCGCGGCGCGCTGGCCGACTGGCCGGATCATGTCGAGCGGCTCCTCAGCGAGGCCGGGATCACCGACCTTGTGCTGTTTGGCGACTGCCGGCCCTATCATGGGCCGGCTATCGCCCTGGCGCGGGCGCGTGGCATCCGCCTGCATCTGCTGGAAGAAGGCTATGTCCGGCCCGGCCGCATCACCTGCGAGAGCCGGGGCGTCAATGCGCATTCCGATCTGCCGCGCACGCCGGCGGCGGTGACGGCGCAGGCCGCGCCTCTGCCGGAGCCGCTGGAGCCCGCCCCGGTGCCGGAGCCTTTCGCGCCCCGCGCGCTGTGGGATGTGCGCTGGCATCTCGGCTACTTCCTGCTGGCCCCGCTTTTCCCGCGCTACCGCCGGCATACGCTGATCCACCCGGCGCGCGACTATGCCGGCTGGGTGTGGCGCTGGCTGGGGTCGAGCGCGGCGGCGCGGCGTGACCGGGCGGCGCGGGCGCGCATCACTGAAGGCGGCGCCTATTTCCTGTTTCCCCTGCAACTGGAAGGCGACTTCCAGATGCGGGTGCATTCGGATTTCCGCTCGGTGGAGGAGGTGGCGCGCAATGTGCTCGGCTCCTTCGCCCGGCACGCGCCGGATGGGGCGCGGCTGGTGGTGAAGCGCCACCCCTACGACACCAGCATTCCCGCCAGCCGGCGGATGATCGCCCGGCTGGCGCGGGAGTTCGGCCTCGACGGGCGGGTGATCTTCATCGAGGACGGCGATGTCGAGCCGCTGGTCGCGGGTTGCGCCGGGGTGGTGCTGGTAAATTCCACCACCGCCATTCTGGCGCTGAAGCATGGCCGCGCGCTCAAGGTTCTGGGCCGGGCCACCTATGACATGGAGGGGCTCGCCCATCAGGGCCCGCTCGATGATTTCTGGCAGGCGGAGGCCGCGCCCGACGCGGCGCTGGTCGCCGCCTATCGCCGGCTGGTGATCGCCCGCACGCAGCTTCCCGGCGGCTTCTTCGCGCCGCAGGCCATTGCCACGGCGGTGGACGGCCTCGTCGCCCGCATGGCGGTGTCTGAGGTCGAGGCGCTGCCGGCGCGGGAGGCGCGGCCATGAGCGGGCGGCACATCCTCATTACCGGCGCGTCCGGCGGGCTCGGGGCGGCGCTGGCGCGCCATTACGCGGCACCGGGCATCGCCCTGTCGCTGATCGGGCGCGATGTCGAGCGGCTCGCCCGCGTGGTGCATGATTGCCGGATGCGCGGCGCGCAGGTGCGGCTTCTGGTGATGGATGTGCGCGAGAGCACCGCGCTGCATGCGCTGATCGCCCGGACCGATGCCGAGCAGCCGATCGACACCGTCTTCGCCAATGCCGGAATCGAGGCGAGCCTCGGCCCGCGGGGTGAAGCCGAAGCGCTCGACGATGTGCTCGCGCAGATCCGCACCAATGTGGAGGGGGCGGTGGCCAGCGTGCTGCCGCTGATCGACCCGATGCGGGCGCGCGGTGAAGGGCGGATCGTGCTCATCGCCTCGCTCGCCGGGCTGATGCCGCTGCCCGACCAGCCGACCTACAGCGCGACCAAGGCGGCGCTCATCGCCTATGGCGAAGCGCTGCGCCCGGTGCTGGCGGGGCAGGGGGTGAGCCTCACCGTCGCCTGTCCCGGCTTCATCGCCACCGGCATGGCTGAGACCTATCGCGGCTGGCGCCCGCTGGAATGGAGCGCCACGCGCGCGGCGGCGACCATCGCCCGCGCGACCGAGCGCGGGGCGCGGCGGGTGAGCTTTCCCTTCGCGCTGGCGGGACTGGTGGCGCTTGGCCGCTTCACCCCGCCCGTGCTGCGCGAGGCGGTGCTGCGCCGGCTCTTCGCGGTTGAGGTGAAGCCACTCGCGTCCAGTACAGCCGCTGCGTGTTGCGATGCAACCAAGTTATCGAAAAAGGTATCAGAAGATAT
Organism: Ancylobacter sp. WKF20; assembly: GCF_029760895.1. Lineage (NCBI taxonomy): Bacteria > Pseudomonadati > Pseudomonadota > Alphaproteobacteria > Hyphomicrobiales > Xanthobacteraceae > Ancylobacter > Ancylobacter sp. WKF20. The sequence goes on from NZ_CP121679.1 coordinate 288,763, forward strand.
AATTCCCGCAAAATCTGACAGAAAAGAGGTATTTATTGACGGTTCACTGCCATAAATTGCCACAATTTTTGTTCTAATCAGACTGATGAATGCATGTTGACGTATTCGTTATCACATATACTATCTCGCACTTGCGAATAAACGGCTCTGTGGTCCTGTGATGACCGCACGCGCAATGGCGGAGAAGAAAGATGATCGCTGACTCGAAGATCGTGCCGGTCATTCTCGCGGGTGGTTCGGGCACCCGCCTGTGGCCGATTTCCCGCGACTCGCTGCCCAAGCAGTTCCTCGCTCTCGCCGAGGATGCCGGCACGCTCTATCAGGAGACGCTGCGCCGCGTGGCGCCGGGCGCGCTGTTTGCGGCGCCCATCGTCGTCACCAATGAGGAATTCCGCTTCTTCGCCCAGCGCCAGGCCCGCGAGATCGGCATCGAGCCGACCGTGCTGCTGGAGCCGGTGCGGCGCGATTCCGCCCCCGCTTTGCTCGCCGCCACCCTTCTCGCCCAGCGCCTGCATGGCGACGAGGTGAGCGTGCTCGTGCTCGCCGCTGACCATGTGATCGGCGACACGCCCGCCTTCCACGCCGCCTGCCACAAGGCGCTGAACGCCGCCGGCCTCGGCCATATCGTCACCTTCGGCATCACGCCGACCGAGCCGCGCACCTCCTATGGCTATATCCGGCCGGGCGCCGCGCTCAATGGCGGCAGCGCCGCGCGCGTCGAGGCCTTCGCCGAGAAGCCGCATGCCGAGCTGGCCCGCCAGTACATGGATGAAGGCTATCTCTGGAATTCCGGCAACTTCCTCTTCCCCGCTCAGCTCATGCTGGACGAGGCCGAGCTTTATGAGCCGGACGTGGTGGACGCCGTGCGCCGCGCGCTGGCGAGTGCCAAGAGCGATCTCGGTTTCTGCCGCCTCGGCGCGGATTTCCGCAGCGCGCCCAGCGTGTCCATCGACTATGCGGTGATGGAGCGCACCAGCCGCGCCGCCGTGGTCGAGGGCCGCTTCCCCTGGTCCGATGTCGGCAGCTGGAACGCCATGCGCGAGATCGGCGCGGCCGACGAGCGCGGCAATGTGCAGCGCGGCCCGGTGCGGCTGGTCGATGCGCAGGACAGCTACATCCATTCCGACGGCCCGCTGGTCGCCGCCGTGGGCGTGAAGGGGCTGTCGATCATCGCCACCGGCGACGCCGTGCTGGTGATGCCCTCCGAGCGTTCGGAGGAGGTCAAGCACCTCGTCGCCGCGCTGAAGGCCGAGCGCCGCAACGAGGCCAATGAGCACCCCAAGTGCCACCGGCCCTGGGGCAGCTATGAGACGATCAATCTCGGCGGGCGCTTCCGCGTGAAGAAGATCGTCGTCGATCCCGGCGAGCGGCTGTCGCTGCAGAAGCACCATCACCGCTCCGAGCACTGGATCGTCGTGCGCGGCACGGCGGAAGTTACCGTCGGGGAGACCGTATCGACGGTTCACGAGAACCAGTCGACCTATATCCCGCTCGGCTCGGTCCACCGGCTTTCCAACCCCGGACGCATTCCGCTCGAACTCATCGAGGTGCAGGTCGGCTCCTATCTCGGCGAGGACGACATCGTCCGCCTGGAGGACATCTACCAGCGCGTCGAAGCGGCCCCTGTTCTGGCGGCTGAGTAAGCGCAAAAAAGGAAATCATCCTGTGAGCAAACCCACCCTGCGAGAACTTGTCCGTGACACCGGCACCGTACCGCTGACCTGGGCGGCGGCGACGCGCCAGCAGAACTACCTGAACCTCGGCGACGCGCTTTCCCCGGTCATGGTCGCGCTGCTCTCCGGCCGTCCCATCGCCCATCAGGCGCATGACGCCCTGAGCACCCGCATGGCGGCGGTCGGCACCATCGCCCAGAACCTCAAGGGCGGCGACGTCTCGGTGTGGGGCACCGGCTCCTCGCGCTACCTCAACCCGACGCAGGACGGCGAGCGCCAGCTCTTCCGCCCCGATCCGAGTTCGATCTACCGCGTCCACGCCACGCGCGGCCCGGTCAGCCGGGCCATTCTCGGCGAGGAAAACGCTGTCGGCCCGGCGGTGTTCGGCGATCCGGTCTGGGCGCTGCCGCGCTTCTACAACCCGAAGCTGGAGAAGAAGTGGGAGCTCGGCGTCATCGTCCACCTCTCGGACCTGACCGACCGCGCCCTCGATACGCTGCCGCGCGAGGCCTATGAGCGCTACCACATCCCCGCCGAGTTCGAGGGGAGCGTGCACATCATCAACACACTGACCCCGATCAGCGCGCAGGGGCTGCGCGACAAGCTGGACGAGATCCTGTCCTGCAAGCGCCTCGTCTCCACCAGCCTGCACGGCATGGTGTTCGCCGAGAGCTACGGCATTCCGTGCCTGTATTTCTCGCCGCGCGGCCAGCCGGAAGGGCTGATCGAGCGCAAGCTCGACCCGGATGACGGCTATGATCTGCGCATCACCGACCTCTATCAGGGCGTCGGGCGCTCGGCCATTCCGGTCTATGTCCAGCGCCGCAACAAGCGCACCGACTGGGCTCACCTGATCTGGGCGATCGACCTCGCCTGGCGCCCGGTGGAGTTCGATGTCGATCCGCTGATCGACGCGCTGCCGATCGACGTCGCCCCGGTCGCCGTTCCGCGCGAGGGCACGGTGTTCGACCTGCCGCTCATTCGCGACATCCCGTATTCGCACGGGCCCTACAAGGCGCCGGTGGCGCGCAAGGTGCCGGAGCCCGATGCTGTTGCGGGGTGATGAGACCGGCACGGGCGCCCTCGCGGGTGCCCAGCCGGGCGTGATGCCGGATGCCCCCGCCAGGCTCGTGCCCACGGGACGCGGGCCGGGTCGCGGCACGGTGATGATCGACGGCTACAACCTCGCGCTGGAGGCCGGCACGGGGGTCGCCACCTATGCCCGCAATCTGAGCTTCGCCTGCGGCGCGCTCGGCTACCGGACGGAAATTCTCTACGGCACGCGCGCCGCGCCCAGCGCCGACCCGCTGCTGCGCGAGATCGCCTTCTTCGATCCCAATGTCGGCTCGCCCTCGCTGATGCTGGAGATCACCCGTCGCCTGCGCCAGCTCATAACCTCCCCGCTCGGCGTGCGGGCGAAGGACGTGCCGATGAGCGGCAAGGTGGTCACGCGCGCCTTCCAGTCGCGCCTGCCGCATTATGATCGGATCTGGAACGCGCCCGAGCTGTTCTCCCGCAGCTACTGGCACTTCCACGCCTATAAGCACTTCCTGACCGTGAGCGGCGTCGACAAGCCGGCGCTGATGCACTGGACCTACCCGCTGCCGATCCGCCTGCCGGGCACGCGCAACATCTACACGCTGCATGACCTCGTGCCGCTGCGCCTGCCCTTCACCACGCTGGACAACAAGAAGTTCTACAAGCGGATGATCCAGGGCGTGCTGAACCGCGCCGATCATATCGTCACCGTCTCGGAAGCCTCCAAGCGCGATATCGTCGACCTGTTCGGCTACCCCGAGGAGAAGATCACCAACACCTATCAGGCGGTCTCGATCCCCGCGAAATATGCGGAGAAGAGCGAAGACCTCGTCCGCGAGGAGGTCGAGGGTGCGTTCGGGCTGAAGTACAAGGGCTATTTCCTGTTCTTCGGCGCCATCGAGCCGAAGAAGAATATCGGCCGGCTGGTCGAGGCTTATCTCGCCTCGCAGGTGAGCGAGCCTTTGGTGCTGCTCGGCAAGACCGCGTGGAAGGCGGGCGAGGAACTGCGCTTCCTCAATGAGGGCAGCAACCGCTATCTCGAACAGCTCGACAACCTCACCTTCACCCGCGACCGCGTGCGCCGCTTCGATTACGCGCCGTTCCCGCTATTGGTGAGCCTGATCCGCGGGGCGAAGGCGCTCGTCTTCCCCTCGCTCTATGAAGGGTTCGGCCTGCCGGTGCTGGAGGCGATGTCGCTGGGCACGCCGGTCATCACCTCGAACACCTCGTCCATTCCCGAGGTCGCGGGCAACGCCGCGCTGATGGTCGACCCTTACGACCCGCGCGCCATCGCCGACGCCATCAAGACCATGAGCGTGGACGCCGATCTGCGCGCCCGCCTCGCCGGCGAGGGCCGCGTGCAGGCGGCGCTGTTTTCCGAGGATCGCTACCGCGACCGGCTGGGCAAGCTCTACGCCCAGCTGATGCCGGAGGGCGTGCGGTAGGCGTCTGTCCGCCGCCGCGCCTCAGGGCTTTGCCGTCTCGAAGATCAGCGCCCAATTGTCGAGGCGCCGCAGACCGGCGTTGAGTTTGCTGGCATCTTCGGCGCCCTCGCTGTCCCGCAGATTGCCATGTGGCGGCGTCTTGGGGTCGAAGGGATCCTCCGGCCGGCCGAAAGCGTAGCTCAGGCGGCTGCCGGGCGCGGGCTCGGCGCGGAACGACACGCGCACCTCCTCGCCCGACACGATGCTCACGTCCACAATGGCATCCGGCAGGAGCTGCCCTTCCGGCGACCAGAGGTCGAACCCCATATGCGGCGCCGGCGGTAGCGCTTGCGCGTCGAAGGCCAGCGGCCCACGCGGCACGGCGAAGCGCAGCGTTACCGAGCGGCTCGCCCAGCGGGCGTCCTCAAGGTCGAGCGCCAGCGGTGGCACGGGCTGCGCGGTCTCGCGGGCATGGACCAGCTTCGCCAGCGCGCGGCCGAAATAGCGGCCAATATCGCGATAGGTCTGGTTGGTGGCGTGGATGCCATCGCGGAACGCACCGAAATAGAGCGGCAGCACGCAATAGATCGTGGCTTCGGAGGCGGGATCGGCCGAACGCGCGGCCTCGCGCAAGGCGAGCGCGATTTCCGGCCGCGCCGGGGTCTCCGGGCGCCCGCGCGCGAGATAGGCGAGGTGGCTGGCCGGCTGATAGGCCAGCAGCGGCGGCACCCAGCTCTGCCCGGTGATGTGGCGAACATCGCGGGAGATGGTTGTTGCCAACGCGGCGAGGTCGGCGGCGTAGCGCGCCCGCGGCGTGCCCGCGCGCTGGTCGGTCTCGCCATGTGACCAGAGCGTCGCGAGATAGCGGTAGCCGCGCCCGGATTGGCCGAGCGTCTCGCCGGCAGTGACCCGCTCCATCAGCCGCGTATAGTTGATGCTCCCCGGCATGAGGGCGGTCAGCCGCGCGCCGGCGCGCCCGGCGGTCGCGCCCAGCATGGTCATATCGAGCTGGTCGACCGCGACACCGCGCAGGCGCGCAAGGGTCTGGACGAAGGTCTCCGCCGCCGCGGCGATGCCGGTCTCGCCCCGGTTCCGATCATCCGCCTCGGCCAGCGGGACAAGGGCGTCGAGCCGGGGCGCGGCGCCCAGCGGGGGCCTTATGCCTTCCGCGAACATGACGGCGTGGGGGCTCGACGCCGTGCTCAGCGCCGGGACGCCGAGAACGCCGACCGAGAGACTCTGGCCATAGCCCATGATCTGCCAGAGCGGCCGGTCGTCGGCGCGGGCGTCCAGCGGGGTGACGAACGCCGCCAGCGCGAGAAGATGCGCGAGCCGGCCCAGGCGGGCTGATCGGCGGCCCGCCCGCCGCATGGACGCGGGCTGCCTCACCCGGCCGCCGAGCGCGCTTCCGAAGGCGGCTCTTGGCGGGCGGCGCGGCGCTGCGCGATCCGGGCCTGGATGCGGGCCTGCCGACGCTCGAGCCGCAAGGCTTCGCGGCGGTCGTCGGTGCCGTCGTCATTGGTCGCGCGCTTGGCGACCGCGCTATGGCCGAGCGTACCGACCAGCCTGTCGAGCCGCTGCGCCTTGCGATAGGAGGCGTCCAGCGCCTCCTTTGGCAGGGCCGGGGTGCAGAAATAGTGCTCGAAGATCTTCATGTTGAAGTCGAGCACATGCCGGTAGACGTGCCGCCGATCTTCCGTCCACTGATGGTTGAAGGCGTACATGACGATGTCGTAGCTGGGGAAATAGAACAGCCGCTCATCGGTCGGCATGGTCGCGTTGATGAACTCGTCGACCGCCGAGCGGATTGTCGCCTTGGACACCGCGTTGGCCGACAGGCAGGTAACCGGCCGGAAAGTCGCGGTGAGCGGAATGGGCGAAACGGTCAGGATGATCGTGGCGTCGGGCCGGAACTTACGGATCAGCGCATGGATCGCCGTGATGTTCGCCAGCGTCTCGGCATGGGTGGCGACGCGGAACTTGTGGCGCGTCGCGTCATACCGGTCCTTCGGAATGGCCCGCCAGAACACCTCGCCGGTGGGTTCGTCGTACCAGATCTCGCTGAGGCCGAGCGTGATGACGAACACCTCGGCGGTATCGAACAGGTTCTTCGTGTCCTGCCGCGCGCTCTCGCTGTAGCCGAACTCTTCCGCGCTGTAGCCGTGCCAGAGGTCGAGCGCCGGCGTCTTGTTCAGCCAGGCCCATTCGAACTGCTGGCGAATGGCGTAGGTGTGGACCATGCCGTCGCCCATATGGGTGACATAGGCCTTGTTGTCCTTCTTGGTGAGCACGTTGAAGCCGCGCTCATGAAGGTGATTGCTGATATTGGCGGCAAAGCACGAGCCGAAGGCGACGATGGGCGTGGAGTGTTCGACAAAGCCGCGGGACGGCACCCAGCCATGCGTCAGGTATTGGCTTATTGTGTAGTTTTTAAGCAACGACTGATCATTGGGGTAAAAATTAGTCGTTGATCCTCGAAAGAACGATGAGCTGGTTTGTCGTGCGACGCCATCCTGTGTAATCGTGATGTTCTTCATCTAGATACCTTCCGTCTAAAATGAGCAACATAAGATAATGTTAACTAATTTCATGCGGAGTCGGCGGTACTTGTAGGTAAAGTATTTATTAAAAATATAGTACTATATTCGATGTTGTTTGGTTGAATGCTCTTGGCCCTACGGCGCCCAATAAGCCCGGTCGGCGACGCCTGCACTATCTGGCAAGGGCGCGGCGGGGCGTGGGATGGTGTTGGTGTAGTCTTCGCACAGCGTCAGATACCAGAGGTGGCTCTCGCCGCTGACGGGGTCGCTGATGATACGGGTATAGGCGTCCGGCTGCGGCGGGCCCGGGCTGAAGCGGGTGCGGGCGGAGATGTCGACGGTGCCGCCCACGGGCGGGCTGCACCGCCCACTCTTGAAGAGCCGGCGCGCGAGCTCGGGCGCGCTTTCGCCGCCGCGCGGGTGGGTCCAGTCGGCGCGCGCCCATTTTTCCCAGCGCGACAGGCCGAAGGCGCGCGTCCAGTAGGTCTGCTCCATCTGCAGCGTCGCGCCCGGCGACAGGCCGTCCTTGCTTACCTGCGCGAAATGGCTGGAGACCAGCGCGGTCATCTCGCGCCCGGATTTGAAGCGCATGGGGCTGACCAGCCAGGCGGTGAAGGCCGAGCGGTAGCGCGTGGGGCAGGCCCCCATCACGTCCGACGCGGCGCCCTTGGCGAGGCTGCTTTCAAACACGCCGAAGCCGGCCGCGCCGACCTCGGGGACCTTGGCCGGCCCGATGATCCAGCCGCGAAAGAACCGGCGCGACGAACGCGAGCCGGGGACGCAGCCGGGCGACTGGTAGACCGAGAGCGCGACCGGGCTGTAGCTGCCCATGATGAAGCCATAGGCCTCGTCATGCCATTGAATGGAGGCGCCGGCCGGAGAGGGGTCCCTGTCGGGGCCCGCCCCCTCGGCGCAGTTGGAGGTGACGGGAGTGTTCGAGGAGACGATGCGCGTCTGCCCGTCGCGCGTGACCGGCAGGTTGAGGCGCTCGATGGTGCCCTGGTCGCCACCCTGGTCGGGGGCGCAGCTTCGCCGCCCGGCGAAATTGTGCAGCCCATAGGGTGGGATTTCGCCAGGGCGCGCATCGCGCATGCGGGTGCAGGCGGTGTCGCCCGGCACGAGTGGCAGCGGCCTGTCGCCTGCGTCGACGCACACATCCATGGTCATGAAGTCGCCGATGTCGGCATCGCCGGCCTGCACGGTGCCCGGCACCTGTCCAAGGGCCAGGGCGAGAAGCAGCACGGGGGTCCAGCGACGCATCATGGGCTCTCATCGATCGGGAAGGATTGATGACCGAATTTACCCCCGCCTTGATCTATCCGGCGGTGCCATGAGGGGGGCGATAAGATTTAGCCGATGGTTCGGGCCGACAGCGCGGCAAGAATGTGTTGGTTACGGACCTCACCTCGCCACTGAATAGATCGGATGGCCGAGGCGGTGCGTAGGGAGAAACGCTCCCGCGCCGGCTGTGCTGGACTTCTGCGCGCGAATAGCCATCGGAGGCGGGCATGAAACATGACCCGCGAAACATGACCCGCGAAACATGGCGCGCGCGGAGCTGCGCTGATCACTCACGCGTGTGCAAGATGCAATTAATTCGCAATTGCGTCTTGGGTCGGTTCGCGTAGAGTGCTTTTGCAACTCATTCGCAGGAGCAGGGTGGTGATGATCGTACGCGGAGCGCAGGGTGAGGTGGGGCGACCGGCAGGGCGCAGCCGACGGCGCGTTCTGGCGTTGATGGCGGCGGCAGGACTCGTGCTGGGCGGCTGGGCGCTCGGCGCCGATGCGGTCCGCGCGCAGGACGCGGGAGCCCCGAAATTCAAGGTGGTGACGACCTTCACCATTATCGCCGACATGGCGCGCAACGTGGCGGGCGACGCGGCGGTGGTGGAGTCGATCACCAAGCCGGGCGCGGAGATCCATAATTACGCCCCGACACCGGGCGACCTCCAGCGCGCGCAGGGTGCGCAACTCATCCTGTGGAACGGCCTCAATCTGGAGACCTGGTTCCAGCGCTTCTTCCAGAACCTCAAGGGCGTGCCGAGCGTCGTCGTCTCCGACGGTGTCGAGCCCATGAGCATCAGCGAGGGGCCCTATAGCGGCAAGCCGAACCCGCATGCCTGGATGTCGCCGGACAATGCCGCGCGCTATGTCGACAACATCCGCGACGCGCTGGTGAAGTACGACCCCGCCAACGCCAGCACCTACACGGCGAACGCCGCCGCCTATAAGGCGAAGATCGCGCAGGCCGCCGCGCCGATCCGCGCGCAGCTCGACACTATTCCGGTGGAGAAGCGCTGGCTGGTGACGAGCGAGGGGGCGTTTTCCTATCTGGCGCGTGATTACGGGCTGAAGGAGCTCTATCTCTGGCCGATCAATGCCGACCAGCAGGGCACGCCGCAGCAGGTGCGTCGGGTGATCGACGCGGTGCGCACCAACAAGATCCCCGCCGTGTTCAGCGAGAGCACCGTCTCCGACAAGCCGGCGCGGCAGGTCGCCCGCGAGACCGGGGCGCATTATGGCGGCGTGCTCTATGTCGACTCGCTCAGCGAGGCCGACGGGCCGGTGCCTACCTATCTCGACCTCTTGCGCGTGACCTCCACCACCATCGCCAAGGGACTGACCGACGGGGTGTCTCAATGAAGATGGAGGCCGGAACCGCCAGCGGTCCGAATGAGACGGGCCTTCGCGTGCGGGACGTCACCGTCACCTATCGCAACGGCCACACGGCGTTGCGCGCGGCGAGCTTTGCCATTCCCGCCGGCACCATCACCGCGCTGGTCGGGGTGAACGGTTCGGGCAAGTCGACGCTGTTCAAGGCCATTATGGGCTTCGTGCCGGTGGCCGCCGGCGAGATCACCATCCTCGGCGGCAGCGTGAGCGAGGCGCTGAAGTCCAATCTCGTCGCCTATGTGCCGCAGGCCGAGGAAGTCGACTGGAACTTCCCCGTTCTGGTCGAGGACGTGGTGATGATGGGGCGCTACGGCCATATGGGCTTCCTGCGCATTCCGCGCGCCGCCGACCGGGCGGCGGTGGATACCGCGCTCGCCCGCGTCGGCATGGAGGCGTTGCGCAAGCGGCAGATCGGCGAACTATCCGGCGGGCAGAAGAAGCGCGTGTTTCTCGCCCGCGCGCTGGCGCAGGATGCCCGCGTGATCCTGCTCGACGAGCCCTTCACCGGCGTCGACGTGACCACCGAGGAGACCATCATCGCGTTGCTGCGGGCGCTGCGCGACGAGGGGCGGGTGATGCTGGTCTCGACCCACAATCTCGGCAGCGTGCCGGAATTCTGCGACCGCACGGTGCTCATCAAGGGCACGGTGCTGGCGCATGGCCCGACGGCCACGGTGTTCACCCAGGCCAATCTGGAGAAGACCTTTGGCGGCGTGTTGCGCCATTTCGTGCTCGGGGGGGCCGGGCTGCACGATGATGACGACCGCCGCCGCCTCGCCGTGCTGACCGACGATGAACGCCCGCTGGTGTTCTATGGCGAGGATGGCGCGATGGAGCACAAGAACCGTGAGGGCGCTGCGCCCATGCCGGAGCCGATCTCGGGGAAGACGCCATGATGGCGCTGCTCGCCGAGCCGTTCGCCTATGAATATATGCGCAACGCCATGTGGGTTTCGGCGCTGGTCGGGGCGGTCTGCGCGTTCTTGTCCTGCTACCTCATGCTCAAGGGCTGGTCGCTGATCGGCGACGCGCTCTCGCACGCCATTGTCCCGGGCGTCGCCGGCGCTTACATGCTCGGCCTACCCTTCGCCATCGGCGCCTTCTTCTCCGGCGGCCTCGCGGCGGCGGCGATGCTGTTCCTCAGCCAGCGCACCAAGCTGCGCGAGGATGCGGTGATCGGGCTGATCTTCTCCTCCTTCTTCGCGCTTGGCCTGTTCATGGTCTCGCTGTCGCCGACCTCGGTGAACATCCAGACCATCGTGCTCGGCAACATTCTGGCGATCACGCCGGAGGATACGCTCCAGCTCGTCATCATCGGCGGCGTGTCGCTGGTGCTGCTGCTGGCGACCTGGAAGGATCTCGTCGCGGTGTTCTTCGACGAGGCGCATGCCCGCTCCATCGGGCTGAAGGCGACGGCGCTGAAGGTGATGTTCTTCACCCTGCTCTCGGCTTCGACGGTGGCGGCGTTGCAGACGGTGGGCGCCTTCCTCGTCATCTGCCTCGTGGTGACGCCCGGCGCGACCGCCTATCTGCTGACCGACCGCTTCCCGCGCCTGCTCATGCTGGCGGTGGCGATCGGCGCGGTGACGAGCTTCGTCGGCGCCTATATCAGCTATTTCCTCGACGGGGCGACCGGCGGCATCATCGTGGTGCTGCAAACCGCGCTGTTCCTCGCCGCCTTCGTCTTCGCGCCCAAGCACGGGCTGCTCGCGGCGCGCCGGCGGGCCGCGCAGGCGCTGCGGGAAGGGGAGGTGGCCCCATGAGCGTGGATCTTCTGGCGACCCTTGCCGCGCCCTTCCAGTTCGATTTCATGGTCAAGGCGCTGGTGATCTCCGCGCTGGTGGCGGTGCCGATGGCGCTGCTCTCCTGCTTTCTGGTGCTGAAGGGATGGTCGCTCATGGGCGACGCCATCTCGCACGCGGTGTTCCCCGGCGTGGTGCTCGCCTATATCGCCGGCATTCCGCTGGCCATCGGCGCCTTCATCGCCGGCATGTTCTGCGCGGTGGCGACCGGCTATCTGAAGGACAATAGCCGCATCAAGCAGGACACGGTGATGGGCATCGTCTTCGCCGGCATGTTCGGCGCCGGGCTGGTGCTCTATGTGAAGATCCAGTCCGAGGTGCATCTCGACCATATATTGTTCGGCGACATGCTCGGCATTTCGCTGGCGGATATCATCGAGACCGGCGTGATCGCCGCGCTGGTGGCGCTGGTGATCGGCGTGAAGTGGAAGGACTTCCTGCTGCACGCCTTCGATCCGGCACAGGCGCGCGCCATCGGGCTGCCGGTCGGGTGGCTGCATTACGGGCTGCTCTGCCTCGTCTCGCTCACCATTGTCGGGGCGCTGAAGGCGGTGGGGCTGATCCTCGCCATCGCCCTTCTCATCGCGCCGGGCGCCATCGCCTTTCTGCTGACGCGGCGCTTCGGGGCGATGCTGCTGACCGCGCTGGTGGTGGCGGTCGGCGGGGCGCTTACCGGTGTCTATCTGTCCTTCTTCCTCGACAGCGCCCCCGCGCCGACCATCGTGCTGGTGATGAGCGTCATCTTCCTCGCCGCCTTCCTGCGCGCGGCGCAGCGGCAGGGCCGCATCATCGCCGACGCGCAAGGCTAAGGCGCCGCCGCCCTCACCAGTGATAGGCGAGGGTGGCCAGCACGGTGCGGCCGGTGCCGATGAAGCACTGATAGGCCGAGGCGCAGGCGGAGACATAGTATTTGTCGGCGAGGTTGGTGGCGGTAACCGAGAGGCGCCAGCCGTCGTCCCCGCCCGGCTTGCCGCCGAAGTCGTAATGCACGGCGGCGTCGAACAGCACGCGGTCCGGTACGATCATCGCTGTCGTGTTGGTCTGGTCGCCATAGGTCTCGCCGACATAGCGGGCGCCGCCGCCGACGGTCAGGCCCTTCAGCGTGCCGGTGCTCCAGGTGTAGTCGGCCCAGGCGGAGGCGGCGTTGCGCGGCACGCCCACGGGGGCCTTGCCCTCGACGCCGGCGACATTGCTCTGGGTCACCACGGCGTCGGTATAGGCATAGGAGATCATCACATTGAGGCCAGGCAGGATTTCCGCCTTGCCGGTGATCTCAAGGCCCTTCGATTCCACCTCGCCGGTCTGGGTCTGGCAGGTCGAGCTGCTGCACAGCGTCACCGCCGTGTTGGTGCTGGTGTGCGCCGTGTCGGTGGTCAGCACATTCTGCTGAACGAGGTCGAAATAGGAGACGGTGAACAGGCCGTTGAAGGTGGTCGGCTGATACTTCACGCCGGCTTCGAACTGCTGCGCGGTGGTCGGGTCGAACGGCACGCCGCCATAGCCGGTGCCCATGACCGGATCGAAGGAGGTGGCGTAGCTGACATAGGGCGCGATGCCGTTGTCGAACTGGTAGAGCAGGCCGCCGCGATAGGTGAAGGCGCTGTTGTCGCTGTCGTAGCTCACCGTCTTGCCGGTCGCGAGCGTCTCGGTCGCGGTGGTGCCGGTGAGGTAATCCTCGCGGATGCCGAGCAGGGCGTGCCAGTTGCCATAGGTGAGCTGGTCCTGCGCGTAGACGCCGACCTGCGTGCGATCCGCGGTCTGCTGGGTGGTGAGCGCGGGCGAGCTGACGCTCGGCCAGACCGGGTTCAGATAGTTCACATAGACCGTTGAGCCGGTGCCGTAGGTGGATTCCGCGTCGTAATATTGCAGGTCGGTGCCGATCAGCAGCGTGTGGGTGACATCACCCGTGGCGAATTCGGCCTGCGCCTGATTATCGAGCGTCACGCCTTCAAGGGTCTCGATGTAGCGCGAAGGCGAGAAGCCCATGCACAGATAGGAGACTCCGCCGCAGCCGGAGGCGGCGCGCCACACGCTGGACGAGGCGACGGCCGAGAGCGCCTTGAAGTCGCTCTCGACGTTGAGGTAGCGGAAGTTCTGGCGCAGCGTCCACACGTTGTCGACGTCGTGCTCGATGCGGTAGCCGAGGCTCCACTGCGTGCGGTCGAAGCCGGAATAGGAATCGGCATTGGGTGAGAAGTCGCGCGGGATCTGGCCGTTCGGGTTCGTCTGCAGCGTGCCGAGCGCGGGCAGCCAAGTGGAGTAGTAGCTCTCCGGGTCGCGCTCATAGGTGGCTTGCACCTGCACGCGGGTGTTCTCGTTCAGCTCGAACGAGGCCATCGGCGCGATGAGGATGCGCTCACCCTCCGAGCCTTCTGAGTCGGTCTCGGTGCGCCGGCCGAGCATGATGAGGCGGTAGAGCGCCGAGCCGTCGGCGGTGAGCTTGCCGTTGAGATCAGCGCCGAGCTCCAGCTCGCCATAGGAGCCGATGCCGGCAATGATCTCGTTCTGCGCCTTCGGGTCCGGCCACTTGCTGACGAGGTCGATGCTGCCGCCGGGATTGGTCTGGCCGTAGATCGAGGACATCGGCCCGCGCACCACATTGATGGAGGAGAGCAGATAGGGGTCGACGCTCGGCACGGCGTAGTTCAGGCCCTTGAACAGGCGCAGCCCGTCCCAGAACTGTACGTAGTTGGCGTTGCCGCCAAAGCCGCCGAAGCCGCGCATGATGATGCTGTCATAGCGGTTGCCGGGGCGCGCATCGGCGATCACGCCCGCCTCGTAGCGCAGCGCCTCCTGCACGGTCTGCGAGCCCTGCGCCTCGATCTGGTCGCTGGTGACGACGGAGATCGACACCGGCGTGGTGGCGATCGGCGCGTCGGTCTTGGTGCCGGCATTGGTGGTGCGGGCGACATAGCCGTCCGTCTGGTCCTCGCCGCTATCCGCCTCGACCTCGATCGGGTCGAGCGCCACGGTGCCGTTACTGCTGGCCGGTTTTGCGGTCTGAGCGAGGGCGGGAGCGCTGCCGGCCAGCAGCGCGAGCGCCAGCGCCACGGTGGAGATCGGTGCGAGACGGTCGCGATTCATGAGTTTTGCCCCTGCGTCTTGCCGCTGCGTCAGTTAACGAGCGGCGATATCTGGCTAGGGGCGTGGTTATCATCGGCAAAACATCAGAACAATATTGTAGAAGGTAAGTTAATGCTGGAATCTATTCGATTAGAATTTTTCAATGTTCAATAAAGCGATCAAGAAACAAAGAGAAATATTCAGTAGGAGCGGCGCGTGTCGAGGCATGGCGCGAAACGCGCGACGGCGGCGACAGGGTGTTGCCGCCGCCGCTTCCATGAGCTGCGCGAGAGTGAATCGGGAGAGCGCCAGGCCGGCGCCGCGCTCAGCCCGCCTTGCCGGCGCCGGTCAGTGCCGCGAGGCTGGCGGGCATGGCGATGTCCTCGGGGATGGCGCAGACGCCCCGGCGCATCAGCCAGCGGCCGAGCGTCGGATCGGCGGTGAGGACGGCGAAGGGGACCGCGCCGACAAGGCCGATCAGCGCCGGCAGCGCCCAGATCAGCGCGCCGGGCGCGTAGACATAGAGCACCGTTCCCATGGCGAGGCCGAAGACGAGCTGCGGCCACAGCCCGGCGAAGGCCGTCTGCCAGGACAGCCGCACCGCGTCGCGCGCCTGCGCGTCCCAGGTGATGGTGCGCCCGAAGACGAGCCCGACCATGAACAGCGCGATGCGGAAGGCGACGACCGGGCCGAGCAGCACGCCGAACAGGAACTCGGTAAGCGCGCCGCCGATGAGCCGTCCCGCTCCGCCATAGCGCCGGCGCTCCTCGGCGCGCAACAACACGTCGATCAGGCCCGCCGCCTTGGGCGCGAGGCTCATGGCGAAGGTGAGGGCGAACAGCGTGAGACCCAGCGTCGCCGGGAAGGGCTCGTCATAAAGCTCGGTGTCGAACACTTTCAGCGTCGCCAGCACCATGAAGGCGATCCACGCCACGGCGCCGAGATACATCAGGATCGCCCAGGCGATCTGGAAGCGGCTCATCGGCTTGAGGCCGGGCATCGCCAGCAGGCGCCAATACTGCATGTTGCCCTGGCACCAGCGCAGGTCGCGGCGGGTGAATTCGGTGAGGTGCGGCGGGTTCTCCTCATAGCTCTCCATCTCCTCGGGGAGCACGCGGACCTCGTAACCCGCGCGGCGCATCAGCACCGCCTCGATCTGGTCATGCGAGAGGATGCAGCCGCCGAGCGGGCCGTTGCCCGAGAGGACGGGGAGGTGGCAATGCGCCTTGAACGGGGCGATGCGGATGACCGCGTTGTGCCCCCAATAGGGCCCGCAATCGCCCGCCCACCACGAGGCGCCCATGGTGTAGGAGCGCATGCCGTGGCGCATGCCGAACTGGAAGATGCGGGCGAAGGCGGCGTGCGAGGGCATGCCGACGACGAGGCTCTGCAGGATGCCGAGGCGCGGATGGGCCTGCATCACCCGCACCAGCCGCAGCACCGCCTCGGGGCCGAGGAAGCTGTCGGCGTCGAGCGTCAGCATCAGCTCGTGCTCATGGCCCCAGCGCTCCAGAAAGTCGCGGATATTGCCGGCCTTGAAGCCGCTATTCTCGTGCCGGCGGCGATAGGTGAGGGGGGCATCCTCGCCCGCCTCGCGGCGCCACGCGGCGAACAGCTCCTCCTCGGCGGCGGCGATCTCCGGCCGCGTCGTGTCGGACAGCACGAACCAGGCGAAATGCGCGCCCTGGCCGGTGGCCTCGATCTCCGCGCGCATCTGCTTCAGGCGGGCCAGCGCGCGCTCGGGGTCCTCGTTGCGCAATGTCATCAGCACGGCGACGCGGGCGGTGATCGGCCCATCCTCCGCCCCGGCGGCGTAAGGATAGACCGCGCGGCGCGCATCCGTCGGGCCGTGCAGCAGCCACAGGCCGATGATGGCGTTCCAGAAGCCGAGAATGGTCCACGGCGTCGAGACGCAGAAAGCCAGCAGCAGCAGGATGTCCAGCGTGGTGAAGCCGCCGGTGCCGAGCAGATGGGCGAACAGGGTGACGAGCCCGGCGAAGGTCGCGATGTTCAGTCCCGCCACCAGCAGGCGCCGGCGGAACAGAAGGCGGGTGGACTGGAGGCCGGCCGGCGCGAGACCCACGGCGGCAGGGGTCGCTCTCTCGGCATCGGCGTAGCGCGGCAGGTCGGCGGCGAACTCGTCGTTCAGGCTCATGCGGTCACCCGGCTGAGGGAACCGGAACGCCCCTCGCGGCGTCCCGTCTGCGTGCGGCTTTATACGTCGTGTCGTTCGGGCGGTTCACGCGCTTGTTGCGCACCGCCGTGCCGTCCCGGCTGCTAGACAGGTATCGGAACAGGAGTTCGCCGCCCGATGACGCCACCTTATCCGCTTTCCCGCCAGCTCTGGTGCACCGCGCCGGGGCGCTATGAGCTGATCCCCGCCGAGCTGGAGGGCGGCGCGGACAGCGTCACCGTGCGCGCCATCGCCTCCGCCGTCAGCCGGGGCACGGAAAGCCTCGTGCTGAAGGGCGAGGTGCCCCAAAGCGAGCACCAGAGGATGCGCGCGCCCTTCCAGCGCGGGGATTTCCCCTTCCCGGTGCAGTATGGCTACCAGAGCGTCGGCCGGGTCGAGGACGGCCCGCCGGCGCTTAAGGGGCGGCTCGTTTTCGCGCTCCATCCGCATCAGGATGTCTTTCGCCTGCCGGCCTCCGCCGTGGTGGAAGTGCCCGCGCGCATCCCGCCCCGGCGGGCGACGCTGGCCGCGAATATGGAGACCGCGCTGAACGCGGTGTGGGATTCCGGCGCCGGGCCGGGTGACCGGATCGTGATCGTCGGCGGCGGGGTGATCGGCCTTCTGCTCACCGCTCTTTGTGCCGGGCTCCCCGGCGCCGAGGTCACGCTGACCGATCTGCGCCCCGAGCGGGCGACCTTGGCGGAGGCCTTCGGGGCGCGTTTCGCGCAGGCCGATGAGGTGGACGATCAGGCCGATGTGGTCTTCCACACCAGCGCCAGCGCCGGCGGGCTGCGCACCGCGCTGGCGGCCGGCGGTTTCGAGGCCCGCATCGTCGAGGTGAGCTGGTATGGCAGCCGCGTGACGCCCGTCGCGCTCGGCGAAAGCTTTCACAGCCGGCGCCTGCAATTGATCGGTTCGCAGGTCGGCGCCGTATCCCCTTCACGGCGTCCGCGCTGGCCGTATGCCCGCCGGCTCGGCAAGGCGCTCTCTCTTCTGGACGATACGCGCTTTGATCGGCTGATCACGCATGTCGTCCCGTTCTCCGAGGCCCCGGCGCAGTTGCCGGGCCTTATGTCCGGCGGGGAGGACGCTCTGGCGATCCTTCTCGATTATCCCTGAGAGGCTGGAATGTTCAGTGTGGAAGTCCGCGATCGCATCATGATCGCCCATTCGCTGCCCGACCCGTTCTTTGGTCCCGCGCAGAACATGCACGGGGCGACCTTCGTGGTCGACGTGGCGTTCTTCCGGCCCGAGCTGACGAAGCAGAACGTGGTGGTCGACATCGGCGCGGCGCTCGATGTGCTCAAAGCGGTGCTTCAGCCACTCGCCTACCGCAACCTCGATGATCTCCCGCAATTCGCCGGCATCCTCACCACCACCGAGTTTCTGGCGAAATACATCTTCGACGCGGTGGCCAAGGCCGCGCGCGAGGGCGCGCTGGGGGAGGACGGGACGGGCCTCGCCAGGATCCGGGTCACCCTGCACGAGACCGACCTTGCCCGGGCCAGCTTTGAAGGCGCGGTCGGCTGAGGGGCGCGCTGTTGACCGGCTTCGCCTTCGCCATCCCCGGCGATATCACCCTGCCAACCGGGGGCTACGCCTATGACCGGCGCATCCTCGCGGAAATCCGCCGGGCGGGCGGCGAGGCGAACCATCTCGCGCTGCCCGGCGGCTTTCCCTTTCCCACCGATGAAGCGCTGAGGGAGAGCGCCGCCCGCCTCTCCGCCCGCCCGGTGGGTGAGCCGGTGCTGATCGACGGGCTCGCGCTCGGCGCTATGCCGGCGGCGCTGCTGCGCGGCCTGCGGCGGCCGGTGGCGGCGCTGATCCATCACCCGCTGGCGCTGGAGGCGGGGTTGGATGGGCCGACGCAGGCGCGGTTCGCCGCCAGCGAACGCGCGGCGCTGGCGGAAGTCGGCGCCGTCATTGTCACCAGCCCGGCGACGGCGGAGTTGCTGGCGCGCGATTATGGCGTGCCGCGCGCGCGCATCACCGTCGCCGTGCCCGGCACCGATCCGGCGCCCCGGGCGACCGGGACGGGGACGCCGCTGCGCCTCTTGGCGGTGGGCGCCGTCATCCCGCGCAAGGCCTATGGCGTGCTGGCGGACGCGCTCGCTACCTTGCCTGACCTCGACTGGAGCTGCGCCATCGTCGGTGCGCTGGACCGCGATCCGGCAGAGGCGCGGGCGGTGCAGGGCGCCATCGAGGACCATGGGCTGGCCGGGCGTGTGCGCCTCACCGGCGCGCTGGACGAGGCCGCGCTGGCGGCGGAATTCGATGCGGGCGATCTCTTCGTCTGTTCCTCGCTGTTCGAGGGCTATGGCATGGGCCTCACCGAGGCCATCGCGCGCGGCCTGCCCGTGGTGGCGACGGAAGGTGGGGCCATTCCCCAGACCCTGCCGCCCGGCACGGCGATCCTCGCCACGCCCGGCGATGCCACGAGCTTCGCTGCGGCGCTGCGGCGGGTCATGGCGACCCCCGCGCTGCGGCGGGAACTGGCGGACACGGCCTGGGCGGCGGCACAGCGTCTGCCGCGCTGGCCCGACAGTGCCGCACTCATCATCAATATCATGCAGGAGATAGCGCGATGAGCGGGTTTGACCCGGAATGGCTCGCTTTGCGCGAGCCGATCGACCATGCCTCCCGCGATGCGGGCGTGGCGACACAGCTCAAGGCGCATTTCGCGGCGCGGGAGACGGTCACGGTCGTCGATCTCGGCTGCGGCACCGGCTCCAATCTGCGCGCCATGGCGCCGCTGCTGTCGGCGCGCCAGCACTGGCACCTCGTCGATGGCGATCCGGCGCTGCTCGCCGAGGCGCGGCGCGTGCTGGCCGACTGGGCGGATGAGGCGCGGGAGGCCGGCGAGCGCCTTCGGATCGTCAAGGACGGGCGCGAGATCATCATCACCGTCGAGGATGTCGACCTGACGCGCCGCGACCTGCATTTCGCGGCGATGGGCGCCGATCTCGTCACCGCCGCGGCGCTGTTCGATCTGGTGTCCGGCCCCTGGCTGGAGCAGCTGGTCGCGGCCTGCATCGAGGACCGCGTGCCGCTCTACGCCGTGCTGAATTATGACGGCATCGCCGAATGGTCGCCGCGCGGTCCGCTCGACGCACGGGTGGTTTCCGCCTTCAACCGCCACCAGCGCGGCGACAAGGGCTTCGGCCCGGCGCTCGGGCCGGACTCCGGCGAGACGCTGCTGCGCCTGCTGGCGGCCGGTGCGTGCCGCTGCTGGTCCGGCGACAGCCCGTGGCGGCTGACGCGCCGCGAGGCGGGTCTGATCACCGCGACCACGCAGGGTTTCGCCGCCGCCGCGCGCGAGATCGCGCCGGATCTTGCCGGCGCGCTCGAGGCGTGGGTGCGGGAGCGGCGGGACGCCGACGCGATGGTCGTCGGCCATACCGACGTCTTCGCCGTCCCCTGAGCGGTCAGGTGAGCGGCCACATGCGCCGCATCACCCCGTCCTTCTTGACGAAGCGGTGCATCAGCGCGGCGGCGATGTGGAGCAGCGCCAGCAGCCCGAGCAGCTTCGCCAGCAGGCCGTGAATGTCGAACAGGCGCTCGGCGAACGCCTCGTCGGGCGCGAGGATGGCCGGCAAATCGAACAGGCCGAACACGTTCAGCGCCGGATAGGCCGACACTCCCGCCCAACCGAGCAGCGGCACGATGATCAGCAGCAGATAGAGCAGCGCGTGCACCACGCCGGAGACCACGCGCTCCAGCGGGGTCAGCGTCGCGACGGGTGCCGGTGGGCGGCGGGTGAGGCGCACCAGAAGCCTGAGCGCGATCAGCCAGATGACGATGAAGCCGAGGAGCTTGTGCAGGCTGTAGAGATCGCCGGTGATCGCGTCGAAATTCGTCGCGTCGCCGCGGGCCACCATATAGAGGCCGAGCGGCACGAGGATGATGACGAAGGCGGCGACCAGCCAGTGCAGCAACCGGGCGGGAAAGCCATAGCGGCCCGCCCTCTCCGCGCCCTCAGTCGGTGGCATGCGTGCCTCCCCGCGCCGGTGACCTAAGGTCACAATCATAGAGCACATTGCCGTCGGCAAGCACATAGGCATTGGCGCGCGGGCGCAGCGCGTCCGTCAGCTCGTCAATGGGACGAAGCTGGAGACCGGGCCGTCCCGAGCCGATGATGATCGGCGCGAGGCAGATGTGCAGCCGGTCCACCCGCCCCGCATCGATGAAGCGCGAGATGGTGGAGGCGCCGCCCTCGATCAGAATTGTGTGATGACCGCGCGCGGCCAGCGCGGCGACGATGAAATCGGGACTGAAGGCGTCCGGCGAGCCGTCGCCGCCGATCCGCTCCACTTCGGCTGGCCAGCCTTCCGCATTGTCGGAGAACACGATGCGGCGGCAGCCATCGCAGCCAAGCCATTTCGCGGTGCGCGAGGAGCGCCCGTCGCGGTCGATGATGACCCGCGTCGGGCTGCGGCCCTTGACCCGGCGGGTACTCAGCTGGGGATCATCCGCCACCACCGTACCGACGCCCACGACGACGGCATCGACCGAGGCGCGCAGCCGGTGGAGATGGTCGAGCCCAGAGAAGCCGTTGATATCGCGGGACTTTCCGGTAGGCGTGGCGATGCGCCCATCCAGCGACTGGCCGAGCTGCGCGATGACGAAAGGCTCGGGGCCGCGATGGCGCAGCATCGGTTCATAGAGGGCATAGGGCGGATCGGACAGCGTTCGGAATTGATCCATGCGTGGTCTTTCGCTGCGGGAAGATCGCTCTAGTTCGTAACTCGACGGGAGCGGAGTTGGTCCATTCCGGTGGGATGTTCGTAACCAACTACGTTCCACGCTCCAAAATGGTGCAGAGAAAGCGAGTGTCCAATGGCGATTTCCGCAACGGCAGCGACTGAGCTCGCGGCGACTGGAATTCTCGACTTGTTCGGCGACGTCTCACAGACGGCGGTCGAGCGCGCTCTGGCTGAGCTGCGCGCCGGACGTCCGGTCGTGGTCGAGGCGGAGGGCCGTTTCGCCATGGCGGTGGCTGCCGAACTGGCCTCGCCCGCGCTGCTGTCGGCCATGCTCCGCATCGGCGGTGACAAGGCCTGTCTCGTGCTCACGCCGGCGCGGCTGCGCGCCCTCGGTCAGGGCGAGGTGGACGGCCCGCGCGGCATCGCCCTTGCCGGGCTTGATGGCGCGCGTGTGATGGCGCTCGCCTGCGAGCGCGGCGCGCAGGTGGAGGAGGAGCTTCTGCCGGTCGATGCTCCGGCCGCGCCCGCGCTGGAGCTTGCCCGCCTCGCCTTGCTGCTGCCCGCCATGCTGCTCGCGCCGCTGTCCGAGGCCTCGGCCGACATGCTGCCGGCGGTGACGGTGCGGGCGGACGCGCTGGCGACCTTCGACCAGCGCCTGTCCAGCGACATCCGTATCGTCTCGCGTGCGCCTGTGCCGCTGCTCGCGGCGCGCAACGCGGAGTTCGTGGTGTTTCGCGGCGGCGAGGGCATGCGCGACCAGGTGGCGATCATCGTCGGCACGCCGGATCCGGCGACGCCCGTGATGGTCCGCCTGCACTCGGCCTGCCTCACTGGCGACCTGTTCGGCTCGCTGCGCTGCGATTGCGGCGACCAGCTGCGCGGCACGGTGGCGGCCATGGCCAAGGCCGGCGGCGGGGTGCTGCTCTATCTCGACCAGGAAGGGCGGGGCAACGGCATCGCCAACAAGATCCGCGCCTACAAGCTCCAGCATGAGGGCATGGACACCTATGAGGCGGACGAGACGCTGGGCTTCGACCTTGACGGCCGCCGCTTCGAGTTCGCCGCCGCCATGCTGCGCCAGCTCGGCTACTGGCAGGTGGTGCTGATGACCAACAACCCCGAAAAGGCCGACACGATGCGCCGCTCGGGCCTGCAGGTGGTCGATCTGCGCAATGTGTATGGCCGGCGCGGCGCCGAAAACGTGCGCTACCTCATCGCCAAGCGCGAGCGGGCAGGCCACGCCATCGACGTCGAGTCGCTCGAAGAACACGGCACCGCCGCCGTCGGGTGAGGGCGGCAGCTCTCGCGGACCGGACACCTCGTGCGTCCGGTCCGCGTCGTGCCGTGAGTGTTATTCGTTACCTACCGGCCGCGCACTTTCTATGGCGCCCATGTCTCACATGAGGCCGTCCCGCTAGCGTTCGCCCATCGCGCGGTTCTGAGGGCCAGCGCGCCTCGCCGCTGATCGGTCGCGATCCCGGTCACCGGATCGCCGCGCGCACGGTAGGAGCCGCGACCCCCGAGCCATCCCTGCTGTCCGAGTGACCCATGTGGCCTCCGCCGGCAAGGTCTTGCATTGGCTTATCGCTATAATATACTAAAAACATAGATAAGGATGAAAACCATGAGCCAGCCGCCCCGGCAGATCCATCTCAATGCCTTTCTCCGCAATGTCGGTCAGCATGAGGCGGCGTGGCGGTTGCCCGAGACCAATGTCGCCTCGGTGACGGATATCGGCCATTATCAGGAGCTCGCCCGCATCGCCGAGAAGGGCAAGCTGGACGCCATCTTCTTCGCCGACCACCCGGTGCTGAAGGATCGCTCGCAGGATCGCCCGTGGGATTCGCTCGATCCCTTCACCCTCATCGCCGCCCTCTCCGGCGTCACCCGCCAGATCGGCCTCGTGGCGACCGCCTCCACCACCTATAACGACCCCTATGGCCTCGCCCGCCGCTTCGCCACGCTCGACCATGTGAGCCGGGGGCGCGCGGCGTGGAATGTCGTCACCACCGCCAATGACGCGGCGGCCGCCAATTTCGGCTTCGAGCACCATCCCAACCCGGAATCGCGCTACCGCCGCGCGGCCGAGTTTCTCGATGTGACCTTCGGTCTTTGGGACAGCTGGGACGACGACGCCATCATCGGCGACAAGGCGCGCGGCGTGTTCGTCGATCCCGACAAGATCCACCGCATCGACCATGTCGGTCCGTCCTTCCGCGTCGCCGGGCCGCTCGAAATTCCCCGCTCGCCGCAGGGGCGGCCGGTCATCTTCCAGGCGGGCTCCTCCGAGCCGGGCAAGGATCTCGCCGCCCGCTACGCCGACGCCATCTTCACCGCCCAGCCGGAAATCGAGGAAGGCCGCGCCTTCTACGCCGACATCAAGGGGCGGGTGAGGGCGGCGGGGCGTGACCCGGAGAAGGTGCTGGTGCTGCCCGGCCTGTCCTTCTTCATCGGCGGGACGGAGGAGGAGGCCTTCGCGCTGCGCGAGACCTTCGAGAACCTGACCCTGCCGACCTATGGCATCGCCCAGCTCTCCCGCATCACCGGCCTCGATCTCTCGACCCACGACCTCGACGCGCCGATCCGCATCCCGCCCCGCCCGGTCGAGGGCGACCAGCGCAGCCGCCATGACCTCGTGCACCGCTTGACCAGCGCGGAGACGCTGACCCTGCGCCAGCTTCTGCGCCGCCTCTCGGCCGGGCGCGGTCATCGCATCGCCACCGGCACGCCCGAGCAGGTCACCGCGACCATCGTCGAGTGGTTCGAGACCGGCGCCGCCGATGGCTTCAATCTCATTCCTCCCGCGCTGCCGACCTCGCTGGCGAGCTTCGTCGAGCAGGTCGTGCCGCTGCTTCAGGCCAAGGGACTGTTCCGCACGGAGTACACCGGCTCGACCTTGCGGGAGCATCTCGGTCTCGAACGGCCGGCCGTTGGCCCGCGCGCGGTTGCTGTGTCGAGCGCCGCCGAGTGAGTGCGGGCGAGTGACCGCTTGCCCTTCCTTCCCTCTGCTGACCCACGGAGCAAGCCGGTGAGTCTGATTTCGACAGTGGAGCCCGCCGCCTCGGCGGCCCGGCGCCGGCGGGCCGATCCGGCGACATCTTCCGCCTCCCTGCTGCCAAAGCCGGCCTTCCCCGCCCAGCGCCTGCTCGGGCCGGCGCTGGTGCTGCTGCTCTGGTATGTCGCCTCCGGGGCCGGCTGGATCTCGCCGGCGAAGATGCCGGGGCCGCAAGTGGTGGTCGCCACGCTCGGCCAGCTCATCGCCGACGGGACGTTGGCGGCGGATGTCATCGCGTCGCTGCATCGCGCCGCGCTGGGCCTCAGCATCGGCATTCTCGCCGGTTTCGTGCTGGCCGTGCTCGCCGGGCTGACGCGCCTTGGCGACGCGATGATCGACGGGCTGGTGCAGGTCAAGCGCTCCATCCCCAACCTCGCGCTGATCCCGCTCTTCATCATCTGGCTCGGCATCGACGAGACGATGAAGATCGCCATCATCGCCCTCGGCACGATGGTGCCGATCTACATCAACACCCATGCTGGGCTGCGCGGCATCGACCGGCGTTATGTCGAGCTGGGCCAGACGGTGGGGCTGTCGCATTACCGCTTCCTGCGCCACATCGTCTTCCCGGCTTCGCTGCCCGGCTTCTTCACCGGCCTGCGCCTCGCGGTGACGCATTCCTGGACGGCGCTGGTGGTGGTCGAGACGATCAACGCCACCTCCGGCATCGGCTTCATGATCACCCAGGCCCGCATTTACGGGCAGACCGACGTGGTCCTTGTCGGGCTGCTGCTCTATGGCGCGCTCGGCTTCAGCTCCGATGCGCTGGTCCGCGCGCTGGAAAGGAGGGCCCTGTCATGGCGACAGTCGCTCGCGCAGTAAGCCCGCAAGGGAGCCCCGCCGAGAGCGCCGCCGCGGTCCGCATTCGTGGGCTCGCCCGCAGCTTTGACGGGCGCACCATCCTCGCCGGTATCGACCTCGACATTGCGCGCGGCGAGTTCGTCGCGCTGCTCGGCCGCAGCGGGTCGGGCAAGAGCACGCTTCTGCGCGCCACCGCCGGGCTTGATGCCGGCGTGGTCGGCAGCGGCAGCATCGAGGTGCCGGAGCGGCGCTCGGTTCTGTTCCAGGATTCACGTCTGCTGCCCTGGGCCAGCGTGATCGACAATGTGGTTCTCGGCAGCTTCACCACCGCCGAGCGCGAAAGGGCGCGGGCCGCGCTGCGCGAGGTCGGCCTCGGCGGGCATGAGGACAAGTGGCCGAAGGCGCTGTCGGGCGGCGAGCAGCAGCGCGTGGCACTCGCCCGGGCGCTGGTGCGCGAGCCGGAACTGATCCTCGCCGACGAGCCGTTCAGCGCGCTCGACGCGCTGACGCGGCTGCGGGTGCAGCGCCTGCTGCTGCAACTCGTCGAACGCCACCGGCCGGCCGTGCTGTTCGTGACCCATGACGTGGAAGAGGCGCTCCGCCTCGCCGGCCGCGTCGTCATCCTTGCCGATGGCCGCATCATCTATGACCGCCCGACGCATGGCGTGCGCGACAGCGCGACGCGCTTCGAGGCGGCGCGGCTGGAAATCCTGGAACGCCTCGGCGTCTCCCCCGACTGATCGCTCAACCGAAGGTTCATCGCCATGTATTTCAAGAATTTCCTTTTGCGGGCGGCGGCTATCGCCGGCCTTTCCCTCGTTCCTCTCGCGGCCACAGCGCAGACTGCCCCCACCGGCGAGTTGGCCGTGGGCGTGCCCAAGGGCGTGAAGCTGGTCATCGCCGACGACGCCAACTATGTCGCCAAGCTGCTGGAACTCTCCGGCGAGCAGGAGAAGCTGGCGGCTGACGTGTCCTACGCCAACTTCACCTCCGGCCCGTTGCGGCTCGAGGCGATCCGGGCCGGCGCGGCGCAGGTCGGCGCGGTCGGCGACGTGCCGCCGATCCTCGCGCAGTATTCCGGCGCGAATGTTGTCATCGTCGGCGCCGTGGTCACCTCGGGCGCGGGCACGCTGCTTGCCACCAGTCCGGGTTCCGGCATCAAGACGCTGGCCGACCTCAAGGGGAAGAAGATCGGCATCAATGTCGGCACCGCCCAGCAGGCGACCGTGCTGCGCAATCTCAAGGCGGCCGGTCTCGCCATCACCGACATCCAGCCGATCAATCTCGGCCTGGCCGAGTTCGCCGACGCACTCCGCGCCGGCCAGATCGACGCCGCCGTGCTGAAGCAGCCGGACCGCACGCGCTATCTCAATTCGGTGAAGGGGCAGGGCGACGCCCGTGCGCTGGACAACGCGCCCGGCGCCAACACCAACATCAAATACCTCTATGCCAGCGTGAGCGCCCTGCAGGATCCGGCTCAGGCAGCCGCCATCCGCGATTTCGTGGTGCACTGGTATCGCGCGCATCTGTGGAAGAATGCCCATCGCGACATTTGGGTGAATGAGTATCTGGTGAAGAACCAGCGGCTCAAGGACGAGGATGCCGCGCTGGTCTGGGAGAGCGAAGGCGACGCGACCTCCATTCCTGGCCTCGCCAAGCTGGTGCCCATCCAGCAGGAAACGACGGACCTGCTCCAGGCCGGCGGTTCCTTCAAGGGCAAGACGCTGGATGCCAAGGAGCAGTTCGATCTGCGCTATCAGGCGCTTAACGAGCGGTCCCCGGCCGCCAACGACTGAGCGTTCATCCCCTGAGAGCGCGGCTCGCGCGCTTCCGGGCCTTCGATTGAGAACAACCCGCGTGCCGGTCCGCCGGCACGCGCATCGTCACGGCAGGTACATGCCGCCATTCACATGGATGGTCTGGCCGGTGATGAAATCGCCCGTGGGCAAAGCGAGCGTGCGCACGAATTCGGCGACGTTGCGCGGGGTGCCCTCATGGCCGACGACCAGGTGCCCGCCACCGGGGAAGGCGCCGCCGGCGCCGGAGGTCTTCGAGCGCGCGCCGCCGATCCGACCGGGCACCACGATGTTGGCGGTGATGCCGTGCTCGCCCAGTTCGACGGCCAGCGCCTTGGTGAAGCCGACCAACGCCGCCTTGGCGGTGGCGACATGGACGCGGTGGAACACCCCGGAATGCGCGCTCACCCCGCCAATGGTGATGATGCGCCCGAAGCCGCCGCGGATCATCGAAGGGGCCGCCGCGCGGGTGACGAGGAAGGCCCCCTCGACGGTGACCGAGTAGACCGCGCGGAAGGTCGCGAGGTCGAGCTCCGTGAACGGCTTCTCGCCGCGCACGGCGGCGTTGTTGACGAGAATGTCGAGGCTGCCGATCTCGTTGACGATGCTCTCGACGAGATGCTGGGCTTCGGCTTCCACCGAAATATCGGCCAGAAGCGCCGAGGCGCTGCCGCCTTCAGCGCGGATCTCGGCCGCGACGGCCTCGATCTCATCCTTGGACGACTTGGCATGGACCACCACATGCGCGCCCTCGCGCGCCAGCAGCAGGGCGCTCTCGCGGCCGATGCGCCGCGCCGAGCCGGTGACGAGGGCGACCTTGCCGGTGAGCGGGCGGTTGGTTCCAGAGCTCATAGCGATGTCTTCCGATGGATCAGAGGCGGAACTGGATGGTGCCGTCGCGGCGGACCTGCGCGACGAGATCGAGTTCCCATTGCAGATAGTCGCGCATCGCGTCCTCCCGCTTTTCCCGGCGCTCGAAGGCCTTGAGCAGGACATCTTCCGGCGGGGAGGCGAGGTGCTCGGGCGCGGCTTCCAAGGCGAGGCCCGCGGCCTCCCACGCCGCGGTTCCGCCGGCCAGCACCGTCACCGGCGTGCCCGTTGCCGCCGATAGCTCGCGGGCGGCAAGGCGGGCGATCACCCCGTCCGGCGAGGTCACGACATAGAGCTTCGCCGCCGGCAGCTTCGCCGCGTCGGTCGCGAAGCGCGCGCGGATGGCGAACCAGGCGCCGGGGATGTGGCCGGCCCGGTAATGCCGGGTGGAGCCAAGATCGACCACGAGCGCGTCGCCCTGCGCCAGCACCTCCGCCAGCGCGGCGGGCTCGATCGTCTCGGCGGCGGCCGCGTCGAGGCCGATCACCGTCTCCGGCGCGTCGCCCACCTCCAGCACGTCCTGCGGCGCTGCCTCGTCGAGCACGAACACATGGTCGAAGCCCATGCGGTGCAGCCACGCCGCCGCGGTGCGGGCGCGCACGCCGTCGCTGTCCGCCAGCACGATGCGCCCGCGCCGCACGGCGATGAAGGTGTCTGTCGCCTGGACCAGCTGCCCGCCGGGCGCGGACAGGAAGCCGGCGCGGTGGCCGGCGCGGAATTCGGCCGGGTCGCGCACATCGAAACGGTAGAGCGTGATCGCGTCCTGCTCGGCCTCGAAGCGCGCCAGCGCGCGCGTGTCGATGGTGGGGATGCCGTAGCGGGTCGCGAGTGCCCTGGCCGCCCGCCGGGCCCAGTCATGCGCGCTGGGCGACGGCAGCGGGGCTACGCGGTTCGCGCTGCGTTCCACCTCCAGACCGGCAAGGTGCCAGCCCTGGGTGCCGTTCTTAAGCGAGAGCACGGGGTTGGGCAGCCCGGCGTCGATCAGGATCTGCGCGCCGATGATCGAGCGGGTGCGTCCGCCGCAATTGACCACGACCAGCGTGTCGTCCGCCGGCACGCTCTCGCGCACGCGCAGCACGAGTTCGCCGCTCGGGCAGTCCACGGCGCCGGGAATGGTGATCCAGCTATACTCGTCATAGGGGCGGCTATCGAGCAGCACGATGGTCTCGCCGGCCTTCCGGCGCGCCTCGAACTCGTGGGCGTCGATATGCGGGGTTTCGTAGGTGACCTCGACCACTTCGCCAAAGGCCTTGCTCGGCACATAGACCCCGGCGAACAGCTCGAAACCGGCGGCCTTCCAGGCGGGAACGCCGCCGGCCAAGATCGCGATGTCCGAATAACCGCCAGCGGCCAGTACCTGCGCGGCGCGGGCCGCCAGCGTCTCGTCGTCATCGACCAGCACGATGGGGGTGGCGCGGCGGGGCACGAGAGGCGGCACCAGCCTTTCGAGACGGCTCAGCGGCGCGTTCGAGGCGGCGAGCAGATGGCGCTCGGCGAAGACGCCTTCCTCGCGCACATCCAGAAGGGCGATCTCGGCGCGCGCGGTCAGGCGCGCATAGAGGGTGGCGGCGTCGATGCGCGCAAAGGCGGTGGTCATGCGTCACGCTGGTGGTTGAAGGCGGGAAGGAGCCGGCCCCGCTCGCGGCGGGGCCGGCAGGCATGTCACTGGCGGTTGAAGACCGCGTCGAACTGCTCGAGGAACTTCTGCGAGGCCTCGCCGCCAATGTCCTGGTCGGCGACGATGATCTTCAGGTCCGACAGCTTGGGCAGGCCGGCCGGGATCTTGGCGTCGGGATGGGTCGGGATGTAGGAACCGGCATTGGCCACAAGTTCCTGCCCTTCGGCGCTGGTCAGCACCTCGATCAGCAGCTTGGCGGCGTTCGGGTTGGGGCCGCCCTTGAAGATGGCGAGGTAGTTCTCGTTGGTGACGACGCCGTCCTCGAGGATGTAGGCCTCGATGCTCTGCCCCTTCTCCTTGGCGGTGACGACGTTCTGCGACGAGATCAGCGGCGAGAGATCACGCTCGCCGGCGACCAGCAGGCGTACCGATTCCGCATTGCCGCGCGTGAACAGGAAATCCTGCTTGGCGAAGCCCTTGATGGTGTCCCACGTGATGATCTTGTGGGCCAGCAGGGTCTGGAACCAGGTGAGCTGCGAGGCGGCCGAGCGCGGGTCGGAGAAGACGATCTTGCCCTTCCACTTCGGGTCGAGGAAGTCACTGATCTTCTTCGGCAGCACGGACGGATCGGGGAAGGCCTTCGGATTGTAGGCGGCCGAGAGCAGCGTGGCGGCCGTGGCGATGTAGCTGCCGTCGGCATCCTTGTAGTTGCCGCCGATCTTGTCGAAATCGCGTACCTTGTAGGGCGTGAGGTAGTCGCGCTTCTTCCAGTCGTCGAGGATGAAGCGCTGGCTGATGAACACCACGTCGAGATTGGTGCGGCCCGCCGCCTTCTCCGCCTCGATGCTCGGGATCAGGTCCAGCGTCTGCTTCTGGACGATGTTGAGCTTCACATCCGGGAACGTCTTGCGCCAGAACTCGAGCACCGCCGTGCTCGTTTCCTGGCGGTAGGACGTGTAGAACACCACCTGGCCTTCCTTCTTCGCCGCCTCATAGAGCGGGGCGAAGCGCTCGGGCAGCGTGTCGGCCCGGGCAGGCGCGAATGGGGTCGCGATCAGGGCCGTCACGGCGAGGGCCGCCGCGCCCTTCAGCAGGCTGCGCTTGTCGATCATCATAATGGTCTCTCCACGAAGAAATGGGCTCACGCCGCCGCCGGGGAGGCGTGTGGCGTTGCGCTGGGTTTGTGATGCTTGTGACGGCGCGCCGGGCGCGCGAGGCCGAGATGCTCGCGCAGCGTGCGGCCCTCATACTCGGTGCGGAACAGGCCGCGCCGGCGAAGCTCGGGAACGACCAGCTCGATGAAGTCGTCGAGCCCGCCGGGCAGATAGGGCGGCATGACGTTGAAGCCGTCCGCCCCCTCGTTGAGGAAGCGCTCCTCCATCGCGTCGGCGACCTGTTCGGGCGTACCGACCACCTGCCAGTGGCCACGCGCGCCGGCCACCCGCAGGCCGAGCTGGAGGATGGACAGGCCCTCGCGCTCGGCGAGTTCCACCAGAAGCGCCTGCCGGCTCTGCGCGGCATTGGTGAGGGGAATGTTCTTCGGCAGCGGCCCGTCGAGCGGCAGGTGGCGCAGCGGCACGCCCAGCCGGTGTTCGAGGATGGACAGCGCCACATCCGGGTGGATGAGGTTCTGCAACTGGTCGAACTTCGCTCTGGCTTCGGCCTCGGTGCGGCCGACCACCGGGAAGATGCCGGGCATGATCTTTACATCGTCCGGCGAGCGGCCATGGGCGCGGGTACGCGCCTTCACGTCGCGGTAGAAGGCCTGCGCGTCCTTCAACGTCTGCTGCGCGGTGAACACCACCTCGGCGGAAGCGGCGGCGAGATCCTTGCCGGCCTCGGACGAACCGGCCTGCACCAGCACGGGGTAGCCCTGCGGCGCGCGCGGAATGTTGAGCGGGCCGCGCACCTTGAAGAACTCGCCCTGGTGATCGAGCGTGTAGACCTTATCGGGGTCGAAGAAGACGCCGCTGTCCTTGTCGCGCAGGAAGGCGTCGTCTTCCCAGCTGTCCCAGAGCCCCTGGGCGACGGCGAGGAATTCCGCCGCGCGGCGGTAGCGCTCGTCATGGTCGAGCAGCCGGTCGCGGCCAAAATTCAGCGCTTCCGCCTCGTTGGCGGAGGTGACGAGATTCCAGGCCGCGCGCCCGCCGCTGATATGGTCGATCGAGGCAAATTTGCGCGCGAGAATGTAGGGCTCGTTATAGGTGGTGGAGGCCGTGGCGACGAGGCCGATGCGCTCGGTGACGGCGGCGAGCCCGGCGAGCAGCGTCAGCGGCTCGAACTGGGCGACGTAATGCGTCGAGAAGCGCGCCAGGGCTCCCCAATCCTCGCCACGCGCACCGGCGCTGTCGGCGAGGAACACCATGTCGAACTTCGCCGCCTCCGCCGCGCGGGCGATCTGGGTGTAATGGCGGAAGTTCACGCCGGCATCGGCCTGCGCGTCCGGGTGGCGCCAGGCGGCGGCGTGGTGGCCGGTGGGGTAGAGAAAGGCGCCGAGCGCCATCTGTTTGGTCATGACGATGTCCTCGGGATGGCTCAGGCGGCCGTCAGTTCGGGCGCGCTCGCCCAGGGGCGCTGACGCGCGGCATCGCGGCCGGCGATCTGGCCGGTGACGAAGCATTCGGCGAGGTTGCCGGCGCCGAGATAGAGAAAGCCCCAGATCGAGCCGAGCTCGCCGGCCGCATAGAGGCGGGGGATCGGCTCGCCATGCGCGTTCACCACGCGCTGATGCGCGTCATGGGCGGGGCCGCCCTGCGTGTTGCTGACCACCGGCCAGAGCTCGCCGACATAGAAGGGCGGGTTCGTCACCGGAAAGAGCGAACCGGAGGGGCGGGCATGGTCGCGGTCCTCGCCGGCCGCCACCGCCGCGTTCCACCGCGCGAGGCTGTCGGTGACGGTCGCGACATCCGCGCCGATCAGCGCCGCCAGTTCCTCGACGCTGTCGGCCCGCTTCAGGATGCCGATTTCGACTTCCTTGAGATTGTCGTCGCTCCATTCATAGGGCTCCACCGTGCGGTCGTTCAGCACGGTCTGGCCGAGCGGGTAGAGCTTGCGACCCTCTTCATCGACCACGAGGAAGGCCGGGATGCGCGGGAAGCGCTGGGTCTGCGCGTCATATTGGTCGAGCGGGCGGTGGCCGGTGTCCTGCAGATAGGGCTGGTACTCGTTCATGAAGCGCCGGCCCTGCCGGTCGAGCACGATCCAGGACATGCGCACATCCGGCGCCTTCACGCCGGGCGTCCAGTCCGGCACCTTCTTGACGCGCAGGCCGTAGGGATAGGCAGGGTCCGGGTGGCGGAAGCCGTAGGAGCCGTGGAAGTGCCACATGTGCCAGAGGTCGGCCCCGGCCGCCTGCGCCATGCGGATGCCGTCGCCGGTGTTGCCGGTCGTGGCGACGGGAAGCACCGGGCGGATCTGCCAATATTTGCGCTGGAGTTCCGGCGAGGCCTCGAAGCCGCCGGAGGCGAGGATCACCCCGCGCCGGGCGGCGATGCGCTTCAGCGTGCCGCCGCTGCGCACCTCGGCGCCGAGCACCGCGCCGCCCTCGCCGAGGATCAGCTTCTCCGCCGCCGTATTCAGCCGAACCTCGATGCCGCGCGCCCGCACATTGTCATGCACCAGCTTGAACACGTTCGGCCCGCGCAACCGGCCGCGCACCTGCGGGTATTCCGTGCGCGGGTCGAAGCCGGGGATGGAGAGCACCTCCACCGTGCCGAAGCCGTCATAGCCGGGGAACGGGTAGTTGGCCGGGCGTCGATGCACCGCGATCTCCGCGCCATTCACCTTGGCGAGGTCGCGGAAATAGCCTTCCAGCCCGGCCATGCCCTCCGCCACCGCGTCGAGCACATCGTCCGGCACGTCCGGCCCGACCGTCTCGCGCAGATAGGCGCGCGCGCCCGCCGGCTCGACGATGGTGCGGATGCCGCCACCGGCGCAGATCGAGATCCCGCCGGGATCGGGCTGCTTCTCGATCAGCAGCACGCGGGCTCCGGCATCATGCGCCGCGATGGCAGAGGCGCCGCCGGCAAAGCCGAAGCCGATGACGAGGACGTCCCAGACCTCGTCAAAGCGGTCGGGAGAGGAAGAGCGCAGAGTCATGACGTGTCTCGGCTAGCTGATGGAGGCCGTCTTCTTGACGGTGAACAGGCGGATGAAGGCCAGCATCGACAGGCTGACCACGACGATGATCACCGCCAGCGCGGCGGCGAGTTCGACCGCCCCGTCCTCAATGAACTGGAGCACCACGGTGGGCATCACCTGGGTGTCCGACTGGGCGAGGATCGCCGACATGGAGAGCTCGCGCAGGCTGAGTGAGAAGACGAGCACCCAGGCGATGCCGACCGAGCCGCGCACCAGAGGGAAGGTCACGTCCTTGATGGAGCGCAGCCAGCCCGCGCCGGAGATGCGCGCGGCTTCCTCCAGATCGGTGGAGAGTTGCTGGATGCCGTTGCGCACCAGCACGAAGGCGATCGGCAGCAGCTTGCCGGCATAGGCGACGAGGATGAGCGTCAGCGTGCCGTAGAACAGGTCGACATAGCCCATGAGGATTCCCACCGCATAAGCGATGGACGGGAAGCCATAGGCGATCATCACGAGGAAGCTGATCAGCTCCCGACCAAAGAAGCGGAAGCGCTCCACCACCCAGCCAAGCACGAGGCCGAGCGTGGCGCACACCGTCGCGGCGGCCAGCGCCAGCAGCATGGAATGTAGGATCGAGGCGCGGGCGGCGAAATTCTCGTCGAAGATCAGCGCGTAGTGCTTGCCGACGAGATTGGCGAGGCTGATCGGCGCGCCGAAGGAGGACAGCACGGAGAGCAGCAGCAGCGCGCCGACCGGAAGGATGGCCGTCACCAGCGCGACGATAATGCAGAAGCCGCCCGCCAGCCAGCGCCAGCGACCGAGCTTGACGATCTGCTCCGGCGTCGCCTTGCCGGTGAGGGTGCGGAAATTCTCCGCCCGCACCGCGTATTTCTGGATCAGCAGGCTGATGGCGGTGAAGATCAGGATCGGCATCGCCACCGCCGCCGCATAGTTGAACTGCGGCGGGAATTTCAGCAGGTCGTAGATCTTGGTGGTGATGACCGAGAAATTGGCCATCGTACCGATCGCCGCCGGCGCGCCGAAGGAGGAGAGCGCGTCGAGCATCACCAGGATGATGGCGGAGAGGATGGCCGGGCGCACCATCGGCAGGGTGATGGTGAGCGTGGTACGCCAGCGGTTGGCGCCGAGAATACGGGCGGCCTGCTCGTGGCTGGCGTCGATATTGTTCAGCGCCGCGTTCACCGCGAAGAACACCAGCGGGTAGACACCGACGATCTCGATGAAGACGAGGCCGGTGAAGCTCATGATGTTGAGCGGCGCGCTGCTGAAGCCGAGATAGCCGGTCGCGAGCTTGTTGAGGTAGCCGGAATTCGGTGCGGCGAGGAAAATCCACGAGATCACCGAGATGAAGGTCGGGATCACGAAGGAGATGCCGGCCGCGAGCGTCACCAGCGACTTGCCGGGCGCGTCGGTGCGGGCCACCAGCCAGGCGAGGGGGATACCGAGCGCGCAGGCGCCGGCGGTCACGAAGAAGACCAGCCAGCCGGAATTCACCGTCGCCTGCCACATGCCCCGGCGGGCAAACGCCTTCTCGAAGGTCTCGAAGGTCAGGTGGCCCTTGGCGTCGACCAGGCTATAGCCGGTCAGCAGCGCCAGCGGGTAGGCGATCAGCGCCAGCAGGATGGCGATGGACAGGCCGATAACCAGGAAGCGCACCGGCTGGAGCGCGGAGACGCGGCGGAGCAGGCGGCTTCCGGCGGAGGCGCCGTGCGGGGCGTGGCGCTCCGTGAGCGCGGTGCCGGGGAAGCTGATCTCGCTCATGCCACCACCCAGGCGCTGCCGGGGCGGGCCCAGAGCTGGGCACGTCCCTCCGGGAAGGTGCCGCGCCGGCGCGACTGCACGCGCAGCAGCGTCTCGCCCGCCGCGAGCTTCAGCTCGTAATGTTCGCCGAGGAAGGATTCGCTGATGAAGGCTGCACCGATGGCCTGCTCCACGCCCGGATCGTCCGGCGCCTCCAGCTTGATGTCCTGCGGGCGCAGCAGCACACTCGCCCGGCTGCCGGCGGCGGCGTTGGCCAGCCAGGCTTGGGGCGCGCGGCTCCAGATCCGTCCGCCGATGTCGAGCGCCACCAGTACACGCTCGCCCGCGCGGTCCACCGAGACAATGTCGCCGTCCAGAAGATTGGCGATGCCGATGAAGCTGCCGACGAAGCGGGTCGCCGGGGTGCGATACACCTCCTCGGGCGTGCCGATCTGCTCGATGCGGCCCTTGTTCATCACCACGATGCGGTCGGCGAGCACGAGGGCCTCGTCCTGATCGTGAGTGACATAGAGCGTGGTGATGCCGAGGTTTTTCTGCAGCTCGCGCAGCTCGAAGCGCATCTCCTCACGCAGCGAGGCGTCGAGGTTCGACAGCGGTTCGTCGAGCAGCAGCAGCGAGGGCTTGGTGGCGAGCGCGCGGGCGAGCGCGACGCGCTGCTGCTGGCCACCGGACAGCTCGGCCGGGAAGCGATTGGCCAGCGGGGCGAGCTGCACCAGATCGAGCACGGCCGCGACCTCGGCCTTGATCTCGGCCCGCCGCCGGCCGGCAACTTCGAGGCCATAGGCCACATTGTCGGCCACCGTCTTGTGCGGCCAGATCGCGTAGGTCTGGAACACCATGCCAAGGCGGCGCTTCTCCGGCGGCAGCACGAAGCTGGCGCTGGAGGAGAGCACGCCGTCGAGATGCACCTCGCCGCCATCGGGCTGGAGGAAGCCGGCGACCATGCGCAGCGTCGTCGTCTTGCCGCAGCCACTCGGTCCCAGCAGCACCACGCTCTCTCCCGGCGCGACCTTGAGGTCGATACCGTTGACGGCGGCCGTGTCGCCCAGCGCTTTGCGCAGATTGCGCAGTTCGAGACGGGCCGGCGCCTGCGTCGCCGGAGTGGCGGATGCAAGGTCGGCGGCAAAGGCGAGGGTGGTGGCGGGCACGGCAGTCTCCGTCAGATCAGGCACGGGTGGTGTCAGGCTGAGCGCGCGTAGCGGCTCTCGGGGCGCGTCAGGCCGTAATGGTCGCGCAGGGTCCGGCCGGCATATTCGTGACGGAACAGGCCGCGCTGGCGCAGGATCGGCACGACCTCGTCAACGAATTCGGCGAGGCCCGCGGGGATCACCGCCGGCATGATGTTGAAGCCGTCCGCCGCGCGGTTCTCGACCCAGAGCTGGATATGGTCGGCCACCGCCTTCGGTGTGCCGGCCAGCACCTTGTGACCCCGCCCACCGGCGAGGCGGCGCAGGAGCTGGCGCAGCGTCGGGCGCTCGCGCTCGACAAGGGTGAGGATCACCTGGGAGCGGCTCTGCGCCCCCTGCACGGTCTCAGGCTTGGGGAAGGCGTCGAGCGGGATTTCCTCGTCGAGCGGGAAGCCGCTGAAGTCGAAGCCGTCGAAACGCTGGGAAAGGTGCTTGAGGCCGACCACCGGGAGGGTCAGGTCGTTCAGCGCTTCTTCATGGGCGCGCGCTTCCGCCTCGGTGGAGCCGAGGATGGGCGACAGGCCGGGCAAAACCTTCACACCGTTCGGATCACGGCCGAAGGCGAGAGCGCGGTTTTTCACATCGGCGTAGAACGCCTGCGCGTCGGCAAGATCCTGCTGGGCGGTGAAAATGGCCTCGGCGTAGCGCGCCGCGAAGCTGCGCCCGCTCTCGGACGAACCGGCCTGCACGAGAACCGGCCGGCCCTGCGGCGAACGCGGCAGGTCCAGCGGCCCGCGCACGCGGAACTCCTCGCCGTCATGGTCGATGGCATGGATACGGTCGGTATCGGCATAAACGCCGCGCGCGCGGTCATGCACCCGCGCATCGTCCTCCCAGCTGTCCCACAGCTTGGTCGTCACCTCGACGAATTCGGTGGCGCGCCGGTAGCGGTCCGCATGGGCGTTGCGCTGGGCGAGGCCGAAATTGCCGGCGGCTTCGGCCGACCAGGAGGTGACGATGTTCCAACCGGCGCGGCCCTGGCTGATATGATCGAGCGAGGCGAACTGGCGGGCGAGGTTGTAGGGCTCGTTATAGGTGGTCGACGCCGTGCCGATCAGCCCGATGTGCTCGGTCGAGCCGGCGAGGGCCGAGAGCAGCGTCAGCGGCTCCAGCTTGCCCTGCGCCACATGCTTCACGCTGCGCCCGACGGCGAGCTGGTCGGCGAGGAACAGCGAGTCGAACGTGCCGCGCTCCGCGATCGCCGCCGTCTCGCGGTAATAGGCGATGTCCGTCAGGCGCTCGGGCTGCGTCGACGGGTGAAGCCAGGAGGCTTCATGGTGGCCCGTGGTCGGCACGAAGACATTGAGATGGATGTCGGTGCGTGTGGTCACCGCGGTGATCCTCATCGGGGGATTTATGGGGCCCGGCACGCGGTGTCCCGGTTCGGCGCCTGTGGCCGACGTGTCGCATCCTAAGGATTTAATTCTAATTGTCTATGTATATAATATATATCTAATGGTTGGCCCTGCTACCTGGGCGAGTGGCGGGCGGTTACACAGGCACCCATCGCCGGCGTAGCGGCAGCCCGGCGAGGAGGCCGAAAAAGCTGGCCACAAGGAAAACCCAGCCGGAGAGTGCCCCGGCATGGATGCCCGACAGGAGCACCCCGACTGTGCAGCCAAGGGCGGTCATTGCTCCCCAACCCATCAGCACGCCGCCTGAAAGTCCGGCCAGCACGTCGCGCACGGTGGGTCGCCGCGGGGCGAATTGCCCGGCCAGCAGGGCCGAGGCGAGGCTCGCCCCGACGAGGCCGGTGACGAATAATCCATTCTCGGAGAGCAGCGTTTCCTTCAGAACGGTGGCGCAGCCGCGAAAGCCATCGAGCCCGTGCAGTGTGTCCGGCAGGATGTTCCAGCCGCTCGCCGCGCTGCGCGCAAGGCTGCCGATCTCCGCGGTGACGCCGAGCGGGCCGACACGCAGATAGCTCGCGGCCGACAGGGCGCCGATCGCAAGCCCTGTGACCGCTGCCGGCCAGCGCGCGACAAGGATCGCCCGCGCGAGGCTGGTGGATCCCGTCGCCGCCGCGTCGTGCGTGGCTCTCCCTCCTGCCCAGGCGAGCGCCGCCGCCGCGAGCAGAGCGAGGCCCGCGAGGCTGGCGGCAAGCGTGCCGGCATAGCCGAGGTGATGCGGCAGCCAGATCACCGGGGCCTCGGCGATCACGGCGAGATAGAGCGTGTTCCAGGTGAGGAAGCCGAGGCCGAAGCCCAGCCATGTTCCCAGAAGCGCGAAGGGGGAGGTCGGCGATCCCTCGCCGAGCCGGTAGAGATGGGCGGAGATGCAGGAGCCCGATATGGCCATGCCGAGCCCGAAGGCGAAGGCGGCGAGCGCCAGTACCCAGCTTACCGGGCCGATATGCGCGTCGGGTGGCAGGCGTTCCGGCTGGGGGACGGGCAGCCAGGCGCCCACCACCAGCGTATAGCCGGCCACGCCGACGGCCAGTGCCAGCAGGATCGCCAGCACGCCGCGCGGGTCGCGCTGGTCGATGAGATCGCGGGTGTTGCAGACGAAGCAGAACCGCCCGCGTTGCAGGATGACGCCGAACACGGCGCCCAGCGCCAGCGACAGGCCGAGCGCGCGCGAGGCGGCATCCCCGGCGGAGAGCGCGAGCGTTCCCCCGACCAGCAGCGCCGCAATCAGGAGGGCAACGGAAATGGGTAGTAGGCGCGACGGCAGCGCGAGATGCAGAGGCGGGGGCATGACGGAATCCGGCGGGCCGGCCGATGACCTCGTCCGGCATGAAAAGGGCGCGGGGTGGGAGCCCCGCGCCGGGAAAGGAGGAGGGTGGTGCGAGGCGCCCGTCATCCGGGCGGGCGGTTTACTTGCCCTGCCACACCGTGCCGGCGAGGTTGATCACGGGCACGCCAACCGAATTGCCGTATTCGGTCCACGAGCCGTCATAGTTCTTCACCTCGTAGCCGAGGATGCGCGAGAGGGCGTACCAGGTGTGGCTGGAGCGCTCGCCGATGCGGCAATAGACGATGACCGGCTTGGAGCCGTCGATGCCGGCGTCGGCGTAGAGCTTCTTCAGCTCTTCCTTGCTCTTGAACTTGCCGGTCTCGGCGTCGACCGCCTTCGACCACGGCACGTTCTTGGCGCCGGGGACATGGCCGGCGCGGATCGAGAGCTCCTTGGAGCCTTCGGGAGCGAAGAGCTTGCCGGAATATTCGTCGGGCGAACGGATGTCGACGATCACCGCGTCCTTCTTGCCGTCGACGACCTCCAGAACATTGACGAGGCGGGCGCGCAGCTCAGGCTTGGCCGGGGGCAGGGTGATGTCGGTCTTGGCGTAGCTCGGCGCCTTGGTATCGAGCGGAAGCGCCTGCTTCTCCCAGTATTTGCGACCGCCATCGAGCAGCTTCACGCGCTCGCCGAGACCGTACTGGTTGAACACCCAGCCGCCCCAGGCGGCGAACCAGTTATTGTTGTCGCCATAGAGGACGATGGTGGTGTCCTTGTCGACGCCGGCTTTCTCCAGCAGGGCCTCGAAGGCCGCCGGCGCGACGATGTCACGCTTTACCGGATCGACGAGGTCGCTGTGCCAGTTGATGTTGACGGCGCCGGGAATGTGCCCGCGCTCATACACGCCGGGATCGACGCTCACCTCGAAGACCCGCACCTTGGGATTATCGAGGTTCTTGGAAAGCCATTCGGCATCGACCAGCGGCCCGGCCGGCGGCGACGTCTGCGCGCTGGCGATCGGGGTGGCGAGGGTCAGGGCGGCACAGACGGTCGATGCCGCGAGCGCGAGGCGACCGGCTGTCGCGATGCTGCCGAGACGCGAGAGAGACATGCGTGAGTTCCTCCGTCGAAGCCCGGCCTCTGCCGGGAGCATATGATGACGTGAGTTGACCCAACGGAACTAAGGTTGTCAATATAGTCTATAATAAAAGTATATAAATTGGATTTGATCTGAGGAACGCGATGCCGTCCTTCGTGTTTCGAGACGGTCAGACCGCGTGCGGCAGCAGGCGGTCAGCCACCGCGGGCGCGGATCACCGCGTCAGCCGCCTCGACGAAGCCGCTACCGCCGGGCCCTTCGGTGATCCAGGCGGGAGGCGTGGGAATCTCGTGGAGATACCTGGTCACGGTGCTGACGCCGACGCTCTGGCGGAAGAAGCCGAACATCGGCGCGTCATTGGTCGAATCGCCGACATACAGCACCGCCTCATTGTCGGCGGCGATATCGAGTCCATGGGCCTGCGCGAGCACCCGGCGCGCCATGGCGAGCTTGTCATAGGCACCGATCCAGCCGAGCACCCACAGATTATTGACCGTCGTCGTGGCTCCCGCCTCGCGCAGGCACTCCACCAGCGCGGCGCGGGCCTCGTCTTCGGCGGGTTGCGTGAAGGCAAGGCTGGTGAGGCGAAATGGTTGGTCGTCGGCAAAGATGGCGCCGGGCAGGCGCGCCCGCACATGCTCGCCGATTCGCGCAAGATCGCGCGTCACGGACGAGCGGGGTTCCTCGTCATGCCAAAAGCTGCGCGTCAGGCCATGGCCGGTGGCATCGCGGTGGAAATGCAGCCCGCCATTCTCGCCGATGACCCCGTCCACCGGCCACATGCGGGCCATCTGGTCGCACCAGCCGGCCGGCGCGGCGGTGACCGGAATCACCCGCACGCCCGCGCGCTGCAGCCGTTCCAGTGCGTCATAGGTCGCCGCGCCGAGGCGTCCCTTGAAGGTGAGCGTTTCGTCCATGTCCGTGAGAACGAAGCGAACCCGGCTGAACTCGCGGGCGGAGGCACGTGTCAAAGGCTGCATTCTCGTCTCGCGTCTCGTCGGGGCTCACGGTGAAAGGGCCGGGCGGGTCATGGCCCGCTCGGCCCTTCTTGTCGTCGTTCGGAGCACCGGCCATGTGCGGCCGGTCGGTCTCACCAGGCGGGCAGTACCGCGCCCTTGAAGCGGGTGTCGAGGAAGTCCTTCACCTCCGGCGACTGATAGGCCTTCACCAGCTTCACGATGACCGGCTTGGTCTCGTCGCCGGCGCGTACGGCGACGAAGTTGCCATACGGGTTATTGGTCCGGCTTTCCTGGACCAGCGCGTCCTTGCGCGGGTCGAGCTTGGCGCCGAGCGCGTAATTGGTGTTGATCACCGCGCCGTCGAGGTCGGGAAGCTGCTTGGGCAGCAGGGCGGCGTCGAGCTCGCGGAACACCACCTTCTTCGGGTTGCCGGTCACGTCGAGAACCGTCGGCAGCAGGCCCTTGCCGGGCGCGATCGTGATCAGGCCGTTTGCCGCCAGCAGGTTGAGCGCGCGGCCGCCATTGGACGGGTCGTTCGGAATGCCGATCTGTGCGCCCTCGGGCAGATCCTTGAAGGCTTTCACCTTCACCGAATAGAAGCCGATCGGCTCGACGATGGTGAAGCCGGCGGGCACGATCTTGTAGCCGCGGGCGGCGATCTGCGCATCGAGATAGGGCTTGTGCTGGAAGGCGTTGGCGTCGAGATCGCCTCGCGAGAGCGCCTCGTTCGGCAGGGTATAGTCGGAGAAGGCGACGATCTGGATTTCCAGGCCATCCTTCGCGGCCACCTTCTTGACGACCTCGGCGATCTCCTCCTCGTCGCCGCCGATGACGCCGAGCTTGATCTTGTCGGCGGCATGGGCGGGCAGGAAGCTCGCGGCGGCAAGCACGGCACCCAGTGCGGCGCCCAGCCAGCGGTTGGAAAGGGTCATGGTTCACTCCTCGGATTTCAGGGCGCTACAGACGCCGTCGCATCAGGAGAGGCTGGCGGAATGGTGGTAGTCTAGTGTTTAAGTGGAATACTAGATATGCGCATTTG
This sequence comes from Ancylobacter sp. WKF20, assembly GCF_029760895.1. NCBI lineage: Bacteria > Pseudomonadati > Pseudomonadota > Alphaproteobacteria > Hyphomicrobiales > Xanthobacteraceae > Ancylobacter > Ancylobacter sp. WKF20. The sequence goes on from NZ_CP121679.1 coordinate 330,816, forward strand.
GCAGGCGTACTGCGCACGAATTGTGCAAAGAAGGATGCGCGACCATTAGTCTATAAACTTTGTTGACAATTAGCCGGGGTGACGCTAGAAAAGCTGCACGGTTCAGCGTTTCGGCGCGGGGCCGTCGCGGGATTTGACACCCGGCAGCTTGCACCGCGTCACCAACGCTAAAGCGCCACGGAGCGACTTCGTGGTCGGGCAACGAGCTTGAGGAGCTAAGCCATGACCATGTGTTGTCGACGTCTCGTACGGCCCTGAGCCACCCCTTGCGTGTTTTGCCAAGTCTGCCCGCCATGCGGCGTTGCCGCCATCGCCGGGCAACAGGGATCAATGAGATGAGCTCCGTTTTCCTGCCGGGTGCCGATGCGCCCCACCTCGCCCATGAGCCCACGCTGGATGAGATTCTTGCCGATCCCATCATCAGCCTGATCTTGCGCCGCGACGGCCTGACCGCTGGTGCCGTCCGGGCGACGCTCGACCGTGAGAGGCGGCGCCTCGCCTCCCGTGGCAGCGCCCCGGTGCTGCGCCGCGCTGCTTGATCCCGCCGCTGCCGACGACAGAGAATGATGCCCAACGACACCGCCGCTCCCACGCTCGATTCACCGCTGTTCCGCGACCTTGCGATGGCCGGGGGAGGCTCTGGCTTCCGGCCGGAACTCGCGGCTGCGGACCATGTGGATGAGGGGCGCGCGCTTGCGCGCCCGAGCGGCGGGGCCTCGATCGTCCTGCACGATGTCTCCAAGGTCTTCCCCGCGCGCGGCAGCGATGCGCCGGTGGAGGCGCTGAAGAACATTTCCATCGCCATCCCACAGGGCGAGATCTACGGCGTGATCGGCCGCTCGGGCGCCGGCAAGTCGACCCTCATCCGCACCATCAACGGGCTGGAGCGCCCGACGGGCGGCGATGTCGTGGTGGATGGCGTTGCCATCAACCGGCTGGACGAGGCGGCCCTGCGCGACCAGCGCCGGCGGATCGGCATGATCTTCCAGCACTTCAATCTGTTGTCCTCGCGCAGCGCCTTCGACAATGTGGCGCTGCCGCTGGAACTCGCCGGGCTGCCACGCCCGGCGATCCGCACCAAGGTGCTGGACCTGCTGGAGCTTGTCGGCCTGTCCGACAAGAAGGACCGCTACCCGATCGAGCTCTCCGGCGGGCAGAAGCAGCGCGTCGGCATCGCCCGTGCGCTGGCGACCGACCCGCGCGTGCTGCTCTCGGATGAGGCGACCAGCGCGCTCGACCCCGAGACCACCCGCTCCATCCTGCGCCTGCTGGGCCAGGTGAACGCCCGGCTCGGCGTCACCATCGTGCTGATCACCCATGAAATGACGGTCATCAAGGAGATCTGCCACCGCGTGGGCGTGATCGAGGCCGGGCGTATCATCGAGGAAGGGCGCGTCTCCGACGTCTTCGCCCATCCGCGCACCGCCACCGCCCGCTCCTTCATCGGCAGCCTGCCCGGCCGGGAGATTCCCGCCGCGCTCGCCGGCCGGCTGCGGACGGAGGCGACCGGGGCCAGCCAGACCGTGCTGCGCCTTACCCTTACCGGCGAGGCGGCCAGCCAGCCCATCGTCACCCGGCTCGCGCGCGAGCTCGGCATCGACATCGCCCTGCTGGGTGGGCAGATCGACAGCATCGGCACGCTGCCTTTCGCCCTTCTTTATGTCGGCGTGCCGGCCGGCGCCTGGGCCGAGGGCCCGCTGCGCGCCCGGTTGGAAGACGCCGGTGCCACGACGGAGGTGGTTGGCCATGTTTGACTGGATCTCGCCCGCGATTGTCGACCTGATCGTCGGATCGACGCTCGAGACACTCTATATGGTCGCCATCGCCGCGCTGATCGGCACGCTTGCCGGCCTGCCCCTCGGCATCTTCCTCGCCACCAGCGGCAGGGGTGAACTGTTCGAGGCGGTGGCGGTCAACCGCGTGCTCGGCCTGGTGGTGAACGCCACGCGTTCGACGCCCTTCATCATCCTCGTCGTTGCCATCATCCCCCTCACCAGACTCATCGCCGGCACCTCGATCGGCACCACGGCGGCCATCGTGCCGCTCTCGCTGGCGGCCACGCCCTTCATCGCCCGCATCGTCGAGGCGGCGATCCGCGAGGTCGATCAAGGGCTGGTGGAAGCCTCGCTGGCGATGGGCGCGACGCCGCTGCAAATCGTGCGAAAAGTGCTGATACCCGAAGCACTTCCGGGCCTCGTGCTCGGCGTCACCTTGGCCATCGTCAGCCTGCTCTCGAACTCCGCCATGGTCGGCGCGGTCGGCGGCGGCGGGCTGGGCGATCTCGGCATCCGCTACGGCTATCAGCGCTTCATGCCGGAAGTGATGCTGCTCGTCGTCATCGTCCTCATCATCCTCGTCCAAGCCGTCCAATCCCTCGGCGAAACCCTCGCCCGGCGGGTGAATCGCCGCGTGCGGCGGGTCTGACGGTCATTTTCCGGAGATTTCCCATGATGTTGCGTCCCTCTCTCGTCGCCATTGCCCTGACCCTCCTTGGGGTGGGTAACGCCTCGGCCGAGACCATCCGCATCGCCGTCACGCCGGGCCCGCACGCGCAGATCCTCGAAGCGGTGAAGCCGATCGCCGCCGCCAAGGGGCTGGACATCAAGATCATCGAATTCTCCGACTATGTCGTGCCGAACCAGGCTCTGGATGCCGGGGAGATCGAGGCTAATTCGTTCCAGAACCAGCCTTATCTCGACAATCAGAAGAAGGATCGCGGTTACAAGATCGAGCCGGTCGCGCTCACCGTGAACTTCCCCCTGGGCGTCTATTCCAAGAAGTGGAAGGCGTGGGATCAGGTGCCGGATGGGGCGACCATCGCGATCCAGAACGACCCGACCAATGGCGGGCGTTCGCTTCTGCTGCTGCAGGACAAGGGCGTGATCAAGCTCAAGGACGGCGTCGGCTTCAAGCCCACTCCGCTCGACATTGTCGCCAACCCGAAGAAGCTGAAGTTCATCGAACTGGAAGCCGCGCAGACCCCGAGGGCTCTCGACGATGTGGATGTCGCCGCGATCAACACCAATTATGCGGTCTCGGCGGGCCTCGACCCGGTGAAGGACCCGATCCTCAAGGAAGATGCCAAAGGCCCCTATGTGAACCTGATCGCGGTGCGGGAAGGCGACGCCGGCAAGCCCTGGGTGGCGACGCTGGTCGAGTCGTATCGCTCACCGGAGGTGAAGGCCTTCATCCTCGACAAGTTCAAGGGCGCGGTCCTGCCGTCCTGGTGAGCCGAGCACGCCATCTGTCATCGCTCCGGCGGGGCCCAGCCGCGCCGGAGCGCACGCGCGTCAGGAGGGACGGAGATGCTGACCAATAAGGGGAAATATGGCCTGAAAGCCATGCTGTTCCTGGCCCGGCAGCCGGAAGGGGCGACCGCGCTCGGGCAGGACATTGCTGCCGCCAACGGCATTCCAAAGAAGTTCCTCGACGCGATCCTCCTGGAATTGCGCAATGCCGGCATGGTGCGCTCGCGCAAGGGGCCAGGCGGCGGCTATGCGCTGGCCAAGCCCCTCACCGATATCCGCGTCGGTCACATCATCCGCGTGCTCGACGGCCCGCTGGCGCCGATCAACTGCGCCAGCAAGAGCGCCTATGTGCCCTGCGCCGATTGCCGGGATGTCGAGGGATGCTCGGTGCGTATCACCATGAGCAAGGTGCGTGATGCCATGTCCGACATTCTGGACCGCATGTCGCTGAAGGACATGATCGTCTTCGCTGAATATCCCGACAGCGACTTCATGTACCAGATCTGACGATCGCGCTGCCGAACGGTAATCGACCTGTCCAGGACTGGCGGATATGTCGGCGAGCAGTGCCGGAACTATTGTATAAACCTATCCTCAGAGGCGTGCATGAGCGGCGAGTTCCTGTGGTACATCCCCAATGACGTGAAGGCTGGCCACCGCGGCGATGTCGCCGATGCGCGCGCGGGCACTCTCGACAGCCTCACCGAGCAGGCCCAGGCGATCGAGGCGGCCGGATGGGGCGGCGCGCTGATCGGCACCGGCTGGGGACGGCCCGACACCTTCACCGTGGGCGCTATGCTCGCGGCGCGGACCACCCGCTTCCAGCCGCTGATCGCGATCCGACCGGGCTATTGGCAGCCGGCGCAGTTCGCCAGCGCTGCGGCGACCCTCGACCAGCTCTCGGGCGGCCGCACCCGCTTCAATATCGTTTCCGGTCGCGACAGCCTCGCCGCCTATGGCGACCGTGAGGGCGATGCGACCCAGCGCTATGCCCGCACCCGCGAGTTCATGCGGCTGGTCCGCCGGCTCTGGACCGAGGAGGACGTCACCTTCACCGGTGAGTACTTCCAGGTGGCCAATTCGACCGTGCAGCCGCGCCTGACGCCGCACGGGTCTCGCCGCCATCCGCGTTTCTATTTTGGCGGTGCTTCGGAGGCCGCCGAGCGCGTTGCCGCCACCGAGGCCGATGTTCAGCTCTTCTGGGGCGAGACGCGCGATGGCGTTGCCGAGCGGATCGAGCATCTGAAGCAACTCGGGCGCAAGCTCGATCGCGATCTGCCGCCGCTGGAATTCGGTCTGCGCATCACCACGCTGGTGCGCGAGACCAGCGCGCAGGCCTGGGCTGATGCCGAGGCGAAGGTGGCGGAGATGGCGCGCACGGGCGGGGCAGGGTGGCAGGACCACCGCGGACCGGTGGCCGTCGGCCAGCAGCGCCTGCTCGATCTTCATCAGCGCGGCGATGTGCTCGACGACAATCTCTACACCGCGCCCGGCAAGTTCGGCGGTGGCGGCGCCGGCACGACCTGGCTGGTCGGCTCGGCCGAGGAGGTCGCGGCCGCGCTGCGCAAATATGCCGATCTCGGCATCACCCAGTTCGTGCTGTCCGACACGCCCTATCTGCGCGAGATCAAGCGGCAGGGCGAACACTTGCTGCCTCTGCTGCAACGGCCCTAGGCGAGAAGGCGCGCGCAGCTCGCGCACGCTGCCGACGCAACGGCGCGCCGACCGAATTGCGTCATCTGCGCTCATTCGTGGCGGCCGCCGAGCGCGGAATTCTCCGTTCGCCGTTCGCCCGGTGACCATCGTCCCTCTAGGCAGTAACCCGCCCCCCAACCGTGCCTTTGTCATGCTCCCGGCGCTCTCGGCGCTCCCGCCAGCCCGTGAGCCAGCTGACATCGAGTTCGGGGACGGCGTCGAGCAGGCGCGCGGTCTCGGTGTCGAAGGGTGGGGCCAGCGCCTCGCGCGTCGGGCCCTGCCGGACGATGCGTCCGCGCGCCATGATCGCGACGGAATGGGCGAGTGCGCGCACGATGGCGATGTCGTGGGTGATGAACAACAGCGCGACGCCCGTTTTGGCTTGCAGGCGCGCGAGGAGATCGAGCACGCCCTCAGCGACCAGCGGGTCGAGCGCCGAGGTCGGCTCGTCGCAGACGATGACATCCGGTTCGGCGGCGAGGGCGCGGGCGATGCACACACGCTGCTTCTGCCCGCCGGAGAGCGAGGCGGGGTAGCGCTCCAGTAGCGCCGGATCAAGCTCGACCGCCTCCAGCAATTCCTCGATGCGCCGCTTCTGCGCCGGGCCACCGCGCACGCGGTCATAGAGGGAGAGGGGCCGGGCAAGCACCGTCCCGACCGTCTGGCGGGGATTGAGCACCGCGTCCGGGATCTGCTGCACGATCTGCAGGCGGCGCAGCTGCTCGCGGCTGCGCCGGGCCAGCGCCAGCGGCAGCGGCGCGCCGAGCAGGGTCACCGTGCCGTCGGCATCGGGATGCAGACCGGTGATGACGCGGCCAAGCGTTGTCTTGCCGGAACCGGATTCGCCCACCAGCGCCAGCGTCTCGCCGGCGGAGAGCGATAGGTTGATCCCTTCGAGCACCCGCGCGCCCCGGCCATAGGCCATGCCTACACCCTCGGCCGTGAGCACGGGCGTGCGGGCCGTTGCCGCCCCGCGCGGCGGGCGGGCGCGCCCGGCGGTCACCAGCCGCCGCGTGTAATCCTCGCCTGGGCGGCTGAGAATGTCGCTCGTAGCTCCGTGCTCCACCGCCCGCCCGTGCCTCAGCACGAGGATCTCGTCGGCGATCTGCGCGACGACCGGCAGATGCGCGCGGCTGCGGTCTCGAGCGCGCGACCTGCGCGTGACGGCGGGTTCCTGGCGATCGATGCGGCGCCCCTGTCGAGTGCCCCTTCCTCGCCATCCTTGCGGTGCAGGAATGTCTCATGGGCTGACCGCTCTGCTCGCTGAAATGGGCCTCTTCAGCCGGCGGTTTTTAGTTTAGTGAGGGGGCCAATTCGCGTGCGTTCCGCGCACGGCCGCGTGTCGAAAGGTCGGAGATCAGGGCGTAGCGCCGCCGGCCGTTCGGGCGCATGATGTGCCCATAGACTTGAAACTACGAAATAATGCTGCAGACACAATCACATCGCTTCTCCGTTGCCCCTATGATGGACTGGACCGACCGGCATTGCCGGGCGTTCCATCGGGTGCTGTCGCGCCGGGCGCGGCTCTATACGGAGATGGTGACGGCCAATGCCGTCATCTTCGGCGACCGGGAGCGGCTGCTGGGTTTCTCGGCGCAGGAGCATCCGGTTACCGTGCAACTCGGCGGCTCCGACCCCGAGGCGCTCGCCAAGGCGGCGGTGATCTGTGCGGCGTGGGGCTATGACGAGATCAACCTGAATGTCGGCTGTCCCTCGGACCGGGTCCAAGGCGGCAATTTCGGCGCGTGCCTGATGCGCGACCCCGCTCTGGTCGCCGCCTGCATCGCGGCGATGAAGGCGGCGGTCGCCATCCCCGTCACGGTGAAATGCCGCATCGGCGTGGATGAGCAAGACCCCGAGCCGGCGCTCGACGCGCTCGCCGACGCGGTGCTCGCCGCAGGCGCGGATTCGCTGATCGTCCATGCCCGCAAGGCCTGGCTGCAGGGCCTGTCGCCGAAGGAAAATCGCGACATTCCCCCGCTGGATTATGATCGCGTCTACCGGCTCAAACAGCGCCTGCCGCATGTGCCGGTGAGCATCAATGGCGGAATTGTCACGATTGACCAAGTACTTGGCCATATCGCCCATGTCGATGGCGTGATGCTCGGCCGCGCCGCCTACCAGAACCCGGATCTGCTTCTGGAGGTCGATCCGGCGCTGTTCGGCGAGGCCGCGCCGCACGCGGATGGCTTCGCGGCGGTGGAGGCGTTCGAGCCCTATGTCGCCGCCCATATCGAGGCGGGCGGTCGCCTGCATGATGTTACCCGCCACATGCTCGGCCTGTTCACCGGGCGGCCGGGCGCGCGGGCCTATCGCCGGCATCTGGCGACCGAGGGCGTGAAGCCCGAGGCGGGACTGCCGGTGCTGCGCGCGGCGCTGGACGAGGTGCGCCGGGCCGAGGCGCGGCGTGACGCCCGCACGGCGCTGGTGGCCTGATGCTCGCGTCCATTCCGGTCGATCATCTGATGTGGCTCGCCGGCGCGTTGCTGGTGGCGGGCTTTGCGACGGGCATCCTTGCCGGCCTGTTCGGCATTGGCGGCGGTGCGATCATCGTCCCCGTGCTGTACGAAGTCTTTGGCGCCGTTGGCGTTTCCGATTCCGAGCGGATGCATCTGTCGGTCGGAACCGCGCTCGCCATCATCGTGCCGACGGCGCTGCGCTCCTATTTCGCCCACCGCGCCCGCACCAAGATCGACAATTCGGTGCTGAAGATCTGGGCCGCGCCGCTGGTCGTCGGCGTCATCGCCGGCACGGCGCTGGCGGCGGTGTCGAACGACGTCGTGCTGAAGATCGCCTTCGTCGCCTTCGCGGTGCTGATGTCCGGTAAGCTCTTGTTCGGGCGGGAGAGTTGGGTGATTGCGGACAGGCTGCCGGGACGGCTCGCCATGTCCGCCTATGCCTTCGGCATCGGCCTCGCCTCGCCACTGATCGGCATCAGCGGCGGCGGTATCGCGACGGTGGTGCTGACGCTCTACCGTGTGCCGATCCACACGGCGATTGCCACCTCGGCCGGGCTCGGCGCGCTGATCGCGGTGCCCGGCACGATCGGCTATGTCATCAGCGGAATACCGCACCTGCCGAACCTGCCGCCGCTCTCCATCGGCTATGTCTCGCTGCCAGGCCTCGTGCTGGTCGGCGGGGTGGCGACGCTGGCGGCGCCGCTCGGCGCGCGCCTCGCCCACGCCTTCACCAAGCGCCAGCTCGAGGTTGGCTTCGGGCTTTATTTGCTGCTCGTCGGCCTGCGCTTCGTCATCGCGCTTGCCGGCTTCTGACGGGCGAGCGGAAAAAAACGTAGCTATTGCGCGATCTTGGCGCGCATCACCAGCTTCTCGCCGCGGATCTCGAAGCTGGCGAGGCGCGAGAGGAAGCTCATGCCGAGCAGGCTGTGCTTCAGCGTGCCGGGGCTGGCGATGAGGGCGGGGACGTCGCGTTCGGCGATGGAGCCGGCGATCTCTACCCGGTCGAGCACCACAGCGGCGGCGCGGCCGCGGCCGTTGGCGGTGTCGATGGGGATGTCGTAGCGGATGAACTCGATGGGCAGGCCGGCGGCGACGGCATCCTCGGGCGTCAGCACCACGCTGGAGGCGCCGGTATCCACCAGCATAGGTATTTTTGTACCGTTGATCTCGACGCGCACATTGAAGTCGCCATCGCGGGCGCGGGCGACCTCGACCGACGGCCCGCCATCATGGGCGAGCGGCACGGCATAGCCCGGCGCCAGCTCCGCCAGCACGCGATAGGCCACCGCGTGCAGCTCGAAACGGTAGGTATAGCCGACGCCGAGCACGCAGAAGATGACCAGCCAGAGCGCCGCCGCGCGCAGCGCCTCGCCCAGCCGGCCGGAAAAAGTGGCCAGTAGGCTGGCGGCGATGATCAGCGCGAAAGCCGTGTAACCCACGGCATAAGCAAGCGAATCCACATCGAGCCCGGCCACCGGGCCGTGCTGGGAGGCCCACACCATCAGCCCGACGCCGGCGGCGAGGCCGATGAGGATGATCCACATCAGGCGGTCATGGTTCATTGTCCCGCCTCCCGGTTGAGGCGGGCCATGACGGCGCGGCGCTCGGCTTCGCTCATCGTGCTCCAGGCGCCAATCTCATCGAGCGTGCGGCCGCAGCCGGTACAATGTTGCCGGCTGGCGTCGAGCGTGCAGATCGAGACGCAGGGTGTCGAGACGGGTGCGGGCATCGGATTCGGAGCGCTCAAGGATGCCGCGCGAAGATAAGCAGACCCAGCAGGAAGGCAATCTCGACCAGAAGGGCCGCCGCACCGGCGACATCGCCCGTTTGACCGCCGAATTGGGCGCGGGCAAGGCGGGCGAGGGCTGAAAAGCCAAGAAAACCAAGGACAAGGCCGCCGGCCAGGGCGCCCGCGCCAAAGCCGGGGATAACCGTGAGCGCGGCGATCACGAGCGCGAGGCCGCCCGCTTTCCACCGCGCCGGAGCCGACGGGCGCCCCGCGCCATGGCCGAGACCCTCCGGCCGGGCCGGGGGGAGGGCGGCGAGCATGAGCACCGGGGCGAGGCGCCCCACCGCGCCGGCCGCCAGCAGCGCCGCCGCGGTCGCGAGAATATCAATGTCCATAAGGGCTTGCAGCGTGACGACGCGCAGCGTCACGGCGAGGATCAGCGCCAGCACGCCGAAGCTGCCGAGCCGGCTGTCGCGCATGATTTCCAGCCGGCGCGCTACGGTCATACCGCCGAGCCCGTCGGCGACATCGGCCAGCCCGTCCTCATGCAGCCCGCCGGCGACGATGACGAGCACCATGACGGTGAGCGTCGCGACGACCAGTGAGGGCAGGCCGATGAGTGCAAAAGTCAGTGCAGTGAGAGCGCCAGTCAGGCCGATGAGTGCACCGGCCAGCGGGAAGGCCGGGGCCAGCCGGTCGAGGTCGGGCGGGCCGTCCTGTGCCGGCTCGAAGGGCAGGCGCGGCACCGGCAGGCGGGAGAGGAAGCGCAGCGCCGCCGGCAGGGCGCGCAGCACCTCCCCGGTCGCTTCCGAGGCAGCCTTCAGGCGGGACATGGCGGCTCCGCTCAACGCGCGACCATGAGATCGGCTGGGGGACGGCGACGCTCCCAGCCGGCGCGCTCCAGTTCGGGCGTGTCGGCGGGGGCGGCGGGATAGCCTATGCACAGATAGGCGACGAGATGCCAGTGGGCCGGCACCTCCAGCGCCGCCGTCACCTCGGCGGGATCGAGGATCGACACCCAGCCGACGCCGATTCCCTCGGCCGCCGCCGCCAGCCACAGCGTGTGAATGGCCATGACGGCTGAATAGGCGACGGTCTCCGGCATGGTGGCGCGGCCGAGGCCGTGGCCGGTCGCGGGATCGGGCTCGACGAAGACGGCGAGATGCTCCGGCGCCTCGTCGAGCCCCGCGAGCTTCAGCGTCGCATAGAGCGCGGCGCGCTCCCCCTCCTGCGCGGCCAGCGCCTGCGCGTTGCAGCGGGTGAAGGAGGCGCGCACCGCCGCGCGGCGGGCGGCATCATCCACCCGCACGAAGCGCCAGGGCTGGCAGAGGCCGACGCTCGGGGCCGTGCAGGCCTGGGCGACCAGCGCCTCTAGCCGGCCCGCCGGCAGGGGTTGGGTGAGAAAATGGCGCACATCCCGCCGCCAGGCGAACAGATCGTCCAGCCCGGCGCGGAAGGCCGCGTCGAAGGCGGGCGGGCCGCCGGCCGGGGGCGGCGGGGGGAGGGTTTCACCTATGAGCGCCATGGGAAGCCGGGGGTCCGTCCTCAGGTCACGGTTTTGCGCTGCGCCGGATGTGGGGGTTGCGCGTACATGAGGCAGGGTCTACCCCGCCGCCGCGCGCGATGCGACAACCATCCCGTCCGTCGCGGCTTTCATGCACGAGGCTTTCATGCTCCGCTCCGCCACCGGCCTGCCCTTTGACGACATCCGCAACCTGATCGCCCAGATGCCGGGCCCGGATGAGGCGGCGCGGCAGGCCGCCACCGCCCGGCAGGGGCAGCTGGTGAAGCCGCCGGGCGCGCTCGGCCGGCTGGAGGAGATCGCCATCCATATCGCCGGCTGGCAGGGGCGGGAGATTCCGGTGGTGAACCGGCCGACCGTCGCGGTCTTCGCCGCCACCCATGGCGTCGCCGCGCGCGGGGTCTCGCCCTACCCGTCGGAGGTGACCAAGCAGATGGTCGCCACCTTCACCAATGGAAAGGCGGCGGTGAACCAGATTTGCGGCGTGTTCGGCGCCGGGCTGCGCGTGTTCGACCTCGCGCTCGATCTGCCCACCCCTGACATCGTGGAACAGGACGCGCTCACCGAGGCCGAATGCGCGGCCACCATGGCCTTCGGCATGGAGGCGCTGGCGGGTGAGCCGGACCTTCTGTGCCTCGGCGAGATGGGCATCGGCAACACCACCATCGCCGCCGCCATCTTCCACGGGCTCTATGGCGGCACGGCCGCCGACTGGGTCGGCCCCGGCACCGGCTCGACCGGCGAGACGCTGGCCCGCAAGATCGCCGCCGTCGAGGCGGCCGTAACGCGCGCCAAGGGCCATCTCGACGATCCGCTGGAAGTGCTGCGCAAGCTCGGCGGGCGCGAGGTGGCGGCGATGGCCGGGGCGATCCTCGCCGCGCGGCTGCAGCGCGTGCCGGTGGTGCTCGACGGCTATGTGGTGACCGCCGCCGCCGCCGTGCTGAAGGCCCTGGACCCGCGCGCGCTCGACCATTGCCTCGCCGGCCATGTCTCGGCCGAGCCGGCCCACCGCGCCGTGCTGGAGCGGCTGGAATTGCGGCCGATCCTCGATCTCGGCATGCGCCTCGGTGAGGGCTCGGGCGCGGCGCTGGCGGTTGGCGTCATCAAGTCGGCGCTCGCCTGCCATGGCGGCATGGCGACCTTTGCCGAGGCCGGGGTGGCCGAGGGGTGAGGGGCGGTTCTGGACTTCGCTGTCATCCCGGACGGCCGCAGGCCGAGCCGGGATCGCGACGGATAGGGCCGGCGAGCCCGGCGCTACGTTTCGCCAAGCCAGCCCTTGGGCGTGCCCAAGGCAAGACAAGCGGCGCCGGGATGACGCCATGCGGCCGCCGCGGCTGACCTATGGGCGCCCTCCCGGCGGGCGCGGCTGGCGGCGCAGCAAATGGCGGCGCAGTACTTGGGGCTCGATCTTCGTCGCGCTGGTGCTGGTCGGCGTGGCGCTGGTGGTGGAGCGGCTCGTGCCCCCGCTCACCGGCGCGGTGCGGGTGGCCGATGGCGACAGCCTCGTCGTGGACGGCGAGCGGGTTCGGCTCGACGGCATCGACGCGCCGGAGCTGCACCAGTCCTGTGGCGCGCCGGGGAAGGAATGGCCCTGCGGCGCGCGCGCCAAGGCGGCGCTGGAAGCCGTCGTCGCGCAGGGCGCGGTGACCTGCCGCCCGGTCGATGAGGACCGCTATGGCCGAGCCGTCGCGATCTGCGGTGTCGGGGCGGACGATCTCGGGGCGGACGACCGAGGGGGCGACGATCTCGCGGGCCTGCAGGTCGCGGCCGGCTGGGCGCTGGCCACCGGCCTTGCCTATCGGCGGGAGCAAGCTGCCGCCCGCGCGGCCGGCCGGGGCATCTGGTCCGGCCCCTTCGAGGAGCCCGCCCAGTGGCGCGAGCGCCATCCCCGCCCGCCCTCGTGAGGGGGTGGGAGGAATCGTCATCCCGGACGGGCCATCGGCCCGATCCGGGATCGTGTGACAGGAGCGGCACGCGATCCCGGCTCTGCGCTCCGCTTCGGCCGGGATGACGAGGGTTTTCGGCCGTCATCCCCGGGCTTGACCCGGGGATCCACGCCTTTGGCAGGGAGCGCCGCGAGGGACATGGTGGATGAAGGTGAGCGGCCTCTGGTCCTCTCATCATCCCGGACGGCCGGAAGGCCGATCCGGGATCGCGGGCCGCGTGAAGCCTTGCACGCGATCCCGGCTCTGCGCTGCGCGGAGCCTGCCCTTGGGCTTGCCGAAGGCAAGACCCGAGGGGCCGGGATGACGAGGGCTAGGTGGTGCCTTGTTGGCGCTGGCGGCGAGGGAAGGCCGCTACGCGGAGTCTCCCCTGGGCCCCGGATCATCGTCGCGCTGCGCGCAACTCGTCCGGGGAGCGGTGCTTTCCGATAATACGCCGTCATCCCCGGGCTTGACCCGGGGATCCACGTCTTTGGTGGGAACCCCGCGAGGGAAGTGCTGGATAGCGACGGTTGGCGCGCGTTCGGCGATGATCTCCGCCCTCAGCGGCGGCGTTTCAGCCGGGTGTACCAGAGGGCGGCGGTGACGGCGGCGGCGAGCGCCAGGAGGGTCAGGGTCAGAAGGGCCGCGTCGATCTCGTTGTCGGCGCTCAGGGCCTCCTCGGAGGCATGGCGGTTTGCCTTGTCGACGAGGCCGAGAATGGCCGCGTCCAGCTCCACGAACAGGTCGTGCAGCGCGCCGCTGACGCGGGCCTGGGCGTCGAACTCGCGCGGCGGGCTCTTCATCCAGTCATCATGCGCCTGAAGGAAGCGGGTGAGCCGCTCGCCCACCATCTCGGTCATCACCGGATCGCGCGCGAGTTCGGGAAGCTGCCGGTACTGCTCGAACAGCGCCAGCAGCTCCTGCCGGCGCTGGGCGGCGAGGCTTTCGGCCAGCGCGCGCTCATCATGCGATGGCGCCAGGGCGCGGTAGGTTTCGGCTAGGCGCAGGCGGGCCGCGCGGCTGTCCATCTCGGCCAGCAGGCTGACCGCCGGCATCCAGGTCTCGTGGATCGCCTCGATATGGTGGTCGATATGCCGGAGGATCCCGGCGACGATCGCCGCCACGCACGCCACCACCAGGGCGGCCCCAACCGCGAGCGCGCGGACACGTCGTCGGATCGTCTCAGGTCGAGGCACGATATGCTTCCCGAATGCAGCCTTGAGCAGACGTCACGCCGCGTCGGCCCGATAGTGGGACGACCGATTACCTTTCGGCAAGTGCGTGGTGTGCCCGACGGGCGCGGGCCACCGTGCCGGACCGGCCGACGGGCTTTCGGCCCGGCTGGCGCGCGCCTATCTACAGGCCATGTCCGATCTGGCCGCCCGACCCGAACGCCTCGACGATCTGCTCGCGCGCATCCGGGCGTGCCGGCTCTGTGTCGAGGCGCCGCGCGGGGTGGCGCTGCCGCATGAGCCGCGCCCGGTGCTGCATGTCGGGCCGACGGCGCGGCTGCTCATCGCCAGCCAGGCGCCCGGCACGAAGGTCCATGCCTCCGGCCGTTCCTTCGACGATGCCTCGGGCGACCGGCTGCGGGCGTGGCTCGGGCTCGACCGGGCGACCTTTTACGACGAGGGCCGCGTGGCCATCGCCGCCATGGGCTTCTGCTTTCCCGGACAGGACGCCAAGGGCGGCGACCTGCCGCCGCGCCGGGAATGCGCCGGCCAGTGGCATGACCGCCTGTTCGCGGCGCGCGCGCCCTTCGACCTGATCGTCGCGGTGGGCGCGAGCGCGCAGGCCTATCATCTGCGCCGGCTGGGGCTGGAGCGTTTCGCGCGCGGCGGGCTGACCGAGCGGGTGATGGCGTGGCGGGAGATCTGGGAGGCGCGCGCCGCCCCGCGCGTGCTGCCGCTGCCGCACCCGTCCTGGCGCAACACCGGCTGGCTGAAGCGCCACCCCTGGTTCGAGGCGGAGCTGCTGCCGGTGCTGCGCGCCGAGGTGGCGCGGCTGGTGTGAGCGGAGGGCGCCGGACAGTATTACGTTAGGTGATAGGCAGCATTACCTAGTTTGCGGCAGGTCAATGGCAGACAAAGGGCGGGGTCTACTGTGATGCCGCATTTGGAGTGGAGACATCAGATGACCACCGCCCTTGTTGCCCCCGCGGGTTCTGCCGGCCTGCTGAGGAAGATTGTCGGCCCCGTGCTGCTGCCCGACGCCTTCGTGCTCACCGACGGCATGAATATCGTCCGCCTTGCGGCGGGAGCCTTCTATGCCCCGCATGTCATCCAGAAGCTGACCGGCATCGAGAGCTCGCTGGCCTTTTTCGACCGGGCGGGCCTCCAGCCGGCGCCGTTCTTCCTGGCGCTGTCGATCATCTTTGAGACGCTGGCCTTCGTCGGCCTCACCTTCGGCCTGTTCACGCGCTGGATCGCGCTGGCATCGGCGGGCTGCCTCGTCGTCGCCGCCTATGCGATCATTCAGACCAAGGGACTGGGCTGGTTCTGGGCGCGCGGCGGCATCGAGTATCTCGTCTTCTGGTGCGTCATTTCGCTAGCGGTGGCGCTGGACGCCTGGCGGCGCACCCTGAAGGCGTGAGCGCCGTCGCCCCAATCGGCACAGGCCGCATCCGCCTCTGGCGATGCGGCCTTTTTCGTGGTGGTTCGCGCCTTTTCGAGCGACGCGGAGTCCCGGCTCGCGTGAAGAAAGGCGCCGAAACAACAAGCGTCGGCTTTTCCGGTGAACCGGACTTAACCGGAAAAACCCGCGCTCAGCGCGAGACCAGCAGGTGCCGGTTGAGCCGGCGCTCCAGCACGTCCCACACCCGGCGGACGATCTCGACCATGATGAGATAGAGCGCCGCCGCCCAGAGATAGACCTCCATATCGTAGGAGCGGGAGAAGGCGAGGCGCGTCACGCCCATCAGGTCATAGACCGTGATCACCGAGGCGATGGCGCTCGACTTGATCATCAGGATCAGCTCATTGCCGAGCGGGCGCAGGCCGATGGCGAAGGCCTGCGGCACGATCACCTTGCGATAGGCCAGCACGCGGGTGAGGCCGAGCGCCTGCGCGCCCTCCATCTGGCCGACCGGCAGGCTCTGTATGGCGCCGCGCAGGATTTCCGACTGATAGGCGGCGGTGTTGAGCGTGAAGGTCAGTACCGCGCAGTTGAAGGCGTCGCGGAAGAACCACCACAGCCCGACCTCGGTCAGCGCCTCGCGGAACTGGCCGGCGCCGTAATAGATCAGGAAGGTCTGCGCCAAGAGCGGCGTGCCGCGGAAGAAGTAGGAATAGCCGAAGGACAGGCCGGCGAGCAGCTTGCCGCCCTCGATGCGGGCGATGGCCAGCGGCCAGGCGAGCAGCGCGCCGATGCCGACCGAGATGATGACGAGCTGCAGCGTGACCCACACGCCCTCGAGGAAGCGCAGGCCGTAGCGCCCCATCAGATCGCTGTTGAGGCCGATGAAGCTCATCAGCGACAGAAAGCCGGCGCCGACAAGATCGAGAAACGTCTGCATCAGTGGCCTCCCACGCGCTTGAAGCCACGGGAGGCGCGCGCCTCCAGCCGGGTGAACACCACGCTCGAAAGGCCGGAGAACACCAGATAAATCAGGCAGGCGACGAGGTAGAAGAAGAAGGGCTGCTTGGTCACACCCACCGCGATGGCGGTCTGGCGCATCAGATCGGTGATGGCGATCACCGAGACCAGCGAGGTGTCCTTGAGCAGCACCATCCAGTTGTTGGACAGGCCCGGCAGCGCCACGCGCCAGAGCTGCGGGAAGGTGACCAGCCGGAACACGCGGAACTTCGACAGGCCGAGCGCGGCGGCGGCTTCCTTCTGCCCGCGCGGCACGGCGCGGATGGCGGCGAGCAGCACCTCGCTGGAGAAGGCGCCAAGCACGAGGCCGAGCGCGGCGACGCCGGCGACGAACTGGTTCACCTCGACATGCGCGCCCTCGACGAAATAGCCGGCGATGCGGGTGAGCAGCATCTGCCCGCCATAATAGACGATGAACAGCGTCAGCAGTTCGGGCAGGCCGCGGAACACGGTGGTGAACAAATTGCCGGCGGCGCGCAGCAGCCAGTTCGGCGAATCCTTCGCCAGCGCCACGCCGAGGCCGATGGCGATGCCGATCGGCAGGGTCACGACGGCGAGCTCGATGGTGACGAGCGCGCCCGCGAGGATTTCGTCTCCCCAGCCATCCGGGCCGAAGGAGATGAGACGTAGGAGGTCCAGCATCGAAAGGGGCGCGCTCCGCGTTCGGCCCAAAGGTCAGGCGCCGTTCCGGCAGGCCCGGAACGGCGCGGCGCGCTCAGTAGACGCTGAAGGGGAAATACTTGTCGTTGATGGTCTTGTAGGTGCCGTCAGCGCGAATCTCGTCGATCGCCTTGTTGAACATGGCGACCAGCTCCGGGTCATCCTTGCGGATACCCACGCCCACGCCCTCGCCGAAGTATTTCGGGTCGGTGTATTCGGCGCCGGTGAACTTGCAGCAGGCGCCATCCTTGGTGGCCAGCCATTCCATCAGCACGACCTTGTCGGCCAGGATGCCGTCGAGGCGACCATTGGCGAGGTCGAGATTGGCCTCGTCCTGCTTGCCATAGAGCTTCACCTCGGCGCCGGCCTTGCCGTACACGTCCTCGAGGTAGTTGGAATGGATGGTCGAGGCCTGCGCGCCGAGCACCTTGCCCTTGAGGGCGGCCGGCGAGGTGTCAGTGATCTTGGAATCCTTCGGCACGGCGAAGGTGGCCGGAGTCTTGTAGTACTTCTTGGAGAAGGCGATCTGCTTCTGCCGCTCTTCCGTGATCGACATGGAGGCGACGATGGCGTCGTATTTGCCGGCGAGCAGGGCGGGGATGATGCCGTCCCAATCCTGCGCGACGAAGGTGCAGGTGACCTTCATCTTCGCGCAGAGCGCCTTGGCGATGTCGATGTCGAAGCCCTTGAGCTCGTTATTCTCGATATAGTTGAAGGGCGGGTAGGCGCCCTCCGTGCCGATGCGGACGGTCTTCCATTCCTTCGCGGAGGCGGCGTCCATGCCGACGGTGCCGACGATGGCTGGGGCGACGAAGAACGCCGCGGCGGCGAACAGGCGCGACAGGGCCCGGCGGGTAACGAAGCTCATGATAGTCCCCTCTGACGTGTGTCGTCCGGTTGTTGGTTTTCTTACCGGCTACCCATGCTGGCATTATTTCCAAATATAGCGCAACGGGGCCTGCTTCATTCCTAGTCAGAAAGTCGCTGTGGACGTTCCATGGGCATTGCGCCGTCCATTGAGCGCATCAATCACGCAACGACTGGCGCCGGGTTGACGCTTGCCTATCTGTGGTGTCTCACGGGTGAAACACCGTTTGGAACATGTCCAGCGAGGAGACGATCATGGCGACGGCAGACGAGGTTCGCGCGCGGCTGGCTCAGGTCTCGGCGCCGGACGGTCGGCCGGTGACGGAGACCGGCGTGCTCTCCGACATCCTCGTGTCCAACGGCAAGGTCTATATGTCGATCACCGTGGATGCGGGCGAGGCGAAGGCCTGGGAGCCGGTGCGCGCGGCGGTGGAACGCACGGTGCGCGGCACGCCCGGCATTACCTCCGCGCTGGTGGCGCTGACCGCCGAGCGTAAGGGCGGGGCGGCGCCCGCTGGTGGCACGTCCACCCAGCCGGTGCGCGTCTCCGGCCAGGGTGGGCATTCCCATGAAGGCCATTCGCACGCCGGGCATTCTCACGCCGGTCACGCGCACGCCGGCCATTCTCACCCCCAGCCGCCGGCCGATCCGCAGAAGGAATCCTCCGGCCTGCCCGGCGTCGGCGCCATTATCGCCGTGGCTTCCGGCAAGGGCGGCGTCGGCAAGTCGACTCTGGCCGCCAATCTCGCCCTCGGCCTTGCCGCCACCGGGCTGAAGGTCGGCCTGCTCGATGCCGATATTTACGGCCCCTCCGTGCCGCGCCTCATGGGGCTGCGCGGCAAGCCGGAGGTGAACGGGCGGATGATCCAGCCCATGCAGGCCTTCGGCCTGAAGGTCATGTCCATCGGCTTCCTGGTGGACGAAGAGACCCCGATGATCTGGCGCGGCCCGATGGTGATGTCCGCCATCAGCCAGCTGCTGAAGGAAGTGAACTGGGCGCCGCTCGACATTCTCGTCGTCGACATGCCGCCGGGCACCGGCGACGCGCAGCTGACCATGGCGCAGCAGGTGCCGCTGGCCGGCGCGGTGATCGTCTCCACCCCGCAGGATCTCGCGCTGATCGACGCGCGGCGCGGCATCGCCATGTTCCAGAAGGTGAACGTGCCCGTGCTCGGCATCGTCGAGAACATGAGCTACTTCATGTGCCCGCATTGCGGCGGGCGCTCCGACGTGTTCGGCCATGGAGGCGCGCGGCATGAGGCGCAGCGTTTCGGCGTGCCCTTCCTCGGCGAGGTGCCGCTGCACCTGTCGATCCGCGAGACCTCGGACGCCGGCCGCCCGATCACCGCGACGGCGCCTGACAGCCACGAGGCGCAGATCTACCGCGGCATCGCCAATTCCGTGCGCGAAGCCCTCGCTGGCCGCCGCAACGCCGCCCGCCCGGCGCCGCGCATCGTCATGGAGGGGTGAGGGGCAGCGTTGAAGCCAGTGCCTGACCATCGTATATATGTGAATGTATATACGATGGTCAGGTGAGGCCCCTCATGAGCACCGCGAAAGTCTTCATCTCCGGCAATAGCCAGGCTGTCCGGCTGCCGAAGGAATTCCGCCTGAAGGGTCCTGAGGTCGAGATTTTCCGACGCGGCGACGAGATCGTGCTGCGCGAAAAGCCGGAAGGGCTGGCGCATCTTCTCGACATTCTCGACGCCCTTCCCGAGGACGTATTGACCGAGGCACCGGATGATCCACCACCGGCGCCTGTTGATAGTGGCGAGCGTTAATGGCGGCGCGCTACCTGCTCGACACCAACATCATCATCGCGCTGCGACGACGGCGCCCGTCTTCGCTGGTTGAGCGACTGAGCCGCCTTCAGCCGGGGGAGGTGGTGATGTCGGCAGTGGTGTATGGCGAGCTCTGTTACGGCGCCGAGAAGAGCGTGCGTCGCGACGAGGCGCAGGAGGTTCTTCAGCGGCTGACACAAGCGATCCCGGTCGACCCGCTGCCGGGCGATGCCCCCCTCGTCTATGGCCGTGTTCGCGCGGCGCTGGAAGCGCGCGGCGCCATTATCGGCGGCAATGACCTCTGGATCGCGGCGCACGCGCTGGCGCGCGGATTGGTGCTGGTGACCGGCAATGTCCGCGAGTTTGGCCGCGTGCCGGACCTCGTCGTGGAAGACTGGAGCGTCGACTGAGCGAAGCGTCATCACCCCTCGACAAAAGGCGCACATCCCGCGCCGTTGCGTTGCGGAAATCCGTGGCGTACCAGTTAGGTCGAACAGAAAATCGTGTGTGGAAGCGCGCCAATGCGCCAACCGCGCCGTGAGGAAATCCCATCAGGAGAGACAGCATGAAGCGCCGTCAGTTCTTGGCCGCCGCCGGCACCGGTGCGGCTGCCGCCACCACCATCGCCGCGCCGGCCATCGCCCAGTCCGCCCCCGAAATCAAATGGCGCCTCGCCTCCAGTTTCCCTAAGTCGCTCGACACCATCTATGGCGGCGCCGACGTCATGTCGAAGATGGTCTCCGAGCTGACCGACGGGAAGTTCCAGATCCAGGTCTTCGCCGCCGGTGAGATCGTGCCCGGCCTGCAGGTGCTCGACGCCGTGCAGAACAACACGGTCGAGATGTGCCACACCGTCTCATATTACTTCGTCGGCAAGGATCCGACCTTCGCGGTGGCTGCCTCGGTGCCGTTCGGCCTCAATGCCCGCCAGCAGAACGCCTGGCTGTACCAGAACGGCGGCAACGAGCTCTTCAACGAGTTCTACAAGAAGTACAACGTGTTCGGCATGCCCTGCGGCAACACCGGCACGCAGATGGGCGGCTGGTTCTCCAAGGAGATCAAGACCGTCGCCGACCTTAACGGCCTCAAGATGCGCATCGGCGGCATTGCCGGTCAGGTGATGTCCAAGCTCGGCGTCGTGCCGCAGCAGATCGCCGGCGGCGACATCTATCCGGCGCTGGAAAAGGGCACGATCGACGGCGCCGAGTGGGTCGGCCCCTATGACGACGAGAAGCTCGGCTTCTACAAGGTCGCGAAGTACTATTACTATCCCGGCTGGTGGGAAGGTGGCCCGACCATCCACGCCTTCGCCAATCTGGAAAAGTACAACGAGCTGCCCAAGCCCTATCAGGCGGCGCTGCGGGCGGCCTCGACCTATGCCAACACCATCATGCAGGCGCGCTACGACGTGCAGAACCCGCCGGCGATCAAGCGCCTGGTGGCCAATGGCACGCAGCTGCGCCCGTACCCGACCGAAGTCATGGAAGCCTGCCTGAAGGCGACCAACGAGCTCTGGGCCGAGATCTCCGCCAAGAACCCGGACTTCAAGAAGGCGATCGACACCATGCAGGCCTTCCGCAACGAAGAGAATCTGTGGTGGCAGGTGGCCGAATACACCTTCGACAGCTTCCAGATCCGCACCCGCCCGCGCGGCTGAGGCGAGATCGCGACCACCCACCGAACGCAATGCCCGGGGGTCTCTCCCGGGCATTGTCATGTGAAGTCGCTGTAACGGGGTTGCGGTTGCATCGCCCGGCGGGAAGTGACAGGAAAAGCCGCCATGACACAGCAGTCCCCGAAAGGCGCGGCGCTCGGGCGTCGGGCCGTCCTGCGCGGCGCCGGTCTCGCGACCACCGCCGCCGTCACCGCCGTTGCGGCTCCCGCTATCGCCCAGAGCGCGCCACAGGTGCGCTGGCGCCTCACCTCCAGCGTGCCCAAGGTGCTGGACGCGATCTTCGGCGCCAATGAGCTGGTGTCGAAATATGTGAGCGAGGCGACCGACGGGCGCTTCGTCATCCAGAACTACGCCGCCGGAGAGATCGTGCCGGGCCTTCAGGCGCTGGACGCGGTGCAGAACGGCACGGTCGAGGTCGCCCAGACCCCGCTCTATTACTATCTCGGCAAGGATCCGAGCTTCGCCTGCTTCACCACCGTGCCCTTCGGCCTCAATGCCCGCCAGCAGAACGCCTGGTACTACCATGGCGGCGGGCGCGAGCTGCAGGACGAGGTGCTGGCGAAATACAACCTCGTCGGCTTCCTCGGCGGCAATACCGGCACCCAGATGGGCGGCTGGTTCCGCAAGGAAGTGAAGGACGTCGCCGACTTCAAGGGGCTGAAGTTCCGCATTGGCGGCATTGCTGGGCAGGTGGTCGCCAAGCTCGGCGTCGTGCCGCAGCAGATCGCGCCGGGCGACATCTATGCCGCGCTGGAAAAAGGCACAATCGACGCCTGCGAATGGGTCGGCCCCTATGACGACGAGAAGCTCGGCTTCGTGAAGGTCGCGCCCTATTACTACTATCCCGGCTGGTGGGATGGCGGGCCGACGATGAACGTCATCGTCAACCGGGCGAAATGGAACGAGCTGCCCAAGCCCTATCAGGCGATCTTCGAGGCGGCGACCGCCTATGCCAATGCCGACATGCTGGCGAAGTACGACGCCCGCAACCCGGCGGCGCTGCGCCGGCTGGTGGCCGCGGGCGCGCAGCTTCGCCCCTTCCCGCAGAGCTTCATCGACGCCTCCTACACGGCGACGACCGAGCTCTATGCCGAGATCGGCGCCAAGAATGCCGGCTTCAAGAAGATCATGGACTCGCTCCTCGCCTTCCGTAACGAGGAGTATCTGTGGTGGCAGGTTGGCGAATACCCCTATGACGGCTACATGATCCGCGCCCGCACAAAGGGCTGAGGCACGGCTGCCTGCGCGGCCGCGCCAAGAAAAGCAGAAGGAACCGCTATGACGACCTCGACGTCCCGCCGCCGCCTGCTGAAGGGCGCGGGCCTTGCCGCTGCCGCCTCGACGCTGGCCGCGCCCGCCATCGCCCAGAGCGCGCCGCAGATCCGCTGGCGCCTGACCTCGAGCTACCCCAAGACGCTCGACACCATCTATGGCGCCTCGCTGCTGCTGTCGAAATATGTCGGCGAGGCCACCGACGGGCGCTTCACCATCGACGTCTTCGCCCCCGGCGAGATTGTGCCGGGCCTGCAGGCCTTCGACGCGGTGCAGAACCGCACGGTCGAGATGGGCCAGACCGCGCTCTATTACTATATCGGCAAGAACCCGGCCTTCGCGCCCTTCACCACGATGCCCTTCGGGCTGAACGCGCGGATGCAGACGGCGTGGCTCTACCATGGCGGCGGCAACGAGCTGCAGAACGCCTTCCTCGCCAAGTCCGGCGTCATCGGCTTTGCCGGCGGCAATACCGGCGCGCAGATGGGCGGCTGGTTCCGCAAGGAGATCAAGTCGGTCGACGACCTCAAGGGCCTGAAGATGCGCCTGCCGGGCCTTGCCGGCCAGGTGCTCTCGCGCCTCGGCCTGGTGCCGCAGAACCTCGCGGGCGGCGACATCTACCCGGCGCTGGAAAAGGGCACGATCGACGCGGCCGAGTTCGTCGGCCCGGTGGATGACGAGAAGCTCGGCTTCAACCGCGTCGCGCCCTATTATTACTATCCCGGCTGGTGGGAGGGTGGCCCGACCATCCACTTCGTCGCCAATCTCGCGGCGTGGAACGAGCTGCCGCGCGCCTATCAGTCGGCGTTCGAGGCGGCCTCGGCCTATGCCAATGCCGACATGCTGGCCAAGTATGACGCGCGCAACCCCGGCGCGCTGCGCCGGCTGGTGGCGGGCGGCGCCCAGCTTCGCCCGTTCCCGGCGGACCTGATGGACGCGGCGTACAAGGAGAACATCGCGCTGATGGGCGAGATCTCCGCCAAGAACGCGGACTTCAAGACGATTTACGACTCGATGCTGGCCTTCCGCAACGAGGAGTATCTGTGGTGGCAGGTCGGCGAGTATCCGTATGACGGCTACATGATCCGCGCCCGCACGCGCGGCTGATCGCCCTGACCCTGAAACGATACGGGCCGCCCCAAGGGCGGCCCGTTTTCGTTCCGGCAGGCAAGTGAGGCTCAGGCTGCCTTGCGCGGCTCGTCCGGCAGGGTGTCGAGCACCGGCGTGGCGACGACATCCGGGGCCGGGCGGTGCTGGCTCATGGAGAACAGCCCGGCGGCCATGATGACGGCCATGCCGATCAGCGAGACGAAGTCCGGCATGGCGTGGAACACGGCGGCGGAAATGCCGACCGAGCACACCACCGCCGCGTAGCGGAAGGGCGCGATGGCGGCGGGATCATTGCCGCGGAAGGCGGCGATGGTGAGCATGTGCCCGCCGATGAGCGAGATGCTGCCGGCGAGCAGATAGCCCAGCGTCATCAGGTCCAGCGCCTGCCAGTCCTCCACCGTGCTGCCGGCGAAGCCGATCAGCATGCCGATGCCGGCGGTGGCGAAGGTGACCACCAGCGTCGGCACATGCGCGCCGATGCGGCCAGTGATGAAATCGCGGATGGCGATGAGCAGGGCGGCGCCCAGCGGCAGCATCGCCATCGGATCGAAGGCTGAGCTGCCCGGCTTGACGATCAGCGTGACGCCGACGAAGCCGACGCCCACCGCCACCCATTCCAGCGGCCGGATGCGCGAGCCGAAGAAGAGCACCGCCGCCGCCATGGTGGCGAGCGGGGCGACCTGGATGATCGCGGTCGCGTCGGCGATCGACATGGTGACGATGGCGGTGATGAA
The DNA here is from genome assembly GCF_029760895.1 of Ancylobacter sp. WKF20. Lineage (NCBI taxonomy): Bacteria > Pseudomonadati > Pseudomonadota > Alphaproteobacteria > Hyphomicrobiales > Xanthobacteraceae > Ancylobacter > Ancylobacter sp. WKF20. The sequence continues at coordinate 355,087 of NZ_CP121679.1, forward strand.
CAGCATCGCCGTGAAGGCTTCCAGCACGCCGCGCAGCAGCACCCGCGCATCGAACACGTAGCGCAGCATCCCGGTCTCGCGCTTCCACGCCATGATCGCGACCAGGAAGCTGATCGCCATCACCCCGCGCACGGCGAGGATCTGCGAGGGCGGGATATGCGCCAGCGCGAGCTTGGAGAAGGCGTCATTGGCGGCAAAGACGCAGGAGCCGGCGATCATCAGGAGGATGCCGCGGCGCAGAAGGGTCGAGGGGTGCATTGGAACGCGAAAGCCGAAAGAGGTGAAGGCGCATAAGGGCTCGCCGATCGCGTCGGAATAAAGACGAGACCTTACGCAAAGCTGTTTTCGGCTCCGCGTTACTTGCGGGTCAGCTCAGCACTCTTCGCATGCCGGGGCGTCCGCCGCGCTGACGAGGCCGCCATCGCGCCGCTCCAGCGCCTGCGAGACCATGCACAGGCCGAGCGCGCCGACCGCCAGCGCCGCCCCGACCCAGGGCAGTTCCGCATAGCCGATGCCGACCGTGATCGCCGCGCCGCCGATCCACGCGCCAGCCGCATTGCCGAGGTTGAAGGCGCCCTGATTGAGCGTCGAGGCGAGGTTCGGCGCACCTACAGCCGCGTCGACCACGCGGGTCTGGATCGGCGGCACCACGGCGAAGACGAGAATTCCCCACACGAAGACGGTGGCGATGGCGGCGGCCACGAAGGCGCTGGTGAACACCATCGCGACCATCACGACCGTGAGACCGATGAAGCTCGCCATCAGCGAGGGCATCAGCCGCCAGTCGGCCAGCCGCCCGCCGAGGATGTTGCCGATGGTGATGCCGACGCCGAACAGCAGCAGCACATAGGTGACGGTATGCGGGGTAAGGCCGGTGACCTCGCGCAGCAGCGGCGCGATATAGGTGAAGACGGTGAACAGGCTCGCCGAGGCCAGCACGCTCATCAACATGGTCAGCACCACCTGCGGGCGCTTCAGCACCGCGAATTCCTTGAGGATGTTGCCGGCACTGTGCGGAATATCACGGGGCACCCAGAGCGCGATGGCGCTCACCGCGAGAATGCCGATTGCGACCACCGCCCAGAAGGTGGAGCGCCAGCCCCAGGCCTGGCCGAGCGCGGTGCCGAGCGGCACGCCCAGCACATTGGCCAGCGTCAGCCCCGCGAACATCAGCGCGATGGCGCTGGCGCGCTGGTTCACCGGCACGAGGCTCGCCGCCACCACCGCGCCGATTCCGAAAAAGGCGCCGTGGCAGAAGGCGGTGACCACGCGCGCGGCCATCAGGAACCAGTAATCCGGCGCGATGGCGCACAGGAAATTGCCGAGCACGAACATGCTGGCAAGGCCCATCAGCGTCGCCTTGCGCGGCAGGGAATTGGTGATGATGGCGACGATGGGCGCGCCGACCACGACGCCGAGCGCATAGCCCGTCACCAGCAGGCCCGCCGCCGGGATGGAGACGCCGAGATCGGCGGCCACCTCGGGCAACAGCCCCATGATGACGAATTCTGTGGTGCCAATGCCAAAGGAAGCCATGGCCAAAGCCAACAGCGGGAGCTGCATGGTCGATCACGCCCGGAACAGAGAATCAGGAGGAAGCTAGGTAGCTCTACGGATGAGGGAGAGCTATGCACATCCTGTTGCAGCGCAGCAATAAAGCGTGGCGGGAAGCACCCATGCGGCAGGCGGGCAGCAGACGGGGAGGCCGGCGGGCTCAGCCGCCGGTAACGCTCATGTGCCGGCGCAGCGCGGGCGGACGACCGGGGCGGTCGATCACGAAATCGTGGCCTTTCGGCTTGCGGAAGATCGCGTCGTCGAGCGCGGCGTGCAGCCGGTCGTCGCTTTCCGAGGCGCGCAGCGGGGTGCGCAGGTCCGCCGCGTCGTCCTGGCCGAGGCACATATAGAGCGTGCCGGTACAGGTGACGCGCACCCGATTGCAGCCCTCGCAGAAATTATGCGTCAGCGGCGTGATGAAGCCGAGACGGCCCCCGGTTTCCTTGATCGAGACGTAGCGCGCCGGGCCGCCGGTGCGGAACGGGATATCTTCCAGCGTCCAGCGCTCGGCCAGCCTCTCGCGCACCGTGGAGAGCGGCAGATACTGGTCGAGCCGCTCGGCCCCGGTCTCGCCCAGCGGCATGACCTCGATGAGCGAGATGTCCATGCCGCGCCCATGCGCCCATTCGATGAGGGCGGGGATTTCCGCCTCGTTATCGCCGGCCAGCGCGACGGCGTTGAGCTTCACATGGATGCCGGCGTTCTGCGCGGCGTCGATGCCGGCGAGCACCTTGGACAGGTCGCCCCAGCGGGTGAGGGCGCGGAACTTCGCCGGGTCCAGCGTGTCGAGCGAGACATTGATGCGCTTGACGCCACACGCGGCGAGATCGCCGGCGAAACGGGCGAGCTGCGAGCCATTGGTGGTGAGGGTGAGTTCTTCCAGCGCGCCCGAATCGAGGTGGCGGGAGAGCGAGCGGAACAGCGTCATCACGTCCCGGCGCACCAGAGGCTCGCCGCCGGTGAGGCGCAGCTTCTTCACCCCGCGCACGACAAAGGCGGAGCAGAGGCGATCCAGCTCCTCCAGCGTCAGCAATTCGGGCTTGGGCAGGAACGTCATGTGTTCCGCCATGCAGTACACACAGCGGAAGTCGCAGCGGTCGGTGACGGAGACGCGCAGATAGCTGACAGCGCGGCCGAACGTGTCCATGAGCGGGGCGCGCGGCGCCTCCCGCTGGAACTGGTCGATGATGGCTTCCGGTCGGCTCACGCTAGGCTCCCGAGACGCCGCCCCTGATGGGTTAAGTAGCGTCAATTTCTATCATTTCTAATCGGTCCGCTGGGCAGTGCCAAGGCGCTGAACCCTATCGGGCGATTGCCGGAGCCACTTGACGGTCACTTGACGGTGAGGTCTTCCCGGCCCGCACGTCGGCGCGTGCCTCGCGCCACCTTGGCGAGCGGCCCGCCCGCCTCTATGTGGGGGACGCACGCGCAGGGACAAGCAAGGGGACACGCCATGACCGACGCCTGGCCGACCGAGATCAAGATCCACAAGGACAAGGGCGCGCTGACCATCGCCTTCGAGGATGGCGCCAATTTCACGCTGAGCGCGGAATATCTGCGGGTCGAGAGCCCCTCGGCCGAGGTCCAGGGGCACTCTCCGGCCGACCGCCAGCTCGTGTCCGGCAAGCGCGAGGTGCGCATCCAGGAGGTGATCCCGGTCGGCAATTACGCGGTGCGGCTGATCTTCGACGACGGCCACTCGACCGGCATCTACACCTGGGACACGTTCCATCAGCTCGGCCGCGAGCACCCGACGCGCTGGCCGCGCTATCTTCAGGAACTCGCCGCCAAGAACCTCTCCCGCGACCTGCCGGGGACCGTGCGCCGGCATTGATTAATCCGTGCCGTCATCCCGGCCGAAGGCGAAGCCGGAGAGCCGGGATCGCCCTCCATCCCCGTGACGATCCCGGATCGGCCTGCGGCCGTCCGGGATGACGCTGAGGCCGTGTCAGTTCAGCACGATGACCTTGGTGCCGACATTCACCCGGCTGTAGAGGTCGGTGACGTCGTCATTGGTCATGCGGAAGCAGCCCGAGGACACCGCCTGGCCGATCGTCTCCGGCTCGTTCGAGCCGTGGATGCGGTAGAGCGATGAGCCCAGATACATGGCGCGCGCGCCGAGCGGGTTGTCGATGCCGCCGGGCATGTAGCGCGGCAGATCGGGCCGGCGCTGGAGCATCTGCGGCGGCGGGGTCCAGCCCGGCCACTCGGCCTTGCGGGTAATGGTCTTCACGCCCGACCAGCGGAAGCCGTCGCGGCCGACACCGATGCCGTATTTCAGCGCCGTGCCGTCCGGCTGGATGAGATAGAGCCGGCGCTCGGCGGTGTTCACCACGATGGTGCCGGGCGCATAGGGCCCGTCATAGCGCACCGTGGTGCGGCGGATCGGCGAGACGCCGGAACCGCTTTTGGGACCGATCCCGAAATCATACGGCTTGGGAAATACGTTGCTCAAAGCCAGGGTCTGCGCGGAAGCCGGCGCGGCCCCCATCCACCCCAGCGCGGCGACCAATGCCACCGCTCCCCAGTTCGTCACTCGCATCCTGCCCTCTCGGCTCACTGCGCCGGCATGCGCCAACCCCTGACGCTCTGCCGAGCCTTGCCGATTGTTGCCGCATCGGCAGCCATTCGTCGATGGTTTGAATTTTGAAATAATGCCGCGACGGGCGGGTTGTGGGTCCGGCGCCCGCCGTCGCAGCGGTTTATGGCGCGCTATGGCGCGGCGGCCACACCGGCCTTTGGTGCCGCGGGGCGAGCGCTGCGCGCCTTGTCGTCGCGCCTGAGCTGCGCGACATCGTGCTGGAGCGCCAGAGAGCGAATGACCGGGTGGTCCCAGATGCTGCCGCCGGGCGGGGCCTCCAAAGGGGCGGGTTGGACGGGCAGGGCGTCGAGCAGCGCATCGGCGTCCTTCAGGTCGATGGGGCGCCAGTTCGCGTCGATATCGGCCATCAGCCGTCCCCAATCGGTCGCCCGCGCGCGCGGCTGGCCGAAGGCGCGCAGCGTCTCCCGTCCCATGCCGCGGTAAAGGTCGACGATGCGCAGATCGACATTGCCATCGGGCTCCAGCGCCAGGTCGATCGGTCCGGGGCTGTCGCCCTGCGGGGAGAAGTAAAGGCAGGGAATGCCGTAGCTCTCGGCGATGACCATGCCGTGCAGGCTGGTGGAGACGATGCGCTCGCAGGCGCGGATCTCGTCGATCTTGTCGCGCAGCCCGTCGATGGTGATCGGCGTGACGGTGGTGATGAGGTGGACGTCGTCAGCGAACTCCGCCGGCACGACATAGCGCAGGTCGGCCGCGTGCGGGTGGGCCTCATAGTCCCGGTCGGCGAGTTCGGAGAGGTGCAGGATGCAGCCGAGCTTCCACTTCTTGCCGACCGGCGCGGCGTGAAACTGCGGCAGTAGCCAGACCGGATCGCCATAGATGCCGCTGCCCGTGCCACCGCCATTCAGCAGCCTCTCCGACACCGGGCCGCGCGTTGCCCGCACATGGAACCGACTGTCGGGCGATGGAACGAAAGGCTGGCGCTCCTCCGCGCCCTTGCCGGGGTTCAGCCAGTTCGAGCAGCCCGTGCCCCAGAAATACACGTCGCCGCCAGCGAAGCCGTGGCCGATGGTGCCCACCGCCGCCATGCGGGGGGAGCTCGACTTGGTGGGCACGCGATGCACCGGCAGCCCGCTTGCCAGTGATACCATCACCGGGCTGAGAGCATCTCCGAAATTGAGATAATTCATCTGCATAGTCGAACCGGCCCATCCTAGCGGAATGCTGCCGGTCTCTCGGGCGATATCGTCGATCAGTCCGCGCATGGAACCTCCACCGGGTGTTCGGGGTTGATGCGCGACTGTGCGACTACTTTGGGGGGTGGGGCAATGCGTAGCTAAATACCATGAAATCGGGTGACCCCCGCGCCGGGAATACAACCTGAGCGTGGGGTGTGCGGTGCGGCAAGTCCGGGCCGGTCGCGGCGTGCGCCGGGGGCGGGTTAATAAAACCTTGCTGGCACCGTTGATCGATTAGTAATAATTCAAGCAACATCTAAGCATTATCATACCGTAATCGGGTATCATGATGCTATTCGTGCGAATAATCAGCGTAATGATGTTGTAAATGAAGTGTCTGTCTGTGCTTTTCATGCACTAGTTGGCGCGTTTTCACGATGTTAGGCTTGGGCCAATATCGTAAACCTGAGGGGTCTCCCGATGCGTAAGTTTTCACTCTCCGCGGTTGCACTGGTGCTGATGGGCGGTACGGCCTTCGCGGCGGACCTCCCGGTCAAGGCGCCGGCGGCCTACATCGCCCCCGTTCCTGTCTTCACCTGGCAGGGCTTCTATATTGGCGCGAATGCCGGCTATGGCTGGGGCAGCTCGGACTTCGACAATGGCTTCGATCTCGGCGGCCAGGATGGTGCCATCGTCGGCGGCCAGATCGGCTATAACTGGCAGTGGGACAATGTGGTGTTCGGCATCGAGGCCGACCTGCAGTACGCCGACCTGAACACCGGCTATGACTTCGTCGGCGGCGGTTCGCTCAACAGCAGCATGGACTATTTCGGCACGGTGCGTGCCCGCCTCGGCTACGCCTTCGACATGTTCCTGCCCTACGTCACCGGCGGTCTCGCCTATGGCAAGAACGAGATCGACTTCAACTATCTCACCGGCGGCGGTTCCGACAGCAACACCCATGTCGGCTACACGGTCGGCGCCGGCGCCGAATACGCCTTCTCGCCGAACTGGAGCGCCAAGGTCGAGTATCTGTGGACCGACCTCGGCAGCGAGGAATATCTCGGCCGCGATGTGGACGTGTCCTTCAGCACCGTCCGCGCCGGCATCAACTACCGCTTCTGATCCGGTTCTCCGATCGGCCGTGTGGCCGATCTGCCGAGCCTGACGACCAACTCGCCCGGATGGACCGCTTTACGGCGGCACGTCCGGGCGATTTGTTTGGGGCAGGGAAGTCTCTGCGCTCAGCGCTTGCCCTTGCGCTGGAGGGCGGCAGCGGCAAGTCCCTCCAGCCAATCCTGATGGCCATTGATCATCGGGTTGGGCTTGGCGCGGGCGAGGTCCACGGCCGGCTTACCCTTCTGCGTTTCCTGCGTGAGAATGCGCACGCGGCCGCCGGGCAGATCCTCGATGAGCCAGGCGTGATGCACGTCCAGCCTCGTATCGCCTGCGCCAGCCCAGCCATGCCAGGCGACACGGCCGGGCTGCCCGTCTTGCGGCGGGGCGAACTCGACCACCTCGGCCTCGACCGGGAAGCCGAAGGTCTCGAAATAGAACCGCGCGCCGTCCGCCAGCTCGGGGCCCTTGCCGTCATGAAAGCGAATATTGGCGGAGTTGGCATAGTAGCTCGGCCAGAGCGGCGCGGTGGCCAGCAGAGGCCAGACGTCGGCGGCGCCGAGGCCGGCCACGATCACTTCATTGGAGGCGAAATTATCGGTGAAGCCGGGCAGGTAATCATGCGGCCAGGCGATCTCGTGCATGTTGTGTCTCCTGCGGGGTGCGTCCGCTCCCTTTCCTGTGCGTGCCTATGCGGGAGATTGAGATATAATGCCAATCGCGTGCAGCGATTTGGATCATTAACTTGGCTGATATCAGAGAACTTGACCTGAACCTGCTGCGCGCGCTCGATGCGCTGCTGGACGAGCGCAGCGTGACGCGCGCGTCCGAGCGTCTCGGCCTCACCCAGCCGGCGGTGAGCGGAATGCTGACGCGGCTGCGCGCCAGTTTCGGTGATCCGCTGTTCGTCCGCACACGGCGCGGTATCGTCCCGACGGCGCGTGCCGGCGAACTGGCGCCGGCGGTGAAGCAGATCCTCGCCGATATTGCCGGGCTGATGGAGCTTCCGCTTTTCGATCCGGCGACCGCGAGCCTGACGGTCTCCATCGCCGCCACCGACTATGCGCTTGACGCGGTGATCGTGCCGTTCATCGCAAGGCTGCGCCGGACGGCGCCAAACATCCGGGTGGCGGTCCGCCCACTGGACGAGGCGCGCATCATTGACGAGTTCGAGCGGGGGGATATCGACCTGGCCCTCATGACGCCCGAGGCCGCGCCGCCCGAGCTTCATTTCCGCGCGCTCTTCGACGAGCATTATGTCGGCGTGCTGCGGGAGGGGCACCCCGATGCACCGGGCCCCGCGCTCGGTCTCGCGCGGTTCTGTGCGCTCGACCACGTGCTGGTGTCGTTCGCCGGGGACCGGTTTCGCGGCGTGGTCGATACCGCGCTTGCCGCGCAGCGGCTTGAACGGCGCGTTGTGGTGACGCTGTCCAGCTTTCTCGCTCTTCTGCAGCTGGTGCGGAGCACAGACCTCATCGCGACCGTGCCGAGCCGGCTGGTCGCCGGCGTGCCCGGCCTTGCGACATTCCCGCCGCCCCTTGCCATTCCCGGCTTTACCAAGCTGGCCGTCTGGCACGCGCGCACCCATCGCAGCCCTGCCCATCGCTGGGTGAGGGCGCAACTGGCGGAGGCCGTGGTCGGGCCAACACCGGATGGATCCATCTGAAAAGGGCGGAGCGGCCGATGAGGGTGGCGCGGCCCACGCCAGAAGCGCAACAATGCGCGTGGCCTGACGAATGATATGGCGTTAGAAATCACCATCATTGTCTTTGCCGGGCGGGACGTCATCGCCGATGTGGGATCGACATCCCGTCAATCTCTCGCTGGTCCATATGCTGCCGGACGTCGCCGATCGTCAGGGCGTGGCGCTGGCGCCGCTGCTCGGCCGGGCGGGCATCGGCGGGGAGCTCGAACCGGGCCGCCATGTCGCGCGGGCGCAGATCGCCACCCTGCTGGAAGATTTCTCGCGGCGGGCTGGCGCGCCCGGTATCGGGCTTGACCTCGCGGCCGGCGCGGACCCGCTGCGCCTGGGCCCCAGCGGGCAAGCCCTGCTCGGAGGGCGGACGCTGCGCGAATGCCTTCACGCCCATACGCGCCACATGCCCTCCTTGCAGGGCGGGGTCCATATCGCCATCCGCGAGACCGGCGGACGGGCGTGCTGGCAGCACGCCTTCGCGGACAGCGATGCCGGCCACGCCGGGGTGCTCAATGAGGGCGTTGCCGGCTTCGTGGTTGCCGCGCTGCGGGCGGTCGCGGGGGAGGCGGGTGGCGACCTTCACGTTGAGCTGCCGCACCGGGCGCGCATGCCGGTCCGCGATTATGAGGACAAGCTCGCTGCTGGCGTCTCGTTCGGCAATGGCGTCGGAATCACCGTGAGCTTCGACGCGGCCTGGCTCGACCGTCCCAACGCCTTGTTCGGCACCCTGCCGCCGCCGCCGGAGGAGGGGGGAACGCCACCCCTCGTGTGGAGTCCTCGCGACGACCGCGCGCTGGTCGAGACGCTCGACCTCATCATCGCCGCCGCAGCGATGGCGGGGCACTTGTCGCTTCTCGACACGGCGCGGTGCCTTGGCCTGTCGCCGCGCAGCCTCCAGCGCCAGTTGGCGCGGCTCGGGACGACGTTCGAGGCGCAGGTGGAGGCGTGGCGGCATCGGCAGGCCCGGCGCTACCTCGCCGACCGGACGCTCCCGGTCATGTCGATTGGCCGGATGCTCGGCTATCGCGACCCGGCCCATTTCGTCCGCGCCTTTCGTCGCTGGGAGGGCGCCTCGCCCGTGAGATGGCGCGAGGCAATGCTGGCGCGAAATGGCAATTGAGTAGCGCTTCGCCCTTTGGCTATGGCTCGTCCCGATCGACACAGACGTGCGCCGCCCCGACGGTCAGCCGCTTAGACAGGCGTGGAAGTGACACTGGTGATGGGCGCAAAGGGTGCGGAAGCTCTTCAGGCTGATCCCGGCGCCCACGCCGTAGATGGCATGATGTGGATCGCGGGTGGCCGCTTCCTCATGGGGTCCGACCGCCACTATCCCGAGGAAGGCCCGGCTCATCCGGTCACGGTGGACGGCTTCTTCATTGATCGCACTCCCGTCACCAACTGGGACTTCTCCCATTTCGTCGCCGCCACCGGCTACGTCACCCTGGCCGAGCGCCGGCCACGGCCGGAGGATTATCCCGGGGCCGATCCCCGCCTGCTGGTTCCCGGGGCGCTGGTCTTTGTCTCGCCGGTGGACGAGGGCGACGCGCGGGACTGGACGCGGTGGTGGCGCTTCACCCCCGGCGCCGACTGGCGCCATCCGCAGGGCCCCGGCAGTTCCATCGCGGGACGGATGGACCATCCCGTGGTGCAGGTCGCCCATGCCGACGCGCTCGCCTATGCGCAGTGGAGCGGCAAGGAACTTCCCAGCGAGGCCGAGTGGGAATTCGCCGCCCGCGGCGGGCTTGATGGCGCCGACTATGCCTGGGGCGACGAGCTCGCGCCCGGCGGCGTGCACCGTGCCAACACCTGGCAGGGCCGTTTTCCGATGGAGAATCTCGCCGAGGACGGCCATGCCGGCACCTCGCCCGTCACCGCCTATCCGCCGAATGGTTTCGGCCTGTTCGACATGATCGGCAATGCCTGGGAGTGGACCGACGACTGGTACCGCCCGCGTCACCGCGAACCGGGCGGCAAGCCCTGCTGCATCCCCCGCAACCCGCGCGGGGGGAGTGCGCTGGAGAGCCTCGATCCACTCGCGCCCGATGCCCCGCGCAAGGTGCTGAAAGGCGGCTCGCATCTGTGCGCGCCCAGCTATTGCCGCCGCTACCGCCCGGCGGCCCGCCAACCCCAGACCCCGGACACCGCCTCGGTGCATATCGGCTTCCGCTGTGTCCGCCGGGTCGCGCCCGCCATGAGGACATCATGACCGACACGCCCCCTGCCTTCGCCCCGGCCGCGACCGCGCCCAACCGGCGCGACGTTCTCGCCGGCGGCGCCGGCTTTCTCGCGGCCATCGCCGGCCTGTCGCTGCTGGCACGGGACGCGCGGGCGGCGGACGCCCCGCGCCCGCATATTCTCTACATCATGGCCGACGATCTCGGTTTCGCCGATGTCGGCTTTCACGGCTCGGACATTCGCACCCCCAACCTCGACCGGCTGGCGGCGGGGGGCGCGCGGTTCGGCCAGTTCTACACCCAGCCCATGTGCACGCCGACCCGGGCCGCGCTGATGACCGGGCGCTACCCGCTGCGCTACGGGTTGCAGACCGGTGTCATCCCCTCCGGTGCCGATTACGGGCTGGCGACTGACGAATTCCTGCTGCCGCAGGCGCTGAAGCAGGCCGGCTACCGTACGGCGCTGGTGGGCAAATGGCATCTCGGCCATGCGGACCGCAAATACTGGCCCCGCCAGCGCGGCTTCGACAGCTTCTATGGGCCGCTGGTTGGCGAGATCGACCATTTCAAGCACGAGGCGCACGGCGTCACCGATTGGTACCGTGACAATGAGCTGCTCAAGGAAGACGGCTACGACACCGAGCTGTTCGGCGCTGAGGCGGTGCGGCTGATCGGCGGGCATGACCCGGCGGTCCCGCTGTTCCTCTACCTCGCCTTCACCGCGCCGCACACGCCCTATCAGGCGCCGCAGCGCTATCTCGACATGTACGCCTCCATCGCGGACCCGGCCCGACGCGCCTATGCCGCCATGATCACCGCCATGGACGACCAGATCGGCCGGGTGATCGCGGCGCTGGAGGCACGCGGCATGCGCGCGAACACGCTCACTGTGTTCCATTCCGACAATGGCGGCACCCGGAACCTGATGTTTGCCGGCGAAGGCGCGGTCGCGGGCGATCTGCCGCCGAACAACACGCCCTATCGCGAAGGCAAGGGCACGCTCTATGAGGGCGGCACGCGGGTGGTCGCGCTGGCCAACTGGCCGGGCCACATCGAAGCGGGCGAGACAACCGGTGTGATGCATGTCGTGGACATGCTGCCGACACTGGCGAGGCTCGCCGGTGCCACCCTCGCCACGACCAAGCCGCTGGATGGCCGGGATGTCTGGCCGGCGCTAGCGCTCGGCCAGTCCGGGCGCGACGCTGTGGTCTACAATGTCGAGCCGACCCAGGGCGCCGTGCGCGAGGGCAAGTGGAAGCTGGTCTGGCACGTCGTGCTGCCGCCCAAGGCCGAGCTGTTCGATCTCGACGCCGACCCCTCCGAGACCACGGACCTCGCGGAACGCCACCCCGACAAGGTGGCCGCGTTGCAGGCCAAGGTCGTGGACCTCGCCCGCAACATGGCACCGCCCCTTTTCTACGCCGCGGCCCTCAAGGCGACCCTGTCGGCCCCCTTGGCGACGCCCGGCGCCGCGCTGTACGAAATGGGGTTGGAGAACGATTGATGCCTTACGCCGCTATGCGCCCCGCCCGACCCGGCCTCCTCGGCGCCGCCCTGCTCGCCGCGCTCGCCGCCAGCCCGGCTTCCGCCGCCGATCTCGATGCGCTGCCGCCGGTAAAGCCCGCGCCGGCCAAGCCGGCGCCAGTTGTCACCGCCGATACGCCGGTCTTCCTCGGCTCGTTCTATCTCTGGGCGAGTGCGCTCAAGGGCACGACCTCGACCCTGCCTCCCTTGCCGCCGACCGACATCGACCTCAGCTTTAACGACGTGCTGAAGGATCTCGACGGCGGGCTGATGGGCGCGGGGGAGATGCGGGTCGGCCGCTGGAGCTTCCTCGCGGACGTGATGTTCACCCAGGTATCGCCCGGCGGCACCATGCCCGGCCCCTATGCGGCTGATGTCGAGGTGCGCTCGCGAAGCCTGACCCTGCAGGGCAATGTGCTCTACCGCCTCTATGACACGCCGCAGCTCTCCGTCGATGCCGGCGCGGGCCTGCGCTTCTGGTATCTCGACAACAAGCTCACCATCGGGCCCGGCCTGCTGCCCTCAGGCATCGAGTACAGCCAGAACACGAGCTGGGTGGACCCGGTGCTGGTCGGCCGCCTGTCGGCACAGCTCGGGGGGCCGTGGAGCGTCACGCTGGTCGGCGACATTGGCGGCTTCGATGTCGGCTCGCAGTTTACGTGGCAGGCCATCGGCACGGTGAACTACCAGTGGAACGAGAACCTCGCTTTGCGCGCGGGCTATAGGGCGCTCTCGGTCGACTATGAGGACGGCAACTTCCTGTACGACGTGCGGATGCAGGGGCCCGTGCTCGGCGCGACCTACCGCTTTTAGGCCGCGACAGGCCACCGGAGCCGGCCCGCAAGGCCGGCCCGATTTTTCATGGCGGCCTCCGCGCGCCACGGACCAACGCGGCGCAAACAGGAGCCGAGGGCGGGCCTCAATGGAAGGCGTTCTCGCGGGCTTGCGCGAAGAGCTTCGCATTGTCGCTGTAGTCGACGTGAACGCCGATGATCACCGGGCCGGGCGTATCGAACGCCTTCTTCAGGACCGGCAGGATGTCGTCCGGCGAGCGGATCATCACGCCCTTGGCCCCGAACGCCTCAGCGTATTTGACGTAATCGATCGGGCCAAACTCGACGCCCGAACCGTGGCCGTATTTCAGCTCCTCCTGAATTTTCACCATGTTGTAGGTGCCGTCGATCCAGACCATGTGCACAAGGTTGGTGCCGAGGCGGACCGCCGTCTCCAGCTCCATCGCCGAAAACAGGAAGCCGCCGTCGCCGGAGACGGACAGCACCTTCTCGCTCGGCCGCACCAGCGAGGCGGCGATCGCCCAGGGGAGCGCGACGCCAAGCGTCTGCTGGCCATTGCTGATGAGGAGCTGGCGCGGGCGGAAGCTGTACATGTAGCGCGCGATCCAGAGGTGGAACGAGCCCATGTCGAGGCAGACGGTCACGTCGTCGCTCAGGAACTGCTGCAGCTCATGCACGAGCCGAAGCGGATGGATGGGCACGCCGCCGCGCCTGGCTGAGCCTTCGGCGAGCAGGCGCCGCTCCGTCTCGATCTTTTGGAGCATCGCCGCCGACAGGGCCGGCGTACCGTGCCGCTGCAATCCTCCTGTCAGCGCCTCCAGCGTCAGCGCGATATTGCCGACAAGTTCGACATGGGGCTGATAGTCGGCGTCGAGCGTCGCGGGGAGCACGTCGATATGAATGATGGCGCGCGTCTTTCCCCGGTTCCATTCCGGCGGCCAGTATTCGACCGGATCATAGCCGACGGTGATGATCAGGTCCGCTGCGTCGAGCAGTTCGTCGCCGGGCTGATTGTCGAGCTGCCCGACGCGCCCGCCGAAATTCTCGAACAGTGACGCGCCGACGGCGCCGGCCGCCTGGAAGGTGCCGACGACGGGAAGGTTGCCCGTGCTGAGGAAGGGCTGCAACGCCGCGGCGGCATCTGGCCGGCTCGCCATCATGCCGAGCAGGACGACCGGATTGGCGGCCTCATTGATCAGCCTGGCCGCCTCCTTGATGGCGAGCGGATCGGCCGGGCCGGGGCCGGAGAAGCGCGGCAGCGCGATCGGGGACTGCGGCGCGGGCGCCTTCATCACGTCCATCGGCAGGTTGACATAGCTCGCACCGGCGCGCCCGCCCTCGGCGGCGCGGAACGCATTGGCCATGACTTCCGCGATCTGATCGGTTGAGCCGACGCTGACCGCGTATTTCGTCACCGGCTGCAGGATCGCGACCGCATCCATGGACTGATGGATGTGCTTGTCCGCATCGGCAACCGCCACCGCGCCGCCAAGGGCGAGTATCGGGTCGCCCTCGCTGTTGGCGGTGGCAAGCCCGGTCACGAGGTTGGAGACGCCGGGGCCGGAAGTCGCGATGCAGACGCCGGCCTTGCCGGTCATGCGACCGATGCCGCCGGCGATGAAGGCCGCATTCTGCTCGTGGCGGCAGACGACCGTCTCGATCTTCGAGGACACCAGAGAATTGAAGACCGCATCGATCTTCGCCCCCGGAATGCCGAAGACATGCGTGACGCCGCGCTCTTCAAGCGCGCGGACGACGAGATCGGCGCCGATCTGGGCCGTTTTGTTTTCGTCGGACATGGTTCCCCCCGCAGACGTGCGTTCAGTGGCCGCGTTCGGCGGCATTGAGCTCGGCAGCGATGTCCTTGCCGATATTGGCCTTCAGATACGCCTCGGTTTCCGGAAGGATCAGGCGATAGTCCGTCAGCGCCTCGATCTGAACGTCGAGCGTCGTGGCCCGCACATCCAGCACATGGCCGCCCTGATCCTTGCCATCGGAAATGAAGTGGAAGTGATAGCCCTCGACGCTGAACTCGCTGGAAAAGGCCGGCGACCAGATGCCCACCAGCGTTCCTACGACATCGTCGTACTCGAACTCGCTCTGCGACTTGGCGGCCTCGGTGAGCGCGACCCCGGGCGCGGGCGGGTTCACCACGCGGGTCTTGATGTGCGCGAACCGGCCGTGCAGACGCAGCGCGTAGAAGATGTTGTCGGAGTCGCGGAAGCTGTCGCAGCGCGCCTCCAGATCACCGAAGCTGCCGACATCGCTGATCGTGCCTGACCTGTCGGGGGTAAAGTGCGTGATCACCGCGAAAGGCGCGCCCGCCTCGCTGGTAGCCTCGGTCACCTTGCCCGAGCCGTGCGCCTGATAGACGCGCCCGTCCAGCACCACCATCTCGCCATCCAGTCCGGCAAAGGTGCCCAGGCCGAAATCGCCATGCTCGAGCAATGTCCCGACCGTAACCTCTTTGTCATAAACACCCGCGACCAGAGCGCCTGATGTTGAGACCTGGAAAACAGTATGGACATTTAAATCAAAATGATCTGCCAGGATGGATAATATCAGATCATCGCTACTGAGGTTATTACGTTCGGCCTCTTCGTCGAGCAGTTTTTGCAGGGATCTCGGTATATTGACGGTCTTGATTGCCATAACCAATCCCTTTTGATTGCTACCGGCAGATAGACGGGCGAGTATTCCTTAACATGGTACGTTAGGTCACTCAACGTCGTATGGTTGCCGAAGCCCCCCTCCTGGGGCGTCTCGTGAGCCGGCAACCGTCGTTTCGCTGGCTCATCCCACCCAGGTCGCCCGGGTCGAACTCCCGCCGCAATCGGCTTCCGCCGAGGACGGGTGGTCGATGAAATCCTCGGGCGCGCGACCCTCATTCAGACCCCCACTTGGAGCGGGCGCTGCCGCGCCTAGGGCCCGCCATGCCGCCATGGCGTCTACTGCCATCCGGACCTAATGTAAATTGTCCTACAATCTACTGTTGACATGATGGGTGCGGGAGGATTGGATCAGCGGCAACGGAGATTCCGATGCCCACGCCCGCGATCGAACTTTTGAAGTCACGCTCCCTGCCGATGCTGATCGAAGAGGAGATCCAGCGCGTCATCCTCAGCGGCGAATACGCGCCGGGCGATCGGATCAACGAGAAGGAGCTGACGCTGCGCTTCGGCACCAGTCGAGGGCCGATCCGTGAGGCGTTGCGGTCGCTTGAGGCGAGCGGGCTGATCGAGCAGATCCCCAATCGCGGCGTGTTCGTGCGCAAGCTCAGCCCGGCGCAGGCGGCGCATATCTACGAGGTGCGCGCCTTCCTGTTCGCCCTGGCCGGCCGGCTGCTGGCGGTCCGCGCGACGGCTGAGGAAATCGCCACGCTGCGCGGCTTCGTCACCGCCATGGACGAGGCGATCGCCGCCGGCGAGACCGAGCGCTATCTGCGCGAGAATTTCGCGCTGCACGAATTCATCGTCGCCCACGCCGCTAATCCGGTGCTGGCGGCGCAGTATCTCTCGCTCATCAAGCAGCTCCAGCTCTATCGCGCCCGCAGCCTGATGATGGGTCGCTCCATGCAGGAGTCCAACCGCGAGCACCACGAGATGGTGGAAGCCATCGCGGCGCACGACCCCGACCGCGCGCAGGCGGCGCACATGGCGCATGTCATGTCCGCCAAGGACCGCCTGCTCGCCAGCTCCAATCTCGCCTAGCTTCTTCAGGAGTGACTTTCATGAGTGCTGCCGAGACCGGCATTACCAGCGCGGCCCTGCGTTTCGTCGAGACGACGACCTATGACGATCTGCCGGCCGAGGCTTTGCGGATCGGCCGGCGCTGCATCGTCGACGCTCTGGGCCTCTATCTCGCCGGCAGCCAGGAGCCTTCCGTGCGCATCCTGATCGAGGACGCGCTGGAACAGGGCGGGCGGGCCGATGCCCCGCTTCCCGCCGCCGGTGGGCAGCGTGTGCCGGCCGCCCTTGCCGCGCGTGTCTGGGGCACGGCGGGCCATGCCCATGACTGGGACGACACGCAGGTCTCGCACGACCCCGCCCATGTCTACGGCCTGCTGACGCACCCGACCGTGCCGCCGCTGACCGCCGCGCTGGTGATTGCCGACATGCTCGGCGAACGCGATGGCCGGGCGATCATGCTGGCCTTCCAGCTTGGCTTCGAGGTGGAGTGCAAGATCTCCGAATGGATGCTGCCGCGCCATTACCGGCGTGGCCACCACACCAGCGGTACGGTCGGCACCTTCGGCGCCTGCGTCGCCGCCGCCAAGCTTCTGGGGCTCACCGGCCCGCGTCTCGCCCATGCGCTCGGCATCGCGGCCAGTCTTGCCGCCGGCATCCGGGTGAATTTCGGCACCATGACCAAGCCGCTGCATGTCGGCCGGGCCAGCGAGAACGGCGTGACCGCCGCGCTGCTCGCCGCGCGCGGCTTCGACGCGGACCCGGCGGCGCTTGACGGCCCCTGGGGCTTCTTCTCGGTGATGGGCGAGGGGTTCGACGCGCAGAAGGCCACGCAGGGCTTCGGCAACCCGCTGACCATCGTCAGCCCCGGCGTGTCGATCAAGCCGTATCCTTCCGGCATCCTCACGCATCAGTCGATGGACGCGATGCTGAAGCTGGTGCTCGACCACGACCTGAAGCCGGAGGCGGTGGAGCGCGTGCGCTTCTTCGCCGGCAAGAACATCATCGAGCCGATCCGCTACCCGATCGCCCGCAACCATCTTCAGGCCAAGTTCTCCATGCCGGCCCTGCTGGCCATGATCGTGCTGCGCCGGCGTGCCAGCCATCACGAGTTCGAGGATGCCTTCGTCGCCGGCCCCGCCATGCAGGACTTGCAGGCCCGCACCGAGGTGATCGGCGACCCCGCCATCGACGCGCAGGGTTACGACCTCATCCGCTCGCGCATCGAGGTCGATACCAAGGACGGGCGCACGCTCGTGCAATGGGCGGATGAGCGCTACCGGGGCGGGCCGCTGAACCCGATCAGCGACGCCGATCTCGACGGCAAGTTCTTCATGTGCGCCGAGGGCGTGCTGGGCGAGGGGGCCCAGAAGGAGGTGCTCGCGCTCGGGCGCGGCCTCGATAGCGGCGCCGACATCGCCCGCCTCATGAACCTGCTCTCGGCCGCGGAGGTCGGGCAACTCCAGGCAGTGGCGGAATAGACGACAAGCCAACCGGCGAGCACCCGAAGAGGTGCCGCCTTTCTGGGAGGAAACGGACAATGCACTTCACCGTGGGCCTGACACGCGCCGCCGGCACGGCGCTTCTGCTGGCTGCCGCCCTCACGGGCGGCCGCCTACTGACCACCCCGGCCTCTGCCGATCCCGCCCCCTATCCGCAGAAGGTGGTGACCCTCGTCACCCATTCGAGCCCGGGCGGCGGATCGGATGTCTTTGTACGCGAGCTGTCGAAATATCTCGGCAAGTACATCAACGCGACCTTCGTGGTCGAGAACGTGCAGGGCGGCAGCGGCGCCAAGGCGGTGGCCCGCGTCGCCGGGGCGCCGGCGGATGGCAGCGTGTTCTACGCGACCACGCCGACCTATGTGTACACCTCGCTGCTCAGCAAGCCGCCCAAGACCTATAAGGACCTGGAGCCGCTCGTGAACATCTTCGCCGACAGCGAAGTCGTCTTCACCCGCGCCGACGGGCCCTACAAGACCCTGCAGGACGTCATCGACAAGGCAAAGAAGGACCGCGGCAAATGGGGCGCGGCCAATCCCGCCTCGCTGGAGCGCCAGGCTGCCGAGCAGCTCAAGCGGGCCGCCGGGGTCAATGCGGCCATCGTCACCCATGAGGGCGGCGGCGACATGATGCTGAACGTGCTGAATGGCACGCTCGACATCGGCGTCGGCGAGTTCCAGGAGCTGCGCTCGCAGATCGACGACGGCAAGATCCGGGTGCTCGCGACCTTCAACCCCGAACGCCTGCCGCAGAAGCCGGACGTGCCGACGGTCAAGGAATCCGGCTTCGACGTCCAGCTCGTGAAGTTCCGCGGCCTTGCCGGCCCCAAGGGGCTCCCGGATGAGGTGACCAAGGTGTGGGATGAGGCGATCCAGAAGGTGCTTCAGGATCCCGAGTACAAGAAGCAGTACACCGAGGAGGTCCTCGTGGCGCAGTTCATCCCGCACAAGGACTACCCGGCGTTCGTCGACAACTTCGCCACGACCACCGAAGCCTTCCTGAAGGAAACGGGCGCGATCAAGTAGCCCCGCCGCATCGGCCGGCCGGCGTGCGAACGCCGGCCACCTCCGCGCCATGCCGGATGTTCGCGCTGCCGCGCGATGTCGGGAAAGGGTCTGACATGAACAAGGACGGTTGGAGCGGCCTCGTGCTGCTCGCCCTTGCCGGTGCCTATTACGTGGCGACCGGCTCCATCGCCAACAGCACGCTGGAGGACGAGGTCGGCGCTATCGGCCTGCCTCATGCCCTGGCGGTCGTGCTCGCGCTGATCGGTATCGCCATCTTCCTGCGCGGGCTCAGGGCTGGCCGCGCGCCGGCCGATCCGCACGATGAGGAGGATGCCGATGTGCGCCTGCCGCGCGCGCTCGGTTTTCTCGCCTTCGGCGCGGTCTATGTGCTCATCCTGCCCTTCGCCGGCTATCTCGTCAGCGTCGCGCTGCTGATCGGGGCTGTCGCGCTCTATGAGGGCGCGCCGCGCCGCTGGACCGTTCCGGCCGCCGCCATCGGTGGCGCCATTCTCTACTGGGCGGTGTTCGTGAAGCTGCTGGGCGTCAACCAGCCCGCTGGCACCCTGTTTGCGGGGCTGTTCTCATGAGCACCTTCTGGGACATCATCCACCTGCTGACCGGCACGCCGATCATCCCGGTCGCCATTATGGGCCTCGTCTGGGGCATTCTCGGCGGCGCGCTGCCGGGCATTTCCGCCTCGATCACCATGGCGTTGGTGCTGCCCTTCACCTACACGATGGACCCGGCGATGGCGATCGCGCTGCTCGCCTGCGTCTATATCGGCGCCGAATATGGCGGCTCCATTCCGGCGATCCTGATCCGCACGCCCGGCACCAACTCCTCCGCCGCGACGGTGATCGACGGCTATGAGCTGAACCGTCAGGGCCGCGCCGGCGAGGCGCTGGGCATCTCGCTGATGTCGGGCGTGGTTGGCAGCCTGTTCGGCCTCGCCATGCTGGTGCTGCTGACCGAACCGCTGTCCTGGCTGGCGCTGGCCTTTACCCCCGCCTCTTATTTTGGGCTCGGCATGCTCGGCCTCAGCGTCATCGCCTCGATGACCGGCGGCTCGCTGCTGAAGGGCCTCGCGGCGGCAGTGATCGGCCTGATGATCGCCACGGTCGGCACCGACCCGATCTCCGGCGTGACGCGCTTCACCTTCGACGTGCCGGACCTGCTCAACGGGGTGGAGCCGGTGCTGGTCATGGTTGGTCTGTTCGCCCTGACCGAACTGATGAGCCAGTCCGGCTCCACCACCGTCATGGAGCTGAAGGAGTCGGTGCGCATCCGCCTGCCGAGCCTCGCCATGATGAACAAGCTGAAGCGCTCGCAGACCATCGGCTGCATTCTCGGCCTGTTCGAGGGGCTGACACCGGGCGGTGGCGGCTCCATCGCGGCCTTCATGTCCTATAATGAGGCCCGCCGCTGGTCGAAGACGCCGGAGAAGTTTGGCAAGGGTTCGGAAGAAGGCGTCGCGGCGCCGGAGGCGGCGAACAACACGGTGGCGAGCACCGCGCTCATCCCGCTGCTCAGCTTCGGCATTCCCAGCTCTAACTCCACCGCCGTGCTGCTGGGCGGGCTCCTGATGCACGGGCTATTACCCGGCCCGCGCCTGTTCGAGCAGAACCCGCAGGTGATCGATAGCCTCTATGTCGGATCCTTCGTGGCGATCATCGCGCAGATCGGCGTCGGCATGCTGCTGCTGCCGGCGGCGGTGTGGCTGGTGAACCGGCCGCGCGCCTATCGGGCCGGCTTCATCTTCGCGCTCATCCTGTCGGGCCTCTACACGCTGAACAACGCCACCTTCGACCTCGGCATCGCCCTGGCTCTCGGCGTCGTCGGCTATCTCATGCGGATCTGCGGCTTCCCCTTCCTGCCGATGATCCTCGGCGTCGTTCTCGGCCACATGGTGGAATCGAGCTACCGCCGCTCGCTGGTGCTGTCCGGCGGCGACATGATGGTGTTCCTGCAGGATCCCATCTGCGTCGGTCTGCTGCTCGCCGCTACCGGCTTCGTCGTCTACTCGCTCACCCGCGAGGTGCGGGATGCGCGCAAGGCCCGGCACGAACAGGCCGAGAAGGCCAAACTTCAGGAGGCGCACGGATGAACCAGCACCGCACGATCGAGGCGCCGCCGCTTGCCCTCGCCATCGGCGCCTTTGCCGCGCAGGCCCAGCCGAGCGCGGCGGCCGAAGAGGTCTGCCGTAACCTGCTGGTCGATATTGCCGGGCTCATCATCGCCGCGCGTGACACCGATTATGTCCAGGCGAGCCTTGCCAGCGCGGTCGATGATGGGCGCTGCACGGCGCTCGGCCATGCGCGCCGGCTCGGCATGTATGACGCCGCGCTGGTGAATGGCACGGCGGCGCATGGCGAGGATTTCGACGACACCTTCGAAGGCGGCCCGGTGCATCCCGGCGCCGTCGTGGTCCCGGCGGCGCTGGCGGCGGCGGAGCAGCACGGCGCCAGCGGGGCGGTGGTGATGCGCGCCATCGCCATCGGGGCCGAGCTGATGTGTCGCCTCAGCCTCGTCGCGCCACAAGCGACGCATAAGGCGGGCTTCCACCCGACCGCGATCTTCGGCGCGCCGGCTGCCACAGTCACCGTCGCCGCCGTGCTCGGGCTTGATGCCGCCACCACCGCGCGCGCCCTCGGCATCGCCGGCAGCCTCGCTTCCGGCATCATCGAATACCTTGCGGACGGCTCCTCGACCAAGCGGCTGCATGCCGGCGCGGCGGCGCAGGCGGGCCTGCGCGCGGTGCATCTCGCCCGCGCCGGCTTCACCGGTCCGCTGACCGTCTTCGAGGGCACGCATGGCCTGTTCAAGGCGTTTGCACCGTCCAAGGCGCCCGATTTCGACAAGCTGATGGACGGTCTCGGCACGCGCTGGGTGATCGAGGGGCTGGCCTTCAAGCCCTATGCCTGCGGGACCATGACCCAGCCCTTCGTCGATTGCGCGCTCCAACTTGCGGCGAGCGGCGTGACGGCGGAGGAGATCGTGGCGATCCGCTGCAAGGTCGGCGAGGGCACCGTGCATCGGCTCTGGGAGCCGCTCGCCGGCAAGCACCGGCCGCCTAATGGCTATGCCGGCAAGTTCTCGACGCCCTATTGCATGGCGGTGGCCTTCATCGATGGCGCGGCCGGCCTCGGCCAGTTCACCGATGCGCGCTCGCAGGACCCGGCGGTGCAGGCGCTGGCGGCGAAGATTTTCTATGAGATCGACCCGGCGGACGAGTATCCCCGCAACTTCACCGGTCATCTCGAGGCGACGCTCGCCGATGGCCGCGTCGTCACGCTGCGCCAGCCACATATGCGCGGCGGGGCGCATGAGCCGTTGCCGCAAGCTGAACTGGCGGCCAAGTTCGATGCCAATCTTCGTTTCGGTGGCCTGGACGCGGCGGCTATCGCGGACGTGCGGCAGGCACTCGACCGCCTCGCGGCGGGTGGTCCCGTCGACCTCGCTGCGGCGCGGGCACGGGCACGGGCGTGATGAACCCGCTCGTGCCGCCGGACTTCGCCTTTTCGGGCCGGGAGCTGACAGGGCGCGTGGCTCTCGTCACCGGCGGCTCGCGCAATATCGGCCGCGCCATCGCGCTCGCCTTGGCGGAAGGCGGGGCCAGCGTGGCCATTGTCGGCCGGCGCGACCGCGCGGCTGTCGATGAGGTCGTGGGCCAGATCGAGGCGGCCGGGGGCAGCGCCCTGGGCGTGTTGGGGGATGTGACCGAGTCCATCGACGTCGCCGCGATCATGGACGCATGCCTCGCGCGCTTCGGGCGTCTCGACATCCTCGTGAACAACGCCGCCGTGCGGGACGAGGCGCCGCTCGCCGAGCTCAGCTATGAGACCTGGCGATCGGTGATGGCCCTGTCGCTTGACGCGCCCTTTCTGCTCGCCAAGGCGGCGAACGAACCGCTGGCGCGCTCAGGCGCCGGTGCCATCATCAACATAGGCGGCCTCACCGCCTATATTGGGGCGCGCAACCGCGCCCATGTCGTCGCGGCGAAAGCCGGGCTCGGCGGGCTCACCCGAGCGTTGGCACATGAGCTGGCCACTGATGGCGTTACCGTGAACCTTGTCGCCCCCGGCCTGATCGAGACCCGGCGCGAGGGCGACCATCGTCCCCATCACCACGCCGCCACCGCCAACCTCTTGGGCCGCCGGGGCACGCCCGACGAGGTCGCGGCGCTGGTGCGTTTCCTCAGCGGCCCGGCAGCGCGCTACATCACCGGGCAGACGCTGCAGGTGAATGGTGGGGCGTTCATGTGAGCCAGCCTTATCCTGCTGGGTCATACTTAAAGAAGCGGGACACAGCTGTACCTCAGCTCGTGCATCCGCAGACCCTCAAGCCCCGCCCGTTTCCTCAGCTGGACTCATGCGAGCCGGACCGCATGGGGCGAGATTGAAAATACCCGCTCACACCAACGATCACCTCTGGCGAGCAGTTCAGCCGCCTTGGGTGTCAGCGGGATGGTGTGAAGGCTCGACTGTGACCCGTGAGTGACGCGTGGGTGTTTCGAGGGTTTGCCTGAGGGTCGACGATCCTTGCTAACTCATCGAGTTCAAGCAAGAAGCCGATGGTGGGCGATGCAGGGATTGAACCTGCGACCCCTCCCGTGTGAAGGGAGTGCTCTCCCGCTGAGCTAATCGCCCGTCTGGCCCGCCGCATCAGCGCCGGGCCGTCCGTCTCGTGCGGCGGGGGGGATTTAGTGTGCCGGGGTCGTGGGTGTCAAGCGCCCTTCGCTGTTCACCCACGGCCAATCACGCACGGCCAAGGAGCTGGGCGACGGTGCCGGGCAGCAGATCATAATGCTCGATCAGCACATCGCCCCCGAGTTCCGCCGCCGGCGTCTCGGTATAGCCGAAGGGCACGACGATGCAGGGCACGCGGGCGTTCTGCGCGGTCAGTACGTCGGTCAGGCTGTCGCCAACCATGATGGCGCGCCCCGCCGTACCGCCCGCCCGCTCGATCGTGCCGAGGAGATGGCCGGCATCGGGCTTGTGGACAGCGAAGGTGTCGGCCCCTGCGATCACCGCGAAGCGGCTGGTGAGGTCGAGCCGGTCGAGCAGCAGGCGGGAGAGATATTCCAGCTTGTTGGTGCAGACCGCGAGCGTGTGGCCCTGCGCGGCGAGCGTATCCAGCGCGTCCAGCAGGCCGGGGAAGGGGCGCGACGAATCGGCGATATGGGCCGCGTAATGCTCCAGGAAGAGGTCATAGAGCCGATCGAATCGCTCCGGTTCGACGCTCATCCCCGCGGCGGTGAGGCCGCGATTGACGAGGGCGCGCGCACCGGCGCCGATCATCTTGCGGGTTTCCTCGCGCGGTAGCGGCGGGGCGCCAGCATGGTCGAGCACGACATCGAGCGTGTCGAGCAGGTCAGGGGCGGTGTCGACGAGAGTGCCGTCGAGATCGAAGGCGATGACGGCGGGGTGGTCGGTGGAAAGAGGCATGGTCGCTCCGTTGGGCATAAGTGGACGGGGGCGCCCGCCGCCGCGAGACGGAGCCTGCCGCTCATGCCTACAATCCTGCCGCTTTTCCTGTCCAGCGTGCCGCGTCCATCGGGCGCATGCCGCCCCGAGGGGATGAGTTGCCACGACTGGCCTGCGGGAGTGCATTCTTATGACGACGTTCCGACCGACGCTGCCGATCCTGACCCTCGCGCTCGGCGCCGTGCTGTGCCTCTCGGCGGCCGGGCTCTTGAGCGCACCGGCCCTCGCGCAGGCCACGGGCGGGCAGGGGAGCACGCCGCCGGCACCGGCCAACGCACCTGCGGCCAATCCGGCACCGGCGGCAAGTGGTCCCTTCGTGTTCGGGTCGCCGCCTTCGGCGCAGGCCAACCGGATCTACTCCGTGAATGTGCGCACCGGCGAGGTGAGCGCCTGCCAGTTCGAGCGGCCGGAGGGCAGCGTGGTCGGCGTCACCAAATGTTTTCCGCGTGACGCCAGCGCCGGGCCGGGGCCGGTGGGCACCTATGACATGGTGACGACCCGCTATTCCGGCGAAACCGGCATCTTCCGCGTCAACGCCCAGAGCGGGGAAATGAGCGTGTGCTATGTGCGCGACATGCCCCGCGAAGGCGGCGGCACGGAACCGGCGGTGGTCTGCACGGCCCCCGCGCGCTGAGGCGCGGCGGGTCTGAAGGCCGAGCGCTTGTTAAGGCTCGCTGCTCGTGAAGGCTTGCCGCCTCGCTGTTTCGGCGTTACCCACGCGGGTAATATCGACGGCTTCCAGAGAGCCGCCGTTCTAGGTTCCGCCCGCGCCTTCACACCGACCTGAAAAAGATCGCCATGTCCGACGCCCCACTGTCCGACGCCGAGACCCTTAAGCGCCAGGCCGCCGCCCGCGCGCTGGAGCATGTGCGCTCCGGCATGAAGCTCGGGCTCGGCACCGGCTCGACCGCCAAGCACTTCGTCGAGCTGCTGGCCGAGAAGGTGCAGCAGGGGTTGGAAGTGGTGGGCGTTCCGACCTCCGAGGTGACCAAGGCGCAGGCCGAGAGCCTCGGCGTGCCGGTGGCGACACTCGACGAGTACCCGATCCTCGACCTGTGCGTGGACGGTGCGGACGAGATCGGGCCGGATCTCACCCTGGTCAAGGGCGGCGGCGGCGCCCTGCTGCGCGAGAAGATCGTCGCCTCGGCGGCGCAGGAAATGTTCGTCATTGCAGATGCGTCGAAGAAGGTTGCGCAGCTCGGCGCCTTCGCGCTGCCGATCGAAGTGGTGGATTTCGGCGTCGCCGCGACCCGCCGGGCGATCGAGCGCGCCGCGAAGGCGGCCGGCTGTCATGGCCTGCTGACCTTGCGCCGGCGCGCCGACGGCCATGTTTTCGTCACGGATCAGGGACACGTCATTCTCGATGCCGCCTATGGCGTCATTCCCGATCCCGCCGCGCTGGCGCTGGCCCTCTCGCAGGTGCCTGGCGTTGTCGAGCACGGGCTATTCATCAAGCTGGCGACCCGCGTCTTTCTTGCGGGCGCCGATGGCGTGACGGTCATAGACCGCGCGTGAAGCCGTTCTTCAGGGAGACAAGCATGCCGGTTGGTACGGGACGTTACGGGAAGCGCCTGCTCGGCGCCGGCATCGGGGCGCTGGTTCTGGCGACGACGCCGGCGCTTGCCCAGCAGCCCGCCCCTTTCACCATGAGCCAGGCCGCCACCGCGCCGGCCAAGGTCGCCGAGCCGACGGCCGCGCAGCTCAAGCTGGCCAATGAACTGCTGACGGCCAATGGCGAGGCGGCGAGCTTCGACGCGCTGATTCCCGGCATCATCGAGCAGGCCGCCGCCAGCTTCGTGCAGGCGAATCCGGACCTCATCCGCGACCTGCGCGATGTCGCCAAGCAGCTCGTGCCGGAATATGAGAAGCGCCGCGCCGAGATCATCCAGATCCTGGCCCGCACCTATGCCCAGCAGTTCTCCGAGGCCGAGCTCACCGAACTGCTGACCTTCTACCGTTCACCGGTGGGCAAGAAGCTGGTGGAGCGCCGCCAGCAGCTGCTCGATGACGGGCTACGCGGCATCCAGGCGTGGAGCGCCAAGTTCTCCAAGGAGATGGAGACCCGCGTGCGCGACGAGATGAAGAAGCGCGGCTTCACCATCTGACGCGCCAACGACGGCACCACGCGGATACGAAAATGCCCGGCTCGCGCCGGGCATTTTGCTTTTCGGGCGGGGCGCGGCGGTGGCGCCGAGGATCAGTCCTCGTCGCCGCCGACCGGGGCCTTGCGGCCGGTGAGGAGATAGAACAGCAACGGCCCGAACAGGGCGAGCGCGGCCAGCGCGTAGAGTGTGACGGCGATGGGCGACTGGAACAGCACCATCGGGTCGCCGACGCTGATGGCGAGCGCGCGGCGCAGCTGCTGCTCGGCCAGCGGGCCGAGGATGAGGCCGACCACCACCGGGGCGATGGGGTAGTCGTAGCGCCGCAGCACATAGCCGAGCAGGCCGAAGACCAGCAGCATGCCGAGTTCGACCAGCGACGGGTTGGCGCCGAGGGTGCCGAGCGTCGCGAAGACAAGGATGCCGCCATAGAGCCACGGGCGCGGAATGGCCAGCAGGCGCACCCACAGGCCGACCAGCGGCAGGTTGAGGATGAGCAGCATGCCATTGGCGATGAACAGCGAGGCGATGAGGCCCCAGACCAGATCCGGCGCGGTGGCGAACAGCAGAGGGCCGGGATTGAGGCCATATTGCTGGAAGCCGGCGAGCATGATCGCGGCGGTGGCCGAGGTCGGCAGGCCCAGCGTCAGCAGGGGCACCAGCACGCCGGCGGCGGCCGCGTTGTTGGCCGCCTCCGGGCCTGCGACGCCCTCGATGGCGCCGTTGCCGAACTCGTCCGGCTTGCGGCACAGGCGCTTTTCCAGCGCGTAGGACAGGAAGGTCGGGATTTCCGCCCCGCCGGCGGGCATGGCGCCGATGGGGAAGCCGAGGAAGGTGCCGCGCAGCCACGGCTTCCAGGAGCGCTTCCAGTCCTCCTTGTTCATGAACACCGAGCCCTTCACCGGCTCGATCACCTCTTCCGCGCGCGAGCCGGCGGCGACCACGGAGAGCGTCTCGCCAATGGCGAACAGCGCGACGGCGAGTGTCGTCACCTCCACACCGTCGAGCAGGTCCGGGATGCCGAAGGACAGGCGCGCCTGCCCGCTCTGCAGGTCGATGCCGATGAGGCCGAGGGCGAGGCCGAGGAACAGGCTGGTGAGGCCACGCGTCACCGAGGAGCCAAAGGCGGCGGAGACGGTGGTGAAGGCCAGTACCATCAGCGCGAAATAGTCTTCCGGGCCGAAGGAGATGGCGATGTCGACCACGGTCGGGGCGATCAGCGCGAGGCCAATCGTGGCGATGGTGCCAGCGACGAACGAGCCGATGGCGGCGGTGGCGAGCGCCGGGCCGCCGCGGCCAGCGCGGGCCATCTTGTTGCCTTCCAGCGCCGTGACGATGGAGGAGCTTTCGCCGGGCGTGTTCAGCAGGATGGAGGCGGTGGAGCCGCCATACATGCCGCCATAATAGATGCCGGCGAACATGATGAGCGAGCCGGCCGGGTCGAGCTTAAAGGTGATCGGCAGCAGCAGCGCCACGGTAAGCGCCGGGCCGATGCCGGGCAGCACGCCGACGGCGGTGCCGAGCATGACGCCGACAAAGGCGAAGAGCAGATTCATCGGCTGCAGGGCCACCATCAGGCCCTGATAGAGAGCGGCAAACGTATCCATTCCCGCGTTTCCTCAGATCAGCCGTTCGATCGGGCCGGCGGGCAGCGAGAGCTGCAGGCCCTTGGCGAAGATCACATAGATGACGAAGCACATCACCGTGCCGGCGATCAGGTGGCCCCAGAGCGGGCCCTTGCCGAAGCCCTTCGCGGTCGCCGCGAACAGCCAGCCGGTGGCGATGGAGAAGCCGAGGAAGGGGAGGAGGACGATCTGGCCGATGAGGCCGGCGAGCACCCAGGCCATCGGCCCCAGCTCGTCGCGCGGGCGTTCCACCTCGCCCTCGCGGATCGCCTCGATGGCGGTCGCGACCGAGAGAATGGCGAGGCCGGCGGCGATGATGGTCGGGAAGGCGGCCGGGCCGACTGCCGAGAAGGCGTTGACGCTGGACAGGCGCCAGGCGTCCCAGCCGACCACCAGCGCCAGTATGGCGAGCCCGAAGGCGATGACGAACCCGGCCTTGTCTGGCCGCTTGGTGGATGAGATGCGCGTATCGCTCATCGGTAGTTCCCCCGGCTACAACAAAGCTCCCCCGGAACCTTCCGGCCCGGGGGAGCGTCTGACGCTTCAGTTGTGGACGTGTCTCACTGCGCGAGACCGATGTCCTTCAGGATCGCCTGGGTGGCGGCGATGTCCTTGGCGAGCTGGGCATCGAAGGCCTCGCCCGCCAGATAGGTGTTGGCCCAGCCCTTCTGGGCGAGCAGCTCGGCCCAGGCCTTCGACTTCACCATCTTGTCGATGGTGGCCGCGATTTCCTTCTTCTGCTCCGGCGTGATGCCGGGCGCAGCGGCGACCATGCGCCAGTTCTGGATCTCGACGTCGACACCCGATTCCTTGAAGGTCGGGATGTCCTTGGCCTCGGGCAGACGGGCGGCGCTCGACACGCCGAGGATGCGCAGCTTGCCGGCCTTCGCCTGGGCGTCGAACTCGGAGAGGCTGGAAATGCCGACCGTGACCTTGCCGCCGAGGATGGAGGCGAGCGATTCGCCGCCGCCCGAGAAGGCGATGTAGTTGATCTTGGTCGGGTCGACGCCGATCGCCTTGGCGATCAAGCCAGCGGTGATGTGGTCGGTGCCGCCCGCCGAGCCCCCGGCCCAGGAGACCTTCTGGGGATCGGCCTTCAGCGCGGCCACGAGGTCCGCCATCGACTTGAGCGGGGAGCTGGCGGGGACGGCGATGGCCTCGAACTCGCCGGTGAGGCGGGCGATCGGGGTCACCTGGCTGAGGTTCACCGGCGACTTGTTGGTGATGATGGCGCCAACCATCACATAGCCGCCGACGATCAGCGCGTTCGGATCGCCCTTGGCGCCGTTGACGAACTGGGCGAGACCGATCGTGCCGCCGGCGCCGGGCACGTTCAG
The DNA here is from genome assembly GCF_029760895.1 of Ancylobacter sp. WKF20. Classification (NCBI taxonomy): domain Bacteria; kingdom Pseudomonadati; phylum Pseudomonadota; class Alphaproteobacteria; order Hyphomicrobiales; family Xanthobacteraceae; genus Ancylobacter; species Ancylobacter sp. WKF20. The sequence continues at coordinate 384,407 of NZ_CP121679.1, forward strand.
CACCTGGACATTGCCGACGATCTTCTCGGTCTGCAGCACATGCTGCATGCCGCGCGCGGTCTGGTCCCAGCCGCCGCCGGGGGCCGCGGGCGCCATGATCTTGAATTCATTGATCTCGGCCGATGCGGTGCCGAGCGGCGCGGCGAGCGCGGCGGCCAGCAGAATGCCGCGGAACATATGCTTCATCGTTTCCTCCAGGTGTGAGTGGTGGCGCGTTGCCTCTGGCCACCACTTGAGCGCGCGTTGGGGAAGCTAGAGCGGCCGCGACATCCTGTCGAGTTCCACGGAAGGCTAAGGTTTTCGCCGACCAGCCATGCAATGCCTTGACGGCGCGGCGCGGGGAGGCGACATGCCCAGCACTCTTTCCGAAAAAGGGGGGCGCGCCATGGGTGAGCACACGGACCAGTACGACGTCGACCTGTTCGTCATCGGCGGGGGCTCGGGGGGCGTGCGCGCCGCCCGCATCGCGGCGAGCTACGGCGCGCGGGTCCGCCTAGCCGAGGAATACCGCCTCGGCGGCACCTGCGTCATCCGTGGCTGCGTGCCCAAGAAGCTGTTCGTCTACGCCGCGCATTTCGCCCATGATTTCGAGGACGCCGCTGGCTATGGCTGGACGGTGGAGGGCGCGCGCTTCGACTGGTCGACGCTGATCGCCAACAAGGACAAGGAAATCGCCCGGCTGGAGGGCGCCTATCGCGGCAATCTCGAACGCACGGGCGTCGAGATCGTTGCCCAGCGCGCGGTGGTGGAAGGCCCCCATGCGGTGCGCCTCGCTGACGGCACGCGCGTCACCGCCCGCTACATCCTGGTCGCCACCGGCGGGCACCCCAATCTCGGCCTCGACATTCCCGGCCGCGAACTCGGTATCACCTCCAACGAAATCTTCCATCTGGAGCGGCTGCCGGCGCGCATCGTCATTCAGGGGGCGGGCTATATCGCGCTGGAATTCGCCAGCCTGCTCGCCACGCTCGGCAGCGATGTGACGGTGGTTCATCGCGGCCACAAGGTGCTGGCGGGCTTCGACGAGGAGATCCGCGAGCGCCTCGCCGACGAACTGGCGCGCAATGGCGTCACCTTCGCCTTCGGCACGACCATCGAGGGCATCTACGCCGCCGACGGCGCCAAGCGCGTGCGGCTGAGCGACGGGCGCGACCTGTTCGCCGAGGAGGTCATGCTCGCCATCGGCCGTATGCCGAACACCACCGGGCTCGGTCTCGACGCGGTCGGCGTGCAGCTCACCGCCAACGGCGCCATCGTGGTGGATGGCGACTCCCGCTCCAGCGTGCCGTCGATCTACGCCGTGGGCGACGTGACGGACCGGGTCCAGCTCACCCCCGTCGCCATCCGCGAGGGGCACTCCTTTGCTGACGGGGTGTTCGGCGGGAAGCCGTGGAAGGTCAGCTATGAGGTAATCCCGACCGCCGTGTTCACCGAGCCGGAGATCGGCACGGTTGGCCTGACCGAGGCGCAGGCGCGCGCGCAGGGGCGCCGGCTCGACATCTACAAGGCTGATTTCCGTCCGCTCAAGGCGACGCTCTCTGGGCGCGCCTCGCGCGTGCTGATGAAGCTGGTGGTCGACCAGAAGACCGACCGGCTGCTCGGCGCCCACCTCATCGGCCCGGATTCCGGCGAGATGGTGCAGCTCATCGCGGTGGCCATGAACATGGGCGCGACCAAGGCGGACTTCGACCGCACCATGGCGCTGCACCCTTCCAGCGCCGAGGAACTGGTGACGCTGCGCACCAAGCACGCGAGCAGCGACCCGCTGCCGGAAGCCTCGACCGAGGCGACGCCGGCGCTCTAGCGTCCTGCCGGGCGACGCACCGCCGACCTCGGGGAACACGCGGCGTCGAGAAAAAAAGCGCCCCGGATGCAGGGGGAGGCATCCGGGGCGTCAGCTACGCGAGGCGGGGGGTGTCAGCCGGCGCGCAGATTGGTGACGAAGCGCTGCACTTCGTCTTGCAGGCTGGAGGCCTGCGAAGCGAGGGAGTTGGAAAGCGACATCATCTGGGTAGAGGCGGCGCCGGTCATCTCCGCGGCACGGCCGACGCCGGCGATGTTGTCATTGACGCCGCCCGTGCTCTGGGCCGCGTGCTGAGTGTTGACCGCGATCTCGCGGGTGGCGGCGCCCTGCTCCTCGATCGCCGAGGAGATGGCCGACGTGGCCTCGCGGATGTCGGTGATGATGGTCACGATCTTTTCGATCGAGCCGACGGTGCGCTGGGTAACACTCTGGATTTCGTTGATCTTGCCGCCGATCACCTCGGTCGCCTTGGCCGTCTGGGCGGCGAGTTCCTTCACCTCGGAGGCGACCACGGCGAAGCCCTTGCCCATATCGCCGGCGCGAGCCGCTTCGATGGTGGCGTTCAGCGCGAGCAGATTGGTCTGGCTGGCGATGCTGGTGATGAGCTCCACCACTTCCCCGATCTGAGCGGCGGCGCGCGAGAGCTCGCGGATGTCGCTATGGGTCTGGGCGGTGGCCTCCGATGCCTGTCGGGCAATCCCGGCGGCATGGTCGATCTGGATGCCGATTTCCTGCACCGAGGCGTTCATCTCCTCCGTGGAGGCCGCGACCGTCTGCACATTGGTGGAGGCGGAACCGGCGGCTTGAGACACCGCCTGCGCCTGCCGCGTCGTCTCCTCGGCCGAGTTGGAGAGGCCGCGCGCGGCTTCCGACACTTCCCTGGAGGAGGAGCTGAAGGCGGTGGCGAGCGAGCCCATCTTGGCTTCAAAATCGCTGGCGATAGCCTCGCGCTCGGCCTTCAGGCGCTGGGCATTGCGCTCTTCCTGCCCGGCGGATTGCTGGCGCACCTCTTCGGCCTTCACCAGCGCCCGGCGGAAGATTTCCAGAGCCTTGGCAATCTGGCCCACCTCGTCCTTGCGGTCGGCATCAGGCACCGTCACCGCGAGATCATCCCGCCGCAGAGCATCCATCACCGCAATCTGGCGGGCGATCGGACGAGCGATGGCGTAACGCGAAACCAGGAAGGAGATGACGAGAAGCACCAGGACGACGGACCCCATCCCGATCAGCAGCAGCTGGATGTTGGCGGCGATGCTGGCGTCGAGTTCACGGGCGGCCGCCTTGTTGGCCGCGACGGCCTCGTCGATCAGCTTGGCGTTGGCGGCGACGACCGCGTTCAGCGCTGGCTCGCAGTCGTCCACCATCATCTGCCCGGCTTTGACGATGCTTGCGTCGTCCAGCGATACCCGGGCCAACTGAAACATCGCGTCGCAATGCGTCTTGAGCGCGGTCGCGGTGCGCTGCCGGATATCGTTGATCGGTTCTTCCAGGTGCGGCAGGAGAGCGATGGCGTCCGTGGCCCGCGTGTCAATCAGCTGGGTGATCTGCGTGATTTCGGCATCGGCCGTCTTCACCGCGCTCTCGGAGACGGCCACAGCCAGCTTATAGGCGGCGCGCTCGAGATCGACGAGCTGGCGGCTGAGGCGCGCGAGCTGGATGAACCCGGCATCCTCCTGCATCGTGCGATCAAGGGCGCTGCGCAGGTCGCCCATCAGCCGGGCGGAGAACAAGCTTCCGCCCATCGCGCAGAGGCCGAGAAACAAAACAAGTGAGCTGATTTTCAGCATCACGGGCAGGTTCTTGAAAGACATGATCTCGTTCCTGACGCCCTTCGAGGCGCCGCGACCCCATTAGACAGGTCCATCACTTCCAGTTCTCTCTCGATTAATCCGTAATAATTCGTAGGTAACTAAAAGAAGAATCCATTCTGAGTTGTATTGGAGTCTATTGATTATCAAAGTGGGGGCGTGATCAACCGGCCGACAGCGATCCGGCCCGCTCACGTCCCGCTGAGGCGGGCGCAATAGGGGTTCGGCGTGGCTGCAATCGCGCACCGCTCGGCGCTCTGGTGCAAGCCTTGTGCTTGGGTGTATAAGGCCCGCCTTTCCCGCAGGGGTAACGTGCAGCGCGACCCTGCGGACGTGATATCGAGGAGGCTGACATGTCTGATCGCTGGACGCCGGATAGCTGGAGGGCCAAGCCCATTCAGCAGGTGCCTGAGTATCCGGACGCCACGGTTCTGGCGTCGGTGGAGCGTCAGCTTGCCTCGTTTCCCCCGCTGGTTTTTGCCGGTGAGGCGCGCCGCCTGAAGCGCGAGCTGGCCAAGGTCGCCAAGGGCGAGGCCTTCCTCCTGCAGGGAGGTGACTGCGCTGAGAGCTTCGCCGAGCACTCGGCCGACAACATCCGCGATTTCTTCCGCGTCTTCCTGCAGATGGCGGTGGTGCTGACCTATGCCGGCGCCTCGCCCGTGGTGAAGGTCGGCCGCATCGCCGGCCAGTTCGCCAAGCCGCGCTCCACGCCAATGGAGACGGTGAATGGGGTCGAACTGCCGTCCTACCGGGGCGACATCGTCAACGACATCGAGTTCACGCCGGAAGGGCGCGTGCCCGATCCGCGCCGCCAGCTCGAGGCGTACCGCCAGTCGGCGGCGACGCTGAACCTGCTGCGCGCCTTCGCCAATGGCGGCTATGCCAGCCTTGGCAACGCGCATCAGTGGATGCTCGGCTTCATCAAGGATAGCCCGCAGTCCGGCCGCTACCAGGCGCTCGCCGATCGCATCACCGAGGCGCTCGACTTCATGCGCGCCATCGGCATCGACCCGGAAACCCACCCGGAGATGCGCTCGACCGATTTCTTCACCAGCCACGAGGCGCTGCTGCTCGGCTATGAGCAGGCGCTGACGCGGGTGGATTCGACCACGGGCGACTGGTACGCGACCTCCGGCCACATGATCTGGATCGGCGACCGCACCCGCCAGGCCGACCATGCGCATCTCGAATATGCCCGTGGCGTGAAGAACCCGGTGGGCCTGAAGTGCGGCCCCTCGCTGAAGCCGGACGACATGCTGCGCCTCATCGACATGCTGAACCCGCAGAACGAGGCGGGCCGGCTGACGCTGATCGCCCGCTTCGGCGCCGACAAGGTGGGCGACCACCTGCCAGCCCTGGTGCGTGCGGTCGAGCGCGAGGGCCGCACCGTCGTGTGGTCGTGCGACCCCATGCACGGCAACACGATCAAGGCCGGCTCGGGCTACAAGACCCGCCCGTTCGACCAGATCCTCAAGGAGGTGAAGGACTTCTTCGCCGTCCATGCGGCCGAGGGCACCTATGCCGGCGGCGTGCATCTGGAAATGACTGGCAAGAACGTCACCGAGTGCACCGGTGGCGCGCGGGCGATCTCGGATGCGGACCTCAAGGACCGCTACCACACCTATTGCGACCCGCGGCTCAATGCCGAGCAGGCCATCGAGATGGCCTTCCTCGTCGCCGAGCTGCTGAAGCAGGAACGCGCCGGCCGGGTTCGCCCGGTGACCGAAGCGGCTGAATGATACCGCCGGCCCGGAGCCTTGGGTTCCGGGCCGGTCTTCTCTTGCGCGCCGGTGGCACCGGCCGGGACTGACCGGCCGCACCGCGCGTCCTGACGATTGCCGGGCTTTCCGCGGAACGCTACATCAGGTCCATGTCGTCAGAACCCGCCGATCAGCTTCTCATCGCCCTTGCCCAGCTCAACCCGACGGTCGGTGACGTCGCCGGCAACCTCGCCATGGCGCGCGAGGCGCGGGCCCGCGCCGCCGAGCAGGGCGCCGATCTCCTCGTCCTCACCGAGCTGTTCATCGCCGGCTACCCGCCGGAAGATCTCGTGCTCAAGCCCGCCTTCCAGGCGGCGTGCCGCACGGCGGTGGAGCAGCTGGCGAGCGATACGTCGGATGGCGGCCCGGCCGTGCTGATCGGCGCGCCCTGGCTCGATGCCGGCAAGCTCTACAACGCCGTGCTGCTGCTGGAGGAAGGGCGCATCGCCGCCATTCGCTACAAGGTCGATCTGCCCAATTATGGCCCGTTCGACGAGAAGCGCGTCTTCGTCCCGGGCCCGATGCCCGGCCCGATCGCCTTCAAGGGCGTGCGGATCGGCGTGCCGGTCTGCGAGGATATCTGGTCGCAGGACGTCATCGAATGCCTCGCCGAGACCGGTGCGGAGCTGCTGCTGATTCCCAACGGGTCGCCGTATCGTCGTACCGTCTATGACGAGCGGATGAACGTCGCCGTCGCTCGCGTGGTCGAGAGCGGGCTGCCGCTCGCCTATGTGAACCAGATTGGCGGGCAGGACGAACTGGTGTTCGACGGCGGCTCCTTCGTGCTCAACGCCGACCGCTCGCTGGCCATCCAGCTTCCAAACTTCCAGGAGCGCATCCGCATCACCCGCTGGGAGCGCTGGGCCGATGGCTGGCGCTGCGAGGAGGGCGCGCGCGCGCCGCTGCTGACGGGCGACGAGGCGGACTATGCCGCCTGCGTCATCGGGCTGCGCGATTATGTCGAGAAGAACCGCTTCCCCGGCGTGGTGCTCGGCCTCTCCGGCGGCATCGATTCCGCCATCTGCGCCGCCATGGCGGTGGACGCCCTGGGCGCGGAGCGCGTGCATTGCGTGATGCTGCCCTACCGTTACACCTCCAATGAATCGCTCTCCGACGCGGCGGCGGTCGCCGAGGCGTTGGGCGTGCGCTACGACATCGTGCCGATCGCCGACGGTGTCGAGGCGCTGGAGGGCACGCTGGCGCCGATGTTCGCCGGGCGGGCGCGCGACGTGACGGAGGAGAACCTCCAGTCCCGCGTGCGCGGCACGCTGCTGATGTCGATCTCCAACAAGTTCGGCGCCATGGTCGTGACCACCGGCAACAAGTCGGAAATGTCCACCGGCTACGCCACGCTCTATGGCGACATGAATGGCGGCTACAACCCGATCAAGGACTTGTACAAGTCGCAGGTCTTCCGCCTGTGCCGCCTGCGCAATGGCTGGAAGCCGGCGCACGCTCTGGGCCCGGACGGACCGGTGATGCCGGAGAACATCATCACCAAGCCGCCGACGGCCGAGCTGCGCGAGAACCAGAAGGACGAGGACAGCCTGCCGCCTTACGAGGTGCTGGACGCTATCCTCGAACGCTTGGTGGAACGCGAGTTGCCGGTCGCCGAGATCGTCGCGCAGGGCTATGACGCGGCGCTGGTGGCACGCGTCGAGCGGATGCTGAACATCGCCGAATATAAGCGCCGTCAGGCCGCGCCGGGGGTGAAGGTCACGACCCGCAATTTCGGCCGCGACCGGCGCTACCCGATCACCAACCGCTTCCGCGAGACGGCGTAGGCGTCATGACACCTCCGGTCCTCCGCTTCGCCCCGTCCCCGACGGGGCTGCTGCATGTCGGCAATGCCCGCACCGCGCTCTACAACGCGCTCTTTGCCCGGCGCGAGGGCGGGACGTTCATCCTTCGGTATGATGACACCGATACGGCGCGCTCCACCGAGGCCTTTGCGGAGGCCATTGCCCGCGACATGGCATGGCTCGGGCTGGTGCCTGATCGGGTCGAGTACCAGTCGCGCCGGCTCGACCGCTACGATGCCGCCATCGAGCGCCTGAAGGCGGCGGGGCGGCTCTATCCGGCCTATGAGACGGAGGAGGAACTGGAGACCCGCCGCCTCTCCCGTCGCCGCCGGGGCCTGCCGCCAACCTATGACCGGGCGGCGCTCAAGCTCTCGCAGGAGGACCGCGCGCGGCTGGAGGCTGAGGGACGGCGCCCGCATTGGCGCTTCCGGCTCGACGGGCGCAAGGTCGTCTGGACCGATCTCGTGCGCGGCGAGCAGGCGGTGGACACCGCGACGCTCTCCGACCCCGTGCTGGTGCGCGCCGATGGCAGCTATCTCTACACGCTGACCTCGGTGGTGGATGACATCGAGATGGGCGTGACCCATGTCGTGCGCGGCGAGGACCATGTCACCAATACCGGCGTGCAGATCGAGATCATCGAGGCACTCGCCGGCAACGTTCCGGTGTTCGGGCACCATAATCTGCTGACCCTGCCGAGCGGGGAGGGGTTGTCGAAGCGCCTCGGTCATCTCTCGCTGACCGCGCTGCGCGAGGAAGGGCAGGAGGCGCTGGCCGTCGCCGCGCTCGCCATGCTCACCGGCACCTCGCTCGCCGTCGAGGCGGTGGCCGATCTCGATGCGCTGGCTGAACGCCTTGATTTTGCAAAGATTTCCCGCGCGCCGGCGCGCTTTGATCCGGCGGATCTCGACACGCTGACCGCCCAGACCCTGCACGCCCTGCCTTACGCGGCGGTGACGGACCGGCTGGCGGCGCTTGGTGTCGGCGGCGGCGAAGCCTTCTGGCTCGCGGTACGCGGCAATCTCGCGCGTCTGGCCGATGCCGCCGGTTGGTGGCGGGTGGTCGAGGGGCCGCTCGCGCCGGTGATCGCGCCGGAGGATGCTGAATTTCTCGCGCAGGCGGCCGAGCTGCTGCCGCCGGAACCCTGGGACGAGGGCGTCTATGCCGCCTTCCTCGCGGTGATGAAGCCCGCCAGCGGGCGCGCCGGCAAGGCGCTGTTCCACCCCCTGCGCCTCGCGCTCACCGGGGCGTCCAGCGGCCCGGAACTCAAGGCGTTGCTGCCGTTGATCGGCCGCGCGCGGGCCGAGGCGCGGCTCAAGGGCGAGACGGCCTGAGGCTGGTCCTCAGTCGCATCACAACGTCATGGCCGGGCTTGGCCCGGCCATCCACGACTTCTGTTCCGCCGGATGTAGCGGCATCAAATTACCTTTAAAGGTAATTACGGCTTCTTCGCCGGGGCGGCCGGCGTTGCCGGGCGGGGCTGGGCCATTTCGCGCGAGGCGTCCTCGGTGACGACGATGTCGCCCTTGCGCAGGGTCGGGTCGTCTTCCTGGCTCAGCGCCTGCGCCCAGCTCATGCCGGCAGGGCGGCAGGAGCAGGCGGCGACGAATTGTTTCTTGTAAAGCAAGGCGTTAGGCAGCGACATATAGGGCTGCCCATTGGTGCCGACCGCCTGCTCGATGTCCTCGCCCGGATTGCGATAGGCAAAGAGGCGGGCTTCCGTGCCCGGGCACTGGCGCTGGCACTGCGCCTCGTCCGAGCCGAATTTCGCAGGGGTGGCGGCGAAGGAGACCGGGAAGAAGAAGCCGTCGCAGGTGCGCACGCAGACCGTGCGGTAAGTTGACACCTTCGGCATTTCCAGCGGCTGCACGTCGAGCGGGCCGGCTTCCTCGTCGAGATTGCGCGGCACGCCGAAAAGCTGCTCGAACAGGTTGCGCGGGGCGCGGCGCTGCTGCGGGGCGTTGCCATAGCCGCCCTGCGGCTGGCCGAGCGCGGCCTGGTACTGCGCGCCGCAATTATTCTGCGCGAGGGCGTAGACGAGCTGGCGGCGCTGCTCGTCCGTGCCGCCCTGATCGCCGCGCTGCTGCATCATGGTACGGTCGAGCTGGGTGCGGGTCTGGGCGATCCTGCGGTTCAGCGCGTCGCATTGCGGGGGCAGCTGCGGCTGGAAAATGAGGAAGCCGCGCTTGTCGCAACCGAGCTGGCGGCCCTGCGCGGTGAGATCGGCAAGTCCTTGCTGGAGCTGGGCAATCTGCGCGCCGACATCGGGCTGTCCGGTGCTGCCGCCACGGTCGAGCGCGGCGAGCTGGCCCTCCAGGCGGATACACACCGAGCGGTCGCCGGGCGGCGCGCCGCCACCCACCGCGCCGGGCGGCAGATCCTGCGCGAGGGCGCTGCCGGCGAGGACCGTCAGGGCGGCCATGGGGCCGAGCACGGCCGAGAGCACGGCGCGCGGGCGGGGGAATCGCAGCATCATCAGCTAGGTCGTTTCACTTTTGGCTTGCGGCTGTGTGCCGGAATCGGGCGCGAAGGGCAATGAGCATGGCGAGCTTGTCGAAATTTTGAAGCACCGGCGGCCTGGTAGCCCTCCCGGCTTTACCGGGGCGCCGGGCACACCATATGAGCGGTGACATTGTGCCGGAGTGGAACGTCCATGAAGCCTTTCGCCGCCATCCTCCTCGCCGCCGCCCTCGGGCTCGGCCTCGCCGCCCCCGCCATGGCGCAGGAACCGGACCTTATCTTCAAGAAATCAACGGTTTGGAAGTTCCTCACGCCCGACGACAAACTCGCCACCTATGGCATTGACGACCCCGTCGTGGAGGGGGTGGCGTGCCATTATACCGTTCCGGAGAAGGGCGGGGTGAAGGGCATGGTGGGGATCGCCGAGGAGGTGTCGGATATTTCCATTGCCTGCCGGCAGATCGGTCCCATCGCCTTCAAGGGCAAGTTCGACCAGGGCGACGTGGTCTACCGCGAGAGCCGCTCGCTGATCTTCAAGAAGATGCAGATCGTGCGCGGCTGCGACGTCAAGCGTAACGTGCTGGTTTATCTCGTCTATTCCGACAAGCTGATCGACGGCAGCCCGAAGAACTCGACCTCCACCGTGCCGATCATGCCGTGGGGCGCGACCAATGAGGCGCCCAAATGCGCGGACTTCGTGAAATGAAAAAGCCGGCCTGTCAGGGCCGGCTTGAAGGCCGCGTCAGGCGTGGCCAGTCAGTGCAGTGAGGTGGACGATCAGGCCAGTGAGGTGGACAGTCAGGCCGATGAGGCCGACCTCACGGCCGGTCAGATCACCTCACTTGGTGCAGGTGCTCACTTGGTGCAGGTGCTCACTTGGTGCAGGTGCTCACTTGGTGCAGGTGCTCACTTGGTGCAGGTGATCGCCACCGTCTCGGCGCAGCCGGCGCCGTAACAGGCGGTACGCACCGGGCCGGTGGTCACGGCGCTCACCGTGGCATCCGACTTCACCTTGCCGAAGCTGGTGGCGCGCTCGAAATCGTGCACCCGGCACCAGGCGTCGGCCATGGCCTGCCCGCAGCTGGCGCCCGAGGCGACGCAGTTGTCGATGCCGTAGCCGTCCGAACTGTCGACGATGAAGATCTCGCGCACCGGCTCGGCGGCGAGGGCGAGGCCAGGCGCGAGGGTGAGGGCGGCGGCGAGGAGAGCGGAACGCAGGCGCGGGGAGACGGCGGAGGACATGGTCTGGGTCTGCTGCTGATGACAGGCGTTGCGGGGCACGAGCCGGGTGGCTCGGCTTACAGAACTCAACTTTGGCGAAAAGGTTTGAAGCGAGCCTTAATGTTTTCTCTTTCCGGCGCCGCGTGTCCCGCGTGCCGCACTCACCCCCCGGTGCAGAGGCGGGGGAGATAGACCCGCCGGCACGGGGGCGTCAACCGTGTTGCTGAAGATGATGCCGCAGCGGCAGCGGCGATGCTTATCCATCCGCACGCGGCTTGCGCGGGGCTTGCGTGGGTCGTGCGATCCCGCCCGGCGGCCCGCTTTCGCGCCTGCCGCCTTGACGGCCAGAGGGCTTTCCCATCTGCCGCCTTGACGGCGGCGGGCAAACCCGCGACAGACGCGGCACGCCGCGCGGCTTTGCGCGGAAGACCGCCCACGCCGCGCTCCTGAAGCGCGCGCGACGACCCCGGAAGGCTGCAGAAATGACCGACGCAAAGGCCGCGCTGCCCGAGCTGAAACTCTACAACACGCTCACCCGCGCCAAGGAGGCCTTCGCGCCCCTGGATCCGTCGCTGGTGCGCATGTATGTCTGCGGCCCCACCGTTTATGACTACGCGCATATCGGCAATGCGCGGCCGGTCATCGTCTTCGACCTGCTCTACCGCGTGCTGCGCCATCTCTATGGCGCGGACCATGTGAAATATGTCCGCAACATCACCGACGTGGACGACAAGATCAACGCGCGGGCGGCCACTGAGTATCCCGGCCTCGACCTCAACGCCGCCATCGGCAAGGTGACCTTCGCCACCGAGGCGCAGTTCCACGACGATCTCGAAGCGCTGGGCGTGCTGCACCCGGATGTGGAGCCGCGCGCCACCGAGCACATCGCCGAGATGCGCACGCTGATCGAGCGCCTCGTCGCCTCCGGCCATGCCTATGTGGCCGAGGACCATGTGCTGTTCTCCGTGCCCTCCATGCCGGATTATGGCCAGCTCTCCCGCCGCCCGCTCGACGACATGATCGCCGGCGCGCGCGTCGACGTGGCGCCCTACAAGCAGGACGCCATGGACTTCGTGCTGTGGAAGCCGTCCAAGCCCGGCGAGCCGGGCTGGGCTTCCCCGGCCGGCATCGCGGTGAACGGGCGTCCGGGCTGGCACATCGAATGCTCCGCCATGAGCTGGAAGCATCTGGGCGAGACTTTCGACATTCATGGCGGCGGCATCGACCTTGTGTTCCCGCACCATGAGAACGAGGTCGCGCAGTCGCGCTGCGCCTTCCACTCCGGGCTGATGGCCAAGGTGTGGATGCATAACGGCTTCCTGCAGGTGGAAGGCGAGAAGATGTCGAAGTCGCTCGGCAACTTCACCACCATCCGCGACCTGCTGAATGACTGGCCGGGCGACGTGCTGCGCCTCAACATGCTCAAGACCCATTACCGCCAGCCGATCGACTGGACGGTGAAGGGGCTGGAGGAGAGCGCCAAGACGCTGGAACAGTGGTTCGACGCGGCGGCGGACGATGCCTATCCGCGCCCGGCTCCGGCCGTGCTGGAGGCGCTGGCGGATGATCTCAACACGCCGAAGGCGATCGCCGAGCTGCACGGGCTGAAGGACCACGCCGGCAAGAAGGCGCTGGCGGGCACGCTGGCGTTTCTCGGCTTCACGCCCGGTCCGCTGCGCGAATGGTCGGCCTCCCGCGCCCCGGCGCTTTCCATCTCCGCGGCCGAAATCGAGGCGCGAATCGCCGAGCGCATCGAGGCCCGCCGCAACCGCGACTGGGCGGCCTCCGACCGCATCCGTGACGAGCTGCTCGCGCAGGGCGTCGCGGTGAAGGACAACAAGGACGGCACGACGAGCTGGGAGCCGAAGCGGTGAGTGCCGCCAAGGCCCCAGCCGCCGCGCTGCGGCCCTTCCTGCCGGCGGATACGTCGGCGCTCGCCTCCCTGATGCGCGACTCCATCTTCGCGCTGACGGGGGACGATTATGACGAGGACCAGCAGGATGCCTGGGCCGCCGTCACCGAGGACGAGGCCGCGCTCGCCGCGCGCTTCGGTGCCGCGCTCACGCTGGTGGCGACGCGCGAGGGCGAGCCGGTCGGCTTCCTCGCGCTCACCGACAACAAGGTGATCGACCTGCTCTATGTCCACCCGGAAGTGGTGGGCGAGGGCGTCGGCGCGCTGCTCTGCGACGCCGCGGAAAAGCTCGCCACCGCGCGCGGCGCGACCAGCCTGACGGTCGATGCCAGCGACACCGCGCTCGGCTTCTTCCAGAAGCGCGGATTCGTGCCCAAGAGCCGCAACACCGTGCAGCGCGGCGGCGTGTGGCTGGGCACCACGACGATGGAAAAGCTCCTCACCGCCGGCGACGCCCCGCTGCATTGAGGGGCGCGGGCGCCATGCCGATGAAGTGCCTTCGGCGGGTCTTTGCGCTGGATCCCGGCTCGGCGCTCCGGCTTCGCCTGCGCTGGGCCGGGACACGGGCTTGACCGACAGCGCTCCCCGTTTCCCGGACAAGCCGCGCTCACCATGTTCCGTTTCCCGGCCACTGCGACACGGAGAGCAGGGATCGTCGGTGGCTTCGCGACACACGCGATCCCGGATCGGCCTTGCGGCCGTCCGGGATGACGCCAACTCTCACCTCGCGCCGTCATGGCCGGGCTTGCCCCGGCCATCCCTCACGCGGCGGGGCGCGCGGCCCCGCCAAATCCCGTCAATGCCAGGTGTCAGGGCGTCTTGGCCGCCAGCAGGGCGTCGGTGGCATCCGACGACAGGCCGTTCAGCGTGGTGAGCGGGATGGAGAGCGGCTTGGTGCTGGCCGACAGCCGGGTGAGATCGAACCGCGTATAGTTCAGCCCGCCATAGGTGCGGAGATAGAGCGTGCTGCGGTTGAGATCGGTCAGCGCCGTCCAGGAGGTGTACTCGCTGGTGAAGGGCGGCGAATCCTTGGTGGCGACGGCGGCGATGCCTTCATTGCCACCGGAATTGGTGTCGATGGTGATGTTCTTCGGCCGGTCGAAATTGTTCATGATGTGCGCGAGCGTGCGCACCGCATCGTCGGGCGCGGCGACCTTCTCGGCATATTGCGAATAATACACCGCGCGCACGAAGCGGCCGACCGAGGTGTTCGAGGCCGGCAGACCGGCGGTGGCGATGCCGGAATCGGGCTGCGCCACCTTCAGCGCGCCGAACGCGCCGCTCGACTGGTCGACATTGCTGAGGAAGGTGTAATTGTCGAGATTGGTCAGGTGCCAGGTGAATTCCGGGCCGTTGGTCATCACCCCGACCGGGTTGTCGTAGACGGCCTGCTTGCCATTGGCGAACTCGACCACGATCGAGGCGCCGCTGCGGTCGTGCAGCACGTAATGGAAGGGCGACTTGGCGTTGCCGAGCACGGCGAGCGGAGCGAGCAGCACCGGCTGGGCGGCGAGCGCGGCCTTCACCTCGGCGACGCTCTGGAACTGGCCGAGCGTCCACGAGCCGAGATCGATGGCGGAGAGCGCCGCCTTGGTCTTCGAGAAGGAATCCGACGGACCCGCCGCGCCGGCAAAGGCCAGGAGGCTGAAGGTCAGGCCCTTCTCGTTGAAGCCCTCGACGATCTTGAGATCATCCAGCGACCCGTCCGGCACGGTGACGGCGAGGACGCGGTACTTGGTGGTGTAGTCGAGCGCAGCCGCGCCCGCCGTGGCCACCGAGCTGTAGCGCTGGCCGGCCGGCACATAGGCGACCCGGTAGGGCAGCTCCATCGCCAGTTCGAGCGTGCGGCCGAAATACACGCCGCCATTGGCGTCGCGGTAAATCAGGGAGGTGCAGGCCTGAGCTGCCGGCGCGAGCGCGAGGCTCAGGGCCAAGGTGATCGGTCCAACGGCACGGCGCAGGCGACGAAAACGGGTCATGGGCATCCAGGGAAAAGGCACGCCGGTATTGACGTAGCGTGCACCCTAGGCTGCGCGCGCGGCCTTGGATAGCCCCACGCGCCGGCCGTACCCCCTCACATCCGGCCGAGCACGCGCTCCTCGGTGGCGCCGTGCAGCTCGCCCTCGGGCACGCCAGCGACGGCCGTGGTCAGCTTGATGAGGGCGGCGCGCACGCTGTGGGCGACCTCCAGCGTCACCGGCCTCGACACATTGACGAAGCCGGTGGACTGCATGTGGTCGAACAGCGCCAGCAGCGGGTCCCAGAAGCCGGCGATGTTCAGTACCATGACCGGCTTGCGGTGGCGGTTGAGCTGCACCCAGGTGAGCTGCTCGACCAGTTCCTCCAGCGTGCCGATGCCGCCGGGCAGGGCGATGAAGGCATCCGCCCGCTCGAACATCAGCCGCTTGCGCTCATGCATGTCCTGCGTGACGACCAGCTCGTGGGCGTGCTCGAAGGCCTGCTCATTGCCGATCAGGAAATCCGGGATGATGCCGGTGACCTTGCCGCCGGCTTCCGCGCAGGCGCGGGCGGTGGCGCCCATCAGCCCCACGCCGCCGCCGCCATAGATGAGACGGATATCGGCCTCGGCAAGCGCCCGGCCGAGCTCGATCGCCCCGTCGAGATAGACCGGATCAGCCCCGGTGGCCGCTCCACAATAGACGCATACGCTCTTGATCTTTGTCATGGATACCATGGTGCACTGCGATAATGAGTCCGGCAAGGTGCCGATTCCTCTCCAGATGATACTGCCTACCGCCGCGTGCAAATGCGACGCGGTGGCCACCTGTTCCCTTTTCAGCGTCACCTTGTCTTCATCGTCCATCGACGATAAACGATGGCGATGAGCGATGATGCCGCTTCCGGTCCCGATGATGAGCTGCTGGCCTTGCGCCTGCGTGCCCTCGCGCATCCGGCGCGGTTGGCGATCCTGCGGGCGCTGGCGGAGGTGGAGCGCTGCCAGTGCGGGCACATTGTGCGCGGGCTGACGCTGGCGCAGTCCACTGTCTCGCAGCATCTCAAGGTGCTGAAGGAGGCGGGGCTGGTCACCGGCACCATTGAGGGGCCGCGCTCCTGCTATTGCATCGACCGGGAGGCCGTCGCCAGTCTGGCGCGGGAGATCGGCCCGCTGCTTGCCACGCTGGCGGGGGAGGGTGCCTGCGCCCGCCGCAGCCCTGATGCGCGGGAGCACGCTCTGGTCTGAGAGGCGTTTCCGCCTATCTCGACGCCTGATACGAGACAGATGACGCAGGCCCGATGGGACACCATCCCGCTTGCGCCGAACCGAAGGCCGGCCGGGCGCAGCGCGCGCCGGGCCCGCGCCGGAACTGAACGGAAAGCCTGATGTCCGCACCCCAAGGTGTGCCCGCACCTGACGCCCTCTCCCCCCAAGCCGCCGCGGCGACGCCGGGAAAAGCCAGCGAGATCAACCCGCGCGGCAGCCTCCTGGTCGCCCTGAAGGGGCTCGGCCCCTATCTGTGGCCGGCCGACCGGGCGGATCTGCGCGCGCGCGTGGTCTGGGGCCTGCTGCTGCTGGTGCTGGCGAAGATCGCCACCATGTCCACGCCCTTCATCTTCAAATGGGCGACCGACGCGGTGGCGGAGGGCGAGGGCGCCCGCATCACCAGCGATGCGGTGAGCTACCTCATCGCCGCGCCGGTGATGCTGACGCTGGCCTATGGCTTCTCGCGCATCGTCATGGCGGGCCTCACCCAGTGGCGGGACGGGCTGTTCGCCAAGGTGGCGATCCACGCGGTGCGGCGCCTCGCGCTGGAAACCTTCGAGCACATGCACGCCCTGTCGCTGCGCTTCCATCTGGAGCGCAAGACCGGCGGGCTGACGCGGGTGCTGGAGCGCTCGCGCGAGGGCATCGAGACCATCGTGCGCATGCTGGTGCTGCACCTCGCGCCGACGATTCTCGAATTCGCCATGGTGATCGGCGTGCTGCTCTGGCAGTTCGACTGGCGCTACGCGCTCGCCAGCGTGGCGATGATCGGCGCCTACACGCTCTTCACCTTCATCATGACCGAGTACCGCATGGGTATCCGCGCGGCGATGAACGAGAGTGACACCGACGCCAACTCCAAGGCGGTAGACAGCCTGCTGAACTACGAGACGGTGAAGTATTTCGGCGCGGAGACCTGGGAGGCGCAGCGCTATGACCGCTCCATGGCCCGCTATGAGCGCGCCACCGTCCACACCCACACGTCGCTCGCCTGGCTGAATGCCGGGCAGGCGACCATCTTCACCCTCGGCCTCACTGCGGTGATGGCGCTCTGCGTGTTCGACATCCGCGCCGGGCGGCAGTCGGTCGGCTCCTTCGTCATGATCAACGCCATGATGATCCAGCTCTACCAGCCGCTGAACTTCCTCGGGATGATCTACCGCGAGATCAAGCAGTCGCTGATCGACATCGAGGCGATGTTTACCATCCTCGCACGCCCGCCGGAGATCAAGGACACCCCCGGCGCCCCGGCGCTGGCGCTCAACGGCGGCACGGTGCGCTTCGAGGATGTGCGCTTCTCCTACGATCCCGACCGCGAGATCCTCAAGGGCGTGTCCTTCGAGGTGCCGGCCGGGCGCACCGTGGCGATCGTCGGGCCCTCGGGCGCGGGCAAGTCGACCATCTCGCGGCTGCTTTACCGCTTCTACGACATCAATGACGGGCGCATCACCATTGACGGGCAGGACATCCGCCGGGTGAACCAGCAGAGCCTGCGCGCCGCCATCGGCATGGTCCCGCAGGACACCGTGCTGTTCAACGACACGCTGGCCTACAACATCCGCTATGGCCGGGCCGGGGCGAGCGACGCCGAGGTGGCGCGCGCCGCCGAACTCGCGCAGATCGACGGCTTCGTGCGCCGCACCCCCAAGGGCTACGCCACCGAGGTCGGCGAGCGCGGATTGAAGCTCTCGGGCGGTGAGAAGCAGCGCGTGGCGATTGCCCGCACCATCCTGAAGAACCCGCCCATCCTCATCCTCGATGAAGCCACCTCGGCGCTGGACAGCCACACCGAGCGCGAGATTCAGGACGCTCTGGAAGGCGTCTCGCGCGGGCGCACCACGCTGGTCATCGCCCACCGGCTCTCCACCGTGGTCGGCGCCGACGAGATCATCGTGCTCGAGCATGGCCGCATCGCCGAGCGCGGCACCCATGCCGAGCTGATGGACAAGGGCGGCCTCTACCACTCCATGTGGGAGCGCCAGCGCGAGGCCGAGCGCGCCCGCGAGACGCTGAAGGCCGCCGGCGAGGTGGACGAGGTGGTGCCGGACGCGCCCGCGCCCGCCCGCCCGACGCCGAGCCCGGCCGCCGCGTGAGCGGTTGGCGCCGGCGCGGCCCTGCCGGGTGACGCAGCGGCGTCGCCGGGTCGCGACGCGATGGTGGAACCGGAACGGCCTCACGCCGCTTCCATTTGACGTACCGCCCGGCTCGCCCTACCTCTCCGGGGCCGCTGCCGGAGCGGCCGTCAGGAAAGCGGTTCATGACCATCTTCGACTCGATCCGCAGCGGTCTCGCCCCGATCCACCGCGAGGGCTACCCCTTCATCCTCATCGGCGCGGCGGCCTCCGCCTTGCTGCTGTGGCTGGTGCCGCCGCTCGGCTGGATCTGCGTGCTGATCACGGCGTGGATCTGCTACTTCTTCCGCGATCCCGAGCGCGTGACGCCGGTGCGCGAGGGGCTGGTGGTCTCCCCCGCCGATGGGCGCGTCTGCCTCGTCGGCCCGGCCGTGCCGCCGGCCGAGCTCGGCCTTGGCGAGTTGCCGCTGCCGCGCGTGTGCATCTTCATGAATGTGTTCGACGTGCATGTGAACCGCGCCCCGCTGGCCGGCCGCATCACCCGGATCGCCTATCGGCCGGGCAAGTTCCTCAATGCCGAGCTCGACAAGGCGAGCGACGACAATGAGCGCAGCGGCATGGTGCTGGAGACCACGCTCGGCGCCGTCGGCGTTGTGCAGATCGCCGGCCTGATCGCCCGCCGCATCGTCAGCTTCGTGCGCGAGGGCGAGAGCCTCGCGCCGGGCGAGCGCTTCGGCCTCATCCGCTTCGGCTCGCGCGTCGACGTCTACCTGCCGGTGGGCACCCGCATCCTCGTCGCCGAGGGCCAGCGCGCGCTGGCCGGCGAGACGGTGCTGGCCGATGCCCATGCCAGCGGGCCCGAAACCACCTACCGCGTCGACTGACCGTTCACCCCGTCCGCCGCTGCCCGCGAGGATCGCCATGTCGGATCTCTTTCCGCCCTTCGAGCCGGAGGCGCCCGAGCCGCCGCGCCGCCGCTTCCAGGCCATTCCGCTGCGGCTGCTGGTGCCGAATGTGGTGACGCTGCTGGCGCTCTGCGCCGGCCTCACCGGCATCCGCATGGCGTTCGAGGGGCGCATGGAGCTGGCGCTCGGCGCCATCGTCATCGCCGCCGTGCTCGACGCCATGGATGGCCGCCTCGCGCGCATGCTGCAGGGCACCTCGCGCTTCGGCGCGGAGCTGGACAGCCTGTCGGACTTCCTGTGCTTCGGCGTCGCGCCGGCGCTCATCATCTATATGTGGGGGCTGGACGTTCTCGGCTCGCTGGGCTGGATCGCCTCGCTGGCCTTCGCCATCTGCGCCGGGCTGCGCCTCGCGCGCTTCAACGTGATGCTGGAAGACCCGAACAAGCCGCCCTTCGCCGCGGATTATTTCACCGGCATCCCCGCGCCCGCCGGCGCGCTCATCATGCTGCTGCCGATCTATCTGGAGATGATCGGCCTGCCCCGCCTCGTGGTGACGCCCGCCGTGGCGGCGCTGTTCACCCTCGGCATCGGCCTGCTGATGGTGTCCAAGCTGCCGGCCTTCTCCGGCAAACGGCTCGGTGCGCGCATCCCGCGCGACAAAGTGATGCCGCTATTCGTCGCCGTGGTGCTCTCGGTGGCGGTGCTGGTCACCTGGCCCTGGGCGACTCTCTCCGTGGTATGCCTCGCCTATCTCGCGGCGCTGCCCTTCTCCGCCATGCGTTATGCCGGCCAGATGCGGGCCTATGAGGCGCGCCTCGCCAGCGGGGGCCGGCCCGAGGAGCCGCATGGCGTGGAGGTGCCGGACGAGCACCGCCCGCCCTCGCACCTCAACTGAGGCCCGTCAGCGGCTTCCCCAAAAAGAAGCCGCCCGACGGCGTGGAGCCGGGGCGGCATTGGGCAGGAAACGTCGGAAACCGTGACGGGCCCGCCTCAGCGGGCGCGGCGGGCCATGACCTCGACCCGCGCGGTAAGCGGCGCGCCGGGGAAGGCCTGACGCAAAAGGCGCAGCGCCTCGGAATCAGTGGCCGGGCAGGCGAGATCGAGATGCTGCGACATGAGCTGGGTGATGCTGGCCGGATCACGGCGCGCAAAGGCGGTCCGCGCCGGCTCGGCGTCACGCGCGATGAGTGAAGAAACCGCTGGTGTCATGGCCTTGGTCGCCTGCAGCATCACAATCCCCTCTTCTCAACCGAGCGAATCAATCAGCTTTCCTGATGACCACAATGGCTCGGAGCCGCTGTTAACGCACCAACTATCTCGCAGTTCCCGATAACGTGACGATGACTGTGATCAAGATCTCACAGTCCCACGTCGCCGCCATCCGCGAGACTACGCAAGTGGTGGGGGGATTAGTTCAGATATGCCGGCACTTTTTCCACGCGCACGACATATATCGCGGCGGTGCGGGCGTTTCTTCACCGCGCTGCACAATAAAAACGCGCCATCACGCTGGGGAATGGCGGTGCAATGACCGGAGCAATCCAGTCATTGGAATGATTGTAAAATTGAAATATTAGCCGCGGATCAGCGTGATGTGCGTGCCGTCGGCGGTGGTGGTGCCGTCGAACTGGCCATTGCCCATGGGCTTCAGCCGCGCCGTCACCTTGCCGAGGTGGTTCTGCAGCACGATGTCGTCGCCCCACACATCCCACGCCTTGGTCATGAAGATGTCGTTGGGGCAATCCACGTCGGCATTGGCGGCAAAGCCGGTCATGCCGCGATCGGTGGAGAGCGTGACCTTGCAGGTCTTCTGCCCGTTGTCCCAGCCGAACTTCCACGCGCCGGCGAGCTGCGTGCGGGCGGCGCCCGGCTCGGCATAGGCGACGCCGCCTGGCGCGGTGGCCTGGGGCGGGGAGAGGGCGACCGGGGTTTCCGGCGCGCGCGGCGTCACCGCGGCGGCGGCGGTGGCGGCGCCCGCGCCATAGGTGGTGGTCGCGGGGGGCGGCACGGCGGAGCTTTCCACCGAGCCCGAGGGCGCCGGGGTGATCTGGCTGGGCTCGACCGCCGCCTGCTGGCTCCCAAATCCGTCAAGCGTCGTGCTGCAGCCTCCGAGAAGGAGGGCGGCGACGGTGACGGCAAGGGTGGTCTTGACGCTCATCAGGCTCTAACTCCTCGCCCGCCGCACCGCGGGGGCGATCTCGTATCTCTCGGGGCACGCGGGGCGGTCGAGTCTTGTTTCGCGGAGGATCGTGGCGTGACCGTGACCCTGCGGCGGCAAGCCCCGCCCCTGCTGCTTATGCTCAACCATGGGTTAACGACGGCTTGACTGTCGGTCACCTGTCGCTCCGGCATGTTCGGACGATGGACGCGCAGGCGCCGACGCGATATGTGCGACGCAGCATTACCCCCGCCCGTTTCCGCCCGCCGCTTCACGCCTGAGAGGTCGCCGCCATGTATCAGATGCTGGATCCCGCCACGCTGACGGTTCTCATCACCGGAGCCACCTCCGGCATCGGCGCGGCGACCGCGCGGCGCTTCGTGCTGGCGGGCGCCAAGGTCATCGGCACCGGCCGGCGCGCCGACCGGCTGATCGCGCTGCGCGACGAGCTCGGCCCGCATTTCCACCCGCTCGAGGTCGATGTGCGCGACAACGCCGCGCTGACCGAGGCGCTCAGCGGCCTGCCGGAGAGCTTCCGCGCGGTCAATGTCGTCTTCGCCAATGCCGGCCTCGCCCTCGGCCTCGAACCCGCCCAGGCCGCCAGCCTGAAGGACTGGGAGGACATGGTCGACACCAACATCAAGGGCCTGCTCTACACGGTGCGCGCGACGCTGCCGGCCATGGTCGAGCGCAAGGAAGGCCATGTGGTGTTCACCGGCTCCATCGCCGGCGACTACCCCTATGCCGGCGGCAATGCCTATGGCGGCACCAAGGCCTTCGTGAAGCAGTTCGCGCTGAACCTGATGGCGGATCTGGCCGGCACGCAGGTGCGCGTCACCAATATCGAGCCGGGCATGGTCGAGACCGAGTTCTCGCTGGTGCGCTTCCATGGCGACGCGCAGAAGTCCGAGAGCGTCTATGCCGGCACCCAGTCGCTGACCTCCGAGGACATCGCCGAGCAGGTGTTCTTCTGCTGCACCCTGCCGCGCCATGTGGTGGTGAACAGCCTTCAGGTTTTTCCGACCTGCCAGGCCTTCGCCGGCTTCAAGGTGGTTCGGGACTGACCTCACAGCAGCAGGGCGCCGGCCAGCGCGGCGCCCGCCACCACGGCCCAGGCCGGCACCTTCCACAGCGCCAGAGCAAGATAGGCCAGCAGCGCCAGCGCGACCGCGCGCGGCGAGGTGAGGCTGGACGACACCACCGGATCCCAGAAGGCGGCGCCGAGCAGGCCGACCACGGCGGCATTGATGCCGGCGACCGCGTTGCGCACCCGCCGCTGCGCCGCCAGCGCGGTCCAGAAGCGCAGCGCGCCATAGACCAGCAGCGCCGAGGGCAGGAAGGCGCCGATCAGCGCGATGAGCCCGCCGGCAAGCCCGTTCGGCGCGCCGGGCATGATCGCGCCGACATAGGCGGCGAAGGAGAAGAGCGGGCCGGGCATCGCCTGCACCGCGCCATAGCCGGCGAGGAATGCCTCGCGCGTCACCCCGCCGGGATGCACCACCTCCGCCTCGATGAGCGGCAGCACCACATGGCCGCCGCCGAACACCAGCGATCCCGCGCGGTAGAAGGTGTCGAACAAGGCGAGGCCGGGATGCGTGGCCGCCAGCAGCGGCAGCGCGACCAGCAGCACGGCGAAGGTGACGAGCGCGGCGATGGAGACCGTGCGCCCTGGCAGATGCCGGCCGGGGGCGGGCACATGGGTCGGCTCGACCGAGAGCAGCGCCACGCCGATCAGCCCGCCGGCGAGGATGACGCCGACCTGACCCAACGCGCCGGGCAGCAGCGTCGCGGCGGCGGCGGCCAGCAGAGCGAGGGTGCGGCGTTCGCGGTCCGGGCAGAGATTGCGCGCCATGCCGAGCACGGCGTCCGCGACGATGGCGGCGGCGGCAACCTTCAGCCCCGCCAGCCAGCCCCCGCCGATTCCCGCCTTGTCGGCGGCGACGACGCCATAGGCGAAGCCGAGCATGAGCAGGGCGGAGGGCAGGGTGAAGGCGACCCAGGCGGCGGCCATGCCGGCGAGCCCCGCCCGCATCAGCCCGATGGCCATGCCGACCTGGCTGGAGGCCGGGCCGGGCAGGAACTGGCAGAGCGCGACGAGATTGGCGTAGGCGGGCTCGCTCAGCCAGCCACGCTTGGCGACGAGTTCCTCGCGGAAGAAGCCGAGATGCGCCACCGGACCGCCAAAGGAGGTGAGGCCGAGCTTGAGGAAGGCGCCGAACACCTCGCCGGGGCTACCGGTGGTCTCGGCGGTGTCGGTGGTGCGCTCGCGGGTCGTGTCGCTCATCCATCTGCGTTAGCGCGAGCGGGCGCGCTTTGCATGTGAATTTGCGATGACGGCCGGGACGACGATAGCCGGGACGATGGCGGCCTCAGGCCGCCGCGACGCTGCCGGGGACCACCGCGCTGGGCATCACGGCGCTCGGCATGGCCATCGCCGTGCGCAGCGTGTCGGCGAGGCGCCGGGCGGCGGGGGAGGCGGCCGGGGCGAGGAAGAGGCCGATCTCCATGTCCGGCAGCGGCGGCAGGCCATCGGCGGCGCCGAGGCGGCGCCATTCCGGCGGCGCGGCGCATTCGGGCAAAGCGGTGATGCACAGCCCGGTCTCCACCGCCGAATGCACGCCGCCCTGCGAGGAGGAGGTGCAGGCCACCCGCCAGTTCAGCCCGGCCTTATCGAGCGCGGCGGCGATGTGCGGGCGCACGCGGCAGCCAGTGGGAAACAGCGCCAGCGGCAGCGGGTCGTTGCGTTCGGGCCGGTGGCCGCGCGCGGCGAGCCAGAGCAGCTTTTCCTTCTTGAGCAGTTCGCCGGTCGGGCGGGTGAGGTCGCGCGTCAGCAGCGCCACGTCGATCTGCCCGCGATCGACCTCCGGCTCCAGATTCTTCGAGAGGTCGCAGCGAATGGAGATTTCCACGCGCGGATAGGCGGCGGCGAAGCGGGCGATGGTCGGGGTGAAATAGGCGTCGACATAGTCATCGGGCATGCCGATGCGCACGCTGCCCTCGGGCGTGCCGCCCTTGAGATCGGCCAGCGCCTCGCTCTCGAAGGCAAGCAGGCGCCGCGCATGCGCCACCAGCCGCTCGCCGGTCTCGGTCAGCGAGATGCCGCGCCGGGAGCGTTCCAGCAGCCGCACGCCGAGATTTTCCTCGAGCTGGGCGATGCGCGCGGAGACCGCCGATTGGGTGCGGCCCACCCGCTCGGCCGCGGCGGTGAAGCCGCCCGTATCGACGATGGCGATCAGCATTCCCAGCGATTCGGTATCGAGATGGCGCATCGGCGTCCTCCTGCGCGTCCTCCCGAACGCATGGGTCACAGGGCAGGCGGCGTCGGCCGCCGCGCTGACGACTTATATCACCATCATGAATGTATCGACAAAATAAAGTCGCTTTGGCGATGCCAATTCGCGGTGTATCCAGATGTCATCGGCGCTTTCCCCGTGCGGGACGCCGCGCGCGGTCGAGTAGGACCGCGTCGTCCACTCCCTGCATGTCCTGTGTCGAGCCCGGCAATGTCTCCGCCTCCCGCCGCCCTTGCCCCGGCCGCCGCCGAGGGTGCCATCCTGCTCTCCCCCGCGTCGACCGCCGACCTGCATGAGGCGGCGCTGCGCCGACAGGCGTTCTTCGCCGTGGTGCTGGCGGCCATCTGCATCGGCTTCTCCGCCATCTTCGTGCGCCTCGCCGATGTCGGCCCGGCGGCGGTGGGCTTCTGGCGGCTGGTTTTCGCGCTTGGCCCGACCATCATCTGGGCGGTGGCCGAGCAGCGGGCGCTGGAGCGCCGCGCGCCGCGTGCGCCGGGTACTCCCCGCGTGCTGTTCACCCGCCGGCAGCTGTTCATTTCCATGATGGCCGGGCTGTTCTTCGGCGCCGATCTCGTCGCCTTCCATCTCGGCCTTGCCCACACCACAACCGCCAACGCGCTGCTGATCGCCAATCTGGCGGTGGTCATCGTGATGGTGATCGGCTGGCTGGCGCTGGGCGAGCGGCCCTCGCGCGGCCTCCTGCTGGCGCTGGTGCTGTCGCTCGGCGGCACCGTGCTCATCATCTCGCGCAGCGCCGCCGCCGTGCCGGGCGATGGCGTCAGCGTCTATGGCGACGTGCTCTGCATGGCCGCCGCCGCCTGCTACGCCGGCTATATGCTGATGACCCGCCTCGTGCGCCGCAGCGGCCAGAGCCATGGCCCGGCGCTGGGCGGCGGCATGGTCTCGCTGATCGCCGCCAGCACTGCCGCCATCTTCTGCCTTGTCTGGGCCGTCGCGGCGGGCGAGACGCTGGTGCCCTCGAGCCTTCAGGGCCTGCTCGCGGTGGTCGGCCTCGGCCTTGTCGCCCATGCGACCGGGCAGGGGCTCACCACCTTCGCGCTCGGGCGGCTTCAGGCCGGGCTGATCTCGGTGGTGCTGCTGCTGCAGATCGTCGTCGGCACCAGCATGGCGGCCCTGCTGTTCGGTGAAATTCCCTCGCTCATGGTCGCCATTGGCGGCGCCATGGTGGTGGCCGGCATCGTCGTCGCCCGGCCGGGCAAGCCGCAGCCGCGCTGAGCCCGGCTGACGGGGACTTGCGGGGGGTACTTGCGGCGCCCGCGCCGCGGGTCTACCTCGGTGACCAACAGCGAGGAGCGTGACGATGCAGCAGCCCAATCCCTTCGGTGGCGTGATCGAGAACCTGTCGGTGGACGAGGTGAAGGCCGGGCTTGAGGCCGGTACGATCCTGCTGGTCGATGTGCGCGAGCCGAACGAACTCGACGCCGAGCGCATTCCCGGCGCGGTCGATTTCCCGCTCTCCACCTTCGATGCCGCGGCGCTGCCCGATCCCGCCGGCAAGACGCTGGTGTTCTCCTGCCGCTCCGGCCAGCGCTCGCAGAAGGCCGCCGCCGCCGCGCAGGCCGCCGGAATCGACCTCTACCGCCACATGGCCGGCGGTATCCTCGCGTGGAAGGAAGCGGGTTTTCCGACCGAGCGGGGCTGAGGGGGCGGCCGCCCGCCTGATGCGCGATTAGGACGCTGCGCGGAGTCTCTCCTGGATCCCGGATCGGCGCGGCGCTGTGCGCCGCTTGTCCGGGAAACAGGGGCGTTGTTCCGAGTAACGTGTCCCGGCCCAGCGGAGGCGCAGCCGAAGCGCCGAGCCGGGATCCAGCGCAATACACCGCCGCAGGCGTCGTCCTCGGCTTTCCCCGGCCCAGCCGGGCCTCGCAAGATGCTCGTGGCGGGGGGGCTCACCCCACCAGCCGGCGCACCACATCCGCCGTCGCCGCGACGAGGCGGTCGACCTGCACGTCCTGCGTCGCCGGCGAGCACAGCATCATGTCGTGGAAGGGCGAGATCAGCACGCCGCGCACCAGCAGGGCGAGGTGGATGGTGGCTTCGAGATCCGCGTAATGCGCCGCATGGGCCTCGCCGCCCGTTCTGAGCGGGCGCGGGGCGCGGACGACTTCCACGCGGGCGCCGCAGCGGGCGACATGCCAGGGCAGGCGCGCCTTTGCCAGAACCTCGGCAAGGCCCGCCTCCAGCCGGTCGGCCAGCCGGTTCATATGCGCATAGGCCGCGTCGGTGGCGACCTCCTCCAGCGTCGCGCGCAGGGCGGCGAGCTGGAGCGCGGTGCCCGACAGTGTCGTGCCCATCCCTGAGCGCCCGTCCGGCTGGCTGGCACGAGCCCGGGTGAGGCGTTCGGCGACGTCCGCGCTCATGCCCCAGACCGAGGTCGGGACGCCGCCGGCGATCGCCTTGCCGACCACGAACAGGTCCGGCTCCAGCCCGAACTTGCGGGTGTAGCCGCCCGGCCCGCTGGAGAGGGTGTGCGTCTCGTCGATCAGCAGCAGCGTGCCGGTTCGGCGGGTGATGTCGCGCAGCGCGTCGTGGAAGCCGGGCTGCGGCAGCACCATCGCGCAATTGGTCAGGACCGGCTCGGTGATGACGCAGGCGACCGAGCGGTCGGCCAGCGCTTCTTCGAGCGCAGCGATGTCGTTGAACGGGATGACGCGGGTCAGCGCGGTGAGGTCGCGCGGCTCGCCCAGCAGGCCCTGCGCGTTGCGCGCGCGGCCATCCGGGCCGAGCTCGACGAAGGTCTCGTCCACCGCGCCATGATAGGCGCCGTCGAACACCAGGATGCGCGGGCGCCCGGTGGCGGCGCGGGCGGCGCGCAGGGCGAAGCGGTTGGCGTCCGTCGCGGTGGTGGCGATCTGCCAGTAGGGCAGGCCGAAGCGGGCGGCGAGCAGGTCGCCGACAATGGCCGCGTCCGGGCTCGGCAGCATGGTGGCGAGCCCCGCCCGCGCCTGCCGCGTCAGCGCCTCGGCTACCGGCGCGGGGCCATGGCCGAACAGCGAGGCGGTGTCGCCGAGGCAGAAATCGTCATAGCCATTGCCGTCGACATCGGTGAGGCGGGCGCCGGACGCCTGCGCCACCACCAGCGGCACCGGGGTGGACCAGTCCACCATCCAGTGCATCGGCACACCTTGATAGAGATGCGCGGCGGCGCCGGCGGCCGCGCGGGTCTTCGGCCGCGTGCCGAGATAGAGCGCCTCGGCCTCCGCGCGCAGCGCCGCGGTGCGGGCCGGGCTGACCCCGGAGCCTTCGCCGACGGGGGTGACGAGGTTCATCGCGCTTTCCCTATAGTCCGTGCCGGCGGCATTGAAGCACGTTTCGCGCACCCGTGCCGCCGGCGATGGTCTCAGCCCGCCCTCAGTGCACCCAGCCCCAGCGCTTCAGCTCGGCATAGGCCTCGTCCAGCGTCTTGGTGGCGCGGGCGATCAGCTCGTCGATCTCGCCATGCGAGATGGTGAGCGGCGGGGCGATGATGAGGCGGTCACGCACGGCGCGCATGACGAGGTTGTTCTTGAAAGAGAAGTCGCGCGCCAGCGTGCCGGCCTTGCCGACATCGGCGAACTTGGTGCGGCCGACCTTGTCCGGCGTCAGCTCCAGCGCGCCGACGAGGCCCATCATCGGCGCCTCACCGACCAGCGGGTGCTCGGCGAGCTTGGACCACTGCGCCTTCAGATACGGGCCTACATCATTGGCGACGCGGCCGATCAGGTTCTCCCGCTCCATGATGGCGAGATTGGCGAGCGCGGCGGCGCAGGCGGCCGGGTGGCCGGAATAGGTGTAGCCATGGTTGAAGTCGCCGCCTTCCAGCAGCACCTCGACCACGCGGTCGGCCACCATCACCCCGCCCAGCGGCATGTAGCCGGAGGTGATGCCCTTGGCCATGACGAGGATGTCCGGCTCGGTGTGGAAGGTCTCGCAGCCGAACCAGCTGCCGGTCCGGCCGAAGCCGCAGATCACCTCGTCGGAGACGAACAGGATGTCGCGCTCGCGGCAGATGCGGGCGACTTCCGGCCAGTAGGTCGCGGGCGGGATGATGACGCCGCCGGCGCCCTGGATCGGCTCGGCGATGAAGGCGGCGATGCGGTCCTCGCCCAGCGCGTCAATGGTCGCTTCCAGCGCGCGGGCGGTGCGCAGGCCGAACTCGTCCGGCGTCTCGCCCTGGCGCGCCTCGCCCCAGAAATAGGGCTGGGCGATGTGGACGATGTCGGGAATGATCGCGCTCTGGCCGTGCATCGGCGACATGCCGCCGAGGCTGCCGGCGGCGACGGTGGAGCCGTGATAGGCGTTGTGCCGGGAGATGATGACCTTCTTCTCCGGCTTGCCCTTGATCTGGAAATAGCGGCGGACGAGCTTGATGACGGTGTCGTTCGACTCCGAGCCCGAGCCGGTGAAGAAGACGCGGTTGAACTGCTTCGGCGTCAGCTCGGCGAGCTTGGCGGCGAGCTCGATGGCCGGGCCGTGCGTCGTCTTGAAGAAGGTGTTGTAATAGGGCAGCTCCGCCATCTGCTTGGCGACGGCATCGACGATCTCCTGTCGGCCATAGCCGACATTGACGCACCAGAGGCCCGACATGCCGTCGAGGATGCGGTTGCCGTCCGAGTCGGTCAGCCACACGCCCTCGGCCTTGAGGATGACGCGCGAGCCTTCCTCGTTCAGCGATTTGGTATCGCTGAAGGGATGGAGGTGATGGGCGGCGTCGAGCGCACGCAGTTCGGCGGTGGAAGTGGGAAGCGGCATGGCGCACCTGCTCATCATGAAGTCGCGGTGACAATGTGATCACATTTCGCGTGCGTCAAGCCGTCCGGCATGGCAAAAGGGCGTGTCTCACGTCGCGGGGCGGCGCTTGACCACCACCGCGTCGGCGTGAGCACAATCGACTGACGCATTCTGCCAGGTGGATCATGCCATTGCCCGAAGCTGCGGACCTTGCCGCGGCGCTGTCTTCCTCCCGTCCTGCCGATGAGTTCGGCGCCTATGTCGCCGAACATGGCACCCCCGACATTGTCGAGGTGCTGCTGCCCGACACCCATGGCGTGCTGCGCGGCAAATGGATTCCAGGCACGGCGGGCGGGAAGATCTGGGGTGACGGGGTGGCGATCCCGCTCTCGATCTTCGGGTTGGACATTTGGGGGCGCGAGGTCGAGGAGACCGGCATCCATATCGAGACCGGCGATCGCGACGGCATCTGCCGCCCTGTGGCGGGCACGCTGAAGCCGGTGCCGTGGTCGCCGCGCCCGGCGGCGCAGGTGCTGATCTCGATGAACGAGCCGGACGGGCGGGGCGGCGAGCGGCCATGGGATCTCGATCCGCGCCACAAGCTCGCCGCGCAGGTGGCGCGCCTTGCCGCGCGGGGGCTTCATCCCTGCGTCGCCTTCGAGCTGGAATTCTATCTCATCAAGCCCGCCCCCGGCCCCGGCGGCGTGCCCGAGCCGGTGTTCCCGGCCTCTGCCAATGGCCCGGCGCGGCAGAACATGTATTCCATGTCGGACCTCGACGCCTATGCCGGGCTGCTGCACGAAATCCGCGAGGCGGCGCGCATTCAGGGCCTGCCGGCCGACACGGTGATCTCCGAGGCGGCGCCCGGCCAATATGAGGTGAACCTCTATCACCGCACCGACGCCATGGCGGCGGCGGATGACGCCATCCTGCTGCGCCGGCTGATCGACGGCGTCGCCCGCAAGCACGGGCTGCGCGCGAGCTTCATGCCCAAGCCCTTCCTCGACTTCGCCGGCTCCGGCATGCATGTGCATGTGAGCCTTGCCGACCGCTCCGGCGCCAATGCCTTCGGCCAGGGCGAGGCGGGCGAGACGCTGCTGCGCAACGCCGCGGCCGGGATGCTCGCCACCATGGCGGATACCTGCGTCTTCTATGTGCCGAGCTATAATGGCTTCCGCCGCCTCGTGCCCGGCAGCTACGCCCCGACCAGCGTGTCCTGGGGCTTCGACAACCGCGCGGTCGCCGTGCGCGTGCCCAATGGCGGGCCGAAGGCGCGCCGGCTGGAGCACCGCATCGCCGGCGCCGACGCTCACCCCCATCTCGTCCTCGCCGGCATCCTCGCGGGGATGCTGGAGGGCATCGAGAAGGGCCTTGAGCCGCCGGCGCCGCTGACCGGCAATGCCTATGAGCAGGAAGCCCCGCTCCTGAGCTACGACATGGGCGAGGCGGTGCGGCGCTTCGCGGGCTCGGAGTTCGTCGGCCGGGCCTTCGGCGCCCAGTACCAGCGTGTGTTCGCCATCATGAAGGAGACGGAACTGCTCGCCTTCGAGCGGCGGATCAATCTTCTGGAATACGAGACCTATTTGTGAGCGTCCCCAGCTTGTGACCAATGATTGGGCACGAGCCGGGGAGTTTCACTTGAGCGGGGATCGGCGAGGCACTAGCCTTGCCGCCCGGAGCCCTCACCGGTCCATTCGGCTGATCACTTTACTTGCCCAAGGAGAAACGGATGTCTCGCCTCCTTTCGACACTCGCGGCCGGTCTTCTGGCGGCGCTGGCGGTCGCGCCCGCGTCGGCTCAGGAGAAGGTCGTGAACGTCTACAACTGGTCCGACTATATCGACGAGTCGGTGCTGGAGGAGTTCACCAAGGAAACCGGCATCAAGGTCCGGTACGACGTCTTCGACTCCAACGAGGTGCTCGAGACCAAGCTGCTCGGCGGCAAGACCGGCTATGACGTGGTGGTGCCGACCGGCTCCTTCCTGCAGCGCCAGATCCAGGCCGGCGTGTTCATGAAGCTGGACAAGTCGAAGCTGCCGAACCTGCAGTACCAGTGGCCGGTCATCTCCGAGCGGCTCGCCGTCTATGATCCCGGCAACGACTACGCCGTGAACTATATGTGGGGCACCACCGGCATCGGCCTCAACGTCGACAAGGTGAAGCAGCGCCTCGGCGACACCCCGCTCAACAGCTGGGACATCGTGTTCAAGCCGGAACTGCTCGGCAAGCTGAAGGATTGCGGCGTCTACATGCTGGACGGCCCGGAGGAGATCATCCCCACCGCGCTGCGCTATCTCGGCAAGGACCCGAACTCCAAGGATCCGGCTGACATCGAGGCCGCCGGCAAGCTGCTGGCGCCGATCCGCAAATTCGTCAAGAAGTTCGATTCCTCGGGCTACATCAACGCGCTGGCCGGCGGCGACATCTGCCTCGCGGTCGGCTGGTCGGGCGACGTGTTCCAGGCCAAGGCCCGCGCCGAGGAAGCCGCCCAGAAGACCGGCAAGCCGCCGATCAACATCGAGTACATCATCCCGAAGGAAGGTGCGCTGATGTGGTTCGACAACTTTGCCATCCCGAAGGATGCCGCCCACCCCGAGGAGGCGCTGGCCTTCATCAACTACATGATGAAGCCCGAGGTCGCCGCGAAGAACTCCAACTTCATCTCCTATGCCTCGGGCAATGAGGGGGCGCAGAAGTTCATCGACAAGGCGATCCTCGACAACCCGGCGATCTACCCGGACAAGGACACGCTGGCCAACCTCTTCACCGTCACCACCTACCCGCAGAAGGTCCAGCGCGTCGTCACCAAGACGTGGACCGACTTCAAGCGCGGCAAGTGAGCTGAAGGGCTCGCCGGGCCGCCCTGTGGCGGTCGGTGGCACGCGTGGCCGATGAGACCAGACGGGCGTCCGGGAAACCGGGCGCCCGTTTTCTCTTGGGGGGCTCGGGGAGCAGGGGCGGCGCGAGGTGAGTGCGGCGCGAGGTCTGTATCCCGGACGCCTGAAGCGTCAGCGGAAGGCGAGCCGGGACCCAGCGGGAGACTCTTGGGCCGTGTTCTTTTCGACGGGAATAGGAAGGGCCGCCTTCGGCGGAGTCCTGCGCTGGACCCCGGATCGGCGCCGCGCCATGCGCGGCTTGTCCGGGGAACGGGAGGGATGGCGCGCCGCTCGCCGGCTCGTCATGGCCCAAGGCAGCGCCTGCCAACCCGTCATGGCCGGGCTTGGCCCGGCCATCCATGACTTCGGTCGGTGGTACGAGGGAAAGTCGTGGATCCCCGGGTCAAGCCCGGGGATGACGGCGTGTTGGGTGTAAGGCGGCGTGCGAGCAAGGGGATTGGTTGACCCCGCAGCGCGTCCCCGTCAGATCCGCCAGCGGCGGTAGAACCAGGTCCACTGCTCGGGATGCTCGCGGACCCAGCCCTCGACGACCGAGGTGATCATCTGCATCGAGCCGTCCACGTCGATCTTGCCCTTGGCGTCGCGCGGCAGATTGAGAGCGGGGGTGCACTGGATGCGGAAGCGTCCTTCCGGCAGGCGGATGACGCGCACGCCGTGCACCGGGCATTCATAGAGCCGGGCGAGGCGGGCGATGGTGGGGTTGGTGGTGCAGGGCCGGCCGAAGAACTGCACGATCGGCCCGCCCTTGCGCGCCTGATCGACGAGGATGCCGAGATGCTTGCCCTGGTCCAGCACCGCCGCGAGCTCGAACACCGCGACATGCGAGGCGGCGACGAGGTTGCCCATCACCTGGCTGCGGGCGCCGAACAGCAGGTCGGCGAAGAAGGTGTTGTCCGGCGCGCGGAACAGCACGGCGCTGTCCAGCCCCTGCGCGGCGGCGGCGATGGCCGGCAGTTCCCAGTTCGCCAGATGCGCGGTGAACACCAGCGCCGGCTTGCCGTCGATGCGCATGGCGACGAAGTTGGAGACGCCGGTGGTCTCGATCCGGCTCTTGGCCGGCTCCCACATATTGTACTGCCAGATGCGGTCGAGATGGACGAACTCGCCGGCCATGCGGCCGAGATTGTCCCACATGCCCCGCGCGATGGCCTGGCGCTCGGCCTCGGTTTTCTCCGGGTAGGCGAGGGCGAGGTTTTTCAACGCCGCCTTGTGGATCGGCGTGAAGGGACCGATGGCGCGGGCCCAGAAGCTG
The DNA here is from genome assembly GCF_029760895.1 of Ancylobacter sp. WKF20. Lineage (NCBI taxonomy): Bacteria > Pseudomonadati > Pseudomonadota > Alphaproteobacteria > Hyphomicrobiales > Xanthobacteraceae > Ancylobacter > Ancylobacter sp. WKF20. The sequence continues at coordinate 417,704 of NZ_CP121679.1, forward strand.
CCGACCCAGGCGGAGAATTGCGGGTTCTGCATCCGCAACAGGCGCGTGAGCGTCCACACGCCGGCCGAGAGGAAGCCATCGCGGATGCGAAGGCTCCACGGCTTGCGCGGCGAGGTGTCCGTGCTCATCGGCGGGGAAGGCGCCCGTTTGCCATCAGAAGGTGATGACCACCTTGCCGAAGACCCGGCGGGTTTCCAGCCGCTCCAGCCCGGCGCCGAACTGCTCCAGCGGGTACTGCGAATCGATGACCGGCAGCACGCCGCGCTCCATGCGCTTCAGACCGTCGGCAATGGCGCGGATCGGCGCGCCGAAGGAGCCGATGATGCGGTACTGGCGCTGGAAGAGCTGCATCAGGTTCATGTTCACCGACACGCCCGAGGTCGAGCCGCAGGTGACGAGGCGCGCGCCCGGCCGCATGGAGAGCAGCGAGCCGTTCCAGGTCTCGGCGCCGACATGCTCGAAGACGACGTCCACGCCCTTCTTCTTGGTGATCTTGCGGACCTCGTGCTCGAAGCGCTCGGTCTTGTAGTTGATGACATGGTCGGCGCCGAGCGCCTTGGCCTTGGCGCACTTCTCGTCATCGCCCGCCGTGGTGATGACCGTGCAGCCGATCTCCTTGGCCATGCGGATCGCCACCGTGCCGATGCCGGAGCCGGCGGCGTGGACCAGCACGGTCTCGCCGGGCTCGAGCTTGGCATTGTCGAACAGCATGTGCTCGACGGTGGAGAAGGTGACGGGCGCGGTGGCCGCGTCCACCCAGGAGATGCCGTCCGGGATCGGCACGCAGAGCCGGTCCTTGATGTTCAGCGTGTCGCGGGCAAAGCCATCGACATGGAAGCCCATGACGCCGGCGACTTCCTCGCAGAGATTGTCGCGGCCGGACTTGCACATGCGGCATTGGCCGCAGGTGAGGGCGCCATACATGGCGACCTTCGAGCCCTTCTTGAAGCGGGTCACGCCCTCGCCGGTGGCGACGACTTCGCCGACCGCCTCGGCGCCGACGACCAGCGGCATCTTGCGCTTGGCGAAGGCCATGCCGCGCCAGCCCCAGACGTCGATATGGTTCAGCGCCAGCGCCTTGACGGCGACCTGAACCTCGCCCGGCGCCGGAGCATCCGGCTCCGGCAGGTCGACGAGCTTGAGTTCACGGTCGGAAACCAGTTGCAGCGCGCGCATGAAACACTCCGAGGCAGCGCCGGCGGCTCGCATCGGCCCTGCTGGCCGCAAAAGCCAGAGGTGCCGCGCGGGCCGCCCGCGGAAAGACGAGGCTGGATAACGAAATCAGCGCTGGATGGCTAGTGCGGCGGTGAGACCGCCATCCACCGGGAGGGTCGCGCCGGTCACATAGGCGGCACCGGGGGAGAGCAGGAAGCCGACCACGGCCCCCACATCCCCGGGCGCCGCGAAGCGCCCGGCCGGAATCTGCTTCTCGACATTGGCGCGATAGGCCGCGTAGGGCGCCAGCATCGCCGTGTCGACGAAGCCGGGGGCGACGACGTTGACCGTGACGCCGCGCCGCGCCGTCTCGATGGCCAGCGTGCGGCAATAGCCGGCAAGCGCGGCCTTGGAGCCGGCATAGATGGCGTTGCCGGCATTGGCGACATCCGCCGCGATCGAGCCGATGGCGACGATGCGCCCGGCGCGGGCGCGCGTCATCGGCCGGATCAGCGCGCCGGCGATGCGCACGAAGGACCAGTAATTGACCTGCATGAGCTGCTCGGCCTTGGTCTGGTCGACCATCGCCGCCAGCGTGTCGTAGCTCATGCCGGCATTATGGACGAAGCCGAAATAGGCCGGCTCCTCCGCCACCTGTGCGGCGAAGGCCTCGACCGCGTCCTTGTCGGCGAGGTCGAGCGCGCGCACCTCGAGCGAGGCGTCCGGCTTCTCGGCCTTGATGTCGGCGATCAGCGCCTCGGCTTCCGCCGCGGCGGTGCGGACGGTGAAGACGACGTGAAAGCCGGCAAGCGCCGCGGCGCGCACAATGGCCGCGCCGACGCCGCGCCCGCCGCCGGTGACGAGAACACGCTGGGTCATGCTGGGTGGTGCCTGTCGTCTGCTCTCCCGCATGGGGAGAGGCCGGCCCGCAGGGCCGGGTGAGGGTGGAAGCCAAGGCCGGTACTGCCGGTGGCGCCCCGTCCCGCATCGCCTCTCGGGCGCGCGGTCGGCGGCACCGGCGCGTGGATCACGCCGGCGAGCCCTTCATGATCAGGCAGACATTCTGCCCGCCGAAACCGAAGGAGTTCGACATGATGCGGTTCACCTGCGCATCGCGCGCGACATTCGGCACCACGTCGAGCGGAATGGCCGGGTCCGGCAGCTCGTAATTGATGGTCGGCGGGATGCGGCCATTCTGGATGGTGAGCAGCGAGATCACCGCCTCGATGGCGCCGGCGGCGGTGAGCGTGTGGCCGATCATCGACTTGTTGGACGACAGCGGAATGCCCGCCAGACGCTCGCCGAACACGGCGGTCATGCCGGTGAACTCCATGCGATCGTTCTCGGGCGTCGAGGTGCCATGGGCGTTGATGTAGTCGATCTCGTCCGGCGTCACGGCCGCGTCGGCCAGCGCCCGGCGCATGCAGCCGATGACCGGCTTGGCGTCCGGCGAGGAGCGGGTGCGGTGGAAGCTGTCGGCCATCTCGCCGACACCCTCGATCACGCCGAGGATTTTCGCCCCGCGCGCGACCGCACTTTCCATGCTCTCCATCACCAGGGCGCCCGCGCCCTCGGCGATGATGAAGCCGTCTCGGTTCTTGGCGAAGGGGCGGGAGGCGGCTTCCGGCACTTCGTTATTGGTCGACAGAGCCGACAGCAGCGAGAAGCGGATGAGCGCCTCGGCGGTCACCGAGCCATCGGTGGCGATGGACAGCGCCGCGTCGCAATCGCCGCGACGGATCGCCTCGACCGCGAGCTGGATCGAGGTGTTGCCGGAGGCGCAGGCGGTGGACAGCGAGATCGGCTGGCCGCGCGTGCCGAAACGGTCGGCGAGATGATCGGCGATCGAGCCGTAGAGGAAGCGCTCGTGCCAGGCGTCGTGGCCATTGGCCTCGGCGGCGCGCAGCAGGTCGTCATAGGAGATCGGCCCGTTGGCGGCGGCTTCCTGGCCGAGGATGCGGCGCTGCGGCCATTCCAGCTCGATCGGCGGCACGGCGCAGAACAGCGGGCCGGGGAAGTCGCCCTTGGAGCCGATCCCCGATTCGCTGATCGCTTCTTCCGCCGCGAGCTGGGCCAGTTCCTCGGAGAGGTCCGGCGCGGTGCGCCCGCTCTCGGAGAGGTAGTCGACCGTACCGGCGATGGTGGTCCTCAGCGCATCAAGCGGGAAGCGGGTGATGCGATGAATGCCGGACTTGCCGGCCGTGAGCTTCGCCCAGTTGTCCGTCTTGCCCTGACCAAGCGACGTGACCAGGCCCATGCCGGTAACGACGACGATCGGCCGGCCGGCCTTGTCGGTATAGGACGCCATATTCTGCTCCTGCGAAGCCTCAGCTTCCGCAAACGGGGATCAGTCGACGCGCTCCACAAGCGCGACGCCTTCCCCACGCCAATGCCCCACTGCGGTAACGATGGCACGGGAGAGCGGTCCATCGAAAGGCTTTTCAAGCGTTTCGCCGGGCAGCGGGGCGAAGAGCTGCCCTTCCGAAACTGCAAGGCTCGCCAGGGCGAGCGCGACCGGCATCTGCGCCTCGAGCCCGTGGCCGACGCGGTCGGTCACCGAGCGCACCGGCAGGCCGCTGCGGGTGAGGACGTCGACTTCGGCGCGGGTCGGCTCCGGCGCGCCGGAGGCGGCGGAGAGGATCGCGGTACCGGAAACATCCGCGCCCTTGGCCTCGTTGATGAGGCTTTCGAGCACCGCCGCGACGGCGGCGGGATCGTTGCGGCGCGCGCGCTCGGACCAGACGCCGGAGAGCTTGGCGATGGGTTTCGCCCCACGCGCCGTGGCGTGCTCGGGCGATTCCAGAACCAGGAAGGCGCCGGCCGAGCCGGTCGGCACGCCCTTGGGGTCGGCCAGCACCGGCGCCCAGGGGGCGTGCATGGCGAGGCGCTTCAGGGCGAAGAGCAGCAGCATGTCGCGCCGCTCGGCATTATAGGCGCCGCCCACCAGCGCGATCTCGCTCGTGCCGGCGGCAATGCGCGACCAGCCGATGCGCACCGCGTCCGTGCCGGAGCTTTCCTCGCCCATGAAGGTGCGCGAGGAGCCGGTGACGCCGTGGACGATGGAGATGTTGCCGGCCAGCAGATTGGAGAGCTGGGCGAGGAACAGGGTCGGGCGCAGGTTCGACTGAAGCTGTTCGTTCAGGAACACGTCCGGCTTCGGCTGCTTCTCGATGTCGGTGAGGATGGCGCCGTCGACCGACTGGTCGCGCTCGCCGCCGCCCGCCGCCACCACCATGTCGGTGGTGGAGAGAATGTCCTTGTTGCCGGCGATGCCGGCGGAAACGAGGGCGAGACCGGCCGCATAGGTGCCGATGCGCTGCCACGGTTCCATCTGGCGCTGGTCGCCGCGCTTGGGGATCTGCTTGTCGAAGTCGATCTTCGCCAGCGGATGCACGACGTAGGGCAGGAAGTTGCCCTCGTCGGTAACAGGCTTCGGCGTGGCCGACAGGGCCTGCCAGTGCGCTTCCAGCCCTTCACCCAGCGACGAGACGAGCCCGATGCCGGTGATCCAGACGTCACGACGATTAGACATGCGAGAGAGTTCCTGAGCACGCCGCGGCAGCGCCGGCGACGGCCGGCGGCTCCATCGGCATGCCGATGCGCTCGGCTGTAGTAAGAAGGTAACCGCGCAGCTCCGGAGCCGGGAACGGCATGGTTTTCAGCGTGATGTCGGCGTTGCAGACGAGCTTGCCTTCGACGCGACCCTCGGCCTTGAGGCGGGCGAAGCCGGAGCCGTCATGCTCCATGCGCGCGTCCACCTCGATGACCTGGCCGGGCGTGACGAAGGTCCGCAGCTTGCCCTTGTCGACCGAGGCGAGGAACGCCATGCGGTCGTAATTATGCAGGCGGAGCAGCAGCATGCCGCAGCTCTGCGCCATGATTTCGAACAGCAGGACCCCCGGCAGAAGCGGGTGCCCGGGGAAGTGCCCCTCGAAGATCGGGCTTTCATCCGGCACGATATTCGCCGTCTTCAGGGTGCGGGCCTCGAGGTCGAGGTTCAGCACCTTGTCGATCATCTGAAAATATTCGAGCCGCATTACACCGTCCTGCCCCTACGTCGCGATGCCGCCATCAGGCGGACTTGGCGGCGATCAGCTCGTCGATGCGCGCGCAAAGGTTCTTGAGCACGAAATACTGCTCGGTCGTCGCCTTGCCTTCGTTGACTTCCTGCGTCCAGCTCTCGAGCGGGAGCTTGATGCCGAACGCCTTGTCGATGGCGAAGGCGATGTCCAGGAAGTCCAGGCTGTCGATGCCGAGATCGTCGATGGCGTGGCTCTCCGGCGTGATGTTCTCGCGCGGGATGTCGCACGTCTCGGCGATGATGTTGGCGACGGTCTCGAACGTGGTCGACATGGAAAGCCTCTGGTCTCGGCGGCCGCGTCCGGCCACGGTTGAATCGGAGCGTCTCCCGGCACGGCTGTGACGGCAGGCCCCCAAATGGATGTCGGCCCGTATACCTAAGCGCGGACGGCTATTCAATGGCAGCGGCGCGGCAATCCTCGGCTGTGTGACATCCGCGCCCGCCGCGCCGCGCGCGAGGGTTGGCCCCGCGCCGGTGGACAGGGGCGCGATGAGGGGCCGGCGAGCAGCCGGTGAATGGTTGACGTCATGGCCCGGACGCGGATTTCGGCCTATCGTGACGTCACCCGCCGGGGCGGGATCTTTCGAGGTGGTGCTATGGGTGGCGTGCGGTTGGCTTTTTCCTCTCTCGGGCGCGCCGTCGCCGCGTCGTCGCTGGTTCTGGCGCTGATGCTCGCGCCGGCCATGGCGCAGAACGTGCTGCCGGCGGCCAAGCCGGCCGCTCAGGCCACCAAGCCAGCCGCCCAGGCGGGCAAGCCCTCGGCGACCGGCGCGGCCGCGACCGTCGGAGCCCCGGCGCAGGACGCGCTGCCCAAGACCTTTACCCGGCAGGATCTTGTCGAGGCCGCGCGCCGGCTGCAGGCGCTGCTCGACCGCGAGCGCGGGCCGTTGCCCAAGCCCGCCGCGCAGCTGCGCAAGGACGCCGATGCCGCGCTGGCGGCGGGGGATGCGCGCACCGCGACCGATCTTTACGGCCAGCTCGCCCATGCCGCCGGCAACGATGCCGGCGCGTGGCTGCGGCTCTCGCGGGCGCTGGCGCGCATCAAGCCGAATGACGACGAGAGCGGCGACGTGTTCCTGGAGCGGGCGCAGGGCGCGGCGTTCCTCGCCTATCGCAACGCCACGACCCGCGCGCAGCAGGCGGACGCGCTGTTCGCCATCGGCCATCTCTACGACCAGCGCCAGCTCTGGCGCGCGGCACTCGACACGCTCACCCTCGCGCTGACCTACGCCAACGTTCCCGATCAGCGGGCCTTCTACGACAAGTTGCGCGCCGAGCGCGGCTTCCGCATGCTCGACTACAGCGTCGATTCGGACGCGGCGAGCCCGCGCATCTGCGTGCAGTTTTCCGAGCCGCTGGCCAAGGCGACGGACTATGCCGCCTATGTCACGCTGAAGGGCCCGCAGGGCGTGGTCGACAAGCCGGCGGTGTCCTTCGAGGACAGCCAGCTTTGCGTCGAGGGGCTGAAGCATGGCGAGAGCTATGATGTCGGCCTGCGCCAGGGCCTGCCCTCCAGCATCGCGAGCGAGCCGCTGGCCGCCGCGGCCGACCTCACCATCTATGTGCGTGACCGCAAGCCGGGCGTGCGCTTCACCGGGCGCAATTACGTGCTGCCGCGCACCGGCCCGCGCGGCATTCCGCTGGTGAGCGTCAACACCTCGGTTGTCGGCGTCGAGCTCTATCGCATCGGCGACCGGAGCCTCATTCCCACCGCCATTGATGGCGAGTTCCGCCGCGATCTCGCGGGCTATGATCTGGAGCGGCTGAAGTCCGGCCGGGCCGAGCTGGTCTTCAAGGGCGAGCTGGAGACCGCGTCGCCGCTCAATGAGGACGTCACCACCGCCTTCCCGGTGGATGAGGCCGCGCCGACGCTGGCGCCCGGCGTCTATGTGCTCGCCGCCCGCCCGGCCGGTTCCGCCGCCGACCCGAGCGACGAATGGGGTACGAGGGCGACGCAGTGGTTCGTCGTCTCCGATCTCGGCATGACCGCGCTGTCCGGCTCGACCGGCCTCACCGTGATGGTGCGCGCGCTCGGCACCGCCCAGCCGCTGGCCGATGTCGAGCTGCGCCTGCTCGCCAAGTCCAACGAGGTGCTGGCGACCGCGACCACCGACGCCACTGGCGGCGCCGCCTTCGCGCCGGGCGTGATGCGTGGCACTGACGGTTTCGCCCCGGCCGTGCTTGTCGCCCGCGCCAAGGATGGCGACTACGCCTTCCTGTCGCTGGAAGATCAGGCCTTCGATCTCACCGATCGCGGCGTCGGTGGCCGGGCGGCGCCGGACAAGATGGACGCCTTCCTCACCACCGAGCGCGGGGTCTACCGCTCCGGCGAGGAGGTGCATCTCACCGCGCTGCTGCGTAACCCGCAGGTGGAGGCGGTGGCTGGCGTGCCGCTGACGCTCATGCTCAAGCGGCCCGATGGTGTCGAGGAGCGCCGCGTCGTCGCCGAGGATGCCGGCGCCGGCGGGCGCGCGGTCGTCTTCCCGCTGATGAGCGGCGCGATGACCGGGGTGTGGCGGATCGAGGCCTATGTCGACCCGCGCGGCAAGCCCGTGGGCGAGACGACGTTCCTGCTCGAAGACTATGTGCCGGAGCGGCTGGCGCTCGACCTCTCCAGCACCACGACCCGCATCGCCCCAAAAACGCCGGTGACGGTGGATGCCAGCGGGCGCTGGCTGTTCGGCCCCCCGGCCGCCGGGCTGGAAATCGCCGGCGAGATCGAGGTGCGCGTCGCCAAGGAGCGCCCGAACCTGCCGGGCTGGCAGTTCGGCCGCCCCGATGACGGCTTCGCGCCGGTGCGCGCGGCGCTGCCGGACCTCGCCACCACCGATGCCGCCGGCAAGGCGCGGCTCTCCGCCCTGCTGCCGACCCTGCCGCCAACCGCCCGTCCGCTGGAGGCGGAAATCTTCGTCAGCCTGGAGGAAGGCGGCGGGCGCGCGGTGCGCCGCTCGCTGGTGATTCCGGTCGAGCCGGCGCCGCTGGTTTTGGGCGTGAAGCCTCTTTTCGGGCCGAGCGGGCCGGGCGAGAACGCCAATGCGAGCTTCGAGGTGCAGGCCTTTGATGCGGCGGGCGCCTCTGTGGCGAGGCCCGGCGCGAGCTGGGCGCTCTACCGCATCGAGACCCGCTATCAATGGTATCGCCTGGGCGGCAGTTGGGATTTCGAGCCGGTGCAGTCGGTCGCCAAGGTGGCCGATGGCAAGCTCGATCTCGGCAGCGCACCGGCGCGGCTCGACGTGCCGGTCGGCTGGGGCCGCTACCGGCTGGAAGTGAGCGATGGCAGCCTCGTCACCGCCGTGCCCTTCGAGGCCGGCTGGGGCGGCGGGGCGACGGCCGACGCGCCGGACAGGCTGGAGGTTAGTCTCGACAAGAAGCAGTACGCCGCTGGCGAGACGCTGAAGGTGAACCTCGCGAGCCGCCATGCCGGTTCCGCCACCGTGCTGATCGTCGGCGACGGCGTCTTCGCCGCGAAGACGCTCGACGTGCCGGCCGGCGCCAGCACGGTGGACTTCCCCGTCGCGGCGGGCTGGGGACCGGGCGCTTATGCGCTCGCCTTCCTGCACCGCCCGCTCGATGTGGCGGCCGGCCGCAACCCCGGCCGGGCCATCGGCCTTGCCTGGTTCGGCGTCGACCAGTCCGCGCGCCGGCTGGAGGTGAAGCTCGACGCCCCGACGCTGGTGCGGCCGGAGACGACGCTCTCGGTTCCCGTCACCGTCGCCGGGGCCGGGAACGGCGAAGCCTTCGTCACGCTGGCGCTGGTCGATGTCGGCATTCTCAACCTCACCCGCTTCGAGGCGCCGGACCCGGATGGCTTCTATCTCGGCCAGCGCGCGCTGGGCACGGAGGTGCGCGACTTCTACGGCCAGTTGATCGACGGCATGCTTGGTTCGCGCGGCCGCCTGCGCGCCGGTGGCGACGCGATGGACGCGGGCCTTCAGGCCGAGCCGCCGACACAGCCGCCGCTCGCTCTGTTCGCCGGCCCGGTGAAGCTGGACGCGGAAGGGCGCGGCACCATCGACTTCGCCATTCCCCCCTTTGACGGCACGGGCCGGCTGATGGCGGTGGCGTGGTCCGCGGCTGCCGTCGGCCATGCCTCGGCCGATGTCATCATCCGCGACCCGGTGGTGCTCACCGCGACGCTGCCGCGCTTCCTCGCCGCCGGTGACCGCTCGACGCTCAATCTCGCCTTGGCCAATGTCGATGGCGAGGCCGGCGACTATGCGCTCGATGTGGTGACGGAAGGCCCGATCACGGTGCCGAGCGCGCCCAAGACCATCCCGCTCGCCAAGGGCGCGCGGCAGGCCTTCAATGTCGCGCTGAACGGCACGGGGATTGGCGAGGCGAAGCTGTCGCTGCGGCTTTCCGGTCCCGGCGGCCTCAGCGTTACCCGCGACTACCGGCTGAATGTGCGCCCGGCCTATCCGGCGATCTCGCGCCGGACGGTGGAGGCCATCGCGCCCGGCGCTTCGCTGACGCTGAGCCGCGATCTCGTGGCCGATCTCGTGCCGGGCACGGGCGGCGTCACCGTCTTCGCCGGACCCGACCCGGCGCTCGACGTGCCCGCGCTGCTCGGCGCGCTCGACCGCTACCCCTTCGCCTGCTCCGAACAGCTCACCAGCCGCGCCCTCCCGCTGCTCTATCTCAGCGATTTCGGCACGGCCGAGCGGTTCCGCCTGAAGGACCCGGCGGAAACCATCCGCGACGCCATCGCCCGGCTGATCGCCCGGCAGGGCTCGGACGGTTCCTTCGGCCTGTGGAGCGCGGGCGGCAATGACCTCTGGCTTGACGCCTATGTCAGCGACTTCCTCACCCGTGCCCGCGAAAAGGGCCACAAGGTGCCGGAGCAGCCCTTCACCATGGCGCTCGACCGGCTGCGCAACGCGGTGGCCTATGCCAGCGAGGGCGCGACCGATGACGGCACCGCCTATGCCATCTATGTGCTCGCCCGCAATGGCCGTGCCCCGCTCGGCGATCTGCGCTACGTCGCCGATGCCAAGCTCGAGGACGTACAGAGCCCGCTGGCGCGCGGCCAGATTGGCGCGGCGCTCGCCATGCTCGGCGACAAGACCCGCGCCGAGCGGGTGTTCGGGGCGGCGCTGGAACTGCTGCCGGACGCGCCGGAGACGCTGACCTCCGGGCGCGCCGATTTCGGCTCGATCCTGCGCGACGCGGCGGGCGTGGCGACGCTGGCCTCGGAAGCCGGCTTCACCGGCACGGCGCGCACCGCGCGGTCCCGGCTCGCCACCGCCTTCGTCGATGCCGGGCCGACCTCGACGCAGGAAGATGCCTGGCTGCTGCTCGCCGCCCGCGCCGCGCGCGAGGGCAAGGGGCTGGCGGTGGAGGTCGATGGGCGCCTCACCAGCGGCATCTATGAGCGCACGCTCACCCCGGCCGAGCTGGCGACGCCGATCAAGCTGACCAATCGCGGCACGGCGCCGCTTGATGTCGCGGTGTCCATCGACGGCCCGCCCGCGACCCCCGAGTCCGCCTCGGCCGAGGGTTTCGCGCTCACCCGTAGCTATTTCACGCTGGACGGCACGCCGGTGGACCCGGCCAAGGTGGCGCAGAACACAAGGCTCGTCGTGGTACTGGATGCGAGCGAGGATGAGGCGGCGCCGAGCCATGTGCTGCTGGTGGATTATCTGCCGGCCGGTTTCGAGATCGACAATCCGGCCCTCGCCGTTGGCGCCGACACCGGCACGCTCGCCTGGATCGGCGAGACCTCGGACCCCGCCCATACCGAGTTCCGCGACGCCTTCTTCGCCGCTGCCTTCGACCTGACGCAGGAAGGCGAGGAACCGCAGAGCCTGCGCGTCGCCTATATAGTGCGCGCCGTCTCGCCCGGCAGCTATGCCCACCCGCCGGCCATCGTCGAGGACATGTACCGGCCGGGCCGCTATGCCCGCACCGAGCCCGGCAAGGTCGAGGTGACGGGGGCGGCACGGTGATGAGGTGCGCCGTCCGACGTCGGCTGGCGCGCGGGGCGGGCATTGCCCTGCTCGGCGGGATCCTGCTGTCTGGCGGCACCTATGCCTGGGTGGTCGGCGTGCGGGCGGCGGCGCCTCCGGTGGCGTCAATCGCGACCTCCGTGGAGGTGCTGGACCGCGAGTGGCGGCTTCTGCGCCCCTTCGCCCTGCCGGACGGCCGCTGGCGGCTGGCCGCGATGCCCGGCGATGTCGACCGGCGCTATCTCGACATGCTCGTCGCCTATGAGGACCGGCGCTTCTACCAGCATGTCGGCGTCGACCCGCTGGCGCTCATCCGCGCCGCCGGGCAGATGCTGCTCGGCGGGCGCATCGTCTCCGGCGGCTCTACGCTGACCATGCAGGTCGCCCGGCTGATGGAGCCGCGCGCCGAGCGCAGCCTTGCCGCCAAATGGCGCCAGATGAAGCGCGCTATCGAGCTTGAAGCGCGGCTGTCGAAGCGCGAGATCCTCGCGCTCTATCTCGCCCTCGCGCCCTTCGGCGGCAATATTGAGGGCGTGCGCGCGGCGAGCCTCGCCTATTTCGGCAAGGAGCCGCGCCGGCTTACGCTGGCCGAGGCCGCGCTTCTGGTCGCCCTGCCGCAGGCGCCGGAAGCCCGCCGGCCGGACCGTAATCCCGCCGGCGCCGAGCGAGCCCGCGCGCAGGTGCTGGCGCGGCTGGAGGAGACGGGGCTGTACGGCGCGGCCGAGATCGCCTTTGCCCAGCGCGCGCCGATCCCCGCGCAGCGGCAGGCCATGCCGATGCTGGCCGCCCATGCGGCCGAGGCGGCACGCGCCGAGCGGCCCGCCCAGGCGCGCCATCGCCTCGCCATCGACGCGCCGGCGCAGGCGCGGCTGAAGGAGCTGGCCGGCGAGCGGCTTCGCACGCTCGGTCCGAAGGTCTCGCTGGCGCTGGTGATGGTGGACAATGCGAGCGGCGAGGTGCTGGCGCGAGTCTCCGGCGGCGATCCGCTCGATGCGGGCCGCGCGGGGGCGGTGGATCTCACCCACGCCATTCGCTCGCCCGGCTCGACGCTGAAGCCCTTCATTTACGGCCTCGCCTTCGAGGATGGCGTTGCCCATCCCGATACGCTGATCGAGGACCGGCCGGTGCGCTTTGGCGCCTATCGGCCGCGCAATTTCGACCGCGACTATCAGGGCACGGTGCCGGTGCGGCAGGCCCTTCAACTGTCGCTCAACGTGCCGGCTGTCGTGCTGCTGGAGGCGGTGGGGCCACAGCGCCTCGCCGCCCGGCTGGGCTCGGCCGGCTTTGGCCTTCATCTGCCGGCGGGCGAGGTGGCGGGCCTGGCAGTCGGGCTCGGCGGTGTCGGCATGAGCCTTGAGGCGCTAGCCGGGCTCTATGCCGGCGTCGCCAATGGCGGCGCGCCGCATCATCTGCGCGCCCGGCTGGACGAGGGCGTGACCGGGGCGGGGGAGGCGCCGCGGCTGATGAGCGAGGTGGCCGCCTGGTATCTCGCCGATGCGCTCGCCGGCACGCCCGCGCCAAAAAATGAGCGGGCCGGGCGGATCGCCTTCAAGACCGGCACATCCTATGGCTATCGCGATGCCTGGGCGGTGGGGTTCGACGGACGGCGCACCATCGCGGTCTGGGTCGGGCGGCCGGACGGCCAGCCCGTGCCGGGCATGATCGGCCGCGAGGCCGCAGCGCCCATCCTGTTCGAGGCGTTCTCCCGGCTGGTGAGCCAGCCCGCGCCGCTGCGGGCGGCGCCGCGCGGCGCCATCGTCGCGCGGAACGCAGAGCTGCCGCCGCCGCTCCGGCATTTCGGCCGGAACGCGGGGCAGCTGGCGTCAGCGGAGGGTCCAAGGATTGCCTTCCCGCCCGACGGCGCGTCGCTTGAGCGCGGGGAGGGGGAGGCGTTGCCGCTGAAGGTCAACGGCGGCAGTGGCGGGCTCACCGTGCTGATCGACGGTGTGCCGGCGGTTCTCGCGGGAGGCGGACCGGCAGGCGCAGCTACCTATTTCTGGCAGCCGGCGGGCTCTGGTTTTGTCCGTCTCACCGTCATGGACGCTGTGGGGGCTTCCGACAGCGTCGTTCTGCGCATTCGCGGGCCGGAGGAGGCCTCAAGCCTTTCGGCCGGTCGTCTCAGCGGCCGTTGACGGCGACGCGGGCAATGTCGGCGCGGGTCAGGCCACGGGCGGCCAGAGCGGCGTCGGACAGGCGCGACAGGGTCTCGTAACGCTGGGCGATGCGGCGGCCTTCACCGACGGCCTCGAAGAAAGCAGCGACGCCCTCAAAGAAGCGCGAGAAGTCCGGGGTGGTGCGGTGGGTCAGCGAAAAAGTGCTCATCTGAGCTCTCCATGTCTCTCAAGGCATTCTGTATGCCAGTGAATATAGACCGATTGGTGCGCCGCAAAAGTCATTATGCTGCATGACAGCACTGAGGCTCACGCATGGATAGGTGCAAGCTTTCGGCAAGGCTTTTCGGTCTCGGAGGGGAGCGGGGTGCCTGAACGGCGCGATAAGGGTGTAATAATACCTTTAAACGCTGCTCCTATGCGCAATGTGCACCCTGCGCCTGCTTTTCAGTCATGCCTCAGGCGCGGGGGCTTTTCGGTGCTCCCGGCCGAGGAGCGCCGGAATGAGGGAGCAGAAGGTGATCGCGCGCTCAGCAGTGGAAAGCGTGACGGCGGCGGCGAAAGGGGGGTAGACCGAGCCCGCAGGAGGCGCTATAGACCGCGCCACTGCCGCCGAGCCACGTTTCCCGCCGATGCGGGTTTCACCGGCCCGGCCCCGAAAAGCGCCTCAGGGCGCTTCGGTGGGGGATAGTTTAACGGTAGAACTGCGGACTCTGACTCCGTTAGTCCTGGTTCGAATCCAGGTCCCCCAGCCACTCCACATTCCGGAAATATCAAGTTTAACGATTTCAGCGGCCTGCGCCGCAGGCGCGTTGCTGCTTCGGCGTGCGTCTAGTCGCCAAACCCGAACAGCACAACGACGCTCATGCCGATCATGGCGACAAGCCAGATCGCGCCGTAGATCAGGCGCGGGTCGATGCCGAAATCAAGCAGGGCGATCGCGGAGGTCATGGCGCAAGCCTACCTTATCTTCCCGGCGCGGAACAATGCCCGCATCGCGCGCGGAGCGGCGAGATTGCGGTGTTTTGAACGCCGCCGGCTGACGCCCATCTGCCGCCTCACATCCGCATGAAGGCGCTGCCGCGATAGGCGGGCAGGACGCGCAGGGCGAAATCGACCAGCCGCTCCTCGTCCTTCTCACCCTGGCTGGCGGCTTCGATCAGCGCGGCGGCGAGGCGGGTGCGGCGGTCCTGCGAATCGTCCTGCGGGCCGAATGTACCGGCCTCGCTTTCGGCGCGCGTCATGCAGCGGCTCAGCAGGGCGACGGTTTCCGGATCGAAACGGACGAAACGCGACGACATCATACACTCCACAGGGTCATTTGCGGCCCGGGGCAGATGTAGGCAGGGGACTCGGCGCGGCAAGATGCGCCGCGCGTCCCCGCTCATCGTTTTTTCGTGTCCGACGTAAGTCGTTGAAAACAGGGTATTTAACGGCGCCGCCGGAGCCAGATGGCGGCGGCGAGGCTCATGAGGGCAAGGCCGAACCAGGTGAGGGCGTAGACCAGGTGGTTGTTGGTGAAGCGCACCACGGTGAGCCCGCCGACGGGGGCGCCCTGCGGGCCCTGTGACGCCTCGGCATCGACGAAATAGGGCGCGGCATCAACGAGTTGGCGCGCCTGCGCGATCGCGGCGACATCGCGCGAGTACCAGCGGTCGCCGGCCGGGTCATTGCTGCGCAGGAAACCGCCGCCGGGCTCGGAAAGGCGAATGAGGCCAATGACTTGCGTCGGGCCGGCGATCTGCCCGACCGATCGGGTCGCGGGCTCACGGCGCTCGGGCGGGACGAAGCCGCGATTGACCAGCACGGTCCGCCCATCCGCCATCACCAGCGGCGTAAGCACCCAGAAGCCGCCGCCGAGCTCGGTGACGGCCTGCACTAAGGTCTCGCGATCATTGAGAAATTCGCCCTCAATCCGTACCCGGCGATAGGCGTCGTCCGGGGAGGCGGTGGCCGGCGCGGGGACGGGGGCGGCGTGGATGCGGCCGTCCACCTGGGCGATCAGGTCGAGCTTCCAGAACAGGCGCTGGACCTGCCAGATTCCGAGGCCGGTGAAGCCGCCAGTCAGGCCGATGAGGAGGACGATCAGGCCGATATGTGCAAGGCGGGAGCGGTGAGGCGCCAGCGGCGCCCCATCCCTATCCGGGTCGTCCTCGGGCGCCCCGTGGGGCACCCGAGACGCGCTCACGGCATCTTCCTCATGTCGTGCATGCCCGGCATCATGTTGGTGTTGAGGTGGTACATCACCCACACCGAGCCGGAGAGCATGATCACCACCACGATCAGGGTGAACAGCAGCGAGAGCATGCTCCAGCCGCCCTCGATGCGGAAGTCCATGTGCAGGAAGTAGATCATGTGGACCACGATCTGCACCACCGCGAAGCCCATGATGACGAAGCCGGTCAGCGCCGCGCTGCCGAGCACGCCGCTCATCACCAGCCAGAACGGGATGGCGGTGAGGATGACCGACAGCACGAAGCCGGTGACATAGCTGCGCAGGGAGCCGTGGCTGCCCTCGGCGTGGTCATCGTGACCGTGGCCGTGCGCGTCGCCGTGATGAGCGGGGGAGGGGGTCGTCGCGCTCATCGCAGAACTCCCATGAGATAGACGAAGGTGAAGACGCCGATCCAGATGACGTCCAGGAAGTGCCAGAACATCGACAGGCACATCAGCCGGCGCTTATTGGCCGGGATCAGGCCGTGCTTGGTGACCTGCACCATCAGCGTGATCAGCCAGAGGCTGCCAAAGGTGACGTGCAGGCCGTGCGTGCCGACCAGGATGAAGAAGGCCGACAGGAAGGCGCTGCGCTGGGGCGTGGCGCCCTCTTCGATCAGGTGATGGAACTCGTAGAGCTCGATGCCGAGGAAGGCGAAGCCGAAGGCCAGCGTCACCAGCAGCCAGAGCAGCGTCGCCTGCACCCGGTTCTTCTCCATCGTCAGCATGGCGAAGCCATAGGTGATGGAGGAGAACAGCAGCATCGCGGTGTTGAGCGCGACGAGGTTGAGGTCGAACAGGTCGCGCGGGCCGGGGCCCGCCGCGTAATTGCCGCCGAGCACCGCGAAGACCGCGAACAGCACGGCGAAGATGAGACAGTCGCTCATCAGATAGATCCAGAAGCCCAGCGCGGTGCTGTGGCCTTCCGGGTGCGGGTGCTCGTCGACCTCGTAGAAGACGGGCGTGTCGGTCGTGGTGGTTGCCGTGCTCATCACTTCGCCTGCGCGCCGAGCAGCCGGGTGCGCTCGTCCTCGGTACGGGTGACCTCGTCAGCGGGAATGTCGAAGTCGCGGTTGTAGTTGAAGGTGTGGTGGATGGCGGTGCCGATCAGCGCCACGAAGGCCAGCGCGGCGAGCCACCAGATGTACCAGATCAGCGCGAAACCGAGCACGTAGCTGATGGCGGCGAGGATCGGGCCGGTGCCCGTGTAGCGGGGCATGTGGATCGGCTTGAAGCCGGTCAGCGGACGCACATAGCCGCGCTGCTTCATGTCCCACCACGCGTCGAGGTCATGCACCACGGGGGTGAAGGCGAAATTGTAGGCCGGCGGGGGCGAGGAGGTCGCCCATTCCAGCGTGCGCGCGTTCCACGGGTCGCCGGTGGTGTCGCGCAGTTCCTCGCGCTTCCAGATCGAGACGGCGATCTGCAGCAGGAAGGAGCCGATACCGCAGGCGATGAGGAAGGCGCCGAAGGCCGCGATGATGAACCAGATGTGCAGCGACGGGTCGTCGAAGACGCGCAGGCGGCGGGTCACGCCCATCAGGCCGAGCACGTAGAGCGGCATGAAGGCGAAGAAGAAGCCCACCACCCAGAACCAGAACGACACCTTGCCCCAGAACGGCGCCAGCCGGAAGCCGAACGCCTTGGGCCACCAGAAGGCGATGCCGGCGAACAGGCCGAACAGCACGCCGCCAATGATGACGTTGTGGAAATGCGCGATCAGGAACAGCGAGTTGTGCAGCACGAAGTCGGCCGGCGGCACCGCCAGCAGCACGCCCGTCATGCCGCCGATCACGAAGATCAGCATGAAGGCGATGGTGTACATCATCGGCAGTTCGAAGCGGATGCGGCCGCGATACATCGTGAACAGCCAGTTGAACATCTTCGCGCCCGTTGGGATCGAGATGATCATCGTGGTGATGCCGAAGAAGGAGTTCACGCTGGCGCCCGAGCCCATCGTGAAGAAGTGGTGCAGCCACACCAGGTAGGACAGGATGGTGATGACGATGGTGGCGTAGACCATCGAGGTGTAGCCGAACAGGCGCTTGCCGGAAAAGGCCGAGGTGACTTCCGAGAAGATGCCGAAGGCCGGCAGGATCAGGATGTAGACCTCCGGGTGGCCCCAGATCCAGATCAGGTTCACGTACATCATCGGGTTGCCGCCGAGATCGGACGTGAAGAAGTTGGTGCCGATATAGCGGTCAGCCGAGAGCAGCGCGAGAACGGCGGTCAGCACCGGGAAGGTGGCGACGATCAGCACGTTGGTGCACAGCGAGGTCCAGGTGAAGATCGGCATCTTCATCATGGTCATGCCGGGGCAGCGCATCTTCACGATGGTGCAGATGAGGTTGATGCCCGACAAGGTTGTGCCGACACCCGCGATCTGCAGCGCCCAGATGTAATAGTCGACGCCGACATAGGGGCTGTAGCCGATGCCCGAGAGCGGGGGATAGGCCAGCCAGCCGGTCTGCGCGAACTCGCCGACGAACAGCGAGGTCATCACCAGCACGGCGCCCGACACCGTCATCCAGAACGAGAAATTGTTCAGGAAGGGGAAGGACACGTCACGCGCGCCGATCTGCAGCGGCACGACATAGTTCATGAAGCCCGTGACCATCGGCATGGCCACGAAGAAGATCATGATCACGCCATGGGCGGTGAACACCTGGTCGTAATGGTGGGCGGGCAGGTAGCCCTCCGAGCCACCGAAGGCCCAGGCCTGCTGGATGCGCATCATGATGGCGTCGGCGAAGCCGCGCAGCAGCATGATGATGCCCAGCACCATGTACATGATGCCGATCTTCTTGTGGTCCACGCTGGTGAACCACTCCTTCCAGAGATAGCCCCACAGCCGGAAATAGGTCAGCGCGCCCAGCACCGCGAGGCCGCCAATGGCCACCACGATGAAGGTCACGACCAGAATCGGCTCGTGATAGGGGATCGCCTGAAGGTTCAGGCGCCCCAGGAGGAAATTGGGCTCGATAAGCGGGGACTGGGTCATGGGCCGGTCAGGAGTTGGAGAGTCGGCGCGGACCGCGGACAAGCGCGTTCGGCGAGAGATCCGCCGGGCTCTCGCCCGAGGACAGCGACGGAAGGGGCAGGCCGACGCCCGTGACGGGGCGCGGATCCTTCAGCGGGGTGCGCGCGGGCACGGCGGTGAGCGGCAGCAGCGCGGCGAGTTCCTCCGGCGTGCACACGCCCACCACATAGGTCGGGGCGCCGCCGAACACGGTGCCGCCACGGCTCGCCTTGGCGGTGACGACGGTGCGCGGCACGACGTTGTTCACGCTGGCAAGGCCAAGGCCGCCGCGCGCGTCGAGCGCCATCATCTCGCTCTGGCACATCTTGCCGGGGTCGACGCACATATTGAGGATGGCGTCGTAGAGATCGGCGTCGACCGTGCCGAAATAGGTGACGGGCACCGCCTCGCTCGGCTTCTCGATGTCGAGATAGGCTTGGCGGTTGAGCGCGCCGGTGCTGGCCTTCGCCTTGGCGACCCAGCTCTCGAAGGCCGCCTCGTCGGTCGCCTCGAAGCCGAAATGCATCTTGGAGAAGCCGGCGCCGCTGTAGTTGGCGGAGAAGCCGCGCGAGGTGACGGGGCTGTTGGCGACGGCGTGAAGCTGCGTCTGCATGCCCGGCATGGCGTAGATCATGCCCGCCAGCGTCGGCACGTAGAAGGCGTTCATCACCGCCGAGGAGGTGATCTTGAAATGGATCGGGCGATCAACCGGCACGGCCAGTTCGTTGATCGTGGCGATGCCCTGCTCGGGGTAGATGAACAGCCACTTCCAGTCGAGCGCGACGACCTGCACTTCCAGCGGCTTGGTCTCGGCCGGCACCACGGTGTCGGCGGCGATCCGGTCCAGCGGGCGGTAGGGGTCGAGCAGATGCGTGCCCATCCAGGTGAGCGCGCCCAGGCAGATGATGATGAGCAGCGGCGCCGACCAGATCACCAGCTCCATCTGCGTGGAGTGGCTCCATTCAGGCTCATAGGTCGCCTTGGTATTCGAGGCCCGGTACTTCCAGGCAAAGAACACCGTCAGCGCCATCACCGGAATAATGATGAGCAGCATCAACAGCGTGGAGACCACCAGTAGATCACGCTGCTGCGCAGCGATATCGCCGGTGGGCGCCAGTACGACGAAATTGCAGCCGGCCAATGAGGCGGCCAGCGGCACCAGTGCTATGAGACGAAGCCAACGCAACGGAATGTAAACCTATGAAGTGGCCATTTGCGGCCCAATAGCTGCATCGCAGCAATTCCAATATCAAGCATAATGTGCAATGTCGAAGTGTCGCATCCCGGCTTTTCGGGAAGGATGATAACGGTGCCGTGCGATGGCGAAAGGCCGGACGTGGTGCCAGAGTATAAGTTAAATCTATTCAAGTTTCGGTGAAGAACTATGACGAGTCCGACCACCACGGTTGAGCAGGATGCCCGGCAGATCAATGCCCATGACGGTGAGGTCCGCCCCGGCGAGATCGCCGTTGGCGTCGTTATCGGCCGCGCGTCCGAGTTCTTCGACTTCTTCGTTTACGCCATCGCGTCTGTCGTGGTGTTTCCGAAGCTGGTCTTCCCCTTCGTCGATGCGCTCACCGGGACGATCTATTCCTTCGCGATCTTCGCGCTTGCGTTCATCGCGCGCCCGTTCGGCACCGCGCTGTTCATGACCATTGACCGCCGGCACGGCCGCGGCGCCAAGCTGGCGCTGGCGCTGTTCCTGCTGGGCACCTCGACGGTGCTGATCGCCTTCCTGCCGTCCTATGACACGATCGGCAGCTCGGTGATCTGGCTGCTGGCGGTGCTGCGCATCGGCCAGGGCCTCGCCTGGGGCGGCACCTGGGACGGCCTCGCGCCGCTCCTCGCGATGCGCGCGCCGGAAGGGCGCACCGGCTGGTACGCCATGCTGCCGCAGCTTGGCGCGCCGATCGGCCTCATCATCGCCAGCGCGCTGTTCGCCTTCTTCCTCGGCAATCTCTCAGCCGCCGACTTCTTCGAGTGGGGCTGGCGCTACCCGTTCTTCGTCGCCTTCGCGATCAACGTCGTCGCGCTGTTCGCCCGCCTGCGCATGGCGGTGACGCCGGAATATGTGAAGCTGTTCGAGAGCGGCGACCTTGAGCCGCAGAAGATCACCGAGACCATCCGCCTGGAAGGGCGCGGCATCCTCATCGGTGCCTTCGCTCCGCTGGCGACCTTCGCGCTGTTCCACATGGTCACCGTGTTCCCGCTCTCCTGGGTGTTCCTGTTCACCTCGGAAGCGCCGACGCGCTTCCTGCTGATCGAGGCGGTGGCGGCGTTCTTCGGCCTCGCGGCGGTGTTCGCCTCGGGCATGATCGCCGACAAGGTGGGCCGGCGCACGCTGCTCGGCGGCTCGGCGGTGGCGATCGCGGTGTTCTCGGGCTTTGCGCCGCAGCTGCTCGCCGGCGGCGTGGTGGGCGAGTCGCTCTACATGATCCTCGCCTTCATCCTGCTCGGCGTGTCCTTCGGCCAGTCCTCGGGCGTCGTCGCCTCGAACTTCCAGCGCAAGTACCGCTACACCGCCTCAGCGCTGACCAACGATCTCGCCTGGCTGTTCGGCGCGGGCTTCGCCCCGCTGGCGGCGCTGGTGATCTCCAGCCATCTCGGGCTGATCGCCTCGGGCGCCTATCTGCTCTCCGGTGCGATCTGCACCCTGCTGGCGCTGCGCTTCAACCGCTCGCTGTCCATGGCCGCCGCGGGCTGATCCGGCCCCGCCGGCTCAGCGATCTGACCCTCCCGGAGCGTTCCCCGGCGCCGGGCGGGCAGGAAGCCGTTTGCGCAAGCGCGGCCGAATGCTACATTTCACCTAACATGTGAACAGATGGCCGCTGCGCCGCCCCTGCGGCGCGCGGCCGACGGCTTCGGCCGGGGAATCAAAATGGTCGACGAGACCCAGACGCAGGCCGGCCTCGCGCCGGCCGAGAGGTCGTCGCGCACCGATCCGCCATGCCCTGAGACCGGGCGCGGCGAGGCCGGGCGTGCGCGGCAGAACCTTGCCCCGGAAACGGGGCTCCGCCGCGACGATCCCCGCCCGCGCGACGCGCATCGCGGCCGGGATGATCGTGGCCGCGACGAGGCACGCCCGCGCGGCGAGGGCGGCGGCCCGCCGCGCCCGCATGGTGGCCCCCACAGCCCGCATCACAGCTCCCACCACCGGCCGGGCGAAGGTCCGCGCGGGCGCTTTTCCGATTCCTGCTACGCCGCGCTCGATCTCGGCACCAACAACTGCCGCCTGCTGATCGCCCGGCCGACCGCCTCGGGCTTCCGCGTGGTCGATGCCTTCTCGCGCATCGTCCGGCTCGGCGAGGGGCTGATCGGCTCCGGCCGGCTCAGCGAGGCGGCGATGAGCCGCGCGGTGGACGCGCTCGCCGTCTGCGCCTCCAAGATCAACGCCCGCCGCATCGCCGGCGCCCGGCTGATCGCGACGGAAGCCTGCCGCTCGGCGGCCAATGGCGCCGAGTTCATCGCCCGCGTCGCCCGCGAGACCGGGCTGGATCTGGAGATCGTCGACCGCGAGACCGAGGCGCGCCTTGCCGCCGCCGGCTGCACGCCGCTGGTCGACACCCATGCCGATGGCGCCGTGCTGTTCGACATTGGCGGCGGCTCGACGGAAGTGGTCTGGCTCGACCGGCTGGAGACCTGCGACGGTGGCCCGCCCGCCGCCATCATCCGCGCCTGGGTGTCGGTGCCGCTCGGCGTCGTCACCGTGGCCGAGCGCCATGGCGGGGTGAAGGTCACGCCTGATGATTTCGAGGCCATGGTGCAGGAGTTCCGCCCCCATCTCGACGGCTTCGTCGCCGCCGTCGGCCCGCATAATTGCGGAAGGCTGCATTTGCTCGGCACCTCCGGCACGGTGACCACCATCGCCGGCGTGCATCTCGACCTGCCGCGCTATGACCGCTCGCAGGTCGACGGCACCTGGCTCGGCGCCGAACAGGTGCGCGTTGTGGTGGACCGGCTGCTCGCCATGCCCTTCGCCGAGCGGGCGGCCAACCCGTGCATCGGCGTGGAGCGGGCCGACCTCGTTCTCGCCGGCTGCGCCATTCTCGAAGCGGTGCGCCGCGCCTTCCCCTGTGATCGCCTGCGCGTGGCCGACCGTGGCCTGCGCGAGGGCATTCTCGTCGAACTGATGCGTGCCGACGGCGTCTGGCGCGACAGCCCCGGAGCATAGACGTGATCGACAAGCCGACACCGGGCAAGGGGGGCGAGGCGCGCCCGCTGAAAGTGCGCCTCAAGAAGGCGCGCAAGCTCTCCTCCTCCTCGCAGAAATGGCTGCAGCGCCAGCTCAACGACCCCTATGTCGCCCGCGCCAAGCGCGAGGGCTGGCGCTCGCGCGCCGCCTTCAAGCTGATCGAGATCGACGACAAGGTAAAAATCCTCCGGCCGGGCATGCGGGTGGTGGACCTTGGCGCCGCACCGGGCGGCTGGAGCCAGGTGGCGGCCAAGCGCATCGGGCTGGAGAACGGGCGCGGGCGCATCATTGCCATCGACCTTCTGGAGATCGACCCCATTGCCGGCGTCGACTTCGCCCAGATGGACTTCCTGAAAGACGACGCGCCCGAGGCGCTGAAGGCCATGCTCGGCGGCCCGGCTGATCTCGTCATGTCCGACATGGCGGCCAACACCACCGGCCACCGCCCGACCGATCATCTGCGCATTGTCGGCCTCGTCGAACTCGCCATCGACTTCGCCCGCCAGGTGCTCGCCCCCGACGGCGCCTTCATCGCCAAGGTGTTTCAGGGTGGCACCGAAGGCACGCTGCTCACAGAGCTTAAACGCGACTTCACCCAGGTCCGCCACGTCAAACCCCAAGCCAGCCGCGCGGATTCCGCGGAGCTTTATGTGGTGGCGACGGGGTTTAGGGGGTGAGGGGGCCGGTATGAGGACCGACGTTTGATTTTACACACTGGATGCCGCTTGGCCTCACGCTGCCTGACGGCTTCCGTGAGGATCAACATGCCGCTATAATCCGGTCATCCAGCGCAACTTGTTGAAAACAATTGTCAAAATATCCTAAGTCGATAGCAGGTTCTCACGATCTCTCGGCTGACGGGCAGCTAGAGTTCGATTTCAACGCGCCGCTGCCAACGTTACCGCAGCTTTGGACGCCCGATGATATCTTCGCCTCGTGCGACCAAGCGATCATCGAGCGGTTCAAAGAGGACAGTCGCGTCGAGCGGAAGCGAGCGCAGGTGTCCCAGAGTGATCTTGCAGATTACCTATCGATGTGGGGCAACACGCAACCGCACGGCGGTATTGTGTTCATAGGTGTCGAGAATAATGGCTTGATTTCTGGCTGCGCTGCAATCGACATCAAGCACATGAATGAGCTTGAAAAAATCCACCGTTTATGTGCGGATGCGCGGCATGAGTTCAAGAAGGTGCCTGTCCTAAACGCCAAAGGGCAGAAAGACTACGTATTGGTTCTCCGTGTTTATTATCGCGCAGATAAACTCGTAGAGATGGCTGACGGAAATGCTTACATTAGAGAGGGTGATGAGAAGCGTCGCCTTACAGAAACCGAGAAGCGGGAGATTCGATTAAATAAAGGTGAAATTGATGTTGAGTCGGAAAGGGTCAATCTCCGATTCCCTGATGAATTTGATTTAACGCTATTAGACTATTATCGTACAAAATATATTGCAAAACGGCAATTGTCGCAGAGATATACTATAGAGAATATATTATCTTTGAGCAAATTTGGTAGGGTAGGCGCTGACGGGTTTCAGCCTAATCTCGCGTGTGCCCTTCTTTTTGCAAAAGATTCCAGGGCCATTGTGCCGGGCGCTTATATTCGCGTGTTGCGCTACGATGGCACCGAAGAAGGGTTTGGTAGAGGCCTTAATTCAGTCGCTGATAGAATATTTGATGGGCCATTACCTGTTCAGATTCATGAGGCTGAAAGATTTATCGAAACACAAATACGGAATTTTACGAGACTTGGTCTCGATGGGCGATTTGTAACCAGTCCCGAGTATCCAAGGGATGTGTGGCTTGAGGCGTTAGTCAACGCTGTTGTTCATCGTTCTTATAACCTAAGACATATGAATATTTTTGTGAAAATGTTTGAGGATAAAATTGTAATTGAATCTCCAGGCTCTTTCATGCCTCCGACTACCGCTGATACTGTTTTCGAAGCGCATAATCCCCGTAATCCCAATCTAATGTGGGGTATGTATTACTTCGAATATGTACAATGCGCCTTTGAGGGGACTCGGCGTATGCGGGAGGGTATGCGCGGGGCGCATCTGCCGGATCCTATATTTGTTCAGAAGACAGGTAGCGCATATCGAGTGACGGTGACTCTAGAGAACGACGTGCAGCATAGAAAGCAATTTGTTCGCTCGGAGGCTGCAGCAGGTATAGATCCTGATGTATTTTCATCTTTAACTGAAAATGAAAAGATGATCGTAAATTATCTTGCTGAGCAAGGTAACGTCAATGTTACAGATGCGGGTCTTGTTATTGCAAAAGATTGGCGAGAAACAAAAATTATACTGGATAATTTAGAGAAAAAGAATATAATCGCTCGTACAGACGGTAAGGTTCGTAGTCGTCATAGATTTTATTATCTTAAGAAAATAAATATTGGTTAGTAGTATATTTGTCCTCCAATCAAAATTGGCACCCCCTCACACATAAAGCGGCGCCATCTGTCGCCAGGCGCCGGCGCGGTGGGCGCGGCCGGTCCAGATGTGCAGGCGGTGATCGACGCCCTTCTCCGCCAAGAGCCGGCTGAGGCGCAGATTATTGTCGAGGAAGGGGTCGGCGTCGCCGATGGTCATGACGATGTCGAGCCGGCGCAGGCTCTCCAGCCGCCATGGGCAGGCGAGGTTCGGCAGGAAATGCAGCGGCGTGTGGAAATAGATGGTGTCGTCGTAATAGCCGTCGAACAGGTCGGAAAAACATTCCACGGACTGGGTGAGGTCGTAGCGGCCTGAGAAGGCCACCAGCTTGCGCAGGCGGTGCGGGTGGCGGAAGGCGAGGCTCGCGGCCTGAAAGGCGCCGAGGCTGCACCCCATGGCGATGGTGCAGTCGGACGGGTTGAGCCCGTCCATCAGCGGCATCACCTCGTGCAGCACATAGTCTTCCAGCGCCGCGTGGCGGGCGATGCGCGCGGCCGGAGGGCGCGTCGTGTCATAGAAGCTCTCGCGCGCCAGCCCCTCGATGCAGAAGAGCTGGAGATGGCCGGCCCGCACCTTGTCGGCGAGGCTGGCGACGATGCGCAGATCCTCATATTCGAAGAACCGGCCCTCGCGGGTCGGGAACATCAGCACCTTCGCCCCCGCATGGCCGAAGATCAGCAATTCCATGTCGCGGCCGAGCCGCTCACTGTACCAGCGCCGGTAATCCCGCTTCATGTCGTGTCGAAAAACCGTCCCAGCTTGCCCTTGAGCAGCGCCTGTTGCGCGCCCATGCCGGGATAATCGACATGCCCCGCATCCAGAATGACGGTCTCATGGCGGTTCGATGTCGCGGCGGCATTGGCGAGCGAGAACTGGCAGGGCGGCGCCACCGCCGGATCGAAGCGCGCCACGGCGGTGATCAGCGGGATGGTGATGCGCGTCGCCGCGCTGGCGGAATCGAATAGAGCGAGCGTCTCCACCACCGAACCGTGCCGGGCCTGATAGGCCTGCACCGCGGCGGCGCTGCCAATGCTCGGCAAGGAGAGCCAGAGCGGCATGTTGCCAAAGGTCGGCACGCTCAGATGCGCGCGGGCGATCCGCGTCTCCAGGGCCAGCGCCAGCGCGCCAAGCCCGCCCGAGAAGCTGGTGCCGCTATAGCCGATATGGCCGGCCAGCGCGGGGTAGAGCGCAAGCAGGGCGGAGACGGCGAGCCAGATATCCTCCACGCAGCCGCCGAGAATGTAGCGCTCGGGCTTGTCGATATGATCGAGCACATGGAAGGCGGGATCGTCGGAGATCGGCGGGCGCCGGCTGCGCGAGAGGCCGCGCAGGCAGGGAAACAGCACCGCCGCCTCGCGCAGCGGCAGGTCGAGATCCGGCCCGGCGCGCCCGCCATAGCCATGGCCGACAATGATCCCGCGCTTCACCGGCGCGTGCTTCGGCAGCAGCAGCCAGCCGCCGATGGGAAAGTCGTCGGTCGAGGTGTAGGCGAGGTCATGCACCGTCCAATAGGCATGGCGCAGCGGGTTGCGGGTGAGGCGCGGGGCGGGGTCGCGCCGAAGGGCCCGCTCATAGCGCGGCTGCCAGAAGGCATCGAAGCCCGGCGCCAGCGGCGGCGGGCGCAGCGCGGCGAGGTCGCGCAGGCTAAAACCCTGCGTCGGGTCGAACGGGTAGGGGTGGGCGGTCGGCATCGGCATGGTCAGGCAGAATCCTGGCGGTAGAGCGCCAGACTAGCCGCACCGCGCCGACAAATCCCTCACCCCGCGCTGCCCATCTCGCCGGGCGGCTCGGGCATCCGCGCGGGCTTGACCTTGCGCTGGGCGAGTTCGGCGCCGGCATTGGCGGGCAGGCGGATGAAGAAGAACACGGAGCACACGGCGATGCCGGCCACCACCAGGAAGGCGACGCTGAAATCGTCGAGGGTGAGGTGCATCCGCCCGTGAAAGGCGCGCATGGCGTCGATCACCAGCGCGGCGACCGCGACGCCGGTGGAGATCGCCACCTGCTGGGCGACGCTGGCGAAGCTGGTCGCCCGGCTCATCGCCTCGGTCGGCACGTCGGCATAGGAGAGGGCGTTGGTGCTGGTGAATTGCAGCGAGCGGAAGAAGCCGCCGAGCAGCAGCGCCCCCATCAGGACGAGATGCGGCGTCGATGGGGTGAAGGCCGCCGCTACGGCGATGAAGGCCGAGGCGATGAAGCAGTTGACGATCAGCACCCGGCGGAAGCCGAAGGCGCGGATGATCGGCGCGGCCGAGAACTTCATCGTCATCGCCCCCGCCGCCGAGACGAAGGTGATGAGCCCGGAGGCGAAGGGCGACAGGCCGAAGCCGAGCTGAAGCACCAGCGGCAGCAGGAAAGGCATCGCCCCGATGCCGATGCGGAACAGCGAGGCGCCGACCACGCCGGCGAAGAAGGTGGGGATGCGCAACAGTTTCAGGTCGAGGATCGGCCGCTCGGTGCGGCGGGCATGGCGGATGTAGAACGCCATCGCCACCGCCCCGACGAGAATGACCGCGAGCGCGATGCGCGGCTCCACCGCGTGCTGGCCGAGCAGGGCGAAGCCGAAGACGAGGCCGGCGAGGCCGACGCCGGAGAGCATCATGCCCCGGAAATCGAAGGGCGGCACATCCTCCTCGCGAATGTCGGGGATGAAGCGCGAGGCCAGCGCGACGCCGACAATACCGATGGGGATGTTGAGGAAGAAGATGTAGCGCCAGTCGAAATAGGTGGTGATGAAGCCACCGAGTGGCGGGCCGAACACTGGCCCGAGCAGCGCCGGCACGGTGAGCCAGGCGAGCGCGGAAACCAGCTCCTCCTTCGGCACGGTGCGCAAGATGACGAGCCGCCCCACCGGCACCATCATCGCCCCGCCGAGCCCCTGGATGATGCGGTAGATCACGAAATCCGGCAGCGACTGCGCGAGCCCGCAGAGCAGCGAGCCGATGGTGAAGACGATGATCGCCGCGCGAAAGACGGTGCGCGAGCCGAATCGGTCGGCGAACCAGCCGCTCGCCGGGATGAACACGGCGAGGCTGAGCAGATAGGAGGTCAGGGCGAGCTTGAGCGCGATCGGGTCTTCGTTGAGATCTTTCGCGATGGCCGGCAGCGAGGTGGCGAGCACCGTCGAATCAAGCTGTTCCATGAACAGGGCGCAGGCGACGATCAGCGGGACGAGACGTTCGGGGCGCACGGGGAATCCGATCAGGCGGGGCCGAAACTCAAGGTCGTGGACTCAAGGTCGTGAACTCAAGGCGTTGGGGCCATATATCGCCCGCGACGCGCCGCGGCGAGGGCTCACGGCGCGTCATCGGGCCATCACGATAGGGTGACAGGGAAAAGCCGTGCAGACCGCCTGTTTCGCCGCCCGGTCCACAAGGCCACGGTCACGCGGGGCGGCATTGCACGGCGCACAGAGCAAGTGCCTAGGAAAGCGGTGCGGCCCATGGTATGAGCCCGCGCCAACTCGTCAGAGAGCGGCGCCCATCCCGCTCCCTTCGATTTTTCATCCATAGGGCCGACGCGCTGCCCCGCGTCGGGCACCCAACACGGGAGTTGGCGATGTCGGTTTTCGACGGCCTCGCGCGGGAAGCGCTTACGTTTGACGATGTGCTGCTGAAGCCGGGTCTGTCCGATGTCATGCCCGGACAGGTGGACATCCGCTCCCGCGTCACCCGCTCCATCTCGCTCAACATCCCGATCCTGTCCTCGGCCATGGACACGGTGACCGAGTGGCGCCTCGCCATCGCCATGGCGCAGGCCGGCGGTCTCGGTGTCATCCACCGCAACCTCGAGCCCGAGGTGCAGGCCGAGCATGTGCGCCTCGTGAAGAAGTACGAGAGCGGCATGGTGGTGAACCCGGTCACCATCCATCCCGACCAGCCGCTGGCCGACGCGCTGGCGCTCATGAAGAACCACAGCATCTCCGGCATTCCGGTGGTCGAGCGCGGCCCGAACGGGCGCGGCGGCAAGCTGGTGGGCATCCTCACCAACCGCGATGTGCGCTTCGCCACCAATCCCGACCAGCCCATCGCCGAACTGATGACCAAGGAACGGCTGATCACCGTGCGCGAGGGCGTCGAGCAGGCCGAAGCCAAGCGCCTCTTGCACACGCACCGCATCGAGAAGCTGCTGGTGGTGGACGATGAAGGCCGCTGCGTCGGTCTCATCACCGTCAAGGACATGGAAAAGGCCGTCACCAACCCCAACGCCTGCAAGGACGAGCAGGGTCGCCTGCGCGTCGCCGCCGCCACCACGGTGGGCGAGGACGGCTTCC
This sequence comes from Ancylobacter sp. WKF20, assembly GCF_029760895.1. Taxonomy (NCBI): domain Bacteria; kingdom Pseudomonadati; phylum Pseudomonadota; class Alphaproteobacteria; order Hyphomicrobiales; family Xanthobacteraceae; genus Ancylobacter; species Ancylobacter sp. WKF20. The sequence continues at coordinate 447,128 of NZ_CP121679.1, forward strand.
GCCGCGCCGAGCTGCTGGTCGAGGCGGGCGTCGATCTGGTGGTGGTCGACACCGCGCACGGCCATTCGCGCAAGGTGCTGGACCAGGTGAGCCGCATCAAGCAGCTCTCCAACAAGGTGCAGATCCTCGCCGGCAATGTCGCCACGGGCGAGGGCACCCAGGCGCTGATCGACGCGGGCGCGGATGCGGTCAAGGTCGGCATCGGGCCGGGCTCGATCTGCACCACCCGCATCGTCGCCGGCGTCGGCGTGCCCCAGCTCACCGCCATCCTCGACGCGGTGGAAGTCGGTCGCAAGAACGACACGCCGGTGATCGCCGATGGCGGCATCAAGTTCTCGGGCGATCTCGCCAAGGCGCTCGCCGCCGGCGCGGAATGCGCCATGATCGGCTCGCTGCTGGCCGGCACGGATGAGAGCCCGGGCGAGGTCTACCTCTATCAGGGCCGGTCCTATAAGTCGTATCGCGGCATGGGCTCGGTGGGCGCCATGGCGCGCGGCTCCGCCGACCGCTACTTCCAGGCCGAGGTGAAGGACACGCTGAAGCTCGTGCCGGAAGGCATTGAGGGGCAGGTGCCCTATAAGGGCCCGGTCGGCGGCGTGCTGCACCAGCTCGCCGGCGGCCTGCGCGCCGCCATGGGCTATGTCGGCGGCGGCACGCTGGAGGAGTTCCGCTCCAAGGCGAAGTTCGTCCGCATCTCCGGCGCCAGCCTGCGCGAGAGCCACGTGCATGACGTGATCATCACCCGGGAGAGCCCGAACTACCCGTCGGGGGCGTGAGCCCTCCCGGAGCGTTCGCGCCCCGCTGAGAGAGAGTGCCGCGCGTGAGCGTCCAGGCCATCCTTCTGCCGGTCTTCGTGCAGATCGCGCTCACCTTCGCCGTGCTATTCCGCCTCGGAACGGTTCGGCTGCGGGCGGTGCGGGCCGGCAGCGTGGCGCGCGAGCGCGTGATGATCGACGACAGTGGCTGGCCGGCCGAGGTGCGGCAGGCCAGCAACTGTTTTCGCAACCAGTTCGAGCTGCCCGTGCTGTTCTACGCGCTGGTGGCTCTTGCCCTCATTACCCGGCAGGCCGATGGCGTGTTCGTCGTCCTCGCCTGGGTGTTCGTCCTCTCCCGCATCGTTCATGCGGTGGTACATGTCACCACCAATGAGCTGCGCTGGCGCTTTCCGTCCTACATGGTCGGAGTCGTGGTGCTGGCGGCGATGTGGATCCTTTTCGCGCTGGCGATCCTGATCGCGCCCGCGCTGCCCTGACGGAGACCGCATGACACCGGCTGCCCGGCTATCCGCCGCTATCGAGGTGATCGGCACCATTCTGGCCGAACGCCGCCCGGCCGCCGACGTGCTGAAGGACTGGGGCCGCGCCCACCGCTTCGCCGGTTCCGGCGACCGCGCCGCGTTGTCCTCCCTCGTCTACGACGCGCTGCGCCGGCGCGCCTCCAGCGCCTATCTGATGGGCGAGACGCTGGGCGAGGAGACGCCGCGCGGCGTCGCGCTCGGCATGATGAAGCTCGGCCGTGGGCTCGATGTCGAGGCCATCAGCGCGCTGTGCGACGGCGCGCGCTTTGCCCCCGCGCCGCTGACCGAGGCCGAGCGTGCGCGCCTCACGGAAGCCACGCTGGACGACGCGCCGGCCTTCGTCCGCGGCGACTACCCGGAATGGCTGGATGCTTCTTTGGAGGCGGTGTTCGGCGAGGCACGTGACGCGGAAGGCGCGGCGCTGGCCGACCGCGCGCCGCTGGACCTGCGCGTCAACTCGCTCAAGGGCACCATCGACAAGGCGCAGCAGCAGGTCGCCCACCTCAATCCGGTGCCCGGCCCATGGTCGCCGCTCACCCTGCGCATCGCGCTGGAGGCGGACGGCAAGGCGCCCCCGCTCACCGCTGAGCCGGCCTATATCAAGGGCCTCGTCGAGATTCAGGACGAGGGCTCGCAGATCGCCGCTATCCTCGCCGCCCCGCCGCGTGGCGGGCAGGTGCTGGACCTGTGCGCCGGCGGTGGCGGCAAGACGCTGGAACTCGCCGCGCTGATGGACAATGCCGGCCAGCTCTACGCCTATGACGACGATCTGCGCCGCCTCGCGCCGATCCATGAGCGCATCCAGCGCGCTGGCATCCACAATGTGCAGGTCCGCTCGCCCAAGGGACGCGGACCGGAGCGCGGCGACGTGCTGGCCGATCTTGTCGGCCGCATGGACCTCGTCCTCGTCGACGCGCCCTGCACCGGCACCGGCACCTGGCGCCGCAACCCCGACGCCAAATGGCGGATGCGGCCGGGCGCGCTGGCCGAGCGCATCAAGGAGCAGGCGGAAATCCTCGACGCCGCCGCCCCCTTCGTGAAGCCGGGCGGGCGGCTCGCCTACGTCACCTGCTCGCTGCTGGATGAAGAGAACATCGCGCAGATCCGCGCCTTTACCGCGCGCCACCCGGCCTTCCGCGTCATCCCGCCGGCCGAGAGCGTGCTCGCTTTGGGCGAGCGCGGCCTTGCTCTGGCGGGGGCGGCGCTGATGCGGCCGGAAGGCATTCTGCTGACGCCGCGCCGCACCGGAACCGACGGTTTCTTCGTCAGCATCATGGTGCGCGACGCCTGAGCCGGATATGAACCCACGATTGCCGAACGAGCTGATAGAGACCGACATGAGCCAGACCGAGACGACGCCCGAGCACGACACGATCCTCATCATCGACTTCGGTTCGCAGGTCACCCAGCTCATCGCCCGCCGCGTGCGCGAGGAGGGGGTCTATTCCGAGATCGTGCCCTTCCAGAGCGCGGCGGAAGCCTTCACCCGCGTGAAGCCGAAGGGCATCATCTTCTCCGGCGGCCCGGCCTCGGTGCTCGATGAGAACAGCCCACGCGCGCCGCAGGAAGCCTTCGAGGCCGGCGTGCCGATCTTCGCCATCTGCTACGGCCAGCAGACCTGCGCCGTGCAGCTCGGCGGCACGGTGGAAGGCGGCCATGCCGCCGAATTCGGCCGCGCCGAGGTGAAGGTGCAGAAGCCCAGCGCGCTCTATGAGGGCGTGTGGGAGGTCGGCGGCTCCTATCCCGTATGGATGAGCCATGGCGACCGCGTGACGAAGCTGCCCGAGGGCTTCGAGGTCGTCGCCACCTCCGAGAACGCGCCCTGCGCGGTGGCGGTCAATGAAGAGCGCCGCATCTACACCACCATGTTCCACCCGGAAGTGATGCACACGCCGAACGGCGCCGCGCTCATCCGCAACTTCGTGCGCAAGATCTCCGGCGCCCGCGCCGACTGGAGCATGAAGGCGTTCCGCGAGGAGGCCATCCGCCGCATCCGCGAGCAGGTGGGCGAGGGACGGGTGATCTGCGGCCTGTCGGGCGGCGTGGACTCGTCCGTCGCGGCGGTGCTGATCCACGAGGCGATCGGCGACCAGCTCACCTGCGTCTTCGTCGATCACGGCCTGTTGCGCCTCGGTGAGGCCGAGAAGGTCGTCACCCTGTTCCGCGACGCCTACAACATCCCGCTGGTGCATGTGGACGCTTCCGAGATGTTCCTCGGCGCGCTGGAAGGCGTGACCGACCCGGAAGTGAAGCGCAAGACGATCGGCAAGCTGTTCATCGACGTGTTCGAGGACGAGGCCAAGAAGATCGGTGGCGCCGGCTTCCTGGCCCAGGGCACGCTCTACCCGGACGTGATCGAGAGCGTGAGCTTCTCCGGTGGCCCGTCGGTGACCATCAAGAGCCACCACAATGTTGGCGGCCTGCCCGCGCGCATGAACATGCAGCTGGTCGAGCCGCTGCGCGAATTGTTCAAGGACGAGGTACGCGCGCTCGGCCGCGAACTCGGCCTGCCCGACATCTTCGTCGGCCGCCACCCCTTCCCGGGGCCGGGCCTCGCCATTCGCTGCCCCGGCGAGATCACCCGCGAGAAACTCGACATCCTGCGTCTCGCTGACGAGATCTACCTCGAAGAGATCCGCCGCCACGGCCTCTATGAGGAGATCTGGCAGGCCTTCGCCGTGATCCTGCCGGTGAAGACCGTCGGCGTGATGGGCGACTACCGCACCTATGACTATGTGGTCGGCCTGCGCGCCGTGACCTCGGTCGATGGCATGACGGCGGATTTCTACCCCTTCGACATGGCCTTCCTCGGCCGCGTCGCCACCCGCATCGTCAACGAGGTCAAGGGCGTCAACCGCGTGGTCTACGACGTAACCTCCAAGCCGCCGGGGACCATCGAGTGGGAGTGAACTAGGGTGGTTTCAGACCATCCCGCCATAGCGGGATCCGCACCAGCGCTATCGTCGCGTTGAGCCGCGCAAGCGCGCGCTGTCTCCATCGGACGTCCGCGCGGTCCTGGCAGCTCAGGATCACGTGGCGGCGGCGCCCACGCTGCGCTTAGCGGTGACGTTTTTGCTGCTGACCTGTCACAGATCGCCCCATCGACATCGCGATAGGCGACAACCGGTGCGCCGATGTCCATGCCGGCCATCGACACTTCGCCCGCTTCGAAGCGCAAGTCTCCCTGACTATCGCGGATCAGCTTGATCAGGTTGCGGATCAGCGCCTGCCGCGGCCCAAGGCGTGCGGGCGGGAGGTCAGACGCCGCCCCCGAAGTTCTCGTGGAACATCCGGCTTTCGCCAACGAGGCGGAACTTGGTGATGCCGCTGTAAGGCGGGCCGGCGAGGATCTGTTCGCCGCCCATCAAGGCGAGAGGAAACGCGGTGGCGGGATCGGCCAACGCGTCGTCCAACATGATGATGGCCGCTATTCACACCAAGGAGGCGTGTGAATAAATCGGACCGGTCCGCCGGTAATACGTATGTGTGCCGCTGATATATCGGCGGATCATTTATCCGGAGGTGAGCCTCGACCCTAATGGCGTCGGGGCTGCCTGCCGATCTTCCAACGTGTGGCAACTCCCGGCCGGCTCCTCGCCCGGCCGCTCTCCGAAGCCCGCGACAGGAGACCGGTATGGCTACCGTCAAGACCATTCGCCCCTATCACGAACCCGCCGGCGGCTGGGGGGCGCTGAAGGCCATGGGCACGGCGCTGCTGGAGCAGCATGTCGCTGTCTCCGGCATGGCGACGCTGTCGCGCATGAACCAGCCCGGCGGCTTCGATTGCCCGGGCTGCGGCTGGGCCGACCCGAAGAACCCCTCGCCCTTCGAATATTGTGAGAATGGCGGAAAGGCGGTCGCGTGGGAGGCGACCACCAAGCGCTGCACGCCCGATTTCTTCGCCAGCTTCACCGTCAGCGAGCTGGAAGCCTTCACTGACTTCGAGCTGGAAATGCAGGGCCGGCTGACCCACCCGCTGCGCTATGAGGCGCGCACGGATCGGTATGTGCCGGTGAGCTGGGAGGACGCGTTCGCGCTGGTCGGACGGCATCTCAACGCCCTGCCAAACCCGAACATGGCCGAGTTCTACACCTCGGGCCGCGCCTCGAACGAGGCGGCGTTTCTCTACCAGCTCTTCGCCCGCGCGTTCGGCACCAACAATTTCCCCGACTGCTCGAACATGTGCCACGAGGCGACGAGCGTCGGCCTGCCGCAATCTATCGGCGTCGGCAAGGGGACGGTTCTGCTGGAGGATTTCGACAAGGCCGACGCCATTCTGATCTTCGGCCAGAACCCCGGTACCAACTCCCCGCGCATGATGACGGAGCTGCGCAACGCCTCGCGCCGGGGCGCGACCATTCTCTCCTTCAACCCGTTCCGCGAGCGGGCGCTGGAGCGCTTCCAGGCGCCGCAGAACCCGGTGGAGATGGCGACGCTGACCTCGACGCCGATCTCGTCGCGGGTCTTTCAGGTGAAGGTCGGCGGCGACGTCGCCGTGCTCAAGGGCATGATGAAGTACCTGATCGATGCCGACCGGCTGGCGCGTACCGCCAACACGGCCCCGGTGCTCGACTGGGACTTCATCCACGGGCACAGCGTCGGCGTCGATGACCTGATCGCCGATCTCGACGCCACCTCCTGGGACGACATCACCCGCCGGAGCGGCCTTACCCGCGCGGAGATCGAGAGCGCGGGCGCCGCCTATGCGAAGGCCGAGCGCGCCATCCTCGTCTATGGCATGGGCATCACCCAGCATCGCCACGGCACGCACAACGTCCAGCAGATCGCCAACCTCGCTTTGCTGCGCGGCAATGTCGGGCGCGAGGGCACCGGCATCTGCCCGGTGCGCGGCCATTCCAATGTGCAGGGCGACCGCACGGTCGGCATCACGGAAATCCCCTCGGCGGAGTTCCTTGACCGGCTGGAAGCGCGCTACGGCTTCGCCCCGCCCCGCGCGCCCGGCCATAATGTGGTGACGGCGCTCGAAGCGATGCTGCGCGGCGAGGTCCGGGTGTTCATCGGCCTCGGCGGCAATTTCGCCGCCGCCATTCCCGACTGGCAGCGCACGCAGGAGGCGATGCGCCGGCTCGACCTCACCGTCCACATCGCCACCAAGCTGAACCGCAGCCACCTCTTCCATGGCCGCGACGCGCTGATCCTGCCCTGCCTCGGCCGTACCGAGCGCGATCTGCAGGCGGGCGGACCGCAGGTGGTGACGGTTGAGGACTCCATGTCGATGGTTCACGCCTCCTCCGGCCACAATCCGCCCGCGTCGGAGCATCTCAAGAGCGAGCCGGCCATCATCGCCGGCATGGCGCGGGCGACGCTGGGCGGCGGATCACGGATCGGCTGGGAAAAGCTGATCGGCGACTACGCGCTGATCCGCGAGGAGATCGAGGCGATCTTCCCGATCTTTCAGGGCTACAACGCCCGGATCGAGCTGCCCGGCGGCTTTCATCTCACCTCGCTGGCGCGCGAGCGCGTCTGGGCGACGCCGGCCGGCAAGGCGACCTTCCTCGTCTGCGAGGGGCTCTGCGAAGACCCGGCGATCGGCGAGGCGGATGCGCTGTGGCTGACCACGGTGCGCAGCCACGACCAGTACAACACGACGCTCTATTCCACGTCCGACCGCTACCGCGGGGTCTATGGTCAGCGCGATGTGCTGTTCCTCAACCGCGACGAGATCACCCGGCGCGGCCTCGCCGATGGCGACCGCGTGGATATCGCAACCGTGGCGACCGACGGCCTGACGCGTTTGGTCAGCGGTTTCCGCATCGTTGCCTACGATTTTCCGGATGGCAGTTGCGCCGCCTACTACCCGGAGACCAATCCGCTCGTCCCCCTCTACGCCCATGACCCGCAGAGCTTCACCCCGTCCTCCAAGGGCGTGCCGGTGCGGATCGTGAAGTCCACACTCCAGCCGGGAGCGCAGTGATCCCATGGATGCCGTAGCCCTCGCCCGCCTGCAATTCGCCTTCACCGTCGGGTTCCACATCCTGTGGCCGACCATGACCATCGGCCTCGCCTGGTTCGTCACCTGGCTGAGCGTGCTGTGGTGGCGCACCGGCAAGCCCGTGTACCGTCAGCTCATGCGCTTCTGGATGCGCATCTTCGCCCTCGGCTTCGGCATGGGCGTGGTGACCGGCATCGTGCTGAGTTACGAGATCGGCACCAACTGGGCCGGCTTCTCGCGCTCGGCGTCCAATGTGCTCGGGCCGCTGTTCCTCTACGAGACGCTGACCGCCTTTTTCCTCGAAGCCGGCTTCATCGGCATCATGCTGTTCGGCGAGGGGCGGGTCTCCAGGGGCGCGCATGTGTTCGCCGCCGTCATGGTGTCGGTCGGCGCCCTGTTCAGCGCCACCTGGATCATCGCCGCCAATAGCTGGATGCAGACGCCCGCCGGCACCGTCGCCGACGCGCAGGGCATCCACCATGTGGTGAGCTGGTGGGACGTGATCTTCACCGCCTCCTTCCCCTACCGGCTGGCGCATATGGTCTGCGCGAGCTTCCTCACCGTCTCCTTCGTCGTGGCCGGCGTCTCGGCGTTCCACCTCTGGCGCCGCCAGCACATCGCCGCGTCGCGTACCGCCTTCTCCATGGCGCTGTGGATGGCCCTCATCCTCGCGCCGACCCAGATCGTGCTCGGCGACCTGCATGGCCGCAACACGCTGGAGCACCAGCCGACCAAGCTCGCCGCCATGGAAGGTCTGTGGGAGACCACAAAGGGGCCGGCGATGACCGTGATCGCCTGGCCGGACATGGCGGCGCAGACCAACCTCTACGCCATCGACATCCCCCACCTCGCCAGCCTCTATCTCACCCATAGCTGGGATGGCGAGGTGCAGGGCCTGAAGGCCGTGCCCCCGGCCGACCAGCCCAACGTGCCGGTCGTGTTCTTCGCCTTCCGCATCATGGCCGGCATCGGCATGGTGCTGCTCGCCACCGCGATCACCGGCCTCGTGCTGCGGCTGCGGCGCCGGCTGTTCGACACGCGCTGGTTCCAGCTTGTCGTCATGGCCACCACGCCGCTCGGCTTCATCGCGGTGATCGCCGGCTGGACCGTGACCGAGGCCGGGCGCCAGCCCTGGCTGATCTATGGCGAACTGCGCACGGCGGACGCGGTGGCGCCTGTTGCCGCCGGGGCGGTGGGCGCGAGCCTCATCGGCTTCTTCCTGCTCTACAACCTGCTGCTGCTCGCCTTCCTGTGGTTTGCCGGTCGCGCCGCTCTTGCCGGGCCTGCCGACCTGCCGGTGCCGGTCCACGAGCATCCCGGTCTCGACGGCACCAATGTCGGCGGACGACGCGCGGCGTTGCCCACCTCATCCTCTGCCCCTCACGCGCCGGCCACGCCGCGCGACACGCAAGCCGTGGGAGCCTGAGCCATGACCGCCCTGTTTCTGACCGACCACGCCGCCCTGATCTTCGCCGCTCTCGCCGTGTTCTGCGTCGTGGTCTATGTGCTTGCCGACGGCCTCGATCTCGGTGTCGGCATCCTCTTCCTCGCCGCACCGCGCGATGCCGACCGCGACGTGATGATGGCCAGCATCGAACCGGTGTGGGACGGCAACGAGACCTGGCTGGTGGCGGGCGGCACGCTGCTGCTCGCGGCGTTTCCGGCCGGCTACTACATCCTGCTGCCGGCCTTCTATCTGCCGATCGTGACCATGCTGTTTGCGCTGATCCTGCGCGGCGTTGCCTTCGGCTTCCGCCTGCAGGCGACGCGTTTCAGGATCGTCTGGGACAGCGCCTTCTTCGCGGGCTCGGCCCTCGCCGCACTTTGCCAGGGGCTGATCCTGGGCGGCCTGATCGACGGCGTGCCGGTTCAGAACGGCATGTTCGCGGGCGGTCCCTTCAGCTTCCTCTCGCTATTGGGACTGATGTGCGGCGTCGGCCTCATCGGCGGTTACGCGCTGATCGGCGCCGGCTGGCTCATCCTGAAGACGCAGGGGCCCACGCAGGTCTTTGCCCGCGAGATCGCCCACGCGGCGCTGATCCTTGTCGCGGCGATGATGCTGGTCGTCAGTGCCTGGAGCGCCTGGAGCGTGCCGGAGGTGGCCGCGCGCTGGTTCGCCTGGCCGAACCTCGCTTTTCTCGCCCCGGTGCCGCTGGTGACGATCGCGGTTATCCTCGCCATCTGGCGCGGCATCTGGATCGGTGCGGAGATCCGGACCTTCGTTCTGTCCCTGCTTCTCTTCGCACTCGGCCTCATCGGCCTGGTGGTGAGCCTGTGGCCCTACGTGGTGCCACGCGCTGTGACCGTGTGGGATGGCATTGCCGACCCGCAATCCCTCGCCTTCATCAGCATCGGCCTCGCCGTGGTGCTGCCGATCGTGCTGGCCTACCAAGCCCACGCCTATTGGGTGTTCCGGGGCAAGACCGCGCACGACGCCGGGGCTTATGGCGGAAACGGTGGCTGAAGGATCGCCACCACCCTCCGTCGCCAGAAGTACAAGCTGATGGGCCGCTTCCCCGAACTCGACGCCGGACTTTTCGCCCGGCGTCGGGTAGCATCGGCACGGCGGTCGAGGCGATCAAGCTCGGGGCCAGCCAGTGTCTGCCCAAGCCTGCCAACACGCATCCCCCCTCAAAACCGTATCGCGAGCCTGCCGCTGATGGCGTTGTCCTGCGACGCGTCGGCGAGTTGGCCCGCGTAGTGGAAGCCGAAGGTGACGTTTGGGTTGGTGGCGATATCGACCCCGAGCCTGACGATGGCGGCGTTGCGGGCGATCGGGGTGCCGCTCTGCTGGAACGCTGCGCCGCCGCTCTCGAAAGACAGAGTGGAGACCGGCGTGGTGTCGCCGAAGGCATATTGCCAGCCGAGGCTCGCCGAGGCCGTCAGGATGCCGCCCTTGATGGCGAAGGTCTTGGCGGCACGCAGGCCAAGCGTCGTGAAGGTATTCTCCTGCGTATCAGCCCCGCTCTGCAGGGCCGCCGCACCGCCGCTCTCGCTCATGGCGTCGGTGTGGAGGTTGACATAGGCGATGGCGGCGAAGGGCTCGAAATCGGCATAGGGTGTGGCGATGCCGTAGCCGACATCGGCGAAGAGCTGGGTGGTGTCGGCGTCATAGGAAGAGGTCAGCGCGTCGGCGTAGCCCGGGATTGCCACCGTGCGGTTCACCGACACGTCGTGCCAAGTGTAGCTGGCGCCGAGCCGCAGGCCGAGGGCGCCAAACTGGGCGCTGCCATAGAGAGCGATGTCGTAATTGGCGCTGTCGCCGGAGGAACCGAGCGTCGCCGAGTCGAACTGCGACTGCGAATAGCCGCCGGCGATGCCGATGCGGGCGCTCTCGCCGATCGGGCTGTCGATGCCGGCGGTGAAGCCGGCGATGGAGCGGGAGACGTCGGAGACGCCGTTGCTGCCCTCGCCGTCGCCCCAGCCGCCATAGGCCTGCGTCCAGATGGTCGGCAGGAGGCCGGGAAGAAGCGCGGCGGTCTTCGGGCTGCTGACCTCGCCGGTAGCGGCGCCGGCGGCCTGACGCAGCCGGCCGGTGACCGCATCGCGTAGATAGATCGATTGTGCCTGAAGCACGGTCTCGACGGAGGGATAGATCCCGCCGGAGAGGGCCGTAAACGCGGCGGGGGCGCTTGAGTCATTGAGCGAGACAACCGCGTCCATGAAGGGGCTGTCGAGCGGCAGGGTGTCGAGCGCCCCGGCGACGGCGGCCTGGCTGGCATTCTGTGCGGCGGCGGTGAAGGGCACCCCGCTGCGCAGGCTCTGGACCGTCAGCCCGTCTGCGCCATAGCGGGTCGTGAAGCTGAGGAAGGGGTATTGGGTGGCGAAGTCGTCGCTGATGGTCGCGAACTGCCCGGTCACGCCGCCCGTCGCGGTGAAGAAGGTAAAAGTGGCGAGGCCGAGGACGGTGCCTTCGGGCGCCTTGAGCGCGAGCGTCCCGCCCTGCACATTAATGGTGCCGGCGGCCTCGATCCGGTCGCTCGTGCCATTCGGGCCGAGCTCGACCCGATAGGTCGAACCTGGCTGGAACACGACATTCCCGGCGACCGTGAGCGTGCCGATGGAATTGCCGGGGGCGACCACGCCGCCGCTGGAAACCACCAGCCCGCCGCCGATCGTGCCGTTGCCGGTGAGCAGGCCATCATTGAGCACGGAGCTGCCGATTGATCCATTGTTCGCAAGCCAGCCGGTATTGAGCACCGACCCAGCGATCGACCCGGTGTTCTGCACGATGCCGTCATTCACGACATCGCCTTGAATGGATCCGCTCAGGACGAGGGTGGCGCCGGCCGCGACGGCCGTGCCCCCGGTATAGGTGCTGGCGCCTGCCAGCGTCTCGGTGCCGCCGGCGATGATGAGCCCGCCGCCGGTGCCGCCAGCGTAGCCGCCATCCGCGATGCTGCCGGAGAACGTGCCGGAGGCGTCGGTCAGCATCAGGGTCTGCCCGCCCAGCCGGACCGTTCCGGTGCCCGACAGGCTGGTGATGGAGGCGCCGGTCGTGGTGAGGCCGACGATGCCCGGCACGATGCCGGTGCCGGAAATGTCGAAGACGCCATTGGCCTCCACGCCGGAAGACTGGGCGATGCTGCCCGGCCCGACGAGGGCGAGCCAACCATCCGCGTCGATCCGCGTGGAGCCGCTATAGGTGTTCGCCGCGCTCAGCTTCGCCTGCCCGCCGGCCGTCACCACGACGTCGCCGGCGCCGGAGATCACCCCGGCCATGCCGAGCTGGCCATTATTGCCCGTCGTCGCCCCGATGGTGACGGGCGAGACGCGCGTCGTTTCGACCGACGTGTCGGTTACGAAGAAGGAGGTGATACCGGTCAGGTTGTTCGCGAGATCATAGACCACCGAGTTCCCCATGAAGAACCCGATGCCCAGGATCGTCCTGTCCGTCGTGCCGCCGATCGACACATTGACGATGTCCGGGCCCGACGACTGGCTTTCCACCGTCTTCAGCACCGCGTCGGTCTGAGGATCACTGACGACCAGCGTCGCCAGCGCGTTCAGCGCTGCGCTGCTGACCGATGAGTTCAGATAGAGATTGTAGGTATTGGTTCCCGAATCCAGCAGCGTCGCCGCAGAATAGGGATAGGTGCCGGTGTTTCCTGAGCCGATGACCGTGTAGTTCAATGTGATGGAATAGAGGCCGGCACTATTGGCGCCGGATACCGGAAACGGCGAGCCCGTCGTCGACCACTGGAAGACGGAGTCGAACTGCGCCCTGATGGCGGGCGTCAGATCGAGAATGACGTGGGGATTGCAACCGGCGCCCTCGGAGTGGCAGTTCGCCGCGATCACATAGCCGGATGTCGTCGCCTGTCCGAGAATGCCGCCAAACAGGACGTTCCCATAGCGATCCGTCGTCGCATTGGCCGCGCCGAACGTTCCCGCCAGCCCCTTCGCATCGCCGGCTGTCTCCGACGTCGGCGTGTAGATGGGGTTATTGTCGCTGTCATAGGTGATGATGACGGGGTACTCGATGTCCCCCATGAGAAAGCCGGAACCTGGCGTGGTGATGGTGGTGACGGCCGGGGAATTCACGTCGCGATAGAAGGAGATCTCGTTGACGCCGATGGCGGTTTCATAAAAGCCATGCGTTGCTCCCGCATCGCCATAGGTGAAGTAAAAGGGCGATGGGGAACTGGTAACGGGCGTGAAGCTTGCCGGCGCCGAGCCGGCAGTGAAGTTGAAATCCGCGTTGAAGGCCGACGAGCCCGTGTCGAACAGGTAAGTCTGCGGGAGAGCACCGCCGACGCCCACCGTGATGGTCAGCCGATAGCTGTTATTGCTGGGGGCCGGGTCATAGGAGAGCGGGATTTCGTAGGCCGCCGCCGTGCTGACGAAACCGCCGCCCCAGAGAGCCGAAACTGCCATCAGGGGCACCGACAGCTGCTGATGTAACGGCCGGCGGCGCACCGAACAATAAGCCTTGCGCATCTCGGTCCCCCGGCCCGATGGTAGCATCGTCCCTTACGTCAAGTTTGATCAGCTTGCCGGACCGGATGCAACGGGCCCGGACCCGGACGGTAACCGCCATGGGATGCGACGTCGGGCCATCACTAATCAGCGAGGTCGGGCGACCTCTTTTCGCTGCAACGCGTTAGTGGCGGGCCGGCTGGGTCTCGCTGTTCGTCAACCGTGACCTCTGCCGGCAGCTTTGCCGGGAACAGGGAGATTGCGGTTAATGCCGGAAACAAGTGGAGTCGTCGTCACACGACGCAGCGTGATCGTGGGGGCCACCTTGGCCCCTCTGGCCTCGGCGCCGGCGACGGCCGAAGCGCCCGGCACCCGTCCCGCCAATGATCCCGGCGCGCGGCCACCCTCCGCGCGGGGCGCGACGATGCCGGTGCGGTTTGAGGTCAACGGCACCTCGCATGAGCTGACGCTCGACCCCCGCACGACGCTGCTCGACGCGCTGCGCGAGCATCTCCACCTCACCGGCACCAAGAAGGGCTGCGATCACGGCCAGTGCGGCGCCTGCACGGTGATCGTCAACGGCCAGCGCATCAATTCCTGCCTCAGCCTTGCGGTGATGCATGAGGGCGATGCGGTCACCACCATTGAGGGGCTCGGCACGCCGGACGATCTGCACCCGATGCAGGCCGCGTTCGTGCGCCATGACGGCTATCAGTGCGGCTATTGCACGCCCGGCCAGATCTGCTCGGCGGTGGCGGTGCTCGATGAAATCGAGCGCGGCATTCCCAGCCATGTGCAGGACGACATCACCGCCCGGCCCGAAGTCACGACCGAAGATATGCGCGAGCGCATGAGCGGCAATCTGTGCCGCTGCGGGGCCTATTCCAACATTGCCGAGGCCATGGCCGACGTGGCGGGAGTGAAAGCATGAAGCCCTTCTCCTATGAACGCGCCACCGACGCGGCGAGCGCCGCGCGCACGCTGGCGGAGCGGCCGGAGGCGCGCATCATCGCGGGCGGCACCAACCTGCTCGATCTGATGAAGCTGGAGATCGAGACGCCCGGCCACCTCGTCGACATTCAGGATATCGGCCTCGACCGCATCGAGCCGACGGACGAGGGCGGCCTGCGCATCGGCGCGCTGGTGAGCAACACCGAACTTGCCAGCGATGATCGGGTGCGGCGCGACTATGGCGTGCTGGCGCGGGCTATCGTCGCCGGGGCCAGCGGCCAGTTGCGCAACAAGGCGACCACTGCCGGCAACCTGCTCCAGCGCACGCGCTGTCCCTATTTCTACGACACCAACATGCCCTGCAATAAACGCCGCCCGGGCTCGGGCTGCGCGGCGATTGGCGGCTATTCGCGCCAGCTCGCGGTGGTTGGTTCGTCCGAGCACTGCATCGCCACCTATCCCGGCGATATGGCGATTGCCTTGCGCGTGCTTGATGCGCAGGTGGAGACGGTGCGGGCGGATGGGTCGGCGCGGTCCATCCCGTTCGGGGACTTCCACCGCCTGCCGGGCGATGAGCCTCAGCGTGACAATGTTCTGGAGCGTGGTGAGATCATCACCGCCGTGACGCTGCCCCGGCCCGTCGGCGGGACGCATATCTACCACAAGGTGCGGGACCGGGCGTCCTACGCCTTCGCGCTCGTGTCGGTCGCGGCGGTGATCCAGCCGGATGGGACGGGCGCGGTGGCCTTTGGCGGCGTCGCGCACAAGCCGTGGCGGGTCGAGGCGGCCGAGGCGGCGCTGCCGCAGGGCGCGCGTGCGGTGACCGCGCAGGTCTTCGCTGATGCGCGCCCGACCGATGAGAACCGTTTCAAGATTCCGCTGGCCGAGCGCGCGCTCGCCGCGGTGATCGATCAGGCGAGAGGGTAAGCCCATGAAATTCGACAAACCCGCAGGGTCCAACCCGATCGACCGCATGCGCATCGTCGGCCAGCCGCGCGACCGGGTCGATGGCCCGCTGAAGACGACTGGCCAGGCGACTTATGCCTATGAGCACACGGAGATCGCCAATCCCGCCTATGGGGCGGTGGTCGGCGCCGCCATCGCCAAGGGCCGCATCCGCGCGATGGATGGTGCCGCCGCCAAGGCCGCGCCCGGCGTGCTCGCCGTGGTCACGGCGCTGGATGTCGGCGCGCTGGAGAAGGGCGATTACAACACGGCGAAGCTGTTCGGCGGTGACCGGGTCGATCACTACCATCAGGCAATCGCGGTGGTGGTCGCGGAGACCTTTGAGCAGGCGCAAGCGGCGGCCGCGCTGGTGAAGGTGGACTATGCGCCGGAGGAGGGGCGTTTCGATCTCGCCAAGGCGCTCGAGACGGCCAAGCCCGCCAAGGATCCCAACGCCGCGCCGGCCGATGAGGTGAACGGTGTGGGTGATTTCGACCGCGCCTTCGCGGCCGCGCCGGTGACGCTCGACGCGCAGTACACCACGCCGGATCAGAGCCACGCCATGATGGAGCCCTTCGCTTCCATCGCGGCATGGGAGGGGGACCAGCTCACGCTGTGGACCTCGACGCAGATGGTCGACTGGTGGCGCTCCGATCTCGCCAAGACGCTGGGCGTCGACAAGGACAAGGTGCGGGTGATCTCGCCCTATATTGGCGGCGGGTTCGGCGGCAAGCTGTTCCTGCGCGTCGATGCGGTGCTCGCCGCCTTGGCCGCCAAGGCGGCCGGACGGCCGGTGAAAGTGACATTGCCGCGCCCGCTCATCGCCAACAACACGACGCATCGCCCGGCCACCCGCCAGCGCATCCGCATTGGCTGCGAGCGCGATGGCACCATCACCGCCATCGCTCATGAGAGCGGCTCCGGCGACCAGAAGGATGGCGGGCCCGAGGCGGCGGTGAGCCAGACGCGCCTGCTCTATGCCGGCGCCAACCGGCTGACCGCGTTGCGCCTTGCCGTGCTCGACCTGCCCGAGGGCAACTCGATGCGCGCGCCGGGCGAGGCACCCGGCATGATGGCGCTGGAGATCGCCATGGACGAGATGGCGGAAAAGCTCGGCATGGACCCGATCGCCTTCCGGGTGAAGAACGACACGCAGGTCGATCCCGAAAAGCCGGAGCGGCGCTTTTCCCAGCGCCAGCTCGTGCGCTGCCTCACCGAGGGCGCCGAACGCTTCGGCTGGTCGCAGCGCAACGCGATGCCGGGTCAGGTGCGCGATGGGCGCTGGCTGGTCGGCATGGGCGTCGCCGCCGCCTTCCGCAACCATATCAGCCTGAAGTCCGGCGCCCGCGTGATCCTCGGGCGCGATGGACAGGTCACCGTCGAGACCGACATGACCGACATCGGCACCGGCAGCTACACCATCATCGCCCAGACAGCGGCAGAGATGATGGGTGTCGATCTCGATGCGGTGACGGTGCGGCTGGGCGATTCCCGCTTCCCGGTCTCGGCCGGCTCGGGCGGGCAGTTCGGCGCCGCCAATTCCACCTCGGGCGTCTATGCCGCCTGCGTGAAGCTGCGCGAGGCGGTAGCCCAGCGCCTCGGCTTCAATTCCGCCGAGGCGGCGTTCGAGGGCGGGCAGGTGTCGGCCGGCAACCGGACGGTTTCGCTTACGAAAGCCGCCGCCGCCGGTGAACTGGTGGGGGAGGACGGCATTGAATATGGCGACCTCGACGAGACCTACCAGCTCTCCACCTTCGGCGCGCATTTCGTCGAGGTGGGTGTCGACCGTTATACGGGCGTTACCCGTGTGCGGCGGATGCTCGCCATGTGCGCGGCAGGCCGCATCCTCAACCCGAAATCCGCCCGCAGCCAGGTCATCGGCGCCATGACCATGGGCGTCGGCGGGGCGCTGATGGAAGAGCTGGCGGTCGACACGCGCTACGGCTTCTTCGTCAATCACGACCTCGCCGGCTACGAGGTGCCGGTTCACGCCGACATCCCGCATCAGGAGGTCGTCTTCCTCGACGAGGCGGACGACAAGAGCAACCCGATGAAAGCCAAGGGCGTCGGCGAGCTCGGCCTGTGCGGCGTCGGCGCAGCGGTGGCGAACGCCATCTACAACGCCACCGGCGTGCGCGTGCGTGATTACCCGATCACGCTGGAGAAACACCTGGAGCAGCTTCCGGCGGTGGCCTGACGGGCAAGCGAGGGGCGCCCGAGGGCGCCCCATTCGGCGGTTAATGAATCGCCCCGGACTTGATGTACTCGGCGAGCTGGGTCGCCACCGTGCCCCAGCCGTCGTGGAAGCCCATCTGCTCGTGGCTGGCGCGGGTGGCTTCGTCATTATGAATGGCGAGTGCGGTGTAGCGCGTGCCGTTAACCAGCGGGGCGAGCAGCAGGGCGCCGGTGAAGAAGGGCTTGGCGGCGGGGCGGAAGCCGGGCAGCAGCGCGTCGGTGAAGACGAGGCGTTCATGCGGCACCACGTCGAGATAGCAGCCGGGGCTGTCGAACTCCTCGCCCTCGGGTGAACGCATCACCGTGCGGAAAATGCCGCCCGGACGGAGGTCGATCTCGCATTCGGTCACGCTCCAGGGCTTGGGCACGAACCATTTCTTCAGATGAGCCGGCGTCGTCCAGGCCTTCCAGACGAGATGAACAGGCACGTCGATCTCGCGCTCCAGCTTCAGGTCGAGCGCGGGGTTGAAGGGGCCGATGAAGGCGGTCATTCGGGCGTCTCCTCTTTCATCTGCATGAGATAGCTGTCGAGCCGGTCGAGCCGGCGCTCCCACAGCGTGCGTTGCTGGCTAAGCCAGTCTTCCGCGAGCTTCAGCCGCGCCGTTTCCAACTGGTAGATGCGCGCGCGCCCCACCTTGCTGGAACGCACAAGCCCGGCGCCTTCCAGCACCTTCATGTGCTCAAGGAAGGAGGGCAGGGCCATGCGGTAAGGCGCGGCGAGTTCGCTCATCGATGCCTGCTTCGCCGTGAGCCGTTCCACCACATCGCGCCGCGTCGGGTCCGCAAGAGCGCGGAAGATGCCGTCGATGACGGCGGGGGAGGGGGCAAAGCTCGTGGCGGTCATGGACATATCCGCGGTTGTGTCGTGAAGGAGGCTAGCTCGCCGCTTTACTTAGGTAAAGACCTAAGTTTATGGGCGAGAAAACGGGCAGCCAAGGCCGCCCGCTCATCCCTGCGCGGAAACGTCAGACCATCGAGACCTTGCCCGTGCCGATGTCGTAGACGGCGCCGACCACCTTCACCTTGCCGGCCGCGACGGCCTCCGCGAGGATGGGCTTGGCCTCGATGAGCCGCTTCACATTGAGCCGGACATTGGCGGCGATGGCGTTGTCGAGCGCGTTGCCGGGCTCCCCGGCGGAGGCCTCGACCGCCGGCTTGATGGCGTTGATGAGCAGGGGCAGATGGCCGGGCAGTTCGACGCGGTCCTTCACCACCTTGATGGCGGCGTCGACCGCGCCGCAATTGCTGTGGCCGAGCACCATGAGCAGCGGGATGCCCAGCACCTTCACGCCATATTCGAGGCTGGCGAGGCCGTCATCATTGACGAAGTTCCCGGCCACCCGCACGACGAACACTTCGCCGGGCCCCTGATCGAAAGCGAGTTCCGGGGCGACGCGGGAATCGGCGCAACTCACCAGCCCGACAAAGGGGTATTGCGCCTGCGCCCGCGCGGCGCGGCCGGCGGAGAAGTCCTTCACCTGAGGCGTGTTGGCGATGTAGCGGGCATTGCCCTCCATCAGCCGGGTCAGCGCCGCATCGGGGCTGATCGCGTTGGGCGGCGGGGGCAGGTCGGTCTGCGCGGCGGCGGGCAAAGCGAGGCCGCCGAGGAACGCCATGGAGGCGGCGCCGGCGCCAAGAAGATGGCGTCGCGACATCTGGGGCCAGTGGTCGCTACAGGTCTTGTCGCACATGAGTTCCTCCGCTTTGTTTATCGGCGTGGGGCGGGCCACGCCTCAATGGTATCAAAGTAATGCAGAAGGCGCGCGGTGAATTGTCGTGTCCAGGCGGCAGGCGCAAGCATTTGCCGTCCCCGCTGGTGACGGCTTTCCTTCTGCGCAGGCGCCGAGTATTTCTACCGATGCGCCGCCCGCCGAGCGTAAACTTTGCAGGTACTTCAGGCATGGGACGACCGGGAGAAAAGCCCGTACGTGAGGCGCGGGTCGCGCGCGCCGCTGATCTTGATGCGCGCGGACTCGAGGAGGCGAGCGCCCGCCTGCGCGCCTCTGCCGCTTTCCGGCCGGCTCTCGCGCGTTACTGCCTTGCCATGTCCGACGTGCCGCCGGAGGGCTGGCCGCTCTACAAGATGTTCGATCAGCTCAGCCGCTACCTGATCTGCTACATGCTCATCTACAATTACTATGAGTGGCGCGATCATGGCGGGCCGCCGCCCACGCTCTCGGCCCTGCAGAAGCTCGTGCCGTCCAGTCCGCGACAGACAGCGGGCTTCGTCGCATCCCTGAAGGTCGGCCGCTTCATCGCGACGGAGGATGACCCCGCCGACCGGCGCAACAAGCTGCTGCGTCCGGGGCCGGCGGTCATCGGCGAGATCGGCCGTTCGCCGCGGCTCTTCCTGCGCGCGCTCGACGAGATCGAGTCCCCGGCCGAACTTCGCGCGCCCCAGCTCGCTGCACCGGAGATGCTCGGTCGCATGGTGCATTTCTCGGCGGCGGACGTGCTCGCCAATGGCACGCTGCTGCACGGCTTCCCGACAGTGCTGCACTTTGCCCAGCGCGATTGCGGCTACCCGCTGCTGACCGCGATCATGGCGGATCATTATGCCCGCACCCTGCCGGCCGTGGGCGCGCCGCCCTCGCTCACCCGGCGGGCGCTCGCGCAACGCTTTCAGGTGTCGGCGGCCCATGTCGGCAATCTCATCGGCGAGGCCGCCGCCAATGGCTGGTTCGTCCTGGCCGGGGCCGACCGTGTGGCGGCGGTGGCGCCAGACTTCGCCGCCGAGTTCGAGCGCTGGTGCAGCCTGCAGATGATTCATGTCGCCGGACTGTGGGACAGCGTCGATAGCGCCCACGTCGCGCCCGATCTCGCCCTTGCCACCTGACGTCGCGGCCGAGATGGTCCCGCGGGGCTTACGCTAGGGGCGCGACGAAATGCACCGCGTTTTTAAGGTCGGCGGGACTGGACCTTTCGTCGTCTAGGATCATTCTAACCCCGGCGCTATGATGCGCTTGCTCCCAAGCACCGCATCTGACGGTGCCTCAACGATGTTGCCTGGAAGGACGCCATGAATCGCTTCGTCATCACCGCTGCCCTGCTCGCGCTGGGCTCCTCGGCCGCCCTGGCGCAGAGCCCGGCCGGCGATCCGGCCAAGGGCGCCAACGTCTTCAAGAAGTGCATGGCCTGCCATGCCGTCGGCGAAGGCGCGAAGAACAAGGTTGGCCCCGAACTCAATGGCATCGTCGGCCGCAAGATGGGCGCGGTGGCAGGCTTCAACTATTCCGACACGCTCAAGGAGCACAACGCCAAGGGCGATGTGTGGACCCCCGAGGTGCTGAGCGCCTATCTCGAAAACCCCAAGGGCTACATGCCGGGCATCAAGATGGTGTTCGCCGGCCTGCCCAAGGAGACGGACCGGGCCGACCTGCTGGCCTATCTCTCGGGCTTCAACGAAGACGGCACCAAGAAATAGCGCCGGGCCGCTTTGCCCGGCGGCGCGGAGGCGCCGCCATGCCGGCTTGGTTCACGTCGTCGGACCTGATCACCGATCGCCGCACGCTGCTCGCCCGCCTGTCGCTCGCTCTGGGCGCGGCTTGGGCGGGCGGCGCGACAGCGTTTGCGCAGGCGCCGGGCGGGCCGGCGGCGAGTGGAGGCGACCCGCTGCCGCTTGAGCCGGTCGCTCCCGGTATCTTTGTCTATCGCGCGCCTTATGAGCTGGTGACGCCCGCCAATCAGGGCGCCATCGCCAATATGACGCTGATCGTCGGCAGCGAGGCGGCGGCGGTGATCGACACCGGCAACAGCGCGCTTGCCGGCGCCCGGATGCTCGCCGCCGTGCGGGCTACGACGGATCGGCCGCTGCGCTACGTCATCAACACCCACATGCACCCCGATCACACGCTCGGAAACGCAGCCTTCGCGGCGCCGGGGGTGCAGTTCGTCGCCCATCACAAGATGCCGCGCGCCCTCAGCGTGCGCAGCGAGACCTATCTCGGTCAGGCCCAGCGCCTGCTCGGCCCGCTGGCGGAAGGCACTCGGATCGTGCTGCCCGAGGTGCTGGTGAATGACCGGCTGACGCTCGATCTCGGTGGCCGGGCGCTTGAGCTGCGCGCGCATCCCACGGCCCACACCGATAACGATCTCACCGCGCGCGACACGGCGACCGGGACATGGGTGATGGGCGACCTCCTCTTCATCGGTCACATTCCCACGCTCGACGGCAGCCTTACGGGCTGGCTGTCCCTGCTCGACCGGCTGGGCAGCGAGTCATCGCCACGGGTGATTCCCGGTCACGGCCCGGCCTCCGCGCCCTGGCCGGCGGGTGACGATGACGAGCGGCGCTATCTCGGCCGCTTGCGGTCGGACGTGCAGGCGCTGATCGATTCTGGCGGGGCGATGAGCGCGGCGCCGGAGCGGGCGGCTCAAAGCGAGCGCGGTAGCTGGGCACTGTTCGACGAATTCAACCCGCGCAACGCCATCGCTGCCTTTCACGAGCTGGAATGGCAATGACATGCTGCGCTGCACAAAGGAACTTTTCCCAATACTCGCGTGAATCCGCCCATATCTCGGCGTTGCAGCGTGGTATATTTTATATCATCTCGCTCTTGCAGCAAAATCATAATAAGATCGACGCATCATAAGAGTTCTTATTGCGCGTTACTGGAATTCGGATTAGCCTCTTTAATGTCTTCGGCTTCAACGGCTACCGGGAAGAAGTTCCCGGTCCGGTTCGTAGGCCAGCTTGGGGCGGGGGCCCCCGTGAAGTCCGGCTGCCTTCTCCCCAGCCGGTCGTGACACGCTGCCGAGGACAAAAACGTCAGAACGGCAAACAAGCCGCGACGGGCCGCCCTTGTGGGCTGGTCCCGGAGGATCGTTCAGGAGGAGAAAGCATGCGCAAGGTTCTTGCGGTAGCACTGCTTGGTGCTGCAGCGGCCTATGCTTGGCCGGCTTCGGCCAATGACGGGCTCATGAATATTATCAAGGACCCCAAACAATGGGGCATCCAGACGGGCGACTACGCCAACACCCGCTATTCCAAGCTCGACCAGATCAATGCCGGCAATGTCGGCAAACTGCAGGTGGCTTGGACCTTCTCGACCGGCGTTCTGCGCGGTCATGAAGGCGGCCCGCTCATCATCGGCGATGTGATGTATGTGCACACGCCCTTCCCGAACATCGTCTATGCCCTCGATCTTAGCAACGACGGCAAGATCATCTGGAAGTATGAGCCCAAGCAGGATCCGAACGTCATCCCGGTGATGTGCTGCGATACCGTGAACCGCGGTCTCGCCTATTCGGACGGCACCATCTTCCTGCACCAGGCCGACACCACCCTCGTAGCGCTCGACGCCAAGACCGGTGCCAAGAAGTGGTCGGTCGTCAACGGCGACCCGAAGAAGGGCGAGACCAACACCGCCACCGTTCTGCCGGTGAAGGACAAGGTCATCGTCGGCATCTCCGGCGGCGAATTCGGCGTGCGCTGCCACGTCACCGCCTATGACACCAAGACCGGCAAGCAGATTTGGCGCGGCTACTCCATGGGCCCGGACAGCGATCTGCTGGTCGACCCGGAGAAGACCACTGATCTCGGCAAGCCGATCGGCAAGGATTCCTCCCTGAAGACCTGGGAAGGCGATCAGTGGAAGATCGGCGGCGGCTGCACCTGGGGCTGGTATTCCTACGACCCGGCCACCAACCTCGTCTATTACGGCTCCGGTAACCCCTCGACCTGGAACCCGGCCCAGCGTCCCGGCGACAACAAGTGGTCCATGACCATTTGGGCGCGTGACGCCGACACCGGCATTGCCAAGTGGGTCTACCAGATGACCCCCCACGACGAGTGGGACTTCGACGGCGTGAACGAAATGATCCTCACGGATCAGGACTTCAACGGCCAGCCCCGCAAGCTGCTCACCCACTTCGACCGTAACGGCTTCGGCTACACGCTGGACCGCGTGACCGGCGAACTGCTGGTGGCCGAGAAGTTCGACCCGGTGGTCAACTGGGCGACCAAGGTCGACATGGACAAGAACAGCAAGACCTATGGTCGTCCGCTGGTCGTGTCCAAGTACTCGACCGCCCAGCAGGGCGAGGACGTGAACACCAAGGGCATCTGCCCGGCGGCTCTCGGTACCAAGGACCAGCAGCCGGCGGCCTTCTCGCCCAAGACCAACCTGTTCTACGTGCCCACCAACCACGTCTGCATGGACTACGAGCCGTTCCGCGTGAGCTACACCGCGGGCCAGCCCTATGTCGGTGCGACCCTGTCGATGTACCCCGCGCCGAACAGCCATGGCGGCATGGGCAACTTCATCGCCTGGGACAACGTGAAGGGTAAGATCGTCTGGTCGCTCCCCGAGCCCTTCTCGGTGTGGTCCGGCGCTCTCGCCACCGCGGGCGACGTGGTGTTCTACGGCACGCTGGAAGGCTACCTGAAGGCGGTCGACGCCAAGACGGGCAAGGAACTCTACAAGTTCAAGACCCCGTCGGGCATCATCGGCAACGTCACGACCTATGAGCACAAGGGCAAGCAGTACATCGCCATCCTGTCGGGTGTCGGTGGCTGGGCGGGTATCGGCCTTGCGGCCGGCCTGACCGACCCGAATGCCGGTCTTGGTGCGGTGGGCGGCTATGCGGCGCTCTCCAGCTACACCAACCTCGGCGGCCAGCTCACGGTGTTCGCCCTGCCGAACTGACCCGGGCTGATGGCGGGCTCCATGAGGGCCCGCCACTCCTAGACGACACGAGGGGAAACGAGGGGGCCTGGCCGCCGGCTTGACCGGTGCGCCAGGCCCCACCGTCTCAGGCCCTCGGTCCTTATGAGAATCTTAGAACGATGTCAGACAGGCGGGCAGCCACACCCCGGAATCTCCGGGAGGCTCACGCGTCATGGTGTCCGCCGGTCGGTCCATGGCGTTGCTCTGCCCGATGACAGCGCTTCGCCAAGGTCCTCGCCCATCACGTCGCTTCGCCAAAGACTTCGCTGGCCCATGACTTTCGGCCCCCGGCGGGGGTGCCTTCAGGAGACATATTGATGAAGAACTCTGTTCGCGGATGGCTTCTTTCCGGCGCGCTGCCGGCGTCCGCCAGCCTGTCGGCGCTGGTTCTTGCCACCACCCTTGTCCTCGGCAGCCCTGCCACGGCGCAGGAGGCGGCACCCGCTGCCCCCGCGGCCGGCGCAACCGCTCCCGCTCCGGCCAAGGAGAAGGACGATCTCGGCAAGTACACCACCGAGGATGGGACGCCGACCTACAACATCCAGCCGGACGGCACGATGGATTGGTATACCTATTCCGGCTATCGCCGCTATCACGCCGAGTGCCATGTCTGCCACGGCCCCGACGGCATGGGTTCATCCTACGCCCCGGCGCTGGCCAATTCGCTGAAGACCATGACCTATGAGCAGTTCATGGAAATCGTCGTCAACGGCAAGCAGAATGTCGGCGTCGGCACGGCCGACCAGGTGATGCCGGCCTTCGGCGAGAACAAGAACGTCATGTGCTACCTCGACGACCTCTATGTCTACCTGAAGGCCCGTGCCGATGGCGCGCTGGGCCGCGAGCGCCCGAGCAAGCGCGAGGATAAGGCGAAGGCGTACACAGCCAATGAAAACCAGTGCTTCGGACGGCCGGGCTGAGGTGGGCAGGCGCATGGCCGCTGGCCTGAGGCGCACGTCCGGCGCGTGCGCGCTGGCCCTCGCCGCGCTATGCGCGCTCGCTCTGCAGGGCGCGCAGGCGCAAGTCTCCGATCTCGTCGACCGCTCGACGCTTCGGGTCTGCGCCGATCCCGCCAACATGCCCTTCACCAATGAGGCGGGCGCCGGCTTCGAGAACAAGGTGGCGGAACTGCTGGCCGACAAGCTCGGTCTCACCCTCGACTATACCTGGTTCCCGCAGGCGACCGGCTTCTACCGCATGACGCTCGGCGCCAAGCGCTGCGACATCGTGATGGGCTATGTCGCTGGCGGGGATCCGGTGCTCAACACCAATCCCTATTACCGCTCCGCCTGGGTGCTCATCACCCCCAAGGGGAGCGACCTTGCCGATGTGACGACGCTGGAGGACCCGCGCCTCAAGGGCCGGCATATCGGCGTGGTGGCGGGCTCGCCGCCCGGCGACCTGATGGCCCGCAACGGCCTGATGGGCATGGCCCGTCCCTATGCGCTGATGGTCGACCGGCGTTTCGAGAGTCCGGCCGAGGCCATGATCGCCGACATCAATGATGGCGCGATTGATGCCGGAATCCTCTGGGGCCCGATCGGCGGCTATTACGCCAAGAAGTCGGAGAAGCCGCTCGCGGTGATTCCGCTGGTGAAGGAGAAGGGCGATCCCGCGCTCGTCTACCGCATCACCTTCGGTATCCGCCCGGGCGAACTGAACTGGAAGCACCAGCTCAACCAGTTCATCGCCGCCGAGCAGGGCGCCATCGACAAGATCCTGCTGGATTACGGCGTTCCCTTGCTGGACGCACAGAACCGGCCGGTGCAACCCGCACCGTGACCAAAACGGCGGGGGCGCCGGGCGGGATGAAATGAGGACGTCATGTTCAAACGCCAGAACCGGCCCCGCCCCGAACCTCCGCTGAGCCGCCTTGCCTGGCTCGGCATGGCGGGCCTTGCCCTCGTCCTGCTCGCGCTCTCTCCGGTGTCGAGCCAGGAGAGCTCCCCGGCCGCCGCCGTGCCGGAGCCGGATGGCTACCGCATGGAGGCCTACCGTGCCCCGACGCCCGCGACGCTCGCGGGCGCCCGCGTCATCGACACCGCCGCCGCCGCGCAACTCTGGCGGGACAAGGCCGCGACCTTCGTCGATGTCATGCCGCGTGACGTGAAGCCGGCCAATCTGCCGGCGGGCACGGTGTGGCGCGACAAGCCGCGCGAGCATCTGCCCGGTAGCGCCTGGCTGCCCAATGTCGGCTATGGCGCCCTGAGCCCGGAGATGGACACCTATTTCCGCCGCGGCCTCGACGCCCTGAGCGCGGGCAAGCTCGACGCAACGCTGGTGTTCTACTGCATGACCGATTGCTGGATGAGCTGGAACGCCGCCCGCCGCGCGCTCGCCTACGGATATACCGGCGTGGTCTGGTATCCTGCCGGCGCCGATGGCTGGGCCAAGGCCGGCCTTCCGCTGGAAAAGGCCACGCCGATGGAATGAGCGCGCCCGCTGCGCCCGTCCCACCGGTCGGGCAGGGGGGAGAACATGCCGCGTCTCACAGGTTTCACGTCCTGGCTTGCCGCCCGCTGGGTGGTCGCCGCGGCCTTCATGGCCGGCGCGCTTCTGGCCCTGGTGCCGGTTCTGCATGCGGCCTTCGCGCTGCCGCTGCTGCTGATCTTCCTGCACAGCCCCGGCTACATGATCCATCAGGTGGAGGAGCACACGGGCGACCGGTTCCGGCGCTTCGCCAACAGCATCGTGTTCGGCGGGCGCGAAGGGCTCACCGTGCTCAACGTGCTCGTCATCAATGTCGGCGCGGTCTGGGGCCTCAACCTTGCCGCGCTCTACGCCGCTGCCTTCGTCGGGCCGGGCTACGGCCTGATCGCGCCCTATGCCATGCTGGTCAATGCGCTCACCCACCTCGGCGCCGCCGCGCGGCTGAAGCGCTACAATCCCGGTCTCGTCACCTCGCTCGTGCTGTTCCTGCCGCTCTCGCTGGTCACCCTCACGGTGATCGGCCGCGACCCCGGCACGACCCTGGCCCAGCATGGCTGGGGCCTTGCCGGCGCGCTGATCCTTCACGCCCTCATCATCGCCAGCGTCGCGCTGCGCCTGCGGCGGCTGCCAGGATAAGCCGACCGCGCCTCAATCCATCGCGTTCTGGATCGAGCGGGCGAGGGAGAAGGCGCGCTGTTCGAGGATCACCGGGCTTTCGCAGACGGCGGTGACGGCCTGGGCGCGGGTGTCGTAGATGCGGGTGTCCCACAGCACCTGCTTCTCCAGCTCGACCGTCTTGGCCTTGTCGTCGTCGGTGACGGCGGCCTTCTTCGCCTTGGCGAGGGCGAGGCTCTCTTCCTTGATGCGCTGCGACAGGTCGATCTGATGCTTGGCGTAGCGTTCAATACCGGTGAGGATGCGGCTGCGCAGGCCGTTGATCTGGTCGAACACCCCCGCGAAGAGCAGCGTGAGGCGCAGGTTCTTGTCCGGTCCGGCGGTCTTGGCGAAGTCCTCGATCAGCGTGTCCGCCTGCTCGAGCGGCGTGCGGCGCGCGGCGAGCACAGGGACAAGCTCGGAAACCTTGGCGTCGGCGCGCCAGTCGAGCCCGTCGACCGGCGGGCCGGCCCACATCTGCGCCGCGGCGAGACTGGCAACGCGCGGCTGGATGCAGGGCCACAGGCCGGTGGGGGAGGCGGCCAGCGCCGGAGCGGCACACAGCCCGCCCATGAGGGCGGCGGCCACGGCGAGGCAGCGCGCCAGCGGCCGCGTTCGGGCGAAGCGTGGGGTGGTGATCGGCATCGTGGTTCCTCCGGGCTTCTCGTTATCGGCCGCGTCTTGAGCGCGGCTCATTTGGCGTCGTCGGGCCCGCCGCGGCGGGCCATGACGCCGGCGGAAGGATCATAAGCGAGGATCGAGGCGGCGAGGAACACAACCGCGCAACCGGCGACAACCAGCGCCGCCAGTGGGGCGAACTGGCCGTAGAGCGCGAAGCGGATCAGCTCCACCGCATAGGTGAAGGGGTTGAGCGTGCAGATCCACCACAGCACGAGGCTGCTCTCCTGCACCCGCCAAAGCGGGTAGAGCGCGGAGGAGGCGAAGAACATCGGGAAGATCACGAAGTTCATCACGCTGGCGAAGTTCTCCATCTGCCGGAAGACCGAGGACATCAGCAGCCCCATGGCGCCGAGCATCAGACCGGACAGCAGCAGCGCCGGAATCACCGCGACATAGCCGATGGGCGGCAGCTCGACTTCCCAAAACCAGGCGACCAGCAGGAAGGCATAGACCTGCAGCAGCGACACGCAGATGCCCGCGACCAGCTTGGACACCAGCAGGAACCAGCGCGGATAGGGGCTCACCAGCAGGATGCGCATCGCGCCGACCTCGCGGTCATAGACCATGGAGAGCGAGGATTGCAGGCCGTTGAACAGCTGGATCATCGCGACCAGCCCCGGCGTCACATAGACCTCGTAGAGCACATAGGTCTCATAGGGCGGGATGATCGAGACGCCGAGCACCGAGCGGAAGCCGGCGGCGAAGATGAACAGCCACACCAGCGGACGCACCAGCGCCGATAGGAAGCGGCCGCGCTGGTTGAGGAAGCGCAGCCCCTCGCGCCAGCAGATGCCGGCCATGCAGACGAGGTAGCCGGCCAGCGGCAGGCGGAAGCGGGGCGGGGCGTCGCTCATGCCGGCCCTCCCGGCCCGTCGCCCACCAGCTTGAGGAAGGCGTCGGAAATGTCGGACGTACCGGTTTGCGCCAGCACGTCGTCATGGGCGCCCTCGGCGCGGATACGGCCGCGATGCAGCACGACGATGCGGTCGGTGGCGGCGATTTCCTCGATGATGTGGGTCGCCCAGAGCACGCCGATGCCCTCCTGAGCAACCAGCGCGCGGACCTGCGCCACCAGCGCGGCGCGCGAGGCGATGTCGAGGCCGACGGTCGGCTCGTCGAGCAGCAGCAGGCTCGGACGGTGCATCAGCGCGCGGGCGATTTCGACGCGGCGCATCTGCCCGCCCGAGAGGCGGCGCACCTTGTCGCCGGCGCGCTCAGCGAGGCCGGCCTGGTCGAGCACTTCCAGCGCGCGGCGCCGCCCGGCGGCGAAGCCCATGCCGTGCAGCGTCGCGTGATAGACGAGGTTCTGCGCCACGGTGAGTTCAAGATCCAGCGTGCGCGCCTGGAACACCACGCCGAGCTTGCTCAGGGCCGCCGCCGGTGTGCGGCGCACATCATGGCCGAGCACGTCGATGCGGCCCGAGCGGTTGTCGTAGAGCCGGGTGATGAGGGAAAACAGCGTGGTCTTGCCCGCGCCATTCGGGCCGAGCAGGGCGGTGAAGCTGCCGGCGGGTACGGTGAGGCTCACATCGTCCAGCGCCTTGCGGGCGCCGAAGGTGTGGGTGACGTGATGAACGGCGAGGGCCGGCATGCGCGCAGCCGGCGAGGGTGGCAGCTCCGGCGTCGGCAGGGCGGAAGGGGGAGCGCCCGTCATGGCATCGTCCGGTCGGAAGAAGGAAATCCCCGGCCGGGGCCGGGGATGAGTTTTCACGAGGAGAGAGTAGCGCGGAGTCGCGTCATTTCACGATGAATTCGCCCTTCATGCCCCGCTCCTCCATGCCCTTGCAGTACCAGGCGAAGGTGCCGGGCTTGATCGGCACAAAGAACATCTCGGCCTCGCCCTCTTCCTCGAATTCGAGTTCGGTGAGGCCAATGGCCTTGATCTCCATGTCGCCGGCCTCGACCTTGCGCAGGAAGATGGACTGGAACAGGCCCGGCGCCTGCCAAGCGCATTCCTTCTTGCCGGTGGAGGAAATCTCCAGCTGGTAGGCCTTGCCGGTCTCCAGCTCATAGGTCTTTTGCGACACGCCATAGCCGGCGTCGCCGAGACCCAGCTTGAGGCCGGGTAGCTCGATCGGCTTGAGGGTCAGGTCGCCCTTGGCATAGGCGGCACCGGCGAGGGCCAGCGGGGCGGCGAGTGTGGCCGCGAGGGCGGCGGCGAGGGGCAGCTTCATGGGGAATCCTCCGAACCTGTTGCTATTGTTGAGTTGACGGCGCCCTACGGCACCACGACCACGCCCCAGGGCGCGCGGCCCGTCGTCACGGATTTGGTGACCTTCTCGGCGGCGACGTCGATGATCGAGACGTCGTTGGAATTGCCGTTGGTCGAGATCAGGAATTTCTGGTCCGGCGTGAAGCCGAGCTGCCAGACGCGCTGGCCGACGAGGAGATATTTTTCCACCTCAAGCGTCTTGGCGTTCACCACGGCGACGCGGTTAGCTGGGCCGAGGGCAATGAAGGCCTTGGCGCCGTCCTTGGTCAGGCGCACGCCGACCGGCTGTATGGCGTCATTGTTCACGCCGGGGATCTTGAAGGAGATCTTCTTGACGATTTTCCAGGTCGCCGGGTCGATCACCGACACCGTGCCACCGACCTCGGAGGACACCCAAAGCTGCTTGCCGTCCGCCGAGAACTCGGCGATGCGCGGGCGGGAGTCGACGAGGATGTTCTCGATGATCTCATTGGTCGCCGTGTCCACCACATGAGCCATGTTGGTGGTCTCGGAGGTGTTGACCATGTACTTGCCGTCGGGGCTGATGCCCATACCTTCCGGCTCGACACCGACCGGGATCTCGGCGATCAGCTCGTTGTTCTCGACATTCACCACCGTGACCATGTTGTCGTCTTCGTTGGCGATGTAGAGCGGGTTGCCCGAGGGGTGGAGCACGAACAGCTCCGGGTCGGGGCCCGAGCGCAGCGTCTTAACCAGCTTCAGCGTCTGCGCGTCATAGACCTCGACGCGGTTGTCGTCGGAGGCGCACAGATAGATCAGCTTGCCGTCCGGGCTCGCCGTGATGCCGCGCGGGCGGCGGCCGGTCTTCACCGTCTCGATCACCTTGAGCGTCTTCATGTCGAGGACGGTCATGGTGTGGTCGCGCTCATTGGAAATGAAGGCGCGCTCGGCGAGAGCCGGGACGGCATCGGCCATCAGGATTCCCGCGAGCGCAAGGCCGGCGGAAAGCATCAGGTGGCGTTTCATCGGTTCCTCCAGGCGGTTCTTGTTCTAAATCGTTGATCTAGTTGAATTTGCAGGTGCTCTCGGGGCGGTCGAAGCCGAGCGTGTCGAGCGGCGAGGACTGGTGCAGGAAGCCCGCTTGCGGCGACAGGGTCACCGTGTTGGTGGCGTGGGTCAGCAGGATGGGCTGGCGCAGCTGGTGGTCCCAGTCGCGAAAGCTCGCCGCCACGCCCTTGAACACCGGCAGGTCGTAATCGGGCGACAGCAGTTGCGCGCGCACCTTGTCCGGGTCGCTGGAGCGCGTCTTCAAGCTCGCTGAGCCGATGGAGAAGACGCCTTCCCACATCTGGAAATCCAGCGGCTGCATCAGGCGGTTGGACAGCTTGAAGAAGCGGCTCTGCAGCTGCGAGGCGCCCCAGTTCTCCATGGTCGGGTGCCAGGAGAGCGGCATCAGCCCCTGCGTCCCGGCGACCGGGCGCGACAGCCAGGTGTTGTAGGGCAGGATGTCGCCGAACTCGCCGAGTTCATCGGCGACGATCAGCATGTCGTACTCGCCGACCTGCGTGCCGCGCGGCACTTCCGATTGCGCGGTGGCGCGGGCATCCGGCCCATAATCCCAGGTCTTCTCGGCAACGATCTTGCCGCCGAACTTCTTGGCGGAGCGGCGCATGGCCTCGGCATAGAGCCGGTCGCCCTCGGTGCGCCCGGTCATCAGGAACCAGTTGCGCCACTGCTTGGTGATGAGGAACTGCGCCAGCGCATCCGTCAGCATCGCCCGGCTGGGGGCAATGTGGAACACATTGGCCCGGCAGTCCTGCTGGCGCAGGCGGTCATCGGTCGCGCCGACATTGATGAGGAGAGCCTTGCTGTCCTTCAGCGCGTCGGCGATGCGCAAGAGCTGGTCGGCGGGCACGTCGAGCAGCAGGAAATTATTGCCGTCCGCCACCAGCTTCTGCGCGGCGGGGAGGGGATCGCCATCGGTCGGCACGATCTCGGTTGTCAGCTTGTAGTCGAGCTTGAGGAAGCGCCCGCTAGTCAGGTTGTCCTTGATGCCAAGCTCGGCTCCGGCAATGCCGAGATTGTCCGGCGGCATCTGCAGCGGAGCGATCCACGGCGGCGGCACGGGAAGCTGGCGGATCACCCCGATGCGGAAGGTCTGCTCGGGCGCGATCGCCGCGGCAGGCTTTGCCGCCAGCGGCGGGCTGGCGGACGGGGCGGCATTCTGGGCGGCAGCCGGCAGCACGGCGTAGCCGAAGATGACAAGCGCCGTGGCGGCGGCGCGGGCCCTCGGGTTCATTGGCGTTTCCATCCCACGGCGTGATGTTCTCGGAACTTTTCTATGCCGTCGGGTAAAAGTCTAAGCAGATGCGAATAAGTATTCAACATATTAGATTATATAAGAATATAATAAGAATTGAGTATCTTCTTCGTGATGCAACTATACATGATGTATTAAAATCGGGAACTTTTTCCCGGATGGTTGCGGGGAAGTTTCCAGAGAGTATGATCCCGGCAAAACCGCCACCGGGAGGCGACAGGATGAACGTTCGTGGACGGGCCGGGATGCACCGGCTGGCGCTGGCCGGATTGATGATGCTGGGCCTCGTCGGCGTCAGCGAGGCCGCCACCCGCGTGGCGGTGTTCGATTTCGAGCTGCTCGACACCAGCGGGGAGTTCGACCCGCGTGGGCCGAAGCCCGAGGAGGTGCGGCGCCTCGCGCTGATCACCGCCGATGTGCGCGAGCGCCTCGCCAAGGCCGGCTATGAGGTGGTCGATCTCACGCCCCAGCAGGCGGCGCTCACCGAGGCGGCGCCGCTGCGCAACTGCAATGGCTGCGAACTGCCGATCGCCCGCACGCTCGGCGCCGACATCGAAGTGATCGGCCTCGTGCAGAAGGTCTCCAACCTCATCCTCAACATCAACTTCCAGGTGCGCGATGTCGCGACCGGCGCCGTGCTGCGCGCCGGCAGCGCCGACATTCGCAACAACACGGATGAGTCCTGGGGCCGGGGAATCTCGTATCTGGTGCGCAACCGCCTGCTCGACCCGCCGATGACCGGAAAGGCCGCTCCATGATTCCCCCTGCCGGCGTCTCCCGCCGGACGCTGCTCGCCGCCGCCACGCTTTCGATCGGGCTCGCCCCGCTCGCCACCCCCACCCTCGCGCAGGCGCCCCTGCCGAAGCTGCGGGTCGGCACGCTCAAATTCGGCACGCTCAATTGGCTGCTGGACACGGTCCGCGCCGAAAAGCTCGACACGCGCGAGGGCTTCGCGCTGGAGAGCGTCGATTTCGCCGGTGGCCAGGCGACAACGGTCGCGCTGCAGGCGGGGGATATTGATCTCATCGTCAGCGACTGGCTGTGGGCCATGCGCCGGCTGAATGATGGCGAGGCGATGCGCTTCGCGCCGTTCTCCACCGCGCTCGGCGCGCTGATGGTGGCGCCGGACGGGCCGGTGAAGACGCTGGCCGATCTCAAGGGCCGCAAGCTCGGCGTCGCTGGCGGGGCGGTGGACAAGAGCTGGCTGCTGCTGCGCGCCTATGCCAAGGCCAAGCTCGGCCGTGACCTCATCGACATCTGCGAGCCGGTCTATGGCGCGCCGCCTCTGGTCAGCGAGCAGCTCGCGCTCGGCCGGGTCGATGCGGTGCTCACCTTCTGGCCCTATGCCGCCCGGCTCGACGCGCGCGGCTTCCGGCGGATGCTCGACATGAAGGAGGTCGTCACCGGCCTCGGCATCGACCCGGCGCCGCCGCTGGTCGGCTATGTCTGGCGCACCGCCGTGATGGGCGAGAAGGGCGCGGCCATTGCCGCCTTCCTGCGCGCGGCAGCGGCGGCCAACAAGGTGCTCGCGACCTCGGACGACGCCTGGACCCGCATCCGCCCGATCATGCAGGCGGCTGATGATGCCGAGTTCAGCTGGCTGCGCGACTATTACCGCGCCGGCATTCCCGGCAGCTTCGGCGAGGCCGAGCGTGCCTCGTGCGAGAAGTTGTTCGGCGTGCTCGCCCAACTCGGCGGGGCCGAGCTTGTCGGGCAGAATCCGCGCTTCGAGCGCGCGCTCTTCGCGCCGATCGGGGAGTAGACACGCGTGTCCACCGTGTCGCGTCTCGGCATGACGGTGGCGTCGCTCGCGACACTCCTGCTTGTCTGGTACGGCGCGGCGCTCTGGGCGTCGTCGCCGCTGCTGCCGGGCCCCGCCGCCGTGCTGGCGGCGCTGGAGCGGACGGCGGAGACCGGCGCGCTCCAGCGCAACATCGCCATCACGCTGGCGCGGGTGGCCGCCGCCTTCCTCATCGCCATGGCGTTCGGCTCGGCCATCGGCATCGCGCTCGGCCGCTCGCCGCGGCTGAACGAATTATTTGGGCCGTGGATCATCGTGCTGCTGAACCTGCCGGCGCTGGTGATCATCATCCTCTGCTATGTCTGGTTCGGGCTCACCGAGGCGGCGGCGATCACCGCCGTGTCGATCAACAAGATCCCCAATGTCGCCGTGACCATGCGCGAGGGCGCCGCCGCCCTGTCGCGCGATCTCGACGAGATGGCGCGCGTTTATCGCCTCTCGCGCTGGCGCACGCTGCGCCACGTCACCCTGCCGCAGCTCGTGCCCTTCTTCACCGCCAGCGCCCGCTCGGGCCTCGCGCTTACCTGGAAGATCGTGCTGGTGGTGGAACTGCTCGGCCGTTCCAACGGTGTCGGCTTCGAGTTGCAGACGGCGTTCCAGATGTTCGATGTCGCGACCGTGCTCGCCTATGCGCTCGCGTTCACGGCCGTTGTGCAACTCATCGAGATGGGGCTGCTCCAGCCATGGGAGCGCTGGGCGAATGGGTGGCGGCGATGAGCGCGATCGTCATCGACATCGGGCAGAAGCGCTTCCCCGCACAAGGCGGTGCGCCGGCGCGGGAGATCTTCCGCGATTTCCGGCTGGAGGTGGGCGCGGGCGAGTTCCTCGTGCTGCTCGGTCCCTCGGGGCTCGGCAAGACCACGCTGCTCAACATCGTCGCCGGTCTCGATGATGACTATCGTGGCGCGGTGGGCTTTGCCGGCGCGGCGCCGCGCATCGCCTATGCCTTCCAGAGCCCGCGCCTATTGCCATGGCGCACGGTGCTCGAGAACGTCACCCTGCCGCTCGGTCGCGAGGGCACGGGGAGGGCGCGCGCCATGCTGGAGGAGGTCGGCATCACTGATCTCGCGGGCGCCTATCCCGACCGGCTCTCGCTCGGCCAGCAGCGCCGTGTGGCGCTGGCGCGCGCCTTCGCGGTCGAGCCTGACGTGCTTCTCATGGACGAGCCCTTCGTCTCGCTCGACCAGGCGGGAGCGGAGAAGTTGCGCGAATTGCTGCGCCGGCTGCTGGCCCGGAGGCCCGCGACGGTGCTGTTCGTCACCCATGACCCGCGGGAGGCGGCGGCGCTGGCGAGCCGCATCGTGGTGCTGGCCGGCAACCCGGTGACGCTGGCGCGCGACGTGAAGGTCGATTTGTCGCCGCGCGAGCGCGCCTCGCCGGTGCTGGCCGACGCCTTCCTCGCCCGCACCGGCATCATTGCGCGTCCCGAACCGGTGACGCCGCGCAGCTAGGTGCCGACGCGCCGGAAAAACCGTTGCGCGTGAAGTGAAGAAGCCCGCGGCGTGAGCTTCGGGCCAAATTCTTGCGCGTAAAGTGACAAAGCCGGAGTGTGAGCTCCGGGCCAAATCCTTGCGCGTAAAGTGAAAAAGCCCGGAGCGTGAGCTCCGGGCTTTGGGGGAAGTCGGCGTTTCGATGAAGGCGGGGTGTCCCGCCTTCACCTCAGCGCAAGTGACGCCAGCGAACCGCCGTCACTTGTCGAGAAAGATCGCCGCCAACCGCTGGAGCAGGCCCTTCGGATGTTGTGGGGCCGCGGGCGGTGGTGTTGTCTGCCCAGGGTTGCTTCCGATCTAAGCGGCGAAGGGGTGCTTGGCGGTGCCGGCCTGCGCCAGCACTTCCTTGACCGTCGGCGAGCCGTCAACGGCGCGCTTGATCGCCTGCTTGGTGGCTTCGTAGTTGAACTGCTGGATCTTGGCGTCGTCCGCCGCTTCCCAGTGGATGAACACGCCGACCGAAATGTACAGGTCGTCGGCCTCTTCTTCCGGGATCACGCCTTCGGCGACGCTATCCACGACCGCCTTGGCAACGCCGTACTGCGCCGGGCCGAACATCTGGACGGCCTGACGGGCGTCCTTGATGGTGACCTTGTTGAACAGGATGGTGTTGGGCTTGGCGAGAAGGTTCGGCGTTACCACCGCGAGCAGCGAGGTGAAGCCGTCCTTGTTGTTGGTCAGCGCGTTGAGGAACGCGCTCTCGGCGGCGCTGCCGCGCGGCCCGATGATGAGGTCGATATGGGCGACTTCATTGCCGTCACCGACCAGCGACTCGCCGATCAGCACCTTATTGATCTTGGCCATCTACTTCCTCCCAGACAGGGTTTCATGAATGAGGGGCGGGTGTCCCCTCCATCAATGTCCCGGCTATCTTTGTTGCAGCGTTTGGGTCACCAAACCGGTTGGCCCGATAGCACGACCAGACACGTTACGGGGCAGAGACTAGGCTTGCTTCGCCTTGGTCCGCAAGGGCTTCTTCCGCCTATTCGACGCGCTCCGATGCCTTTCCCGAGGGGCGCGACGAATGGCGCAGGCCGGCACCGGATAATGCGGAACTTCGCGGCATGCCGAAGCCGTGGGCATGCGCCGCCGCGTCAAGCTCAATCTTTTGGCGAGCGCGCGCTGAACTCATCCATCAGTTGCCGCGTACAAGCATGGCAAGCTAAACTGGCCTGACAATTGCTGCGTTGCAGCAGGGCCGGAAGCGTGATCGAGAACATTCCGGACAGAAAGGAAGCGCCCGGGATCCGTGTCTCACGCCAGAGGACCTGCTGCATGGAACTGATCCTGTCTATCTGCCTGATCGCCAGCCCCGGCACCTGCCGGGAAGAGGCGCTGTCGGTGAGCATGGAAGCCACCGGCATGCCGACCCAGTGCCTGATGAGCGCGATGCCCACCATTGCCGAGTGGAGTGGCACCCACCCGAAGTGGAAGGTGCTGAAGTGGCGCTGTGCGCCCCCCGGTTCCGCCGGTCGCGATATCTGACCGGCTGTGACATCTGACGCAACCCCCACCCGCCGAGGCGCCGCCCCGGCTCGTGATCCCACTCCCTAGAAAAAGCCGCCGCGCTCTGCTGCGTCGCAGCGTGCGCCGGCGTTGCGTCCGTGGAATCATTCCCTTGCGGCGTGTGGCCGCGTCGGCCAGCGCTTAAACGCGGGCGGGGCATCGGGAAGAGGCATGGGGCGGGTTCTGTTATCGTCGTTGCGCACGCGCATGGCGCTGCTGCTTGCGGTTGCCGTGCTGGTCACGGCGGCGTCCGCCCTGCTGCTGGTCGCTGCGCTCGGCACCGCCAACACTCAGCTCGACCGTCTGGTCTCGGCGCAGAATCGCCTGGAGCTGCTCTCCTCCATTTCCGGCCGCATCGGTGATTACGCGCTGATCTCGCTGCAGGCGGCGCAGCAGCCCGGCCCGCGCGGCGAGGAAGCGCTGCAGACGTCACGCACGGCCACCTTCGCCGCCTTCCAGCGCTTCGAGGCCGCGCTGGCCGACGATGTCATGCGCTATGGCGACGAGGAGCAGCGCACGCTGATGGCGGCGCGCAGCCGCACCGTTGCCCGCCTCCACGCCCAGTTCGAGGTGATGGACCGACAGATCACCGCCGCGCTTGCCGGCCCGGACGCCCCGATGGCCGTGCGCGTGGCGCTCGATGTGTTCGCCGCCGGTTTCGGCGCGCCGCTGAGCCAGGCGATGGAAGAGGAGCGCACCGACGCCCGCGCCGCCCAGCTCGCGGTGCAGGAGCTGCGCGAGCGGGCCATACGCTGGGGCCTCGCCGGCGTGGTGTTCGCCTTCGTCGTCGCCATCGTGGCCTATCACACGGTCGGCTCCTCGCTGGTCCAGCGCGTCGCCGATGTCGCCACCGCCGCCGCGGCGATCGCCCAGGGCCGCTCCGATACCCGCCTCACCGTCACCGGCCATGACGAGCTGAGCCTCGCCATGGCGCGCTTCAACCGCATGGCGGCGCATCTCGCCCGCCGCGAGGGGCGGCTGATTTCCGATCAGCGCCGGTTGCAGGAGATCGTCGATGCCCGCACCGCCGAGCTGCGCGCCGCCAATGCCCGGCTGGAGAATATCGACCTCGCGCGCCGGCGCTTCTTCACTGATGTGAGCCATGAGCTGCGCACGCCGCTCACCGTCATTCTCGGCGAGGCGGAGGTGACGCTGCGTGGCGGGCGGCCGAGCGAGGAGGATCTGCGCGCCGCGCTTCTGGTCATCCAGAACCGCGCCCGCCGTCTTCACCGCCGGGTGGAGGATCTGCTGCGCATCGCCCGCTCGGAAAGCGGGCAGATCGAGCTGGAGCGACGGCCCTTCCTCGTCGCTGATCTGCTCGAGGATGTGCGCGAGAGCATGCTGCCCGTCGCCCGCGCCGCCGGCCTGCCGCTGGAGGTCACCTGCGAGGGCGACGACCTCGTTCTGGAGGCGGACCGTGAATGGCTGCGCCAGACGCTTGACGGGCTTGTCGCCAACGCTGTCCGCCATTCCACGCCCGGCCAGCTCGTGCGGCTTGAGGCGGCGCGGGAGGGCGAGGACATGGTGATCCGCGTGCGTGACCACGGCACCGGCATTCCTGCCCATGAGTTGCCGCATGTGTTCGAGCGGTTCTGGCGCGGGGCGGGGGAGGGGCGCGAGGGCACCGGCTTCGGCATCGGCCTCGCTTTGGCGAAATGGATCGTGGATCGGCATGGTGGCCGGATCGACATCGACAGCAGCACCGGAGAAGATGGGCCGAGCGGCACTTGCGTGGTCGTGCGCCTGCCCGCCCGGGTGCCCGACATCAATCTGGAGGCGGCGCAATGACCATTCTCATCGTCGAAGACGATCCCGATATCGGCTCGCTTCTGCGCCGCGGCTTCGCCTCGGAGAGCTATGCTGTGGAACTGGTGGGCGACGGCGAGCAGGCGCTGCGCGCGGCCAGCGGCAAGTCGCTGGAGGCGATCATTCTCGACGTGATGCTGCCGGGCCGCTCGGGCATCGATGTGTGCCGCGCGCTGCGCGCCGGCGGGCAGACCGCGCCCATCATCATGCTCTCCGCCCGCTCCAGCGTGAACGAGCGCACCGAGGGGCTTTTGGCGGGGGCCGATGACTACATCATCAAGCCCTTCGCCTTCGAGGAATTGCTGGCGCGGGTAAAGGTGCAGGCGCTGCGCCGCTCCAATGGCGAGGGTGAGCAGCGCGTGCTTACCGTGGGCGCGGTCACGCTCGATCTCGATACGCGACAGGCGCAGATCGGCGGGACGCGGGTTCGCCTCACCGAACGCGAGGTGGAACTGCTGGCGCTGCTGATGCGTCATGCCGGTGAGCCGCTTGCCCGTGCCGACATTTTCGCCGCGCTCTGGGCCGGCCATGGCGGGGCGTCGCTGAACGTGGTGGACGTCTATGTCGGCTATCTCCGGCACAAGCTGGCGGAGGCAACGCCGGAGGGCGGGCAGATGATCGTGACCGTGCGCGGGCGCGGCTTCATGTTCGAGTCGGCAACGGCGTGAGGCAAGGTTTCACTGTCAAAATGGTGGTATACTGTGTGCCTACACAGCTGCGTTACCGCTTGCTTGACGAAGATGAAAACAGTCACCAATATCAGTGCTGCGGGTATAATACCGCAAATCAACTTTGCTTCTTATGAACTTCTTAGGAAGTAAAGCGAAGCAAACTCTCGAGGAGGAAGAAATGGCCTGGACCACTCCGCGTATCGTCGAAGTCTGCGTCGGCATGGAAGTGAACGCCTATTTCCCGGCTGACTTCTGAGCCTGAGGCGCGGGCGGCGCGGAAACGGCAGTCACATGCTCACACCCGCGTCCCGCCTGCATCTCATTGTCCTCGGCTCGGCAGCCGGCGGGGGCTTTCCCCAATGGAACTGCCGATGTCCGGTTTGCACCCTCGCTTGGGATGGTGATCCCCGCGTCCGCCGACGGACACAGTCGTCCCTGGCGGTCAGTGCGGATGGCGAGCGGTGGGCATTGGTGAATTGCGCGCCAGAAATTCTGGCGCAGATTCAGGCTGTGCCGGCACTGCATCCGCGAGGAGGCCGCCGGCAATCGCCGGTGGCCTCCGTGCTTCTGACCAATGGCGACATCGACCATGTTGCCGGCCTGCTGAGCTTGCGCGAGGCCCAGCCCTTCACGCTCTTCGCCACGCCCGCCATCCATCAGGTGCTGCGCGCCAGCAGCGCCTTCGATGTTCTGGCCCCCGATGTCGTCTCCCGCCGCGATGTCGAATTGGGGGCCTCGTTCGAGCTGGTCGAGGGCGTCACCGCTACCATCTTCCCGGTCCCGGGGAAGATTGCGCTGTATCTCGAACAGCGCGAGGCGGCGGAGAAGGGCACCCTTGCGACGGATGTGATGGGTGAGCAGACCATCGGCGTCGAGATCGCCGCCGGGGGACGCCGCGCGCTCTACATTCCCGGCTGCGCCACCATGACCAACGCCCTGCGCGACCGGATCGCCGGCGCCGATGCCGTGTTTTTCGACGGCACGCTGTGGCGCGATGATGAGATGGTCGAGGCGGGCGTCGGCACGAAGACCGGCAAGCGCATGGGTCACATGAGCATGTCGGGCGACGAGGGCTCGATGGCCGCGCTGGCCGGGCTGGATATCGGCCGGCGCATCTATGTCCACATCAACAACACAAACCCGGTGCTGATCGACGGCTCTCCCGAGCGTGTCGCGGCCAACCGGGCAGGCTGGGAAATTGCCCAGGACGGGATGGAGATACGCCTATGACCACCCTCATGTCGCCCGAGGAGCTTGAGGCGCGGCTGCGCGACGTCGGCAAGCGGCGCTACCACAATCTGCACCCCTTCCACCGGCTGCTGCATGACGGCAAGCTGAGCTTCGGGCAGGTGCAGGCCTGGGCGCTGAACCGCTATTACTACCAGGCGATGATCCCGGTGAAGGATT
The DNA here is from genome assembly GCF_029760895.1 of Ancylobacter sp. WKF20. Taxonomy (NCBI): domain Bacteria; kingdom Pseudomonadati; phylum Pseudomonadota; class Alphaproteobacteria; order Hyphomicrobiales; family Xanthobacteraceae; genus Ancylobacter; species Ancylobacter sp. WKF20. Next base: position 488,035 of record NZ_CP121679.1, read on the forward strand.
CCTCGATCCTCGCCCGCATGGAGGAGCCGGAGCTGCGTCGCGCCTGGCGCCAGCGCATCATCGACCATGACGGCAATCACGAGGGCGAGGGCGGCATCGCCCGTTGGCTGAAGCTCACCGATGGCGTGGGCCTTGATCGCGATTATGTCACCTCGCTGCGCGGCCTCCTGCCGGCCACCCGCTTCGCGGTCGAGGCCTATGTGCATTTCGTCCGCGAGAAGACCCTGCTCGAGGCCATCGCCTCCTCGCTCACGGAGATGTTCTCGCCCGGCATCATCGGCGAGCGTGTCGCGGGGATGCTGAAGAATTATGATTTCGTCTCCAAGGAGACGCTGGCCTATTTCGACAAGCGCCTGACCGAGGCGCCGCGTGATGCCGATTTCGCGCTCGACTATGTGAAGCGCCATGCGCGCACGCCCGAGCAGCAGGAAGCCGCCATCCGCGCCCTCGAATTCAAGTGCGACGTGCTCTGGGTGCAGCTCGACGCGCTGTACTTCGCCTATGTCGAGCCGAAAATGGCCTATCCCGGCGCCTTCGTGCCCAAGGAGACGTGATGACCGCCACCTTCGCCGCGACCGATGTGCCCAAGCTCGCGCGCGGCGTGCGCCTGCGTCATGACGAGGCGCGCGGCCAGTGGGTGTTGCTCGCGCCCGAGCGCGTGCTGACCCCGGACCCGGTCGCGGTGGAGATCCTCAAAAAGGTCGATGGCGCCCGCTCCATCGACGGCATCGTCGATGAACTCGCCGAAGCCTTCGCGGTGGACCGCGCGCGCATCGCCACCGATGTCGATGGCTTCCTCGCCGGCCTCGCCGAAAAGGGCATGGTCGAGGTCCGCCCGGCCGTTATCGGGGATGCCGCGTCATGAACGTCATCACCGATCTCGTCGACAAGGCGAAGGAACTCGTGGCCGAGGCGACACCCGCCCCGGTCGCCCGCCCGGCACCGCCCATCCCGTATGGCATGCTGGCCGAGCTCACCCATCGCTGCCCGCTGCAATGCCCCTATTGCTCGAACCCGGTCGAGCTCGACCGTCGCAATGTCGAGCTGGACACCGAGACCTGGCTGCGCGTCTTCTCGGAAGCCGCCAAGCTCGGCGTGCTTCAGGTGCATCTGTCCGGCGGCGAGCCCACCGCCCGGCGCGATCTCGAACAGATGATCCGCCACTGCGTCGAGGTCGGGCTCTACACCAACCTCATCACCGCGGGCGTCGGTGTCACGCCCGAGCGTCTGCAGGCTATTTCCGATGCCGGCATCGACCATGTGCAGCTCTCCTTCCAGGGCGCTACGGCGGAGGTGACCGACAAGGTGTCGAACTTCCGCGGCGCGCATGAGCGCAAGCTCGCCGTGGCGCGCGAGGTGCGCCGGCTCGGCCTGCCGCTTACCGTGAATTCGGTGGTGCACCGCGCCAATATCCACCAGATCCCGGACTTCATCGAGCTGGCGCTGGCGCTCGACGCCAAGCGCATCGAGATCGCCCATTCGCAATATTATGGCTGGGCGCTGCGCAACCGTGGCGCGTTGATGCCGACGCGCGATCAGGTGTTCTGGGCGCTCGATGTGGTGGAAGAGGCGCGCGTGCGGCTCAAGGGCCGGCTCACCATCGATGCGGTGGTGCCGGACTATTACGCCAAATACCCCAAGCCCTGCATGAATGGCTGGGGCCGTCAGTCGCTCAACGTCACGCCCTCGGGCCGAGTTCTGCCCTGCCACGCCGCCGAGACCATTCCGAACCTCGATTTCTGGAATGTGCGCGAGCATTCGCTGAGCGATGTGTGGGTGAACTCGCCGGCCTTCAACGCCTTTCGCGGCACCGACTGGATGCCGGAGCTGTGTCAGAGCTGCGAGCGCAAGGAGTTCGATTGGGGCGGCTGCCGCTGTCAGGCCATGGCCATTGCCGGCGACGCCGCCGCGACCGATCCCGCCTGCCACAAATCGCCGCTGCACGCTCACCTGCTGGCGCTGGCCGAGACCGACGCCGCCACGGGCGCGGCCGAGTATGATTACCGGCGCTACATGACGCCGGATCGCAATAACTAGAAAAACCACGGGAGTAACGCCGATGCGGCGCCTTGCCTTCATCCTTGCCGCCGCGCTGCTTGCCAGCCCGACCCTGACGAGCCCCGCCAGCGCCGTGCCCACCGGCAATCAGGTGTTCTTCGAGGCGCCCTATCTGATGCGCGTCGCGCCGGGCACCACGCTGAATTATGTCTACAAGCACGTCACGACGAAAGCGGACCTCGGCGAGAGCTTCGAGGAAACCCTCGACATGGAGGTGACCGCGCCGTCGGATGACGCCAGCAAGCGCATCGCCAGCGTCGAGATCCATCGCGGCGCCCGCGAGAGCGAGGCCGGCCCGTTCCCCACCATGAACGGCAACCCGATCTCGCTGGTGCTGCTGGAACGCGACGTGAAGGAGATGGCGCAGCTTAGCAAGGGCAGCCCGTTCTACCTGCGCAACCGCCTGCGCGACCATCTCGGCACCGGGACGGTGGAGCCGGCGAGCTTCACCTTTGACGGCAAGACGGTCGAGGGCTGGAAGCTCATCATGACCCCCTTCGTGGAAGACCCGAACAAGGACAAGCTGCTGGAGCTGGCCAATCGCCGCTACGAGTTCCTGTTCTCCGACGCCGTGCCGGGCGGGCTCTATTCGATCCGCGTCGTCACCCCGGCCAAGGAGGGCGGCGGCAATATCATCGAGACCAGCCTGACGCTGACGGGCGCCACCCCGCCCGCCAAGTGACGCCCATAATGAGCCGCGCCAATCGCGGCCGGGAGGAAACCATGCGCATCATCGCCGCCACCCTTCTCAGCCTCGCCCTCGGCATGAGCGCCGCCGCCGCGCAGAGCGCGAGCCCGGCCGATCCCGCGGCCGCCAGCATGGCGCCGACGCCGGCCGGCGTGAGCAAGCCGGCGCCCGCCGCGCCCACCACCGGCCTCGTCAACGACTACCCCACCGTGGCGCGCGCGGACTACGTCTTCGCCTGCATGGCGGCGAACGGGCAGAGCCGGCAGGCGCTGGAGAAGTGCTCCTGCTCCATCGACACCATCGCCACCATCCTGCCCTACGACAAATATGTGGAGGCCGAGACCATCCTCAGCGTCGGCCAGGTCGCCGGCCAGCAAGCCGAGGTGTTCCGCTCCACCGGCATGTTCCGCGACATGGTGGCGGACCTGCGCCGCGCGCAGGCTGAGGCGGAAGTCACCTGCTTCTATTGAGGGACCGGCACGGGACGACACCGCGACGCCAGCCGATGGCGCGTCGTCTCCCGCGCCGTCATTTTCCGCACGCCGTCATGGCCGGGCTTGTCCCGGCCATGCGCGTCTTGGGGGCCGTCACGCGAGGGGTGCCCCCGGTCGACGTGGGGGAGGGGCGCGGAAGCGCCCGCCTTGCTCAGCCTGCCGGCTTCAGCGCGCCCTCGAAGCTGCGGCCATCCGTGTCGGCGGCGCGCACGTCGATCTCCTGCCCGGTCGGCTCGTAAGAGAACTGGATCGCCGGATCCTCGCTCAGCGAGATGCCGCCGACCATGGAGAAGACGAGTTCGTCCCCCTGCTTCACCTCGATATTGTCGACGAACTTGGCGGGGATGTAGAGCCGAGTCACCTGGTCCATCTGCAGGCCGGAATAGTTCGGGTGGCGGATCATCAGTTGCAGGCGGGAGAGCCGGTTGGCTTGCGTCGCGTCGCCTGACGACACGCCCGCATTGCCGTCCTCGACCACGCGCAGCTTCATCTGGCCGATGTTCTTCAGCGCCTGTTCCTCGTCCTTCAGCGCCGGTGCCGAGCAGCCGCCGGACGCTTTCACATAGCGCGCGCCCATATGCAGCGAGCCGTCGGAGAGCTCGGCGACGGCGCGAATATAGCTGTAGGAGTTCACCCGCAGCCTGGTGCCGAGCGTCACATCATGCCGCGCGCCTCCGAAGCTGAAGGTGGCGGCGACCGGCGCGGGGTTCTCGTCGACGATGAGGGTGAGCTTCTTCACCGTGCGCGTGTCACCGGCCGGCAGCATCACCTCGGCCTCGATCGGCACCATCGCCGCGTCCTCGGCACGGACAGGCGCGGTGAGCCGCACCAGCGGGCTCGCCTCGGCAATGGGTTGCTCGCCGAACACATCGGGTTTGAGCGCCTTCCACGTCGCGTCCGCGCCCGGCTCTTGCGCCAGGGCAGTGGTTGCCGTGAGCAGCGACAGGGCGGCGATGGCCGCGAGGCGCGGCAAATGACGGGGCAGGGCGAGCGGCGAAAGACGCGGCAAAGCGTGCGGCGTGGGCATGGCGATCCTCCCGGATGCCCGCTGGATCGTTTCCCGTCCGGCGGTGCGGGAAGATCATACGCGTTTCCGGCGTGGAATGGCAGCACATTGGCGCGAGCGGGAAGGCGGGGGCGGTAACACAATCGGGGAGACGGGGCGGGCGAAGCCGATTATGACGGCAGCGATGCGACAGCCTTTCCGATGCCGTCTCGGCCGGCCTGTTGCTGTCGGTCCTGTCACCAGCCGGCCGGCGCGTCCCGGCCCCCGCGAAGGATGACCTGATGATTTCGCGCCGTTCGCTCCTGCGGGGCTTGCTCGCCACCGCCCTGACCGCACCGCTCGGCCTCGCCCTGATGCCCGAGGCCGACGCCCAGCCCATGCCCCCGCCCGGCGCCACGCCGCCCGGCCCGCCGCCGCCGCCGCGCCGCGAGCCGCGCCCGGCGCCGCGCCGCGGCTATGTCTGGGTGCCCGGCCACTGGACGTGGTCGACGCGTCGGCGCTGGGTCTGGGTGCCCGGCCATTGGGACGAGGCGCGGCGCGGTTTCAACTTTGTCGGCCCGCGCTGGGTGCTGCGTCGCGGTCGCTGGGTGTACGAGCCCGGCCGCTGGGTCCGCGCCTGGTAAAGTCCTGAAGCGGCAGCCTTCAGTCAACGCAGATAGAGCGCGACACCGGCGTCAGTCGGCGCCGGGGTCGCTCACCGTCTCCTGCACGGAGCGGCCGAGCTCCTGCACCTGCGCGCCATAATTCTGGCGCGTCGTCGGGTCGATGACGGCGATCGGCGCGCTGACCGCGAGGCCGGCGGCGGCGCCGATGGTCTCGCCCACGCCCATGGCGGCGACGCCGATGCGCTCGCCGAGGCTGACATTGGAATCGGTCACCGTCTGCCCGTTCACCAGCCGCTGGCCGATCATCTGCACCACCTCCGGCGAGGAGGCGAAGCGGCCATGGTTGAGCGCGTCGCCCGAGCGCATGGCGGTGAGGTCGATCACCACGATGCCGGATTTCTCCAGCTCGCGGTAACGCTCCTGCGCGTTGATGAGGCCGAGCCGGTCGATGCCGCCGGCGATGGTGCTGGAGACCCTGAGCGCGCGGTCGTCGCGCGAGACGAACAGGGTGAACCGGGCCTTGGGCCGCTCCAGCGCCCGCCATTGCGTGGCGAACACGTCCACATCGACATCGGGCGAGGCGAGGATGACGTTGCTGATCTTGGGCGGCAGCGTGCCGCGCCGGATCGCCATCTGCCGCAGCCCTTCCATGGCCAGCCAGGCGCCCATGGAATGGGCCATGATAGTCACGTCCTTCACGCGCGGATCGCGGGCGACCTGCCAGACGGTCTCCTCGAAGGCATCGCGCGAGAAGATCGTGCTCTCGCGGTCGAACAGATAGTCGAACACCCGCGCCCGCGACGGCCAGGTGAACAGCACGGGGGCGACATCCGAGCCGGAATCATGGGTGATCTGGGCGAAGCGGTAGACCGCGTCCTCGAAGCGATTGTTGAAGCCGTGAACGAAGATCAAGACGCGCCCGCTTGGCGGCAAATGCTTGTCGAGCCACGTCTTCGCCGCGCTCACCCCGTCGAGCGGGGCGACATTCAGCGTGGCGAAATCCGTCGCCGGGTTGGCCGGCAGGCGGCGCGGCCACTGCACCTGCCCGATGGTGCGTCGCTCATCGGGCGGGATCGATACGGTGAAGGCGGTGAGCGCCACCTTCTCGCCGCGCTCGCCCGTGAACAGGATACCGGGATCGGTCGAGGGCGCGCGCGTGGTCGCCACCAGCATCTCGACGCGGGTGGTGTCGGGCGCGGTGTCAGCGATGGGGCTGAGCACGCCGACCGGGCGGCTGGCGCAGGCCCCGAGGATCAGGGCGAGCGCGACCGCCACCCCGAGGAGCGGCGCACGCAGCGGTCGACGAGCGATGCCGCCGGCGCTCCTGCCCCGGCCCGCCTGTTCCGTCCCATGACGCATCATACGCGCGTTACGCTTCCTGTTGCCGTCCCTGTCGCCCCGCGCGCTCTTCCGGCGTCGCTGGGGCGATGCGTTACGGTTACAGCCTCACGCGCTCCGCCTCAACCCGCAAGCGCATCGGTTCATGGGTAGTACGGTCGGGTGAACCAAGTAGTTCAGCCACGTCGCGGTGGGTGGCGCCAGCAGAAGCGTGTGGTATTCCAAATAATGCCGCGAAGGCGCGCAGGAGGTCGCCAGAACTCGATTGTCCGGGCACGTGGGTACCGTTATGAAAGGTAAGCACGTCCTGCAGGAGATTCGAGCATGTCCACGTCGGTTGCCGTCAAGATCGCCGCCTTTTCCATTGTCGCTCTGGCCGTTGCCGGCTGCACCACCACCGAGCGCCGCGCCGGCACGGGCGCGCTGATCGGTGGCGGCGCGGGTGCCGTCATCGGCGGCATTGCGGGCGGCGGCACGGGCGCGGCGGTGGGTGCGGCGATCGGCGCCGGCACCGGCGCGGTCATCGGCGCCGCCACCGCGAACTGATCGCCGGACGCCTCCGGCGTCCTGTGTAACGAAAAGGCCGCGCCCGGCAGGAGCGCGGCCTTTTTCATGGGCGCTGCTCACGGCGCCGGCGAGGCGGGCGGCGGCTCGATGGGCAGCACCTCATCCGTCACCGGGCTCGCGGCGCTGCCGGCCGGGGGCGCGGTGGTCCGGCCCGGTGGCGGCGCGCCGATATCGGCGGCGATGCGGGCGGCGAGATAGTCGTAGAACGGGTTCGACGACATGCGCACCAGCGCGTCGAGATTGACGATCAGCGCCCCGCGCTCGCCGCGCACCGCCATGGCCCCCAGTTCCAGCCCCTGATTATCGGCCGGGTCGGGGTTCGAGCCATAGAGCCCATCCGTCGGCGGGAAGGGCAGGGCGACGTGCGAGAGCGAATAGACGTCGCGCGGGTAGCTCAGCCCCAGCGCGCGCTCGCTCTCCTGCGTGGCGCCGGCGGGGGTCGAGCGCTCCACCACCGCGTCATTGCCGGCGACATTGGTGATGATGGTGCTTTCGAAGCGGCGCGGGGCGGGCGGCAGGGTGCGGGTCAGCGCGTCATAGGTGGTGGCGCGCAGCAGCGGGCCGAGCTTGGTGTCGCGGTTGATGTCGAACAGCACGAGCTCGCTGCCATTGTCGGGCAGCAGGCCGTAGAAGGCATTGACGATGGCCCGCGTCGAGACGGTGAAGTCCATCACCGACTGGAAGGTCAGCGCCGGCGGCAATTCGCCGAGCCCGCCCGCCTGCGCCCGCCGGGCGATGGAATCCTGAAGCGCCGCGGTGAGCCGGTGCGACTGGCGCGCCCCGTTCACCGGGAAGGAGTTGTACTTGAACGGGTTGAACTCCGGTATCACGCCCAGCCACGCCGCCTTGGCGAAAGCGGGCAGCAGCGCCGGCAGGCCCGCGAGCCCGGCGAAACGAGCAAAGGCGGTGATGCCGATCATCGGCGAGATCAGGATCAGCCGGTCGACGCGCGGCTGCTTGGGGTCGTCCAGCGCATCGAGCGCATATTTCAGCGCCAGCGCCCCGCCATTGGAGAAGCCGACAATGTGGAGCTGCCCGGTGTCGCCCGCGCGGCGGCGCGCCTCGCGCACCGCAAGGCGGGTGGCGGCGAGCCAGTCTTCCCACTCCACCGTGGTCAGCCCCGCCGGCACCGTGCCATGGCCGGGCAGGCGCGGGGCGACCACGGCGTAGCCGGCCGAGGCATAGAGCCGGCCGACATGGCGCAGGCTGTAGGGGGAATCCGTCAGGCCATGCAGCAGCACGACGGCGCCCTTGGGCGTTCCCTCCGCCTCGAGCGTGTAGGAGCGGTTCCAGTCGCGGGCGAGGTGCGGCGGGTAGACCACGCTGCCGCTGAAATAGCGGTTGGAGGGAATGCGCTCATCCTCCGGCAGCTTCTGCACCACCTCGCGCTCGACCTCGGCGAAGGCGCGTTCTTCCGCCGCGAGATAGGCGGCCCAGTCGGCACCGTCGAGCTCGGCGATGCTCAGCTCATGCGGCACGAAGGTGTGCCACGGCTCCAGCGGCGCACCGCTCTGCGCGTAATAGATGCGCGTGCCGAGGAAGGTGACGAACACCAGCACCACCGCCACGACCAGCAGCCGCAGGATCAGTCTCAGCTTGCGCAGCATTGCGGGGTCTCCGTCAGGTGGTGGCAGGCGGCTCGCCGGAGAGCAGGCGCGTCAGCCAGCGGCTGCTCTCATATTGCTCGCACAGCGTCAGGGCGGCGATCACCATGGGCACGCCGATGAAGGCGCCGGCGAGCCCCCACATGAACGCCCCGGCGAAGACCGCCAGCAGCACGATGAAGGGCGAGAGCGCGAGCGCCCGGCCGGCGATGCGCGGCTCGATATAGCTGCCGGAGAGGAACTGGATGATGTTCATGCCGGCAAACACCGCCACCGCCATCTGCCAGGATTCGAACTGCGCCATGGTGAACAGTGTCGGCATCAGCGTCGCCAGCAGCGGGCCGATGAAGGGAATGTAGTTGAGCACGAAGGCAATGACGCCCCAGGCGAGCGCGAGGTCGAGTCCGGCAAAGGCGGCGAAGCCCCAGATGGCGAGGCCGGTGCACAGGCTCACCACGCTGCGCACGCCCATATAGCGGCGCAGCTTCGCGGCGGTCTGGGAGGCGGCCGCGAGCAGGCGCCGCCCGTTCTCGCCGGCCTCACCGGCGGCGAGCTTGCGGGCGATGACATCAACCTCCAGCAGACCGAGCATGACGTAGATGCCGGTCACCACCGCGAAGCCGAGCATGCCGTTGACCCGCGCGGCGACGCTTTGCAGGAAGCGGATGAGCCAGCCAACATTGAAGGTTTCGACGATGCTGCCGGCGATGATGAGCCCGTGCCCCTCCAGCCAGCCGGCGGCCTCGGCATAGAGCGACTGGAAGCGGCCGGCATTGGCGATCAGCCATTGCGCCGCCTTGCCGAAGCCCCAGAGCGTCAGCGAGAACAGCCCGGCCAGCACGATCAGCGTGACGCCGAGGGTGAGGAACAGCGCCAGCAGATGCGGCATGTGGCGCTGAAGCCGCGCCTGTAGCGGCCAGACCAGCGCCATGATGAACAGGGCGAAGGCCACCGGAGCGATGAGATCGTCTCCGAGATAGACTGCTCCCGCGATCAGGATCGCGCAGGCGATCCCGACCAGTACGCTCAAGCCCCGCCCCATCATGCCGCGTCGTCAACTCCCCAGACCCCGACACTGTGCCGGATAATCGTGCCGGGCGCCAACGACAAAGCTTGCGCACAAACCGGTGGGGTCGCGCGCCTTGATGGGCCGTGGTACGAAACTAGATCACTGATCTAAAAACATTTTTGTCGGTATTGTGCTGCAATACAATATCACTCTATCATTCCCCGTCCTAAGGGAGGCGGCACGGTGCTCAGGCTTGGCTACAAGGCGTCGGCGGAACAGTTCGACTCGCGCACATTGTTGAATTTCGCGGTGGAGGCGGAAGCCTGCGGCTTCGATTCCGTCTTCGTCAGCGATCATTTCCAGCCCTGGCGCCACACCGGCGGCCATGCCCCGGCGGCCTTTCCGTGGATGGGCGCGGTGGGCGCCTCCACCTCGCGCATCCTCATGGGCACCAGCGTGCTCACTCCCACCTTCCGCCATCACCCCTCCATGGTGGCGCAGGCCTTCGGCACGCTCGGCCAGCTTTTTCCCGGCCGCGTCATCCTCGGCGTCGGCTCGGGCGAGTCGCTGAACGAGGTGCCGGCCACCGGCGCGCCCTGGCCGGAGATGAAGGAGCGCTTCGCCCGGCTGCGCGAGGCGGTGCGGCTCATCAAGGAGCTGTGGAGCGGCGAGCGCGTCAGCTTCGAGGGCGAGTTCTACCGTACCGAGCGCGCCACCATCTATGACCGGCCGGAAGTGCCCGTCCCGATCTATGTCGCAGGCGCCGGGCCGATGGTGGCGAAGTTCGCCGGCCGCGTCGGCGACGGCTTCATCTGCACCTCGGGCAAGGCGTGGGATCTCTATTCCGAAACCCTGCTGCCCAACGTCGCCGCCGGCCTTGAAGCGGCGGGCCGCTCGGGCGAGGGTTATCAGCGGATGATCGAGATGAAGGTCTCCTTCGACACCGACAAGGCCCGCGCCTTGCAGGACACCCGCCACTGGGCGGCGCTCGGCCTGTCGCCGGAGGAGAAGATGAGCACGGAAGACCCGCTGGAGATGGAAAAGCTCGCCGACGCCCTGCCGCTGGAGCGGGCGGCGAAGCGCTGGATCGTCTCCGACGACCCGGAGGAGCATGTGGCGCGCATCCGCCCCTATCTCGATCTCGGATTTAATCACCTCGTCTTCCACGCGCCGGGCGAGGACCAGTCGCGCTTTCTGCGGCTGTATGCCCGCGAGGTGCTGCCGCGCCTGCGCGCCCTCGCCTGAGGCCTCATGGCGGCGGGCGTCCATCTCATCGCACTGGAAGGCCTGCCGCTGATCCAGCCGGGCGACGATCTCGGCGGGCTGCTCGCCGCATCGCTTGAGCGTAGCGGCCTCGCGCTTGGCGATGGCGACGTGCTGGTGCTTGCGCAGAAGATCGTCTCCAAGGCCGAGGGGCGCCTCGTTCGCCTTGCCGACGTCGCCCCCTCTTCGGAGGCGCGGCGGGTGGCGGCGGAGGTGCGCAAGGATCCCGCGCTGGTCGAGCTCATCCTGTCGGAGAGCCGGCGCATCGTCCGTGCCCGGCCGCATGTGCTGATCGTCGAGCACCGGCTCGGGCTGATCATGGCCAATGCCGGCATCGACCAGTCCAATGTCGCGGAAGGCTACGCGCTGCTGCTGCCGGAAGACCCGGACGCCAGCGCCGCCCGCCTGCGCGCCCGCCTCGCGCCGGAGGGAGGGCGCGTCGGGGTCGTCGTCAATGACAGTTTCGGCCGTCCCTGGCGGCGCGGCACCACCGGTGTCGCCATCGGCGCGGCCGGCCTGCCGGCGCTGGTCGACCGGCGCGGCGAGGCGGACCTGTATGGGCGCCCGTTGCAGGTGACGATGATCGCCTTCGCCGACGAAATCGCCGCCAGCGCCTCGCTGCTCATGGGCCCCGCCGCCGAGGCCCGCCCCGCCGTGCTGCTGCGCGGGCTGGACTGGCGCGCGGCGGAGAACCCCGCCGCCCATCTCATCCGCCCCGAGAGCGAGGATCTCTTCCGATGACGGACGCTTTTGCCGGCAAGGTTGTCGCGCTCTCCGGCGGTATAGGCGGGGCGAAGCTCACTTTGGGGCTCGACCGTGTGCTGGCGCCCGGCCAGCTCACCGTGATCGCCAATACGGGCGATGATTTCCGCCATCTCGGCCTGCATGTCTCGCCCGACATCGACACGCTGCTCTACACGCTCGCCGGGCTCGACGATCCCGTGCGCGGCTGGGGTCGGCGCGACGAGACCTGGACCTTCATGGCGGCGCTGGAACAGCTCGGCGGCGAAACCTGGTTCAGGCTCGGCGATGGCGACCTCGCGGTGCATGTCGAGCGCACCCGCCGGCTCGCCGCGGGTGCGACGCTGTCCGAGGTGACGGACGACCTGCGCCGCACGCTGGGCATCGGCTCGGCCATCATCCCGATGAGTGACGCGCCGGTGCGCACGCAGGTCGAGACCGATGAGGGCTGGTACGACTTCCAGCATTATTTCGTCTGCCACCAATGCCGCCCGCGCGTGGTGGGGCTCGAATTCGCCGGCGCGCCCGCCGCCACGCTCGCCCCGGCGGCGGAGGCGGCGCTGGCGGACCCGGAACTCGCCGCCATCGTCATCTGCCCGTCCAACCCCTATCTCAGCGTCGATCCCATCCTCGCCGTGCCGGGCCTGCGCGCCGCCATCGGCGCCTGCCGCGTGCCGGTGATCGCGGTCTCGCCGATCATCGCCGGGCAGGCGGTGAAGGGGCCGACCGCCAAGATGATGACGGAGCTCGGCCTCGTGCCCTCCGCCGCCACGGTCGCTGCCCATTATGACGGGCTGATCGACGTCTTCATCGTCGACGAGGCCGATTCGGGGCTTGAGGTGCCCGGCCTTTCCGTGGTCAGCGCGCCGACGCTGATGCGCAGCCTCGATGATAAAATCGCGCTCGCCCGCCATGTGCTGGCGCAGGCGCGGCCCGGCGCATGAGTGCCCCCGCGACATTGCGCGCGGTGGATGACCTCGTCGCGGTCGTGCCGGTGAAGACATTCGCCCTCGCCAAGCAGCGCCTTGGCCGCACCCTGCTGCCGGCGCAGCGCGAGGCGCTGGCCCGCGCCATGCTGTGCGACGTGCTGGAGGCGCTGACGGGCGCCAAGGGTCTCTCCACTATCGTCGTCGTCACCGCCGATCCGCAGGCCGGTGCGCTGGCAGAGGCGTATGGCGCGCGTCTGCTGTCCGAGCCGCGCGTGCGCGGGCTGAACCCGGCGGTGACGGAAGCCGCCGCCCGGCTGGCGGCGCAGCGGCGCGGGGGCATGCTTGTCCTGCCCTCCGACATTCCCGGCCTCAGCGCGGCGGAGATCGACCGGCTGGTCGCGGCCCACCCGCCGGGGCGGGCGGTCAGCCTCGTCCCCGCCCATGATGGCGTCGGCACCAACGCGTTGCTGGTGACCCCGCCGGACGCCATGCCCTTCTCCTTCGGCCCGCGAAGCTTCGCCCTGCATCAGGCCAATGCGGGGGAGGCGGGCCTGACCTTGCGCCGCCACGCCCCGGCGGATTTTCCCGGCCTCGCGCGCGACATCGACCAGCCCGCCGACCTCGCCGCCCTCGCGGCGCTGCCGCCCGGCGCCCATACGCGCCGCCTGCTGGCGCGGGAAGATTTCGCGCGCCCCGTCGCGCTGTAGATCTGCCCGTGGCGCGAAAGGCGGCAGGGGGCATGAGGGCGCTGCTTTTCTGGGCATAATTATCCAGCGCCAAAGGGAGATCGGCTCTTGTTATCCAGTGTGCTGCAACACCAGCACACTTGGCACGGAGATTGAATTGACCTTCCGGTATCGCCGTTGCGGAGTGCCGGATGTCGTCAATCGCTTTCGTGTCGGTCTTCAAGCGTTACGGAGAGGTGGAGGCGGTGAGCCGGCTCGACCTCGCCTGCGCGGCCGGCGAAATGCTCGCGCTGCTCGGCCCCTCCGGCTGCGGCAAGAGCACCACGCTGAAAATGGCGGCCGGCATCGAGAGCGTGTCGTCTGGCGAGATCTATTTCGGCGAGCGCCCGGTGTCCCGCCTCGCGCCGGGCGAGCGCAACATCGCCATGGTGTTCGAGGATTACGCGCTCTATCCGAACATGACGGTGTGGGAGAATGTTGCCTTCCCGCTGAAGGTGCGCGGCATCTCCGGCCAGCCGGCGGCCGAGCGCATCGGCGAGGTGCTCCAGCTTCTCGGCCTCAGGCAGATGGCCGACCAGCCGGTGCGCGGGCTTTCCGGCGGCGCCATGCAGCGCGTCTCCATCGGCCGGGCTCTGGTGCGCGACCCTGACGTCATCCTGTTCGACGAGCCGCTGTCGCATCTCGACGCCGACCAGAAGGTGCAGCTGCGCGCCGAGATCAAGCGGCTGCAGAAGCTGCGGCAGGTCACTTCAATCCTCGTCACCCATGACCAGACCGAGGCCATCGCCATGGCCGACCGCGTGGCGGTGATGAACCATGGCGTGCTCCAGCAGGTCGGCCCGCCGCAGGAGCTTTACGAGCGCCCGGCCAATCTCTTCGTCGCCAACTTCATCGGCGAGCCGCCGATGAACCTGATGAGCGCCGAATTCGCCGAGGGCGGCCGTGTCATGGGCGCCGGCTGGGCGGCGACGCTCGATGCCGCCCGCCTGCCGGCGGTTGCCGGGGAGGGCGCCATCATCGCCGGCATCCGCCCGGAGAACATCGCACTGCGCGCGCCCGACCTGCCCGGCGAGGCGCGCGGGCGCATCATCTACCGCGAGCCGCGCGGCGATGCCGACGTGCTCACCGTGGCGCTGGAGAGCGAGAACGGTCCCGGCGGCACGCTGATCGCCGAGATCGCCGGCCCGGCCCCCTGGCGGGCGGGCGACCGGGTGACGCTCGGCATCGACGTGGCCCGGCTGCTGATCTTCGACGCCGCCAGCGGGCGCAACCGGGAGGCGCTGTCATGAGCCCGGCTCCCCAGATGGGCCTTGCCGCGCGCGGCATCTTCAAGAGCTTCGCCAAGGGTAAAGCCGAGGTCATTACCGCCCTTGGTGGCCTCGACATCGAGATCGCGCCGGGCGAACTGCTCGCCATCACCGGCCCTTCGGGCGCCGGTAAATCCACCTTCTGCCGCATCCTCGCCGGGCTGGAACGCCCGGACGCGGGGAGCGTCACGCTCGCCGGGCGCAACCTCGCCGGCATTCCCCCGCAGCAGCGCCGGGTGGCGCTGATGTTCGAATCCTACGCGCTCTATCCGCACCTCACCGTGCGCGACAACGCGCTCTCGCCCTTGCAGGCGCCGGGCGGCCGTCTCGACACGGCCGAGGCCAACAAGCGCGTCGACGAGGTGCTGGAGCTCCTGGAAATCCGCCATCTCGGCGCGCGCCTGCCGGGTGCTCTCTCCGGCGGGCAGAAGCAGCGCGTCGCGCTGGCCCGCGCGCTGGTGCAGCAGCCGGACCTGCTCATCCTCGACGAGCCGATCTCCCATCTCGACGCCAAGCTGCGCCACAAGCTGCGCGGGGAAATCCGCCGCCGCCTCGCCTCGCAGACCTCGCCCAGCCTGTGGGCGACGCCGGACGGCATGGAGGCGCTGTCGGTCGGTGACCGGGTGGTGGTGATGGACCAGGGCCGCGTCGAGCAGGTCGGCACGCCCGAGGAAATCTGGCAGCGCCCGGCCAGCGCCCGCGTCGCCCGGCTGCTCGGCGACCCGCCAATGAACCTGATCGACGGCGAACTGGTCCACGAGGCCGGCGCGCTGGTCTTCCGGCGCCGCGACCTCACCGTGCCGCTCACCGGCGCGCTGGCTGGCGCGGCGCAGAAGGCGGCCTCGTCCGCCGTCATTCTCGGCGTGCGCCCGGACGATGTCGGCGTCGTCCCGGAGGGGGCGGCCGACACGGCGGTGGCCGAGATCTATTCAAACGAACCTTTCGGCAAGCACGCCATCGTCACGCTCGACCTCGGCGCGCTGCTCGCCAAGGCCAAGACGAGCATGGCGAACGCCGCCGCGCTCGGCGCGGATGCGGGCATCGGCCGGAAGGTGGGACTGGTTTTGCCGTGGGAGGGCCTCGCGCTCTTCGACGGGACGACGGGGCGCGCGCTGCCCGGCACCTGAACGAGCCGCTGAGATACGACCAACCAGAGGGAAAGTGCGATGAAGAGACGATACGGGTGTTTCGCCGCCGCCTTGGCGGCCTCCATGGTGCTGCTGGCACCGCTGGCGCCGGCCCACGCGCAGGACAGTTTCTACGCCGAGGCGGCCAAGCCCTATAAGGGCGTGACCATCCGCGTGCTCGACGAGATCACGCCGCTGCAGGAGACGCTCTCCAAGATCATCCCGGACTTCGAGAAGGAGACCGGGATCAAGGTCGAGTGGGAGCTGCTCAACCATTTCGAGGTCATCAACAAGGGCCAGGCCGACATGCTGTCGGGCCGCGGCTACTATGACGCGATCATGCTGCACGGCTTCCAGCTCGGGCCGATGATCTCGGCCGGTGTGATCCGCCCGCTCAACGATTTCGTCGCCAACCCGAAGCTGTCGAATCCGAACCTCGCCACCTCGGACTTCATCCAGAACCCGTTCAAGACGGCGGCCTTCGTCGGCGACAAGCAGTATTCCTTCATCAACTGGAACTACAATCAGGTCTACTGGGCCCGCGCCGACCTCCTGAACAACCCGGAGGAACAGGCCGCGTTCAAGGCCAAGTATGGCTATGATCTCGCGCCCGCCACGACGATCGAGCAGATGCGCGACATCGCGCAGTTCTTCACCCGCAAGAAGGGCGAAAAGCTCGCCGGCAAGACGCTGGAGAGCGATTTCTACGGCATCGTGCTCGAAGGCATCAAGGGCGGCTCGACCTTCCCGACGCTGTGGAACAACTTCGTCAAGAACTATGGCGGCAACCTGATCGACGCCAGCGGCAAGCCGAACTTCGACTCGCCCGAAACCGTCGCCGCGCTGAAGATGTGGCACGAGCTGTGGACCTATGCCCCGCCCGGCATCGCCGAATATTCGCTGGTCGACGTGCCGACCGTGATGGGCAACGGCATCGCCGCGCAGTCCATCGCCTGGTCGGACTTCGTGCTCGGCATCGACAAGAAGGGCGTGTCGCCTTACGCGGGCCAGTTCGTCTATGGCCCGATCCCGATCAAGGCCGGCTCCACGGAGCGCTTCGCCGAGGCCGAGCCGTCGGTCACCGTCATCAGCGCCGCCTCGAAGAACCCCGAGCCGACCTTCATCTTCCTGCAGTGGCTGGCCGACCGGAAGCAGCAGGACAAGCTGATCGCGCTGGGTGAGGGCGGCGTGCCGATCCGCGAGAGCTCCTGGGCGCTCCCGGCCATCACCGGCGCGGCCAACAAGACGCTCTATGCGGCGATGAAGTCGACGCTCGACGTCGCGGCGGCCAAGCCGAAGATGCCGAAATTCTACGAGATCTATGACGTGATGAGCGGCATCGCGCAGGAAGTCGGCCTCGGCAAGCTCACCCCCGAGGCGGGCGCCAAGAAGGGCCAGGCCGAGCTGCTCAAGCTCTGCACCAAGTGCCTGCTGTGACCTGACTTTCTTTCCCCTCTCCCCGTCGGGGAGAGGGGATACGGACACCTCAACCCATGGACATGCCCATCATGGCGAGCGCCGGCGACACCATCACGGCCACGCAAGCGCCGGCACCGCTGCCGCGCGAGCGCAGCTGGTATCCCTATCTGCTGATCGCCCCGTCCATGCTGATGCTGGTCGTGGTCTCGCTGGTGCCGTTCCTCTACACGATCTATCTGAGCTTCCACGCCGCCAAGTTCGGCCGCGTCACCGACTTCATCGGCGTCGACAATTACGCCGTGCTGCTCACCGATCCGCGCTTCTGGAACTCCATCGGCATCGCCGCGACCTTCGTCTTCATCGCCGTGCCCATCGAGTTCATGCTCGGCCTCATCGGCGCGCTGGTGCTGAACCAGAATGTGCGCGGGCGCTCCATCCTCATCCCGCTTTTGTTCATGCCGGCGATGATGGCGCCGATCGTGGTCGGCCTGCTCTGGAAGATCATGCTCGCCGGCTCGTGGGGCTTCCTGTCCTACAACGTGCTGGAGCGGTTCGACATCCTGCCGGGCACCTCGGTCTTCGCCTCGCCCGACTACGCGCTCTACGCGCTGATCTTCGTCGATATCTGGCAGTGGACGCCCTTCATGATGCTGGCCTTCTTCGCCGGCCTTCAGGCGCTCCCCCTCGGCCCCTACCGCGCCGCGGCGGTGGACGGGGCGGGCCCGCTGCAGATGTTCGCCCACATCACCCTGCCGATGATGACGCCGCTGCTCGCGGTCATCGGCCTGCTGCGCTTCATCGACGCCTTCAAGGTGTTCGACACGATCTACATTCTCACCGGCGGCGGGCCGGGCATCACCACCGAGACGCCCTCAATCCTCGCCAACAAGATGACCTTCGAGTTCTGGAACATCGGCGAGGCCTCGGCGCTCGCCGTGCTGGTCTGGATCGCCTTCTTCGCCTTCTGCTCGGTCTTCTACCAGATCGCCAAGAAGCGCCTGAACGCCTTCTGAGGGATGGGGATGCGCTGCTCGCTCGTTGCCGGTCTTTCTCCCCGGATCACCGTCATGCCCGGCCTTGGGCCGGGCATCCACGACTTTGCCAGATGCATGTTGGCCAGATGCGCCCCCCCGCAAGGCGTGGATGGCCGTGCCAAGCCCGGCCATGACGTTGCGCGGGCCGTGTCCCGCCATCTCGCCCGCTTGCCCGCAAGGAGTGCCTGACATGGCCGAAGCCACCGATCGCCCCGAAGGCTCAAAAGGCTGGTTCTGGACCGGCGTGACCGTGCTCTACGCCCTCATCGTCCTGTTCCCCATCTTCTGGATGGCGACGATGATGGTGAAGCCGAACGATGCCATGTTCGCGCGCCCGACCCAGTGGCTGTTCACCCCGACGCTCGAGCATTTCAGCTATGTGCTCGACCAGGGCTTCCACTGGTATCTGCTGACATCCTTCGCGCTGTGCTCGGTCTCCACGGCGCTCGTCGTCATCATCGGCACGCCGGCGGCCTATGCCTTTGCCCGCTTCGAGATGCGCGGCAAGGACGATCTGTTCCTGTTCATCCTCGGTTCGCGCATGGCCCCGCCCGTGTGCCTGGTCATCCCGTTCTACCTGATCTTCGCCAAGGTCGGCCTGCTCGACACCTTCACCGGGCTGACGCTCGCCTACATGACCTTCAACCTGTCCTTCTACATCTGGGTGCTGCGCTCCTTCTGCCGCGACCTGCCGGTGGAACTGGAGGAGGCGGCGGCGCTGGAGGGCTGGTCGCGGCTGCAGATCTTCCGCCGCGTGGTGTTTCCGCTGCTGCGTAACGGCATCGTCGCGACCGCCGTGCTGTGCTTCATCTTCGCATGGAACGAGTTCCTGTTCGCCTTCATGCTCGGCGGCAAGGCGATGCAGACGCTGCCCGTCTCGATCCCGAAGCTCATCACCGCGCAGGGCGTGCGCTGGGGCGAGATGGCCGTGGTCGGCATGACCGCGCTGCTCCCCGTCCTCGCGGTGGTCTTCGTCTTGCAAAGGCACATCGTGCGCGGGCTGACGCTCGGCGCGGTCAAGGGGTGAGGAGCACCTGATGGCGGATCATTATCTCCCGGCCCAGCCCGGCACGGTGAATTGGGGCCAGTGGGATGCGAGCCTCAAGCCCGCGCTCACCATCAAATCCGGCGACACGGTGGTCATCGACACGCTCTCTGGCGAGCCCGAGGACATGCCGGACCCGGCGCTCGGCTTCACCCCCGTGCCCGGCCAGGCGGAGGTCTTCGCCGCCACCTTCCGCGGCCCCGGCCCGCATATGCTGACCGGCCCGATCTATGTCGACGGCGCCGAGCCGGGCGACGTGCTCGAGGTGCGGCTGAAGGCCATCGAGTTCCGCGCCGACTGGGGCTGGAACATCCAGATGCCGTTCTGGGGCACGCTGCCGGAAGACTTCCCAAATCTGCGCCGTCTGCATATTCCCGTGGACGCCGCGCGCGGCGTCGCGGTGATGCCCTGGGGCCAGGAACTGCCGCTGGAACCGTTCTTCGGCAATTTCGGTGTCGCCCCCGCGCCCGAATGGGGCCGGCTCTCCTCCACCGAGCCGCGCGTCTTCGGCGGCAATATGGACAATAAGGAGCTCGGCGTCGGCTCCATCACCTATTTCCCGGTCTTCACCGAGGGCGCGCTGTTCTCGGTCGGCGACGGCCATGGCCGGCAGGGCGATGGCGAGGTGTGCCTCACCGCGCTCGAGACCGCGCTCACCGGCACCTTCGAGTTCCATCTGCGCAAGGACATGAAGCTCACGACGCCGCGCGCCGAGACGCCGGCCGACTGGATCACCATGGGCTTCGATCCCGATCTCGACGACGCCGCCAAACAGGCGCTGCGCGACATGATCGCGCTCATCCGCGAGCATTCCGGCCTCTCCGCGCAGGACGCCTACACGCTGTGCTCGCTCTGCGCCGATCTGCGGGTGACGCAGACGGTGGATCTCAACAAGGGCATCCACTGCGTGCTGCCGAAGAAGTACCTGCCCCGTTCGTCCGGTCCGACCACTCCAGCCGGGTGATGACGGTTGCCTTCTCCCTCTCCCCGACGGGGAGAGGGCTGGGGTGAGGGGGCTTCGACGCTCCGCCATCGTGTCACCCCTCACCGACCCGCTTCGCGGGCCACCTCTCCCCAATGGGGAGAGGTATAGAGATTTACCCGCTCGCTCCGGCGAGCCGGATTGTCAGGAGCCATCCGATGTCCGCTATCACGGCCCATAAAGACCCGAAGCTCCCCCCGCCCGTCGTCCTGCCGGTGGATGCGAGCTGGGTCGGCGCGCTCTCGCTGTTCGAGGCCCAGGCGGCGGAGACCCTGGTCGCGGTGGTGCGCACACTCTACCCGCATGATGGACTGCCCGAGCGCATCTATCGCCGCACCGTGTTCCATTTCGATGCCATGGCGGCCAAGGCGCCCGGCATCGCGCAGGTCTTCGCCGAGTTCATCGATATGGCGGACAGCGCTTTGCCGCTGCCCTTTCGCGAGCTGTCGGAAGGCTACCGCGTGCAGGTGCTGAAGACGCTGGAGACGACGCCGCCCTTCCGCCTCGTCCAGCGCTCGGCCGTGCGCTTTCTCTATGACGATGTCGAGGTGTGGCAGGCCTTTGGCTATGAGGGCGCCTCGGTCCATCTCGGCGGCTACGTCAACCGCGGCTTCAACGATCTCGACTGGCTGCCCGATCCGCCCGCTGGCGTCTGATCCCTCGGCAGCCCTTTCCCGTTTCCCGGAGTGACCCCCATGACCGCCTATTCCCTCGACGACGATGGCGTCGTCGTCATCATCGGTTCGGGCGCCGGCGGCGGCACGCTCGCCAACGAGCTGGCCCAGCGCGGCATTGACGTGGTGCTGCTGGAAGCCGGCAAGCACCTGACCGCCGAGGATTTCGTCAATGACGAGTGGGGCGGCTACGAGATGCTGTCCTGGCTCGACAAGCGCACCTCGTCCGGCACCTGGCGCGTCGCCAAGGATCACCCGCTGACCCCCAGCTGGAGCTGTCAGGTGGTCGGCGGCACCACCACCCACTGGTCCGCCTGCTGCTACCGCTTCATCGCGGACGAGCTGCGCGCCAAGACCGTCTATGGCGACATTCCTGGCACCACGCTGATCGACTGGCCGCTCACGCTCGACGAGCTGAACCCCTATTACGACCTCGCCGAAGCCAAGATGGGCGTCACCCGCACCAATGGCCTGCCCGCCCTGCCGGCGAACAACAATTTCAAGGTGATGCATGCCGGCGCCACCGCGCTGGGGCTGAACGTCTCGACCGGCCGCCACGCCATCAACACCATCCCCTATGATGGACGCCCGGCGACCATCCAGGACGGTTTCACCATCACCGGCGACAAGACCGGCTCGCGCTGGTCGACGCTGAATGTCGAGATCCCCCGGGGTCTCGCCACCGGCAAGCTGGAACTGCGCGCCCAGTCCCGCGCCGTGTTCATCGAGCATGACGCGGCCGGCAAGGCGAGCGCGGTGCTCTATGTCGATGCTCAGGGCGTCACCCACCGGCAGAAGGCCCGCGCGGTGGTGCTCGCCGGCAATTGCGTGGAATCCTCGCGCCTGCTGCTTCATTCCAAGAGCGCGCGTTTCCCGGACGGGCTCGCCAATGGCTATGGCCATGTCGGCCGGCACTATCTGCGCCACCTGATCCAGACCGTGTGGTCGACCTTCGACAAGCCGGTCCACATGCATCGCGGGGAGATCATGGGCGGCATGATCGACGATTTCGTGCGCCACGACCCGTCGCGCGGCTATGCCGGCGGCTTCTATATCGAGATGAACTCGATGGGCCTGCCCACCACCGCCGCCTTCATGGAGCCGGGCTGGTGGGGCCGCGACTTCGCCTCGGTGATCGAGCAATACGCCAACATGGCCGGCATCTTCATGTCCGGCGAGGACATGCCGCAGGCCGACAACCGGGTGACGCTGACCGACGAGCTCGACGCCTATGGCGTGCCGGTCGCCAACATCCATTATGACGACCACCCGAACGATCTGAAGATGCGCAGCCATGGCTACAAGGTGCTGACCTCGATCCATAAGGCGGCGGGCGCCAAGCGGTCGGTCGAGGCACCGGCCTATCCGGCGAGCCACAATCTCGGCTCCAACCGCATGGCGGGCAGGGCCGAGGACGGCGTGCTCGACGGCCATTGCCGGGCCTGGGAGGTACCGAACCTGTTCATCGCCGACGGCTCCAACTTCGCCACCGGCGGCGCCTGCAACCCGACGCTGACCATTGTCGCGCTGGCCATAAGGCAGGCCGACTTCATGGCCCGGCAGATGGCCGCCGGCGAGCTGTGAGGGTAGGGCGGTCCGCCTGACACTTCCCCGCTGCGGCCACGGCCCGTCACGCATCATGTCCCGGCGTCGCCATCTGTTGCGCCGGTGCAACGGTCCGGCACGCCGTTTCGTTGCGGCAGCGCACGAAGGGGGAAATGCGGGCTCCGGCTCCGCGAGCCGGCCTCGCGAAGGCGTTGAATCCTCTTCGCGAATGCCGGTGGGTGGGATGGTTCCAGGTTGCCGCGAATTGTCTTTAGACAAGATCTAAACTTTTGATTTTGATAGCCTTTTTCGATTTGCGCGGTTAGCTCTGGGGCCATTGAGGCCCCAAAGGCACGCCCGCCGCGATGACCAGCACCAGCTCCACCGCCCCGCAGGTTCAGGACGAGATCGTGACCGCCTATCTCAGGCACTGGCGGGCACTGCTGGCCATGCTGCGCCGGCGCGTCGGCTCGCAGGAGCTGGCGGAGGATGCGCTGCAGGAGACCTGGCTGCGCCTCTCCACCCTGTCGCCGCAGACCCCGCCCATCGCCGACCACCGCGCCTTCATCCTGCGCGTCGCCGGCAACATCGCCATCGACCTCGCCCGCCGCGAGAAGCGTCACACCGGCGGCGTCATCACCGACGACATGGTGCTGAACGCCATTGCCGACACCTGCCCCTCGCCGGAAACCATCATCATCGACCGCGACCAGCTCCGCTTCCTCGTGCTGGCGCTCACGAAGCTTGCGCCCAAGCCCCGCGCGGCGCTGCTGTTCAACCGCTGCGACGGGCTGAGCCATCGCGAGATCGCCGGGCGGCTCAAGGTCTCCGAGAGCATGGTGGCGCGCTATCTCGCGCAGGCGCTGCGCCATTGCCGCGACTTCTTCCGCGACGAGCGATGAGCTTTTTTCGCGCGCCCGCTGCAAGGTCGGCCCGCCCGATCCGTCCTTGATAGAGGCATACCGGACGGATCACGACACATCATGGCCAGCAGCGACCACGACCGGGCGGACATCGCGCTCAGCGACGAGGCCATTGAATGGCTGGTTCGCCTGCATTCCGGCCGGGCGACCGAAGCCGACCGCGCGGCCTTCATCCACTGGCGCCAGCGCGGCGAGGCGCATGAGATGGCGGCGCGCGAGGCGGAGGCGATCTGGCACGGGCTCGGCATTGCCGGCAGCGCGGTGCGCCGGCGCGAGCGGCAGGCCGGGCGCACCCGCGTCACCCGCCGCCTGGTGATCGGCGGTCTCGGCCTCGGCGCGGCGGGCCTCGCGCTGGAGCGCTCCGGCCTCATTGGCGCGCGGCTGTTCGCCGACCATGTCACCGGCGTCGGCGAGCGCCGCACGCTGACTCTCGCCGATGGCTCGACCGTGCTGATGAACGCCTGCACCGCGCTCGGCGTCGATCTCGGGAAAAGCGAGCGGCGGCTCACCCTCCTGGAGGGGCAGGCGCTGTTCACCGTCGCGCCCGATGCCGCGCGTCCCTTCATCGTCGCGGCGGCGGGCGGTGCCACGCGGGCGGTGGGGACGGTGTTCGATGTGGACCTGCGTCCCGACGATGTCGTCGTCACCGTGCTGGAAGGGCGGGTTTCGGTGGCGCGCGATGCGGACGCGCAGGCGCCGACCCTCGCCGGGGCCGACCAGCAGGTGAGCTATTCGGCCACGCGCCTCTCGCCCGCCCGGCCGGTCGATGCGCGCATGGCGACCGCCTGGCGGCGCGGCAAGCTGATCGTCAACCAGCGCCCGCTGGCGGAAGTGGTGGCTGAGATCGAGCGTTACCGCCCCGGCACCATCCTCATCGCCAATCCCGCGCTGGGCGAGCTTGAGGTGACCGGCGTGTTCGACCTCGCCGGCGCCGACGCCATCCTCGACACGATCGAGCAGACATTGCCCGTGCGCATCACCCGCCTGCCGCTGGTGACCATCATCCGCTGACATTTTTTTGCGGCGCGCGGTGCAAGGTCGCGCGCCCCGCCTCGTCCTTGGAGTGAGCACCGAGCGGCACCGGCTCCCAAGAGGCCGGCCCTCGCGCCATCAGGGACAGAAGACGGGCAGGGATCATGCAGGCCACCACCGACGCGACGCACCACCTCTCTCACGCGGCCCGCCAGAGCCGCCGCCGGAGCCGCCACGCGCGGCGCGTCGCGCTTCTCGCCTCGGTCGCCCTGAGTGTGATGGCCGCCGCCCCGGCCGCCCGCGCGCAGGGCACCTCGCCCGCGACCGCCACGGCGAGCCGCGCGCTCAGCCTCGATATTCGCGCCCAGCCGCTCGGCGCGGCGCTCACCGCCTTTGCCGATCAGGCGGGGCTGCGGCTGCTGTTTCCCTCCAGCCTCGTCGCCGGCCGCACCAGCGCGGCGCTGATCGGCCGCTTCACCCGCGAGGAGGCGCTGGCCCGCCTGCTCGGCGGCACCGGGCTCAGCTACGCCTTCACCAGCCCCAACACGGTGCGCATCAGCGCCCCCGTCTCGAGCGAGGCGACCGCGTCCGACGGCACGATCGAGCTGGGCACCATCGACGTGAATGCCGGCGCCAATCCGGCCGATCGTCCCTATGAGACCCCCGGCTCGACCAACTACATCTCCAGCGCCGAGATCGAGCGCTTCCCGCCGCAGACCGCCGGTGCCCTGTTTCAGGGCACCCCGGGCGTCATCTCCGGCACCGGCAATAACGGCGCCTCCATCGACCCGAACATTCGCGGTCTTCAGGGCATGAACCGCGTCGCCGTCACCATCGACGGCGCCCAGCAGTCCACCTCGAGCTATCGCGGCTATTCGGGCGTCCAAAGCCGGACCTATGTCGATCCCGATCTCATCAGCGGCGTGAGCATCACCAAGGGGCCGGACGGCGCCGTCGCCGGGGCGATCGGTGGCACCATCGCCATGGAGACGCTGAATGTGGAGGATCTGCTGAACCCGAGCGAGAACTGGGCCCTGCGGCTGCGCACCGGGGTCAGCAGCAACAGCACCGCGCCGGTCATCGGTCAGGCCACGGCCAATTATGACGGCGGCAGCACTGAGATCAGCAATGGCAGCGTCGCTGTTGCCACGCGCGAGGAGAATATCGACTTCGTCGCCGCCTTCGTCCGTCGCCAGACGGGAAACTACACCGCGGGCACGCAGGGGGCTCTAACCACCGTCGACTATCTCGGAGAGACCGCGCCACTATCCAATTATGGTTATGGGCAGGAGGTCTACAACACCTCGGAGGACGTCACCTCCGGTTTGCTCAAGGTTACGATGCGGCCCACGGATGAGCAGGAGTTCGAGCTAGGCTATCTTTATTACGGCAATGATTTCGGCGAAGTGTCGCCGTCCGCAATCACCGCGGGCAATGGCGTAACCTTCCAGCTGCCGCTCAGTTCGGTGGCGGTCAACCAGGTCACAGCGTCCTATCACTACCAGCCCGTCGACACCGACATGGTCGACCTGAAGGTCAATGCGTATGCCTCCAGCATCGACGAGACCAATATGTTCGCGGCGCTGGATGTGGTCGAGCCGCTCCGGCAGCAATCGCAGAATGTCGGCATCAGCGCGCAGAACACGGCGCGGTTCGCGCTGGCGGAAAGGCCGGCGGCGCTGACCTTCGGCGGCAGCTATACCTATGAGAATGCCCGGCCTGACACAGCCTATGACTATACCGATCTCGCGCTCTGGGCCGTGCCGGCCAATGGCG
The DNA here is from genome assembly GCF_029760895.1 of Ancylobacter sp. WKF20. NCBI lineage: Bacteria > Pseudomonadati > Pseudomonadota > Alphaproteobacteria > Hyphomicrobiales > Xanthobacteraceae > Ancylobacter > Ancylobacter sp. WKF20. The sequence goes on from NZ_CP121679.1 coordinate 513,827, forward strand.
AGCGCGAGGTCGCGTCGGTGTTTACCCGCCTGAAATGGGAGATGACCGACTGGCTGACGGCCGAGGCTGGACTTGAATACTTGACCTATACAACCGCCTTCAACGGAACGACGAGCTACAACGTTCCCGGAGAAGATTTCTCGGCCTATTCCGGCAGTGGGTTCAGCCCAAGTGCCCGCGTGACGGTGGCGCCGTTCGAGGGGTGGCAGCTTTACGCCCAGTATCAGAGCGGCATTCGTCCCCTGAGCGTGCGCGAGGTCAGCCAGACCCGCAGCGATCAGGTCTTCAATCCCGATCTTGAGGCGGAAGAGGCGAGCAACTGGGAGGTCGGCACCAACCTGCTGCGTCAGGACGTCTTCATGGCCGGCGACAAGGCGCGGCTGAAGCTGGCCTATTTCGACAACACCACCGACAACTATGTCGGCCGGCAGTTCGGTGGCGTCGGCTATATGAGCCTGTTCAACTACGATTTCGTGCGCTTCAAGGGTTATGAGCTGTCCGGCGGCTACGACATGGGTCGCTACTTCGCCGAGTTCGGCATCAACTATTACACCGATTTCGAGGCATGCCAGCAGAACGGGGTCTGCACCGATTACACGCTCTCGGCCGACTACCTGACCAACCAGATTCCCCCGCGCTTCACCGCTTCCTTCACCGCCGGCGCCCGCTTCTTCGACGAGCGGCTGACGGTCGGCGGCCGCGTTACCTATATGGGCGAGCGCCTCGCCGAGGTGCAGTCGGACGGTATGTACTTCACCTGGGTGACCAAGGTGTGGGAGCCCTACACCGTCATCGACGCTTTCGCGCAGTTCAAGATCAACAGCAACATCACGCTCGATGTCAGCGTCCAGAACCTGACCGACGCCTATTACGTCGACGCGCTCAACAACACCGACATGCCGGCGCCTGGCCGCACCTTCATGCTGTCGCTCACCGGCAAGCTGGGCGGAGAGGAAACGCTGGCGCCGCCGCGGATCGCCCTGCCGGAAAACGACATCTGGACCGGCTTCTATGTCGGTGGTCATGCGGCCTATGGGCGTGGCTCGGTGACGGGCGAAACGACCTTCGCCGACGGCACGACCAACGCGCATGCGCTCGGCGAGTCCGCGGACCAGTCGTTCAGCGGCGGCATGTGGGGTGGCCAGTTCGGCTACACCTATCGGTTCGACAACAATGTTGTGCTGGGTGTCGAGGCCGACATCTCCTTCTCCCAGATGGGTGCGTCGAGCCAGTTGGGCGCTTCCGAGACCGCAACGCTGATCGCGGCGGACATGCCGGAGTCGCAGACCGATTACGCGTTTGAATGGCTGGCGACGCTGCGCGCCCGCGCGGGCTATGCGGCGGGCCGCCTTATGGTCTACGGGACCGGCGGTCTGGCCTTCCTGCGGGAGTCCGAGCAACGCTCGCAATACATCGTGTCGACCGCGGGCGATCGCACGAATCTGGCATTTGGCGAGACCGATTCCGAAACGCGAACCGGTTTCTCACTCGGTGCCGGCGCCGAATACGCCATCAGCAACCGCTGGACGCTGAAGGCTGAATATCTTTATGCCGGCTTCGGCGTGGACGACTTCCTGTTTGGCGACGCCCGTTCCGGTGTCCTGCGCAGCACGACGGCGCGCGTGGCAAATGGCTGCATCTACGTCGGAACGCGCTGTATCACCCGCTATGTCAATGTGACGACACCCGGCACCTCCGACACGGTGAGCGGCCGCACCGTGTCGAACGAGGCGGACCTCCAGCTCGTCAGGATCGGCCTCAATTACCGGTTCTAGACGGCAGGCACCGCCCCGGACGTGACGCCCCGCGTCGTGCGGCCGGGGCCATTGCGTGTCCGCAGATTTAATCTGTAATCAATCTAAATCATTGATGTTGCATGATAAAACGGATTGGCTAAGGGTAGCTGAACCTCTCTTTCGGGAGCCGCCCGTACCGGGTGACCGGCGGCGCGCGGCGTCCCAGGTGATCAGCCTTGGCCCTTCGCGCGATCAGTCCCCGGACCCCCCCGATCTTGCCCGCCACTGGCGCGGGCGGGGGGTACGCGTGAGTCTCAATCTCTGGCTTGCCGACCTCTACCGGCGCCACCACCGCGATCTCGTGCGCTTCGCCGCCCGGCTGGTGGGCGACCGCGATGGCGGCGAGGAGGTGGTGCAGAATGCCTATCTGCGGCTCGCCGGCCGCCCCGCCCAGGCGGCGGTGATCGAGCATCCCAAGACCTATGCCTTCGCGGCCACCCGCACCGCCGCCATCGACTTCACCGCCCGCCGCCATGCCGAATGGCTCTACCGCGTCGATATCGAGGAGATCGACGCACTGGCCGTGACGGGCGATCCTGAAGGCCCGCTGCATCACCGCCGCCGCATCGTCCGGCTCGCCGTGCTGCTCAACGAACTGCCGGCGGCCTGCCAGACCGCCTTCGTGATGAACAAGCTGGAAGGGCGCGGGCATCGTGAGATCGCCGGCCATCTCGGCGTGTCCGTCAGCATGGTGGAAAAGCACATATTGCGCGCGCTCATCCACTGCCGCGACCTGATGCGGGATGAGGCGTGAGGCGGGTGTTGAGGATTTCTCCGCCGCGCGCCGTCTATAGGGACAAGCCGCCGAGCCACTCCGGCCCGTGCGCCGTTCTGTGAGCCTGTCCATGGATCGTCCTTCCCATCCGCCCCGTGCGCTGTCCGACGAGGCGCTCGGCTTCATCGTGCGGCTCAATTCCGGTGAGGCGCAGCCCGCCGACCGCGCCGCTTTCACCGCCTGGCGGGAGCTGAGCGCCGATCATGAGGCGGCCGCGCGCGAGGCCGAGCAGCTCTGGGGCGAGGCGTCGGAGCTGCATCAGGATCCGCGGACCGGCCTGATCCGCCCTGGTGCCTCCGCTCGCCCGCGTCGAAGCGGCCTGTCGCGCCGGGCAATGCTGGGCGGCGCCGCCGGTCTTGGCGTCGTGGGGGCGGGCGGGGCGTGGATGGCGGGGCTTCTCGGCGCACGGCCGGACATCGCCACAGGCACGGGCGAGGTGCGCACGGTGACGCTCGCCGACCGCTCGCGCGTCACGCTGAACGCCCGCAGCGCCCTCGCGCTGGATTTCTCCCCGGCGCGGCGGGGCGTGCAGCTGCTCGCCGGGCAGGCCTTCTTCGAGGTGGCCCCCGATCCGGCACGCCCCTTCGAGGTGGCGGCGGGCGCGGGCCGCGTGCGTGCCCTCGGCACCGCTTTCGACATCGACGCCAATCGCGGCGATGGCTCGCTCGCGGTCGGCGTCACCGAACATGCCGTCGAGGTGACCGGCACCACCGTCCTGACGCTGAACGCCGGCGAGCGTGTCGAGATCGCCGGCAATGGCCGCCTTGGCCCCGTCACCCTTCAGCCCGCCGACGTCACCCTCGCCTGGCGCTCGGGCCTGTTCATCGCCGAGGATCGCCCGCTCGCCGACATCCTCGCGGCGCTCCGGCCCTACGATGCCGGCTGGATCCTCGCGCGCGGGGAGGGGATCAAGGCGCTCCGGGTCAATGCGGTGCTGGACCTGCGCACCCCCGACCTGTCGCTCGCCGCCCTCGCGCAGGGCCTGCCGATCCGCGTGATGCAGCTCTCGCCCTACCTCACCGTCGTGTCGGCGAGCTGACCCGCAAAAAAATCGCACCGGCCACTGAGGATTTTCCACGCCGCTCCGGTCTTAGCCAGCGAGGGACCAGACGACCCGGCAAGGCACGGCCCTCGTCACGCAAGCGGAGACAGGACAGATGGCGGGCTTTACGGGGCGAACGGGGACACAGCGGGGCGGCATCTTGCGCGCCGATATGCTGCGGGCGGGGCTTATCGCCTCCACCATGCTGATGCCGGTGCCCTTCATCGGCGCGCAGGCGCAGACGACTACGGCCGCGCGGGTGAGCTTCGACATTCCCGCCCAGCCGCTTGGCGCCGCGCTCACCATTTTCGCCCGGCAGACCGGCATCAAATTCGCCTATCCCGCCGCGCTCACCAGCGGGCGCACCTCCCCGGCGCTGCGCGGCAGCTTTTCGGCGGAGGAAGCGCTCGCCCGTCTGCTCGGCGGCAGCGGCCTCATTTACGCCTTCACCAGCCCGACCAGCGTGACCATTTCCGCCCCGCCGCCGGCCGGCGCGGAGGCCGCTGCCGCAGCCGGCGGCACGATCGAGCTTGGCACCATCGACGTGAATGCCGGCACCAGCCCGGAAAACCGCCCCTATGAGACGCCGGGATCGACCAACTACATCTCCGCCGCCGAGATCGAGCGTTTTCCCGGCCTGACCTCGGGCGCGATCTTCCAGAGCACGCCCGGCGTGTTCACCGGCTCCAGCAATAATGGCGGCTCGATCGACCCGAATATTCGCGGTCTTCAGGGCATGAACCGCGTCGCCACGACGATTGACGGCTCGCAGCAGGCGACCTCCTCCTATCGCGGCTATAATGGCGTTGATAACCGCACCTATATCGACCCCGACCTGATCTCCGGCATCACCATCACCAAGGGGCCGGATGGCTCGGTCGCGGGAGCCATCGGCGGCACCATCGCGGCGGAAACGCTGGGGGTGGCCGATATTCTCGACCCCGGCCAGACCTATGGCGCCCGCGTGCGTGCCGGCCTGACCTCGGGCCTCACCGACCCGGTGATCGGCCAATCGGGCGTCACCGAGAGCGGCGGCGACGCGCCCGGCCCGACCAATATCAGCCTGGCGCTCGCCACCACCTCGGAGAACATCGACTTCGTCGCCGCCTTCGTGCGCCGCAAGACCGGCAATTATTCGGCCGGCACCAACGGTTCGCTGACCTATGACGGCGTCGACGGGCCGCAGCGCCTGTCCAGCTATGGCTATGGGCAGGAGGTCTACAACACCTCGGAGGACGTGACCTCCGTGCTGCTCAAGACCGTGCTGCGCCCGACCGACGAGCAGGAAATCAAGCTCGCCTACATGCATTACGACAATGTCTATGGCGAGGTGACGCCGGGCGTCGTCAATGTCGACAATTACATGCTGCAAATGCCGCTCAACTCGGTCTCGCTCGACCAAGCGACGGTGCATTACCACTACAAGCCGGTGGAGACCGATCTCGTCGACATCCACGCCAACGCCTATGTGTCGAACATCGACGAGACGGTGAACTACGCCGCCTATTCCACCGCGACGCCGGTGCCGCAGAACGCGGTGAATGCCGGCATCTCCGCCTCCAACACCTCGCTGTTCAGCCTCGCCTCGACCCCGCTCGCCGTCACCTTCGGCGGTTCCTACCGGCAGGAGAGCGGCACGCCGGTGGGCGACCTTCTGGTCGACTACGGCAACGGCGCCATCCCGCCGGATGCGCAGGCGCAGGTCGCCAGCGTCTTCGGCCGGGCCAAATGGGAGCCGTGGTCCTGGCTCGCGGTGGTGGGCGAGCTGCAATACATCAACTATCAGAGCACCTTCCTGGGCGTGGAGAGCTGGTCCTATGAGGGGGAGGACTTCGCCACCTATGCCGGCGATGGGGTGAGCCCGTCGATCAGCGTCACCCTGAGCCCGGCGGAGGGCTGGCAGGTCTACGCGCAGTACCAGACCGGCATTCGCCCGCCGGGGCTGCGCGAGGTCAGCATGACCCGCTATGAGCAGCTGTTCAATCCCGACCTCGAGGCCGAAAACGCCCGCAATTTCGAGGTCGGCGTCAATTTCCTGCGTGAGAACCTGTTCAAGCCGGGCGACGAGGGCAAGCTGAAGCTCGCCTATTTCGACAACAAGACCTACAACTATATCGGACGGGATTATGAGAACGCCCGGATGATCCTGTTCAATTATGACTATGTGCAGTTTCAGGGCATCGAATTCTCCGGTGGTTACGATGCCGGCTGGGGCTTCGTTGATTTCGGCATCAATTACTACACCGGATTCAATGCCTGCCTCGATGACGGGGAGTGCATCGACTACACGCTTCAGTCGGACTATTTGACCAATCAGGTGCCGCCGGAATTCACCGCCTCGGTCACCGCCGGCCTGCGGTTCTGGGATGACCGTGTCACCGTCGGCGGGCGCGTCACCTATGTCGGCGAGCGCCTCGCCGAGCTCTATCAGGCCGAGGACGATCCCTATTTCTTCATCACCAAGGCTTGGGCGCCCTATACGGTGGTCGACCTGTTCGGCAGTTGGAAGATCAACGATCATCTGACGCTCGATGTCGGCGTGCAGAACCTGCTCGACGCCTATTATGTCGACGCGCTCAACAACACCGACATGCCCGCGCCGGGCCGCACCATCACCGTCGGGCTCACCGGCAAGCTGGGCGGGGAGGGGCCGCTGCCGGCGCTGACCAAGAGCTTTCCCAAGCCCAACGGCCCGTGGACCGGCCCCTATGCCGGCGTGAATGCCGGCTTCGGCTATGGCCGGATCACCGGCAGCACCACGGCGGGCGATGGCAGCGCCAATGCGGTGGCGGCGAGCGAATCCGCCGACCAGAGCCTGGAGGGCATGATCGGTGGCTTCCAGGGCGGCTTCAACTACCAGTTCGCCAATAATCTCGTTGTTGGCATCGAGGCCGATTTCTCCTGGATGCAGATGCAGGACGAGGCGGTGATCTATTCCACCGAGACCGCCGCGCTCATGGAGCGCGACGCCCGCGAGGCCCGTATCAAGTACCAGTATGACTGGCTCTCCACCGTGCGCGCCCGCGTCGGCTACGCCGCCGGCAGCTGGATGGTCTATGGCACGGGCGGTCTCGCCTTCCTGAAGGAGCGGGAGCAGCGCGGCCAGTATCTCGCCGCCGCCAACCCGGCCTACAGCTCCACCGTGCCCACCCCCAGCAGCACCTCGCTCGCCTTCACCGAGACGGCGGACAATGTGCGCACCGGCTTCTCCGTCGGCGCCGGCGCCGAATATGCCTTCGGCAGCAACTGGTCGCTGAAGGCGGAGTATCTCTATGCCGGCTTCGGCGCGGAGGACTTCCTGTTCGGTAATGGCCGGGGCGGCGTGAGCCGCGATTACCAGATCCGCACGCTGTGCCGGCGCGGCCAGGTCACGGCGATCTGCAGCGGCGCCTCGACCGGCTATGTCTATCAGGGCTTCAACGGCGCGGGCGACGATGTGATCGGCCGCACCGCCTCCAACGAGGCCAATCTCCAGCTCTTCCGCATCGGCCTGAACTACCGGTTCTGAAGCGCCCGCGCGCCCTGCCGCTGTGGATGCGGGGCGCGTGGGTCCGTCTTGGCGATGGCCCGGCCCGCCCTGCGCCGTTAGGCTGGGGCGTGTCCGACGATTTCACCGAATCCACGCTGGCCTATTGGCAGGAACTGCACCCCGGCGTGCCGGCGGGTGTCGCGGCCGCGCCGCCCTATCGGCGGGGCTATCCGGTGACGCTGCCGGATGGGCGGGTGCTGGTCCTGCCGCTGCGCCGCCTGCCGAATTCCGATCAGGCGGTCGCCTCGCTGATCGCCAATCAGGCGTCGCATGAGGTGGTCGCCGCGCTGACCGAGGCGATGGCCGTGGAGGCCCACGCGCTCGGCGCCGAGATCATTGCCGGCCTGCCGACACTCGGCCTCGCCTTCGCCGCCGGGGTGGCAGAACGGCTCGGCCAGACCCGCTATGTGCCGCTCGGCTATTCCCGCAAGTTCTGGTACGCCGACGCGCTCTCCGAGCCGGTGTCCTCCATCACCTCGCCCGAGGCGGGCAAGCGCCTGCGGCTCGACCCGAACCTGCTGCCGCTCATCGAAGGCCGGCGCGTCGTCTTGGTCGACGACGCCATCTCCACCGGCGCGACGGCGGTGGCCGCCTGCCGGCTGCTGGCCCGCGCGGGCGCTGAGATCGCCGGCATGGTGGTGGCGATGAAGCAGACCAATCGCTGGGTCGCCGCCATGGCGGATGTTCTCCCGCGCGAGACGATCCGCGCCGCCTATGGCTGCCCGCGCTTCACCCTGCGCGACGATGGCTGGTGGCCGGAGGAAGCGACGCGGCCGGAGGTTCCGTAGGGGGCAATGGGAGCCTGAAGTCCCCCTGCGCGACGTCATGGCCGGGCGTGGCCCGGCCATCCACGACTTCCCTTGCGTCCGCCAAAGTCGTGGATCCCCGGGTCAAGCCCGGGGATGACGGCGTGATTGTTGCCGAGCGCGCGGCTTGTCCGGGACACGCGCCACCCGTTTCCCGGCCCAGCGACGCCGCAGGCGGAGCGCCGAGCCGGGATCCAGCGCCCGACTCTTTGGCGCCTTAGCCCCGCGCCGCTTGAACCGCCTCCCACACCCGCGACGGGGTGAGCGGCATGTCGAGATGGGTGATGCCGAGGTCCGACAGCGCATCCACCACGGCGTTGACGAAGGCGGGCGGGGCGCCGATGGCGCCGGCTTCCCCGGCGCCCTTGATGCCGAGCGGGTTGGTCGTGCAGGGGGTGTTCTGCGTCGTCACGGAAAAGAACGGCAGGTCGTCGGCGCGCGGCAGGCCGTAATCCATGAAGGAACCGGACAGCATCTGCCCGGTCTCGGGGTCGTACACCGTGCGCTCGGTCATCGCCTGGCCGATGCCCTGGGCGATGCCGCCATGCACCTGACCGGAGAGCACCAGCGGGTTCAGCGTGCGGCCGAAATCATCGACCACCGTGTAGCGCTCGACGGCGATGAGCCCGGTCTCCGGGTCCACCGCGACCTCGCAAATATGCGCGCCATTGGGGAAGGTGCCGATCATCTGTTCGAAATCGCCGACGCCCTCCAGCCCGCCGACCTTGGCGGCGACATCGACGATGCCGACATGCCGGTTGGTGCCCGGCACGCGGAACAGCCCCTCGTCGAAATCGAGCTCGCGCTCGTCGACCTCCAGGAGCTTGGCCGCCGCCTGGCTCGCTTTCGCCAGCAGCGCCCCGGCGGCGAGCTTGAGCGCCCCGCCGCCATGCACCATGGAGCGCGAGGCGACCGTGCCGCCGGCCGACGGAATGGGATGCGCCGTGTCGCCGGTCTTCACCGTGATGCGGGCGGGGTCGAGGCCCAGCGCCTCGGCGGTCATCTGCACATAGGTGGTCTCGTGACCCTGCCCGGTGGACTGGGTGCCGACATGCACGGTCACCGCGCCATCCGCGGCGATCTCCACGCGCGCGCCCTCCTTGCCGGGCACGCCGGTGCGCTCGATGTAATAGGCAAGGCCGATGCCCCGCAGCGTGCCGTCGCTCGCGGCCCGCCGCGCCGGGAAACCGGCCCAGTCGGCTTCCTCCATGGCGCGATGCATCACCCGGACGAAATCGCCGGAATCATAGGTCACGCCGGTCGCGGTCCGGTGCGGCATCTCTTCGGGCGGGATCATGTTGAGCGCGCGTAAGGCGTCCGGCCCGATGCCGATCTCGCGCGCCGCCTTGTCCACCAGCCGCTCGATCAGATAGGCCGCCTCCGGCCGCCCGGCGCCGCGATAGGCGTCGATCGGCGCGTTATTGGTGTAGGCGATGCGCACATCGGTCGCCACCACCGGGATCTTGTAGACGCCCGGCGCCATGGGCGGGCCGGAGAGTGTCGGGCAATAGACGCCGAAGGCCGACAGCGCCCCGCCGGCGCTCGCCAGCGTCTCCACCTTCAGCGCGGTGAAGCGGTTCTCGGCGTCGAGCCCGAGCCACGCCTTCGAGGCGTTGTCGCGGCCCTGCGTGTCCGACAGGAAGGCTTCCGCCCGGCTCGACTGCCAGCGCACGGGACGGCCGAGCTTGCGCGCGGCATAAAGCACCAGCGCCTGTTCGGGGTAGGGGATCGCCTTCATGCCGAAGCCGCCGCCGACATCGGGGGTGATGACGCGCAGGCGGTCCGCCGGCAGGCCGAACACGCCCTCGAACATGAAGTCGCGGATCATGTGGCTGCCCTGTGAGCCCGTCACCAGCGTGAACTGGCCGGCCTCGGCCTCATAGAGCCCGATGGCGTTGCGCGGCTCCATGGAGGAGACGACGATGCGGTTGTTGATCAGCTCCACCTCGACGACCCGCGCCGAGGCTTTGAGCGCGGCATCGGCCGCGTCGATCTCGCCGAGCCGCCAGTGCAGCGCCAGATTGCCCGGCGCCTCCTCGAACAACTCCGGCGCATCCGGCGCCAGCGCGCTCGCGGGCTCGACGACGGTGGGCAGGTCGTCAATGTCGAGCATCACCGCTTCCGCTGCGTCCTGCGCCGCGCGGGCGGAGGTCGCGACGACAAAGGCGACGGGCTCGCCGAGATAGCGTACCTTGCCGGCGGCCAGCAGCGTGTGAGCGGGAAGCGGCATTTTCTCGCCGCTCACATGGTCGAGCACGATGATGACCGGGAGTGCGCCGATGCCGTCGGCGGCGAGGTCATCGGCGGTGTAGACCGCCAGCACCTCCTCCATCTCGCGCGCGGCGCTCACATCGACGCCGTTGAGCACGCCATGGGCGACGGGGGCGCGCACCACGGCGGCGAACAACTCGCCCTCATAATGAATGTCGTCGGTGAAGCGGCCGGTGCCGGTGATGAACCGGAGATCCTCGACCCGCCGGAAGGGTTGACCCAGACCGAACTTCATCGCGCCGCTCCCTCATTCTGCCGCCGAAAAAGGCATTGCATGATTGTGCTCACTTGCCAATCATTCTATTTGCTCAAAGTCCAGCACATATCGTAGGATAAGCCCGCATCGTGAATAAGATAGCAGTTTCAACGTGAGGTTTGAGGCGCGTGTCGTCAGGGGCGTTCGAGACCGGTTCGCCGGCGGTTGACGGGCAGGGCAAGGCCGCGCGCGGTGTCGGCGCGTCGCTGCCTCGCAAGGAAGATGCCCGGCTCATGGAAGGGCGCGGGCGGTTCATTGGCGACATGCGATTTCCGGGCCAGCTGGAGGCCGCCTTCCTGCGCGCGACCCTCGCCCATGCCCGCATCACCGCCATCCACATTCCCGCCCATCTGAAGGGCCGCGCCTTCACCCATGAGGACATGGTGGGGGTGAAGGACATTCTCGCCAAGACCGGCCTGCCGGGCTTCCGCGTCTCCACCCAGCCCTCGCTGGCGAGCGGCAAGGTGCGCTTCGTCGGCGAGCCGGTGGTGATGGTGCTGGCGGATACCCGCGCCGAGGCGGAGGATCTGCTGGAAGAGATCCAGGTCGAGTACGAGGAACTGCCGGCCAATCACGACATGCTGCGGTCCGTCACCCCGGAGGCCGCGCGCATCCATGAGGACTGGCCGGACAACGTCTTCCTCGTCTCGCAGGCCGAGAAGGATTTCAGCGCGACGCTGGCGGATGCGCCGATCAAGGTGACGCGCGAGGTGCGCACCAGCCGGCAGTGCATGGCGCCGCTGGAGGGCAAGGGTTGCATCGCCGTCTCCGAGCGCCACACCGAGCAGCTTCATCTGTGGACCTCGACGCAGATGCCGCACATCGTCCGCTCCGGCCTTGCCGAGTGCCTCGGGTTGGACGAGCGGAAAATCCGCGTCGTCGCCCCCGATGTCGGCGGCGGCTTCGGCTGGAAGGGGCTGCTTCAGCCCGAGGAAGTGTGCTGCGCCTGGGCGGCGCTCAAGCTCGACCGGCCGATCAAATGGCTGGAGGACCGGCGCGAGCACCTGATCGCTGCCGCCAATTGCCGCGAGCACCATTACATCATGACCGCCTATGCCGACGCCGATGGCCATTTGCTCGGCTTCGAGGCCTCCGCCCATGTCGATGCCGGCGCCTATTCGGTCTACCCGTTCTCCGCCTGCCTTGAGGGCGCGCAGATCGTCTCCAATCTGCCCGGCCCATATAATTTGCCGGCCTATCGCGCCCGCGCTTTGTCGGTGTGCTCCAACAAGCCGCCCATCGTGCCCTATCGCGGCGTCGCCCGCACCGGCGTGTGCACGGCGATGGAGTTGATGATCGACGCGGTCGCCCGCGCCGCCGGCATCGAGCCCTATGAGGTGCGCCTGCGCAACCTCGTGCGGCCCGACCAGATGCCCTTCCGGTCCATCACCGGCAAGGATTTCGACATGGGCGACTATCCCGAAAGCCTGCGCCGCGCCCACGCCATGATCGGCCATGACGCCGTTCGCGCCCGCCAGCAGCAGGGTGAAGCGGATGGGCGGCGCATTGGGCTCGGCTACGCCATCTATTGCGAGCAGGGCGCCCACGGCACCTCGGTCTATCATGGCTGGGGCATCCCCATGGTGCCCGGCTTCGAGCAATGCGGCGCGCGCCTCACCCCGGACGGCACGCTGGAGGTGCGCGTCGGCAATCAGAGCCACGGCCAGTCCATGGAGACCACGCTGGCGCAGGTCGCCTGCGAGGTGCTGGGCATCGACCCGGAGCTGGTCAATGTCGTGCATGGCGACACAGCGATGACGCCCTATTCCACCGGCACCTGGGGCTCGCGCTCCGGCGTGATGGCGGGCGGCGCGGTGGCGAGCGCCTGCGACAAGCTGGGCGAGCGCATCAAGCGCATCGGCGCGCATCTGCTACAGGCCCCACTCGATGCCGTGCGGATCGAGGACGCGAAGGTCGTCGGCCCGTCCGGCTCCGTCACTTTCCGCGAGATCGCCCACACCTTCTACCGCGCGCCGCAGAACCTGCCGGTTGATGCCGACCCGGACGGGCTGGATCTTGTCGCCGGCTACCGGCCGGTGGTGGATACCGGCACCTTCTCCTACGCCACCCATGCCTGCGTAATCGCGGTGGAGCCGGAGACCGGCGAGGTGGAGATCCTCGATTACGTCATCGTCGAGGATGGCGGCGTGCTGCTGAACCCGATGGTGGTCGACGGCCAGATCTATGGCGGCACCGCGCAGGGCATCGGCACCGCGCTCTATGAGGAGATGGTCTATGACGAGAACGGCCAGCCGCTCGCCTCGACCTTCGCCGATTATCTCCTGCCCGGCGCCAATGAAATGCCGCCGGTGAGGATCCAGCATATGGAAACGCCCTCGCCCAACACCCGCTTCGGGCAGAAGGGCATCGGCGAGGGCGGCGCCATCGCCCCGCCCGCCGCCATCGGCAACGCCATCAATGACGCGCTGGCCGATCTCGGTGTGGAACTCACCGTCTCGCCGATGACGCCGCGCCGGGTGCGCGAGGCCGTGCTCGCCGCGCGTGCGCGCCTGCATTCCGGGGAGGGCGCCGCGTGAAGCCCGCCCGTTTCGACTATCTGCGGCCCGCCGATCTCCCCGCCGCGCTGACGGCGCTGCGGGACGACGCGGGCGCCAAGCCAGTGTCGGGCGGGCAGAGCCTCGGGCCGATGCTGAATCTGCGCCTCGCCCGGCCCTCGCTGCTCGTCCATGTCGGGGCGCTGCCCGAGCTGCGGGCGGTGGAGGAGGGGCCCGACGCCATCGTCTATGGCGCGGCGATCACCCATGCCGAGTTCGAGGACGGCGCGGTGCCGGACGCGACGCCCGGCTTCCTCGCCCGCATCGCGGGAGGAATCGCGTACCGCGCGGTACGCAATCGCGGCACGATCGGCGGCAGCCTCGCCCATGCCGACCCGGCGGCCGACTGGCCGACCACGCTCGCCGCCCTTGGCGCGCGGGTGCGGCTGGCGCGCGTGGCTGCACACACTGGTCACCAGGCTGGACACACTGGCCTGACTGGTCACCTCACTGCACTCATCGAACCGCGCGAAATACCGGTCGAGGACTTCATCACGGGCGCCTTCGAGACGGCGCTGGGGGAGGGGGAAATCGTCACCGGCGTGGCCGTTCCACGGTGTCATGACACCGCTCGCTTCGGCTATCGCAAGTCCTGCCGCAAGGTCGGCGAGTTCGCCGAGGCCATGTGCGCGGTGCTTTATGACCCCGCGCGCGGCGTCGTCCGCCTCGCCGTGGGCGCCACGGAGGCCCGGCAATTGGTGATTCAGGATGCTCGCTTCATTCTGCAAGATATTGAGAAGATTGACGAAGTCCTGCACGAGGCCGGGCTCGCCGACGACCCCGCGAGCTTTCGCCTGCGCCGCGCGGTGATCCGTCAGGCCATCGCCGCGCTTGAGCCCGAGAGCCTTTCCGCATGACGTCCCTGTCGATCGAGGTCAATGGCCGCCCCATCGACGCCGAGGTCGAGCCGCGCCAGAGCCTGGCCGACTTCCTGCGCGAGGAATTGCTGCTCACCGGCACGCATCTCGGCTGCGAGCACGGCGTCTGCGGCGCCTGCACGGTGCTGGTGGACGGTGCCCCGGCGCGTTCCTGCATCGCCTTCCCGGTGATGCTGGAGGGGTCAAAAATCACGACAATAGAAGGACTTATCGACGATCCCGTAATGCTGGAACTGCGCGCCGCCTTCACCCGCGAGCACGCTCTCCAGTGCGGATTCTGCACGCCGGGCATGCTGGTCATGGCGCGCGATATCGTGCTGCGCCGGCCCGGTCTCGATGAGGCCGCCATCCGGCATGAGCTCGCCGGCAATCTGTGCCGCTGTACCGGCTATGCGGGAATTGTCATGGCAATTCAACAGGTTGCGGCCGCGCGCGCGAATGAGGCGCCGGTGGTGACGCGCGGTGCCCTGACACCGCCGCCGTCCTACGCTTCGCCGCTCACCTTACCAGTGGCGCCGAGCCGCGCCGTCGCGCCGTCCCCGGCACCGGTGAATACGCCGGCTGAGGCCATCGAGGCGGCACCGCCAGTCCCCGAGCTGCTGCGCAATCCCGTTGAAATCACTGAGGAATTCGATGTCGCCGCGCCGCGCCCCACGGTGTGGGCGCTGTTCCAGGATCCCGCCCGCGTCATCGCCTGCCTGCCCGGTGCGCAGCTGACCGAGCCGTCTGACGGTAACATGATCCGGGCCAAGATGGTGGTGAAGCTCGGCCCGATGCAGGCGGCCTTTGGCGGACTCGGCGTCATCGTCACCGACCCCGCCGCCTGGTCCGGCACCATCCATGGGCGCGGCGTGGATGAGAAGAGCGCCACGCGGGTGCAGGCGCGGCTCATCTATCGTCTTGAGGAGCAAGGCGAAAATCTCACCCGCGTGCGGGTTGATGTCGCCTATGTGCTGCAGGGTCCGCTGGCGCAGATGAGCCGGGGCGCCATCGCCCGCGACCTCGCCGCCCGCCTGACCGCGACGTTCGCGGCCAATCTCGACCGGGCGCTGCAGGGTGGGGAGGTCGTGGCCGAGGCGGCGCCGCTCGACGCCGGCGGGCTGTTCCTCGCCATGCTGAAGGGCTGGCTCGCCCGGCTGTTCGGGCGCCGCGGGGCTTGAATCGGCGTGTCAACAACGGGGGCGAAGCGGGTGAATCAAGATTCCCGCTTCCTTCGTCAAGTCATTGATAAGTCGAAAGATTACCCGAGAAGGTCGACGTCGAGCTGCACACAGTCGCCGCGATAGATGATGTCGGCGACATAGATCACCACGTTAGTCGCGTCGGTAATGACGAGATGCGCCTCCACCGTCGGAAAGCCGATGCCGGTCGCCAGCAGGTTCGCCACGCGCGGTTCCACCGTACCGACGATAAAGGACTGCCGCGCCTTCGCCACCGTCAGCCCCTCCAGCGTGGCCACCACCGCGATGGTCGGCTCGCGGTCGAAGCGTTCCGGCGCGAGGTCATAAAGACGCTCGTCGAAATGCACGCGGGCATAGGAATAGGGCTGCCCGCGCCGCGACTGCACGCTCTCCAGATAACGGTAGGATGGTGCCGCCTCGCCATCCTCCGGCCGGATCACCGGCGCCGGCGGGTTGGTGTTGAGCGGCAGGAAGCGCGGCACGTTGGCGCCGATGGTGCCGGCCAGCGAATGCCACTTCAGATCGAGCTTCAGCCAGCGCTTTTCCTCGACATTGCCGGAGACGAAGGTGCCCTTGCCCTGGATACGGCGCACCAGCCCTTCGCTCTGCAGCACTTCGACCGCCTGGCGAACGGTGACGCGCGCGACCCGGAACTCGGCTTCAAGTTCTTGCAGCGTCGAGATTTTCTCGTTCGGCTTCCACACGCCGTCCTCGATCCGCCGGCGAATGACACCGGCGATCTGGAGATAGCGGGGCACGGGGCTTCGGCGGTAGTCCGGACTGCTGAGGGAGGCCGCGTGGTCCTTGAGCATGGGCAGGCTGGTTCCGATGTCGGCCGCAGCGCGGCGTCGCTTCATAGTGGAATCGGCGGTCTACCTATCTTCAGTATCATGTAATCCTATCCGCCGCCCCGCGCCGTTACTCGGTTTCATACGCGCTGACAACGCCGGAGATCAGATTCGCACGCCAAAGCGCGTCCGTATCAATACGGGCTCCCTCGCGCACGGGCGCAAGGCTGGCGACCAGCCGGGCGACCGCCTGTTCCTGCGCCCGGCGCGCCGCTTCCGCCTCCGCAACGCTGACGGCCGCGAAGCGCAGTTCCGCCCCGGGCAAGAGCCGGCCGGCGGCGGGCAGGTCGGCGGAGATCACCGTGGCGATTTTGGCATAACCGCCAATGGTTTGGTGATCCGCGAGCAGCAGGATCGGCAGGCCCGAGCCGGGCACCTGGATGGAGCCGGTGGCGATCCCATCGGAGACGATGTCGGCGCTGGTGACGAAGCCAAGCGGCGGTCCGTCGAGCCGCATGCCCATGCGGTCCGCCTCGCGGGAGACACGGTAGGCGGCGGTGAGGAAGGTGGCCCGCGCGGCCTCGGTAAAGGCTTCCGCCTGCGGGCCGAGCACGACGCGCAGCGTGCCGGCAAAGGCCAGCGTCGGCGGGTGGGGCAGATCGAGACAAGGGCCGGAAGGATCGGCATTGCTCACAGGTATCATATCACCGGAGATCAGCGCCCGCCCTGCCACCCCGCCAAAGCGCCCCTTGAGATCGGTCGCGCGCGAGCCCATTACCGCCGGCACATCCATGCCGCCTGCCACCGCGAGAATGGCGCACCCGCTCTGTGTGAGCGCCCCGATGCGCACCGTCGCCCCCTCCGGCACGTCGATGGCCCGCCAGCTCGGATAGGCGCGCGTCTCGCCATCCGCGATCACCTCGATGCGGGCGGATGCCCCGGCGAGGGCGATCCGGGCAGAGCCGTCCTCGACCACAAAGTGAGGCCCCGCAAGGCGTAGCTCGAGCGCGGCGTCCGTCGCCGCATTGCCGACCAGCGCATTGGCGAGCCGCAGCGCCACCGGGTCCAGCGCGCCGCAGACGGGCACGCCGAAGGCCTGAAAGCCGCGCCGCCCAAGATCCTGCACGCTGGTCTGCGGGCCGGGCTGGAGGATGCGTAGCGTGCTCATGCGCTCTCCCCCGCCAGAGTTTCATGGTGAGGTATAAAAACACCAGCATCAACCGCTACCCGCACGCGCTCGTGCTCAGTTGCGTCCACCGGCACGAAGCGCACGCCATCCCCCGGCGCGAACAGCGTCGGCGGGGTCAGCGTGGGGTCGAAGAAGCGCACCGGCGTGTTGCCGATCAGCCGCCATCCTCCTGGCGATTCAAGGGGATAGACCCCAGTCATGCGCTGCGCGATGGCGACCGAGCCCGCCGGAACCCGCACGCGGGGCACGCTGAGGCGCGGCAGGTCGAGTGCCGCCGGCAGATCGCCGAGATAGGCGAAACCGGGCAGGAAACCTTGCACGTAGACGCGGTAAGTGGTGCCGGAATGCTGCGCGATCACCTCCGGCACGGATAGCCCGGTGGCACGCGCGACCTCCTCAAGGTCCGGCCCCGCCTCGCCGCCATAGAGCACCGGAAGATGCCAGAGCCGGGCGGGCGCCGCGCCCGCGGTCTCGCCGAGATCGAGCGCGGCCAGCGTCGCTTGCAGCGCTTCCGCCGAGGTCACCAAGGGGTCGTAATGCACCAGAAGCGAGCGAAAGGTCGGCACCGTTTCGATGAGCCCGGCGGGCGGCGCGAGCGCCAGCAGGGCGGCGGTACGGTGCACGAGCGCGTTGATGTCGGGCGCGATGACGCTGCCGAACTCCACCGCGAAGGCCGTGTCGCCGACGGGCAGAAAGCGCGCAAGTTGGCCCAGCCGGCGCGTTGAGCCGTCGCCGCTTGTACCCGCTTGACCGTCCTCGCGCTGCATCTGTCCCCACGCCGCTACGGCAATCATCCTATTCATAGTATGTTTGCGCTTGAAATCCATTATTATCTAATGTGTTAATGAGCGCACGTTCAGCACTGGCAGGAGGCTTCCCGTGGCGCATCGCATCAACATCAACGCCGATATGGGCGAGGGCTACGGTCACTATCAGATCGGCAATGACGCGGAGATCCTGCGGATCGTC
Source organism: Ancylobacter sp. WKF20 (assembly GCF_029760895.1). Lineage (NCBI taxonomy): Bacteria > Pseudomonadati > Pseudomonadota > Alphaproteobacteria > Hyphomicrobiales > Xanthobacteraceae > Ancylobacter > Ancylobacter sp. WKF20. The sequence continues at coordinate 531,862 of NZ_CP121679.1, forward strand.
CAGAGCGTGAATGTCGCCTGCGGCCTGCATGCGGGCGATGCCACGGTGATGCGCGATGTCTGCATCAAGGCGGAGGCCAATGGCGTGTCGATCGGCGCGCATCCCGGCTTCAACGATATCTGGGGTTTCGGGCGGCGCCAGATCCGCATGAGCGCGGATGATCTCGAATATCTCGTCGCCTACCAGATCGCCGCGCTCGTCGGCATGGCCGCCTATGCCGGCGCCAAGGTCACCCATGTGAAGCCGCATGGCGCGCTCAACAACATGGCGGCGGTCGACCGCGACTACGCGCGCGCCATCGGCCGCGCCATCCGCACCGTCGATCCCTCGCTCTATTACCTCGCTCTGTCGGGCTCGCAGATGGAGGCGGCGGCGCTGGAGCTCGGCGTGCCGCTGGCGCGCGAGGCCTTCATCGACCGGCTTTACGATGACGAGGGCAATCTGTGCTCGCGCAGCAATCCGGCCTCCGTCATCAAGGATCCGGCGGTGGCGGCCGAGCGTGTGGTGCGCATGGTGCTGGAGCAGGAGATCATCTCCATCAACGGTAAGAAAATGCCGACGGCCTTCGACTCGCTCTGCGTGCATGGCGACGAGCCGACCGCCATCGCCGTCGCCACCGCCTGCCGCGACGCGCTGAAGGCCGCCGGGGTCGAGCTGGTCACGCTCCCCGAGATGATGAAGGCCTGAGCCGATGGCAGCGCGCGAGGGCTGGCGGGCGGGGGCGGAGCTGGACGCCGGGGAGGCGCTGGCCCTCGCGGAGGAGGGCGACCTTTCCGCCCTCATGACGGCTGCCGCACGGGTGCGCGACGAGGGCTTCGGCGCGACGGTGACGGTGTCGCGCAAGGTATTCATCCCGCTGACCCAGCTCTGCCGCGACGTGTGTCATTATTGTACCTTCGCGCACCCGCCAAAGAAGGGCCAGCGTGCCTTTCTCACGCCCGATGAGGTGCTGGAGATCGCCCGCGCCGGCGCCCGCCTCGGCTGCGACGAGGCGCTGTTCACCCTCGGCGACAAGCCGGAGCTGCGCTACGCCGTTGTCCGAGACGAACTCGCCGCCCTCGGCCATGCGACAACACTGAGCTATCTCAAGGAGATGGCGGGGCTGGTGCTCAAGGAGACCGGCCTGCTGCCGCATATCAATGCCGGCGTGATGGGCGAGGAGGACCTCCTTAGTCTGCGCGCCGTCTCGGCCTCGCAGGGGCTGATGATCGAGACCACCGCCGAGCGTCTCTCCGCGCGCGGTGGCCCGCATTTCGGCTCGCCGGACAAGCGCCCCGCCGCGCGGCTGGCGACGCTGGAGGCGGCCGGGCGCGCCCGCGTGCCCTTCACCACCGGGCTGCTGATTGGCATTGGCGAGACCCGGCGCGAGCGCATCGAGGCGCTGTTGGCGATCCGCGACAGTCATGCCCGGTATGGTCATGTGCAGGAAGTCATCATCCAGAATTTCCGCGCCAAGCCCGGCACGAAGATGGCCGGCGCGCCGGAGCCTTTGCTGGAGGATCATCTCTGGACCGTCGCCGTCGCGCGGCTGATCCTCGGGCCCGCCATGTCCATCCAGGCGCCGCCCAACCTCCAGCCGGAGGGGCTGAAGACGCTGATCGACGCCGGCATCAATGATTGGGGCGGCGTCTCGCCGGTCACGCCCGATCATGTGAACCCGGAAGCGCCGTGGCCGGCGCTGGCGTCGCTCGGGGTCGCCACCGCCCGCGCCGGCAAGGTGCTGGCGCCGCGCCTTGCGGTCTATCCGCGCTATCTCGACCAGCGCGCCACTTGGCTGCACGCGGACGTCGCGCCCCTCGTGCTGCGCCGGGCCGATGGCGCCGGTCTCGCGCATGAGAGCGCCTGGCGCGTGGGCGAAGAGGAGCGGACCCGCCTCGTCGACTGGCCGGCCGCGCCGGCGCTGGCGGGAGAGGAGACCGCACTCGACGCCATCCTCGACACGGCCTTTGCCGGGCGGGAACTGGCCGAGGCCGAGATCGCCACCCTGTTCGACGCACGCGGGGCGCGGGCGCAGCGCGTGTTCGAGGCGGCGGATGCGCTGCGGCGTGAGACGGTGGGCGAGACGGTGTCCTATGTCGTCACCCGCAACATCAACTACACCAATGTCTGCGCCTATCGCTGCGGCTTCTGCGCCTTCTCCAAGGGCCGCCAGCACGCCCATCTGCGCGGCCGGCCCTATGAGCTTGACCTCGGCGAGATCCAGCGCCGCACAAGCGAGGCATGGGAGCGCGGGGCGAGCGAAGTCTGCATGCAGGGCGGCATCCACCCGGATTTTTCCGGCGAGACCTATCTCGCCATCCTGCGCGCGGTGAAGGCGGCGGTGCCGCAGATGCATGTCCACGCCTTCTCGGCGCTCGAAGTGCGCCACGGCGCGGCGACGCTGGGCGTAACGGTCCCGGAGTTCCTGTTGATGCTGAAGGAAGCGGGCCTCGGCTCGCTGCCGGGCACGGCGGCGGAAATCCTCGACGACGAGGTGCGGGCCATCATCTGCCCGGACAAGCTGACGACGGAGGAGTGGCTGGAGACCGTCGGTGCCGCCCATCGCGTCGGCCTGCGCACCACCTCGACCATCATGTTCGGCCATGTCGACGGCTACCGCCACTGGGCCCGCCATCTGCTGCGCCTTCGCCGGCTTCAGGCCGAGACCGGTGGCATCACCGAATTCGTGCCGCTGCCCTTCCTGCACATGGAGGCACCTTTATACCTCAAAGGTGGCACCCGCGCCGGCCCCAGCCGCCGCGAGGCGCTGCTGATGCACGCGGTCGGGCGGCTCGCGCTTCATCCGCTCATTCCCAACATCCAAGCCTCCTGGGTCAAGCTCGGGGAGGGCGGCATCGTCGCGGCGCTGAAGGCGGGGGCGAACGATATTGGCGGCACCTTGATGGATGAATCCATCAGCCGCGCTGCCGGCGGTATGCATGGGCAGGAATTCCCGCCGGACCGCATGGAAGCCGCCATCCGCGCCGCCGGGCGGCTCGCCCGCCAGCGCACGACGCTCTATGGCGAGGCGCCCTCGCGCCAGAAGCAGCGCTCCTATGCCGCCGAGGCGCTGGCGCCCCGGAACGAGCCGGCCGCTGGCCGCTTCGCGCGGGTCGGCAGCCTTGCCGCCCGTCAGGGCTGATCGGGCTCTCATCGTCAGGAAAAGGGTGAGGGGCGCCTTGAGGGGGTCATGCGCGCCCCTCACCAGCCCGTCTGTCCGGGCTACCCTCCCGCGGGAGGGATTGGTGAGCCGAGCCGGCTATTTGCGCAGCAGCGGCAGAACCTCGTGGGCGAGCAGGTCGATCTGCTCCTTCTCATAGCGCCACGGCACGAAGACGATCTTCTTCACGCCGGTGGCGATATGGGCGGCGATCTGCTCGGCGCATTCGGCTGGCGTGCCGACAATGGCGCTGTCGAAGGTCGAGAGCGAGCCCTTGGACAGATCCCATTCGGCGTGCAGCCATTCGGTCATCTTCGCCATGCCGACCTCGCGCGGGCCGATATAGATCGGCAGCTGGTTCAGGCTGTAGAGCTCGGCCGGGTCGCGGCCGGCTTCCTCGGCATAGGCGGTGATCTTGCCCCAGGCCTCGGTGTAGCCTTCGGGGGTGTAGAAATAGGTCAGCCAGCCGTCGCCCTTGGTCGCCGCGCGCTTCAGCACCACGTCGACATAACCGCCGATCAGTATGGGTGGGTGCGGCTTCTGCACCGGCTTGGGAAACATCACCGCATTGCGCAGGTTCAGCTCATCCCATTGGCCGGTCACGGAATCTTCCGTCCAGAGCCGCTTCAGTATCTCCAGATTGCGGTCCATGATCTTGCCGCGCCGCTCATAGGCAATGCCGACGGCGTCGAATTCCCGCTTGTACCAGCCGACTGCCGCGCCGAGCATCAGGCGGCCATTGGAGATGAGGTCGAGCGAGGAAAGCTGCTTGGCGAGGATCACCGGGTTGCGCAGCGGCAGCACCAGCACGCCCGTGCCGACCTTGATCGTCTTGGTGCGCGCCGCCACGGCGGTGAGCAGCGAGAGCGAGTCGATGATCGGGAAATGCGGGTCGGTGCCGAGCAGGATGTGGTCCCACACCCAGAGCGACTCGAAGCCCAGTTCCTCCATCCGTACACCATAGTCGATCAGCGCCCCGGCATCCGGCAGCTCCGGGAAGCGGGTGAAGTTGCGCATCGCGATGCCGAAGGCGACGGGAGCGGGCATGGGCTTTCCTTTCGAGGCGACTTCAGGCCGTCATCCCGGACGGCCAAAGGCCGATCCGGGATCGCTGGAAACGGGAGAGCGATCCCGGCTCTCCGGCTTCGCCTCCGGCCGGGATGACGACGGAGGGGAGCAGGGAAGCGCGCATCACGCCGTATAAAGCTGCGCGGGATCGAGCTCGCGCAGAATGGCCAGTTCCTGCGGTGTCGGCACCTCCGTGGTCGGCACATCCGCCGGCACGGGCAGCTCGAAGCCTGTATTGGCCTGGATCGCCGCCGCCGAGACTCCCGGATGCAGCGCCACCACCGTCATCGCCCGGCTGTCCGGGTCGAAGCCGAGAATGCCGAGATCGGTGACGACCCGGAACATGCCGCCCGCCGGCAGGCCGCGCTCGGCGCGGGTCTTGCTGCCATCGAGGAAGCCGGGGCTGGTGATGAAATCCACCTTCTCCACGAAGCGCCGCTTCTCATGCTTCATGGCGACGATCATGTCGGCTAGCGAGGCGATGTCATTGCCCCCGCCCGTGCCGGGCAGGCGGATCTTCGGGTCCGCCGGGTCGCCGATGAAGGAGGAGTTGAGGTTGCCGAAGCGGTCGATCTGCGCCCCGCCCATGAAGCCGACATCGACATAGCCGCGCTGCAGCATCAGCAGCACTTCGGTGATTGACACCAGCATGTTGGCGCGGCGCGTGCAGCGCTGCTCATTGGTCGACGGTGGCAGCTTACCGGCTTCCACGAAGGGGCCGATGACCCCGCCCTCGAACAGGATGGTGAGGCCCGGCGCATGGGTCTTCTGGGCGAGGATGGCGGCGAGCAGTGGGATGCCGACGCCGGCGAAGACGGTCTGCCCGTCCTTCAGCAGACGCGCGCTCATCACCGCGAGCAGTTCCGAGCCGGTATAGCAGGGAACGGGCGCGAGGGCGTGGCCAGCGCGTGCGCGTTCAGTCGTCATAGATGCCACTCCCGCGACGCTGGGCATCCAGCAACTCGGCCATGCCGATGCGGCTGAGATAGTCCGCCCAGTCCTTCGGCTCGTGATAGAAGCGCTCCAGATAGGCGGCCGCTCCCGCTTCCGGGTCGCGCGCGGTCATCTGCGCGTAGAGATCCATATGGCTGTAGAACGGCTCATAGAGCCCGTAGCACTCATGCGGCGCGCAGCCGAAGGGCACCTCAACCACCGCATCCACGGTGAAGAAGCCGATCTTGGTCTGGTCCGGGTGGCGGCGGATCTGCTCGTTCGAGACCACGCGCTCGGTGGTGAGGATCACCCGGTTCGCCGCCATGGCGATGTCGATGTCCATGAAGGTCAGCCCGTCGAGCTGGGCATTGCCATAGGCGTCGCAGCGCTGGACATGGATGATAGCCACATCGGGATTGAGCGCCGGCACCAGCAGTAGCGTCTCGCCGGTGAACGGGCATTCCATGGTCTTGGCGGCGGCAAAGGCCGCATCGGCGGGGCCGGTATCGCCGCTCACCCGCCCCAGCACATCCGAGCCGAGCATGGAGCGCATGGGCATGAAGGGCACGCCCATGGCGCCCGCGCGGTAGCGCAGGCCCATCGCCATGTGGCTCCATTCCTCGAAGCGCGCGCGCTTCGATTCCGTGTAGGCGCGCATCACCTTGGACACGCCCCAGACGATGCCCTGGCTGAACCAGCTGGTGATGATGTGCCGGGAGAGGCCGGAGGCGTAGAAGATGTCGCCTTCGGTCGAGGTGATGGAGCGTGAGACGGTAAGATCCTGCTTCTGCGCCCGCACCAATGCCCAGATCAGCGCGAAAGGCGTGCGCGACGCCGTGCAGCCGCCGACGGCGAGGTGATCGCCGTTCTGGACCAGCCGCACGGCGTCCTCCAGCGTCGTCACCTTGTTGCGCAGGCTGCGGTCGCGCTCTCGGGTACGCTGCCGGAGATCGGAATAGGAGAGGGGCGCCACGCTCACATGCTCCTCATGCCGCCTGGGCGATGCCGACATCGCGGTTCATGCGGTCGATCATCTCGTCGAAGATCGGGAGATAGTCCCGCAGCCCCTTCCAGAAGCTCTGGTGGCGGCGGCGGTCGAAATCCTCGACCGAAATGCCCTGCTGTTCGACCCAGGTGTAATAGCCGAGGTTGAACACGCGCTGGCGCTCGCGGTGGTCAAGCTCCAGCACATGGTCGGCATCGCCGCCGAGCAGGTGCTGGCCGAAGGTTTCGGCCGCGTCGATCTGGTCGAACGTCCCGCCCCGGCGAGCGAGATGGGCGGCAAGCTCGCTGGGGTAGAGCTCGGCGCCATCGGTTGCCACCGTGATGATGACGTCGGTCTCGCTCAGATCGAGGCGCCGTGCGGTCTTGATCGCCGCCAGCACATTGCCGATGCCGGAGAATCCCATTTCCGCGAGGCCATCCAGCGTCGCCGTGTCGATGCCGCGCCGCTCGGCCAGATAGGCGCGGCCGGCGGGCGAGCCGAATAGCAGCGCGAGGTCGTCCGTCGCGCGGTCGGAGACGCCGGCGATCATGTCGGTGTTGGTGACGTTGTGGATCAGCGGCACATGTTTGTCGCCGATGCCCTGAATGTTGTGCTCGCCGAAGCCATTATAGAGCAGCGTCGGGCATTCCACCGGCTCCATGGCGACGATGCGCGCGCCATAGGTCTCCTTCAGATAGTCGCCTGTCCCCAGCGTGCCGGCCGAGCCGGTGCCGGCCACGAAGGCGGCGAGGTTCAGCGTGCCGGAGGCATTAAGCGCCTCGAACAGCCGGCCGGCGGCGGTGCCGGTCATGGCGTAATGGGCGAGGTAGTTCGGGAATTCGGAGAACTGGTTGAGGATGAAGTTACCCTCATCCTTCGCCATCTCGGCGCAGGCGTCGTAGATCTCCTTCACATTCGACTCCGTGCCCGGCGTGCGCACGATGTCGGCGGGATCGGTGACCCATTTCTCCAGCCAGTTGAACCGCTCAGCGCTCATCCCGCCCGGCAGCACGGCGACGCCATGGCAGCCGAGGATGCGGGAGATGGCGACGCCGCCCCGGCAATAATTACCGGTGGAGGGCCATACGGCGCGGTGATGCGTCGGGTCGAACATGCCGGAGACGAGGCGCGGGGCGAGGCAGGCATAGGCCGCCAGCACCTTGTGCGCCCGGATCATCGGAAAATGCCGGCCCTGCATGACGACGATGCGCGCGGGAACGCCGGTGATGGCCGAGGGCAGTTCGATGAAGGAGGGGACGGTCACACCGTCCACACTGTCCGCCTGATTGAACCAATGAACCCCGAACAGATTGCGCCCGTCCGGCGCCCCACGATCCGCCCGCGCCGCCTGCTCGCGGGCCGCGGGGGACATGGTCTCCGGTGCCGCGAGCTCGGAAAAGCGCGGCAGAACAATGCCGCGACCGCGCAGATGCGCGACGGTGCGGGCATAGATGCCGTCATCGACGACGCGGGAGGGTAGCTCGAACGGGTTCATGCGGCTCAATCGCAGTTCCGGGTAGGCGTCACGCGCCACAGGTAAGGATGATACTAATCATAGTACCACTGATGCAAATTATCATTCCGAGGTATCAACTTAAATTCGCAGGCGGATGTCGGTCGCCCTCTAACGCACGCTTCGGCGCTGCGTCCGACGGCCCGTCCTGGTGGGGCAGGCGATATGCGGCAGGCGAAGGGTCGAGGGCTATCCGTTTTCCTTTGAGGTATGGTGTGCTAATTGACCATACCAATCATCCCGATTTGCTCAATACACATTGGAGCTTAGCCTTGGGCTAATTTTATGCAGCCGGCGCCTTCTCAGCGGGCAGCCATGCATGGAATGTCCGGCTCTCCGGCCCGGAATGCCCAGACGGCGCGGGTTGGCACATCGGTTGCTGTGATCGCGGATGGCCTAAGGGGGGCGTCTGTCCGGGATGGGCGGCGCCGCGTCGCTGGTTGAAGTCGCCCAATGGTCGGGTGCAGGATTTGGTGGTCGGGGAAGTGGGTGTCTCATGGAGTTGACGGGATCGCATCGCATCGAGGCTCCCCGCGCGGAAGTGTGGCGGGCGCTCAACGATGCGCAGGTGCTGCGCCAGTGCATCCCCGGATGTCAGGAACTGCTGCAGGTGTCGCCGACCGAGTTTACCGCCAAGGTCGTTCTGAAGGTCGGGCCGGTGAAGGCGAGCTTTGCCGGCGCGGTGACCCTGTCGGACCTCGATCCCCCTTCGGCCTACCGCATCGACGGCGAAGGGCAGGGCGGTGTCGCCGGCTTTGCCAAGGGCGGCGCGCGCGTCTGGCTGGTGGAAGAGGGCGAGGTGACCGTGCTCCATTACGAGGCGCAGGCGAAGGTGGGCGGCAAGATCGCCCAGTTGGGCGCGCGCCTGATCGAGGGCACGTCGAAGAAGCTCGCCGGCGAGTTCTTCAGCGCCTTCGCACAAACGCTCTCACCGGCAGTGGCGCCGGCCGAGCCGAGCTGACTTTTTCGCATAGGCGACCGGGAGCAAGCCGATGCAGACCATAACCCTGACCGTCAACGGCACCCCCGTCACCCTGACGGTCGATCCACGCACGCTGCTGGTGCACGTGCTGCGCGACATGCTGGCGCTGACCGGCACCCATGTCGGCTGCGACACCAGCCAGTGCGGCGCGTGCACCGTGCATGTCGATGGCGAGGCGGTGAAATCCTGCGCGATCCTCGCGCTGCAGGCCGATGGCGCCACCGTCACAACCATCGAGGGCATCGGCACGGCCGAGCACCTGCACGCCATGCAGGCCGCGTTTCGCGAGCATCACGGCCTGCAATGCGGCTTCTGCACGCCCGGCATGATCATGGCCGGGCTCGACATGGTCCGCCGTCATGGCCCGGTCCTGGACGAGCGCACCGTGCGCGCCGAACTGGAAGGCAACATCTGCCGCTGCACCGGCTACCACAACATCGTGCTGGCGATCATGGCGGGCGCCCGGGCCATGGCAGCCATTCCTGTCGCGGCGGAGTGAGCCCGCATGTTCCCCTTCATCTATCATCGCCCCGCCGACCTCGCCGCCGTCCAGGCGCTCATCGCCGCGCAGGAAGAGGCAAAGCTGCTGGCGGGTGGGCAAACCCTTATCGCGACGTTGAAGCAGCGTCTGGCGAGCCCGAGCGATCTCGTCGATCTCGGTGCGGTGCCGGGGCTCGCCGGCATCCACCGCGAGGGCGATACGCTGGTCATCGGCGCGATGACCCCGCATGCTCAGGTTCACGCCTCGCCCCTTATCCGCGAGGCATTGCCGGCACTCGCTGAACTGGCGGGGCTGATCGGCGATCCGGCCGTGCGTAATCGCGGCACGCTCGGTGGCTCCATCGCCAATAATGACCCCTCTGCCGATTATCCCGCCGCCTGCCTCGCTCTCGACGCCAGCATCGTGACGGACCGACGGGAGATGGCCGCGACGGCGTTCTTCCGCGATCTGTTCGAAACCGCGCTGGAGCCGGGCGAGATCATCCTGCGGGTCGTCTTCCCGCTCGGCGGTGTCGGGGCCTATGAGAAATTCCCCAACCCGGCCTCGCGCTACGCCATGGCCGGCGCCTTTGTCTGGCGCGCGGCAGCGGGCGTGCGCGTCGCCATCACCGGCACCGGCCAAGCGGGTGTGTTCCGCTGGGAGGAGGCTGAAAGGGCGCTGACAGAGGCGTTCAACGTCGACGCGTTGGAGGGGCTGAGCCTCGATGGCGACGCCATGATCAGCGACATTCATGGCACCGGCGCCTATCGCGCGCATCTCGCTGGCGTTATGACGCGCCGTGCCGTGGCGCGGCTCGCCGCCCAGGGCTGAAGGCGGGCGGAGGACGACATGGCGGTCACGATCTACGGCATCAAGAACTGCGACACGATGAAGAAGGCGCGGGCCTGGCTCGACGCGCAGGGCATTGCCTATGCCTTCCATGACTACAAGGCGTCCGGCATCGACGCCGCCCACCTCGCCGCATGGGCAGGAAAGGTCGGCTGGGAGACGCTGCTGAACCGCGCCGGCACAACGTTCCGCAAGCTCGACGAGGCCGACAAGGCGGGGATTGACGAGGCCAAGGCGCTCACGCTGATGCAGGCCCAGCCCTCGCTCATCAAGCGGCCGGTGCTTGAGGCGGACGGGGCGCTGCTGGTCGGCTTCAAGCCGGAGACCTATGCGAAGCAGTTCGGCTGAGCGCGGCGGAATTCCCGCCGCCTCTTGATCCGCAGCGGCTTCCCTGCCATTTCCCGCCCATGAACGCGCTTTCCAATTCCGCCGCCTCGCCGATCGCGCTCGAAGTGGCGCGCCGCCGCACCTTCGCGATCATCTCGCACCCGGATGCGGGCAAGACCACGCTGACCGAAAAGCTGCTGCTGTTCGGGGGCGCGATCCAGCTTGCCGGTCAGGTGCGCGCGAAGAAGGACCGGCGCTCCACCCGCTCGGACTGGATGGCGATCGAGCGCGAGCGCGGCATCTCGGTCGCGACATCGGTGATGACCTTCGAGTTCGCGGGCCATGTGTTCAACCTGCTGGACACGCCGGGCCATGAGGACTTCTCGGAAGACACCTACCGCACGCTGACCGCCGTCGACGCGGCGGTGATGGTGATCGACGCGGCCAAAGGTATCGAGGCCCGTACGCGCAAGCTGCTGGAAGTCTGCCGCCTGCGCGACATTCCGATCATCACCTTCATCAACAAGATGGACCGCGAAAGCCGCGATCCCTTCGAGATCCTTGACGAGATCGAGAAGACGCTGGCCCTCGACACCTCGCCGATGACCTGGCCGGTCGGGCGCGGGCGCGACTTTGTCGGCACGATGGATGTCGCGACCGGCGGCATGCGCCTTCTGGACGGCGACGAGGGCAAGACCGGGCCGCTGCGCAGCATGAGCATGGCCGAGATCGCCGCCCTCAACGTTACGCTCGATGAAGCGGCGCTCACCGAGGAACTCGGTCTGGTGCGCGAGGGATGCAACCCGTTCGACCTCGAATCCTTTCTCGAGGGCCATCTCACGCCGGTCTATTTCGGCTCGGCGCTGCGCAATTTCGGCGTCGGCGACCTGCTGGAAGGCCTCGGCAAATATGCCCCGCCGCCGCGCGCGCAGGACGCCGACAAGCGCCGCGTCGAGGCGGAAGAGCCGCGCATGACGGCCTTCGTCTTCAAGATTCAGGCGAATATGGACCCGAACCACCGGGACCGTATCGCCTTCGCGCGGCTGTGTTCCGGCAAGCTCCAGCGCGGCATGAAGGCCAAGCTGGTGCGCACGGGCAAGCCGATGAGTCTCGCCACGCCGCAGTTCTTCTTCGCGCAGGACCGCCAGCTCGCCGAGGAGGCGTATGCCGGGGACGTGGTGGGCATTCCCAACCACGGCAATCTGCGCATCGGCGACACGCTCACCGAGGGCGAGGAGATCAACTTTGTCGGCGTGCCGAGCTTCGCGCCGGAAATCCTGCGCCGTGTAAAGCTGTCGGACGCCATGAAGGCCAAGAAGCTCAAGCAGGCGCTGCAGGAAATGGCGGAAGAGGGCGTCGTCCAGGTCTTCCGCCCGACCGATGGCTCGCCCGCGCTGGTCGGCGTCGTCGGTCCGCTGCAACTCGACGTGCTGAAGAACCGGCTGGAGGCCGAATATGGGCTCGACGTCGGTTTCGACATGTCCGAGTTCCAGCTCGCCCGCTGGGTCTCCGCGGCCGATCCGAAGCGGCTGGACGAGTTCGCCGCCGGCAACCGGCTGTCGACCGCCGAGGATCTCGACGGCGATCTGGTGTTTCTGAGCCCTTCCGCCTTCATGATCGGCTACACCGGCGACCGCTGGCCGGGCATCGTCTTCACCGATGTGAAGGACGTGAAGAAGGCGGCGTGACGCTGCCTGGGGTCACCCGAACAGGCGCGGCTCGGCGGACATCACCCGGTTGCGCCCGCCGCGCTTGGCGGCGTAGAGCGCCTTGTCGGCCTCGTTGAGCACCTGCTCGAAGGTCGTGCCATGGGCCACGCCGAACGCGAAGCCGGCGCTGGCGGTGGAGCGAAAGCCCGCCACGCCCAGCCCGGCCGCGTTCTGCGCGAAGGTCTGGCAGATGGTTTCTGCCAGCCGCAGCGCCTGATCCGCCGAGGTCGCGGCGACGACAAGCGCGAACTCCTCGCCACCGAGCCGGGCGACAAGCGCTCCTGTCGGCGCGTGCCGCGTGATCGACGCGGCAAAAAGATTGATGACGCGATCCCCGAAGGCGTGACCGTGCGTGTCGTTGATGGTCTTGAAGCTGTCGATATCGAACACGATCACGGCTGTCTCGGCGGCGACGGGGGAAGCCGAACCGGCATCGAAAAGCGCGCGGCGGTTCATCAGGCCGGTCAGCGGGTCCGTCATCGCCGCACGGTGCAGTTCGCCTGCGAGGCGCGACTGGTTGAGCGTCAGCGTCACGGCACCGATGCCCGGCACACAGGCCACCATCACCAGAAGCGAGAGATCCTCGGCCCAGCCGGTTGGCGCGCCGTCCAGCATCGGGCGGCCATCCAGCCCGAGCATGATCCCACACAATACGAAGGACGCGCCGATCGTCGCATAAAGCAGGCACAGGCCCCGAACGGCGGCCGGCGCATACGGGCGGGCGCCCCAGTACTGCCCCGCTATGAGAAACAGCAGAGCGGCCGCCGTGAAGTTGATGGGTACGAGGCCGAGGCCGGTATAGCCGAGCAGAAGGGCCGGCAGAGCGACCAGATTTGACACGACGGCGGTCAGCACAATCAGCCTGCGCGGCGATCGTCCTGTGCGGAAGCGGTAACCTGCCCCGACCAGTGTGGACAGGCCCGTCATGATCGCCGCAAAGGCGAGCACGGCGATAGGCGCGTGGGGCGCCACCACATAGAAGCCGTAGAGCAGCAGCCCCAAACCGCACAGTGCGCCGCCCACGGCGCAGCTCAGCAGAAACGAATCCTTGGGCCCCATCAGCCAACCGATGAAGATCATCACCGACAGGCAGGCGGCGGAGATGCCGACAGCAGCCAGAAGGGTCACGTAGTCCAGTAGCATCGCGGAGCGCCTGTGCCCTTCATTGGTCGCTGCCTGCGCGGCAGCGGGCCGTGGGCCTCGGGTGCGGCCCGTCAGCGCGTTATTTCGATTTTCGTATTAACCCGCCCGACGTCGCTGACAAGCGCGAAGAACGTCGCGGCGTTCTGCGGATGCAGCCTTACGCAGCCATGTGAGGCGGGACGGCCGAGCCGGCGCAGGTCGCTCGTGCCATGAATGGCATAGCCGCCATTGAAAAAGATGGCGTAGGGCATCGGCGCATTGTCGTACTTCCGGGAGAAGTAGCGGCGGTGCATGCGGTAAGGCTGGAAGTTGCCGGTGGGCGTGCGATACCCTTTGCGCGCCGAGGAGATCGGCCACGTGTAGCGCCGCCAGCCATCGACCCACACTTCCATGGTCTGGGTGGAGATGTCGATGTGAGCCTTCACCTCGCGCGGGGCCGTGGGGGAGATTGACGCGGGCATCGCGGTGAGCGCGATCTGGGGCGCGTATTGCTGCGCGCTACCGCGTGCGGCATGTGCAACACACAGAACCAGCGTCGCCAGCAGGACCAGAAGGGTACGCGTCACCAGCCTCTCCCATCATTGGGCGCAGTCTGACACGGCTTGCGATTGCCAGGGAGCGCCCTCGCCAAACATGGTTTACCCAAGGGCGGCAACTGCTTGGCCATGCGACCGTGCGCGGCGGTAAGTCGGATGGCGTACGGCTTGGAAACGATCTAGCTTCCGGCGCCTTTCACCTATGGAGCGCCCCATGATCCTGATGCTCGCCGGCCTCGCCCTGTTCGTTGCGATCCATCTCGTCTCCGCGCGCCGCAAGATGGCGACGGCTGCCGGCGCGATGCTGGGGACGACGACCTATCGCGTGCTGCATGGCGTGCTCGCCGCCACGGCCGTGCTGATGATGGCCTATGGTTTCGGCCAGTGGCGCGCCGAGGGCCCGACCCAGCTCTATGACCCGCCGGTGGGGCTGCGCCACCTCGCGCTTCTGCTCATGCTGATCGCCTGCATCGCCGCCGTCGCGGCGCTGGTGCCGAGCCACATCAAGGCGTGGCTGAAGTTCCCGTTCCTCGTGGCGATCAAGACCTGGGCGCTGGCGCATCTCATCTCCAACGGCGATGCCGCCACGGTGACGCTGGCGGTGGTTATCCTCGCCTGGGCGGTGGTGCTGCGCATCATGGCCAAGCGTAGCAACCGGCCGCTGCCGGTGGCGCCGGCCGGCTGGGGCGGCGACCTCGTTGCGATTCTGGGGGGTGTCGTGCTTTATGCCGTCCTCGCCTTCGGGCTCCACCCCTACATCATCGGGGTGCCGGTAATGGGCTGACAAGCCCTAGAAGAACAAGAGGAAACGCTCCGACATGTCGGTCCAGTCCGCCGCTCGCCGCCTCACCGCCCCGGACATTCGCGCAAAGAAGGGCGGCGAGCCCATCGTCTCGCTCACGGCCTATCACGCTCACACTGCCCGCCTCATCGACCCGCATGTCGACTTCATGCTGGTCGGCGATTCGCTGGGCATGGTGATGCACGGCATGGAGACGACGGTGCCCGTCACCGTCGAGATGATGATCCTGCAGGGGCAGGCGGTGATGCGCGGCTCGTCCCACGCGCTGGTGGTCGTGGACCTGCCCTTCGGTTCCTATGAGGGCTCGCCGCAGCAGGCCTTCGCCACCGCCTCGCGCGTGCTGAAGGAGACCGGCGCCGGGGCGGTGAAGCTGGAGGGCGGCCGGCGCATGGCCGAGAGCGTGCGATTCCTCGCTGATCGCGGCGTGCCGGTGATGGGCCATGTCGGCCTCACCCCGCAGGCTATCAACACGCTCGGCTCGTTCAAGGCGCTGGGGCGCGACGAGGCAAGTGCGGCGCTGATCCTGGACGACGCGCGCTCCATTGCCGAGGCGGGCGCCTTTTCCATCGTGCTGGAGGCCATTTCCGAGCCGCTGGCGCGGCAGATCACGCAGGAAGTGGCGCCGCCGACCATCGGCATTGGCGGCTCTGTCGCCTGTGACGGGCAGATTCTCGTGCTGGAAGATATGCTTGGCCTCTCGGACCGGGTGCCGCGCTTCGTCAAGAAGTTCGCCGATATCGGGCCGGCCATTGGCTCGGCGGTGGAGGCCTATGCGAGCGAGGTGCGGGCCCGCAGCTTCCCCGGTCCCGAGCACGTCTACGCGCCGAAGAAGGCCTGAGAAGACAGCCTGTAGCTCCCGGCACGGCGCGGTTTTGCGCGGCTTTACCGTAGCACCGCGCCGCGATTTGCCTTGTTGAGGCCGCATCGCTAGTTTACGCGGCCTTTCGCGACCGGTGCGCAGCCTCTGCCGCCGGTGCCCTTCTGACGACCTGCCCACGGACACGACATGGCCGACATTTTCCACGAGATCGACGAGGATCTGCGTCGCGAGCGTTTTTCGCGGCTCTGGAGCCGCTATGGCGCCTATCTCATCGGTCTTGCCGTGCTGATCGTTCTCGCGGTCGCCGGCTGGCGCGGCTATGAGTGGTATCGCCTTCAGCAGGCGCAGCAGGCCGGCGCGCGTTTCGAGGCGGCGTTGCTGCTTGCCACGCAGGGCAAGACCGCCGAGGCCGAGACCGCCTTCGCCGCGCTGGAGAAGGACGCCCCCGCTGGCTACCGCACGCTGTCCCGTTTCCGCGCCGCCATCGAGCTGTCGAAGACCGACGCCAAGGCCGCCATCGCCGAGTTCGACGCGCTCGCGGCCGATGCGGGCGTTGGCCGGCTGATGCAGGATGTGGCGCAGGTGCGCGCCGCCATGCTTCTGGTCGATACCGCGCCGCTCAGCGAAATCGAGAGCCGCGTCAAGCCCTTGGACACGCCGGAAGGCGCCTTCCGCCATTCCGCCCGCGAGCTGATCGGTCTCGCCCAGTACAAGGCCGGTGACTACAAGGCCGCCACGGACACCTTCACGGCGATCCTGAATGACGGCCAGAGCCCGCCCGGCCTTCGCCGCCGCGCCGAGCTGATGCGCACGCTGGCCAGCACGCAGGTGGCGCCCGCCGCAGCGGCTGCGGGCACGCCGGCCCCGGCTGCGGCGCCTGCTGTTCAGTGAGGAGAACCCGATGACGAACCCCGTTTCGCCGCGCCGGCTGCGGCTGCGTCGCGCGTTGGCCCTGCTGCCCGTTCTCGGGCTCGCCCTGGCCGTTTCCGGCTGCGAGACGCTCGACAAGATGAACCCCTTCAATGAGAAGGAAAAGCCGCTGCCGGGCGCGCGCGCTCCGGTGTTCCCCGAGGGCGTTCCGGGCGTCGACTACAATGCGCCCCCGCCGCAGCCGGCCAATTCCGCGAAATACGACACGCCGACGGCGGCGCCCGCGCCGGCCGCTTCGACGCAGTAAGGCGCTTGGAGGCGCCTTTCCATGACCATTACCGTCGCCATCGTCGGCCGGCCGAATGTCGGAAAATCCACGCTTTTCAACAGGTTGGTCGGAAAGCGGCTGGCGCTTGTCGATGACCGCCCGGGCGTGACCCGCGACCGGCGGGAGGGGGACGCGCGGCTCGGCCATCTCTCCTTCCGTGTCATCGACACGGCGGGTCTGGAAGAGGCCAAGGCGGAGTCGCTGGAAGGGCGGATGCGGGCGCAGACCGAGGCGGCGATCAGTGACGCCGATGTGCTGCTGTTCCTCATCGACGCCAAGGCCGGCATCACGCCGATCGACCGCACCTTCGCCGATCTCGCCCGCAAATCCGGCAAGAACACCATTCTCGTCGCCAATAAGGCCGAGGCGAAAGGGGCTCTGGCCGGGTCGCTGGAGGCCTATTCGCTCGGTCTGGGCGATCCGGTGGAGCTCTCCGCCGAGCATGGCGACGGCATGGTGGACCTGCTTCGGGCGCTCTCGGCCCATGTGGCCGATGAGGGCGATGAGGTGGACGATCAGGCCGATGAGACCGAAGAGGAGCGCGCCCGCCGGCCGATCCGCGTCGCCGTTCTCGGCCGCCCCAATGCCGGCAAGTCGACCCTCATCAACGCCATCCTCGGCGAGGACCGGCTGCTGACCGGACCCGAGGCCGGGATCACCCGCGATTCGATCTCGGTCGATGTCGAGCACCACGGTGTCGCTCTTCGGCTGTTCGACACGGCGGGCATGCGCAAGCGCGCCCGGATCGAGGACAAGCTGGAAAAGCTCTCCGTCGCCGACGGGCTGCGCGCCGCGCGTTTCGCCGAGGTGGTGGTGGTGCTGATCGACGCCACCCACCCCTTCGAGGAGCAGGACCTGCGCATCGCCGACCTTGCCGAGCGCGAGGGGCGGGCCGTCGTGATCGCGCTGTCCAAGTCCGATCTCGTGAAGGACCAGCCGGGCATGGCCTCCCGGATGCGCGAGGAAGCCGACCACTGGCTGCCGCAGGTGAAGGGCGCCCCGGTGGTGATGGTCTCCGGCCTGACCGGGGAAGGACTCGACCGTCTGGTGCGCGCCATTCAGCAGACCTACCTGGTGTGGAACCGCCGCGTCGCCACCAACCCGCTGAACCGCTGGCTGGGCGAGGTGACGAATGACCATCCGCCACCGGCGGTGTCCGGCCGGCGCATCAAGCTGCGCTACATGACGCAGCCCAAGGCCCGCCCGCCGAGCTTCGTGCTGTTCTGCTCGCGCGCCGACGCGCTGCCGGAAAGCTATCTGCGCTACCTCGTCAACAATCTGCGCACCAGCTTCGACCTGCCGGGCGTGCCGATCCGCCTGACGCTGCGCGAGAAGGACAATCCTTACGCCGAGAAGGAATGAAGCAGCCGTGCGAGCGGCCGGAGGCAGGCTCGCTTGAAGCTGCGGACCAGCCCGCGCGCGCGGGTGAGGGCGCTGCGTAGCCGCCGTTGGGAGCGACGCTCCGGCGGCTTGCGGCGATATTGCTCGTGCAGATGCGCCGCCAGCAGCCGCTCCTGCGCGATCATCGGGTCGGCGGCGAGGCGCGCCGTGCGGGCGGCATTGTCGCCCCCTGGTGTCGCCAGCAGCGCGTCCAGATAGGGCTCCAGCCGGTAGCGATCCAGCTCCGTGGGTCTGAGCTTCTGCGTGAACGCCCGGCCAGCCGGGTAAAGCTCAACGATCTCACGCGCCAGCGCACTCGCATCGAGTCGGCGTTCGCAGCAGCGCCCGGTGAAGTTGTAGCGCGCGGCGCGGGCGAGGTTCTCCGCGCTGAGATAACCCGGCCCGCCGAAATGATCGTAGACGAAGACCGGCACGCGGGCGGCGAGCGCATAGGGCACGGTCTTGCCGATGCTGATGACGACATCGCTGGCCGCGACCATCTCGGGCGTGAGCAGCCTCTGCCCGCCCTGCGAGGCGCCGAGGCGATGCACGGTGTAGTCCCGCTCTAGAATATCCAGCGCCGCCATCAGCGCCGGGTCGCTGTGGTTGGTCACGGCGGTGATCGTCCTCAGCCGGGCGCCCGCCGTGCAGTCCGGGCGGAAATAGGCGGCGGGGGCGGCATTGTGGAACACGGTGACGGGGGCGGTGACGCCCACCTCGATGAGCCGCTCCGCCGTCAGCTCTGAATTCGCCAGATAGGCGTCGGCCAGAATCCGGTCATGACGCCAGCCGCCGCTCTCCATGAAGGTGCGCCGGCCCAGTTTGCCAAACACGACCGCCGTGCGCGCGCGTGAGGCGGCATCGAGCCGGTAGTCGAACAGGCCGGCGACATGGTGCTGGAGATAGGCGAGATCATAGGCGAAAAGGGTGACGGCGGCCGGATCGGTGACGATCTCGATGCCGAGCCGGGTGCGGAAGAGATCGGCGATCGGCGGGCCGGCCACGCTGGCGAAGACCGTGACGTCGTGCCCGCGGGCGCGGAAGTGCTCGGCCATCTCCAGCAGGATTCGCTCGGAGCCGCCGATTGTGACGAAATAGGCATTGGCGAGAAGGATCTTCATCGGCACCGAACGGTACTGGAGACGCGACGCTGCAGACCGCCCTCGCTTTACCCGAATCGCCGGCACGCTTCATCCTGATGTTCCCAGCGCCCTTTGTTGGGCACAGCTTATGCGCCGGCCGTTCCCATTTCGGTGGCTTGCCCGCGTGGAGGGCGGGGCGCCGCTCGATCGCCCTGCTTCGGGCCGGCGCGGACGCATTCGCACAGGCGTTTGTTTCCCCACGCGAAACGAATTTCCTTCGCGTCCGGGGCTGGCGGGTTCTATAGTCGGCTCTCCCTCGCGGAGCCGCCCGGCGCCGCTCTCCCGTTCATTCCGCACCGACGGCGTGCTCTTGCGGGCGCGTCCCCGGGCGCGGCTGTCGTTCCGGACGTCTCCCATGCTGATCGGCATTCTTGCGGGCCTCATGACCGGGGCGCTGTGGGGGCTGGCCTTCATCGCGCCGCGCGCGGTGCAGCCCTTCACCGCGCTCGACATCTCCGTCATCCGCTACCTGATTTTCGGCGTGGTCAGTGCCGGGCTCATGGTGATTCCGAAATTCCGCCCCACCGGCCTGTCGCCCCGCATGCTGCTGATGGGCATGGTGCTCGGCGCCGTCGGCACGTTCGGCTATTTCCTCGCCATCTCCTACGCCGTGCTGCTGGCCGGCGCGGTGCTGCCGCCGCTCATCACCGGCACGGCCCCGGTGCTGCTCGCGATCACGGCGAATTTTCGCGAACGGTCCATGCCCTGGGGGCGCCTTGCGCTGCCGCTCGGGCTCATCGCAGCGGGTCTTGGCGTGGTCAATATCGCCAGCCTTCAGGAGGCGCCCTCCGGCGAGGTGGGCAGCCTGCTCATCGGTGTGGCGCTCTCGGTCTTCGCGCTGTTCATGTGGATCGCCTATGGCATGGCCAATGCCGTGGTCATGCGCGCGCCGGACGCGCCCGACGCGCTGCGCTGGACCGGCGTGCAGGGCATTGGCTGCGGCCTGCTGGCCTTCCTGCTGCTGCCCTTCATTTCCAGCGGCCCGGCGATGCTCGATCTCGCCAGTCCGGCGACGCAGCATTTCTTCCTGTGGGCGCTGATGATGGGCGTGGTCACGTCCTGGTTCGGCACCTATGGCTGGGTGGTCGCGTCCGAGCGCCTGCCCATGGCGCTCTCGGCCCAGCTCATCGTGGCCGAGACGGTGTTCGGCCTCGCCTATGGCCTCGCCTTCGAGCAGCGCCTGCCGACCGTCCCGGAGGCGGTGGGCGGGCTGCTGCAGCTGGTGGGTGTCGTGGTGGCGGTGGCGATCTTCGCCCGCCGCCGCATCATCACGCCGGAACCGGGAACGCCTTGAGGCTGCGCGTGGGGAAATCGTAGAGCGCGCCGGTTTCCTCGAAGCTCGGCAGGCAGAGCGACAGGATGGCCTCTGCCACTTCCTCCGGCGCCGGCAGCGTCTCGGGATCCTCGCCGGGGAACGCCTTGGCCCGCATCCGCGTGCGGATCGGGCCCGGATTGATGAGGTTCACCTTGAGATTGGCGATGTTCATCACCTCCGCCGCCCAGGTGCGCGCGAGCACTTCGAGCCCGGCCTTGGTGACGGCATAGGTGCCCCAGAAGGCGCGGGCCTTGTGGGCGGCACCGGAGGACACCAGCACGGCCCGGCCGGCGGTGGAGAGGCGCAGCAGCGGATCGAGCGAGCGGATGAGGCGCCAGTTCGCGGTGAGGTTCACCGCCAGCGCGTCGTCCCATTCCTTCGGCTCGACCTGGGCGAGGGGGGTCATCGGGCCGAGCACGCCGGCATTGCCAACGAAAATGTCGAGCTTGCCGAAACGCTCATAGAGCGCGCCGCCGAGCCGGTCGATGGCCGCGCCGTCCTTGATGTCGAGCGGCACCAGCGTCGCCGTCGAGCCGGCCTTG
Source organism: Ancylobacter sp. WKF20 (assembly GCF_029760895.1). Classification (NCBI taxonomy): domain Bacteria; kingdom Pseudomonadati; phylum Pseudomonadota; class Alphaproteobacteria; order Hyphomicrobiales; family Xanthobacteraceae; genus Ancylobacter; species Ancylobacter sp. WKF20. Next base: position 552,726 of record NZ_CP121679.1, read on the forward strand.
ACGATGGCGTCGTCCAGTTCCTCAAGCGCGCCCGAGGTCCTCCCGATGGCGATGACATGGGCGCCGGCGGTCGCGAGCGCCAGCGCGGTCGCTTCGCCAATGCCACGCGTGGCGCCGGTGACGAGGGCGTAGCGGCCGGCGAGCGGGCGCGCGTCGGAAGTGTCGGACATGGCGATTCCTCGAAAGCTAGTCAGCGTCGCTCATTACCACGGAAGGAGCGGACCGCCGGTGCGGGCCGTGAGTGACGGCCTCGATGTTATTGCCTTCGGGATCGAGCACGAAGGCGGCATAATAGCCGGGATGGTAGCTGCGCGGGCCCGGCGCGCCATTGTCACGCCCGCCGGCGGCGAGCGCCGCGGCGTGGAAGCGGCGCACCGTCTCCTCGTCGCGCGCCTGGAAGGCGAGATGGGCGCGCCCGGTGGTGGGTTCACCGGGCGAGACGAACAGCTCATCGGCGAAGAAATAGCCGTCACCCTCGACCAGCGGCACGTCCAGCACCGCCAGTACCGCCGCATAGAAGCGGCGGCACGCATCATAATCGGCGACCACGAGCGAGATATGGTCGATCAGCCGTCCGCGATGCCACTCGGAAAGCTCGACCATGGCCGCCCGTCCGGTCAGCTCGCTTCGGCGAGCAGCGAGAGCTGGCGCGGGGCCACCTCGCCGGCGCGGTCGGTGAGCGGGGTCGGGTACTCGCCGGTGAAGCAGTGATCGGTGAATTGCGGGCTCACCGCGTCACGGCCCTCATAGCCCATCGACTTGTAGATGCCGTCGATGGAGAGGAAGGCGAGGCTGTCGGCGCCGATATAGCGGCGCATGCCTTCGAGGTCATGCGTGGCGGCGAGCAGCTTGTCGCGGTCCGGCGTGTCGATGCCGTAATAGTCCGGGTGGGTGATGGGCGGGGAGGAGATGCGGAAATGCACCTCGCGGGCGCCCGCCTCGCGCATCATGCGGACGATCTTGACCGAGGTCGTGCCGCGCACGAGGCTGTCGTCGATCAGCACGATGCGCTTGCCCTCGACCACGGCGCGGTTCGCCGAGTGCTTCATGCGCACGCCCTGGTCGCGGACCGACTGGGTGGGCTGGATGAAGGTGCGGCCGACATAGTGGTTGCGGATGATGCCGAGCTCATAGGGCAGGCCCGAGGCCTGCGAGTAACCGATGGCGGCGGGCACGCCCGAATCCGGCACCGGCACCACGAGGTCGGCATCGGCCGGGGCCTCGGAGGCGAGGTGCATGCCCATATTCTTGCGCACCTGATAGACCGACCGGCCGCCGACGATCGAGTCCGGCCGGGCGAAATAGATGTACTCGAAGATGCAGGGGCGGGGCTTCACGGCGCCGAAGGGGCGCAGCGTCTCCACCTTGTCGGAGGAGAAGACGATGACCTCGCCGGGGTCGATGTCCCGCACGTGACGCGCACCGATTATGTCGAGAGCGCAGGTCTCGGAGGTCAGAATTGGGTGGCCGTCGAGCTCGCCGAGCACCAGCGGTCGGATGCCGAGCGGGTCGCGGGCGCCCACCAGCTTCTTGTTGGTCAGGCCGACAAAGGCATAGGCGCCCTCGATGGCGCGCAGCGCGTCGACGAAACGCTCGGTGAAGCGCACGCGCTTGGAGCGGGCGACCAGGTGCAGCATCACCTCGGTGTCGGAGGTCGACTGGCAGATGGCGCCGTCGCGGACGATCTGGCGGCGCAGCGTCAGGCCGTTGGTCAGGTTGCCGTTATGGGCGATGGCGAAGCCGCCGCCATCCAGCTCGGCGAAGAGCGGCTGCACATTGCGCAGGATGGTCTCGCCGGTGGTGGAATAACGCACATGGCCAACCGCGATATGGCCCGGCAGACGCTTGATCGCCTCGCCATCGGAGAAGGCGTCGGAGACCAGACCGAGGCGGCGCTCGGAGTGAAAACGCTGGCCATCATAAGTGGTTATGCCGGCCGCTTCCTGGCCGCGGTGCTGCAGCGCGTGCAGGCCGAGGGCCGTGATGGCGGCGGCGTCCGGGTGCCCGTAAATGCCGAACACGCCGCACTCCTCGCGCAGCGTGTCCCCGTAATCGTCGTAATAATCGTTGGCTTCGACGGGTTTCGGCACCACACCGTCAACGGCTAGTTTGGCCATGTGACCATTGCTCCGCTCTGCGCAGTTCAAGGCTGCGCCCGCTTTCAACTGCTCAATTGCAACGCACGTCGTTCGGGTCGCTGTGCCCCGAAGGCGCGGTCGAATTATGGCGCCGACGGTGTCGTCGCGGGGGCCGGGTTGAACGGCTCCGGCGGCGGCTCGGTCGGCTCTGCGTCCTTCGAGCTGCGAATGTCGCGTATCAGGCTCTCGGGATCTTCCGGCAGTATGGAGATGAGCCAGTCACCCGCACTTTGCAAGACCAGCTTGGCGCGCGCGTCACGAATCCACTGCGGCTGGCCCTGTTCGTTCTGGACCAGCCAGTTGAAGAACAGGAAGGCCACCACCATTATCAGGAATCCGCGCGCGAGGCCGAACAGGAAGCCGAGCGTGCGGTCGAGCGCGCCGATGCGGCTGTCGAGCACGAGGTCGGAGATGCGCACGGTGATGATGGAGACGATCAGCAGCGTCAGCAGGAAAACGCCGCCGACGCTGGCTGCCATCGCGAAGGTGTCATTGGAGATGTGCTGCTTGGCGAAGGGCAGCACGAGCGGGTAGGCGTAGAGCGTGACGCCGGCCGCAATGACCCAGGAGGCGATGGCGAAAACCTCGCGCACCAGTCCCCGCACCATGGCCAGAAGGCCGGAAATCACCATCACGGCGATGAGGATGATGTCGAGCAGCGTCAAGACGAGCGCACCGTGACCGTGGCGGCTCCCGGTAGGGGAGCGGCGAATCTCAAAGGCGTGGGGCCCCGATTGGAGCCGCGCGAGGTATAGCGCGCCACGGCCGGGCCGTCATCCCTCTTCGCTCGCGCGCTCCACGCTCTCTTGCGGGCGGCCCCGGCGCGGGGCGCGGGAGGCGATGCTGGCGACGATGTCGCCGAGGGAGGCGACGGTTTCCACGGCGAGCCCGGCATCGGCGCTGTCGCGGCCGGCCTTGTCGCCGGTCGTCTTGTCGCCCGTCGTCTTTTCGCCAGTCGTCTTTTCGTTCGCCGCTCCCTTCTCGCGCTCCTTCTTGCCCTCCGGCGCGACGGCGATGTTGAAGCCGAGCTTCGCCGCCTCCTTCAGCCGCGCGGGGGTGTGGGGAACGGGGCGCACGGCGCCGGTGAGGCTGACCTCGCCGAAATACACCGCGTCCGGCGGCAGCACCGCGCCCGAGAGCGAGGAAACCAGCGCGGCCGCGACAGCAAGGTCCGCCGCCGGCTCGGTGATGCGGAAGCCGCCGGCGACGTTGAGATGCACATCATGCGCGCCGAGCTTCACCCCGCAGCGCGCTTCCAGCACGGCGAGCACCATGGAGAGGCGGCTCGGATCCCAGCCCACCACGGCGCGACGCGGCGTGCCGAGGCTGGTGGGCACGACCAGCGCCTGGATCTCGACCAGCACCGGGCGCGTGCCTTCCATGCCGGCATAGACAGCGGTGCCCGGCGCGCCGCGATCGCGGTTCGACAGGAACAACTCGGAGGGGTTGGCGACCTCGCGCAGGCCGAGGCCGGTCATCTCGAACACGCCGATCTCGTCAGTCGGCCCGAAGCGGTTCTTCTGCGCGCGCAGGATGCGGAACTGGTGGGCGCCATCACCCTCGAAGGAGAGCACGGCATCCACCATGTGCTCGACCACGCGCGGGCCGGCGATCTGGCCGTCCTTGGTGACATGGCCAACCAGAATGACGGCGGCGCCCATGCGCTTGGCGTAGCGGATGAGGATCTGCGCGGAGGAGCGGACCTGCGTGACCGTGCCGGGGGCGGATTCCACCGTGTCGGTCCACATGGTCTGGATCGAATCGATCACCACCAGCGCCGGCTTGCGGCCCTCCGAGAGGGTGGCGACGATGTCCTCGACATTGGTTTCGGCAGCAAGCTCGACCGCCGCGCCGGCAAGACCCAGCCGCTCGGCGCGCAGGCGCACCTGCGCCACCGCCTCTTCGCCGGACACATAGATGATGCGGTGCCCGGCATTGGCGAGCGCGGCGGAGGCCTGGATCAGCAGTGTCGACTTGCCGATGCCGGGATCGCCGCCGATCAGCAGCACCGAGCCTGGCACCAGACCGCCGCCGGCCACGCGGTCCATCTCGCTGATGCCGACGATGACGCGCGGCGCGTCTTCCGAGGTGCCCGACAGGCTCTCCAGCGCGATAAGCCGCCCCTTGCGGTTGGCGCGCTGGGCCGGAGGCACCGAGCCGCCGGAGGCTTCCTCCTGCACGATGCTGTTCCACGCGCCGCAGGAGTCGCAGCGGCCCTGCCAGCGGCTGTGAACCGCCCCGCAGACCTGACAGATGAAGCTCGCCGCGCGCTTGGCCATGGGTCCCTGCGTGTCTCCCGCGTCTCGTTCGCGAATCGCGTGATGTCAGACCGTCATGCAGACGTCAGCGAGGGAGAGCAAGGGGAATGGCGGAGGGGGCGGTACGCGCGGCGGCGGCGCCTTCCTCGAGCCCAAAGTCGGGCAGCGAGCGCAATGGGGCGCGTTTTGTGGTATTATGTTAAGATTGGCCGTGCCGGTTCACGGGCTTGTGGCGCCACCGTTCCTGCGGATGCCGCCGTCCACAGGGTGACGGTACGGGAATTGCTTTCCATACATTATTACCGCGACAACCCGAAACATGGTATGGACGCCGCCGGCCGGGATGAATAGTTGACCGACATGGAACAGATCATCGCCCGCCCAAACCACCGCTTTCTGGTGTGGTTATTGATATTGCTGCCGACGACGTTCGGCATTGGCAGCTTAGTGCTGTGGTTTTGGCATCGCTCCTTCGTTTACAAGGTGGATCCGAGCGGGATTTACCTATGGTCAGGACGTTTCGTCCCGTGGAAGGACGTAACGGGTCTTCTCAGCCGAAAGAGTTACAGCCATGTCGACCACAACGTGCTGCGGCTCGATGTGCTGTTTGATAAGGGACGGGGCGTTGTGCTGCCCCGTTGGCTGGAAAATGGCGAAGAAGTCGTGCAGGCCGTGCGGGCGCAGGTCCGCCAGGGGCTCCCGGCCGAGGCGCGGCTGAAGACGCATTACGTCCAGCGCCGGTGAAAGCGCCGGCCGAGCGAGGTCAGGATTTCATAATCGATGGTCTGTGAGGGGTGGGCGAGGTTGTCGAGACCAAGTCCCTCGCCGATCAGCGTCGCCCAGTCGCCGGGCTGAACCGCGTCCTCGGGCACCTCGGTCACATCGACTGCCAGAAGATCCATCGAGATGCGCCCGATCAGAGGGCAGCGCTGGCCGGCCACCAACGCCGCGGCGCCGGGCCGTTGGTCCGACGCGCCGGCAAGGCGGGGAAGGCCGTCGGCATAGCCGGCGGACAGGATGGCGATGCGGCTCGGCCGCCGCACGGTCTGCGCCCCGCCATAGCCGACCGTCTCTCCCTCATGCACATGGCGGAGCTGGGCGATGCGCAGGTCGAGCCGCACCACGGGCTTGAGCGGCGCGATGTCCCGGCGCGGGCGCCCGCCATAAACCACGATGCCCGGCCGCACGAGGTCGAAATGCAGCGCGGCGTCGCCCATGGCGGCGGCGGAATTGGCGAGCGAGGCCGGCACATCCGGGAACAGCGCCCGCACGGCGCGGAAATCCTCGAGCTGGCGGGCGGTGAGCGGGTGGTCGGGCTCATCCGCACAGGCGAGATGGCTCATCAGCAGCGCGAGGGGAAAGCCCAGATCGCCGCGTCCCTCCGCGAGGCTGATCGCCTCGGTGGGGGAGAGGCCGAGCCGGTTCATGCCGGTGTCGACATGGATGGCGGCCGGCAGCGCCACCTCGCTCGCCGCGCAGAAGGACTGCCAGCGGGCGATCTCCGGCAGGCTGCCCAGCACCGGGATGAGGCGTGAGTCCCGGTAGGCGGCCTCCGTGCTAGCGAACAGGCCGCTGAGCACGAAGATCTCGGCCTCCGGCAGCACGGCGCGCAGCGTGTGCGCCTCGCTCAGCAGCGCGACGAAGAAGCGGCGCGCGCCGGCCTGCCACAGCGCGGTTCCCGCCTGGATGAGCCCGATGCCGTAGCCATCCCCCTTCACCACGGCGGCGACTTCCGCCGGGGCGACGCGGCGGACGATCTCGGCGAAGTTCGCGCGGAGCGCACCGAGGTCGATGGTGAGCAGGCCGCCGGCTTCGGCGAGGGGAATATGGCTCTGGGTCACGCGGGGCACTCGATTGTGGGCCGGCCGCTCAATGCTCCGGCAGGCGGTCGCTATGGGCGAGGTTGGAGAAGCGGGTGAACTGAGCCTCGAACTGCACCTTCACCGTGCCAGTGGGGCCGTGACGCTGCTTGCCGATGATGACTTCGGCAATGCCCTGCGCCGCCTTCATGTCCTGGTCCCACTTGAACCATTCCTCGGTGCCTTCCTTCGGCTCCTTGCCCTTCAGATAATACTCCTCGCGGAACACGAACATGACCACGTCGGCGTCCTGCTCGATGGAGCCGGATTCACGCAGGTCCGAGAGCTGCGGGCGCTTGTCATCGCGCGTCTCGACCTGACGCGAGAGCTGGGACAGCGCCATGATCGGCACGCCCAGTTCCTTGGCCAGCGCCTTGAGGCCGGTGGTGATTTCGGTGATTTCCTGCACGCGCCCCTGCGACGAGCTCTTGGAGGAGCCGGTGAGCAGCTGGAGATAGTCCACCACCATGAAGTCGAGGCCGCGCTGGCGCTTGAGCCGGCGGGCGCGGGCGCGCAGCTGGGCGATGGAGATGCCGCCGGTGTCGTCGATATAGAGCGGGATGGTCTGCATCATCTGCGCGCAGCTCGCGAGCTTGTCGAATTCGTGCTCGGTGATGTCGCCGCGGCGGATCTTGTAGGAGGCGATCTCGGCCTGCTCGGCCAGAATACGGGTGGCGAGCTGCTCGGCCGACATTTCCAGCGAGAAGAAGCCGACCACACCGCCGTCGAGCGCCTTGATCGAGCCGTCCGGCAGGGTCTCGGAGCGATAGGCCGCCGCCACGTTGAAGGCGATGTTGGTGGCGAGCGAGGTCTTTCCCATGGCCGGACGGCCGGCGAGGATGATGAGGTCGGAGGGCTGGAGGCCGCCCATCATCTGGTCGAGGTCGTCGAGGCCGGAGGCGGTGCCCGACAGATGGCCCTCGCGCTGGAAGGCGCGGCTGGCCATATCCACGGCTTCCTTCAGCGCGTCGTTGAAGCGCAGGAAGCCGCCATCGTAACGCCCGGTCTCGGCGAGCTCGTAGAGGCGCTTTTCGGCCTCCTCGATCTGGTCCTGCGGCGTCGCGTCGATGTCCGCGTCATAGGCCTCGTTGACGATCTCCTCGCCGATGGCGATGAGGTCGCGCCGCACCGAGAGGTCGTAGATGGTGCGCCCGTAATCCTCGGCGTTGATGATGGTGGTGGCTTCGGCCGCGAGGCGCGCGAGATATTGCGGCGCCGTCATGCCGCCGACATCGAACTCCGCCGGCAGGAAGGTCTTCAGCGTCACCGGGGTGGCGACCTTGCCGGCGCGGATCAGCGCGGCCGCGGTCTCGTAGATGGTGACGTGCAGCGGCTCGAAGAAATGCTTCGGCTCAAGGAAGTCCGAGACGCGGTAGAAGGCTTCGTTATTGACCAGGATGGCGCCCAGCAGCGCCTGCTCGGCCTCGATGTTGTGAGGCGCTGTGCGGTAAGTCGTGTCGGGCGCCGCCGGGGGGCGGGCGGAGGAATCGAGCATGGCGTATCCGGGTGTGCAGAGGCTGGGCTACAGCTAACGCCACCCCGGCGACCGAGTCCGGGCGAATCGCGTGCGTCCTATTTTGTCTTGTGGAGCGCCTGTGGAAAGCGGAATCCCGCTTGACGGGATTCCGCTCCGGCAGGGCTGGTAGCCGGCTCCGACCCATCACTCGCCCGCGAGGCGCAGGCCGGGGCGGTGGCGGTTCTCCATCCGGGCGAGCGCCGCCTCGGCCTCGGCGATGTAGCCGCGCGTCATCGGCACCACCCCCTCGCGCTTGGCGAGCTGGAACTGGAAGATCATCATGCCCTGATGGCGGAACGCCATCTCGGAGGAGGCGAGGTAGAACTCGAACATGCGCACGAAGCGCGCATCGTAGAGCCGTTCCACCTCCTCGCGATGGGCGAGGAAGCGCTCGCGCCAGGCCTTCAGCGTCTCGGCATAATGCAGGCGCAGGATCTCGACATCGGTGACATAGAGGCCTGCCCGTTCGATGGCCGGCAGCACCTCGGACAGCGCCGGGATGTAGCCGCCGGGGAAGATGTATTTGGCGATCCACGGGTTGGTGATGCCGGGCCCTTCCGAGCGGCCGATGGCGTGGATGAGGGCGACGCCGTCCTCTTTCAGCAGGCTCGCCACCTTGCCGAAATACTCGTCGTAATGGCCGACGCCGACATGCTCGAACATACCGACCGAGACGATGCGGTCGAAGGGGCCGGGCGTGTCGCGGTAATCCTGCAGGCGGAAGTCGGCACGGCCGGCAAGGCCGCGCTCGACCGCGCGGTGGCGGGCAACGCCGAGCTGCTCCTGCGAGAGGGTGACGCCGGTGACGCGGGCGCCGGCATTCTCCGCGAGATAAAGCCCCATGCCACCCCAGCCGCAGCCAATGTCGAGCGCGGTGAGGTCCGGCTTGTCGAACAGCAGCTTGGCGGCGATGTGGCGCTTCTTGGCGAGCTGCGCGTCGTCCAGCGACTGGTCCGGGCGCTCGAAATAGGCGCAGGAATATTGCCGGTCGGCATCGAGGAAGAGGGAGTAGAGCCGGCCATCGAGGTCGTAATGGTGGGCGACGTTCTGCTGCGAGCGTTCCCGCGGGTTGAACTGGGCGAGGCGCCGGAACAGGAAGCGCAGCTTCATCAGGAATTTCGCGCTGGCGCTGGGCACCGCGAGGCCGACCTGCGCCATGAGCAGGGCCAGCACCTCGGCAAGATCACCCTGTTCGATGACAAGGCCGCCTTCCATATAGGCCTCGCCGAGCTTCAATTCGGGATCGAGGCCCACCTGGCGCTGCCATTCCGGTGAGGTGAAGCGCATCGCGAGAGCCGGGCCGCTGCCATCGCCGAAGGTGGCGCGACGGCCGGAGGCGAAGGTGACGGTGAGATTGCCGCGCCGGACGACGCGGGAAATGACCTGCAGAAGCACCCTTTCCATGGTCCACTCCGACCACAGGCAGTCGTTCGGCGGCCAGCCGTTGCGGCCAGTATCCGGGCGGTAACTGCCTGCCCATTCGTTGGGCTTGTCTAGATGATGGCCATCATTGCATCACACCAATTCCTTCCTCGCAACACGCGTAGATTGCAGCAATGCAAAAAAGCCCGGCCGCCGAAGCGACCGGGCTACGCAATTTGGCGTATTCCGCTAGGGAATACTTCAGGCCTGCTCGTCTTCGGCCTCTTCCTCGGCTTCCGCCGGGGCCTCATACTCGTCCTCGTCCTCGTCGTCATCGCGACGGACCGAGAGGTCTTCGCCACGGGACTGACGCTCGGCTTCCTCGGCGCTGCGGGCGACGTTCGCGCTGATGTTCACCTCGACCTCGGGGTGCAGCGTCACCGGCACGCTGTGCAGGCCGATGGTCTTGATCGGCTGGTTCAGCGCGATCTGGCGGCGCTCGACGGTGAAGCCGGCGGCGGTCAGGGCGTCAGCGATGTCGCGGGTCGAGACCGAGCCGTAGAGCTGGCCGGTTTCGCCGGCCTGGCGCACCAGCACGACGATGGTGCCGCGGAGCTTCTCGCCGACCTTCACCGCCTCGTTCTTGAGCTCGAGGTTGCGGGTCTCGAGCTGGGCCTTCATCGAGTCGAAGCGGGTCTTGTTTTCCTTGGTCGCGCGCAGCGCCTTGCCCGAGGGCAGCAGGAAGTTGCGGGCGAACCCGTCCTTGACGCGAACCACTTCGCCCATCTGGCCAAGCTTGGCCACGCGCTCCAGCAGAATGACTTCCATTTCAGTTCTCCATTCGATCGTTCGATTTGAATAAGTCGGTAGGGTTCGGGCGTTCAGGCTTCGTTGGCGGCCGGCGGTACGCCGGGCCCGCCGCGCGGAAAGCGACGCCGAATGCCGAAGAGGGTCTCGACCGCGCCGAGCAGCGCCAGCAGCGCGAAGGGCCAGCCAAGGACGAGGGCGGCGATCCACACCGTGGCGAGCACCAGCGTGCGGCCGCCGGCCCCGCGGGTGATCCAGTGCAGCGTGGCGAGGCCGACAAAGGCGAGCGCCATCAGCAGCGTGGCGCCGAGCAGCTCGCACACGAGGCCGATAAAGCCGGAGGCGAGGGCCGAGCCGAGGAACGCGCCGGCGAGCAGGGCGACGCTCGCCTGCGGCAGGCTGATGCTGGCGAGGTCCGGCCAGGGGCGCATCAGCCGGCCGGACATGCGCGCCACATGAGCGGCAATCCACAGATTGACGATCTGCGTGACCATGGTGATCAGCGCGGCCGCCGGCGGCATGACGGTGACCAGAAGGTCGATCAGGCGCGCCGTGTCGGCATCCGCCGGGGTGGCGGGATCGGCGTTCAGCATGGTCTGGAACAGCGAGCGCAGCGCCGCCTGATAGTCCTCGAAGCTTCCGGCCACCAGCGGGATCAGCGCGGCGACCGCGAGGCAACCCAGCACGGCGGCGGCGAGCACGATCCGCCCGACCGGGAACCACACCAGCGGCCCGTCCGGCGTCTCCTGCCGCGCCATCAGCGCGAGATAGGCGAGGACATAGGCGGGAAGGCCAACGCCGGCGACATAGGCCAGCATCAGCTCAAGGCCGAAGCCGAGGCCGAGTGCCACGGCGGCGGCCGAGCCCGCGACCAGCGCGGCGATCTGCGACCAGCCGAGACCAACGATGAGGATGGGCAGGGGAGCGAGATAGAACAGGGGCAAAGCCAGCGTGGTTCCGGTGGACACACTGGCCACCAGAAGGGCGGACGCCGCACCGGCGCCGAACGCAATAAGCCAAACCTGAACCATCGACGAGCTGTCCCGCTTGGGCGGTTAGAGGCGGATCCACGTCCACCCCAGCCAAGGCCCGCGGGACCACCCCGAAGACCTGTCGGATATGAGACTGCCCGAAGGCAGCAGACCATCCCCGGCCGGAGCCGGGGATGGAAAGCGTTACGCGATCAGCGGATCACGAAGGGCAGCAGGCCGAGGAAGCGGGCGCGCTTGATGGCCTGGGCCAGCTCACGCTGCTTCTTGGCGGACACCGCCGTGATGCGGGACGGGACGATCTTGCCGCGCTCGGAAATGTAGCGCTGCAGCAGACGCACGTCCTTGTAGTCGATCTTCGGCGCATTGGCGCCCGAGAACGGGCAGGTCTTGCGACGACGGAAGAAAGGACGACGAGCGCCCGACGTGTTCGCGGCAGCGCCGCCAGTACCACCGAATGCCATCACTCAGTCTCCACGCTGGCCGGAGCCTCTTCACGCTCGCGGCGCGGGCCGCGATCACCACGGTCGCCGCGATCGCCACCGAAGCTGCGGCCGCCGCCACCAAAGCCACGATCGCCGCCGAAGCCGCGATCACCGAAGCCGCGGTCGCCGCGGTCGTCACGGTCGCGCTTCTGCAGCATGACCGACTGGCCTTCCTCGAGCGTCTCGACGCGGATGGTGAGGAAGCGGAGCACGTCTTCGTCGATGCGCATCTGGCGCTCCATCTCGGCGACGGCCGGAGCCGGGGCGTCGATGTTGAGCAGCGAGAAGTGCGCCTTGCGATTCTTGCGAACGCGGTAGGTGAGGGTCTTCACACCCCAATATTCGGTCTTGGTGACCGAACCACCATTCGCCTCGATAACGCCCTTGAAGCGGGCGGTGAGTTCCTCGACCTGCTGCGCCGTGACATCCTGGCGCGCGAGGAACACATGCTCATAGAGAGCCATGTCTCGTGCCTTTCCTATAGGTTCCGCACAATTGCGGCCATCATCCCGGCGCCGAGCCCTTCGAGCCTCGGGAAAGGCTCGAACAATCTCGAAGGCGGGGACACGGGACGGCGGAGATCGGGTGATTCCTGCCACACCGGCAAAATGCCAAAGCGTAGCCGTCCGTTCAGCCCCCGGCCGGGACTGACAGTGGCGCGCTTATACGCGCAATCGCTGCAAAATCAAGAGCGGCGCCCGCGCGAGGCTTGCGGGGCAGGCGGACGTCTATGAAGCACCGGCAGGCGCGGCTAGCCCTGAGCCGCGAGGATCTGCACCACGGCGCAGCTTTCCATGCACACGCGGTTACGCCCGGCGCGCTTGGCGGCATAGAGCGCGGTGTCGGCGCGCTGGATGAGGGAGGCGGCGTCGTCGTCCGCGCGCAGTTCCGCTACGCCGACGCTTATGGTCAGCGAGACCAGCTCACCCTCCTTGAAGACGCGCAAGTCTGCAACGAGCAGGCGCAGCCGCTCGGCCGCCTGCACCGCCTGGTCGATGCGGGTCGAGGGGGCGATGACGGTGAACTCCTCGCCGCCGATGCGGAAGGCGATGTCGGTATCCCGCCGGCCGCGCCTCAGCGCCTTGCCGATCTGGCGCAGCGCCTCGTCGCCCCAGTCATGGCCATGGGCGTCATTGATCCTTTTGAAGTGGTCGATGTCGAACAGCATTACCGCCAGAGGCTGGTCGCGCCGGCGCGCGATCTCGATGCGCTCGGCCATCGCCATGTCGAAGCTGCGCCGGTTCGGCAGGCCGGTCAGCGTATCGGTGAAGGCGGCCTTCTTGAGGTCGGCGACCTTCAGCGGGTCACCGAGCGAATCCCGCGTGAGAAGGATCATCGCCAGCATGGTGATGCTGCCGCAAAGGCTGACCACCGGCATGAGAATGTCGATGTCGTCATGCTCGAACTGGCTGTGCTCCTGAAAATAATGCAGCGCCAGATAGGCATAGAGGAGTGAGGTTCCGGCCATCAGCGTGGCGAGGACGCGCCAGGCCCGGCGGATGCGCCGTGGCGCCCCGCGGCCGAGCCAGATGACGAGCGCCGCCGAGACCAGCCCGATGGCGACGGCGACAAAGCTACCAAAGAGGATCAGCGCTTCCAGCATGCTCATGGGCTAAACCCGGCAGCTTGCTCGAAGCTGGCCGGCATGGGGACGGGCTTTTCCCCCATGAAACTTGACAGCCGGGCCGGGGCGGTGTTCCTGCGCCCGCCTATTCTTAACGAATGGCCAATGTTAGCGAATGGACAGCGTCACGATATGAGCAGCGCCTTTGTGTTCCCCGGTCAGGGCAGCCAGGCGGTCGGCATGGGCAAGGCCCTCGCCGACAACTTCGCCGCCGCCCGCGTGGTCTTCCAGGAAGTGGACGAGGCGCTGGGCGAAAAGCTCTCCGCCATCATGTGGGACGGCCCGATCGAGACGCTGACGCTCACCGCCAACACCCAGCCTGCGCTGATGGCGGCCTCGCTCGCCGCGCTGCGGGTGCTGGAGAGCGAGGCGGGCCTCGATCTCACCCGTGACGCCGCCTTCGTCGCCGGCCATTCGCTCGGCGAATATTCCGCGCTCGCCGCCGCCGGCACCTTCTCCATCGCCGATACCGCCCGGCTGCTGCGCCTGCGCGGCACCGCCATGCAGGCGGCGACGCCGGTCGGCACCGGCGCCATGGCGGCGATTCTCGGTCTCGACTTCGATAAGGTCGCCGCCGTGGCCGCCGAAGCCGCGCAGGGCGAGGTCTGCGACGTCGCCAATGACAACGCGCCCGGCCAGGTCGTGGTCTCCGGCCATGCCGCCGCCGTGGCGCGCGCCTGCGAGATCGCCAAGCGCGAAGGTGCAGCCCGCGCCGTGCTGCTCACCGTCTCCGCGCCGTTCCATTGCAGCCTGATCGCCTCCGCGGCCGATGCCATGGCCGAGGCGCTCGCCAGCGTCGAGATGCGCGCGCCGAAGGTGCCGCTGGTCGCCAACGTGACCGCTGCCCCGGTGACCGACCCGGCCGAGATTCGCTCTTTGCTGGTGAAGCAGGTAACGAGCACGGTGCGCTGGCGCGAGAGCGTCGCCTTCATGGCGGGCGCGGGCGTGACGCGGCTTGTCGAGGTTGGCACCGGCAAGGTGCTCTCCGGCCTCACCAAGCGCATCGCCCGCGAGGTCGCCTCCGCCAATGTCGGCACCCCCGAGGATGTGGCGGCCTTCGCCGCCGCGCCGGTGGTGGCCTGAACCCTACGGCCTGAACCCAGGAGTTTCCCCGTGTTCGATCTGACCGGAAAGACCGCTCTCGTCACCGGCGCGACCGGCGGCATTGGCGGCGCCATCGCCACGGCGCTGCACGCGCGCGGCGCCACCGTGGCGCTGTCCGGCACGCGCCGCGAGGTGCTGGAGGCGCTGGCCGCCCAGCTCGGCGAGCGCACTTATGTGCTGCCCTGCGACCTGTCCAACACCGAGCAGGTCGAGGCGCTGGTGCCGCAGGCCGAGGAGGCCATGGGCGTCCTCGACATTCTCGTCAACAATGCCGGCATCACCCGCGACGGGCTGTTCGTGCGCCTGACCGACGAGATGTGGGACACCGTCATTCAGGTGAACCTCACCGCCGGCTTCCGCCTGACCCGCGCGGCGGCCCGCTCCATGATGCGCCGGCGCACCGGCCGCATCATCGGCATCACCTCGATCGTCGGCGTCACCGGCAATGCCGGGCAGGGCAACTATGCCGCCGCCAAGGCCGGCATGATCGGCATGTCCAAGGCGCTGGCCAAGGAAGTGGCGGCGCGCGGTGTGACGGTGAACTGCATCGCGCCCGGCTTCATCGCCACGCCGATGACCGATGTGCTGAACGACAAGCAGAAGGACGCGATTCTCTCCGCGGTTCCGGCGGCGCGCCTCGGCACGCCGGAGGACATCGCGGCGGCGGCCGTCTACCTGGCGTCGTCCGAGGCCGGTTATGTCACCGGCCAGACCCTGCATGTGAATGGCGGAATGGCCATGATCTGACAAAGCGCGCGTCGTCCGGCACTTCCGGCCCCACCCTGGGCGCTGGTTTTGCCAGATGAAGTGTGCTAACGACCGCCTCGGCTCACAGGGGTGGACGCCGCGAGAAACAGCGGGATCGTCCGGGCACTTCCTGTAATCGGGGCAGAAAACAGGCCGCCAAAACCGCGTGCCCACGCGGGGGCCAATTTGGAACAACGTAGCAACCTCCGGATACGGACGAGGGTGGACCGATGAGCGATATTGCCGAGCGCGTGAAGAAGATTGTGGCCGAGCATCTGGGCGTTGAAGCCGAGAAGGTCACCGAGAATGCGAGCTTCATCGACGATCTCGGCGCGGACAGCCTCGATACGGTCGAGCTGGTCATGGCCTTTGAAGAGGCCTTCAACTGCGAGATCCCTGATGACGCCGCCGAGACCATCCTGACGGTCGGCGATGCCATCAAGTTCCTGGAAAAGAACGCGGCCTGAGGCCCGTTCAGCACGCTGCGACGGTCCGCCCGTCGCAGCGTTTTCTTGTGTGACGCTATCCGGAGACATCGGATGAGACGTGTTGTCGTTACCGGCCTCGGCATGGTGACGCCGCTTGGATGCGGCGTGGATGCCACCTGGAAGCGGCTGCTGGCCGGTGAGAGTGGCGCTGGCCGCGTCGAGAATTTCGAGGTCTCCGACCTTCCCGCCAAGATCGCCTGCCAGATTCCGCGCGGCGACGGCTCCGACGGCACCTATAATCCCGACCAGTGGATGGAGCCGAAGGAACAGCGCAAGGTCGACGAGTTCATCGTTTACGCGATGGCCGCCGCCAAGCAGGCGCTGGACGATGCCGATTGGCATCCGACCTCCTATGAGGACCAGTGCGCCTCCGGCGTGCTCATCGGCTCCGGCATTGGCGGCCTTCAGGGCATCGCCGAGACCAGCCTGCTGCTGCAGGAGCGTGGTCCGCGCCGCGTATCCCCCTTCTTCATTCCTGGCCGCCTGATCAATCTCGCGGGCGGTTATGTCTCGATCGCGCACGGTCTCAAGGGGCCGAATCACGCGGTCGTCACCGCCTGCTCGACCGGAGCGCACGCCATTGGCGACGCCGCCCGTCTCGTCGCCTTCGGCGACGCGGATGTGATGGTCGCCGGCGGCACCGAATCGCCGATCAACCGGCTGGCGCTCGCGGGCTTCGCCGCCTGCCGTGCGCTCTCCACCAGCTATAACGACACGCCGGCCAAGGCCTCGCGCCCCTATGACGCGGACCGCGACGGCTTCGTGATGGGCGAGGGCGCTGGCGTCGTCGTGGTCGAGGCGCTGGAGCACGCTCTGGCGCGCGGCGCGAAGATTTATGGCGAGGTCGTCGGCTACGGCATGTCGGGCGACGCCTACCACATCACCGCCCCCTCCGAGGACGGCGACGGCGCCTATCGCTGCATGCAGGCGGCGCTGAAGCGGGCCGGCATCACGGCGGGCGATCTCGACTACATCAACGCCCATGGCACCTCGACCATGGCCGACACGATCGAGCTTGGCGCGGTTCAGCGCCTGCTGGGCAACGCCGCCGCCAAGGTGTCGATGTCGTCGACCAAGTCGGCCATCGGCCACCTGCTCGGCGCGGCCGGCGCGGTGGAGGCGATCTTCTCGCTGCTCGCCATCCGCGACCAGATCGCCCCGGCGACGTTGAACCTCGACAACCCGTCGGTCGAGACACCCATCGACCTCGTGCCGCACACGCCGCGTCAGCGCACCATTGATTACGCGCTGTCGAACTCCTTCGGCTTCGGCGGTACCAACGCGTCGCTGGTGTTCAAGCGCTACACGAACTGAGCGGAGCGGGGCGGACGCAGGGGAAAAGCCGGGCTTTTCCCCGCGCCGGGTTCCCGCTTTCGCCATATTCAAGGGTAGTCTGCCTGTGCGTTGCGCCGCCCGCGGACGCCAGGCGAGGCACCCGATGATCGATCAGACTCCTCCCCCGCCGACGCCCGTTCCCGCCGAGACGCCGCCCGCGGCGTCGAGCGCGACGGCGCCTGCGCCGGCCACGGAGACGGCCGTCAATCCCGCTGCCAAGCCGGTCAAGAACCGCCGCGCCTCCAAGCGTGCCGGCCATCCACTGGTGGTGGCGGGCAGCGCGATCTTCACCCTTCTTCTGATGGCGATCCTGCTCGGGGGCGGGGCGCTGTGGATCGGCCTCAAGCGCTATGACGCGCCGGGCCCGCTGCCGCAGGACACGGCGATCATTATTCCCGGCGAATCGGGCCTGATGGACATTGCCGATCTTCTGGTGAAGCGCGGGGTGATCGACGACAAATGGGTGTTCGTCGGCGCGGCCGTGGGCACGCGCTCCTCCGGCAAGCTCAAGGCGGGCGAGTATGAATTCGCCGGACGCGCCTCGATCCGGCAGGTGCTGGACACCATCGTCTCCGGCAAGGTGATCGAATACAACGTCACCATTCCCGAGGGGCTGACCTCCGACCAGATCGTGCAGCGGCTGCTGGAAATCGAGGAACTGTCCGGCGCCATCCGCCAGGTGCCCCGCGAGGGCAGCCTGATGCCGGACACCTACAAGGTGACGCGCGGCACCTCGCGCGAGGACGTGCTGCGCCGCATGGCCCGCACGCAGGACGCGCTGCTGAAGGAAATCTGGGAGAAGCGCGATCCGTCCATCCCGCTCAAGTCGCCGGAGGAGCTGGTCATCCTCGCTTCCATCGTCGAGAAGGAGACCGGCGTGGCGCAGGAGCGGCCCGAAGTCGCGGCGGTGTTCATCAACCGCCTCAACAAGAAGATGAAGCTGCAATCCGACCCGACGATCATCTACGGGCTGGTGCGCGGCAAGGGGCGGCTGGACCGGCCGATCACGCGGGCCGACATCACCACGCCGACGCCGTTCAACACCTACACCATACCGGCACTGCCGCCGGGCCCGATCGGCAATCCCGGCCGCGCCTCGCTGGAGGCCACCGCCAATCCCGCCAAGTCGAAGGCGCTCTATTTCGTGGCGGATGGCTCGGGCGGCCACGCCTTCGCCGAGACGCTGGACCAGCACAACCGCAACGTCGCGCGCTGGCGGCAGATCGAGCGCGACCGCAAGATCGACCCGTCCAGCCAGCCCGCCGGCATCTCCGGCAATACCGGGACGACCACCGACATCA
The DNA here is from genome assembly GCF_029760895.1 of Ancylobacter sp. WKF20. NCBI lineage: Bacteria > Pseudomonadati > Pseudomonadota > Alphaproteobacteria > Hyphomicrobiales > Xanthobacteraceae > Ancylobacter > Ancylobacter sp. WKF20. Next base: position 570,739 of record NZ_CP121679.1, read on the forward strand.
ACTAGGCGGTACGCGGCTCTTCTTCTTGAGGCGTCGGGGCACCGCCGTTATGGTCCGCGCGCCGCATTGGTGCGCGGCACGCCGCGACGGTGCGCGGCAGGGGAGACAGCATGGCGCTTGCCAGCATGACGGGCTTTGCCCGCACCCAGGGACAGGCCGGCGCATGGCACTGGACCTGGGAAGTGAAGTCGGTGAACGGCAAGGGCCTCGATGTGCGCCTGCGCCTGCCCACGGGCTGGGACGGGCTCGATATCCCGCTGAAGCAGATCGCCTCGCGCGCGCTCGCCCGCGGCAACGTCAACGCTACCCTCTCCATGACCCGGGCCGATTCGGCGGTGAGCGTCACCGTCAATGAACCGCTGCTGCGGGCGGTCGCCGCCTCGGTCGCCACCGTCGCGCGCGATCTCGACGCCCCGCCGGTGCGGCTGGAAAGCCTGCTGTCGCTCAAGGGCGTGCTGGAGGTCAGCGAGACGCAGGACAGCGAAGCCGAGCGCGGCGCTGTCGAAGCGGCGGTGACGGAAGGATTCGAGCGCGCCATATCCGAACTGGTCGCCATGCGCGCCAAGGAAGGCGCGGCGCTCGGGCTGGTGCTCAATGAGCGGCTCGACGGCATCGAGCGGCTGACCGCCGCCGCCGAGGCAAACCCGGCGCGCCGGCCGGAGGCGATCCGCGCCAAGCTCGGCGAGCAGATCCGCACGCTTCTGGACACCGGCGCCAATTTCGACCCCGACCGGCTGCATCAGGAAGCCTTGATGCTGGCGGCGAAGGTGGATGTGCGCGAGGAACTCGACCGGCTGGTCGCCCATGTTGCCGCCGCCCGCGCCATGCTGACGGAGGGCGGCGCGGTCGGGCGCAAGCTCGACTTCCTCGCCCAGGAATTCAACCGCGAGACCAACACGCTCTGCTCCAAGGCGAACGACGTGTCGCTCACCGCCATCGGCCTCGAGCTGAAGGGCGTGGTGGAGCAGTTCCGCGAGCAGGTTCAGAACATCGAGTGAGGCGCATGAAGCATTCCAACGTTGCCCGCCGAGGCCTCATGCTGATCCTGTCCTCGCCCTCGGGCGCGGGCAAGTCGACGCTGGCCCGGCTCCTGCTGGAGCAGAACCCGGACATCTATCTCTCGGTCTCCGTCACCACGCGCGAGCGCCGGCCGAGCGAGGTGGAGGGGGTGCATTACCACTTCCTCACCCGCGACCGCTTCGAGAAGATGCGCGATGCCGGAGACCTGCTCGAACATGCCGAGGTGCATGGCAATTTCTACGGCACGCCGCGCGAGCCGGTGGAAGCGGCGCTTGCGACCGGGCGCGATGTGCTGTTCGACATCGACTATCAGGGTGCCGAGCAGCTTTATGCCCGCATGCCCGAGGATATCGTCGGCGTGTTCATCCTGCCGCCCTCGGCGCATGAGCTGAAGATGCGGCTGGAGCGCCGGGCGGAGGACGCCTCCGGCGTGATCGAGAAGCGGCTGAAGAACGCCCGCACCGAGATCGCGCACTGGCAGGACTACAATTACGTGCTGGTCAATGAAGACCTGAACAGCACCTTCGCCAATCTGCGCAACATCCTCTTGGCCGAGCGCCTGCGCCGCGAGCGCCAGGTCGGCCTCGCGCCGGTGATCGAGCGGCTGGACGAGGAACTGGCGACGCTGACGGACTGAAAACAATCCGTCATCCCGGCCGCAGGCGGAGCCGGAGAGCCGGGATCGCTCTCCGATCCCACGCGATCCCGGATCGGCCTCCGGCCGTCCGGGATGACGGACTGAGGGACTCGTCTGTCGGAGACCGTCAGCCCTTCGGCGTTGATGCCCGCATCGCCACCCAGGCATTGGCCAGTGCGACAAACCCCTCGACCGGGATCTGCTCGGCCCGTTCGGTGGGGGGCAGGCCGGCGGCCTCCAGAAGCGCCATGGTGTCGACGCCGAGGCTCTTGAGTGACTGGCGCAGCATCTTGCGGCGCTGGCCGAAGGCTGCCTCCGTCACCCGCTCCAGCGCCTTCAGATCGCAAGCCAGCGGCGCCGGGCGCGGGATGATGTGGACGACCGAGGACGTGACCTTGGGCGCCGGCACGAAGGCGGAGGCCGGCACGTCGAAGGCGATGCGCGCCGTGGCCCGCCAGCCTGTGAGGATCGCGAGGCGGCCATAATGATTGGTGCCCGGCGCGGCGACGATGCGCTCGGCTACCTCGCGCTGGAACATCAGCGTCAGGCTCTCATACCAGGCCGGCCAGGGCCCGGAGAGCCAGCCGATCAGCAGTGGCGTCGCGACATTATAGGGCAGGTTGGCGATGATGACGGCGCGTCCGCCCTCGGGCACCAGCGCGCGATAATCGGCCTCCAGCGCGTCGCCCTCCACCACCGCCAGCTTGCCGGGATAGTGCGCGGCGACTTCGCCCAGCGCCGCGATGCAGCGCGAGTCGCGCTCAATGGCGACAACCTTCTGCGGGCCGAGGGCGAGAATGGCGCGGGTGAGCCCGCCGGGGCCGGGGCCGACCTCGATCACCGTCACCCCGTCGAGCCGGCCAGCGGTGCGGGCGATCTTCGAGGTGAGGTTGAGGTCGAGCAGGAAATTCTGGCCGAGCGACTTCAGCGCCGAGAGCCCATGCTCCCGGATGACCTCGCGCAGCGGCGGAAGATTGTCGATCCCGCTCATGCCGGCACGCGCTCGACAGAGGTGGCGGCCAGGGCCGCGCGGTCGACATCGGCGAGCCGGCGGGCAAGGCGCAGCGCCTCGATGAGGCTCGACGGATCGGCCGAGCCCGTGCCGGCAATGTCGAAAGCCGTGCCATGGTCCGGCGAGGTGCGGATAAAGGGCAGGCCGAGCGTCACATTCACCGCGCGGTCGAAGGCCAGCGTCTTCACCGGCGCCAGAACCTGATCGTGATAGGCGCCGATCACCACGTCATAGCCCGCGCGCGCCTTGGCGTGGAACAGCGTATCGGCCGGGAAGGGACCGCGGGCGTCGATCCCCTCGGCCCGCAGCGCCGCGACGGCCGGCCGGGTGATCTCCTCATCCTCCCGCCCGATCGTGCCGTGCTCGCCGGCATGCGGGTTGAGCCCGCAAAAGGCGAGGCGCGGGCGGGCGATGCCGAAGCGCTGCTCCAGGTCGCGCGCGGCGATGCGGCCGGTCTCGACCAGCAGTTCGGTCGTCAGTTGGGAGGCGATCTCGGCGACCGGGATGTGGATAGTGGCGGGGATGACGGCCAGTTCCGGCGACCAGATCATCATCACCGGCCGCAGCGTGGCATCGCCGGCGAGGTGCGCAAGATACTCGGTATGGCCGGGAAAGGCGAAGCCGGCACTGTAGAGCACCGATTTGGCGATGGGATTGGTGACGACGGCGCTCGCCCGGCCGGCCTGCACCAGCCGCACCGCCGCGTCGATCGCCGCCTTGGCGGCCGGGCCGCTCGTCGCATCCGGCGTGCCGGGCTGCGCGGTGACGACGGGGCCGGCGGGCACCACCGGCAGCACATCGGCAAAAAGGTTGGAGGCCTCTTCCGGCGTGCAGGGGCGAATGACAGCGGGCACGCCGAGCTGGTCCGCACGGGCGCGCAGGCAGGCGGGATCGCCGGTGACGAAAAAGGCCGGCAGCTCCAGCGCGGCCCGGTGCTCCCAGGCGAGCAGGGCGATGTCGGGTCCGATACCGGCAGGTTCGCCGAGCGTCAGCGCGAGGGCGGGGGAGGGCGCGGGGCGCTCGGGCATGGTGTCAGCGGTACTGGATCATCGCCTGCTTGCGGGCCTCGTCCAGCAGGCGGCGGGAGAGCGCGTCGAACTGCTTGGTCTGCAGCTCCTGCTTCACCTCGCGCTTCTGCGCGCTTTCGCCGACGATCTCGCGGCGCGCGCAGATGGCGACCATCTCGATGCCGGCGCGGGTGACCTCGGGGGCCGTGGTCTGGCCTACGGGAATCTCGTCCATCACCTTGCGCAGCGGCGCGCTCATGTCGGCCGAGGTGCGGATGACGGGATCGCGCACCACGGTCTCCTTCAGCGCGCGGGCATCGGCGACGCCGCTCTCGCAATTGGTGAACCGCTTGCGCAGGGCATTGGCCTCGGCCATCCGCTGGGCGCGGCTGGCATCGGGCGCGGTGCGCGAGACCACGAGCACGATCTGCCGGACGGTGTATTCGGTGGTGCGCTGGGCCTTGGTCAGATCCTCACCCTTCGTCTCCAGCGCCGCGAACACGTCGGAATCGCGCACCGTGGTGACGGAAGAGAAGCGCCCGCGCACATAGCTGTTCCAGACATAGTCGGCGCGCATCTTGTCCTTCAGCGTCTGTGCGCTGAGGCCGGAGGAGGCGAGGGCGTCGGTGAGCTGTTCGGCGTTGCGGCCGCTGCGGCTCGCCATCTGGCTGAACAGCTTGTTCACGTCATCGGTGTCGGCGGTGATGCCGTAGCGCTGGGCGGTGGCGATCTTCAGCTTCTCGTCGATGAGGTCTTCGAGCGCCTGCTTCTGGCTGAGATTGGTGCGCTCGGTGAGCTGGGCGAGCTTGATGCGCTGGCTGACGTCGAAGCTGGTGATCGGCTGTCCCTGCACCAGTACCAGAACCTGCTGGGCGGCGGCCGGTGCCGGGGCGAGCGACATGGCGGTGAGGCCAAGGGCGGTCGACAGCAGGAAGGGCGCCAAAAGGCGCAACGCCGCGCCGCGTTCCCTGCCGCGTCCTGCGCCGGTTCCGCGCTTCGAGGTGCCGTGCACGCTCCGCATGGTCATGTCCGCCTCATACCCCTCTCGCTGATCCGAGGATCCGCACCCGCCATCGGCATCGCCAAAAGGCCGTGCGGTTCTTCTGACCAGCGGTTGTGGCGTCAATACGACGCCACGTTCACGGATCCGAACCGTCGGCTGTCCGCTCTCACTCACCCGAGGTCATGGTGGAGCCGACCTGGGAGGAGAAGCCCGCCTGGCCCAGCGTGCGCAGGCTGATCGTCAGCAGCACCGTGTCCACCCGCTCGCGGTTGCCGCTCTCGGTGTAATCCGACTTGTAGGACAGGGTCAGACCGAAGCAGTCATCCGCATAGGAGACACCGAAGAGCGAGTAGTCGATCTCGTTCTCATGCAGATTGTACCGCGACGCCGCCAGCAGGCTCCAATTCTCATTGAGCTTGAGCTGGCCGGTGCCGAGCACGCCCTGGCGCTCGTCATAATAGCCGAGCTCCGGCTGCGCGGCGTAGAGGCCGTAGGTCGCCGACAGCGTGAGCTGGTTGACGGTCGCCCGACCTTCCAGCTCGTAGCGCTCGACGCCCCAGTCGTCATTGTCGAAGCGGAAGCGGTTGATGAGGGCGAAGTTCTTGTTCGGCGCCCAATAGAGGCGGGCGACATAGTCGGAGACGTCGTCCTCCAGGCCCGAATCCGCACCCGTATTGGCCATGTCGTAATAGGCGTACGAGTTCTGGCCGGCGAGCTGGTAGGACTGGCCGAACAGCGCGTTCACCTGGCCGGCGCCGCGGATGTTGGCGGTGTATTGCAGGCCCACATTGGCGCGGGTGCCGCCTTCGACCCGGTCATAGCCCGAGTACTTGTTGATCTCGAACAGGTTGGTGTCGTCGAAGATCAGGCTCTGGGCGTCTTCGTTCGGGAACTTGCCGATATCGGTTTCGTTGGGGCGCACGATGAGCTGGGCGATCGGCTCCAGCGTCTGAGTGCCCCAGCTCTGCACGGCAATGAACGGGTAGCGATATTCCAGACCCACCGCCGGCATGGCACGCACCAGCGACTCGCTGTCGGCGGACAGCCAGGGATAGTCCTGCGGCTCCGGGTCAACCTGGGCAGCGTCGAGCTGGACATTCAGGAACGGCGTCCATGACTGGCCGGCCGTGTCGATGAAGGTGCGGCGCCAGTTCGCCACGCCCGACACGCGGGTGTAGCTGCCGGCCATGCCGCGCATCAGGCAGTTCTCACGCTGGACCGCCGGGTCCGCGCTCATCGTCGACAGGTCGCACTCGTTGATCGGGCCCTGCGTGACATTCGTCGCCGCATATTCCGAGGAGGTCGCGCGGATATCGATCTCGTTCCGCGTCAGGCTGATCATGTTGAAGTCGTAGCTGAACTCGCCGCCGAAAACCGATTTGTCCAGCGTCTTGCTGTAGTCGATCACCGCAACCGTCGGCTGCTGGTCCTGGATGTCATAGGACGTCAGGCCGGTGAAGTACTGCAGGCGCGCGTCGAAATAGCTGCGGTCGCCCTGGCCGACGATGTAGAGCTGCGACGTCACTTCCTTCTTGGAGTCGTTGATGAGGTTGTAGTCCTCCATGAAGGTCTTGTCGGAGGTCAACCAGCCATCCCAACCCCAGTACCACTGCTCGTTGATATTGAAACGGCCGTGGGTCTCGATCATGCCGCGCTGGTCGCGATAGCCGGGCTCGCCGAGGAAGGCGTCCTTGTCTTCCTGCTCGATGCCCGCCGCGCGGATGCTGTAGATGCCGGTCTCAAGCCGATGCCGGAAGGTGCCGTCGAGCAGCACGCCCTGCTTGGTGAGGAACATCGGCGAGAACGTCACGTCCATATTGGGCGCGATGTTCCAGAAATAGGGAATCGTGACGCCGTAGCCGATCTCGCTGGTGTTGATGAATTGCGGGATCAGGAAGCCGGACTTGCGCTTCACCGTCGGATCGGGCGCCGACATATAGGGCACCCAGGCGATCGGAACGCCGAGGAATTCGAGGCGGGCGCTCTCGAAATAGATCGTCTGTTCCTTTTCCTTATGGATGATCCGGGCGGCCTTGATCTGCCACATGGGCGGCTTGGTCGGATCGGTCTTGCACGGTTCGCAGGGCGTGTAGGCGCCGCTGGTCATGACCGTGGTGTCGCCCCCCGTGCGGTCGGCCCGCGCGGCGGCGAAATGCATGTTGTCCGGCGTGTCGATCCGCAGCGAATTGACGAAGCCGTCGGTGAACTGCTGGGACAGGTCGAGGCTCTCGGCCGAGATGACCTTGCCGTCCTTGTCCTTGAGGCGCACGCCGCCTTCGGCACGCAGGCGCTGGCCGGTGCGGTCATAGACCACCCGCTTCGCCTCGAGCACGGCACCGTCGTAATAGATCTGGACGTTGCCGTCCGCGATGACCTCATTGCGATTGTAGTCGTAGACCAGCTCATCGGCGGTCACGAGCATCTTGGCATCGGGATCGGTAGGCTGGCGCTGGGCCAGCATTTCACGGGCCGCCGAGTTGGCGTTGGTCTGCGCCTGCGCGAACGCATCCGGCGCCGAGGCAACGACGCCCAGCGAGCCAATGACTACCGTGAAGAACAGCCAACAAGCGGAGGTGACCAGACGGCGCTTATGCCGCGAGACCACCGTGTCCGCCTGGCCGGCCAAGGGGTTGCCGACCTTCATCCGTCCTCCCGGTGAAGCAGGATGAGTACGCCCATCAATGCCCCAACGACCGCTGGAAACCACGCTGCAATAATGGGATGCACGATCCCGGCCTCACCGAGATCCTCGGCGAGCTTAGTGAACACATAAAGCAGAAAGCCGGCGGCCACGCCACCGAGAATCGTCTGACCGATCCCGCCGAACCGGAACACGCGCAGGCTGACGGAGGCCGCGATCAGCACCATCGCCAGCAGCAGCATGGGCCGCGCGAGCAGCGCCTGATACTGCAGCCGGTAGCGTTCCACACCGAAGCCGACGCGTCGCGCAGCCTCGATCGCGCCGGGCAGGTTCCAGAACGGGACGGTATCGCTCTGCAGCGTTTCCTCGATCTGATTCGGCGTGAGATTCGTGGCGACCATGTACGTATCGTACGACTGCAAACCTAGACCGGGGGTTAAGACCCGGGCTTCGCTCAGTCGCCAGGCTCCGTCTTCGAGGGTGGCGTTGCGCGCTTCGATGCGCTCCTGCAGCTTGCCATCCGGACCAAACAAGAAAACGTTAACGCCGGAGAGCTGCCGCCCGCCATCGACCTTGGCGCCGGCCTGGATGATGGCCTGCCCGTCGACGCTCTGCTGGCGGATCCAGAACCCGCCGCCGGTCGAGGCGAACAGGCCCGTCTGACGGTTGAAAATCTCCGCCTCGATCTTGTTCGCCCGTTCCTTGAACTCGGCGGACATCGGATTGTAGACGGTTGTGGAAAACACCCCCAGCAGCACCGCCAGCAGGCAGGCCGGGAAGAGAAACTGCCAGGCCGAGATGCCGGCCGCGCGCGCCACCACCAGCTCCAGCCGCCGCGACAGGGTCAGGAAGGTGCCGATGGCGCCGAACAGTACCGCGAAGGGCAGCAGCTGCTCGGTGAAGAAGGGCGCCCGGTAGAGGATGAGCACCAGCAGCGTGACCGAATCCACGTCGCGCTCACCCACCCGGCGCGACATCTCCAGGAAGTCGACCATCATGATGAGGACGACGCAGCTCACGAAGATCCCGAGCACGGAACTCATGAACCGGCGGCCGAAATAGAATCCGAGGGTGCGGCCGATCACGGGGCGCCTTCCCATTTATTCGCGATCATCATCGGCGCGCTCAGTTCACGGTCGCGCGCACGACGCGCTGCGCCATGCGGTCGAAATACAGGCTCAGGGCGCGCGGCATGCGCGGCTTGAAGCGCCCGCTCAGCGACAGGATAGAGCCGATGATGAAGACCACGGGCACGAGATACACGAAGGGCACGAGGTCCGGGTTGTTGCGCACCTGATTGATGAGCCCGAAGCTCGTCACCTGCAGCACGATCACGAAAGGCGCCGTTCCCGCCAGCGCCAGCCCACGCCCCTCGCGCGTCGTCCGCGGCTCGGCGAGCGCGGCACAGGCGATGCCGAAGAAGGCGAGCACATAGAGCGGCAGCGACAGGCGGCGGTGAATTTCCTCGGTGAAGCGGCCGGGATCGCGCTGATAGGCCGGGTCGTTCGGGTCCGGGCTCAGCAATTCGCGGAAGGAGCGTTCCGGAGCGCGGTACATCGTGTTGTCGGCCCCGCTGGTGAAGGGCGACAGGTCGAAGGCGTAGCGCTGGAATTCCACGACATTGCTGTCCGGCTTGCCGGTGGTGCGGCGGTGGATCGCGCCGTCCTCGAGAATCAGGAAGGTGCCTTCGGCGCTATCCACCACCTGGCCGCGATCGGCGAGGTAGGTGCTGACCTCATTCGGGTTGCGCGCATCGTTGATGAAGATGCCGCCGAGCACGCCGCTGGAATTGCGCTCGCGCACATTGAACACCATGCCGTCCGCCAGCGGCGTGAAACGGCCGGGCTGAGCGATGAAGGCGACGACGTCGGCGCGTACCCGGCTGATCTCATAACGGAACTGCCGCAGCGCGGCCGGCACCAGCTCCATGGACAACGCGGTACAGAGCGCGGCGACGATAAGCGCGAGGATCAGCAAGGGCCGCAGGAAGCGCGCCGTCGAGATGCCGGCGGAACTCGCCACCACGATTTCCGAATCGGTGTTCATGCGGAAGAGCGTGTGCGAGACGGCGATGAACAGCGCAGCCGGCGCGAGGCCGAGAATGAGCGCGGGCAGGGCCAGGCTGGTGATGAACACGAAGGCCAGGATGGTCTGGCCCTGCGTGGTCATGATGTCGAGCTCGCGCAGCGCCTGCGTCACCCAGATCATGCCGGCAAGGACGACCAGCGTTCCGATGAAAGCCGTGGCGGCCGCGCGGAACACGTAACGGTCAAGTCGAGTCATCGAGCGGCGATTCCCGTTGCAACGTCGTAACGTCCGCCGCCCCGGCGACCGTCAGCGGCTCATCAATAAGCGCCCTCGCGGCGCCGTGCAAATAGGGCGACTTTGTGAGCGGGGTGACGCAGCGCCCCGGTGACCCGGTTCACCATGCGGCTGCGCGGGCCTCGTCGGCGGACGCACATTCGGCTAAACAGAAGGCCTGCGTGCGATCCCAGCCAAGGTGCCCCCGATGTCCGATACCGTGAAATTCAGTTTTGCCAAGATTCCGGCCGCGCTCGAGGGCGTGGTGGTCGTGCTTGCGGCGGAGGGCGGCGAAGCGGGTGGGCTGGTACTCGCGCCGGAGGTTTCCGCGCTGCTCGGCGCCGCCGCCGATACCGTGACGCGGGCCGCGCAGGCGGAGCGGTTCACCGCCAAGTCCGGCAAGGCGCTCGACCTTCTCGCCCCCACCGGCCTTGAGGCCACCCGGCTGATCGTCGTCGGCGTCGGCAAGCCGGAGGAGCTGAAGCCGCTCGACTGGCTGAAGCTCGGCGGCGCCACGCTCGGGCGCCTGTCGGCCTCGGCCAAGGAGGTCGGCATCGTGTTCGCGTTGCCCGGCGGGCCCGTCTCGCCCGAGGCGGCGGCCGAGTTCGCGCTCGGCATGAAGCTGCGCGCCTATTCCTTCGATCGCTACAAGACGAAGAAGAAGTCCGATGACGCCGCCGCGAAGCCGCGTGTCACTCTTTATATAGAGAGCGATACGGCGGCGAAGCGCGCCTTCAAGAAGCGCGAGGGCGTGGGCGAGGGCGTCATCATCGCTCGCGACCTGGTCAACGAGCCGGCCAACGTCCTCACCCCCACCGAATTCGCCAAGCGCGCGGGCGACCTCGCCAAGGTCGGCGTGGATGTCGAGGTACTCGGCGAGAAGGATCTGAAGAAGCTCGGCATGGGCGCGCTTCTCGGCGTTGGCCAGGGCTCGTCTCAGGAGAGCCGCGTCGTGGTGATGCGCTGGAATGGCGCCAAGAACGATTCGGCCCCGCTCGCCTTCGTCGGCAAGGGCGTGGTGTTCGACACGGGCGGCATCTCCATCAAGCAGGCAGCCGGCATGGAAGACATGAAGGGTGACATGGGCGGCGCGGCCGCCGTGGTCGGCCTCATGCACGCGCTGGCGAGCCGCAAGGCGAAGGTGAACGCGGTCGGCCTGATCGGCCTTGTGGAGAACATGCCGGACGGCAACGCCCAGCGCCCCGGCGACATCGTCACCTCCATGTCCGGCCAGACCATCGAGATCATCAACACCGATGCGGAAGGCCGGCTCGTGCTCGGCGATGTGCTCTGGTACGCCAAGGAGCGCTTCAAGCCGCAGTTCATGATCGACCTCGCCACGCTCACCGGCGCCATCATGGTCGCGCTCGGCACCGAGCATGCCGGCCTGTTCGCCAATGACGACACGCTGGCCGAGCGGCTGGCCAGCGCCGGGCAGGCGACCGGCGAGAAGGTGTGGCGCATGCCGCTGTCGCCCGACTACGACAAGCTGGTCGATTCGAAGTTCGCCGACATGAAGAACACCGGCGGGCGCTTCGGCGGCTCCATCACCGCGGCGCAGTTCCTCAAGCGCTTCGTCGGCGATGTGCCGTGGGTGCACCTCGACATCGCCGGCACCGCCATCAACTCCCCGACCAGCGAATTCAACCGCAGCTGGGGTGGTGGCTGGGGCGTGCGGCTGCTCGACCAGTTCGTCGCCGATCATTACGAAGCCTGAGCCGGCATCGCGCGCATGGCCGAGGTCTTCTTCTATCACTTGCAGGGGCGTCCGCTTGAGGGCGCCCTTCCGCAATTGCTGGAGAAGTGCCTCGAGCGCGGCTGGCGCTGCATCGTGCAGGCGTCCTCCCCCGAACGGATCGACGCGCTCGACCAGATTCTCTGGACCTATGACGACGCGTCCTTCCTGCCGCACGGCACGGATCGGCAGCCCGAGTCGGCGCGCCAGCCGATTCTCCTCACCACGGAAGAGGCGAATCCCAATGGTGCGGCCGTGCGATTCTTCATTGAGCGCGCCACGGCCGGCGATATCGGCGCCTATACCCGGGTGATTCACCTCTTCGACGGCGCCGATCCCGACGAAATCGACCATGCGCGGGCGCAATGGCGCGCCGCAAAGGCGGCCGGACACGCCGTCGCCTATTGGCAGCAGACGGCCGAGGGGCGCTGGGTCCAGCGCTGAAACCGGGCCGCTTCAAGGCGCCAATCGCCACATTCTGAGTGAGCGCCCCAACGGACGAATCCCGTTAAGCCTTGATTTACCATGGCTTTCTAGTTTGCCGCCTCAGGCGGAAAAGCGGCCGCCGGGACCGTGAAAATTGTGTCCAGATAGCAACACTCGGTTGCCGAATGGCCCCGAGGGCCTGTTTGGAGCCACTTTGGCTTTGCACCTCCCAGGGCTTTCAAACAATATCGTCCACGGATGTCGCGGGTTGCGGCGGATCCTGACAATCGAAAACCCAACATTGGTCCAATTTGGGGGAGAATGAAGTGAAGACGGTCATGAAGAATGTACTGCTCGGTTCGGTCGCCGGGCTCGCGATGGTCGGGACTGCTGCGGCGGCCGATCTGCCTGTGAAGGCGAAGGCTGCGGAATATGTGAAGATCTGCTCCACCTACGGCGCTGGCTTCTACTACATCCCCGGCTCCGACACCTGCCTCAAGGTCGGTGGCTTCGTGCAGACCGACTATAACTACCTCGACACGTCGTACACCCCGGCGAACGAGCAGAACGACACCTACTTCCTGGCCCGTGGCGCGATCCGTCTGGACGCCCGCACCCAGACCGAGTACGGCACGCTCCGTTCCTACCTCGAGTATCGCCTGACCTACGGCGACTCGACCTCGCCGAGCCTCGACAAGGCGTACATCCAGTTCGCCGGCTTCACCTTCGGTAAGGTTCAGTCGTTCTACGACTACTACGCCGACAACAACGTTTGGGGTATCGACTCGGTTGAGCTGACCTCGGACGAGAACGCCACCGTCGCGGCTTACACCGCTGACTTCGGCAACGGCTTCACGGCCACGATCTCGATCGAAGACGACAGCACCCGTTCCAACGGCGTGTATGACCTCGACTTCGGTTACTCGAACGTTGGTTCGGACCTCCCGGCCCTCGTCGGTAACATCAACTACGAAGGCGAGTGGGGCGGGTTCCAGGTCTCCGGCGTCGTCCGTCAGATCAACGACGAGAACTACGACGTTCTCAACCCGGGCTCGAGCGGCGATGACATCGGTTGGGGCGTCCTCGGCGGCGTCAAGTTCAACCTGAACGCTCTCGGCGAGGGTGACACCCTGTACATCGAAGCCACCTACGGCGATGGCGCGATCGAGTACACCGGCATCACCGGCAGCTACGCTCAGCTGAACACCTTCGAATTCGCCGACACCTACTACAACCCGGCCACCGGCGACTACGAGTCCGCCACGGCCTGGACTGTCGCCGGCGAACTGACCCACTACTTCACCCCGTCGGTCTTCGGCGTGCTGTTCGGTAACTACGGCGAGCTCGACGTCCCGTCGGCTGCTTGGGACGGTTCGGTCTCCAGCATGAGCCTCTTCAACGTCGGCGCCAGCCTGAACTGGACCCCGGTCAAGGGCCTCCTCTTCGTCGCTCAGTACACCTACGGCGAAGCCAACTACGACGCCCCGATCGAGGACGACTTCGGCAACCTCGTGAACTCCTCGGACTTCAACCAGGTCATCCTGTCGGTCCGTCGTTCGTTCTGATCTCGTCAGTCTCTGACGTGATGGAAACCCCGGCCTTGCGGCCGGGGTTTCTTTTTGTGCGGTACGTGGTGAAGCCGCAGGACGAGGCATCGGCCGCGCTCGTCCGTGCGGGTGTTCTCGACGCTCAACGGGCGATAGAACGCGCACGCGTCCGCCCGGCGCGCGCTTTCGCGCGGACCGGCTGACAGTCTGACCGGGGGGCTATCGTCTAGAGTTGCGCTTCCAGCTCTTCGAGCTGCGCGGAGAGCGTGATCCAGCGCTCCTCCGCCTCGGCCAGCTTTTCGCCACAGGCGCCACGGCTGGTGGCGAGGCGAGCGGCTTCACGCGGGTCTTTCTCATAAAGGCCGGGCGCGCCGAGCTTGCCGTCGAGCTCCGCGAGCTCCTTCTCCAGCTTCGCCATCGCCGCTTCCGCATCCTTGATCTGCTTGCGCAGAGGGCCAAGTGCCGGGCGCTTCGGCGCGGCGGGCTTCGCTTCGGCGTCTTTCCGGACCGTCTCCTTGGGAGAGGACCGGCGCAGGACGAGCTGCTGATACTCGTCGAGATCGCCCTCATAGGGCCGCACCGTGCCGTCCGCTACCAGCCAGAGCCGCTCGGCAGCGGCGTCGAGCAGCGAGCGGTCATGGCTGATAAGGATCACCGCGCCGGGAAACTCGTTCAGCGCCTCCACCAGCGCCTGGCGTGCGGCGATGTCGAGATGGTTGGTCGGCTCGTCGAGAATGAGCAGATGCGGGCCGCGAAAAGCGGCCAGCCCCAGCAGCAGCCGGGCTTTCTCGCCACCGGACAGCGCGGCGATCTTGGTGTTGGCCGGTTCGCCGGAAAATCCCATCTCGGCCGCCCGCGCCCGTACCTTCGCCTCCGGCGCGTCCGGCATCAGGCGCCGCACATGGTCATAGACCGTGTCCTCGGCGATCAGCTCGTCGAGCTGGTGCTGGGCGAGATAGGCGATCTCCAGCCCGCCGGCCTTCACCATGCGCCCGCCGAGCGGGGCCAGCCGATCCGAGATCAGCTTGGCAAAGGTGGATTTGCCATTGCCGTTCGGGCCGAGCAGGGCGATGCGGTCGTCATGGTCGATGCGCAGCGTCAGGTTCTTGAGGATCGGCTTGCCCGGCTCATAGCCTGCTGAAACACCGTCGAGCGTCAGGATGGGCGGGGAGAGCTGCCGCTCGGGATGGCGGATGGAGATGGCAGCGGCCGCCTCGCCCACCGCCTCGGCGATCGGCGCCATGCGCGCCAGCGCCTTCAGGCGGGACTGGGCCTGCCGTGCCTTGGTCGCCTTGGCTCGGAAGCGCTGGACGAAGGCCTCCATATGCTTGCGCTTGGCCTCCTGCTTCATCCGCGCCTTCTGGTCCACGGCCAGCTTGTCCGCCCGCTGGCGCTCGAAGCTGTCATAGCCGCCGCGCCACAGGGTGAGCTTGCGCTGGTCGAGATGCAGAATGAAGGAGACCGACTGGTTCAGCAGCTCGCGATCATGACTGACGATCAGAACGGTGCGCGGGTAGTGCGCGAGGTAGTCCTGCAGCCAGAGCGTGCCTTCAAGGTCGAGATAATTGGTGGGTTCGTCGAGCAGCAGCAGGTCGGGCTCGGCGAACAGCACGGCGGCGAGCGCCACGCGCATCCGCCAGCCGCCAGAGAATTCCGCGCAGGCCCGCTGTTGCGCCGCCTCATCAAAGCCGAGGCCGGCAAGGATCCGGGCGGCGCGCGCCGGGGCGGCATGGGCGTCGATATCGACGAGGCGCAACTCGATATCGGCGATGCGGCCCGGATCGCTCGCGCTCTCGCGTTCCTTCAGCAGCCGCGCGCGCTCGGTATCGGCGGCGAGCACGACATCGATCAACCGCTCGGGCCCGGCAGGTGCTTCCTGCGCGACCTGGCCGATGCGCGCGGCGCCGGGCAGGCGGATGTCACCGGTCTCCAGCGACAAATGGCCGGTGATGGCGCGGAACAGCGTCGTCTTGCCGGTGCCGTTGCGCCCGACCAGGCCGACCCGCGCGCCCTCGGGGATGAAGACGGAGGCGTGATCGATGAGCAGCCGGCCGGCCACGCGCAGCGAAATGTCGTCGAAGGTGATCATGCGCGTCTTGTGCCGCGCGGAGGGCGGTGCGGCAAGGGGGATGGGGTGGGGAAGTGCCGTGCCTCGCGGCTGAAGAGGGAGCTGACAGGGCCCGCGGGGAAGGGCGGGGGCGAAATGCACGCGCTCTTTACGCAGCCGCAGGAATCCTACTAAATTAGTCGAATACTTTAGGTCTCAGGAGATCCATCCATGTGTGTTCCCGGTTGCCAGGAAGCCGTTGCGCGCCAGCTCTCCCGGCGCAGCCTGTTCAAGAGCGCGGCCGCGACGGCAGCAGCCTTCTCCGCCTTGCCCGTCGCCGGCGCTTTTGCCACGACCACCAGCTTTTCCAAGGTGGTGGATCTGACCCATGTGCTTGACCCGTCCTTTCCCACTTTCTTCGGAAAGCCGCAGCTCGAGATCCGCAAGCTGTTCAGTTTCGAGAAGGACGGTTTCAACCTCAACGAATGGGTGGTGAACGAGCATACCGGTACGCATCTCGACACGCCGTTCCACTTCTCCAAGGATGGCCCGAGTGCCGAACAACTGCCGATCGACACGCTGGTCGTGCCGCTGGCGGTGATCGACGTGTCGGCCAAGGCGACGGCGAATCCGGATTATCAGCTCACGGCCGAGGATATCGCGGCCTATGAGGCGGCGAATGGCAAGCTGCCGCCGGGGGCCGCCGTGGCGCTTTATTCCGGCTGGGACAAGCTGGTGGCGACCGACAAGTTCCGCAACGCCGATGCCGCCGGGACGCTGCATTTCCCCGGCTTCCACCCGGATGTCGCGGCGGTGCTGATCGAGAAGGGCGCGTCCGGTGTGGTGGTGGACACACTGTCGCTCGACTATGGCGCCTCGAAGGATTTCGCCTTCCATTACAAGTGGCTAGGCTCCGGCCATTGGGGCGTGGAAGCCGCCAGCAATCTTGGCACACTCCCGGCCAAGGGCGCGACGCTGGTGGTCGGCGGGCCGAAGATCAAGGGCGCCTCGGGCGGGCCGAGCCGCGTCCTCGCATTGGTCTGACGCCCGTTCATAGAGCTCGGTTGGAGCCGCCCGGCCGTCACAGCGGCCGGGCGATGTCGGTCTCCCGCTGCCGGGCGATGAGGTCGATCGTGGGGCCAGCTTCCGGACCGCCCAAGATGGTCAGCAGCGTGTGGACCTGCCCGCGATGGTGGGTCTGGTGGTTGAACAGGTGGTCCAGCACGGTCCAGAGCGGCTGGGTGAACTGCGCCCCGGTCATATTGGCGTAGGTGATGGGCGCCAGCAGCCGCTCGGACGTCAGCGACGCCGCGAGATCGGTGATCCGTGCATCGTCCGCCACGCGGGCGGCGGCGAGATCGGCGAAGCTCTCGAAAAGCTGGGCGTCGAGCCGGTCCGGCGCCTCGCCCGTGCCGGTGATGCGGCGCAGCCAGATGCGGTCGGTCGCCAGAAGATGATTGAGCGTCCCGCACACCGAGCCGAAAAAGGCGCCGCGGTCGGCGCGAAACTCATCCGGGCTCAGCCGGGCGGCGGCTGCATAGAGGCGGGCATTGGCCCAGCGGTTGTAATCCGCAAAATTGAGGTATCTTTGCACCATCGCGGCATCGGTGGCTGACGGCGCGGCGGAGATGAATGTCGGCATGAGCGGCCCCTGTACATGTCAGCCAACTCTGCCGCAGGAGCGCGCGCCAACGCCAATTCCAAAATGAAATGTCGGGCGCGCGCGAAAACGATGGATGTTTGCTTCGGGGGCTGATCCCGGCCCCGCTGCGAACAGCCGGGGCCGGGCTCGCCGAACGCAGCACCGGGTCGGCGGTACTGGCTGTGTCCGGTAGGGGCGTTCCGATCTCGGAACACCATCACCATGCCAAAGCCCGCTGCAACGGCGGCTGAACGCGCCGTTGGCCGGTGTTCATCTTCACGCTGGGGAGAAGGTCAGCCCAAAAAGAATGCCCCGGCTCCTTGGGGGGAGGAGCCGGGGCGTATGGGCTCGCGTCGGGGCTTGGGGGAGTGGGGGATGCCGCGAGCCTATTCCTGAAATCTCAGTAGCAGACGGGGCGCTCGACCTGGACCATGCGGCCCGCATCGCTCATCCAGCGCGTCTGCATCACGCAGTCACCCGCAACCGGTTCGGTCGGAATCTCGACCGTCGCCACCTGCGGCTGACGCTTGAAGTAACCGGTGGCCGAGGCCGCGCCCACATAGAGAGCGCTGAAGCCCATGACCGCCGCAACGGCACTGATCATCACGGTTTTCAACATATCCGGCTCCTTCCACCTCCCGGTGGAGCAGCCACCGGACCGTTAGAAACGCACGCCTTCCCAGAAACTCACGGGGTTACGCTCACTGTGACGCCGTACCTCGACATATTTTCCGCGCACACGGTGCCGCTGCCGGCCGCTCGGGGCGGCTGGCTGAAGAGAACGAACAACGACGCCTTCGTTCATCCGTGGTGGCCTCATGCGCTTCGTTAACGGTGACTTAACGTGGGTACGCCGTAGAAGGTTCCAAGGATCGTTCATGAAGTCGTGAAGCGCGATTACTCGTCGAATACGCAACGGCGCCGGGTTTCGAACCGCGGCGTACCGGAGGCGACAAAGCTGCGCTCCTGGAAGCAGCTCCGGTAGCCGGTCGGCTGCGGCTCGGTCTGGGCCTTGGCCGTGATGGCCGGCACGCCCGTACCGGCGCTGGCTCCCGCCGAGGTCAATCGCGGGAGGAGCAGGGCGCCGCCCAGCAGCAGGAGGGCGCCAAGCACAGGGAACACATACTTCGTCATCACGCAGGCTTTCAGGCGAGGGGCGGGAAGGAGCCCGCCTTGCGCCGAACAGATGCGCCTCGCTCCCCTTTCCCACAAGCCGCGAACGCCCGGAACTTTCGTCGGTGCACGCAGCTGTGTTCCAGCCCATTCCGCGGTCTCTTTTGACGGGCGCGGGGCCTCGATACGGGCTGTCCCGCCCGGCAGGCAAAGGCGCTGTGGCATGGCGGCGCGCCATGATGCAGCGGGCGTCTTGTCGGGACCGGGAGCCCCCGCTATAAGCCGCCTCGATCACGCATTCCCCACACTTTCAAGGAAGACGACCATGGCGCTCGAGCGCACCTTTTCGATCCTCAAGCCCGACGCGACCCAGCGCAACCTGACGGGCGCCATCAACGCCTATATCGAGAAGGCCGGCCTGCGCATCGTCGCGCAGAAGCGCATCCTGCTCACCCGCGCTCAGGCCGAAACCTTCTACGCGGTCCACAAGGAGCGCCCCTTCTTCGGTGAGCTCGTGGACTTCATGATCTCCGGCCCGATCGTCGTGCAGGTGCTGGAAGGCGAAGGCGCGGTTGCCAAGTACCGCGACGTCATGGGCGCCACCAACCCGGCTAACGCCGCCGAGGGCACCATCCGCAAGGACTTCGCCCTCTCCGTCGGCGAGAACTCGGCCCACGGTTCGGACAGCCTCGAGAACGCCGCGATCGAGATCGCCCAGTTCTTCGCGGGCAACGAGATCGTCGGCTGATCCTCAGTCTTCGCAGCCGATTACGCTGAGTTCAGGCCCCGTCCGGGCAACCGGGCGGGGCTTTTCTTGTGCGCGGCAGCGTAAACGAGCGCGTCCGCAGCATCATTAACTCGGAATAGGGGAACAGAAGGGGTTGGCGGTCGGATAGATTATTATGTATGTTGCCGCTCATGGCGCTGCGGGGGTCCGGCCACAGGAGAAGTGGCCCGCAGCGGGGATAGCCGATTTGGCGCGCCAAGAGCGCCCGGGAGTGGGCCCGCCGGAGCCACCTCCTCTTGCCTCACCTTTGCACGGCGCGCCAACGCCGCTTGAACCAATCAAGAGAGTCTCGTCCGCACGCGGAACGAGGTGAGGGAACCATAATGAATTATCTTGAGCCGCTATTCTGGCTGGCACTGTTGAAGATCATCTGGATCAACGTGCTGCTGTCCGGCGACAACGCTGTCGTCATCGCCATGGCCTGCCGGTCGCTCCCCGACAAGATGCGCCGCACAGGCATGATTCTCGGCGCTGGTGTCGCCGTGGGCATGCGCATCGTCTTCACCGCCATCATTGCCGTGCTGCTCGGCCTGCCCTGGCTGCGCGTCGTCGGCTCGCTGGCGCTGATGTACATCGCCGTCGATCTCGTCGTCCCCGAGGCTGAAGGCGAAGAGGGCGGCGTCGCCGCGCATGACAGCCTGTGGCGCGCCGTCGGCACCATCGCGGTCGCCGACCTGGTGATGAGCCTCGACAATGTCGTCGCCATCGCCGCCGTCGCCGATGGCGACTGGACGCTGATCATCATCGGCCTCGTCATCTCCATCCCGATGATCATCGCCGGCGCGGCGCTCATCATGGGCCTGCTGGCGCGTTTCCCCTTCCTGGTGTGGGCCGGCGCGGCTCTGCTGGGCTGGGTCGCGGGCGAGATGTTCGTCTCGGATGTGAAGGTGCTCGATTATTTCGGCGAGGCGCTTGTCCACCACTACGAATATGCGGCGGCGGCTGCGGGCGCGGTGATCGTGCTGGCGCTCGGCTGGGGCATGACGCGCCTGCGTCGTGGCTCCCACCTGCCCGAAACGCACGCCTGACGCGCTGAATCGGGTTCCCTCCCTGAAGCGCCCGCGACCTCATCCGTCGCGGGCGCTTTCAGTTTCAGGGAAAAAATCTGGCATACATAACAAGGTATGCCAGATGGGGTTGGGGCCCGGTCCTTACTGAACTCTACTTTTCGACGACCGGAGAGAACCTATGGATTTTTCGAGCCCTATCTTCTGGGTCGCTCTGCTGCAGATCATCTGGATCGACCTGCTGCTGTCCGGCGACAATGCCGTCGTCATCGCGCTTGCCTGCCGCTCGCTGCCGGAGAAGCAGCGTAAATGGGGCATTCTGCTCGGCGCCGGCGCGGCGGTTGGCCTGCGCATCATCTTCGCGCTGGTTGTATCGTACCTTCTTGGCGTTCCGCTGCTGAAGGTGGTCGGCGCCCTGCTGCTGTTCTGGATCGCCATCAAGCTGGTGCTGGACGAGGGCGGTGACGGCCATCATGTCGAGGGCGCGGACAGCCTGTGGAAGGCCGTGCGCACCATCGCCATCGCCGATGCCGTGATGAGCCTCGACAATGTCGTCGCCATCGCCGCGGCCGCCCGTGGCCATGCCGAGCTGTTCATCTTCGGCCTGCTGCTCACCATCCCGCTGATCATCTTCGGCTCGCAGCTCATCCTGAAGCTGATCTCGCGCTTCCCGATCCTCATCTGGTTCGGCGCGGCGCTGCTCGGCTGGATCGCCGGCGAGATGCTGGTCAGCGACAAGATCGTGCTGGAAACCATGCAGGGCCTGGGCCCGAACCTGGTCGAGACCATCGCCGATCCCGAGGATCCGGTGGGTCTCAAGCCCGCCCCGCTGCCGCATTACCTCGCGGCTGTGGTCGGTGCGGCCTTCGTGCTGGCCTTTGGCTGGATCGTGAAGAACCGTCGTTCGGCGGCGGTGGTCGGCTCGCACTGAGCCTGTCGCGGCGTTGGCCTAACGCCGTGATGTAAAAAGATGGGGCGCTCCGCTAGGATGCTGGCGGAGCGCCTTTTTCATGAATCAGCACAGCCTGCCCAGCCACACCGGCTATTCCGCCTGTCCGCATGACTGCCCGTCGACCTGCGCGCTGGAGATCGACATCTCCGGCGGGCGCATCGGCCGGGTGCGCGGCTCGCGTGACAACAGCTACACCGCCGGCGTCATCTGCGCGAAGGTAGCAAGATACTCCGAGCGCGCGCATCATCCCGGCCGCCTGACCCAGCCTTTGCGCCGCATCGGCGCGAAGGGGGAGGGGCGTTTCGCTCCGATCGGCTGGGACGAGGCGCTCGACGAGATCGCCCATCGCTTCGATAAGGCTGCCCGGATGCACGGGCCGGAGACCGTCTGGCCGTATTATTATGCCGGCACGATGGGGCTGGTGATGCGCGACGGCATCAACCGGCTGACCCATGCGATGGGTTATTCGCGTTTCTTCTCAACGATTTGCGTCAATCCGGCGTGGAGCGGCTTCATGGCCGGCACCGGCCGCCTCGCCGGGCCGGACCCGCGCGAGATCGCCAAGGCCGACCTGGTGGTGATCTGGGGCACCAACCCCGTGGCGACGCAGGTCAATGTGATGACCCACGCCATCCGCGCCCGCAAGGAGCGCGGCGCGAAGATCGCGGTGGTGGATGTGTACCGCTCGCCGACCATGGAGCAGGCCGATATCCCCGTGCTGATCCGGCCGGGCACCGATGCGGCGCTCGCCTGCGCGATCATGCATGTGCTGTTCCGCGACAACCTCGCCGACCGCACCTATCTCGCTGATTTCGCTGACGATCCCGCCGGGCTTGAAGCCCATCTGCAGGACCGCACGCCGGAATGGGCGGCGGCGATCACCGGCCTGCCGGTCGCCGAAATCGAGGCCTTCGCCCACGCGATCGGCCGCACCCCGAAGACTTTCATTCGCGCGGGGTATGGTTTTACCCGCTCGCGCAATGGCGCGGTGGCCATGCACGCGGTGACCTGCATCCCGACCGTGACCGGCGCCTGGCAGCATGAGGGCGGTGGTGCCTTCCATACCAACTCGGCGATCTACCGCTGGAACAAGACGCTGATCGAGGGGCTGGACCTGCTCACCCCCGGGTCCAATGGGGTGACCAGTCAGGCCAGTGAGGTGACCAGTCAGGCCAGTGAGTCCAGTGAGGCGCGCCCGCGTCCTCGCCCGGGCCGGCAGCTCGACCAGTCGCGCATCGGCGCGATCCTCACCGGCGATGCCGAGGCGCTGGCGGGTGGCCCGCCCGTGACGGCGATGCTCATCCAGAACACCAACCCGGTCTCGGTCGCGCCGGATCAGGCCCGGGTGCAGGCGGGGTTCGCGCGCGAGGACCTGTTCGTCGCCGTGCATGAGCAGTTCATGACCGAGACGGCGGCGATGGCGGACATCGTGCTGCCGGCGACCATGTTCACCGAGCATGACGACCTCTATCAGGCCGGCGGCAACCAGTATGTCATGCTCGGCCCCAAGCTGGTCGAGCCGGCCGGCGACTGCCGTTCCAACCATGAGGTGATCTGCGCGCTGGCGGAGCGGCTCGGGGCGGAGCATCGCGGCTTCGCGATGAGCCCGCGCGCGATCATCGACTGGACGCTGCAGGCCACCGGGCGCGGCACCCTTGATGAGCTTGAGGAAAAGCGTTTCCTCGACGTGCAGCCGGACTTCGCCACGGCGCATTATCTGAAGGGCTTCAGCTGGCCGGATGGCAAGTTCCGCCTCAAGCCGAACTGGGCCAAGGTGCCTTATGCCGCCCCCTCCAAGATGGGGCCGTACACCCAGATGCCGGAATGGCCGGACCATTGGGCGGTCATCGAGGAGGCGAATGAGGAGTACCCGTTCCGTCTGGTCACCGCGCCCGCGCGCAATTTCCTCAACTCGACCTTCACGGAAACGCCGAGCTCGCTGGCGCGCGAGAAGCGGCCGGAGCTGATGATCCACCCTGAGGACGCGGCCGCGCTCGGCCTCGTGGAGGGCGATCTCGCCCGGGTCGCCAGCGCACGCGGCGAGGTACGGCTGCATGTGCAGCTCTTCGACGGTCTGCGGCGCGGCGTGGTGGTGGCGGAATCGATCTGGCCGAACCATGCCCATGAGGACGGGCAGGGCATCAACAGCCTGACCGGCGCCGACCCCGTCGCCCCGGTCGGCGGCGCCGCCTTCCACGACAACCGCGTGCGCATCACGCGGGGGTGAGGGGGCGTCCCTCACGCCGTCATCCCGGACGGCCGAAGGCCGATCCGGGATCGTGTTGTCCCGAGGGCGGCGCGCGATCCCGGCTCTACGCTGCGCTTCGGCCGGGATGACGTTTACAGGGTGCGGCCTCGCGCTCCGCGCCTTGGGGAGTTCATTGGCAGAAGAGTCTGGCGCTGGGTCTCGGCTCGCCTTCCGCGGGCGCTTCAGGCGTCCGGGACACGAGGGCGATGGAGGGATGACGGGCAGAGCCGTCATCCCCGGGCTTGGCCCGGGGATCCACGACGTGGCGGCCACCATGTTCGCGAGCGAAAGTCGTGGATGGCCGGGCCAAGCCCGGCCATGACGCCGTTCGGGCGGAACTAGGCGTTATCCCACCCACGTCATCTAAAGAGTTGGTCCGGCCATAACGGGCGAAACTTGCCCCTCGCGCCATCATCCCGGACGGCCGAAGGCCGATCCGGGATCGTGTTCCCCTGAGGGCGGCGCGCGATCCCGGCTCTGCGCTGCGCTTCGGCCGGGATGACGTTTACAGGGTGCGGCCTCGCGCTCCGCGCCTTGGGGAGTTCATTGGCAGAAGAGTCTGGCGCTGGGTCTCGGCTCGCCTTCCGCGGGCGCTTCAGGCGTCCGGGACACGAAGGCGATGGAGGTATGACGGGGAGAGCCGTCATCCCCGGGCTTGGCCCGGGATCCACGACGTGGCGGCCACCATGTTCGCGAGCGAAAGTCGTGGATGGCCGGGCCAAGCCCGGCCATGACGCCGTTCGGGCGGAACTGGGCGTTATCCCACCCACGTCATCTAAAGAGTTGGTCCGGCCATAACGGGCGAAACTTGCCCCTCACGCCGTCATCCCGGACGGCCGATAGGCCGATCCGGGATCGCGTGTTCCAGTAAGAGCGGGGCGCGATCCCGGCTCTCCGCTGCGCTTCGGCCGGGATGACGTTTACAGGGTGCGGCCTCGCACGCTGCGTCTGGCGGAGCCGCTCCGTCCTTACCCCCGCGTCTCCCCGGCCCCCTACGGCGTCACCGGGCTGAGCGGCTGGGTGAGCTGGACGTTGATCTCGTCGATCAGGCCCAGCGGCTCGCCGGATTCCACGGCTTCGACGATGGTCATCACCGGCAACGACTCGTGGCGGGGAGTGATGCGCAGGGAGAGGGTGGAGAGCGGCTTCTGGATGAAGGCGACCAGCGCCTGCGCGGCGGGTTCCAGATCCGGGCGGTCGGCCACCGTCTGGGCGAGCAGCAGCTCGGCGAAGCCGGCGAGGAGCTGGCGCAGCGCCTCCGGTTGCATGTCCTGCTGCTTGGCGGCTTCCTCCAGCTTGCGCTCATAAATGCCGGCATCGGAAATGGTGATCTCCAGCGCACCGAGATTGGCGCCGAGCGCGCCGGCCAGCGCCTCGTCCGGCTGCGGCGAGAACAGCGCGTCGTCGACATCGCTCAGCGACAGCTTCACCGAGAGGGCGAAGGCGTCGGACACCTCGGCATAGAGCGGGGCGAGGGTGAGGGTGCTCGCCGCCTCGTTCCACTCCCCGCCAATGTCCAGCGCGACGCTGGCGCGCTGCATGCCGTCCGGCACCAGCGCGAAGACCGGCTTGTCGGCGGCGAAGGCGGAGGTGGGGCCGGTGACGCGCAGCGAGGCGGCCATGCGGGTCGGCAGGGCATCGGTCTCGCCGTTCCAGGAGAGGCTTGCCCGGTCGATCACCACTGGCTCGCCGCCCTTCTCAACCGGCGCCTCGGCGCCTTCCAGCGTGAAGCTGCTGACAATGCCGAACAGCCGCATCAGCCAGGCGATGTCGCGCGTCGCGTCCGGGTTCTCGGCCGCGTCGGCGGCGAGTTCCATGATGGCGCCGGGCCGCAGCCCGCCGATCTTCAGCGTGTCGAGATGGAAGGTCTTGCCGTCCGGCTCGGTGCCCTTGAGGCGGTCGAGGGCAAGGCTGTCGAGCTTTCCCTCATCGAGCGGGCCGGCGGTGAGCGCGGCGAGCTCCACCTTGGTGCCGTCCGCCTCCAGCGCGGTCATGTCCTTGAGCGTGATGGAGCGGATGCGCAGCCCGTCATAGGTGGCGGCCATGGCGCGCAGCATGTCCGCCATCTCGGCAGGCGCGGGCTGCTCGCCCTTGGCGGCGAGCTGCTGGATGCGCTGGCCGCTGGCCAGCAGCTCCTCGGCGGGAATGGCCGAGGGGCGGATGGCGACATCAGCGATCGCGATCGTGCTCCAGCGCTGGGTGAGGCCGCTATCGGCCTTCAGCTCATAGCCATCGACCTTCACCGTGCCGTAGAGCGTGCGGTAGTTTTCTTCCCGCGCGCGGCGCTCCG
Organism: Ancylobacter sp. WKF20; assembly: GCF_029760895.1. NCBI lineage: Bacteria > Pseudomonadati > Pseudomonadota > Alphaproteobacteria > Hyphomicrobiales > Xanthobacteraceae > Ancylobacter > Ancylobacter sp. WKF20. Next base: position 596,154 of record NZ_CP121679.1, read on the forward strand.
GGTCGAGCAGGATCAGCAGGGCGGCGACGTCGATGGTCTCGATGCTGACGCGCCCGACCCGGCCGGTGGCGGCATTGGCCGGGGCGCCGCCCGAGGTGAAGCGCGAGGGCTCCATGCTGGCGCGGGCCACGCGGCCGCCGGCGATCTCCTCCAGCGTCACCGCGCCATGGGTGACGTCGGTCTCCAGCCGGTCATTGCCGGTGCCCGTTCGGGTGGTGACCAGCGAATCCGGGATGGCGACGCGCTGCACCTTCAGCGCCTCCAGCACGGCGAGGGCGATCTGCGCCGGCTCGGTGCCATCCGGGGTCACGACGGTCGGGCCTTCGACGCCGGTGATCTCGATCTTCGGCGCGCGGTAGCTGATGTCGACCATGGGCGCGAGCGGGGCCGGGCCGTCGAAGGAGAGGTCGTGAATGTCGATCTGCCGGGCGGTGAAGCGGCGGTCATCCGGGCGGGTCAGCCCGTCGGCGACCAGCGAGGTCAGCTTCAGCGAGCCCTGGCCGGGAGAGGTGAAGGAGACATTCTCGATCTCGAAATGGCCCTTGAACAGGTCAAAGCGCACCTCGCCGCGATGCGCCTCGATCCCCGCCGCGCCGAGATCGGCGAACAGGGCGTCCACTTGCCGGCGGGCAAAATGGTTCACGATGGCGCCCAGCGCGAAATAGCCGCCGACCAGGGCGACGAGCAGGGCGGCAGTCGCGACGACAAAAGTCTTGCGCATGAGAATACGACCTGAAAAGTGACGGTACGCGCGGGTGGTTGGTCTCGTCCGGCGGCCGCTTTGATGAGTAAGCTTACCTGACCGTCGAAAGGCGGGCATTACAAAATCGGCAACTCGGTGTACGGCACAAGAGAGCCCCACGCCGTACCGCCTGTTCCGGGGGAAGGAATCGCCATGGCCTCGTACATTTCCGATGACCTGCGCTCAGGGGCGCTGGTCTATCACCGCCTGCCCCGTCCGGGGAAGCTGGAGATCCAGCCGACCAAGCCGCTCGCCAATCAGCGCGATCTGGCGCTGGCCTATACGCCCGGCGTCGCTGCGGTGTGCGAGGCGATCGCCGCCGACAAGGAACTCGTCGCCGAACTGACCGGCCGGCAGAATCTCGTGGCGGTGGTGTCCAACGGCACGGCGGTGCTCGGGCTCGGCAATATCGGGCCGGAAGCCTCGAAACCGGTGATGGAGGGCAAGGCCGTCCTCTTCAAGAAATTCGCCGGCATCGACGTGTTCGACATCGAGATCAACGCGCTCGAGCCCGACCATGTGGTGAGCGTCGTCGCCGCGCTGGAGCCGACCTTCGGCGGCATCAACCTCGAGGACATCAAGGCACCCGAGTGCTTCGAGATCGAGGAACGGCTGCGCGAGAAGATGGGCATTCCCGTCTTCCATGACGACCAGCACGGCACCGCGATCATCGTCGCCGCCGCCATCGTCAACGCGCTGCATATTGGCGGCAAGAAGCTGGAGGAGGTGAAGATCGTCACCTCCGGCGCCGGCGCGGCGGCCATCGCCACGCTGCGGCTGCTGCTCTCCATGGGCGCCAAGCGCGAGAATATCTGGGTCACCGACATCGAGGGCGTGGTCTATGAAGGCCGCACCGTGCTGATGGACCCCTATAAGGGCGCCTTCGCCCAGAAGACCGAGGCCCGCACGCTCGCCGAGGCGATCGCCGGCGCCGACATCTTCATCGGCCTCTCCGCCGGCGGCGTGCTCAAGCCCGAGATGCTGAAGGCGATGGCGGACCGTCCGCTCATCATGGCGCTGGCCAACCCGACGCCGGAGATCATGCCCGACCTCGCCCGCGAGGCGCGCCCGGACGCGATGATCTGCACCGGCCGGTCGGACTTCCCGAACCAGGTCAACAACGTCCTGTGCTTCCCCTTCATCTTCCGCGGCGCGCTGGATGCCGGGGCGACGCAGATCAACGAGGCGATGAAGATCGCCGCCGTTCACGCCATCGCCGAGCTCGCGCGCGACACGCCCTCCGACGTGGTGGCCCGCGCCTATGGCGGCGAGACGCCGGTGTTCGGCGCGACCTCGCTCATTCCCTCGCCCTTCGACCCGCGCCTCATCCTGCGCGTGGCGCCGGCGGTGGCGCGCGCGGCGATGGAATCGGGCGTGGCCAAGCGGCCGATCGCCGATTTCGACGCCTATCAGGAGCAGCTCGACCGCTTCGTGTTCCGCTCCGGCCTCGTGATGAAGCCGATCTTCACCCTCGCCCGTCAGGCGCCCAAGCGCGTGATCTACGCCGAGGGCGAAGATGAGCGCATCCTGCGCGCGGCGCAGGTCGTGGTCGAGGAGGGCATCGCCCGCCCGATCCTGATCGGCCGCCCCTCGGTGGTGGAGACCCGGCTGGAGCGTTTCGGCCTGTCGATCCGTCCGGGCGTCGAATTCGACCTCATCAACCCCGAGGACGATCCGCGCTACCGCGACTATGTGCAGACCTATGTCGAGCGCGCCGGCCGCCGGGGCGTGACGCCGGAACTCGCCCGCACGCTGGTGCGCACCACCCCGACCGTGATCGCCGCGCTGGCGGTGGTGCGGGGCGATGCCGACACCATGCTGTGCGGCGTTGAGGGGCGGTTCATCCGGCACCTGCGCCACATTCGCACCATCATCGGCCTCGCGCCGGGCGTGCGCGATGTGGCGGCGCTCTCCATGTTGCTGACACAGAAGGGCGCCTTCTTCCTCTGCGACACGCAGGTGACGACCGACCCGAGCGCCGAGGATCTCGCCGAGATGGCGATCCTGTCCGCGGCGCATGTGAAGCGCTTCGGCATCGAGCCGAAGGTGGCGCTGCTCTCGCATTCCGACTTCGGCTCGCGCGACGATGCGAGCGCGGTGAAGATGCGCTCGACGCTCGACCTGATCCTCGAGAAGGCGCCGGACCTGATGGTCGATGGCGAGATGGAAGGCGACAGCGCGCTGGTGCCGGAGATGCGCGAGCGGGTGATGCCGGGCTCGCGCCTGCAGGGCGTGGCCAACATCCTCGTCATGCCCAATCTCGACGCCGCCAACATCGCCTACCAGATGGTGAAGGTGTTCGGCGACGCGCTCCCCGTCGGCCCGATCCTGCTCGGCACGGCGCGCCCTGCGCATGTGCTGACGCCCTCGGTGACCGCGCGCGGCGTGGTCAACATGACCGCCATCGCGGTGGTCGAGGCGCAGAACGGCTGAGCCTTTTCATGCGCGCGGGGGCGACCCCCGCGCGCATCTCTCTGTCCGCCTGTCTTTGCGCGGTCTCCCGGCGCCGATGCCCGCCGGCTTAATCCCAACGTAACCTGCCCCCACGTACCGTCCTTGCGCTGGAGCGCGGCCGGTTCGCGCCGCGCCGGGGAGGTTCGTGATGTTTCGCCGCTGCGCCGTCTTCCTTGCCGTCGCCCTGTGCCTCGCCGCCCCGTGCCTGGCCTCTTCGCCCGCCCGCGCGGGCAATGGCGGCGCGGCGGAAGGTGCGGTGATCGGCGGGCTCACCGGCGCGATCCTCGGCGGGGCGCTGATCGGCACCGGCACCGGCGTGCTGCTCGGCGGCGCCATCGGGGCGAGCGCCGGCGCGGTAATCGGGCGCAATCGTGGCCCGCAGGGTTACTATTACGTCCGCCGCGGCAACTGCCATTACCGCTACCCGAACGGGCGCGTGGTCCGCGTCAGCTATGATTATTGCTACTGAACGGTAGCCCTGTCAGCCGCTGAAAAGCTGGCATTTTCTCGCCAGGAAACTCATCGCAGTTTCGCCGTATATGGGGCGGAAGTGTGGCGATTTTTGCCGTCTAAAAGCCATATTCCTCGCCAATCTGAACGTGCACGGATTTGACCGAAGGACTGCGCCGCCCGCGGGCGCACAGGTTTTCGCACAAGCCGTCTGCCGGCGGGCGTCATCCGGCGTTCGCCGCTAAAAATCCTGGTCTCCTAAGGTTTCTTTCTATGGCTGATACCGGCACCGTTAAGTGGTTCAACGAGCAGAAGGGCTACGGCTTCATCCAGCCGGATGGCTCGGGCAAGGACGTGTTCGTCCACATCAGCGCCGTGCAGCGCTCGGGCCTGCAGGGCCTGCGCGAGGGCGAGAAGGTCTCCTTCGAGCTGCAGACGGACCAGCGTTCGGGCAAGACCTCGGCGGTGAACCTGCGCCCGCTCTGAGCGGTCCGGGAGTAACGGGCGGCGCGCCGCCTGTTTAGACGAGATCTGAATGTCGCCGTCTTGTCGCCTGGTGCGGGCGAGGCGGCGACATTTGCCGGCTAAAGCGGCTTTCCGCGACGGCACCGGCCCTTGCATTGGCGCGCATTCGCGCTAGTCTTCATGCCAGATTTTGGCTGGACTCTGGGCCGTTTCACCTTGGCGTTGCCGGGTGCACGTTCAGCTTTTCTTCCAAATTCGACCCAGCGGCAGGTGCTACGCGCCTGCTGAATGTGCAACCTCGATGACGTGAGACTACCCTGATGTCTACCCAGACCGGCACCGTGAAGTGGTTCAACGACCAGAAGGGCTACGGCTTCATCCAGCCTGATGGCGCGGGCAAGGACGTGTTCGTCCATATCAGCGCGGTTCAGCGCTCGGGCCTGCAGGGCCTGCGCGACGGCGAGAAGGTTTCCTTCGAGCTGCAGACCGACCAGCGTTCGGGCAAGACCTCCGCGGTCAACCTGCGCGTGGGCTGATACGCCTCCGGGTCGCACCAGGCGTCCCGCATGAAGCCGCCGCTCCCGCCGGAGCGGCGGCTTTTTTGTGCCGGCGGGGGCGCGCGCCCGCAGCTCCCCAGACCGACGTTAGGGCAGCCGTCCTTCCGTGCAAGCAATTGAAATTTATGATGATTTACCCTTGGTCATGCCGTTCCGGCATTCATCGATCTGTGATTTGCGAGGACTAGGAGGCGGGTGGTTTCTCCCTTGAGAGGACAATTCCCATGCCTGCCATCACCTCCCGTCTCACGCTCGGTATCCTGTTCGCTCTGGCCGGTACGGCCTGCGCCCAGGCCGGCGATTACCCGCTCTCCTCGGTTCCCGGGCCGATCGCTCCGATGGACGGCTACTCGGCGCCGAATGTCCTGTCCCGCGAATTGATGGCGGCCGTCGTGGCCTCCGGCGACATGGCGCTCGATGGCGCCACCGAGATCGTGCGCTTCTACGGCTATCAGGGCCACGAGCCCTTCGCCCCCAAAATGGGCGACATGCAGAGCCCGACCCATAATGTCGAGGCGACGAAGACCGAGCCGGACAAGAACACCTATCTGGTGCTCGCCGGCCAGACCGGGGCGGACCCGGCCTATGATTACGGCACGCATTTCCTTTTCCAGGGCCACGAGAGCGCCATCACCGTGGACGGAAAACCGCAGGGTTACATCACCCGCATCAATCTCGACGCGGATGCCGCCCATCGGGTGACGCTGCTCGCCGCGCGCGATGTCGACGGCCAGCCGCTCCAGATGTTCGACGGCTCGACCTGGAACCCCTTCACCCGCCAGCTCCTGTTCACGGCGGAGGAAGGCAAGGTCGGCGGCGTGTGGCTCTCGACCGTCGATTACCCCGCCAAGGTGGTGACGCTGCACGGCGTGTTCGGCCACGCCGCCTATGAGGGCGTGCAGGTCGACCGCAACGGCACCATCTGGCTGGTCGAGGATGAGGGCGGCAAGACCTCGAAGACGATCACCAAGGCCAAGCAGCCCAATTCCTTCGTCTACCGGCTGGTGCCGAAGGATGCCGGCGATCTGTCGAAGGGCGGCAGGCTGGAGGCGCTTCAATACAGCGCGCCGGACGGCACGCCGGTGAGCTTCCACCCCGATGATATGGACGGTGACATCACCGCGCCGGGGCTGAAGGCGCTGCACAGCTACGGCACCACGCTGAAGGCGAAGTGGATCGTGATCCACGATACCGATCGCGACGGCACCGAGCCCTTCGATGCCAATGCGGCGGCCAAGAAAGCCGGCGCCTCACCGTTCAAGCGTCCCGAGAACGGCGTGTTCCGGCCGGGCACGAACTTCACCGAGTTCTACTTCACGGAGACCGGCGACACCAATGCCAAGAGCGCGGCGGGCCGGGAGCAGGGGGGCTTCGGGGCGCTGCTGAAGATCAAGCAGGCGAGCGCCGATGCCAACGAGGCCGAACTGTCCATGGTCTTTCTGGGCGACGTGGCCCATACCGGCCTCGACAATATCAGCTTCTGGAACGCCCATCAGGTGGCGGTGGTCGAGGATGCCGGCGACACGCTGCACGCTCAGCGCAGCGCCCTCGACAGCGGCTATCTGATCGACGTGACCGCCGATTACGCCAAGGGCGCCGTGCCGCTGCGCTTCCTGGCCGAGGGCCGCGATCTCGCCGCGACCATCGACGCCGATCTTGCCGAGGACGCCGAGCAGACGGCTTATCAGAACGAGGGCGACAACGAGATCACCGGCATCCATGTCTCCGATGGCGATGCCTCGGTGGCCGGGCTGTTCGGGACCAAGGCTCCGACGCCCTTCGCCAATGGCTGGCGGGTCTTCTTCACCCAGCAGCACGGGTTGAACCAGACCTGGGAAATCCTGCCGAAGAACTGAGTGTTCTCATGGCCTCATGCGAAGGGCGCCCGTTGCGCGGGCGCCCTTCTTGCATTCCAGGCCGTGTCAGAACCGCACGACCAGATTGACCTGGAAGGCGTTCACGGTCGCGGTGTCGGCGAACTGGCCGATATAGGCGGCGCCGATCCGCGTGCTGGCGTTCACCACCAGGTCGAGCCCGGCTTCCACCAGCGCCGTGTTCTCGGCGAGCGGCAGGCCGGAGACGGTGAAGGAGGCCGCCGGCAGCGCGGAAAGCGCGAGCTGCGAGGTCGGCGTGGTGTCGCCGAAGGCATATTGCCAGGCGATCGCGCCATGGGGCGCCAGCACCGTGCCGTTGTCGAGCGTCACGGTGGTGGCCGCCCGCAGACCCAGCGTGCTGTAGCCGACATCCTGCGAGGCCGAGTCCGCCGTCAGCCCGGCGGAGGTCGCCCCGCTTTCGGTGAAGCTGTCCGTGTTCAGGTGAACCCAGGCAAGGCCGGCATAGGGCTCCAGCGCCAGACTGTTCCAGATGAGGCCGTAGCCGACCTCGCCGAAGATCTGCGTCGTGCCGCCATTATAGTCGGCATTGGCGGTCTCGGCGAAGCCGGGGAAGGCGATGGTGCGGTCGGCGCTGACGTCGTTGAAGGCGTAGGTGGCGCCGAGGCGCAGCTTCACCTTGCCATAGCTGGTGCCGGCATAGAGGCCGAGCAGCAGCGAATTGACCGTGCTGGAGGCGTTGAGGTCGTCGACCGTGCTGCTCGACTGCGAATAGCCCAGCGCGCCGCCGACCCGCCAGTCGCCCCAGGCGACGTCGGCGCCGGAGATGACGCCGCCAATGGAGGAATCCGCGGCAGCGGTGTTGCTGGTGCCCTCATAATTGGTCCAGCCGCCGAAGCCCTCGGCCCAGAAGACCGGCCCGTCCGTCGTTGCGACGACCGGTGGCGGGGCCTTGGTGGCATAGGCGAGCGCCTCGGCGGCGGTGGCTGGCGGGGCCCCCGTGCTGCCGGGCTGGACGGTCCTCGGGCCGCCAAAGGCGAGGGCGGCGGACGGGCCTTCCGCGCCGACATAGGCGTTCTGCCGCAGCCGCCCGAGCAGCGATTGCCGGCTGTAATAGCCATCCGAGATCATCACCGACTGCTCGCTGGCATAGGGCTGGCCCGACAGCGCGTCCAGCGCCGCCGGAACCTGCGCCGCCGTGAGGTCGTAGAACGGCGCGAGGCCGGCCGGCAGCAGGCCGATGGCGGCGCCCGGCACATTGTTGAGCGCGCTGTCGATGGCGGCGCCGACCGCGCTCTGGTTGGCGGAAAGGCCGGGGAGGTTGGCAAGACCGGAGGCGACATTGAGCGTCACATCGGTCGCGCCATAACCCAGCCCCGCCGTGAAGAAGGAGGGCAGCCCGGCGGTGTCGAGGCTGGCGAAGCTGCCGGTGACGCCGCCGCTGGCGGTGACGATGGTGTAGCTCTTGAGCAGCGACTGCGTGCCGGTGAAGCTCGCCGCCAGCGTGCCGTTGAGCCGTGCCGCGCCGTCCACGGCGAGAAGGTCGCTGGTCGCACCATCAACCCGCAGCGCCAGCGTGCCGGTCGAGGTCTGCGCGAACACGCCGGCGATCTGCTGCGTGGTGCCCGCGCCCGCTGCGCTGATGCCGAGCCAGCCGCTATTCTCGAAACGGCCCTGCGCGAGCGGCAGGAACGCCACCTGGCCGTCGATAATGCCTGTATTCACCACCATCGTGCCTTCGGCGTCCGTGGCGGTGGTGACGGCGTAGCTGCCCGGCGCGGCGGTGATGGTGCCGGTGTTCAGCAGCGTGCCGTCGAGCCCGCCCATTTCCACACCGGAGGCACCGGCGCCGGTCACGGTGATCGTGCCGTTATTGGTGACGACGCCATAGGTGTCGGCATGGATGCCGACGGCATTGGCGCCGCTGACGGTGATGGTGCTGTCATTGACGATGTCGTCGCCGCTGATGCCGGTGATCCCCGTCGCGCCGTCGACCGAGACCGTCAGCGCGCTGGTGTTGCGGATGGGATCGTAGACGCCGGGCACGGTGACGAAATAGTTCAGCATCGTGCCATTGGCGTCGAAGTAGAAGCCGACGGCGTTGCCGGCATAGATCGAGTCGATGGAGGTGGTGAGCGATCCCGGCACGTCCAGCTCGATCCATTCCGTCGAGCCGTCGGGGTTGATGTGGAGGATCGCGGCGTGCAGGCCGCCCTGCGCGTCGATCCAGTCGCTGGCGAGATTGTAGGAGCCGTTGCGCCCGCCGCCGGTGATGCCCTGGAAATGGGTGGCGATGGCGCCGGGGTGGTCGTAGGTGGTCCAGGTATCGGTGGTGATGTCATAGAGGAAACCGTGCTGGGCGTTCAGCCCGCCCGAATCCGTGTAGCCGCCGATGACCTTGTCGCCATAGATGCCGTAAGCGGTGGTGACGACGGCGCCGGGACCGCTGAGCTGCGTGTAGCTCTTCGTGACCATATTATAGAGAAAGGCGCCGCCTTCACCTTCCGACGTGTCGAAGCTGCCGACGACATTATTGCCGAAGGTGCTGTGCGGGATGGTGTTGATGACCGTCAGCCCCGGTGCGGAGGGCATGAAAATGTCGGTGTACTGCGCGCCCGGCGCGGCGGCGGCGTCATAGATATAGCCGGTGTCGCCGGAGGACGAGGTCAGCTTGTAGGAGCCTACCAGCCGGAAGACGCCGCCATCGGGCGAGCCGAAGGTCGGGCCATAGGGGGAGGCGCTGTAGACGCCGGGATAATTCACCCCATTGGCCGTGGCGGTCGGAATAGCGATCCAGCTCTGCGTATCCGTGCGGTAGAGAATCCCGCCCGATGCCCCGTTGCCGTCCGGGATGAGGTAGTTGCCGACGATATTGGCGCCGCGAATACCGGTAAAATTCGCCTCGGCGACAGGATAATTGAGGTTGATATAGTCAAGAGTGCTATCGGCCTGCGCGGTCTGAATGCCGAGCGGTAGCAAAATCCAGGCGCAACTAGCCATTAGCCGCCCGCGGTGGCGACTTTTTGTAGATGTCACGATGTATCCCCCAGCCCATCGGGCGAGGGAGAACTATAGAAGTCTGGAATAGTGAGGTAAGTCGGTCGACGGGATGCGACCAAAAAAAGTCAGTCAGTTATCCTGACCTACTGCGCGCGGGCCTGTGGGCATGCGGGCCGTCTTTCGCGGCTGTCGCGACCGGTTGGGAGCGTCGGTCTTGCGCACGTCAGCGCGGGGGTGCGGTCTCTCCCGCGCCATCGCGCTGGCGCTCCAGCAGCACCATGTCCCGCCCGCCATAGCTCGCCCCGGCGAAGCGGGTGAAGCCGAGCGTGCCCGCGATATGCAGCGAGGCGGCGTGGCTCTCCTCGATCATCGCGGTGAGGCGCCGTGTGGGGTGATGCGCATCCGCCCAGCCGAGCACGGCCGTCATCGCCTCGCGCGCATAGCCCTTGCCATGGGCGGCGCCGGCGAACACCCAGCCGGCCTCCATCGTCCCCTCCAGCGAGGGGGAGAGGGCGCGGCGGAAATCGTGAAACCCGGCCTCGCCGATAAAGGCGCCGGTGGCGCGCTCTTCAACCGCGAAATGGCCGAAGCCGAGAAACTGCCACAGGCCCGGATGGCGCAGGAACCGGTTCCACGCCACCTCGCGCGAAAATCCCTGCCCGCCAATGAACCGCACCACCGCCGGCTCCGCCCACATGGCCGCATACGCGTCGAAGTCGTCCAGCCGGTGCGGGCGCAGGATGAGGCGGGGCGTGGTGAGGGTGGGGGGCGTCATGGTCGGTTCCGTTCGTGGCGTCGCAAACGAAAACGGCCGGGGGTGAACCCGGCCGTTTCTGTGTCGGTTAAGCCGAAGCCTCAGCTGCAGCCGGTCGTCGAGCCGCAGGTCTCGCACTTCAGGCAGGTGCCGTTGCGCACCATGGTGAAGTTCTGGCACTCGGGGCAGGACTCGCCCTCATAGCCCTTGGCGCGGGCGATGGCGCGGGCTTCCGACTTGCTCGGGCCAGCGGCAGCGGCGGGGGCCGCGGCCGGGGTGGCCCAGGGCAGGGCGTCGGTGGCGCCGAGCGCCTCGTCTTCCTCGATCTCCGGCTCCGCCTTGAGGGCGGTCGCGCCCTGAACGGCACCGCGCAGGGCGGTGACGTTCGAGGTCGCCTGCGCGGAAGCCGGGGTCACGGTGGAGCCGGCCGGCACCACCATCAGCCCGACCGAGCGGCCGCGCGTCAGGCCCTTGGAGACCATGCGCGAGGCCGGGGTAACGCCGGGCGCCGCCTTGCCTTCGTCCACGCCCTTGCCGAGCGCGTCGAAGTTCGACTCGCTGTGATCGACATGGCCGAGGTCGTTGCGGGCGAGATAGGACACGGCCAGCTCGCGGAAGATGTAGTCGAGGATCGAGGTCGCGTACTTGATCGTGTCGTTGCCCTGCACCGGGCCGGCGGGCTCGAAGCGGGTGAAGGTGAAGGCGTCGACATACTCCTCCAGCGGCACGCCGTACTGGAGACCCAGCGACACCGAGATGGCGAAGTTGTTGATGAAGGAGCGCAGCGCCGCGCCTTCCTTGTGCATGTCGATGAAGATCTCGCCGAGGCGGCCATCATCATATTCGCCGGTGCGCAGATAGACCTTGTGGCCGCCGACGACCGCCTTCTGGGTGTAGCCCTTGCGGCGATCGGGCATCTTCTCGCGGTCGCGGATGGCGACCACGCGCTCGATGACCTTCTCGACGATCTTCTCGGTGATCTGCGTGGCGCGCGCGGCGGCGGGCTTCTCCAGCAGGGCCTCGAGCGCGTCCTCCTCGTCATCCTCGTCAGAGACGAGCTGCGAGTTGAGCGGCTGGGAGAGCTTGGAGCCGTCGCGGTAGAGCGCGTTGGCCTTCAGCGCCAGGCGCCAGGACAGCATGTAGGCCTGCTTGCAGTCCTCCACCGTCGCGTCGTTCGGCATGTTGATGGTCTTGGAGATCGCGCCCGAGAGGAAGGGCTGCGCCGCCGCCATCATCAGGATGTGGCTTTCGACCGAGAGGTAGCGCTTGCCGATGCGCCCGCACGGATTGGCGCAGTCGAACACCGGGTAGTGCTCGACCTTGAGGAAGGGCGCGCCCTCCAGGGTCATGGCACCGCAGACATGGATGTTCGCGGCCTCGATGTCCTTCTTCGAGAAGCCGAGGAAGGTCAGCAGGTCGAAGGCGGGATCGATCAGCTTGTCGGCGGGTACGCCGAGCTTGGCCAGCGCCTCGTCGCCGAGCGTCCAGCGGTTGAAGACGAACTTGATGTCGAAGGCGCTCTTCACGCTGCCATCGACCTTGGCGAGCATCGCGTCGTCAAAGCCCTTGGCGCGCAGCGAGCCATGGTTGATGGCCGGCGCCTGGGTGATCGAGCCATGGCCGACGGCATAGGCTTCGATCTCGGCGAGCTGGCTCTCGGAATAGCCAAGCGTGCGCAGCGCCTCCGGCACGGCGCGGTTGATGATCTTGAAGTAGCCGCCGCCGGCCAGCTTCTTGAACTTCACCAGCGCGAAGTCGGGCTCGATGCCGGTGGTGTCGCAATCCATGACGAGGCCGATCGTGCCGGTGGGCGCGAGCAGCGTGGTCTGGGCATTACGGTAGCCATGGGCCTCGCCGAGGGCAATCGCCTGGTCCCAGGTCGCCTTGGCGCGCTCGATGAGGATCGGCTCCGGCACCTTGGCGTGGTCGAGCGGCACGGGGTTGGTGTTCAGCCCCTCATAGCCACCCTTCTCGCCATAAGCGGCGCGGCGGTGGTTGCGCATCACGCGCAGCATCTCGGTCGCGTTGGGCTTGTAGCCTGCAAACGGGCCGAGCTCCTTGGCCATCTCGGCCGAGGTGGCATAGGCGACGCCGGTCATGATCGCGGTGAGGGCGCCGCAATAGGCGCGGGCCTCGTCCGAGTCATAGGGGATGCCGGAGGTCATCAGCAGGCCGCCAATATTGGCGTAGCCGAGGCCGAGGGTGCGGTACTCGTAGGAGAGCTTGGCGATCTCCTTCGAGGGGAACTGCGCCATCAGGATCGAGATTTCGAGCACCACGGTCCACAGGCGGCAGGCGTGCTCATAGCTCGCCACGTCGAAGGTGCCGTCGGCGTTGCGGAACTGCAGCAGGTTCAGCGAGGCGAGATTGCACGCCGTGTCGTCGAGGAACATGTACTCGGAGCACGGGTTGGACGCGCGGATCGGGCCGGCGGCCGGGCAGGTGTGCCAGTCATTGATGGTGGTGTGGAACTGGATGCCCGGATCGGCGCAGGCCCAGGCGGCGTGGCCGATCTTCTCCCAAAGCTCGGCGGCCTTGAGAGTCTTCGTCACCTTGCCGGTGATGCGCGAGGTGAGGTTCCAGTCGCCATCGGCCTCGACCGCGGTGAGGAAGTCGTCATCGACCCGCACCGAATTGTTCGAGTTCTGGCCGGAGACGGTGAGATACGCCTCGGAATCCCAATCCGTGTCGTAGATCGGGAAGTCGATGTCGGTGTAGCCCTGCTTGGCGAACTGGATGACGCGGTGAATGTAGTTCTCCGGCACCAGCGCCTTCTTGGCGGCGCGGATCTCGCGCTTCAGCGCCGGGTTCTTCTCCGGGTCGTAGCAATCGCCATTGTCGCCCTCGCAGTTCACGCAGGCCTTCATCACGGCCTTCATGTGCTTGGCGACGATCTTGGAGCCGGTGACGAGAGCAGCGACCTTCTGCTCCTCCTTCACCTTCCAGTCGACATAGGTCTCGATGTCCGGGTGATCGACGTCGACCACGACCATCTTGGCGGCGCGGCGGGTGGTGCCGCCCGACTTGATGGCGCCGGCGGCGCGATCGCCGATCTTCAGGAACGACATGAGGCCGGAGGAGCGGCCGCCGCCGGAGAGCTTCTCGCCCTCGCCGCGCAGCGCCGAGAAGTTGGAGCCGGTGCCCGAGCCATACTTGAACAGGCGCGCCTCGCGCACCCACAGATCCATGATGCCGCCCTCATTCACGAGGTCGTCGCCCACGGACTGGATGAAGCAGGCATGCGGCTGCGGGTGCTCGTAGGAGGACTTCGAGCGGGTCAGCTTGCCGGTGACATAATCGACGTAGAAATGGCCCTGGCTGGGGCCGTCAATGCCATAGGCCCAGTGCAGGCCGGTGTTGAACCACTGCGGCGAGTTGGGCGCGGCCATCTGCATGGCCAGCATGTAGCGGTGCTCGTCGAAGAAGGCCTGGGCGTCGACTTCCGAATCGAAATAGCCGCCCTTCCAGCCCCAATAGGTCCAGGTGCCGGCGAGGCGGTCGAAGACCTGCCGCGCGTCGATCTCGCCGATATAGCGCTCCTTCTCGGGGAGGCCGCCGAGGGCCTTCTCATCGGCCGCGCCGCGCCAGAGGAAGGAGGGGACGGTCTCCTCCTCGACCTTCTTCAGCCGCGCGGGGACGCCGGCCTTGCGGAAATACTTCTGCGCGAGAATGTCGGTGGCGACCTGCGAGAAGTGCTCGGGCACGTCGATGCCTTCGAGGCGGAACACCACCGACCCGTCGGGATTGCGAATTTCGCTCGTCGCCTTGCGGAACGCCATGGAAGCGTAAGGTGACTGGCCGGCCTTGGTGTAGCGGCGCTCGATGCGCATGATCGTCGTCCCCGGTTCGCGGTGCGCCCCGTCCGGCGCACTCGAATATGAATTGGCTCGAATCTCCGTCCGAGCGCGTCCCCGTCAGTCCCTCACGAAAACAACCGCCGCTGGCGCCTATCGTTTCCGTGTTCCAAAGCCCGGACATGCGTTGTCGGCTCTCGGCCAGAAGACCGAAATCGCAACGCATCAGGCTTGGATTTGCCCCCGGGTCGTCGGCTTGCCGCCGCAGTCGGGGACGAAACGCAACCTGTACGACTCTACGTGTGACGTCAAGAGATAGTGGGCACTCGTAAACAAAGCCCTACATCTCGTATGTGGTGTGTGCGCACCCGCACTTCCACCCATTAGTGGTCTATGACGCGCGGATTCGCGCCGAGAGTCCAGACGCAAGGCGTCCTCCCGGCCGGTGGACAGCGGGGAAGACGGGCATGGATCTCACCCGCGGCCAATAAGCGGTGGGCGGCGCTTTGTGACAGGTCATTGGGGCCGCCGCCACGAAGGACGATCTGTCCACAATTACGTGAGGCGCACGCTCTCACGCGGGCGCGCGAGGGCGCGTTCAGGTGGGTTAGGTGCCCGCAAGGCTTGCCCGCGCTGGACACCGGGCGGTCCGGGTGGCATGTTCCGCCCCATCTTCCAGCCGGCGCAGGGACGATTTCCGTGAAGCTTTCCGACTTCCTCACCGAGACCTTCACCTGGTGGAACGGCCAGACCATGGGCACGCGTTTCCATACGTGGCGCCACGGTGAATTCGTCGGCACCGATGAGCAGGGCAACAAGTACTACCGGACCAAGGGCGGCAAGATCGACCCAGCGCTGGGCTTCGAGCGCCGCTGGGTGATCTTCAACGGCCCCGCCGAGGCGACCGCCATTCCGCCGGGCTGGCACGCCTGGATGCACCAGCGCAGCGATGTCCCGCCCTCGCAGGAAACCTATGTCGCGCGCGAGTGGGAAAAGCCGCACCGCGCCAACCCGACCGGCACCCCGGCGGCCTATCGCCCGGCCGGCTCCACTGTCGGCTTCGGCCACCGCCCCGCCGTCACCGGCGACTACAAGGCGTGGACGCCCGAGTGAACCGTCGCGGGTGAGCCTGTCCTGTTCCGGTCTCCGCACCGGCTTTCGCGCGGGCCCGCCCCGACATCGCCGCATTGCCCCGCATCTTGACGCGAGGCGCGCGCCCCGGCCGGCGCGCGATTTCCGAGGCCTTGCGATGCTTTCCGCCCCGATGCGTATCCTCCTTCTCGCCACTGCGGCATCGCTCGCGCTGAGCGCGCCGCTGGCTGCCCAGCAGAGCTGGCAGGGCGGGGTGGAATCGCAGCCGCTCGCCCCGCCGCCCGGCGCGGTGACCAATCCCGATTCGCCTCCGCCCGGCGGCGCCGGCGTGCCCTCCATCATGGCCCCGCCCGAAGGCGGCGAGGTGCGCCAGCCCGCCCCGGCCCAGCCGGACGTGCCCGGCCAGGCGACGGTCGGCCCGAGCGGCGACATTGAGGTGGTGCAGCCCCCGGCTGAGAAGGTGGTGAACAAGACCGCCGTGTTCTCCGGCCTCGACAAGATCACCGGCCGCATCATCTCCTTCGACGTGGCGGTGAACGAGACCGTGCAGTTCGGCGCGCTGCGCATCACCCCGCGCGCCTGCTACACGCGGCCGGTGACCGAGTCACAGAACACCACCGGCTTCGTCCAGGTTCAGGAGATCACGCTGGACGGGAAGGTGCAGCCGCTGTTCAGTGGCTGGATGTTCGCCTCCAGCCCCGGCCTGCACGGCGTCGAGCACCCGATCTATGATGTGTGGCTGACCGACTGCAAGCAGACAGCGCCGGTGATCGCCTCGCCCGGCGGCCAGCAGTAGAAATCACCCTCGCCTTCCAGCGCCTGCGTCAGCAGCCGGTGATAGTGCCGGCGCGTGACCTCGATCGCGCCGAAGCTGCGCAGATGATCGGTCACGAACTGCGTGTCGAGCAGGGTGAAGCCGCCCTTGCGCAGCCGCGCCACCAGATGCACCAGCGCCACCTTCGAGGCATCGCGCGCGGTGTGGAACATGCTCTCGCCGAAGAAGGCCCGGCCGAGCCGCACCCCGTAGAGCCCGCCGACCAGCACGCCATTCTCCCACGTTTCGACCGAGTGGCAGTGGCCGCGCTCATAGAGGTCGCAATAGAGCTTGCGGATGCGCCGGTTGATCCAGGTCGAGCCGCGCCCGTCCGCCGGGGCAGCGCAGCCATCGATCACCGCCTCGAAGTCGTAGTCGATACGCACCTCGAAGCGATCGGAGCGCACGGTGCGGGCGAGGCGGCTGGAAATGGCGAAATCGTCGAGCGGGATGACGCCGCGCCGCTCCGGCTCGATCCAGTAGAGGCCGGGATCGTCGGCGCTCTCGGCCATGGGGAAGATGCCGCAGGCATAGGCCTTCAGCAGGACTTCGGGCGTGATCTCGACCTGATGTTCGCGCGGGCGTGACATGACGCCAGAATGACGGAGATGGACGGCGCTGTGAAGGCGCCGGCGCCCGCGACCGCTCACAATCGGCTCAGCGATTGGGGAAGCGGCGGCCGCAAAAGAAATAGCCGGGACGAGCCCGGCCATGATGGTCGTGTGCAGGCGGTGTCGCCCGGCTCAGGAGCCCGGCTCGCCAGCGGCCAGGAAGTGCTCCAGCCAGTGAATGTCATAGGCGCCGCGCTTGATGTCGGGGTTCTCGACCAGCTCGCGGAACAGCGGCAGCGTGGTCTCGATGCCCTCCACCACGAACTCGTTGAGCGCCCGGCGCAGGCGGTTGAGGCATTCCTCGCGCGACTTGGCGTGGACGATCAGCTTGCCGATCATGCTGTCGTAATAGGGCGGGATCGAATAGCCCTGATAGACCGCCGAATCGACGCGCACCCCGAGCCCGCCCGGCGTGTGCCAGTAGGAGATCTTGCCCGGCGAGGGGCGGAAGGTGCGCGGGTGCTCGGCATTCACGCGGCACTCGATGGCGTGGCCGTTCAGCACCACATCTTCCTGCCGGATGCCGAGCGGCTGGCCGGCGGCGACGCGGATCTGCTCGGCGATCAGGTCGATGCCGGTGATCGCCTCGGTCACCGGATGCTCCACCTGGATGCGGGTGTTCATCTCGATGAAGTAGAACTCGCCATTCTCGTACAGGAACTCGATGGTGCCCGCGCCGAGATACTTCATGTCGCGCATCGCCTGGGCGACGGTCTCGCCTATGCGGGCGCGCTGCTCGGCGGTGATGGTCGGGGAGGGGGCTTCCTCCCACACCTTCTGATGCCGGCGCTGCAGCGAGCAGTCACGCTCGCCGAGATGGATGGCGTTGCCCTGGCCGTCGCCGAGCACCTGGATCTCGATGTGGCGGGGCGTGCCGAGATACTTCTCGATATAGACCGCGTCGTCGCCGAAGGCGGCACGGGCTTCCGAGCGGGCCTGGGAGAGCGCGGAGGACAGCTCGTCCGGGGCGCGGGCGACCTTCATGCCACGCCCGCCACCGCCAGCGGCGGCCTTGATGAGCACGGGGAAGCCGATTTCCTCGGCGACGCGGGCCGCCTCGTCATCCGAGGTGATGCCGCCTTCCGAGCCGGGCACGCAGGGGATGCCGAGCTTCTTGGCGGTCCGCTTGGCCTCGATCTTGTCGCCCATGATACGGATATGCTCGGGCTTGGGCCCGATGAAGGCGACGCCGTGGTCGATCAGGATCTCGGCGAAACGCGCATTTTCCGACAGGAAGCCGTAGCCCGGATGCACCGCCTCGGCGCCCGTGATCTCGCAGGCGGCGAGCAAAGCGGGGATGTTGAGGTAGCTGTCCTTGGCGGGCGGCGGGCCGATGCAGACGCTCTCATCGGCGAGCTTCACATGCATGGCGTCGGCGTCGGCGGTGGAGTGCACCGCCACGGTGGCGATGCCGAGCTCCTTGCAGGCGCGAAGCACCCGGAGCGCGATCTCGCCGCGATTGGCGATGAGAATCTTGCCGAACATCAGGCGCTCCTCACTCGATGATCACGAGCGGCTCGCCATATTCGACCGGCTGCGCGTTATCCACGAGAATGCGGGTGACAGTGCCCGCGCGCGGCGCGGGAATGGCGTTCATCGTCTTCATCGCCTCGACGATGAGGAGGGTCTGGCCTTCCTTCACCACCGAGCCGACCTCGATGAAGTAGCGGGCGCCCGGCTCCGGGCCGAGATAGGCGGTGCCGACCATCGGCGAGGGCACGACGCCGGGATGCTTGGCCGGATCGTCGCTCACCGCTGCGACAGGCGCGGCGGCGGCAACCGAAGCCGCGGCAACAGGCGCAGCGGCGACGGCCACCGGCGCGGGCGCGGCATACACGGTCGGCGCGGCGCGCACGACGCGGATACGCAGATCCTCGTGCTGGACTTCGATCTCCGTGAGGTCGCTCTCGGAGAGGAGGTTGGCGATCTCGCGCACCAGCGCGGGGTCGATGTTCGGCTTGTTGGTTTTCATCATGATCCCGTGACGGTCGCCCCGTCCCCCTCAGTTCACGCGGGCGGCGGCCAGCGCGTCTATGGCGAGCCGGTAGCCGTCGATCCCTAGGCCGCAGATCACCCCACGGGCGACCGGCGAAATATAGGAATGATGGCGGAAGGCTTCGCGCGCGAAGACGTTGGACAAGTGGACTTCGACGACATTGAGGCCGACGGCCTTGATGGCGTCCCCAAGGGCGACGGAAGTGTGGGTATAGGCGGCGGCATTGAGCACGACGCCGAGGCTCCCGCGCGCTTCCTGCAGCCAGGTGACCAACTCGCCCTCATGGTTGGTCTGGCGGAACACGAGGCCGAGCCCGTGTCGATCGCAGGCGGCGCGGCAGGCGGCTTCGACATCCGCCAGCGTCGCACGGCCATACACCTCCGGCTCGCGCGTGCCGAGCAGGTTCAGGTTCGGTCCGTTCAGGACGTGGACGGTGTCCGTCATCGCGCCTCAAAGAGCCAGGTTCCGCCCGGCGCGTGCCGGGCAGCCGCGGGGTTATAGGCAAAGCCCGCGTGAACGCCAAGCCCCGGCGCGCATGCGGGCGCAGTAACCCCCAGCGGCGAATCGCGCCGTGGGGGCCGCTGTCGTGGCCGGCGGCCGGCAATGGGGCCGTTCACCAGCTCCACGCGCCCGCCTGATTGGGCTCAGCACTGGGTCTTGCCGCAGCTCCGCACGGAATCCACGGCGCTCTTGATCTGGTCGTGGCCGACCGCGCCGACGATCACCGCGTCGCCCACTACATAGGAGGGCGTGCCGTCGATGCCGAGCGCATCGGCGACCTGAAGGTTCTCCTGCAGCGTGGCGTTGACCTCGGGGTTGGCCAGCGCCTTCTCCAGCGCCGCCTTGTCGATGCCGACCGCCGTGGCGGCCTCCAGCGCCTTGGCCTTGTTGGCCTGACCGCGCTCGCTCAGCAGCTTCTCGTGGAAGGCATAGTACTTGTCCGGCGCGGTGAGGCGTACGGCGACGGCGACCTGCGCGGCCTCCACCGAGCCGGGTCCGAGCACCGGGAATTCCTTCAGCACGACCTTGAGCTTGGGGTCGCCCTTCATGAGCTGCTGCATGTCGGCCAGCGCCCGGCGGCAATAGCCGCAATTGTAATCGAAGAACTCGACCAGCGTGACGTCGCCCGTGGGGTTGCCAATGACCACGCCGCGCGGGGAATCGAACACCAGGGGCTTCATGGTGGTGAGCGCCTGCTGGCGCTGGTTCGACTCCTGCGCCGCCTGGCGCTTCTGCAGCTCCATGATGGCTTCCTGGATCACCTCGGGATTCTTGATCAGGTACTCCCGGATGACGCCTTCGAATTCCTTGCGCTGCGCGTCGTCGAGCGCCGCGGCCGGAGCGACGCCCATGCCGATCGCGAGGCTCGCGACAAGGCTCGCGGCAATGAGCCTGCGGCCGGCGCGGCTAAGAAGGGTGAGCGGCATGTGTCTCTCCGTTACGGTGTTGGCTTGCGCCGCATGGCTTCTTGCGGCGGCTTGAAATTGAGGATGTCGTCGGCCTTCAGCCAGCCGGGCGAGCCGAGCGGGAACTTGGTCTTGGCCCGCGTCGCCAGTTCGCGCGCCAGCCTGTACTCGCCGCTGAGCAGGGCGGACTGGGCGGAGGCGAGGTCGGCATTGGGGTAGTCGCCGCGCTGGCCATAGGCCATGGCGAGGTAGCGCCAGCCGATCGGCGAGGAGGGCTCGCGCTGCAGGCCGAAATTGAGCTCGCGCACCGCCTCGTCCATCAGGCTCTTGTCGTTGGTGGCGATCAGCGCCTGGCCGAGCAGCATGCGGATGAGCGGGTTGCCGTCGGACAGCTCGACCGCGCGGCGCAGCGG
Organism: Ancylobacter sp. WKF20; assembly: GCF_029760895.1. NCBI lineage: Bacteria > Pseudomonadati > Pseudomonadota > Alphaproteobacteria > Hyphomicrobiales > Xanthobacteraceae > Ancylobacter > Ancylobacter sp. WKF20. The sequence continues at coordinate 616,534 of NZ_CP121679.1, forward strand.
GCCGATGGCGTCGCGCCCGCGGCCGGCTTCCAGATAGGCCTGGCCCTTGATCTCATAGAAATAGGGGTTGCGCGGCTGCTCGGCGATGAGCGCGTCGATCTGGCGGATCGCGTCGTTGATGTTGCCATAGCGATAGGCCGAGATCGCCCGCGCATAGCGCGCCGGCAGCGTGTTGCCCTGCGGGCCGTAGATGCGCGCCACGCCGTCCGGCGTCTGGGTGTAGCCGACCAGCTTGGCCCGCATCATGTCGTGGCGGGCCTGCAGCTCCGGCGGATCCTTGACGTCGAAATAGGGGCTCTTATGCGCGAGGTCTTCCAGCACCGCGATGCGTTCGGCCGCCATGGGATGGCTGATCGCGTAGGGGTCGATTCGCTGGCTGATGAACATCTGGTCGTTCTGCAGCCGCTCGAAGGTCTTCAGCATCCCCGCCGGCGACTGCTTGGTCGCGTTGAGATAGCTGAGGGCCGAGCGGTCGGCGGCCTGCTCCTCGCTGCGCTGATAGGCCAGCAGCGAGCGCCGCACGATCTCCTGCGGCATCGTCATCGCGCCCGCGCCGGCGGTGCCGCCTATATTGGAGCCGGTGGACACGCCTGCCGCCATGCCGCCCGCGGCGAGCAGCATGCCGACAATGGCGGCGGTCTGCGCGTTTTCGATCTGCTGGCGCATGCGCGCGAGGTGGCCGCCGGCGATGTGGCCGGTCTCATGGGCGAGAACGCCGATGACCTCGTTCGGCGTCGCCGACTGTTTGAGCGTGCCGGTGTTGATGAAGATGCGCTTGCCGTCGGCCACGAAGGCGTTGAACGAATCGTCGCCGATCAGGACGACCTGGATGTTCTGCTGCGTGAGCCCCGCCACCTTGAAGATCGGGCGGGTGTAATCGCGCATCAGCGTCTCGATCTCCGCGTCGCGGATGATCGTTGGGTTGCGCTTGGATTGCGCCAGCGCCGGCTGCATGTCGAGCGCGCCAACGGCGAGAAAGCCAAGGCCGGTCGCCAGCCCGCGCAGCAGGCCACGCCCACCCGAGCGGTGGGCCAAACGGCGACCACGGCCAGCGGGACGGTGCGTCAGCCGAAGCGAGGGGTTGTCAAGGCGCAGCAGAGGCATCATCCATCGAACGCAGCAATGTGCGGGCGACCTGACGCTGTCGTGACGACAGGGTCAAGTCATCCGCGGATCATCTTCCATTGAACGTAGCCCGAGACCAGCCGGAGATTGCGGCGCGGATACGGCGGAACGGCAAGGTTGAGCAACATGACCGCATCACGCGCCACCTCTCCCGTGGACGCCGCCATCCTCCTTGCCGGCGCCTCGCGGCGCAGCGACATCGCGCCCTTCATCGTCATGGACGTGATGGAGCGGGCGGCGCGCATCGAGGCCGAGGGCGGGCGGGTCATCCATATGGAGGTCGGCCAGCCCGCCGCGCCGGCCCCGCACACCGCCCGCGAGGCGGCAAAGCGCGCGCTGGAGCATGGGCGCATCGGCTACACCACCGCGCTCGGCCTGCCGGGGCTGCGCGCCCGCATCGCCCGCCATTATGGCGAGACCTATGGGCTCGATCTCGACCCGGCGCGCGTCGTCGTGACGACGGGGTCGTCAGCCGGGTTCCTGCTCGCCTTCCTCTCGATGTTCGAAGCGGGCGACCGGGTGGCGATCGCCAATCCCGGCTATCCGCCCTATCGCCATATCCTGACGGCGCTCGGCTGCGAGCCGGTGCTGATCGAGACGGATGCCGCCTCGCGCTGGGTCATCACGCCCGAGGCGCTGCGCGCCGCCCATGCCCGCACGCCGCTCAAGGGCATTCTGGTGGCGAGCCCGGCCAACCCGACTGGCACGATGATGCGCCCGGAGGCGCTCGCCGAGCTGATCGCCACCGCCGAAAGCCTCGGCATCCGCTTCATTTCGGACGAGATCTATCACGGGCTGGACTATGCCTTCCCGGCCGCCACGGCGGCGGCGATCAGCCCTGAGGCGGCGATCATCCATTCCTTCTCGAAATATTTCTGCATGACCGGCTGGCGGGTCGGCTGGATGGTGATGCCGGCGCCGCTGGTGCGCGCGGTAGAGCGGTTGCAGCAGAACCTGATGATCTCCGTGCCCACCCTCTCGCAGATAGCCGCCGAGGCGGCCTTTGACGGCGCGGCCGAGATGGAGGCGGTCAAGCACGGCTATGAGGAGAACCGGCTGATCCTGACGCAGGGCCTGCCCAAGGCCGGGCTGCCGGAGTTCCTCCCCGTGGACGGTGCGTTCTATCTCTATGCCGACGTGTCGCGCTTTACCGACGATTCCGCCGCCTTCGCCCGGCGCCTTCTCGATGAGGCGCATGTGGCGGCGACGCCCGGCGTCGATTTCGACCCGCATCGCGGCCACCATTATCTGCGACTCTCCTATGCCGGCGCGCCGGCCGAGATGGCCGAGGCGGTGGAGCGGATCGGCGATTTCCTGCGGCGCGGCTGAGCCCGGTCAGCGCGTCTCGATCCCCGCATCATAGGCCTGCTGCGCGGCGGCGATGGCGGGCATGTGCGTCTCCGCCCAGCGCGTCAGCGCCTCCACCGGCTCGCGCAGCGTCGCCGCCAGCGGGGTGAGGGCGTATTCCACCGTCACCGGCACGGTGGGATAGACGGTGCGCGTCACCAGCCCGTCGCGCTCCAGCTTCTTCAGCGTCTGCGACAGCACCTTTTGCGAGATGCCCTTGATGTCGCGCTTGAGCTGGTTGAAGCGCAGCGGCCCGTCGGTCAGCCGCAGCATGAGCAGCAGCGCCCATTTGTCGGCGAGCCGATCCAGCACCAGCCGCGTCGGGCAGCGGTCCTCATAGACGTCGAAACGCGGGTTGGCGACGTTCATCGTGGCTCCGATCGGCCGGGACGGTTACCCAACGGCCACCTTGTGACCTGAAAGTGCTCTCTTTTGCCGCTGTATGGAAGGAAGTATGTCTCCAAACGATACATGGTTTCCGTTCTATACTAAGGAGAGTGAAGATGACAGGCAAGGTTCTCGTGCTCGGCGCGACCGGCACGGTCGGGCGGCCGCTGGTGGCGGCGCTGCTGGCCAAGGGCGTGGCGGTCAAGGCGGCCTCGCGCAGTGGCAAGGCCGTGGCGGGCGCGGAAGGCGTGGTGTTCGACTATGCCAACCCGGCCACCTTCGGCCCCGCCTTTGAGGGCGTCGATCGGCTCTATCTGCTGCTGGCGAGCGGCAATACCGCGACGACCGAGCTTCTCCTGCCGGTGGTTGAGGCGGCGGTGGCGCGCAAGGTGAAGATCGTCTTCCAGAGCGTTTTCGGCGTCGATGCCGATGATTCGATCCCGTACCGCCAGGTCGAGATCGCCATCGAGAAATCCGGCGTGCCTTATGTGCTGCTGCGGCCGAACTGGTTCACCGACAACTTCATCACCTACTGGAAGCCGGGCATCGACCATGCCGGCGTCATCGCCGTGCCGGCGGGCGAGGGGAAGTCCAGCTTCATCGACGCGCGCGACATTGCCGCCAGCGCGGCGGCGGCGCTGACCAGCACAGACTTTGACGGCAAGGCGTTCAACCTCACCGGCCCGGCGGCGCTGGGCTATGGCGAGGCGGCGGCGATCCTCAGCGCGGTTCTCGGCAAGCCGGTCGCCTATCAGGCGGTGGACGATGCCACCTTCATCGGCATCCTCACCGGGGCGGGCGTGGCGCAGGACTATGCCACCTTCCTCGCCTCGATCTTCTACCCGGTGCGCGAAGGCTGGACCGCGCTGGTGACCGATGATGTGGCCACCCTTACCGGCGTCGCCCCGCGCAGCGTCGCGCAATGGGCCGACGACAACGCCGCCGCGCTGCGCGCCTGAGCGCGCTGCGCCCGGAGGCTTCAACCCTGAAACGAAAAACGGCGCCGTGAGGCGCCGTTTTGCTTGGTGCGACGGGGAGCCGTCAGGCTCACTCGCCGAAGATCTTGCGCTGCCACCAGCCGGTGCGGCGCGGACGGTCCGGCTCAGGGGCGGCGGGAGCTGTCTCGACCGGCGCGGTCTCGGCCGGGGCCGTCTCAACGGCGGCCTCGCTGGAGGCCTCCACCGACGCGATTTCCGGGGCGGGCGCGTCCGTGGCCGCCTCGGTGGCGGGCGTCTCCGGCGTCACCGCCACGCTTTCCTCGGTCACGACGACCGGGGCGGGTTCGCGTACAGTCGAGCGGCGACGGCGCGGCTTGGCTTCGGTTGCCTTGACCGGCGCGGCCTCGACGGGAGTCTCGGCCGCTGCTTCCGAAGTTGCCTCGGCAGCAGCCTCGGTCGTCGCCTCGACCGCCGTGCTCTCGGCCGCAGCGTCCGCCTCGGTCTTGGCACCACGGGTGCGACGACCACCACGACGACCGCGACGCGGCTTGGCGTCCTCGGCAGCCGGCTCCTCGGCCGCAACCTCGTCGCTGGCGACGGGCGCCGCCTCAGTGGTCTCGGCCTGGACATCGCTGGCAACCGGCGCGTCAGTCGCAAACTCGGCGACCGTCTCGATCACGGCGGTCTCGGTCGCCTCGGTCACGTTGTCCGTGCCCGACTCGCCCTCGTCGCCATTATCGTCGCCATCGTCCTCGAACTCGGCGCCGGCCGTCTCCTGCCCGCCATTCTCGCTGGAGCGATGACCGTTCTCGCCATTCTGGCCGCCACGCCGACGACGCCGACGACGACGGCGACGCTTGTTGCCCTCGGCCGTGGCGGCATCGCCATTGGCTTCGGCCGTCGCAGCGGCAGGACGGGGTTCGCGGGGCTCGCGCGCCTCGCGGGGCTCCTGAACAGCGGTCTCTTCCTCGTCCTCGGGCTCATCGACGGCATCCAGCTCGATGTCTTCGGGTTCGGGGATGATTTCCGCCGGGCGGGGCAGGGGAATCGGGTTCGGCACCGCCTCGCCCTTGTCGATGGCGAAGGGCGTGAGGCCGGTCAGCGTCGGGTCGGCGCTGATGGTGATGGAGACGCCGAAGCGCGCTTCCAGCTCATGCAGATGCCCGCGCTTGTGGTTGAGCACATAGAGCGCGTTCTCCGTCCGGGTGCGGACGATGAGGTTATGGGTGTTGGAGCGCTGGAGAATGTCCTCCGCGGCGCGCAGAAGCTGCAGCGCGACCGAGGGCGAGGAGCGCACATGGCCGGTGCCGCCGCAATGCGGGCAGACCTCGGTGGAGCTTTCCAGCACGCCGGTGCGGATGCGCTGGCGGCTCATCTCCATCAGGCCGAAATGCGAGATGCGGCCAAGCTGGATGCGCGCGCGGTCGTTCTTCAGGCAGTCCTTGAGCTTGCGCTCGACCGCCCGGTTGTTGCGCTTCTCGTCCATGTCGATGAAGTCGATCACGACGAGACCGGCAAGGTCGCGCAGGCGCAGCTGGCGGGCCACCTCTTCGGCGGCTTCAAGGTTGGTCTTGAGCGCCGTGTCCTCGATATTGTGCTCGCGTGTCGAGCGCCCCGAGTTCACGTCGATCGAGACCAGCGCCTCGGTCGGATTGATGACGAGATAGCCGCCGGACTTGAGCTGGACCTGCGGCAGGAACATCGCGTCGAGCTGGCTCTCCACCCCGAAGCGGGTGAAGATCGGCTGCAACTCCTTGTAGGGCTTCACGTTCTTCGCATGGCTCGGCATGAGCATGCGCATGAAGTCCTTGGCCTCGCGATAGCCCTCGTCGCCGGAGACCAGAACCTCGTCGATGTCCTTGTTGTAGAGGTCGCGGATCGAGCGCTTGATCAGCGAGCCTTCCTCATAGACCAGCGAGGGGGCGGTCGAGCCGAGGGTCAGCTCGCGCACATTCTCCCACAGGCGCAGGAGATACTCGAAGTCGCGCTTGATCTCGGTCTTGGTGCGGTTCGCGCCGGCGGTGCGCAGGATGACGCCCATCCCCTCCGGCACGTCGAGATCGGAGGCGACTTCCTTGAGGCGCTTGCGGTCGTCAGCCGAGGTGATCTTGCGCGAAATGCCGCCGCCACGGGCGGTGTTCGGCATCAGCACCGAATAGCGGCCGGCGAGCGACAGATAGGTGGTGAGCGCCGCGCCCTTGTTGCCGCGCTCTTCCTTGACGACCTGCACCAGCATGATCTGCCGGCGCTTGATGACTTCCTGGATCTTGTACTGGCGGGCCCGCACGCGCGGCGCGCCGCGCTCGGGAACTTCCTCCAGCGCGTCGTCGGAACCGACCTGCTCGACGACTTCTTCCTCGCCGGCGATTTCCTCGACCTCGCCGCCGCCTTCGTCATCGGACGAGGCCTGCGCGGAGGGGCGACGGCGGTTGCGGCCGCGCGGCTTTTCCTCGGCGGCGTCCTCGCTGTCGTCGGAAGCGGCTTCGGAGACGGTCTCGTCGCCGCTCGCATCCTTGGCGGCGCCACGGCCACGGCGGACGCGGCCCTTCGGCTTGTCCTCGTTCTCGGCCTCGGCTTCCTTGCGCTGCTGGCGCTCTTCCTCGTCGAGCAGGGCCTGCCGGTCGGCGACCGGGATCTGGTAATAATCGGGATGGATCTCGCTGAAGGCGAGGAAGCCATGCCGGTTGCCGCCATACTCGATGAAGGCGGCCTGCAGGGAAGGTTCTACCCGCGTTACCTTGGCGAGGTAGATGTTGCCGCGCAGCGGCTTGCGGTTGGCGGCCTCGAAGTCGAATTCCTCGACTCGATTGCCGCGCACCACCACAACCCGGGTCTCCTCCGGGTGGGTGGCGTCGATGAGCATCTTGTTGGCCATTGAACTCTCATATGCGGCAACGGCGGCGTCGACGTCCGCTGGGACGCCGGACGGCGGAAGCCGTGCCAGTAAGGACGGACCGAAAACAGGTCGCTGAACAGGAAGGAATAAGGAAATGACGCCGCAATCACGCGGCGCGGACGGCGAAGGCGCAACGCGGCCCGGCGGACATGGCTGCGGTGCAGAAGCCCGCCTGCCATCTGGTCCGCACTTGCCGGCTGACGCGTCATCGTGTGCTGCCGTCCATTCCTCGACCGAACAGGGCAAGCCGCGATCGGGAGCGATCCGGCTCAAGGCACATGGCGGCGGTGTCCGGGGGACAGCGCGCGACGAATGAGCGCGACCGTCCGGCGGCCGGGGCCCGGAAACAACGTCGGCGACAGCGGTACCCGGCGCGCGGAACGTGTTCCGCTGTTCTCGGCCACGCGCCCGCGAAGGGGCCCAATCATGACCGTCGACGGGCAACCCGGATCAGGGACGCCCCGCGCCGTCGGACCGCGTAAGCCGGACGTCCAGCGAGCGACCCGGAATGCGAACCATATGCATGCTCTTAATAGCGGCATGCGTGCCGATTTGGCAAGGATCGTGTCCCAATCGAGTCCGGGCCGCGTCGTCGCCGGCGTGGCCAGCGCGCCACGTCGCGCATCTGTCAGCGCCGCGCCAGCAAGGAAGGGTTAACCAGCCGTTCCTATTTCGGGTAGAAACCCCTGGGAGAGGCGCCCGCTCGCCATATCCCTCACATGATCCTGCCGGAGGCTTCCAGACACGATGAACTGGCGCAAGGCGATGTTCGGGCTTGGATTGTCGGCGGCGCTGCTGGGCGCCGGCGTCGCCTTGCCCGTGGCCGCGCAGGCGCCTGCCGCGAGCGCTGCCGCAAGTCCGGCGGCCAGCACCGAGCCGGCGGTCGCCACCGATGCGCGCCTTGCCGGCGATGGCGAGCGCACGCGCCTCGTCATCGACCTCTCGCGCGCCGTGCCGCTTGGTGCCTTCACCCTGGCGGACCCTTACCGCGTGGTGGTCGACGTGCCCGGCGTGGTCTTCGCCCTGCCGGCGAGCGCGGGGCAGGAGGGGCGCGGACTGGTGAGCGCCTATCGCTTCGGCCTGTTCGCCCCCGGCAAGGCCCGCATCGTCATGGATGTTGCCGCGCCCGTCACTATCGACAAGGCCTTCGTGCTGGAGCCGATGGACGGCCAGCCCGCGCGCCTCGTCATCGACCTCGTGAAGACCGATCGGGCGAGCTTCCTCAAGACCGTCGCCGCGCCGGTGCGTCAGTCGGACCAGGCGCAGGTGCCCCCGGCCGAGGCGGCCGACGCTGGCGACCGGCGCCCGGTCATCGTGATCGACCCCGGCCATGGCGGCATCGATTCCGGTGCGGTGAATGCGGCGCGCGGTGTCACCGAAAAGGATCTCGTGCTTGCCATCGCCCAGCAGCTCAAGGCGAAGCTGGAGCGTTCCGGCAAGTATCGTCCGTTGCTGACGCGCGACAGCGACACCTATGTCGCGCTCGGCCAGCGGGTGCGCTTTGCCCGCGAGAACAATGCGCGGCTGTTCATCTCGCTCCACGCCGATTCGCTCTCGGCGCGCGATGGTGATGCGCGCGGGGCGACCATCTACACGCTCTCCGACCGCGCTTCCGACGCCGAGGCGCAGCGCCTCGCCGATTCGGAGAACAAGGCGGACATGATCGCCGGTCTCGACCTCTCCGAGGAGCCGGCCGACGTTGCCGGCATCCTGTTCGACCTCGCGCAGCGGGAAACGCGGAACTTTTCCGCCCATTTCGCGCGCACGCTGGTCGGCAGCGTCCAGGAGAGCGCGCGGATGCACAAGGCGCCGCTCAAATCGGCGGGTTTCAAGGTGTTGAAGGCGCCCGACGTGCCGTCCGTGCTGTTCGAGCTGGGCTATCTTTCCAGCACGCGCGATCTGGAGCTCATGACATCGGCGGACTGGCAGTCTAGTGTCACCGATGCCATGGTGAGCGCAATCAACGCCTATTTCACGGCTCAGAAGCCATCCGACGGCCCGGCCATGGCGCTGCCGGCCAGCATGGGGCGCCCCCCGGGTGACCCAACGGCCGGCGCCACGCCCTGAACGGTCGCGATACGGCCATAGTTGCCCCCCACAGGGGGCGCGGGCGACGTCACATCATTGGACTCGGATCGCGCGTTGCGCGGGCGATGTCCCAGCTTTAGAGGGCACGGCCGCATGCGGCTGCTTCTGCGGTTCTTGGGCTTTCTGTTCGCCCTGGGCACTATCCTGTTCGTGGTCGGCGGCGCCGTCGCGGGGTACTTCGTCTGGAAGTTCTCGCAGGATCTGCCGGACTACTCGCAGCTGCAGAACTATGAGCCGCCGGTGATGACCCGCGTCCACGCGGGCGATGGCTCGCTGGTCGCGGAATACGCCAAGGAGCGGCGCCTCTATCTGCCGATCCAGAACATTCCCAAGCTCGTGCTCGACGCCTTCATCTCGGCCGAGGACAAGAATTTCTATTCCCATGGCGGCATCGACGTGACCGGCATCGGCCGCGCCGCCTATGCCTTCGTGCAGAATTACGGCTCCGGCCGCCGCCCGCAGGGCGCCTCGACCATCACCCAGCAGGTCGCCAAGAACTTCCTCCTGACCAATGAGGTGTCGTTCGACCGCAAGATCAAGGAAGCGCTGCTGGCGCTACGCATCGAGCGGACCTACTCGAAGGACAAGATCCTCGAGCTGTACCTGAACGAGATCTATCTCGGCATCGGCTCCTACGGCGTCGCCGCCGCCTCGCTGCTCTATTTCGACAAGTCGGTCTCGGAGCTCACCATCGCCGAGGCGGCCTATCTCGCCGCGCTGCCCAAGGGCCCGAACAACTACCACCCGTTCCGCCGCCACGAGGCCGCGGTCGAGCGCCGGAACTGGGTGATCGATCGCATGGCCGAGAACGGCTACATCACCGAGCAGCAGGCGACCGAGGCCAAGGCGACCGACCTCTCCGTCGTCGTGCGCCCGACCGGCGCGCATATCTTCTCCGCCGAGTATTTCGCCGAGGAAGTGCGCCGCGAGATCTTCGAGCGCTATGGCGAGGACAAGCTCTATGGCGGCGGCCTCTCGGTCCGCACCACGCTGAACCCCAAGCTGCAGCAGATCGCCAAGGAGTCGCTGCTCGCCGGCCTCACCCGCTATGACGAACAGCGCGGCTGGCACGGGGTCGTCACCCGTATCGATACGTCCGGCGACTGGGGCGCCCGGCTCGCCGATGTGCGCACCTTCACCGACATTCCCTGGCGCCTCGCTGTGGTGCTCGAATCGGACGCGCAGGGCGCGCGCATCGGCCTCCAGCCGCAGCGCGACCGCTCGGGCGTGCTCACCTCGCAGCGCGATGTCGGGCTGGTCACCGGCGATGGCGCGAAATGGGCGGTGCGCGGCGCCAAGGGCGGCGTCGCCAGCATCCTGAAGCCGGGCGACGTCGTCTATGTCGAGCAGGTGCAGGGCAAGCCCGACCAGTGGCGCCTGCGCCAGCAGCCACGCATCGAGGGCGCGCTCATCGCCATGGACCCGTGGACCGGGCGCGTGCTCGCCATGGTCGGCGGCTTCTCCTTCGACGAGAGCCAGTTCAACCGCGCCACCCAGGCCCAGCGCCAGCCGGGCTCGTCCTTCAAGCCCTTCGTCTACGCGGCCGCCATCGACAATGGCTACACACCGTCGAGCATCGTTCTCGACGCGCCGTTCGAGCTCAACCAGGCCGGGCAGGCGACGTGGCGGCCGGAAAACTACTCCGGCAAGTTCTACGGCCCGCAGACGCTGCGATTCGGCCTCGAGCAGTCGCGCAACGTGATGACCGTGCGCCTGGCCAACGATATCGGCATGCCGGTCATTGTCGACTACGCCAAGCGTTTCGGCATCGTCGATAATCTCCTGCCGGTGCTCTCCATGTCGCTGGGCGCGGGCGAGACCACAACCATGCGCATGGCCGGCGGCTACTCGATTTTCGCTAATGGCGGCAAGCGGGTGAAGCCGACGCTGATCGACCGCATCCAGGACCGTTACGGCAAGACCATCTACAAGCATGACGAGCGCGAATGCCGGGGCTGCGACGCCGCCCAGTGGCAGGACCAGCCCGAGCCGACGCTGATCGACCGGCGCGAGCAGGTGCTCGACCCGATGACCGCCTATCAGATGGTCGGGATGATGGAAGGCGTGGTGCAGCGTGGCACCGGCACGGCGCTGAAGGCGATCGGCAAGCCGGTGGCCGGCAAGAGCGGCACCACCAATGAAGAAAAGGACGCCTGGTTCGTCGGCTTCACCCCGGACATGGTCGTGGCAGTCTATCTCGGCTTCGATACGCCCAAGCCGATGGGCAAGGGATCGACCGGCGGCCTGCTCGCCGCGCCTGTGGTGCGTGATTTCATGCAGGTGGCGCTTGCCGACCGCCCGGCCGTGCCGTTCCGCGTGCCGCCGGGCATGAAGCTGATCCGGATCAACCCGAAGACCGGCCTGCGTGCCGGGCCGGGCGAGAATTCGATCCTCGAAGCGTTCAAGCCGGGCACGGCGCCGCCGGACAGCTACTCGGTCATCGGCGCCACCGATGCCTCCGGCAATCCGATCGGCGTCTCGCCCGAGGCCGACCGCGCGATCGGCGGCAGCGGCACCGGCGGCCTTTACTGAGCCGCCGCGCCGTCCCCCTCAGACGCTGTGCGGGTAGTCCGTGAAGGCGGGCAGGGCCTCGGCCCGCGCCGAGAGCGCGACGATCGCGGGATACGCGCCTTCCGGCAGATGGTCCGGCACGTTGTGGCGGATGAAGGTCCAGGCGACGGCGGCGGTGACGTCCGGCTGCATCGGGCGCTCGCCGAACAGCCAGCCTTCCGTTCCCGCCAGTTCCGCGTCGAGCAGGCGCAAAGCGGCCCCGAGCTGGCCGGCGACGCGATCGAGCCAGGGCTGGTGTAGCTTCTCCGCCGGGCGCAGATTGTGCTCATAAACGATCTGCACCGCCTTCTCGCAGGCGGCGAGGGCGAGGCCGACAATCCGTTGGCCGCGGGCATGCGCCGCGATGTCGCTCGGCTCCAGCGAGTGGGCGGGATCCGCCAGCCGCTCGGCATGGTCGAGGATCAGCGTCGAATCCATCAGCACGATGCCGCTATCCGTCACCAGCGTTGGCGCCTTCACCACCGGGTTGATGGTGGCGAAGTGGTCGAAATGGCGGAACACCGACACCGCCTCATGCGTGAAGGGCAGCTCCATCAGCCGCAGGGATACCGCCGTGCGGCGGACATAAGGCGAATCCAGCATGCCGATGAGGTGCATAGGCGTGTTCCTGAGCGTAGCAAGGTAGGGGCGCCAGCCTAGAGCGCGCCTGCCGCGATGCAAGCATCCCCACGCTGTGATGGCCAAACCGGGCGGAGCCGTTTACAGCCTGCACCAACCTTTCTATTTTCCGCCGCCTTTCACGTCCTTTCGAGAGTGTCCGATCATGCGCGCCGAGCTCGCTGCGAGCGTCGACGAAATCCGCGAAGCCGCCGTCCTGCTGCGGCAGCACATTGATTTCGACCGTTCCAAGGCCCGCCTCGCCGAGCTCAACGCGCTCGCCGAGGATCCGAACCTGTGGAACGACCCCGAGCGCGCGCAGAAGCTGATGCAGGAGCGCGGCACGCTGGAGGACGGACTCAATTCGCTGGAGCGGATCGAGCGGGAGCTCAATGACAATGTCGAGCTGATCGAACTCGGCGAGATGGAGGGCGACGAGGGCATCGTCGCCGAGGCCGCTGCGGCACTCGCCAAACTCAAGGCCGAGGTTGCGCGCCGCCAGCTCGAGGCGCTGCTGTCGGGCGAGGCGGACGCCAATGATAGCTATCTCGAAGTCCATGCCGGCGCCGGCGGCACCGACAGCCAGGATTGGGCGCTGATGCTGCTGCGCATGTACACGCGCTGGGCGGAGCGGCGCGGCTTCAAGGTCGAGCTGATCGAAGAGTCGGCGGGTGAAACCGCGGGCCTGAAATCGGCGACCATTCTGGTCAAGGGCCACAATGCCTATGGCTGGCTGAAGACTGAGAGCGGCGTGCATCGCCTGGTGCGCATCTCGCCCTTCGATTCGAACGCCCGGCGCCAGACCTCGTTCTCCTCCGTCGACGTCTACCCGGTCATCGACGACCGGATCGTCGTCGACATCAAGGAAAGCGACCTGCGCATCGACACGATGCGCTCGGGCGGCGCGGGCGGCCAGCACGTGAACAAGACCGAATCGGCGGTGCGTTTCACCCATATCCCGACCGGCATCGCCGTCGTCGCGCAGGGCGATCGCTCGCAGCACAAGAACCGCGCGACGGCGTGGGAAATGCTCCGCGCCAAGCTCTACGAGATGGAGCTGAAGAAGCGCGAGGCGCAGGCCGCCGCCGATCAGGCCGCCAAGACCGATATCGGCTGGGGCCACCAGATCCGCTCCTATGTGCTCCAGCCCTACCAGCTGGTGAAGGATCTGCGCACCGGCGTCACCTCCGGCACCCCGCAAGAGGTGCTGGACGGCGAGCTCGATCCCTTCATGGAAGCGGCGCTGGCCCAGCGCGCCTATGGCGGTGGCCCGTCGAGCGTCGACGACGTCGACTGACAGGGCTCACCCAAGGCGGCGCGGCTTTCCGCGCGCCCTGGGGCTTCACGCGTGGCGCGTCAGAGCGCCTTGGCGGCCGCCAGAACCTCCTCGGCGTGGCCGGGGACCTTCACCTTCGGCCAGACCTGCGCGATCTTGCCGGCGGCGTCGATCAGCACAGTGGTGCGCTCGACGCCCATATACTTCTTGCCGTACATCGACTTCTCCGCCCACACGCCGTAAGCCTCGAGCATCGCGTGGTCCTCGTCGCCGGCGAGCGGGAAGGTAAGGCCCTCCTTGGCGCGGAATTTGGCGAGCGCCTTGTCGGGATCGGGCGAGACGCCGACCACCAGCGTGTCGACGGCATCGAACTCGGGCTTCAGGCGGTTGAAGTCATGCGCCTCGACCGTGCAGCCGGACGTGCCCGCCTTGGGGTAGAAATACAGCACGAGCTTGCGGCCGCGGCTACCGGCGAGGCTGACGGTCTCGCCCGTGTCGGCCACCAGGTTGAAGTCGGGAGCGGGGGTGCCGGGTGCGAGAGTCGTCATCTGCCTTCCTTTCGTCAGCTTTTGCAGCGATGCCGCCCGTCATCGGATGTCGCGGCGGGTCGACCGTCCAGTGAACTTGTACGGATCCGCGTGGGAAGCGGATCGGACAGCCGACAAGTTACCGACAGGATGTCGCGATAGAGCCGGGGCGCGGGCATTATACCGCGATTGGAGATTCGGGCGGTAGATGGACGAAATCACCACGCGCAGGGAAGCCGCAGGCCGCACGGGGAGCAAACGCCCGCGCCTGCGCCGCATTCCCAAGGTCTGCGCGGTGCCGCCGTCGCGCCGGCGCCACCGTTGGGTGCGCGTCTGCGGCTGGTCGGCGGGGAGCGTCTGTGCGGGCGCCCTGCTCATGGCCGGGCTGGTCTACGCCCTGTTCCTGTTGGGCGTTCTCACCCTCGACATGGCGCGGCCCTATGTGGAGCGTGCGCTGGAGGCGCGCCTTGCGCCCGGACAGAGCGTGCAGATCGGCGCCATCACCGGCGATCGAGCTGTCGATGGAGGGATGGTGCTGCGGGCCAGCAACATCATCGTGCGCGATGCCGCTGGCGAGATCATCGCTACCGCCCCGCAGGCCGAGGTGGAGATGCAGGACACGCTCCTGCCCTGGCTGATGCGCCCGCAGCGGGTCGATCTGCTCGGCGTCACCGTCACCGTGCGCATCGACCAGCAAGGCACCGTCGCCATTTCCACCGAAGGCGCCAAGCCGATCGAGGCGCCGTCGGTCGCCATGCCGGCGGCTCCCGCTTCCAGCCCCGCAGGTGAGCCGGCTCCCGCCATTGACGCGACGGCTGTCGTCAGCACCGGTCCGCTGCCGCTACGCCTTCCGGTGCTCGCCACGCTGGCACGCGGGTTCGACCGTGGCGGCCTCGATGGCGGCTCGCTGGATGAGATTGGCCTGAAAGACGGCACGCTCATCGTCCGCAGCGAGGCGAGCGGCCGGCAATGGACCTTTGACGACATTGATCTCAGCGTATCGCGGGCCGAGGCCGGGGGGATGGCCTTCGACATGAAGTCGGGCGGCACGGATGGGCCCTGGTCCGCCCGTGCCTTCATGGGCACGCTGGCGAATGGCAAGCGCACCGTCTCGCTGTCGGTCCGCGATCTCGCGCCGCGCGACCTGCTGATCGCGGCCGGTAAGGCGGCGGACGGCATTCATGCCACCTCGCCGCTGTCGGTGGATTTCTCCGCCGATATCGACACGGCCGGCACGGTGCTCGGCGCGCGCGGCAAGCTGCTCGCCGGCGCCGGCGAACTCCAGCTTGGCGCGGATGCCGCCGGGCGCATGGTAATCGACGAGGCGGCGCTGGCCTTCCATCTGGATGGCGCGCAGAAGCAGATCGTGCTGGACGACCTCACCGCGCAGGCCGGGCCGTTCGGCATGAGCCTTGCGGCGAGCATCACGCCGCCCGAGACCAGCGACGGCATCTGGCGCGCGCAGATCAGCCAGGCCAAGGCCAGCTTCGCCGGTGGCGGTGCCGGCGGCGAGAAGGAGCCGCCCTTCATCCTCGACAATGTGCAACTCGCCCTGTCCTTCGACGTGGCGAAGAAGCTGGTCGCCATCGACAAGGGTGTGCTGCGCGGACCCAAGGGCGGGATCGATCTTGGCGGCAGCCTCGATCTCGGCGGCGCCGAACCGGCGCTGGGCCTCAATATGGTGGCGACGCCGATGTCCGCCTTGTCGTTGAAGCGGCTATGGCCGGTGGTCGCCGCGCCGGATGTGCGCAAATGGGTGTATGAGAACCTCGTGTCCGGCGACGTACTGTCCGCCTCGATCTCCTTCCTCGCCCCGCTCTCGTCCATCGGCAACAAGGACAACCCGCTCCCCGACAATGGCATGAGCATCGCCATCACGGGCAACAACGCCGTGTTCAAGGCGGTGCCCAACATGCCGCTGGTGCGTGGGGCGGACATCACGGTCCACGCTTCCGGGCAAGCCGCGCAGGTGACGGCGACCAACGCCTATATGGAGAGCCCCACCGGCCGCCGCGTGACCATCGCCCAGGGCGTGTTCGACGTGCCCAAAACGGTGATGGAGAAGCCGGCCGCCAAGGTGCAGTTCTCGCTCGACGGCCCGGCCGCCGCCGCGGTGGAACTGGCGAACCTCTCGCCGCTCTACGTCCCGGCCGAGGAGAGGCTCGATCCGGCCACCATCCAGGGCACGATCTCCAGCACGGTGCAGGTGAATGTCCGCCTGTCCGAGAAGATCACGCCGGCCGATGTCGACTATGCCTTCGACGCGACGCTGACCGATTTCGGCGCCGAGAAGGTCGTCATGGACCAGAAGCTCGAGGGCGGAACCGTCAAGGTGTTCGTCACGCCGGCGCAGACGGTGCTGCGCGGCGATGGCAAGATCGGCGGGGCGCCCACGAGCTTTGAGTATTCCCGCCCCAGTCAGGGCGACGCGACCTTCAGCCTCGCGGCCAATCTCGACGATGCCTCGCGCAAGCGGCTGGACCTCGATCTCGGCGGCCTGTCGGGCACGGTGGGGGTGAAGCTGTCCGGCACCATCGGCGCCAAGAGCAAGTCGGTGGATGTCGATCTCGATCTCACCGGCGCGCGCCTCGCCGAACTGGTGCCCGGCTGGTCGAAGCCCGCTGGTAAGGCGGCGCGGCTCACCGCCAAGGCGACGCTGACCGCGCGCGGCACCCGGCTCGACGACCTCGTGGTGACCGGCCAGGGCGTCAGTATTCGCGGCACGGTAGAGCTTGATTCCAAGGCGGCCTTCATCAGCGCCAACCTGCCGACCTTCCAGCTCTCCGATGGCGACAAGGCCAGCGTGAAGGCCGAAAGCGCGGACGGGGCGATGAAGATCACCGTGCGCGGCGAGGTGATCGAGGCCCGCGCCTTCCTCAAGAGCCTGATGGAGGCGCCGGTCGCCGGCCGCCAGAATGAGAAGCCGGCCGATGTCGATCTCGACGTCAATCTCGGTGTCGTCGTTGGCAATAATGGCGAGACCATGCGGCAGGCTGTGCTCAAGCTCTCGCGGCGCAATGGCGACCTGCGCGCCTTCTCGCTCGGGGGGCTCGTCGGCCGCGAAGGCGGCGTGAATGGCGAACTCGTGGCGCGCGACCGTGGCCGCCCGCTACTACGCGTCACCACCAATGACGCCGGCGCGTTGCTGCGCTTCATCAATCTTTACCCGCGCATCTATGGCGGCGATTTGTGGATCGAGGTCGACGCGCCGCGCGGCGACGGCGCCGCCCAAGCGGGCGTCATCAATATGCGCGACTTCATCATTCGCGGTGAATCCGGCCTCGACCGGCTGATCGCCGCTGCCCCCGCCGCGCAGCGCGACGGCAAGCTGACGCCCGGCGGCGCCATCGTGTTCCGCAAGCTGCAGGTCGATTTCGTGCGCACGGCCGAGGTGCTCGACATCAAGGATGGCGCGATCTGGGGGCCGTCCATCGGCTCGACCTTCGACGGCAACATGGACTTCGCGGCCGACCGTATGGCCATCCGGGGCACCTATGTGCCGGCCTATGGGCTGAACAATCTGTTCAGCCGCGTGCCGGTGCTCGGCTTCTTCCTCGGTGGCGGCCCGAATGAGGGGCTGGTCGGCGTCACCTATGAGATTGTCGGTCCGCTCTCCGGCCCGACGCTGCGGCTCAATCCGATTTCCGCCGTCGCGCCCGGCTTCCTGCGCAAGATCTTCGAGTACCGCCAGGCGCCGGACCCGACCCCGCCGGCGGTGATTCCGTCGCGGTAGCTCGTTCCGGCAGCCCTGATCGTGACGCGTCATCCCGGCCGTAGCGAAGCGGAGAGCCGGGATCGCTGTTGAAGGGGACACGATCCCGGATCGGCCTTGCGGCCGTCCGGGATGACGCCACCTCGCCTCAGACCGGCTTCAGCAGGACGTGCTTCTTCTTGCCGAAGGACAGCTTGATGACGCCTTCGGGCGAGAGGTCGCGTGCGGTCAGCACCGCCTTGTCGTCGGTGACGGTCGCGTCGTTCACCTTCAGCCCGCCGCCCTTCACCTGCCGGCGCGCCTCGCCATTGGAGGCGACGAGACCAGCCTTTTCCGCGAAGGCGGCGAGCACGCCGATGCCCGCTTCCAGCTCGGCGGCCGGCACTTCGACCGTCGGCAGGTCTTCGGAAATGGCGCCTTCCTCGAAGGTCTTGCGCGCCGTCTCGGCCGCCGCATCCGCCGCCGCGCGACCGTGCAGCATGGCCGTCACCTCGGTGGCGAGGATCTTCTTGACCTCGTTGATCTCCGAGCCGCCCACGGCCGAGAGCCGGGCGATCTCGGCCATCGGCAGGGTGGTGTAGAGCTTGAGGAAGCGCGAGACGTCCGCATCCTCGGTGTTGCGCCAGTACTGCCAGAACTCATAGGGGCCGAGCATGTCGGCGTTCAGCCACACCGCTCCGTTCACCGACTTGCCCATCTTGGAGCCAGAGGCGGTGGTGAGCAGCGGCGAGGTCAGCGCGTAGAGCTGCTTGGTGCCCATGCGGTGGCCGAGGTCGATGCCGTTGACGATGTTGCCCCATTGGTCGGAGCCGCCCATCTGCAGCCGGCAGTCGTAACGCTGGGCCAGCTCGACGAAGTCATAGGCCTGCAGGATCATGTAGTTGAATTCGAGGAAGGAGAGCGATTGCTCGCGCTCCAGCCGCGTCTTCACGCTGTCGAAGGACAGCATGCGGTTGACCGAGAAATGCCGGCCGACATCACGCAGGAATTCGAGGTAGTTCAGCCCGCGCAGCCATTCGGCGTTGTTGACCATCAGCGCGCCGGTCGGGCCCTCGCCATAGGTGAGGTAGTTGGAGAAGACGCGCTTGATCGAGGCGATGTTGTCCTCGATCGTGTCCACCGTCATGAGCTTGCGGGCCTCCTCCTTGAAGGAGGGGTCGCCCACCATGCCGGTGCCGCCGCCCATCAGCGAGAGCGGGCGATGGCCGGTCGCCTGCATCCAGTGCAGCATCATGATCTGGATGAGGCCGCCCGCATGCAGGCTTGGCGCCGTCGGGTCGAAGCCGATATAGGCGGTGACGGTTTCCGTCGCGAAGAGAGCGTCGAGCCCCGCCTCATCCGATATCTGGTGGATGAAGCCGCGCTCATCGAGGGTGCGGAGGAAATCGGATCGGAACTTGCTCATCTTCGGCCTGCCGGCATCAACGCGATCTTAGGAACGGGCGGGTGATTTAACAGCTTCGCGCAGCGAAAGCACCCCGAGGGAAGCATATGGATCGGCCGTTGAAAGCGATCGGGCTGATGAGCGGCACCTCGCTCGACGGGATCGACGTGGCGCTGATCGAAACCGACGGCGAGAACGTCGACTTGCTCGGGCCGGGGCGAACCTACCCTTACGAGCCGGAGATTCGCGACCTGCTGTTCCGCGCGCTCGCGGATGCGCGGGAGATGACGGACCGCGATTCCCGGCCGGGTATTCTCGCGCGGGCCGAGCGGCTGTCGACCGAGCGCCACAAGGAGGCGCTCGCCAGCTTCTTCAAGGAATTCCCCGCCTACCGGGATGTCGACGTCATCGGCTATCACGGCCAGACGGTGCTGCATCGGCCGGAGAACCGGCTAACGGTGCAGCTCGGTGACGGTCCCGCGCTGGCGCGGGCGGTGCAGACGATGACGACCGGCGCGGGAGCGACGCTGGTCTATGACCTGCGCGCCGCCGATGTCGCGGCGGGCGGGCAGGGGGCCCCGCTGGTGCCGGTCTATCACCGGGCGCTCGCGCGCGGGCTCGGGCCGCCCAAGCCCTTGCTGGTGCTCAATCTCGGCGGGGTGGCCAACGTCACCTTTATCGAGGGCATGCGCGATCCGATCGCCTGCGACACCGGCCCGGCCAATGCGCTGATCGACGATTTCATCAAGGCCCGCACCGACCTGCCCTTCGATGAGGACGGCGTCATCGCCGGCTGGGGACGTGTGGACGAGGAAGCGGTGGCGCGCTTAATGGCGCACCCGTTCTTTCACCGGCCGCCGCCGAAGTCGCTGGACCGCAATGATTTCCGTGCCTGGGTCAATGAGCATGGCGGTCTCGACGCGATGAGCACGGCAGATGGGGCGGCGACGCTCACCGCGCTGAGCGCCGAAGCCTGCCGCGCGGTGCTGCCGTTCCTGCCGGCACGACCCACTCGCCTCATCGTTGCCGGCGGCGGGGCACATAATCCCACGCTTCTGGCCATGCTCAGATCCAGGCTGGCGATGGAGGTGGTGAGCGCGGAGACCGTCGGCTGGTCGGTCGACGCGCTGGAGGCGCAGGCTTTCGCCTTTCTGGCGGTGCGGGCGCTGAAGGGCCTGCCGCTGAGTTTCCCCACGACGACCGGTGTGCCGCAGGCGTTGACCGGCGGGGTGGTGCTGGCGCCCCCGGTACAGCAAAACTGAATCTCTTATTCAGAAAATCTGAATACGACACCGAATTGTCGCAGTATTCCTTAAACGCAATGGTGCGATGCGCAAACGTATGATGCGGCGCACAATATTTTGCGTATCTTGAGGGCTCCCGGAAGTCCGGCTCGCCAGGCAGGCAGCTTCTGATCAAAACGCCTGGACAGAAACTTGGAGCAATCGAGATGCGCAGTCTTTCGCGTGATATCCTCCCCCTGGCCGTCGCCGCGGGCCTCGTCGCGGTCGCCGTCATCGCCCCTGTCCGCGCCGCCGAAAAGGGTGGTCTGCGTCCGGCTACCGCCCAGACGATCAATATCGGCTATGTGCGCGGCGTCGCCTATTACACGCCGCAGTCCGACGGCTACCATGTCGTGGCGACGCTGAGCGTGGGCGGCGGTGCGCCGATCCGTGTCGGTGCCACCCTTCAGCCGGAGCAGGCCGTCAGCTTCTCCGTTCCCGGTGCGGAAGGCGCGACCGCCAGCCTCGTCGAGATCGCCCGTCGTGGTGACGAACTGGTCGTGAGCAACCCGTCGCGGCTCGTGCTGAACTGATCGGCTGGCCGGCACTGCCGGCCGCCTTCCTGAACCTGCCCAATAAAAAAGCCCGGCCGTGAGCCGGGCTTTTGCGTTTTAGGTGCGCGCTCAGGCGGCGCTGGTCTTCTTCGCCGTGTCGGGCAGGCGCTTGTCGAGATAGGTGCCGACAACCTCCATGAGGTCTTCGGTCTTGCCATCGAAGAAGTGGTTGGCGTCCGCCACCGTCTGCTGCTCGATGACGATGCCCTTCTGCGTCTTCAGCTTCTCGACGAGGCCGGTCACCGCCGAGAACGGCACCACGGCATCCTTGTCGCCATGGACGAACAAGCCCGAGGACGGGCAGGGCGCCAGGAACGAGAAGTCATAGAGGTTCGCCGGGGCGGCGATGGAGATGAAGCCCTCGACCTCCGGGCGGCGCATCAGCAACTGCATGCCGATCCAGGCGCCGAAGGAAAAGCCGGCGATCCAGCACGCCCGCGCGTCCGGGTTGATCGACTGCGCCCAGTCGAGCGCGGCGGCCGCATCGGCGAGCTCGCCCTGGCCGTGGTCGAACGAGCCCTGGCTGCGCCCGACGCCGCGGAAATTGAAGCGCAGCGTGGAGAAGCCCCGGTTCACGAACTGGTAATAGAGGTTGTAGACGACCGGGTTGTTCATCGTGCCCCCGAACTGCGGGTGCGGGTGCAGGATGATGGCGATCGGCGCGTGACGTGTCTTGGCCGGCTGGTAACGGCCTTCCAGCCGCCCCTTCTCGCCGGTGAAGATGACCTCGGGCATGAAGCTCGTAACCTTGGGATGCGGTACCGGGAAGAGTGACGTCCATGGGAGGAAGGCGTCCGTTGGGGTGCCCGCCGTCCTTCTGGACCGCAATCTACCGCCGGCGCCTTGACGACACGGGGTGCAAACCCTAACTTTATTAGAATAATTCTAATATTCTACGTCGGGTTGCAGCGGCGACGCCTACAATCTTAGCGTCCGGGCATCCCTTCGAAGATGACGGGTGTCAACCTATGAAGGACGCGGCCTTAATTTGCAAGCACTTCGCGCAAAAGGGCGGGCGGATTGGGCGTTGCCAACCTATATAGTGACGGAGACGCAGACGTCGAGCCCACGGACATCATGACCGAACGCACTTATCTCGATCACAACGCCACCTCGCCGGTGCGCCCCGAAGCCCGGGCCGCGCTGCTGGACGCGCTCGACGCGACCGGCAATGGCTCGTCCGTGCACAGCGAGGGGCGCGCCTCGCGTGCCGTGCTGGAGACGGCGAGGCTGCGTGTAGCAGGGCTGGTCGGCGCGGATCCGCGTGGCGTCGTGTTCACGGCGGGCGGTACCGAGGCCGACACGCTGGCGCTGACGCCGCATTTTCAGCGCGGTGAGGCGCCGTTGACCTGCGACGTGCTGCTGACCACCGCGGTGGAACATGCCGCCGTGCTGCGCGGCCATCGTTTTGCGCCGGATAATGTGGAAATTCTTCCCGTCGACAATCGCGGCCGGCTGCGGCTGGAGACGCTGGATGCGGCGCTGGAGCGCCATCAGGCCGAGGGGCGGCGCGTGCTGGCCTCGGTCATGCTCGCCAATAACGAGACCGGCGTGATCCAGCCGGTGGCCGAGGTGTCCCGCCGTGTCCATGCCGTGGGCGGGCTGGTGCATACCGATGCGGTGCAGGCGGCGGGGCGCATCCCCGTCTCGCTGCCGGCGCTGGGTGCCGACCTCATTTCGATCTCCGCTCACAAGCTCGGCGGCGCGCCGGGGGGCGGCGCGCTCATCATGGCCGACCCGGATCTGCGCCCCGCCCCGGTCTTCGGTGGGGGTGGGCAGGAACGCGGACGGCGGGCGGGCAGTGAGAACATTCCCGCCATCGCAGCCTTCGGCGCGGCGGCGGAAAGCGCGGCGGCGGCTGTGGAGAGCGAACAAAGGCGCATCCACGCCTTGCGCGAAAGGCTTGAAGACGCTCTAAGGAGCGTGTTTCCCGAGCTCGTTCTGCTCGTGGGCGATGTTGATCGCCTGCCCAACACTTCGAGCCTGTCGGTTCCGGGCGTGCCCGCCGAGACCATCGTGATCGCGCTCGATCTCGCGGGGCTGGCGGTCAGCGCGGGAGCGGCGTGCTCGTCGGGCAAGGTGGCGACGTCCCATGTGCTGACGGCCATGGGCGTGCCCGAGCGGATCGCGCGGTCTGCCTTCCGGCTGTCCTTCGGCTGGTCGAGCGGGGATGAGGATGTCGACCGGGCGCTCGGCGTGTTCCGCCGGGTGTTGCCGGGTCTTTTGCGTCGCCGCGCCGCGGCGTGAGGTGATGTGGCGCCACGTCCGCGTGGCGTGATCGTGCGTACAGGTGCTGCAGCACGGTGCCTGCTTGAAGTGTTGGCCTGACCCGCGGGCCTTGAACCCGCGCGGGAGAGGAGAAAAGCGATGCCGGCCGTACAGGAGACAGTGGACCAGGTCCGCTCGTTGGATGTCGATCAGTACAAGTACGGGTTCTTCACGGAAATCGAATCCGAGAAGGCCCCGAAGGGTCTGAGCGAGGACACCGTCCGCTTCATTTCGGCGAAAAAGAATGAGCCGGAATGGATGCTCGAGTGGCGCCTCGAGGCGTTCCGCCGCTGGCAGACCATGCCGGAGCCGCAGTGGGCGCGGGTGAGCTACCCGCCGATCGCCTATCAGGAGCTCTATTACTATTCCGCGCCGAAGCGGAAGGAAGCCCTGTCGATCGACGATATCGACCCGGAAATCCTCGCCACCTATGAGAAGCTCGGCATTCCGCTGCGCGAGCGCGACGCGCTGCTCGGCATCCAGAGCGGCGGCTCGAAGGTCGCCGTCGACGCGGTGTTCGATTCGGTCTCCGTGGCCACCACCTTCAAGGAAGAGCTCGCCAAGGCCGGCGTGATCTTCATGCCGATCTCCGAGGCCGTGCGCGAATACCCCGAGCTGGTGCGCCAGTATCTCGGCTCCGTCGTGCCGGTGACCGACAACTACTTCGCCACGCTGAATTCGGCGGTGTTCTCCGACGGCTCCTTCGTCTATGTGCCGAAGGGCGTGCGCTGCCCGATGGAGCTGTCGACCTATTTCCGCATCAATGAGCGCAACACTGGCCAGTTCGAGCGCACGCTCATCATCGCCGATGAAGGCGCCTATGTGAGCTATCTCGAAGGCTGCACCGCGCCGCAGCGCGACGAGAACCAGCTTCACGCGGCGGTGGTCGAGCTGGTCGCGCTGGCCGATGCCGAGATCAAGTACTCGACGGTGCAGAACTGGTATCCGGGCGACAAGGACGGCAAGGGCGGCATCTACAACTTCGTCACCAAGCGTGGCGACTGCCGTGGCGACCGCTCCAAGATCTCCTGGACGCAGGTCGAGACCGGCTCGGCCATCACCTGGAAGTACCCGAGCTGCATCCTGCGCGGGGATAATTCGCAGGGCGAGTTCTACTCGATCGCGATTTCCAACGGCTACCAGCAGGTCGATTCCGGCACCAAGATGATCCATCTCGGCAAGAACACGTCGAGCCGCATCATCTCCAAGGGCATCGCCGCCGGCCACTCGGACAACACCTATCGCGGCCAGGTGACGGCGCATCGCAAGGCGACCGGCGCGCGCAACTTCACCAATTGCGACAGCCTGCTCATCGGCGACAAGTGCGGGGCGCACACCGTGCCCTACATCGAGTCGAAGAACAGCAGCGCCCAGTTCGAGCACGAAGCGACCACCTCGAAGATCTCCGAGGACCAGCTCTTCTACTGCCGCCAGCGCGGCCTCGATCCGGAAGAGGCGACGGCGCTGATCGTCAACGGCTTCGTCAAGGACGTGCTCCAGCAGCTTCCCATGGAGTTCGCCGTGGAAGCCCAGAAGCTGATCGCCGTGAGCCTCGAAGGCTCGGTGGGCTGACGCCCGTCACCATCCTCCCGGACGCGGCGGTGCCGCGCTCCGGGATCGTGTCCCAGACTTTCAGCGCGCCCCGACCGGGACGCCGCGCTCCAGATACGGAATGAACGACATGGCCATGCTCGACATCGACAACCTCCACGCCAAGATCGACGGCGATCACGGCAAGGAGATCCTCAAGGGTCTCTCGCTGACGGTGAACCCCGGCGAGGTCCACGCGATCATGGGGCCGAACGGCTCAGGCAAGTCCACGCTCTCCTACATCCTCGCTGGCAAGGAAGACTATGAGGTCACCGACGGCTCGGTGACGCTCGACGGTGAGGATCTCTTGGAGATGGAGATCGACGAGCGCGCCGCGAAGGGCGTGTTCCTCGCCTTCCAGTACCCGATCGAAGTGCCCGGCGTCGCCACCATGACCTTCCTGCGCTCGGCGCTGAACGCACAGCGCAAGAAGCGCGGCGAGGAGGAAATCTCCACGCCCGACTTCCTGCGCCTCGTGAAGGACAAGGCGGCGAACCTCGGCATCAACCAGGACATGCTGCGCCGCGGCGTCAATGTCGGTTTCTCCGGCGGTGAGAAGAAACGCGCCGAGATCCTGCAGATGGCGATCCTCGAGCCGAAGCTCTGCATCCTCGACGAGACCGATTCCGGCCTCGACATCGACGCCCTCAAGGTCGTGTCCGAGGGCGTGAACGCCCTGCGCTCGCCGGACCGGGCGATGATCGTCATCACCCATTATCAGCGCCTGCTGAACCACATCGTGCCGGACTTCGTGCATGTGATGCACAAGGGCCGGATCGTGCGGTCGGGCGGCAAGGAACTGGCGCTCGAGCTCGAAGCCAATGGCTATGCCGAGTATCAGCAGGACGCGGCCTGAGGTGGATGAGATGAACGCCGATATCCGTCCCATCCGGACCCCGGCCGAGCAGGCGTTCATCGCCGCTCTGGACGGGCTGCCCGCGAGTGGCGACCGGCTGGCCGATCTGCGCCTCGCCGCCGCCCGCAGCTTCGCCGAGCACGGCCTGCCGCACCGGCGGGTCGAGGAGTGGAAGTACACCGATCTGCGCACGCTGATGCGCGAGGCCGTGTCGGTCGCCGGTACTGCCGCCGTGGCTGAGGCGGATGCGCGCGCCACCCTGCTGCGCGAGGTCGAGGCGCGCCGCATCGTCGTCGCCAATGGCGCGGTGGTGCCGGAGCTCTTCGATCTTGCCGATCTGGAAGCCGGCCTCACCATCACCACCCTGGCTTCTGCCAGCGCGGCGGGTGACGAGGTGCTGAGCCGCATTGGCGGTATCCTGCCCGGCCGCTACGACGCGGCGCTGGCGCTCAATACGGCGCTGGCGAAGGATGGCGTCGTCATCACCGTGGCGTCCGGCACCGAGATCGCACGGCCGATCCATATCGCCCATGTCTTCGCCGGCACGGGCGCGGCGGCGAGCTTCGCCCGCTCGCTGGTGGTGCTCGGCGCGGGCTCGAAGCTCACCGTCGTGGAGAGCTTCGAGGGGCCGCAGGCCATGGCCTATCAGGCGAACAGTGCGACCGAATTCACTGTGGGCGACGAGGCGCATCTGGACGTTGTGCGGCTGCAGGAGGATGGCGACCGCGCCTTCCACCTCTCCACCCTCCTGTTCGATGTCGGCCGGCAGGCGCAGGTTCACGCCTTTACCTTCGGCATCGGCGCGGCAGTGGCGCGCACCTCGCTCTATGCGACTCTGTCGGGCGACAGCAGCCAGGTGGGCTTCAACGGCGCCACGCTGCTGAAGGGCCGCCAGCACGCGGATTCGACCCTGCTGGTCGACCATCAGGTGCCGGGCTGCGAGAGCCGCGAGCTGTTCAAGACCGTGCTCGACGACCAGACCCGCGGCGTGTTCCAGGGCAAGATCATTGTCCGCCAGGCGGCGCAGAAGACCGACGGCCGGATGATGAGCCGCGCGCTGGCGCTCGGCGACGAGGCCGAGATGGACAACAAGCCGGAGCTGGAGATCTTCGCCGACGACGTGCAGTGCGGCCATGGCGCCACCTGCGGGGCGATCGACGACGATCTGCTGTTCTATCTGCGCGCCCGCGGCATCCCGATGAAGGAAGCGCAGAGCCTGCTGGTGCAGGCCTTCGTCGGCGAGGCCATCGAGACGGTCGAGCATGACGGGCTGCGCGAGGCGCTGGTCGAGCGGGCGGAAGCCTGGCTCAAGGCGCGGGCGTGAGCGCGCTGCGCGCATCAAAGCCGTCATCCCGGACGCGGCAGCGCCGCGATCCGGGATCGTCCGCACATTAGGGCCGCTGTCGGCCCGCGTTCCCGGCGCGACGCGCGCGCGTCGTCCGGGATGACGCCCTCTGGAGAGGCCGCATCATGACCGACAAGGTCACCACTCATCCTGCCGTGTCCAACGGCACCTATGACGTCGCCCGCGTGCGGCAGGATTTCCCGATCCTGTCCAAGCTCGTCTATGGCAAGCCGCTGGTCTATCTCGACAATGCCGCGTCGTCGCAGAAGCCGGTCCAGGTGCTGGACCGCATGCGCTACGCCTATGAGAACGAATATTCCAACGTCCATCGCGGCCTGCATTACCTCGCCAACGCGATGACCGAAGCCTATGAGGAAGCCCGCGAGCGCTGCCGCGCCTTCCTCAATGCGCCGACGCTCGATGAGGTGATTTTCACCCGCTCCGCCACCGGCGCGCTCAACCTCGTCGTGTCCTCGCTTGGCCAGTCCATCGGCGAGGGTGACGAGATCGTGCTCTCGATCATGGAGCACCACTCCAACATCGTGCCATGGAACTATCTCCGCGAGCGCAAGGGCGCGGTGATCAAGTGGGCGCCGGTGACGGAGGAGGGGGCCTTCGACCTCGAGGCCTTCAAGGCGCTGCTCACCGAGCGCACCAAGATCGTCGCCATCACCCATATGTCGAACGTGCTGGGCACGGTAACCCCGATCAAGGAAATCGCCCGCCTCGCCCACGACGTCGGGGCACTGGTCGTGGTCGATGGCTCGCAGGCCGCCGTCCACATGCCGGTCGACGTGCAGGATCTTGATGTCGATTTCTATGCCGTCACCGGTCACAAGCTGTACGGGCCGACCGGCATCGGGCTGCTTTATGGCAAGCGCGCGCTGCTGGAGACCATGCCGCCTTACGAGGGCGGTGGCGAGATGATCCGTACGGTGACGGAAGAAGGTGTCACCTATGGCGAGCCGCCTCACCGCTTCGAGGCGGGCACGCCGCCCATCGTGCAGGCTGTCGGCCTCGGTGCTTCGCTGGCCTATATGGAGAGCCTCGGGCGCGAGCGCATCGCCGCGCATGAAGCCTCGCTCGCCGCCTATGCCAAGGAGCGCCTGTCGCGCATCAACTCCATCCGCATCTATGGCGATGCGCCGGGCAAGGGAGCGATCTTCGCCTTCGATGTGAAGGGCGCGCATCCGCACGATATCGCGACCATTATCGACCGCGCGGGCGTCGCCGTTCGCGCCGGCACCCATTGCGCGATGCCGCTTCTGGGGCGATATGGTGTGACAGCGACGTGCCGGGCGTCGTTCGCGCTCTATAACACCCATGAGGAAGTCGACATTCTCGCCGACGCCCTCATCAAGGCTCAGGATCTTTTCGCATGAGCGAAGCCACCGGAAGTCTCGCCGATACGCCGAACGCCCCGGCGATCGCGTCCACGATCCCGCAGGAGGAACTCGACCGCCTGACGGACGAGATCGTCACCGCGTTGAAGACCGTCTACGACCCGGAAATCCCCGTCGACATCTACGAGCTCGGCCTGATCTACAAGGTGGACATCGCCGATGACCGGCAGGTCGCCGTCGAGATGACGCTGACCACGCCGAACTGCCCCTCCGCCGCCGAGCTTCCCGGCATGGTGGAAGGCGCGGTGGCGAGCGTCGGCGGCGTGTCGGGCGTCACCGTCAACCTCACCTTCGATCCGCCCTGGGACCAGGGCCGCATGTCGGAAGAGGCGCGGCTGACGCTGAACCTCTGGTGAGCCGCGTGACGGCGGGGCCCAATCCGGTGCCGCCGATCTCCGGTGTGGTCGAGACCGGGCTTTATGTCGACGATCTCGCCCGCGCCCGCGCCTTCTATGAGGGCGTTCTCGGCCTGAAGCCCATGGTCGCGGATGGCCGCTTCTGCGCCTATGACGCGGGCCCCGGCAGCGTCTTGCTGCTCTTCCTGCGCGGGGCAACGCTGGACCCCGTGACCATCGCCGAGGGCACGATCCCTCCACATGACGGCCACGGCCCGCTGCACTACGCGCTCGCCATTCCCGCCACGTCGGTGGAACAGTGGCGCCAGCACCTTGAGCTACAGGGAGTCGCCATCGAGGGGCGGGTGGACTGGAAGGGTGGCGGCGTCAGCCTCTATTTCCGCGATCCCGACCAGCACCTCGTGGAACTCGCCACACCGGGCCTGTGGCCGAACTATTGAGGCCGCTCTGGCGCCTTCAGCGCTGGCGGCATGGCGGACCGGCGGCAATCCGCCTTGCCTGAACCTTGTTCCTACCCCATCTTAACGGACGACCGATCCGCTGGCCTTGAACCGGCGCCGATTAGGAGACGACCCCGATGAGCCTGCCCCGTTCCCGTCCGCCCATCATGTCGCTGACCGAGGCCGCCGCCGAGCGCGTGCGGTCGATCATCGCCCGTTCCGACAAGCCGGTCATCGGCCTGCGTGTCGGCGTGAAGAATGGCGGCTGTGCCGGCATGGAATACACGATGGAATTCGCCGAGGAAGCCGGCCGCTTCGATGAAGTGGTCGAGGACAAGGGCGTGAAGGTTCTCATCGACCCCAAGGCGGTGCTCTATCTGCTGGGCACGCAGATGGACTACAAGACCGACAAGTTTGCCGCCCAGTTCGTGTTCAACAACCCGAACCAGACCTCGGCCTGCGGCTGCGGCGAATCGGTGGCGATCACCCCGGTCCGCTCCGAGGCGGCCGAGATCCACGCCGGCTGAGACGAGTGGCGGGGGCGGCCTGATGGATCCCACAGCCGTCGCCGACATCTTCGCCACCTTCCGGCCGGTGCGCTGCCGACGCATGTTCGGCGGCCTCGGCGTCTATGCCGACGGGGTGATGTTCGCCCTTGTGGCGGATGGCCGGCTCTATCTGAAAGCGGATGTGCCGTTTGGCGGCGAACTCGCGGCGCGTGGGGCCGAGCCCTTCATCTATGAGAGCGGCGGCCGCACGGTCACGGTGAGCTACTGGTCCATGCCGGAATCGGCGCTGGACGACCCGGACGAGGCCGCCGAACTTGGCGCGCGGGCCCTTGGGCTGGCACGCCGCGCGGCGGCAGAGCGGGAGGCAGCCTCACGCCGGCGGGTGGTTCCCCACGGCATGTGACCGGGCCCAAGCCCTTCGCCACGCGACTGACGCGGTTCCCAACATGAAAGCGGCCCGGACATGCCGGGCCGCGATGTTTCTGTATGAGGCTGGCCAGTCCGCCTCGTATCAGCTGGCCTTGATGCGCACCGGGCGCAGCAGGAAGGCCGGCAGATGCGAGGTGTCGGCCGGCTCGTCGGCCGGCTTGCGCTCTTCGCGGCGATGGGTGAGCGGGGTCACCGGCGCGCGCGTCGGAGCCTTCGGCTCGCGGGGCTCACGCGGAGCTCGCGCGGCAGCGGGCTGCACGGTAGCGGCTCCATCGGTCGCGCCCGTGCCGGCCGGGGCGCTCTTGCCACGACGACGAGCGGGCTTGGCGGGGGCGTCCACATCCGGAACGACGGTTAGCGCGGGGGCTTCCACCGCCTCGACGAGGGCAGCCTCGTCGGCGCCACGCCGGCGGGCCGGGCGGGCTCCCTTGCGTTCGCGATCCTCGCCATCACGCTCGGGCGCGCGGCTGCGGCCACGATCACGGCCGCCACGGCCACGTTCGCTGCTGCCGGCCCGGTCGCTGCGCTCGCGGCGCGGCTCGGAGGGCGGCAGGTTGTCGAGCGTCGCGCCGTCCTTCCACTCGATCGAGCGGCCGATCAGCTTTTCGATCGCCGCCAGCGACTTGACCTCGCCGGGCGTGACGATGGTGAACGCCGCGCCAGCGCGGCCAGCCCGGCCGGTGCGGCCGATGCGGTGGACATAATCCTCGGCATGGTGCGGCGTGTCGTAATTGAACACATGGCTGACGGCCGGGATGTCGAGGCCGCGCGCGGCGACGTCGGAGGCCACCAGCAGATTGGCCTCGCCGGTGCGGAACTGGTCGAGCGCCTGCATGCGCGAGCGCTGGTCCATGTCGCCATGCAGGCAGACAGCCTTGTAGCCGTGACGCAGCAGCGACTTGTGCACCACCGCGACTTCACTCTTGCGATTGCAGAAGATGATGCCGTTCTGAAGGTTCTCGCCTTCATTGATCAGCTTGCGCAGCGTCTCGCGCTTGTCATAGTCCTCCTTGCCGGAGGCCACGAGCAGCTGCGTGATGGTCGAGGCGGTGGACGAGGGCCGCGAGGCTTCGATCTGCACCGGGTTCGACAGGAACTGCGCGACGAGGCGCTGGATTTCCGGCGGCATGGTGGCCGAGAAGAACAGCGTCTGGCGGGTGAACGGCACCAGCTTGCAGATGCGCTCGATGTCCGGGATGAAGCCCATGTCCAGCATGCGGTCGGCCTCGTCGATGACGAGGATCTCGATGCCGGAGAGCAGCAGGCGCCCGCGCTCGATATGGTCGAGCAGGCGGCCGGGCGTGGCGATCAGCACATCGACGCCACGCACCAGCTTGGCGTCCTGGTCGCCGAAGGAGACGCCGCCGATCAGCAGGGCGACGTTGAGCTTGTGGTTCTTGCCGTACTTGACGAAGTTCTCTTCCACCTGGGCGGCCAGTTCGCGCGTCGGCTCCAGAATGAGCGTGCGCGGCATGCGGGCCCGGGCGCGGCCCTGCTCCAGCAGGGTGAGCATCGGCAAGGTGAAGGCCGCTGTCTTGCCCGTGCCGGTCTGGGCGAGGCCCAGCACATCGCGGCGTGCAAGCACATGCGGAATGGCCTGCGCCTGGATCGGCGTCGGCTCGGTATAACCGGTATCAGCGACGGCCGAGAGCACCTTGTCGCTCAGGCCCAGTTCGTTAAAAGGCATCTGGGATCAATTCTGCGGCTGCGCACCGCCCGCCTGGCCCCGAGCCGTAACCGGGGTCGGCTGAGTTGTCGTCGCGCGGAGCGCATCAGTCGGATAAGGTCAGACGACGGCCGCACCATAGGCGCAAAGCTCGGAAAGTCAATGAAAATAGCCGCTTTTACGGCACTCGCCCGCGTCCCGGGTCGCAGCGTAAGCCGCATGGCCGGGGTGACGGCATGAGCCGGGCCTTCGTCAAGGAAGATGGCGGCGGCGAGAGCCTGCCCGAGCGCCCCGTCAGCCCGCACCGAAACCTCGTCACGCGGCGCGGGCTGGCGCTCATCGACCGGGCGCTCGGGCTCGAGCGCGAGGCGCTGGCGGCGGCCACCGTCACGGGGGATCGCGCGGCCGTTGCCGCCGCGTCGCGCGAGCTGCGCTACTGGTCGTCCCGCCGGTCCAGCGCCGAACCGATTGACCCGCCGCAGGACGGCGCGGCGATCACCTTCGGCATGCTGGTGACGCTGGAGGACGAGGAGGGCCGCTGCCGCCGCTTCCGCATTGTCGGTGAGGACGAGGCGGAACCGCGCGAGGGCCGCATCGGCTGGATCTCGCCGGTCGCCCGCGCGCTGATGGGCAAATGGATCGGCGATGAGGTCAGCCTGCCCACGGGCGTGATGGAGATCGCCGACGTCGACACCACGCCCGAGACCGAGGAGGAGGCCTGATGCTGCTCCCCACCGAGACGCTGCTGGTCTTCGTTCCGGCCGCGCTGGCGCTGAACCTTACGCCCGGCAATGACATGCTGTTCTGCCTTGGGCAGGGCATGAAATCCGGCCCGCGCGCCGGTGTCGCGGCCAGCCTCGGTATTGCCGCGGGTGTGCTCATTCACACGCTGGCGGCAGGTATCGGCCTTGCAGCCGTGCTCCGGGCGCATCCGGCGGCGTTCGAGGCGATACGCTGGGCAGGCGTCGCCTATCTCGTCTATCTCGCGGTGCAGGCCTGGCGCGCGCCCGGCCCGCTCCTGGCGCCGGCAGCGATGGCCAAAGCGAGTGCCTTCGCGGCCTGGCGGGAAGCGGTGGTGGTGAGCCTGCTCAATCCCAAAGTGGCGGTCTTCGTCCTCGCCTTCCTGCCGCAATTCGTCGACCCGGCGCGCGGTTCGACCTTCCTGCAGTTTTTCCTGCTCGGTGCGATCCTCAATACCGGCGGGACGCTGATCAACATCGCCGTCGGCACCTTCGCCGGCCGCCTCAGTGGCTGGCTCGCCGCGCGCACCCACGTCGCCCGTTGGCTGCAACGCGCGACCGGCGGGATATTCCTGCTGCTGGCCGCGCGGATCGCGTTTGAGCGGCGGTAAGAGCCGCTCAAATATCCAGTAACTCCTCGCCGGCGAAGGCCGCGCGTTCGGAGATGAAGGCGAAGCGGCTTTCCGGTTTGTTGCCCATCAGCCGCTCGACGATGTCGGCGGTGGCGGCGCGCTCGGCGTCGTCGATGGTGACGCGCAGCAGGGTGCGCGTCTTGCGGTTCATCGTCGTTTCCTTGAGCTGCGCCGGCATCATCTCGCCGAGGCCCTTGAAGCGGCCAATATCGACCTTGCCGCGCCCGGAGAATTCCTTACGCAGCAGCTCGTCGCGATGCGCCTCATCCCGCGCATAGAGCGTCTTGGCGCCCTGGGTGATGCGGTAGAGTGGCGGCACGGCAAGGAAGAGATGGCCGTTCTCGATCAGCTTCGGGGTCTGCCGGTAGAAGAAGGTCACGAGCAGCGAGGCGATGTGAGCGCCGTCGACATCGGCGTCGGTCATGATGATCACGCGCTCATAGCGCAGATCCTCGTCGCGATAATTGGCGGCGGTGCCGCAGCCAAGCGCCTGGATGAGGTCGGAAAGCTGCTGGTTCTGCGCGAGCTTGTCGCGGCCGGCGCTGGCGACGTTGAGGATTTTGCCGCGTAGCGGCAGCACGGCCTGGCTCTGCCGCTCGCGCGCCTGCTTGGCGGAGCCGCCAGCCGAGTCACCCTCGACGATGAAGAGTTCCGAGCCCGCCGCCGAGTTGTTGGAGCAGTCCGCCAGCTTGCCCGGCAGGCGCAGCTTGCGCACGGCGCTCTTGCGAGAGACTTCCTTTTCCTGCCGGCGGCGCAGCCGCTCGTCGGCGCGCTCGATCACCCAGTCGAGCAGGCGGCTCGCCTGAGGCGGGTTGCCGGCAAGCCAATGGTCGAACGGGTCGCGCAACGCGCCTTCGACGATACGGGCGGCCTCGGCGGTGGCGAGCTTTTCCTTGGTCTGGCCCTGGAATTCCGGCTCGCGCACGAAGACCGAGAGCATGGCCGCGCAACCCGCCATCACATCGTCGGCGGTGATGATGGCGGCGCGCTTGGCGTTGCCGGTGCGTTCGGCGTGGTCGCGCAGGCCCTTGAGCAGCACGGCGCGCAGGCCGGTCTCATGAGTGCCACCTTCGGCGGTGGGGATGGTGTTGCAGTAGGAGGAAATAGCGCCGTCCGCATCGCCGAGCCAGGCTACCGCCCATTCGGCCGAGCCATGGCCACCGGGCCGCGAGGTCTTGCCGGCGAAGATGTCGGGATGGACCAGCGTATGGCCCTCGATATCGGCGGCGAGATAGTCCTTGAGGCCGCCGGGGAAGCGGAAGGTGGCCTTGGGCGGAATTTCGTTGCCGGCGACCAGTTCCGGGTCGCAGGTCCAGCGAATCTCGACGCCGCCGAAAAGATAGGCCTTGGAGCGCGCCATCTTGAAGACGCGGGCCGGCTTGAAGCGGGCGCCCTCGCCGAAGATCTGCGCGTCCGGGTGGAAGCGCACCCGCGTGCCGCGCCGGTTCTGCACCCGCCCGACTTCCTGGATGGGCCCCTGCGGCATGCCGCGCGAATAGAGCTGGCGATAGAGCACCTGGCCGCGCGCGACCTCGACCTCCAGCACGTCCGACAGCGCATTGACGACGGAGACACCGACGCCGTGCAGGCCGCCCGAGGTCTCGTACACCTTGCTGTCGAACTTGCCGCCGGCGTGGAGCGTGGTGAGGATGACCTCCAATGCCGACTTGCCGGGATATTTCGGGTGGTTCTCGATGGGGATGCCGCGGCCATTGTCGGTCACGGTCAGGAAGCCGTCGGCGGTCAGTTCCACCTCGATGAAGCTGGCATGGCCGGCGACCGCCTCGTCCATGGAATTGTCGATCACCTCGGCAAAGAGATGATGCAGCGCCTTCTCGTCCGTGCCGCCAATATACATGCCCGGCCGGCGCCGCACCGGCTCCAGCCCTTCCAGCACCTCGATATCCGCGGCCGTGTAGCCGCTCTCGCCGGGCAGGCCGGGGGAGGCGGCGGCAGCGCGCGCAGGCTTCGGCGCGGGCGGGGTCGCCGCAGGCTTGGGCGCGGCGGGGGGAAGGTCGAACAGGTTCGGATCGGACATCAGGCAGGCGGGCTTTCGCTGAAGGAGGTCTCAGGCGATTCCATTACACCACATTATGCCAAAGCGCGTCAGTCGCGTGAACAGGACGTGAACAATCAGCAGCGCAGCCGTTTACGGTTAGCGCGCACCTCGCGGCCGTAGAGCCCCACAATAGCGCCCCCAGCATGTCCCTTTGTCCGGTGACGAGAGCGCGGGCGAGGGGCGAGCGGCGGAGGCTCAGCGTTGTTCCCGCCCGTGTCGCGCGGCGGCCATGCGCGCGGCGCGCAGATCCGTGTCTTTCCCGCGACATGCATCCGGTGTAATGGCGCGGTCTCCATTCGCGGGGCGTTCCCCGCGCCAGTGACGGGATACGCCACCATGACGGACAGCAAGGCACGGATCGCCATCCTCGGAGCCTCGGGCTACACCGGCGCGGAGCTGGTGCGCCTGCTGGTCCGTCACCCCCGCGTGGACATCGTCGCGCTCACCGCCGACCGCAAGGCCGGCCAGAGCATGGCCGAGGTTTTCCCGCAATTCGCGCCGCTGAACCTTCCGACGCTGACGACCATCGACGCGGTGGACTGGTCGGGCGTCGACCTCGCCTTCTGCGCCCTGCCGCACGGCACCACGCAGCAGGTCATCAAGAAGGTCTTCGAGACCGCGCCGCATATCAAGATCGTCGATCTGTCGGCCGATTTCCGGCTTCGCGATGCCGGCGCCTATGAGCAGTGGTATGGCCACCCGCATCAGGCGCTGGAGCTGCAGCAGGAAGCCGTCTACGGCGTCGTCGAGCTCTATCGCGACGACATCCGCAAGGCCCGGCTCGTCGCCAATCCCGGCTGTTACACCACGACCGCCATCCTACCGGTGGTGCCGCTCATTGAGGCCGGCGCCATCGACCCGGAGCACATCGTCATCGACGCCAAGAGCGGCGTGACGGGCGCGGGCCGCGCGGCCAAGGAGAACCTGCTCTACACCGAGGTGACGGATGGCATGCACGCCTATGGCGTCGGCGGCCACCGGCACACGGCGGAATTCGACCAGGAGTTTTCCAAGGCCGCCGGCCGCAGCGTGGTGCCGACCTTCACGCCGCATCTCATCCCGATGAGCCGCGGCATCTACGCGACAATCTATCTTAAGACGGGCGCGGGTGTCGGCGCCGAGGGCGTGCATCGCGTGCTGGCCGATTTCTATAAGGGCGAGGCCTTCGTGCATGTGCTGCCGCTCGGCCAGGTGCCGCAGTCGCGCTTCGTGAAAGGCTCCAACATGGCCTTCATCGGCGTGGTGCAGGACCGCGCGCCGGATCGCGTGGTCGTCATCTCCACCACCGACAATCTGGTGAAGGGCGCCTCCGGCCAGGCGGTGCAGAACATGAACCTTGTGCTCGGCTATCCCGAGACGCTGGGGCTCGACCAGATCGCCATGTTCCCGTGATGCTATGACCGTCATCCCGGACGGCCGCAGGCCGATCCGGGATCGCATGGCGCTCGCAGTCCGCTAACGATCCCGGCTCTCCGCTGCGCGGAGCCTGTCCTTGGGCTTGCAGAAGGCAAGACACGAGGGGGCCGGGATGACCGGCCAAGAGCCGGTGAAGCCTTCTACGCCTTCACCTTCACATAGCTGCCGGGCGCGTCCTCGATCGGCTTGAATGGGCCCTTGCCGGGGATGCGCGCGGGCACGCGGGTGTCGTCCTGCTGCTCGATCCAGGTGAACCAGTCCGGCCACCAGGAACCGGGGTGCATCTGCGCCCCGGCGATCCAGTCCTCCAGCGCGCCGCCGGGGGCCTCGCCGGTCCAGTACTGGTACTTGCCGCGGGCGGGCGGGTTGATGACGCCGGCGATGTGGCCGGAGCCGGCCAGCACGAAGCGGCCGGGATTGCCGAACATCTGCAAGCCGAGGAACACCGAAGCGGCGGGCGCGATATGATCCTCGCGCGTCGCGACGCTGTACATGGGCAGGTTGATCTTCTTGAGGTCGAGCTTCTGGCCCGCCAGCATCAGGCTGCCCTGGGCCAGCCGGTTATCGAGGTAGCAGTTGCGCAGGTAGAAGGAATGGTTCGCCGCCGGCAGGCGGGTGGAATCCGAGTTCCAGTAGAGAATGTCGAAGGGGAAGGGCGCCTGCCCCTTGAGATAATTGTTCACCACATAGGGCCAGATCAGATCATTGGCCCGCAGCATGTTGAAGGCGTTGGCCATCTTGCGGCCGTCCATGACGCCCGCTTCCAGCATCTTGCGCTCGAGATGGGCGACCTGCTCCTCGTCGATGAACACTTTGAGGTCGCCGGCATAGGTGAAATCCACCTGCGTCGTCAGGAAGGTGACGGAGCGCAGGCCGACATCCTGGCCGGACGCCGCAAGCCAGGCGAGCGTCATCGCCAGCATGGTGCCGCCGACGCAATAGCCGACCGCGTGGAAGTCCTTGCTGCCGCTCGCCTTCTTCGCCACGTCGAAAGCGGTGAGCACGCCTTCCTTCATATAGGCGTCGAAGCCTTTGTCGGCGAGTTCCGGGCCGGGATTGACCCAGGAGACCACGAACACGGTGAGCCCCTGCGCCACCGCCCAGCGCACGAAGGATTTTTCCGGCGTCAGGTCGAGCACGTAGAACTTGTTGATCCAGGGCGGGATGATGACCAGCGGCACCGCCAGCACGCTCTCCGTCTGCGGCGCGTACTGGATGACCTGCATGATCTCGTTCTGGAAGATCACCTTGCCGGGCGTGACGGCCAGGTTCTCGCCGACCTTGAATTTGCTGTTGTCGGTCTGACGGATCTTCAGGTCGCCGCCCCCGGCCTCGATGTCCTCGGCCAGCATCTTCATGCCACGCACGAGGTTCTCGCCATTGGAGGCAAGGGTGGTGCGCAGCAGTTCCGGGTTGGTCAGCACGAAATTGGAGGGTGAGACGGCGCCGGCGATCTGCCGGACATAGAACTCCGCCTTGTGCTTGGTGTGCGCGTCGATCTCGGCCTCATCGACCATGTTCTCCGCCCAGTTGGCGGTGAGCAGATAGGTCTGTTTCAGCGTGTCGAAGAACGGGTTGGTGCTCCACTCTGAATCCATGAAGCGGGCATCGCGGGCCGGCGGCTCGGCGACGGGCTTGGCCTCCTTGCCGCTCAGGCGCTTGAGCGTAGAGGACCACAGCTCCAGATAGCCGCCGATCAGCCGGGCCTGTGCCTCCACCGTGCGCTTGGGGTCGGCAAGCCAATATTCCGCGACATTGCCGATGGTCTTCATCACGTCGGCGATGTCCTCGGCGACATCGTCCTGGATGAGCCCTTCCTCGCGGGGGCGCATATAGGCGGCCATCGCCTTGCCGCCCTCCTCGACGAGGCGGGCGAGATTGCCGGCGAAGGCCTGAAGATCAATGGGGCCGGAGCCGAGCGGGGGCGGTTCCGGCGCTGCGGGCTTGGCGGCACTGGGTTGATCTGCTGGCTGGACGGGCGCCGCCGGCGCGGCCTGCGGGGGCGGAGCGGGCGCGGCCAGCGTTTCAGCCTGGGCCTGCGCGCGCCGTTGCGAGGGGCGCACGGCGTAGCGGGGCAGGGCGGAATGCTGTTCGGCGGCTTTCGCGCGCGGACGCTTGGCGGCCCTGTCCGGCGCGGCAGGCGTGATCGGCGCTACATCGACAGCGGGGGACGGGCGGGCCGCTTTGGCTGAGGATGTCGCGGGCGGCTTTGCCGGACCATTCTTCACGGCTTTGCGGGGCGCCTCGGGAGTCGTGGCTTTCGTCGGCGCTTTTGATTCGACCGTGGGCTGCGCCGAGGCCGGCGCCTTTTGCGGGCGCTTCGTCGCCGGTTCGCTCACCGGCGCGGTTGCGGTCGCTTCCGTGGCGAGCTTGGCGGCGGTCCGGCGCGTGGCGGCCTTGCTCTCAGCGGCTTTCGGCGCGTCGGTTGTCGTGGTCGAACGCGCCGTGCGGAGGGGCGTCTTGGCGTCGGTGGCCGGCTTTCCGGTCGTGCGTCGGTTACTCACCGCTTGTCCCCGCGGGTGCCTGCGTTCATAGGTGATGCCATCATAGCCGTGCGGCCCGGCCGGGGCGAGTGCGTATCAGGCCGGAGGCATGGGAGAACGGTGAGCGTGGGAGATGACCGGGGCATGAAGAGCATGGCTGATCGTTGCCGGATGATCCCGCCCGCCGTGGCGCGCCCGGCTCGTCGTGCCGGTTGCCTGGCCGCTCTTGTGGCGCTGGCGCTCGCCGGCTGCTCGGGGCCGTCCTCGCTGCTGCCGCCGGAGATGGCCAAGCCCATCCCGCCCGGCCAGGAGCTGGTCTACCCCAATTTCGGCGCTCCCGCGCAGATCGGCGACCGCCCGGTGATGACCCCGGCGCAGACGGCGAAGATGCAGAACGATCTTCAGGGCCTCGCCCGTGAGCAACAGCAGCAAGTCGAGACCGATAGCCAGCAACAGCCCTAGGCATGGTCCGGCGCCACCTTGGCGATACGTGGCCGCGACAGTTTTCATCACGCTTCCGCCCGTTTTCGCTGCGATCTCTCGCTGTGCGGGCGCCTGAACAGTGTTATGTAGCGCCTTAGTGCCGCTATCCGATGAATCGGGGCGGTTTGGAGCTTGAGACCGATGACCGACTTCCACCGTATCCGCCGGCTGCCGCCCTATGTCTTCGAGCAGGTGAACCGGGTGAAGGCCGCCGCTCGCAATGGCGGTGCCGATATCGTGGATCTCGGCATGGGCAATCCGGACCTCGACGCGCCCGCCCATGTGGTGGAGAAGCTCAAGGACACCATCGGGCGCCCCCGCACCGACCGCTATTCCGCCTCCAAGGGCATTCCGGGTCTGCGCCGCGCGCAGGCGGCCTATTATGAGCGCCGCTTCGGCGTGAAGCTGAACCCCGACACCCAGGTGGTCGCCACCCTCGGCTCCAAGGAAGGCTTCGCC
This sequence comes from Ancylobacter sp. WKF20, assembly GCF_029760895.1. Classification (NCBI taxonomy): domain Bacteria; kingdom Pseudomonadati; phylum Pseudomonadota; class Alphaproteobacteria; order Hyphomicrobiales; family Xanthobacteraceae; genus Ancylobacter; species Ancylobacter sp. WKF20. Next base: position 656,353 of record NZ_CP121679.1, read on the forward strand.
AATATGGCGCAGGCCATCACCGCCCCGGGCGACGTGATCCTGGTGCCGAACCCGTCCTACCCGATCCACGCCTTCGGCTTCCTGATGGCCGGCGCGGCGATCCGCTCGGTGCCGTGCGAGCCCGGCCCGGAGTTCTTCCGGGCGCTGGAGCGCGCCGTGGTGCACTCGATCCCGTCGCCGCTCGCGCTCGTGCTGTGCTACCCGTCGAACCCGACGGCCTGCGTGGCGGATCTCGATTTCTACAAGGACTGCGTCGCCTTCGCGAAGAAGCACGACCTGATCCTGCTCTCCGACCTCGCCTATTCCGAGGTCTATTTCGACGACAACCCGCCGCCTTCCGTGCTGCAGGTGCCGGGCGCGATGGATGTGACGGTGGAGTTCACCTCCATGTCCAAGACCTTCTCCATGGCCGGGTGGCGCATGGGCTTCGCGGTCGGCAATGAGCGGCTGATCGCGGCGCTGGCGCGGGTGAAGTCCTATCTCGACTACGGCGCCTATACGCCGATCCAGGTCGCGGCCACGGCGGCGCTGAACGGCCCGCAGGACTGCATCGCCGATATGCGCGCGGTCTACAAGAAGCGCCGCGACGCGCTGGTGGACAGCTTCGGCAAGGCGGGCTGGGAAATCCCGGTGCCGAGCGCCTCAATGTTCGCCTGGGCGCCGATCCCCGAGAGGTTCCGCCACATGGGCAGCGTCGAATTCGCCAAGCTGCTGATCGAGAAGGCGGATGTGGCCGTCGCTCCAGGCGTCGGCTTCGGCGAGCATGGCGATGAGTATGTCCGCATCGCGCTTGTGGAGAACGAGCAGCGCATCCGGCAGGCCGCCCGCAATGTCCGCCGGTTCCTTGAAACCGGCGCGGAAACATTGCACAACGTCGTCCCTCTCGCCGCGGCGCGCTGACGCTCGGTCCTCCCGAACGGCGCCGCTTTCTGGTCTTCTGTTGAGTTCGGACAAACTATGGCGCCGCCGCTGAAAATTGGCATCGCCGGCCTCGGGACGGTCGGCGCGGGCGTGGTGCGCATGCTGGCGCGTCGCAAGGACGAGATCGCCGCCCGCACCGGGCGTGTGGTCGAGGTCGTCGCCGTCAGCGCCCGTGACCGCTCCCGCAACCGCGACTGCGATCTCTCCGGCATCCGCTGGTTCGACAGTGCGGTCGAACTCGCCCGCGATCCCGACATCGACGTCTTCGTCGAGCTGATCGGCGGGCATGAAGGCACCGCCAAGGCGGCTGTCGAGGCGGCGATCGCCGCTGGCCACACCGTCGTCACCGCCAACAAGGCGCTGCTCGCCCATCACGGCGTGGCGCTCGCCTCGGCGGCGGAAGGCAAGGGCGTCGGCATCCGCTTCGAGGCGGCGGTCGCCGGTGGCATTCCCGTCATCAAGACGCTGCGCGAGGCGCTGCTCGGCAACCGCATCGCCCGCGTCTCCGGTATTCTCAACGGCACCTGCAACTACATCCTGACGCGGATGCGCGACGAGGGGCTCTCCTTCGAGGCGTGCCTCGATCAGGCGCAGCAGCTCGGCTATGCCGAGGCCGACCCGACCTTCGACGTCGATGGCTTCGACACCGCGCACAAGCTCTCGCTCCTCGCCGCGCTCGCCTTCGGTGTGCAGCCGGACCCGGATGCGATCCATGTCGAGGGTATCCGCTCCATCACTCTGCAGGATCTGGAAGCGGCCGACGAGCTCGGCTACCGCATCAAGCTGCTGGGCGTCGCCGCCCGTGCCGGCGAGGCGGTGGAGCTTCGCGTCCACCCCACCATGGTGCCCAAACATTGGCCAATCGCGCAGGTCTCCGGCGTGACCAATGCGGTGGCGATCGATGGTGACGCGGTGGCGCTGACGCTGGTTGGCCCCGGCGCCGGCAGCGACGCGACGGCGTCCGCCGTGGTCGGCGACATTTGCGACCTCGCCAGTGGCGCGGCGGGCACACCTTTCGGCTGGAAGGCGGAAAATCTCCGCCCGGCGGGCAAGGCCGCCATCCAGCGTCATGAAGGTGGCTATTATATCCGCCTCGCGGCGGTCGATCGGCCTGGAACGGCGGCAGCCATTGCCCGCCATATGGCCGAGCAGAACATCTCGCTCGAGTCCATAATGCAGCACCGGCGGGGCCGCCCTCATGGCGGAGACCGGGCTGACAGCGCGGAGGACCCGGCACCTGTGGTGCTGATCACCTACGCCACGAACGAGGACGCGGTGCGCCGCGCGATCGCCGCCATCGACCTCGATGGCGTCATTGCGCAGCCGCCGCAGGTGATACGGATCGAGAAGGACTGAGAGGGGCTGGGACGATGGCGGAAGAAATTACGGTCAAGGCAGGGCAGGCGCTCGAGCGCATCCTGACGCTCGAACTGGTGCGCGTCACCGAGCGCGCGGCGGTGGCTTCCGCCAGCCTGCGCGGGCGCGGCGACGAGAAGGCGGCCGACAAGGCCGCGGTGGACGCCATGCGTCGCGAGCTGAACCGCCTGCCGATCGCTGGCCGCATCGTCATCGGCGAGGGTGAGCGCGACGAGGCGCCGATGCTGTTCATCGGCGAGGAAGTCGGCACCGGCAAGGGCCCGGCGGTAGACATCGCTGTCGACCCGCTCGAAGGCACCACGCTCTGCGCCAAGAACATGCCGGGCTCCATCGCGGTGATGGCGATGGCGGAAGGCGGCACGCTGCTCTACGCGCCCGACGTCTACATGGACAAGATCGCCATCGGGCCGGGCTACCCGAAGGGCACGATCGACATCGACGCCACGCCCGAGGAGAACATCCAGTCCCTGGCCAAGGCCAAGGGCGTGAAGCCCTCCGAGATCACCGCGCTGATCCTCGACCGTCCCCGCCACGCGGCGATCATCGAGGCGGTGCGCAAGACCGGCGCGGCCGTGCAGCTCATCACCGACGGTGATGTCGCGGGCGTGATCCACACCACCAACCCGGACGAGACCGGCGTCGACATCTATCTCGGCACCGGCGGCGCGCCGGAAGGCGTGCTGGCGGCGGCGGCCCTGCGCTGCATCGGCGGCGAGATGTACACCCGCCTGATCCTCGACACCGAGGAGAAGCGCGAGCGCGCCAAGAAGATGGGCGTCACCGACCCGAAGAAGATCTACACCATCACCGACATGGTGCGCGGCGACTGCCTGATCGCGGCAACGGGCGTCACCACCGGCAATCTGCTCAAGGGCGTGAAGTATGAGCGCGGCGTGGTGAAGACCCACACCGTCGTGATGCGCTCGGCTTCCGGCACGGTGCGCTGGATCGAGGCCGAGCACCGCGACCTCTCCAAGTTCCATCTCTGAGAGGCGCCGCCCGCTGCGGCGGTTGGCTTAAGGATAAAAGGGCGCCGTCAGGCGCCCTTTTTGTTTCGCAGCTCCGCGTCGCTGGGAGGGAGATGACGGGTTCATCTGCCGCTTTGGTCGCGGCGCGGTGTGCTGTATACCAGAGCGGTGCGGTGGCGCGGCCCGTCAGGGGCGCCTCCCACCCAACGCCAAGCCAATTGCCAAGGGAACGACCCATGACCGCTCCTCATTCGCTGCTTCCGCCCCTGCTGTCCAAGATCGACGCGCTGATCGCCGCCGAGAAGTACCAGGAGGTCGCCGAGGCCTACACGGCTTTCGTGACGGAGCACGCGACCACCAACTACCTCGCTTCCGAGCCGATTCCGTTCAAGCTGAACGTCGCCTTCTCGAAGAAGTATGGCTCCTCCGCCACCAACACCTTCACCCTGCGCCACACCACCTGGGCGTCGGATGTGAAGGCGGCGCTGAAGGCCGGCCCCGGCGATTTCGCCGCGCTGGTTGCCAAGTATGAGGCCGAGGTTGCCGAGCTCGCCAAGTCGGCGAAGAAGGTCGCCTGAGCGATTTTTCGATCGATGATCGTCGGAAAGGCCGGCCTCGTGCCGGCCTTTTTGTTAGCGCTGCTGTCGCCTCAGCCGCGCGGCGGCACATCCTTGAGGAAATAATCGACGCCGAGCTGCACCATGGGCGGTTGCGAGGCGTGCGGCCCGCCATGTTCGACATAGGTCAGTTCATAGCCGGCATGGCGCAGCTTGGCGGCGTGCGAGCGGCCGGCCGTGGCAATCGGCGTCTGCGTGTCCTGTTGCCCATGGGCGATGAACACCTTGGGCGAGCCTTCCTGCGCCAGCACCGTCATGAAGCCGGCTGAGAAGGCGAGGATGTGGGTGACGATCTGCCCGTTGCTGAGCCCGTTTGACAGCGAATAGCTGCCCCCGTCCGAATGCCCGGCAAAGGCGAAATGCGTGGGGTCCAGCGAGAAGCGCGAGGCCACCTCGGCGAGCCCGACATCCAGTCGCTCGCGGTCGGGTCCGTTGCCGGCAATGACGATGTCCCAGGTCGGAAACAGCGACTGCGGCACGAGCAGCAGGAAACCGCGCTCCTCCGCATGGCGGCGCATGATCGGCAGGATCTTCTCGGCGCTGCCGCCGCCACCATGGAACAGGCACATGAAGGGCGTCGGCCGGCCGGGATCGATTCCCTCAGGCACGATCAGCACATAATCGCGCGTGTCGAACAGGCCGAGATCATGCCGGCCGGGCGGCAGCGGCGGCTTGGAGGGCGCGGTGTGCTGGAAGGACAGGCGGCCGAGGAGCGACAGGTCGAGCATGGCGCGCACCATACCCAGCCGGCTCAACGCCGCAAGAGGGCAGGGCGCCGCGTGGTCGCCCGAGACCGGAGGCCAGCACCTCCGCCATGAGGCCGGTGCAGGGCAGGCATCGACGATGCCGGCTTTGCTTTGAGGCGCGGGAGCGCTATCAGCGGGAAACTGGCCGCCCGCTCGCGAGTCCGCGCCGGTGGCAGCTTCCGCTCGGGGTTGCCGGTCCGTCCCTCGCCACTGCGTCCCCATGCCCTTTCGTGACAAGCTGTTCGCCCTCGCCGTCGTCTGCGTCTGGGCGCTGAACATGATCGTCATCAAGCTCGGCGTTCAGGAGATCCCGCCCTTGCTGACGACGGCGCTGCGATTCGTCGTGGTCTCGGCGCTGCTGGTCCCGTTCACCCGCATCACCCGCGCGCAGCTGCCGGGCATCCTGCTGGTGTCCTTCACCTTCGGCACGGTGCATTTTGGCCTGCTCTTCGCGGCGCTGGAGCATGCGGAGGCCGGCACAAGCGCGGTCATCATCCAGCTCGGCGGACCGATCGCCACGGTGCTGGCGTGCCTGATGCTGAAGGAGCCGCTGGGGCGGCTGCGCTCCGCCGGTCTGGTGATCTCGCTCGCCGGCATTCTCATCATCGCCGCCGGGCCGACCTGGCCGAGCCCGCTCGGCCTCGCCCTGCTGGTCGCCAGCGCCACCGGCTGGGCGGTGACCAACCTCATCGTCAACCACATGTCCAGCGTCTCGCCCATGACCATGATGGGCTGGTCCTCGCTGTTTTCCGTGCCGCAGCTCTTCCTCGCCTCATGGCTGTTCGAGGCGGAGCGCTGGGGCATGGTGGCGACGGCGGGGATCCATGGCTGGATGGCGGTCGTCTATAGCGCCATCGCCTCGTCGATCATCGGCTACGGCATCTGGTACTGGCTGCTGCAGCGCCATTCGGTGAATGCGGTGGTGCCCTATTCCATGCTGAACCCGTTGCTCACCGTGCTGTTCGGCATCGTGCTGATCGGCGACGCGCCCTCGCTGGTGAAGCTCATCGGCGCGCTGGTGATGGTGATCGGCGTGGCGCTGATCCTGCGCAAGCCTTCCGCGCCCACCACGCTGCCCGACACGGCGTGAGAACCGGGGCGTTGCCGCCCCGGCTCCTGTTCTCGTGCTTCACTTGGCCTTCAGGAAATCGCCGACCTCGAGCAGGATAAGCTCGTTGTCGTCCGCCTTCGCAGGATCGCGCGAGGAGGAGAAGGGCAGGTTGTTGTCATTGCCGACCACGATATGCGTGGCGTCGACCACATCCACGTCCTCGATGGTGAAGAAGGGGAAGGTCAGCACGCCGTCATTCAGCGGCTTCTTCGCCTTCTTGTCGGGATCGGCGATGTTCATCAGGTCGATATGGCCGATCTTGCGCACCGGCTGGCCGGCATTGGCGTCGGTCAGCTCGATCTTGTAGATGCGCTTGAACTTGGCGAGGTCGTGGAAGCAGTCCGGGCCCTTGGTGCCCTCGGCGCAGGCCTTGTCCTTGGTGCCCTCGCCATTGTCGCGCTCGATGATCAGGCCGGTGGTGCCGTCGATCATGTTGAAGTCGCCGATGGCATTGCCGTTCTGCTCGAGAACGTACTGCCACATGCGGCCGGTCCACTTGCCGTTGGCCACATCGAATTCGAGGATCGGCAGGAATTCCTTGCCGTCCGCGGTCTTCTGCCAGTCCTTCTTCTCGGCGTCCCAGAGCGGGCCTTCGAGCAGCGCGTAGAGGAACTTGCCGTCCTTGGAGGCGGCCATGCCCTCATAGCCCTTGGAGCGGCGGGCGTTGAAGGTCGCCGGCGCGTTCGGCGCGGCGGGGGAGGTGACCGACGGGCTGTCGGGCGAGCGCACCGGCGTCTCGCCGGCGACCGTCTCGAACACCTGCTTCACCTTGCCGGTCAGGTCCGCCTTGATGAGGAAGGGGCCGAACTCTTCGCCGATCCACAAATCGTCGCCGATGATCTGGAAGCTCTCGAGATCGAAATCGGCGCCGGTGAGATAGCGCTTCTCCGTACCCTCATGGACGATGCGGAACGGCACCTTCTTGTCGGGATCGGTGAGGAAGACGGTCGCCACCGGCTGGAAGGTGCCGGTCGACCAGTCGACCTTGTAATGGCGCAGGAAGAGCGCCGAATCCGGGCTATTGGCCTTCGAGCCGAAGCCATTATCGGTGATGATCCAGAACGAGCCGTCCGGCATCACCTTGATGCCCGAATGACCCTGCACCGGCTGGCCCTTGAAGGGCACGGAAACGCCGGTCGGCCGGCCCGCCGATTTGCCCATCACCGAGCCGAGAGCCTCCACGCGCACGCCGGTGGTGTATTTGCCGGAGGTCTTGAGATCCTCCGGCGCGTCGGCCGGCATCTCGATGAAGGTCTGCGCCGGCAGCACGGCGTGGCCGACGAGCGTCGCCGGAAAGGTCTGGTCGGCGCGGGCGGGCGTGCCGAGCATCAGCAGCGCAACGGCGGCGCCGGCGAGCAGCGAGGAACGCAGCAACATGGTTGGTCTCCTGTCGTGGGGATCGGGTGAGCCGAGGCGCCTTTCCTGAGGCTCGCGCATGTCGTTGCGGCAACAGGCGCACGACATGTTCATGACCATTTCCCGCCGTGAGCACCCGACAGGCGCGCCGCCTCTCGACGCGCCCGCGAAGTTAGGGCTTATCCTCGGCGCATGAGTCTGACCCTCCCGACCGCGGCGCCGCCGCCGCGTGCCTTTCTCGGTGTGAAGCATTCCGCGCTTGGCCGCTTCTGGCGCGAGCGCCTCGACGCGCGCGGCGCGCAGACGACGATGGCCATCGTCCAGCGCCAGGGCGTGCCGGAGATCCTCGCCCGCGTGCTGGCTGGGCGCGGCGTCGCCATCGAGGAGGTCGAGGCCTATCTCGACCCGACGGTGCGTCGCCTGCTGCCGGACCCGGACACGCTGACCGACATGGCCCCCGCCGTCGCCCGCCTCGCCGATGCGGTGGAGAAGGGCGAGGCGGTCGCGGTGTTCGGTGATTATGACGTGGACGGTGCCACCTCCACCGCGCTGCTGGTCGAGGTGCTGCGAGCTGGCGGGCTCGATCCCGCCTTCCACATTCCCGACCGCATCTTCGAGGGCTACGGGCCGAACATCCCGGCCATCGAGGCGTTGGCGGCCAATGGGGCGCGCCTGCTGGTCACCGTCGATTGCGGCACGATGAGCTTCGAGCCTTTCGCCCGCGCCCGCGAGCTGGGGCTGGACGTCGTGGTGATCGACCATCACCAGGCCGGCGAGAGCCTGCCGGAGGTCACCGCTTTGGTGAACCCCAACCGCGCCGATGACCTCTCCGGCCTTGGCCATCTCTGCGCCGTCGGCCTCGTCTTCGTCACGGCGGTGGGACTGGTGCGCGAGCTGCGCCGGCGTGGCTTCTGGACCGATGCCCGACCGGCGCCGGACCTGCTGTCCTTTCTCGATATCGTCGCGCTCGGCACGGTGGCGGATGTGGTGCCGCTCACCGGCCTCAACCGCGCCTTCGTCACCAAGGGACTGATCGTGCTGCGCCAGCGGCTGCGGCCGGGGCTGACAGCGCTGATGGATGCCGCCCGCCTCTCCGGCCCGCCCAAGGCATGGCATCTTGGCTTCCTGCTAGGGCCCCGCATCAATGCCGGCGGGCGCATTGGCGACGCCGCGCTTGGCACGCGCCTGCTGCTCACCCGCGATCCCATCGAGGCGGCGGTGATCGCCGCCGAGCTCGACCGGCTTAACACCGAGCGCCAGCAGGTGGAGCGCGCCATCGTCGCGCAGGCCGAGGCCGAGGCGGAAGCCTCGCTCGGCCTTGCCGGGGAGGGCAGCGTGATCCTGTCCTCCGGCGAGGGCTGGCATCCCGGCGTCGTCGGGCTGGTGGCCGCCCGGCTGAAGGAGAAGTTCGGTCGCCCGGCCTTCGCCATCGCCTTCACCGGCGCCATGGGCTCCGGCTCGGCCCGCTCCATTCCCGGCGTTGATGTTGGCCGCGCCGTGCGTGGCGCGGTGGATCGGGGGCTGTTGGTGAAGGGCGGCGGCCACGCCATGGCGGCCGGTCTCACCATCGCCCGCGAGCGGCTGGGCGAGCTGCGCGCCTATCTCGACGAGGCGCTCTCCGGCGCGGTGGAAGAAGCGCGGGCGGTCGATGAGACGGTGATCGACGGCGCGCTCTCCGCCGCCGGCGCGACGCCGGAATTGATCGAGCTGATCGAGCGTGCCGGCCCCTATGGCGCGGGCAACCCGCAGCCGATCTTCGCCTTTCCCGCCCACCGCCTTGTCTATGCCGAGGCCGGCAGCGCCGATCAGGTGCGCGTGCGGCTGCGCAGTTCGGATGGCACGATCCTGTCGGGCGTCGCCTTTCGCGCGGTGAACACACCGCTCGGCCAGAGCCTTCTCGCCGCGCGCGGCCAGAACATCCATGTCGCCGGCATGCTGGAACTCGACAGCTGGCAGGGGCGCACGCAGGTCAATCTGCGTGTCAACGATGTCGCCATTCCCGAAATCGGTTGATTATCATGGGCTTGAGCCGGCCATCTGAATCAACCTGCGAGCCCGTTGAATCAGTGCTTCAGGCCCTCAGCGCGAGCCTGAATCAGGGCGGCATGGGCGGCAAGCAGCGCCTTGGGCGCACACGTCATTTGCCGCCGACTTCACCCGGAATCGGAATGTGAGCAGGTGAGCGCAACCCTCTCATCCGACTCACGGAATTCCGCCCCGCCGCAGGTGGCCATCGTCGGCGCGGGTCCGGCCGGGCTGATCGCCGCCGAAATGCTGGCACAGGCCGGCTGCGTGGTGACCATCCATGAGCGCATGCCATCGCCCGCGCGCAAATTCCTCATCGCCGGGCGGGGCGGGCTGAACCTCACCCATTCCGAACCGCGCGCCACCTTCCTCGCCCGCTATGGTGGGGCGGCCGATTGGCTCGCGCCGCTGCTGGATGCCTTCCCGCCGGCCCGGCTCCAAGTGTGGGTCGAGGGGCTGGGTGAGCCGACTTTCATCGGCTCCAGTGGCCGCCTGTTCCCCGCGAGCTTCAAGGCCTCGCCTTTGCTTCGGGCCTGGCTGCGCCGGCTGGACGCCCTCGGCGTGCGTCTCACCCCCCGCCAACTCTGGAAGGGCTGGGACGAGTCCGGCGGCCTGCGCCTCGCGACAGTGGAGGGCGAAGCCATCATCCGACCGGACGCCACGCTGCTGGCCCTGGGCGGGGCAAGCTGGCCCCGCCTCGGCAGCGATGGCGGCTGGGTCGAGCGTCTGCGCGCCATCGGCGTCACCGTGGCGCCGCTGCGGCCGGCGAACAGTGGCGCGCATATCGGCTGGTCGGAGACCTTCCGCACCCGCTTCGCCGGCCAGCCGCTGAAGCGGATCGCGCTCACCTTTGAGGGCGCGACGGTGCGCGGCGAGGCGATGATCGACCCGGTGGGACTGGAGGGCGGCGCCGTCTACGCGCTGTCCGCCCCGCTGCGCGCCATGGTCGAGCGGCAGGGGCAGGCGACATTGACGCTCGACCTCCGCCCGGACCTCTCCGCCGCGCGCCTCGCCGAGCGACTGGCCGCGAGCCGCAAGGGCGAGTCGCTGTCGAACCGGCTGCGCAAGGCGGCGGGCCTCTCGCCCGTCGCGGCCGGTCTGCTGCGCGAGGGCGAGGGGGCTTTGCCGACCGAGCCTTTGGGACTGGCCGCGCGCATCAAGGCCCTGCCGCTGACGGTCACCGGCATGGCGGGGCTGGAACGTGCGATCTCGAGCGCCGGCGGCATCGCCCGATCAGACGTGAGCGATGGTCTGATGCTCAGGGCGCGGCCCGGCGTGTTCGTGGCGGGCGAGATGCTGGACTGGGAGGCGCCTACGGGCGGCTACCTGCTGCAAGCCTCATTCGCCACGGGCGCTGCGGCGGCAGTGGGGATTCTCGGCTATCTCGGTGTGAGGGCGCCCGAACCGTGGACGGGCGGCTGGCAGGCCGAGGCACGCGGGGAGCCTCGCGCGCGGCGGGAAGCTAAGGCGCGGGACGACGGCTGAGGGAGCGCGTGTCGTCGTCCCGCGCGTTTCACGAGACCTGCCGGGAAAGGGCCTCGCGAAAGCTGTGCCGTCACTGACGGCAGCGATGACTGGGTTGCCGGACGTTGTCGGCGACCGCTGCGAAGTAAGTACGATGACTAATCTGCTGATACAACAGCTATCTTCGCGTATTATTATAGTTCTAAAAAGCGTGTGGTGCTCTTTACTTGCGGGTGGCGCCTGCCGCGACGGCGGCTTGCGGCGCGGCGCCGGCGGGCTTAACTCCTTGAGTGCCGGTCGTTCATGGGCCGGCCACGTTCGCCGGCCGTGTCGTTCCGCCGGGGAGTGAGGAAAGAGCGCGATGGCCCGCCTGTTTTTCCGCCGGGGCGCGGGTGCCGAAGCCGCGCCGGATGCCGCGCGCGAACTCGCAGCGCGTGCGCGCGCCATGCTCGGCGTCGGCGAGGACACCACCGTGTCGATCACCGAGATCGCCTGCGGCGACCCGGCCTGCGGCGGGGCGGAAACCGTGGTGCTGGTGATGCGGCCTGGCCGGCGCACCGAGGCGGCGAAGCTCTATTGTCCGCTGGCTTCCGTCACCGACGAGGCGCTGATCGAGGCGCTGCAGCCCCTTCTGGACGCTGCGTCATAATCGCCGGTCGTTATCAGAAGTAATCGCACGTATTGACCGCACGCCTGACGTGTCTTCGTGTCATACCTACCGTGTAACGGTTCTAATCTGCGCCCCGAACACTTGCGACGACTTCCGGTGCTGGCGTAGGACTCCCTATCACGAACGCCCTGGGGGCGACGGGAGGAGAAACCATGCGAGCCAAAACCCTGTTCGCGGCGCCGCTTCTGGCGGCTGTTGCGCTCGGCGCCCTCATTGCGGCCGGCCCGGCCGGCGCCGACACCGCGCCGAAGGTGAGCGACATCGTCGTCACCTATGCCAACATTGCCGAGGCGATGTATGGCGACAGCCTGAAGACCGCGAAGGATCTGCAGGCCGCGGTCGACGCCTTCCTCGCCGCGCCGACCGAGGCCAATCTCGACAAGGCCAAGGCCGCCTGGAAGGCCGCTCGTGTGCCCTACCAGCAGACCGAGGGCTTCCGCTTTGGCAATGCCATCGTCGACGATTGGGAAGGCCGCGTGAACGCCTGGCCGCTCGATGAGGGGCTGATCGACTATGTCGACGCCAAGTCCTATGGCGACGCCTCGGACGAGAACCCGCTCTACACCGCCAATGTGATCGCCAACACCAAGATCCGCGTCGGCAAGAAGACCATCGACGCCACCAAGATCACGCCCAAGCTGCTCGACAGCCTGCAGGAGGCCGGCGGCGTCGAGTCGAACGTCGCCATCGGCTACCACGCCATCGAGTTCCTGCTCTGGGGCCAGGATCTGAACGGCACCGGGCCGGGCGCCGGCAAGCGTCCCGCCACCGATTACGACACCGCCAACTGCACCAACGGCCATTGCGACCGCCGCGCCGCCTATCTCAAGGCCGCCACCGACCTGCTCGTGTCCGACCTCGAGGACATGGCCAAGGCGTGGAGCGCCAAGGGCAAGGCCCGCGCCGCCGTGCTCAAGCAGAAGGACAAGGCGGCGCTCGGCACCATCCTCACCGGCCTCGGCTCGCTCTCCTATGGCGAGCTGGCGGGCGAGCGGATGAAGCTCGGCCTCATCCTGCACGACCCGGAGGAGGAGCATGACTGCTTCTCCGACAACACCCACAACTCGCATTATTACGACGAGCTGGGCATCGCCTCGATCTATCGCGGCAAGTACACCCGCGTGGACGGCACGGTCGTGGATGGCCCCTCGGTCGCCGCCTATGCGGCCGCCAAGGCGCCGGACGCGGCGAAGGAGGCCGACGCCAAGGTCGATGCCGCGCTCGCCGCGCTGAAGGCCATCAAGGACGAGGCCGACAGCGGCAAGGAGGCCTATGACCAGATGATCGGCGAGGGTAACGCGGCCGGCAACAAGCTGGTGCAGACCGGCGTCGATTCGCTGGTTGCCCAGACCCGCGGCTTCGAGGGCGTGGTCGCCGCGCTGAAGCTGAAGATCAAGGTCGAGGGTTCGGACAGCCTGGACGACCCGTCCAAGGTCGGTCAGTGAGCCCGCCATGAGGTCACGCGGCGCGGGTCTCTCGCGCCGCGCCTTTCTCGGCGCGGGCGCGGCCCTCGGTGCGCTGGGAGCGATCGCTCCCTCGCGCCTCGGGCAGGCGCGCGCGCCGGCGCCCTTCGTGCCGACCGACCGGCTGACGCTCGCCGCCGGCCCGCTGGACATGCGCCTGCTCGGCCCGGACGGCCCGGCGACGCCCTGTTACGCCTATGACGGCGAACCCTTCCGCCTCATCCGCCTGCCACGCGGCGCCCGGCTCGAGGCGACCTATGCGAACGGGCTGAATGAAGGCAGCTCGCTGCATTTCCACGGCATCCGCATGCCGAACGAATTCGACGGTGTGCCCCCGCTGACCCAGCCGCTGGTCGAGCCGGGCGGGCGCTTCGTACACCTTCTGCCGCTGGACGATCCCGGCACCTTCTTCTTTCATCCCCATTGCGACGAGACCGGGCAGGCCGGGCGCGGTCTGGTCGGCGTGCTCATCGTCGAGGATCCGCGCGACCCGCGCTTCGATGCCGAGCACGTGCTCTGCTTGAAGGACTGGCGCCTCGCCGACGATGGCAGCTTCCTGCCGCTCACCGAGGCGGACGGGGCCTCCAAGGCCGGCACCTATGGTGCCACCCGCACCTGCAACGGCCAGCCGCGCCTCGCGCTCAACGCTCCCGCCGGCGGCGATGTGCGGCTACGCATCCTCAACGTCGATTCCACCCGCGTGATGGATATCGGTGTCGAGGGCGGCGAGGCCTGGCTCATCGCGGTGGACGGTCATGCGCTGAAGCCGGTGAAGCTCGACGATCTACCGGATGGCATCTGGCGCATGGGGCCGGCCCAGCGCATCGACCTGCATGTGCGCATGCCCGCCAATGACGCGCCGGTGACGATCGGTGACTACCGCGCCTCGGAGGTCTATGCCTTCGCCACGCTCACCGCGCAGGGCCGCACGAAGCCGCGCAAGGGGCCGCTCGCCTTGCCGCCCGCCACGCTGCCGGTGCCGGACCTGAAGAACGCCGAGTCGCTCTCGTTTACCCTCCAGCAGGCGACGGATGCGGCGGTGAAGGAGCTCGGCCTGCCGCACGACGATCCGCTGGCCAAGGCGCTGGTGGCGAGCTTCTGCGTCGGCGCCGCGACCTATTGGTCGATCGGCCAGGTCTCCTGGTCGGCCGGCACGCGCCTTGGCCTGCCGCCCCCGCTCGCGCGGATGGAGGTGGGCAAGAGCTACCGCGTCACCATCAAGAACGAGACGCGCTTTCCCCACCCGATCCATCTGCACGGCCACGCCTTCGCCGTGCTCGGCTCCAGCAAGGGCCGCCTGCCGCCGCATTTCGCCGACACAGTGCTGGTGCAGCCGGGCGAGGCGGTGGACATCGCCTTTGTCGCCGCGCCCGGCGACTGGGTCTTCCACTGTCACATCCTCGAACATATGGAGACCGGCATGATGGGCTGGTTCCGGGTGGTGTGATGATTCCTCGCGCGCGCATGTGTGGCCATGCCGACCCGACTCTTTCTCCCCGTCGGGGAGAGGGCTGGGGGGAGGGGCGGGACGCCTTCGGCGCAGTTTCCGCTGGATCCCGGATCGGCACCGCGCGGCGCGCGGCTTGTCCGGGAAACGGGAAGGGGGAGGCTCTCCCTCCCGCACGCGCCTCCCTCGGGTCCCGGACCAGCGACGGCGAAGCCGGAGCACCGATCCGGTATCCAGGAAAGACTCAGCGCAGCGGCGAAACCACCTTGAGCGATGACCGGCGCACGCAAGGCAGCCGGCGTGCCCTGACCCGTCTCCTTCCCCTTCTCCTTGCCGCCTTCCTCCTCCCGCTCCCCGCCACCGCCGGCGATGACGGCCTCGACATCGCCATTGGCAAGGCGCTGTTCGAGCGGCCCTGGGTGCCCGCGCCGAGTTCCACCCGCGCCAATGACGGGCTCGGCCCGTTGTTCGACGCGCGCTCCTGTTCCGCCTGCCATCCCGGCGCGGGGCAGGGGGCAACGGCGATCAACCAGGCCGGGCGGCCGGAGGGGCTCGGTCTCGTCCTCGGCCTGTTCCGGGAGGATGGCGGGCCGGACCCGGTCTATGGCCACCGGCTGGAGACGATGACGCTGCCCGGCGTGCCGGCCGAGGGCGCCATCGGCGTCACCGAGACGAACGGCCGGCGCCTCCCGCGCGCGGACGAACTCGGCTATGGCCCGCTGGACGCCGCCACGCAGGTGACGCTGCGTGTCGCACCGGATCTGCGCGGGCGCGGCCGGCTGGAGCTGGTGGATGACGCCGCCATTCTCGCGCTCGAAGATCCCGATGACAGCAATGGCGACGGCGTGCGCGGGCGGGCACGGCGGCTGGAGACGCCCGAGGGCGGCTCGCGGATCGGCCGCTTCGGCTGGAAGGCGAGCCATGCGGATCTGGCCGGCCAGACCTCGGAAGCCTTCTCGCTCGACCTCGGCCTCTCCACGCCGCGGCGGCTGGAGCCGTGGGGCGACTGCACGCCGGCGCAGTCCGCCTGCCGCAACGCCCCGCATGGGCGGGACGCGGAGGGCGAGCCGGAAATCACCGAGGCTATCGTCTCCCGCATCGACGCTTACTTGCGCAGCCTGAAGGTGCCCGCCAGCGAGCCTGACCGGCGCGGCGCCAAGCTGTTCGCCGCTACCGGCTGCGCCGCCTGCCACCACCCCGCGCTGCCGACCCGCGATGGCGGGCACCTTGCCCTGTTCACCGATGTGCTTCTGCACGATATGGGCGAGGGGCTGGCCGATCCGGCGGGTGTGCCCGGCGCCGATGCCGCCGAGTGGCGCACGGCGCCGCTGGCGGGCCTTTCGCGCTCTCTGGCGCGGGGCCTCGGCCTGCTGCATGACGGCCGCGCGGCCAATGTCGCCGAGGCTGTCGGCTGGCATGGCGGCGAGGCGAGCGGCGCCAGGACGCGTTTCGAGGCTCTGGATGACCGCCAGCGCCGTATTCTCATCGACTATGTGTCGTCTCTATGAGCCGAGGATTTCGCATGAACCGCTCTCCCTTCGCGCTGGTGCTGGCGCTGGCGAGCCAGATCGGGCAGGTGGCGGGCCATGCGGCGCAAAGTGTGCCCGTCCTCGCCGGTGCCACGGCGTTGCTGTCTGGTCTGTTCGTCGGCCGGGCCAATGCGGCGCCCGTCTCGGCGCCGGAGGTGGTGGAGAGCTGGCTGCTGCCACGCTACGACACTTTGAGGACGGCGACGCGGGCGCAGCTTCAGGCGTGGGAGAGCTTCTGCGCCAAGCCGACGCCTGAGGGCGTCGCCGAACTCAAGACGCGCTTTGCCGCCGTGTCCGATGGCTGGGCCTCGGTCGAGTTCATCACCTTCGGTCCGGTCATGCTCTCGCTACGGCCGGACCGGTTCAACCTGTTCCCGGAGCGTCGCAATGCCGTGGGGCGTTCCGTGGCCGAAATCATCGGCGATCCGACGGATGAGCGGTTGCAGCCCGACCATTTCTTCCGCCTGAGCGCCGCCGTGCAGGGCCTGCCGGCGCTGGAGCGCGTGCTCTATGACGATGGCGCGGAGGCCGCGCTGGTGACCGGGCCGGAAGCGGCGCGGCGCTGCGCGCTCGGCCGCGCCATTGCCCTCAACCTCGCCACCATCGCCGAGGAGCTGCGGGAGGGGTGGGGCGACCGGCAGAACGGTCTGCTCGGCCAGTTGATCGCCGGCCAGTCCGATCCCGTCTATTTCCCGGAGCCGGCGGCGCTGCTGAGCCAGATGGTGACCGACCTTGCCGGCGCCTATCAGCGTGTCGTCGACCAGCGCCTGCTCGTCGTGCTCGGCAAGACGCCGGATGACGCCAAGCCGCTGCTGGCCGACCGGCGGCGCAGCGGGCTGTCGCGCGAGACCATCATCGCCATCATCGCCAGCGCCGACGCCTTGGCCGACCAGCTCGCCCTCGGCCTCGACGCCAAGGGGCGGGCGACCATCGAGAAGACCATGGCGGGCGCCGAGGCGGCGGCCAAGGCGCTGCCGGAGGATATCGGCGCCGCCGCGACCACGCCGCAGGGGCGCAAGCAGTTGCAGGCCGCCATCACCGCCTTCAAGGCGGCGCAGGCGAGCGTCGCCAGCCCGCTCGCTTCCGGCCTCGGCGTGCCGCTCGGCTTCAACGCGCTCGACGGCGACTGAGGGGGCACGCATGGGACGCTTGGGAAACATGGGCCTGTTCGACCGCTCCCTCTTCGGTGTCTCCCGTCGCGGACTGCTCGGGACGCTCGGCACGGTGGTGGCCGCGCCCCGCCTTCTGTTCGGCGGCGCCGCTCATGCCGATGACCATGCGCGCGACCTGCATGCGTGCGACCTGATGGAGACCGAATGGGTCGGCACCGCCGGCGTCGGCGAGGGCTTCGCGCCGGTGCTGCTGTCGCCCGACATGGAGGCGACGCCGGTCGGCCCGGCCGGGCAGCGGCTGCACTGGGTGGAGCCCGGCCCGGACGGGCGCACCGCCATCGCCGTGGCGCGGCGGCCCGGCACCACCGCCATCGTCTTCGACCGGCGCAGCGGCACGGTGCTGGCGCGGTTCGAGCCGGGCGAGGGGCGGGTCTTCTCCGGCCATGGACGGTTCATCGAGGATGGGCGGCGTTTCCTCGCGGTCGAGATCGAACGGTCGAGCGGGCAGGGCGTCGTCACCCGCCGCGTGCCGGAGGCGGGCTTCGCCATCGAGGCGGAATGGGCCTCGTCCGGCATCGGCCCGCATGACCTCCTCCCCGTCGGCGGCACGCTCATCGTCGCCAATGGCGGTGTCGAGCCGCACACGCCGCAAGCGGTGGGCGCGGAGATCGCTGGCGCCAGCGTCGCGCTGCTCGATCCCATGAGCGGGGCGACGCGCGCGGTGGCGGCGCTGGGGGATGATCTGGAATCACTGTCGCTGCGGCATCTGGCCAGCGCGCCGGACGGCTTCACCGTGATCGCCGCGCAGGATTTGCTCGCCGACGGCATCGCCCGCCCGCTGCTCTATGCGGTGGAAGGCGAGCGGCTGACTGCCTTCGACGCGCCGGACGCGGAATGGCGGGGGCTGCGCACCTATGTCGGCTCGGTGGCGTTCGATGCCTCCGGCGCCTATGTCGCCGCCGCCAGCCCGCGTGGCAACCGCGTGGCGGTGTGGCGCCGCGACGGGCGCTTCATCGGCGCGCTGACGCTGGTCGATGGCTGCGGCCTCGCCCCCACCCGGCAGGCCGGGCAGTTCCTTGCCACCAGCGGACTCGGCGAGATCGCGTTGCTGGCGACGGACGGTGATTCACTGGGTGTCCGCGCACGGGTGAAGAAAGACCTGCGCTTCGACAATCATGCTGCACTTGCGTTGTGAATAGCTGCAATTTTTGTCCAGCTTCCGCCAAAGCGTATAGGTATTAAAATACGTTCCTGCGGTGTCCTAATAGTTGCAGAGCCTTGTATGATGCTCTCATCTGGGGAGTGTTGCGAAAATACACTAGGCGCTGTCTCTGCGGAAACCTATGCGTCCTCCCATCAGTGCATTGGTTGGGAGGCAAATCATGAAGAACATTCTGCTCGCCGGCGTCGCTCTCGTCGCCTTTCCGGTCGTGGCCTCGGCCGCTGACATGTCCTATCCGGTGAAGGCGCCGGTCGTGGCGGTCGCCCCCGTCTTCACCTGGACCGGCTTCTATGTCGGCGCGAATGGCGGCTATGGCGGCGGCGACTTCGATTACCCCTACGCGCTCTCGATCTTCGGCGCGGGCATTGGCGGTGACGCCTCGCTGAACTCGTCCGGCTTCTTTGGCGGCGGTCAGATCGGCTACAACTACCAGTTCGACGGCGGCGTCGTGATCGGCGTCGAGGCGGACTTCCAGTGGTCCGGCATCGACGGCAATGTCGACGCCTCCGCCACCCTGTTTGACGGCGCCGATGCCGTCGGTGCGGCCAGCCTGAACGCCGGCAGCGAAGTCGAGTGGTTCGGCACCATCCGTGGTCGCCTCGGCTATGGCTGGGATCGCGCGCTGCTCTACGTGACCGGTGGTGCGGCCTACGGCAAGGTGTCGACCAATGTCGACGCCGCGATCACCGATTTCGACACCGTGCTCGGCGTCTCCGGCAGCACCGACGACACCCAGTGGGGCTGGACCGTCGGCGGTGGCCTCGAATACGCGCTGACCGACAACTGGTCGTTCAAGACCGAGTACCTCTATGTCGACCTCGGCAGCCAGGAGGCGTTCGCCTATAATGACGGCGTGCTCGCCGCGAGCCTCGACGTGGAAACCAAGTTCCACACCATCAAGGCCGGCCTGAACTACCGCTTCTGAGCGATCCGACATCTCTGCCAAGGGGCCGCCTCGTGCGGCCCCTTTTGTTTTGTGCCGCGCGGGCTGATAAGGACAGGTCTGTGGTGTCCAACTATTAGATTGCCGTCGTGAGGCTGTGGAATGAACTCGCTGTTTGCCGATCTGCCGACCACGGTATTCGAGACCATGTCGCGTCTCGCGCGTGAGCATCAGGCGGTGAATCTCGGTCAGGGCTTCCCGGATGATCCCGGCCCGCTCGACGTGCGCGAGAAGGCGGCGGAGGCGGTGCTGCATGGGTGGAACCAGTACCCGCCAATGATGGGCGTGCCGGAGCTGCGCCACGCGGTGGCCGAGCACTACCGGCTCTGGCAGGGGCTTGACCTCGATCCCGACAGCGAGGTGATGGTGACCTCCGGCGCCACCGAGGCGATCGCCGGCGCGCTGCTGGCGCTGATCGAGCCCGGCGACGAGGTCGTGCTGTTCCAGCCGCTCTATGACGCCTATCTGCCGCTGGTGCAGCGGGCGGGCGGCGTGCCGCGCCTCGTGCGCCTCGTGCCGCCGCACTGGCAGATCACCGAGGCGGCGCTGGATGCCGCCTTCACGCCGCGTACCCGCCTCGTGCTGTTCAACAACCCGCACAACCCGACCGGCCGGGTGTTCTCCCGCCCCGAGCTCGACCTTCTGGCCACCTACACCCAGCGGGCCGGCGCGGTGCTCGTCAGCGATGAGGTGTGGGAGCATGTCGTGTTCGACGGCCATGAGCCGACCTCGGTGCTGGCTCTACCCGGCTTGCGCGAGCGCGCCGTGAAGATCGGTTCGGCCGGCAAGATCTTCGGCATGACCGGCTGGAAGGTCGGCTTCGTCTGCGCCGCCCCGGGGCTGATGAAGGCGCTGTCCAAGGCGCACCAGTTCCTCACCTTCACGACGCCGCCCGCCCTTCAGCACGCGGTGGCCTATGGCCTCGGCAAGCCGCAGGACTGGTTCCTCGGCACACGCGCCAACCTCCAGCGCTCGCGTGACCGCCTGGCGCGCGGCCTGTCCGAGGCCGGCTTTCCGGTGCTGCCCTCGTCCGGCACCTATTTCCTCAATGTCGATCTGGCGCCCTTGGCCCTGACGGAGACGGATGAGGAATTCTGCCGCCGTCTCGTGACCGAGTATGGCGTCGCGGCGATTCCCGTCTCCGCCTTTTATGCGCAGGAGGCCGTGCGCAGCGTGGTGCGCTTCTGCTTCGCCAAGACCGATGCGACGCTCGACCTGGCGCTGAGCCGGCTTCAGAGCGCGGTGCTGCGACGTGGGCATTCAACCATTAATGTATACACATAAGTGAAGGATCGCACCCAAACCGCCCAATTGCTGTAGGGCTCGTCTAGTTTTTAGGCAGTTCTCTGTTTCGACTTTTGAATTTTTTCGACGGCCAACGGGATTGCACGCGACGTCGGGTTTGGCACGCTCATTGCAAAACATGTCCCCGGCACGCGGACGGGGGTCCTGCGTGTTGAAATCCAGAAGGGAAAGAAGATGCTCAACCTGTTCACTCAGGCGCGGCGCGTCGCCGCTCGCGCCGCGTTCGGCGCGGCTGCGCTCGCCGTCGCCGGCGCGGCCCTGCCCGCGCAGGCCCAGGAAACGATCAAGGTCGGCGTGCTGCACTCGCTGTCCGGCACCATGGCCATCAGCGAGACCACGCTGAAGGATACCGTGCTGTTCATGGTGCAGGAGCAGAACGCTAAGGGCGGCGTGCTCGGCAAGAAGCTGGAGGCTGTGGTGGTCGATCCGGCGTCCAACTGGCCGCTCTTCGCCGAAAAGGCGCGCGAGCTGCTGGCCAAGGACAAGGTCGCGGTCGTGTTCGGCTGCTGGACCTCGGTGTCCCGCAAATCCGTGCTGCCGGTGTTCAAGGAGCTCAACGGTCTCCTGTTCTACCCGGTGCAGTATGAGGGCGAGGAGAGCGAGCGCAACGTGTTCTACACCGGCGCCGCCCCGAACCAGCAGGCGATCCCGGCGGTCGACTACCTGATGGAAAATGAAGGCGTGAAGCGCTGGGTGCTCGCCGGCACCGACTATGTCTACCCTCGCACGACCAACAAGATCCTCGAAGCCTATCTGAAGTCCAAGGGCGTCAAGGCCGAGGACATTATGATCAACTACACGCCGTTCGGTCACTCCGACTGGCAGACCATCGTCGCCGACATCAAGAAGTTCGGTTCGGCCGGCAAGAAGACCGCCGTCGTCTCGACCATCAATGGCGACGCCAACGTGCCGTTCTACAAGGAACTCGGCAACCAGGGCATCAAGGCGACCGACATCCCGGTCGTGGCGTTCTCGGTGGGTGAGGAAGAGCTCGCCGGCATCGACACCAAGCCGCTGGTCGGCCATCTCGCCGCGTGGAACTACTTCCAGTCGGTCGATACTCCCGAGAACAAGGAGTTCATCGCCAAGTGGAAGGCCTACACCAAGAACGACAAGCGCGTGACCAATGACCCGATGGAAGCCACCGTCATCGGCTTCAACATGTGGGTCAAGGCGGTCGAGAAGGCCGGCACCACCAACCCGGATGCGGTGATCGACTCCATCATCGGCGTGTCCGTGCCGAACCTTTCGGGCGGCTACTCGGCCATGATGCCGAACCACCACATCACCAAGCCGGTGCTCATCGGCGAGATCAAGGACGACGGCCAGTTCGACATCGTCGAGCAGACCCCGGGCCTGATCGTTGCCGAAGAGTGGTCGCCCCACCTCGAAGGCTCCAAGGATCTGATCTCGGATTGGCGCAAGCCGCTCAACTGCGGCAACTTCAACGTCAAGACCGGCAAGTGCGGCGGCGCCGGCCAGTGAGCCGCACCGCCTGATCGCTCCGCCGATCATTCCGCCTTCCGCCGGCCGCCCATGGGCGGCCGGCACCCGCGGCGCCGTGACGCCCTGCCGGCCAGAGTTCTGCCCGACAATGAAGGCTCCCGTGCCGCTGTGCCGTCGCCGCCGGACCTGTTTCGGCCGCCAGCTTCCGCTCACCGACGGATGATGATGACCTCTCGCGCACGACCTGGCGGTTCCGGCCGCGCCCTCCTTGTCGCCCTGCTGGCGCTGTGCGCCTTGCTGGCCGGCTCGCTGAGCCTCTCCCGCGCCGCGCGGGCGCAGGACATCAGCGCCCCGCTCGCGCAGCTCGCGAACGACAATTACAACGACACCGAAGCCGCGCTCGGCGTGCTCGCCGTCAGCGGCAGCCCGGCCGCGGCGCAGATCGTCGCCGCTCTGGCCGACGGCAAGCTGGTCTATTCCACCACCGCGCCGCGCCAGCTCTTCATCAGCACCGATAAGGGCCTCGTGAGCGCCGCGACCCTCCAGCCGGTGACCGATGCCCCGGCGGTGAAGCCGGTGCGCGTCAATAACCGCATCCGCCGCGCCATCGAGGGCGCCAGCGGCACGCTTGCTCTCGTCAGCCCGGACCCGGCCAAGCGCCTCGACGCGGCGGTCGCCGTCGCCCGCTCGCGCGACGAGGCGGCGTTGCCGGCGCTGGAGACGGCGCTGGCCAAGGAGACGGATCCCAAGGTCAAGACCGCGCTGACGCTGGCGCGCGCCTCCATCCTCATCGCCAAGGAAGGCATTTCCCCGGCCGACCGCATCGCCGCGGTGCAGCTCGTCGGCGCCGAAGGCAATCAGGACGCGCTCGCCATCCTGCGCGGCGTGCCCGACAGCGCCTCGCCCGAGGTGAAGCAGGCCGCCGCTGACGCCATCGCCGGCATCGAGCGCAACCTCGCCCTCTGGGGCGTGGCGCAGAATGTCTGGTACGGCGTCTCGCTGGGCTCGGTGCTGCTGCTCGCCGCCATCGGCCTCGCCATCACCTTCGGCGTGATGGGCGTCATCAACATGGCGCATGGCGAAATGGTCATGCTCGGCGCCTACACCACCTTCGTCGTGCAGGAGCTGATCCGGCAGAGCTATCCCGGCCTGTTCGACTGGTCGCTCATCATCGCCATCCCGCTTGCCTTCCTGTTCACCGGTCTGATCGGCGTGCTGATCGAGCGCACGGTGATCCGCTTCCTCTATGGGCGGGCGCTGGAGACGTTGCTCGCCACCTGGGGCATCTCGCTCATCCTGCAGCAGGCGATCCGCACCATCTTCGGGCCGACCAACCGCGAGGTGGGCGCGCCGAGCTGGATGTCCGGCTCGTTCGACATCGGCCATCTGGCGATCACTTCGGGCCGGCTGTGGATCATCGTTTTTGCACTGATTGTCTTCATTGCACTCCTCACTGTACTCCGCACCACACGCATCGGCCTCGAGATGCGGGCCGTCACGCAGAACCGGCGCATGGCCGCGGCGATGGGAATCCGCACCAATTGGGTGGACGCGATGACCTTCGGCCTCGGCTCGGGCATCGCCGGTATCGCCGGCGTGGCGCTCAGCCAGATCGACAACGTCTCGCCAAACCTCGGGCAGAGCTACATAATTGACAGCTTCCTGGTCGTCGTCTTCGGCGGCGTGGGCAATCTGTGGGGCACGCTGGTCGGCGCCATGTCGCTCGGCATCGCCAACAAGCTGCTCGAGCCCTATGCCGGCGCGGTGCTCGGCAAGATCGCGCTGCTCGTCATCGTCATCCTCTTCATCCAGAAACGCCCCCGCGGCCTCTTCGCCCTCAAGGGGAGGTCGATCGAAGCATGAGCACGACCGATACGCGCCAGCCCGCGCTCCTTGCGCCCAGTGGCTTGATTTTCCTCGGTATTCTCGCAGCGGCGGCGATCCTTGTGCCGGCGCTGAACCTGATGACGCCACCGGATTCGGCGCTTCATGTGCCGACCTATGTGGTCTCCCTGCTCGGCAAATATCTCTGCTATGCCCTGCTCGCCCTCTCGGTCGACCTGATCTGGGGCTATGTCGGCATTCTCTCGCTTGGCCATGGCGCCTTCTTCGCGCTCGGCGGCTACGCGATGGGCATGTACCTGATGCGTCAGATTGGCACGCGCGGCGTCTATGGCGACCCGGTGCTGCCGGACTTCATGGTGTTCCTGAACTGGAAGGAATTGCCGTGGTTCTGGTACGGCTTCGACCTGTTCCCGTTCGCCGCTGTGATGGTTCTGCTGGCGCCGGGCGTGCTGGCGCTGGTGTTCGGCTGGTTCGCCTTCCGCTCCCGCGTCACCGGCGTCTATCTGTCGATCATCACCCAGGCGATGACCTTCGCGCTGCTGCTGGCGTTCTTCCGCAACGACATGGGCTTTGGCGGCAATAACGGTCTGACCGATTTCAAGGACATTCTCGGCTTCAACATTCAGTCCGACGGCACGCGCCTCGTTCTCTTCGTCCTCTCCGCCCTGGCCCTCGGTCTCGGCTACGTGCTGTGCCGCTTCCTGGTCCGCTCGCATTTTGGCAAGGTGCTGATCGCCATCCGTGATGCGGAAACACGGGTGCGCTTCACCGGCTACCGGGCGGAGAACTACAAGCTCGTCGCCTTCGTGGTTTCCGCCATGCTGGCGGGTATCGCCGGCGCGCTCTATGTGCCGCAGGTCGGCATCATCAACCCCTCCGAATTCTCGCCGGCCAACTCGATCGAAATCATCGTCTGGGTGGCGGTCGGTGGGCGCGGCACGCTGGTGGGAGCGGCGCTGGGCGCCGTGCTGGTGAACTATGCCAAGACCTACTTCACCTCCGGCATGCTCGCTCCCTACTGGCTGTTCATGCTCGGCGGGCTGTTCGTGGCGGTGACGCTGTTCCTGCCCAAGGGCATCGTCGGCACCTTCTATGAGTGGCGCGAGAAGCGGCGGCCGCCGCCGGACGGGGCCGACGCTCCGCTCGCCTCGCCCAAGCCGGCCGAATGAGGAGCCCACGATGAACGCGATCGATATGGTGGCTCCCGAAGCTCCCGATGGGCTCGGCGCCGAGAAGAAGTCGCTGACCGAGGCGCTGCTCTACCTCGACGGCGTCACCGTGACCTTTGACGGCTTCCGGGCGCTCAACTCGCTCTCCTTCACCGTCGATCCCGGCGAGATGCGGGCCATCATCGGCCCGAACGGCGCTGGCAAGACGACGATGATGGACGTCATCACCGGCAAGACCCGCCCGGATAAAGGCGACGTCTATTTCAACGGCGGCATTACCGATCTCACCAAGCTGGACGAGACGCAGATCGCCACGCTCGGCATCGGCCGCAAGTTCCAGAAGCCGACCGTGTTCGAGAGCCACACGGTGATCGACAATCTCCGCCTTGCGCTTAAAGGCCAGCGCTCGGCGCTGCCGAACATCTTCCGGCGGGAGAGCGCGGCGGCGCGCGAGCGCATTGATGAAATCTTCGAGACCATCAAGCTCGGCGACCATCGCAATCGCCTCGGTGGCGAGCTCTCGCACGGTCAGAAGCAGTGGCTGGAGATCGGCATGCTGCTCGCGCAGGATCCCAAGCTCCTGCTGGTCGACGAGCCGGTCGCCGGCATGACCGACGCCGAAACGGCGCAGACCGCTGAATTGCTGCGCGCGATCAATGCGAACGGCCATTCCGTGGTCGTCGTCGAGCACGACATGACTTTCGTGCGCGATCTCGGCGTGCGCGTCATGTGCCTGCATGAAGGCTCCGTGCTGGCCGAGGGCACGCTCGACCAGGTCAGCGCCAATGAGCGCGTCATCGAAGTCTATCTGGGACGCTAGGCGCCATGCTGGAAGTTCAGGACGTCAACCTCTTCTACGGTGCCGCGCAGGCGCTGCGCGGCGTCTCGCTGGTGGCCGAGCCCGGCAAGGTCACCTGCGTGCTCGGGCGCAATGGCGTGGGCAAGACCAGTCTGATGCGCGCCATTGTCGGCCAGGCGCCCGTCGCCAAGGGGGCCATCCTCTTCAATGGCGAGGACATCACCACAATGGCCCCGTCCGAGCGGGCGCGCCGTGGCATCGCCTTCGTGCCGCAGGGACGCGAGATTTTTCCGCTGCTGACCGTGGCCGAGAATCTCCAGACGGGCTTTGCCCCGCTCAAGCGCGCGGACCGCTTCATTCCGGACGACGTGTTCTCGCTTTTTCCTGTGCTCGATTCGATGATGCGCCGCCGCGGCGGCGATCTGTCGGGTGGGCAGCAGCAGCAGCTTGCCATCGGCCGGGCGCTGGTGATGCGTCCCAAGGTGCTGGTTCTGGACGAGCCTACCGAGGGCATCCAGCCCTCGATCATCAAGGATATCGGCAACGCCATCCGCTACTTGCGCAGCAAGGGCGATATCGCCATCGTGCTGGTCGAGCAGTATTTCGACTTCGCCAAGGAACTGGCCGACCGCTTCATCGTGATGGAGCGCGGCGCGGTGGTGATGTCGGGCGACGGCGCCGCCCTTGAGGATCCGGATGTACGCAATCGAATTGCCGTCTGACGTCGCCGCCACGATTCCGGTCGAACGGCGCGGGCATGGACGGTTGCGGATCGAAGCGGTCGGCATCGACGGGCGCACGCTACGCACGCATATCGAGGAAGCCGGCTTTGCCCGGGCCCGCTTTCCGCTGTCCGGCCGGCGTCGCCGCGCGCTTGAGGCGGTTCTTCTCAACACGGGCGGGGGGCTGACCGGGGGCGACAGCTCGCAAGCGATCATCCGCGCGGCATCGTCCGCCCAACTTGTGGTCACCACCCAGGCGGCGGAGAAGGTGCATCGCTCCGACGGCTCGCCGACGCGCGTTGATGTCGACCTCGCGGCCGCGTCGGGCGCGGCCATCGACTGGATGCCGCAACCGACCATCCTGTTCGATGGCGCGCGCCTCAGGCGGTCGATCATTGCCGATGTCGCTGCCGACGCGCGCCTCTTGCTCGTTGAGCCGGTGATACTTGGCCGTACGGCACGGGGTGAGCGGTTCACGCGCGGCGAATTGCTCGATAGCTGGCGCATCCGCAGGGCCGGCCAGCTGATCTATGCCGACGGCATGGTGCTTGAGGGCGATATCGCGGCAACGCTGGATCGGCGGGCCTGTGCCGGTGGTTGGGCTGCCTTTGCCACGCTGCTTCTCATCGCTCCCGATGCGGAGAGCCGGCTGGAGGCGGTGCGCGCGGCGCTCGACCTGCCGGATGGTCTGCCGGACCATCTCGACGCCGGGGCCAGCGCCTGGAACGGCATGGTGAGTATCCGCCTGCTGGCGCGCGATGGCGCGCCGCTCGACGCTGCCATCCGCCGTGTCATTCCCGCGCTGGGCATTACCGAGGTGCCCCGCATATGGCACTCCTGATGCCACCGTACGCTATGGCACCTCTGATGCATGGTCGTGCCGCCCCGCGCCGAAACCACCCCGCACTGCCTGCACAGCCGGAGACCTGACCGATGAATCTCAGCCCGCGCGAGAAGGACAAGCTCCTCGTCGCCATGGCCGCGATGGTAGCGCGCCGCCGCCTCGAGCGCGGCATCAAGCTCAACCATCCCGAGGCGGTGGCGCTCATCACCGATGTGGTGGTGGAAGGCGCGCGCGATGGCAAGACGGTGGCCGAGCTGATGACGCTCGGCACGCA
The DNA here is from genome assembly GCF_029760895.1 of Ancylobacter sp. WKF20. Taxonomy (NCBI): domain Bacteria; kingdom Pseudomonadati; phylum Pseudomonadota; class Alphaproteobacteria; order Hyphomicrobiales; family Xanthobacteraceae; genus Ancylobacter; species Ancylobacter sp. WKF20. Next base: position 683,728 of record NZ_CP121679.1, read on the forward strand.
GGTGCTCACCGTCGACCAAGTCATGCCGGGCGTCGCCGATATGATCCACGATATTCAGGTCGAGGCGACGTTTCCGGACGGCACCAAGCTCGTCACCGTTCACGAGCCCATCCCCTCCAGTCATGTCGTGCCGCCGCCGGGCGAGGTGCTGGTGGAGGAGGGCGACATTGAGCTGCTCGCCGGGCGTGAGATCATCGCCATCACGGTGGCCAACACGGGCGACCGGCCGATTCAGGTCGGCAGCCACTACCATTTCTTCGAGACCAACCCCGCGCTGAGCTTTGATCGCGATGCCGCGCGCGGCATGCGGCTTGCCATTCCGTCCGGCACCGCCGTTCGCTTCGAGCCCGGCCAGAGCCGCGAGGTGAAGCTGGTCGCGCTGGCGGGCCAGCGGGAGGTCTATGGCTTCCGCCAGACCGTGATGGGCCGGCTCTAAGCCGGCTTCCCTTTTTCGCGCTCGCCCGATTGCCGAACGGAAACGCCATGTCGATCAAGATTTCCCGCGCCACCTATGCCGAAATGTTCGGCCCCACCACGGGCGACCGTGTGCGCCTCGCCGACACCTCACTGGTCATTGAGGTGGAGAAGGACTTCACCGTCTATGGCGAGGAGGTGAAGTTCGGCGGCGGCAAGACCATTCGCGACGGCATGGGCCAGTCGCAGGTGACGCGTGGCGACGGCGCGGTGGACACCGTCATCACCAACGCGCTGATCCTCGATCACTGGGGAATTGTGAAGGCCGATATCGGTATCCGTGACGGGCGCATCTGCGGCATTGGCAAGGCGGGCAATCCGGCGATCCAGCCCGGCGTTTCCATCATCATCGGCGCCTCCACCGAGATCATCGCCGGCGAAGGCAAGATCATCACGGCCGGCGGCTTCGACAGCCACATCCACTTCATCTGCCCGCAGCAGATCGAGCACGCGCTGATGAGCGGCGTGACCACCATGCTCGGCGGGGGCACCGGCCCGGCGGCAGGCACCAACGCGACGACCTGTACGCCCGGCCCCTGGCACATCGAGATGATGCTGCGGGCGTCCGACAGCTTCCCGGTCAATCTCGCCTTCTCGGGCAAGGGCAACGCGTCGCTGCCGGGCCCGCTGGTCGAGCAGATCGAGGCGGGCGCCTGCGCGCTCAAGCTCCACGAGGACTGGGGCACGACGCCGGCGGCGATCGACAACTGCCTCTCGGTGGCGGACGATCACGACATTCAGGTGATGATCCACAGCGACACGCTCAATGAGAGCGGCTTCGTCGAGGACACCATCGCTGCCTTCAAGGGCCGGACCATCCATGCCTTCCACACGGAAGGCGCGGGCGGCGGGCATGCGCCGGACATCATGAAGGTGGTCGGCCTGCCCAATGTGCTGCCGTCCTCCACCAATCCGACGCGGCCCTTCACGATCAATACGCTCGATGAGCATCTCGACATGCTCATGGTCTGCCATCACCTCGACCCGCTGATCGCCGAGGATCTGGCGTTCGCCGAGAGCCGCATCCGCAAGGAGACCATCGCCGCCGAGGACATTCTGCACGATATCGGCGCCATCTCGATGATGAGCTCGGACAGCCAGGCGATGGGCCGGCTTGGCGAGGTGGTCACGCGCACTTGGCAGACCGCGCACAAGATGAAGCTGCAGCGTGGCCTTCTGCCGGGCGACAGCGAGCGCAACGACAATGCCCGCGCCAAGCGTTATGTCGCCAAATACACGATCAACCCCGCCATCGCGCACGGTTTGGCGCATCACATCGGCTCGGTGGAAGTGGGCAAGCTGGCGGATCTGGTCGTCTGGTCGCCCGCCTTCTTCGGCACCAAGCCGGACATGGTGGTGAAGGGCGGCATGATCGTCGCTGCCCAGATGGGCGACCCGAATGCGTCCATCCCGACCCCGCAGCCGGTCCACTACCGGCCGATGTTCGGTGCCTTCGGCAAGGCGCGCACGGCGACCTCCCTGACCTTCGTCTCGCAGGCCGCCATCGAGCTGAATGTCGGCGCCAAGCTCGGGCTGGAAAAGCGGCTCGTCGCCGTTTCGAATGTGCGGGGCGGCATTTCCAAGGCGTCGATGATCCACAACAGCGCGACGCCGCATCTGGAGATCGATCCCGAGACGTACGAGGTCCGCGCGGATGGCGAGCTGCTTACCTGCGCACCGGCGAGCGAACTGCCGATGGCGCAGCGCTATTTCCTGTTCTAATCATCGACCGGCGCGCCCACGCGCCTGCCGAAATCCATCAGCCGGGGCATGGCATCGCCGCAATGGCACACCACCTTTGCGGGGACATGCTCCGAGGAGACTGACCATGATCCGTGCCCGTTCGATCCTGCCCGCCGGCAGCTGGGAGGCCGCCAGCGCCGCCGATCGCGTCGTGCTGCCGCATGACGGCCGCCACCGCCGCCGCATCGCCATGCGCGGTGAGGGCGACGTGGCGTTCCTGCTCGATCTGGAAGACGCGACTCGTCTGAAGAACGGGGATGGCCTGCTGCTCGATGATGGCCGCATCGTCGCCGTCGCTGCCGCTGAAGAGCCGGTGGCGGAAATCGTGGCGCAGGATCCGCATCATCTCGCGCGTCTCGCCTGGCATCTCGGCAACCGCCATGTGCCGGCCGAGCTGCTGGCCGACCGTATCCGCATCGCCCGCGATTCCGTTCTGGAGGACATGGTCCGTGGCCTCGGCGCCTCGGTTTCCATCGTTGAGGCGGCGTTCGAGCCTGAGGGCGGCGCCTACGAGGCGGCCGAGGCGCATGGCCATGCGCACCACGATCATGGTCACCACGATCATGGACATCATCACACCCATGGCGAGGGCTGCGGCTGCGGTCATGACCACGCGCATGATGAGCACCATGGCCATGAACATCATGGTCACGAGCATCACGACCATGAGCATCACGACCATGCTCCGGCGCGGGACGTGCTGCATGTGCACGATCATGGCGCGGCGCATAAGCATAAGCATGAGCACGACGCCGGCTGCGGCTGCGGGCATGACCATGCTCATGACCACCACGCGCACGATGACCACAAGCATGGCGACCACTCGCATGATGATCATGGCCATGCGGCCGGCCATCGCCACGGCCATTAGGGAACGGGCATGAGCGGTGCGAAGGGGGCGGCGGCGCCGGCCACGGACCTGCTGCCTTTATTCGTGTGGCTGTCGCCGGCCTACCCGGTCGGCGCCTTTGCCTATTCGCACGCTCTTGAATGGGCGGTGGAGACCGGCGCGGTTGGCAATGTTCATGGCCTCATAGGCTGGGTGGACGATCTCCTTCACCACGGCGGCCCGTTCACGGACTCCGTCCTCCTTGCCCATGCTCATCGGGCAACGGCCAGCGGCGACGACACAGCCTTGCGCGACCTGCTCGAACTCGCCGCCGCGTTCGCGCCCTCGCGCGAACGGCAGATGGAGACGTTGAACCAGGGGGATGCCTTCATCGCCGCCACCCGACTGGCGTGGCCCGCCCCGGTTCTGGATCGCTTGGCCGATATCTGGAGCGGGCGCGTCGCCTATCCCGCCGCCGTCGGCATGGCTGCCGCCGCGCATGGCTTGCCGCTGCCGGCGACGCTATCCGCCTATCTCGGCGCCGTGGCGGCGAATTTGATCTCCGCGGCGGTGCGGCTGGTGCCGCTCGGCCAGAGCGACGGCAACCGCGCCATGGCGGCGGTGACGCCGATCGTGCGCGAGGTCGCTGTGACCGCGGCGAGTGAAACGCTGGAGCGCCTTGGCGGCAGCGCACTTGCATCCGACATCGCGTCGATGCGCCATGAGACACAGTACACGCGGCTCTTCAGGAGCTGACAGGTGAGGGGACACTGAATGACCAGGCAAGCCACAGGACCGCTTCGGGTCGGCATCGGCGGGCCCGTCGGCTCCGGCAAGACGGCGCTGATGGAGGCGCTCTGCCGGACCTTTCGCGATCGCTATGATCTCTGCGCCATCACCAATGACATTTACACCAAAGAGGACGCGGAGATTCTCACCCGCGCTGGCGCGCTGCCGGCCGATCGCATCATGGGTGTGGAGACCGGTGGCTGCCCACACACGGCGATCCGCGAGGACGCCTCAGCCAATCTCGCGGCGGTGGCCGAAATGCGCGGGCGGTTTCCGGGGCTCGACCTCATCCTGATCGAGTCGGGAGGCGACAACCTTGCCGCGACCTTCTCGCCGGAGCTGGCGGACATCACCATCTATGTGATCGACGTCTCGGCAGGCGAGAAGATCCCGCGCAAGGGCGGGCCGGGCATCACCCGCTCGGACCTGCTCGTCATCAACAAGATCGACCTCGCGCCCTTCGTCGGCGCGTCGCTTGAGGTGATGGACCGCGACAGCCAGCGCATGCGTGGCCGGCGGCCTTTCGTCTTCTCCAATATTCGCGAGGGTAAGGGCGTCGCTGAGGTCGCGCGCTTCATCGAGGAAGCGGGTGGGCTGGCCGCCACGGAGCGTCCCGCAGCTGAGTGAGCGACTATTGTCGCGCCGTCACGTTGGTGGTGAAATGGCGGTATCTTCTGAACCGCCTGTATTGGAGCTGGGCTGCGGCTGAACACCCGTCCCGTTCCGAACGGCTTTGCCCCCGCCCGCCTCACCAGGTGCGAAATGTCCTTTCCGATTCCCGATAATGAGGCGGAAAGGCTCGCGGAACTCCATGCGCTCGACATACTGAACTCACCGCCCTCCGCCGTGCTGGACGGGGTGTGCGTGCTCGCGCGCAAGATGTTCAACCTGCCGTCCGCCTGCATCGGCCTGGTCGACCGCGATCGTCAGTGGTTCAAGGCGAATTCGGGCTTCGGGCAGGTGGAAGGTACGTCTCGGGCGCACTCTTTCAGCGCCTGGACGCTCATGGACAATGAGATGCTGGTGGTCCCGGATGCCCGGGACGATCCGCGTTTTCGTGACAATATCTATGTCGTGGGTGATCCCCACATCCGCTTCTATATCGGCTCGCCCATCGCGCTGCGTCCGGGACTGAATATCGGCTCGCTCTGCCTCTTCGGGCCCGAGCCGCGCGAGTTGGCGCCCGATGAACGCGAGATCGTCCTGCATCTCACACAGATCATCGTCGACCAGTTCCGCCTGCACGAGGCGACGCGTCGGACCAAGCGGGAACTCGAGCACCGCCGGACCAGCCAGAGCCTGCTGGAAATGCAGAGTCGCGAGCTGTGGCGGCGGCAGACCTTGCTGGCGCAGACGGAGAGGCTCGCCAAGGTCGGCGGCTGGGAACTGGACGTTGCCACCCGCCGCCTCAGCTGGTCGGACGGTGTCTACCGCATCTACGGTCTGCCACCCACCAGCGAGCCGACCGAGGAACTGGCTCTAGCCCACTTTCCGCTTGAGGCCCGGCGTCATTTCCGGCGCAAATTCGTGCACGCCCTGCGGACGGGCGAGGCGTTCGAGATAGAGCTGCCCTTCGTCAACGCCCAAGGCCAACACCGCCTGATCCGGCAGAGCTGCGAACTTGAGATCGAGGACGGCGTTCCTGCGCGCGCCTTCGGCATCATGCAGGACGTGACTGAGCGCAAGCAGGCCGAGCAGCGCATGTGGCACATGGCCAATCATGATGCGCTCACCGACCTCCCCAATCGGGGACTGATGCGGGACAAGCTGGATATCGCCCTGCGTCGTGCGCGACGCAGCGGGGGCTATGTCGGCGTGCTACTGGTCGATCTGGACCAGTTCAAGGACGTCAACGACACCCTCGGCCATGATGCCGGCGACGCGCTGCTCATCGAGGTGGCGCGGCGGCTCATGGCGAGTGTGTCGGAACTGGATACGGTGGCACGGCTCGGCGGTGACGAGTTCATCGTGCTGCTGTCGCGCATGGAAAATGCCGATGACGGGATGATCGTTGCCCAGCGCATTCTGGCCGCGCTGAGCCTGCCCTTCGAGTATCGGCGCACCTCGCTCTCCTGCCGCGGCAGCATCGGTGTCACCGTGGCGCCGGATCATGGCACCGACCCTTCCACACTGCTGAAGAACGCGGACATCGCCCTCTATCGCGCCAAATCCGCCGGGCGGGGCATTGCCGTTGCCTATGACCCACGCATGCAGAAGGCGACCGAGAACCGCGTGCAACTGGCGGCCCGCGTCAGGCTTGGCCTGAAGAATGGCGAGTTCCAGCCCTTCTATCAGCCGAAGGTGTCGCTCTCGACCGGGGCCATTGTCGGCTTCGAGGCGCTGCTGCGCTGGCGGCATCCGCGTCGCGGCGTGCTGGGGCCGCAGGACTTCAGCGCGATCTTCGAGGACCCCCATCTCTCGGTCGAGATGGGCGAGCGCCTGCTACAGCTGACCACGCGCGACATGGCGCAGTGGACCGCGCTCGGCTGCGACTATGGGCATGTCGCGATCAATGTCAGCTCACCCGAATTCGCCCATGGCGAACTGCCCGAACGCGTTCTCACGGCTCTCGACCTCGCGGGCCTCGGCACGGAGCGGCTCACCATAGAGGTGACGGAAACCGTCTTCCTCGGTCGTGGAACGGAGATGGTCCGGCAGAGCCTGCAGATCCTCAATCAGGCTGGCATCCGTATCGCGCTGGATGATTTCGGCACCGGCTTCGCGTCGCTCAGCCATCTGAAGCAGTTTCCGGTTGATCGCATCAAGATCGACCGCTCCTTCGTGCATGACATCGAGCACGATATCGACGATGCCGCCATCGTGCGCGCGGTCATCAATCTCGGCCAGAGTCTTGGGATCGAGACGGTCGCCGAGGGCGTCGAGACGTTCTCGCAGGCGTCCTATCTGCGGGCTAATGGCTGCGATTACGCGCAGGGCTTTCTCTACTCCAAGGCCCTGCCGGCCTCCCGCGTCCCCGCGCTGCTCAAGGGCTGGAGCCCCGAACTCGCTTCCTATGGCGCGCCAGGTCCGCTTGATGCGCTGATGTGACATCGTCGCGGTCTCGGCGCCGCCTCTGGCCTTCTGTTATGTTCCCGTCATCTCGAATCGGACGAGCATGATGAAGCCTGAGGCCCTGTGGAACGAAAGTTCCGCCATGACGCGCGCGCCGCTGCGCGGTCTAAGGCTGGCAAGCCGCCTTGTTGGCCTCATCGATGGCGCGTCCCGGACCAATATGCGGTGCGTCCTGCTGCTGGTCCTGTTGTGCCTCGTCGCTTTCCTCCCCGGCTTCTTCTCCACGCCTGTTCTGGACCGGGACGAGGCGCGCTTTGCGCTGATCTCGCGGCAAATGGTGGATACCGGGCAGCTCGCGGAAACCCGGATCGGCAGCGAAAGCGCGCACACCCGCCCGCTGGGCTGGTATTGGGTGCAGTCCGCGCTGGTAGGTACCGCCAAGCTGGCGGGCGTGAAGAATGCCGATCATACGATCTGGCTCTACCGTCTTCCCTCGCTGCTGGCCGCCATTGCCGCGGTGCTGCTCACCTTCTGGGCGGCGCTCGCCTTTACGGGACGGCGTGGGGCGCTGCTGGCCGCCATTCTGCTCGGTTCCTCGGCCGCCGTGGGCGTGGCGGCGCGCCTGGCTGTGCCGGATGCCGTCATGCTCGCCGCGGCCGCCGCGATGCTCGGCGCGCTCGCCCGGCTTTATCTGCCGACGCAGGCCCGTGAGGCCGCCAGTCTGTTGCCGACGGGCGCTCCGCGCGCGCTCGTTGCCATTCTCTGGGGTTCGCTCGCCGTCGCGCTGTTCTCGCGCGGGCTCATGGCGCTGTTCTACCCGTTGATGGCGCTGCTGGCGCTTGTCGCGGTGGATCGTTCCTTCCGCGCGTTGCGCGTCACCTTTCCCGTCGTGGGCCTGGCTCTCTGCGCCTTTGTCGGGCTGGTCTGGTACCTGCTGCGCCATTTCGGCATGGATGACAGCAACATGGCCTCGGCGGCGCGGGCCATGATGGGTCGGGTATCGCCCTCTTTCCAAGGCACGGGACCACTGCCGGGCACGCTGCTCCTCGCGTTTGGAGGGATGTTCTGGCCGGCGGCGCCGCTCGCGGTGCTGGCCGCGCCCATGCTGTGGAAGGCCCGCCGGCTGCGCACCGTGCGGCTGCTCCTCGCCTGGGCCGTGCCGGCCTGGTTCGTGCTCGACCTCATCCCGACGAAGTTCCCCGCGCATCTGCTGCCGCTGTTCCCGGCGGTTGCCATTGCCATTGCGATCGCGATCGAGCGGGGGGCGATGGCGCTGAGCGGGCCTCGCCTCGTGCGCGTGCTCTGGCTGTGGCCGGTGATCGGCGCCTTTATCGCGGTCTCCGCGCTGCTTGGCCTCGCCGTCTTTGACCGCACCACCAGCCTGCTGGCCTGGCCGCTGCTGCTGCTCGGCTTCTTCGCGCTTGTGACCGCCGCTGCCGCCGTGCGCGAGTACGGCGTCGAAAAGTCGGCCCTGCTCGCGGTCGTCGGCATGCTGATCTCGGGCTTCGGCGTCATGCAACTCCTGCTGCCGCAGATGGCCAGCCTGTGGGTCTCGCCGCGCGTCGTCGCTGCCATCGCCCGCGAAAGCTGTCCGGCTGACAGCGAGGCGCTGGTGGTGGGGGCCGCCGGCTACAACGAGCCGAGCCTGCCCTTCCTGCTGCCGGGTAAGGTGCGCTTCATGGATGGTGCCGCCGCCGCTGACTTCCTGCGCGAGGGCGGCTGCCATGTCGTGCTGATCGAGCGACGGCAGGAGGTCCGCTTCGTGCGGCGCGCCGAGGCGCTGGGCCTGCGCTTCGAGCGCACCGCCGATATTGGCGGCATCGCCTATGCGGACGGGCGCGCCGTCCGCCTCTCCGTTTACCGGCGCACAGGCGGCTGAGGTCAGCCCGCCACGTCGCGGAGCCGGCCGAAACCCTGTTCAAGATCGGCAATGAGATCCGCCGGATCTTCAAGCCCGATATGGATGCGCACGCCGGGGCCACCCGGCTCCCACTGCGTCGCCGTGCGATAGGTGCGGCAGTCGAACGGGATCGCCAGGCTCTCGAACCCGCCCCAGCTATAGCCGAGGCCGAACAAGGCGAGGCTGTCGAGGAAGGCATCGACCGCCGCCTTCGGCACAGGCTGGAGAATGATGCTGAACAGCCCGGTCGCGCCTTTGAAGTCCCGCTTCCACAGCGCATGGCCGGGGTGCTCCGGAAGGCCGGGATGAAGCACCCGCAGAACCTCCGGCCGGGACGCAAGCCACCGGGCCACGGTGAGCGCGGATTCCTGATGCCGGGCAAGGCGTACCGCCATGGTTCGGAGCCCGCGCGCGCCCAGAAAGGCGTCCTCGGGGGCGACGGTGATGCCGAGGTCGCCATGGGTCTGCTTCACGCGCGGATAGCTGCGCGCCGTGGCGGAGATCGTTCCGATGTTCAGATCGGAGTGGCCGCTCAGATATTTGGTGCCGGCCTGGATGGAGATGTCCACCCCTACATCATGGGGGCGAAAATACAGCGGCGTCGCCCAGGTGTTGTCGATCAGCGTCAGTATGTCGGTGCCGCGCAGCGCCTCGATAATCGCCGGGACGTCCTGCACCTCGAAGGACTGCGAGCCCGGCGACTCCAGGAACACCGCCCGCGTGTTCGGCCGGATCAGCCCGGCGATGCCCCCCCCGACGAGGGGATCGTAATAGGTCGTCTCGACGCCGTAGCGGCGCAGCACGCCGTTGCAGAACTGGCGTGTCGGCAGATAGGCGCTGTCCGTCATCAGCAGGTGGTCGCCCGCCTGCAGCACGGAGAGCAGCGCGACGCTGACCGCCGACAGGCCGGATGGCGTGAGCACCACGCCAGCGCCGCCCTCAAGCTGCGTCAGGGCCTTTTCCAGCGCCTCGACCGTGGGGTTCCCGCGCCGCCCATAGGTGTAGCGGCCCGTGTGGCCCTCAAGGTCGGCGACCGTCGGCGACAGCACGGTGGAGCCACGCACGATCGGCGTATTCACGAAGCCGTCAAACCGCGCGGGGTCGCGCCCAAGCAGCACGAGGTCGGTTTCCAGGGAATACGTGGAGGGCGGCGCGTCTTTGCGAACTGAAGCCATGCTGAGAAATCGCTCGTGGGTATCTTGATGCCAGTGGGGCGGTCGTGGAGGAGGACGGGTTGCGCTTGACCGTGGGGTAATACGGCGTTCTGATGACTCCCGCGTCTTCCGCAGCATCCTATAGCACGGTGCCCAGCGGATATAGACGAAGGGGGCAGACCGTGCCGCGCACGCCCGGCATGTAGCGGCATGTGAATTGCTTTAATTGTCGCAACGTTCCGTTCGAAGCCACGAGCGGAACGTCAGCTCAGAACCAGTAAAGAAGGCTGCACACATGAAACGCCTCATTTCCACGTTTGCCGTCGCGGGCGCCCTTGGCCTCGCGGCCACCGGCGCGCAGGCTGCGACGAAGCTCGAGCAGGTGAAGTCCAAGGGCTTCATCCAGTGCGGCGTCAGCCAGGGCCTGCCCGGTTTCTCGACGCCCGACGACAAGGGCAACTGGACCGGCCTCGACGTGGATTTCTGTCGCGCCGTTGCCGCGGCGGTGTTCGGCGATGCCAACAAGGTCAAGTACACGCCTCTGTCGGCCAAGGATCGCTTCACCGCGCTGCAGTCCGGCGACATCGATATTCTGTCGCGTAACACCACCTGGACCATCACGCGCGATACCTCGCTCGGTCTCAACTTCACCGGCGTGACCTATTATGACGGCCAGGGCTTCATGATCCGCAAGGACAAGAAGGTGAACTCGGCCATGGAGCTCTCGGGCGCCTCGATCTGCACGCAGACCGGCACCACCACCGAGCAGAACCTCGCCGACTTCTTCCGCGCCAACAACATGACCTATGAGGTCATCGCCTTCGCCACCAACGACGAAGTGGTCAAGGCTTATGACGCCGGCCGCTGCGACGTGCTCACGACCGACCGTTCGGGCCTCGCCGGCGAGCGTCTCAAGCTGACGAACCCGGACGACCACATCGTTCTCCCAGAGATCATCTCCAAGGAGCCGCTCGGCCCGGTGGTCGCGCATGGTGACGACCAGTGGTTCGACATCGTGAAGTGGGTGCTGTTCGCCCAGCTCAACGCCGAAGAGCTCGGCGTGACCTCGAAGAACGTCGACGACCAGCTCAAGTCCTCGGCCAATCCCGAGGTCAAGCGCCTGCTCGGCACCGAAGGCAAGTTCGGTGAGGGCATGGGCATCGGCAATGACTGGGCCTATCAGGTCGTCAAGGGCGTCGGCAATTACGGCGAGATGTACGACAAGAATGTCGGCCCCAGCACCCCCCTCAAGCTGGCCCGCGGCGTGAACGCGCTGTGGAGCAAGGGCGGCCTGCAGTACGCCCCGCCGATCCGCTGAGATCAGTCATGACAGGCTCCCGGTCCTATGGGCCGGGAGCTTTCCTGCCGGAAGCTGACGCAAAGTTCGGCGCCGGGATTAAGCAGTGAGCCTCGAAAGAGGCGAGGGGGACCATGACGGACTTGGCCGCGCCCGCGTCTGGCGGGAAGACTTCTTTCATCAACGACCCAAAGGTGCGCAGCATAGGGCTGCAGATCATAGCCTTGATCGTGGTCGTTTTTCTGGGCTGGATGTTCGTCGACAATGCCAGCCAGAACCTGGCGGCGCAGAAGATCGCGACCGGTTTCGGCTTTCTCGACAACACCGCCGGCTTCGGCATCAACCAGACGCTCATTCCCTATAGCGAGACGTCGACCTATGGCCGGGCCTTCTTTGTCGGCCTGCTGAACACCCTTCTGGTCGCGGTGGTCGGCATCATCCTAGGCACCGTCATCGGCTTCCTGGTCGGCATCGGCCGCCTCTCCAAGAACTTCGTCGTGCGCCTCCTGTCGACGATCTATGTCGAGGTGCTGCGCAACCTGCCGCCGCTGTTCCAGATCCTGTTCTGGTACCTCGCGGTGCTCAGCGCGATGCCCAATCCGCGGCAGAGCATCAATCTTTTCAACGAGATCTACATCTCCAACCGCGGCCTTATCGTTCCCCGCCCGATCTTCGGCGATGGAACGGGCGTGGTGCTGTGGGCGATCGGCGCGGCTATCCTCGCCGTCATCCTGCTCAGTTACTGGTCGCGCGCGCGGCAGGAGGAGACCGGGCGCCGGCTGCCCATGCTGCCCATCGGGCTTGCCATCCTCATCCTCGTGCCGACGGTGGCGATGTTCGCCACGGACTTCCCGATCACCATCGAGCGCCCGGAACTCAAGGGCTTCAACTTCGTCGGCGGTGTGCGGGTCATTCCCGAATTCGTCGCGCTCACCGTGGCGCTGGCGACCTATACCGCCGCCTTCATCGCGGAAAATGTGCGCGCCGGCATTCAGGCGGTCAGCCATGGCCAGACGGAAGCCGCCCATTCGCTGGGGCTGAAGAACAGCCAGACCTTGCGGCTTGTGGTCATTCCGCAGGCGATGCGGGTGATCATTCCCCCGCTGACCAGCCAGTATCTCAACCTCACCAAGAACTCGTCGCTCGCCGTGGGCATCGGTTACCCCGACCTCGTCGCGGTCTTTGCCGGCACCACGCTGAACCAGACCGGTCAGGCGATCGAGATCGTGGCGATGACCATGGGCGTCTATCTGCTGCTGTCCATCATCACCTCCATCATCATGAACGCCTACAACAAGCGCGTCGCGCTCGTGGAACGGTGAGGAGCGCGCTATGAGTCTGACCTTCGACGACGGCACCTTCATCCGGGCCGACCTCGTAACGCCGCTGCCGCCGCCCACGCGCAATCTCGGGCCCATCGGCTGGATGCGGGAGAACCTGTTCTCCGGCTTCTTCCACACGATCCTCACCCTCGCCGGCATCGGCGTGGCGCTGCTGATTTTCCCGCCGCTGATCCGCTTCCTGCTGATCGACGCGGTGTGGACCGGACAGAACCGCGAGGCCTGCCTCGGGCCGAATGTTGGTGCCTGCTGGCCCTTCGTCCATGCCAAGTTCGGCCAGTTCATCTACGGCTTTTACCCGTTCGCCGAACGCTGGCGGCCCAACATCGTCTTCGCGCTGGGGGCCATCCTCCTGGTCCCGCTGCTGGTGCCGAGCGCACCGTATAAGCGGCTGAATTCGCTGCTGTTCTTCGCGGTCTACCCGGTCGTGGCCTTTGTCCTGCTGACCGGCGGCAACATCAACGCTTCCGCCTTCTTCCTAGAGCGTTTCGGCCTTATCAGCCCGCTGACCGGCGGGGCGACGGTGGCCGGGCTGAACCTCACCTTCTGGGTCGATCTGCTGCTCACCGCCTTCCTCGTCGCGGGTATCATCGGCGGTATCATCGCCGGCCTCGGCGGCGCCGGCCTTGCGGCGGCGCGCAGCACGCTGCTGGTCTTCGCCGGCTTCGCGGTGGTGGTTTTTGCCTGGGACGTCGATGTCGGCCTCGACTATGTCGAGACCCGGCAGTGGGGCGGGCTGTTGGTGACGCTGGTGATCGCGGTTACCGGCATCGTCGCTTCGCTGCCGCTGGGTATCGCGTTGGCGCTGGGGCGGCGCTCGCAGATGCCCGTCGTGCGGCTGCTTTCGGTGATCTTCATCGAGTTCTGGCGCGGCGTGCCGCTGATTACTGTACTGTTCTTCGCGACGTATATGCTGCCGCTGTTCCTGCCGCAGGGCGCCAACCCGGACGCGCTGCTGCGTGCGTTGGTGGGTGTCGCGCTGTTCTCCGCCGCCTATATGGCGGAGGTGGTGCGCGGTGGCCTGCAGGCCATTCCGAAGGGCCAGTATGAGGGCGCGATGGCGATGGGGCTGACCTGGAGCCAGATGATGCGGCTCATCATCCTGCCGCAGGCGCTGACCCTGGTCATTCCGGGAATCGTGAACAGTTTCATCAGCTTGTTCAAGGATACGACGCTGGTGCTGATCGTCTCGATCTTCGATTTCCTCGGCCAGCTCCGCGCGTCCTTCACCGACCCGAACTGGGCGAGCCCGGTGACGCTCTACACCGGCTTCGCCTTTGCCGGCCTCGTCTACTTCTTCTTCTGCTTCGGCATGTCGCGCTACTCGCTCTTCGTGGAGCGCCGCCTCAACACCTCCCACCGCCGCTGAACGACGGAGACATTCCATGACCGAACACCATTCCATCGTTTCCAGCGACGAGATCCCCGCCGTGCACACGCCGCCGGGAAAAGACGTGGCGGTAGAACTGGTTGGCGTCCACAAGTGGTACGGCGAATTCCACGTGCTCAAGGACATCAACCTGAAGGTCCGCCGCGGCGAGCGTATCGTCATCTGCGGACCTTCGGGCTCCGGCAAGTCGACCATGATCCGCTGCATCAACCGGCTGGAGGAACACCAGCAGGGGTCGATCGTCGTCGACGGCATCGAATTGACCAATGATCTCAAGCGGATCGACGAAATCCGCCGCGAGGTCGGCATGTGCTTCCAGCACTTCAACCTGTTCCCGCACCTGACCATTCTGGAAAATCTGACGCTGGCGCCGATCTGGGTTCGCAAGATGCCCAAGAAGGACGCCGAAGAACTGGCGATGCATTTTCTCAAGAAGGTGAAGATTCCCGAGCAGGCGCACAAATATCCCGGCCAGCTTTCCGGCGGCCAGCAGCAGCGCGTGGCTATTGCGCGCGCGCTCTGCATGAAGCCGAAGATCATGTTGTTTGACGAGCCGACCTCGGCCCTCGACCCGGAAATGGTCAAGGAAGTTCTGGAGACGATGGTCAGTCTTGCCGAGGAAGGCATGACCATGCTGTGCGTGACCCATGAAATGGGCTTCGCCCGGCAAGTCGCCAACCGCGTCATCTTCATGGATGCCGGGCAGATCATCGAGATGAACGAGCCGAATGCGTTCTTCTCCAACCCGCAGCATGAGCGCACCAAGCTGTTCCTCAGCCAGATACTGCACTGAGGCGAGCGTTTACCGGATGCGCCGGCTGGCGCGTCCTGGAGAATTCTTGCAACGGCCGCCCCCATGGGGCGGCCGTTTTCGTTGATGCGCCGTGGCGTGTCAGTGCAGTCAGGTGACCAGTCAGGCCAGTGTGTGCAGGAAAAATGGCCGATGAGGCCGATGAGGGTGAGGGGCGAAACCGGGCGACGCGTGGCGCCGTTTCGGCGTGATGAGGTTTCCCGTCGGGGAGGGGAGGTGTTTCATCGCCGGCCTCCCGCTAGCGTCATCCCGGCCCCTCGGGTCTTGCCTTCGGCAAGCCCAAGGACAAGCTCCGCGCAGCGCAGGCCGGGATCGGTTGCCGATCATGAGCCGGGACGCGATCCCGGATCGGCCTTCGGCCGTCCGGGATGACGGGGTGTCAACGGCGCGCCGTGCCCGATGGCGGCACCCCGTCCCCTGCGTGCCGTGCCCTGTCCCCCAAGCCGCGCCTCCCCCGGTCGTCCCCGCCTGCGCTTGCCTCAATCCGGCCGCCGGCGCCTTGCCCGGAGGGGCCTCGCCGGTTACAGCGGCGGCGCGATGGCCTCAACGCCATCGCCTGTTCCCGACGCGACCGGAGAAACCCGCCATGGTGGTGACGAGCGAGGCCGAGCTGGCGGCGCTGAAGGAGATCGGCCGCATCGTCGCCGTGACGCTGGAGGCGATGGGCAAGGCCATCGAGCCGGGCATCACCACGGCCGAACTCGACGCCATCGGCCGGGCGCTGCTGGAGGGCGCGGGCGCGCGTTCGGCGCCTGAGAGCGTCTATGGCTTTCCCGGCGCCACCTGCATCAGCGTCAATGAGGAGATCGCCCACGGCATCCCCGGCGCGCGGGTGATCCAGCCGGGCGACCTCGTCAATATCGACGTCTCCGCCGAGAAGGGCGGCGTGTTCGGCGACACCGGGGCCTCCTATGCCGTGCCGCCGGTCACCCGCGCGGTCGAGCGGCTGTGCAAGGATGGGCGGCGGGCGATGTGGGCGGGGCTGCGCGAGGTCGGCGCCGGCCGGCCGCTGGCGGGGATTGGCAAGGCCGTCGGCGCCTTCGCCCGCAAGAATGGCTACACGCTGGTGCGCAACCTCGCGAGCCACGGCATCGGCCACAGCCTGCATGAGGAGCCGAAGGAAATCGCCACCTGGCCGGACGCGTCGGAGCGGCGGGTGATGCGCGAGGGGCTGGTCTTTACCGTCGAGCCGTTCCTGTCGCTCGGCGCGGAGCACGCCGAGGATGGCGACGACCCGTGGACGCTCTACAGCGAGCCGCGCGCGCTCACCGTGCAGTATGAGCACACGGTGGTCGCGACGCGGAACGGCCCGCTGATCCTCACGCTCGCTGGGTAAGAATTGGGCGGGCTAGGGCCGTCCACGCCCCCGCTCAGTCCTTGGGCAGCGTTGCCGCCGGGCCGGTCGCCACCGGGCGGTCGGAGCCACCCCATTCGGTCCAGGAGCCGTCATAGAGCGCCTTGGGCCGGGCGCCGATGACATCGAGCGCCAGCCAGAGAATGGCGGCGGTCACGCCCGAGCCGCAGCTGGTGATGACCGGGCGGCCGGTGTCGATGCCGGCCGCGTCCACCGCCGCGCGGATGGCGTCGGAATCGACCAGCCGGCCATTCTTCACCACCTCGGAGACCGGCAGGTTGCGCGCGCCGGGAATGTGGCCCGCCCGCAGGCCGGCGCGCGGTTCCGGCGCCTCGCCACGGAAGCGCTCGGCGGCGCGGGCGTCCAGCACCTGCGCGCTGCCATTGGCAAGGCGGGTGGCGACCTCGTCGATGCTGGCGACCCAGCTCTTGTCGAGATGCGCCTCGAAGCTCGCGGGGTAGATGGTCGGTTCCCCCGCCTCGACCGGGTGGCCTTCCGCCAGCCATTTCGGAAAGCCGCCATCGAGGATCTGCACATCCACCGCGCCGAAGGCCTTCAGCGTCCACCACACGCGCGGGGCGGAGAACAGGCCGGCGGTGTCATAGACCACGATCTTCATCGTGCGGCCGATGCCGAGCGACTCCATCGCGGCGCGGAACACGATTTCCGTCGGCAGCATGTGCGGCAGCGGGCTCGACGTGTCGGAGATGGCGTCGATGTCGAAGAACACCGCGCCGGGAATGTGCCGCTCCAGATATTCCGCCCGGCCGCTGCGCCCGGTCGCCGGCATGTGCCAGGAGGCATCGACGATGACGAGGTTTGGCGCGCCGAGATGGGCGGCCAGCCATTCGG
Source organism: Ancylobacter sp. WKF20 (assembly GCF_029760895.1). NCBI lineage: Bacteria > Pseudomonadati > Pseudomonadota > Alphaproteobacteria > Hyphomicrobiales > Xanthobacteraceae > Ancylobacter > Ancylobacter sp. WKF20. The sequence continues at coordinate 700,673 of NZ_CP121679.1, forward strand.
TGCTGACGAAGCGGGGATCATAGGACATTGCTTACTCCCGGTGGGCGGCGGGCGCCGCCCTGGTTGGCCGGCGGGGGCGCCTCAAGCTGGCGCCCCGAACGCCGAGAACGTCAGGCCCACGCGACCCGCACGCGGCGGTTCTGCTGGCCCTTCTTCTCGATCTTGGTCACCTGCGCGGCGCCGATCTCGGCGAGGCTGCGCACATGGGTGCCGCCGCAGGGCTGCAGGTCCAGCCCCTCAATGGCGACAAGGCGCACGCGCCCGGTTCCCATGGGGGGCTTCACCGACATGGTCTTGACGAGGCCGGGATTGGCCAGAAGTTCCTCGTCGGTGATCCAGCTCTCGGTGACAGCGGCGCCGGTGGCGATCATCTCGGCGAGCTTCGCCGTGATGGCGTCCTTGTCGAGATTGGCTTCGGGAATGTCGAAATCGAGCCGACCTTCCGCATCGCCGATGGAGCCGCCCGTCACCGGGTAGGGCAGGGCGACGGAGAGCAGATGCAGCAGCGTGTGCATGCGCATCCGCTTGTGGCGGATGTCCCAATCAAGGACGAGCGTCACCTCTTCGCCGACCTCCGGCAGCTCGCCGCCGGCGGTCGCGGGAACGTGGATCACCTCCGCCTTGTCCGGCCCATAGACGGCAGTGGCCAGCGCGATCTCGGTGCCGGAGGCGCGGCGCAGCACGCCCTTGTCGCCCGGCTGGCCGCCGGCATTGGCGTAGAACACCGTGCGGTCGGTGATGATGCCGCCCTCTTGGGTGATCGCGGTCACGGTGGCGACGGTTTCGCGCAAATACGCGTCGTCGCGGAACAGGAGCCGGGTGGCCATCAGACGAGCACGCTCGGAATGTGGACCGTGCGCTCCAGCCAGCCCGGTACGGGCAGGCCCTTCTCGCGCAGGAATTCCGGGTTGAACAGCTTGGACTGGTAGCGCGTGCCGTAGTCGCACAGGATGGTCACGATGGTGTGGCCGGGCCCAAGCTCGCGGGCGAGGCGCATGGCGCCGGCGATGTTGATGCCGGAGGAGCCGCCAAGGCACAGGCCTTCATGCTCCAGAAGATCGAACACGATCTGCACGGCCTCGGCATCGGGGATCTGGTAGGCGACGTCGATCGGCGCGTCTTCAAGGTTCGCGGTGATGCGGCCCTGACCGATGCCCTCGGTGATGGAGGAGCCCTCTGCCTTCAGCTCGCCCGTGGTGTAATAGCTGTAGAGCGCGGCGCCGAACGGGTCGGCGAGGCCGATCTTGATGCGCGAATTGCGCGCCTTCAGCGCCATGCCGGTGCCGGCCAGCGTGCCGCCGGTGCCCACCGCTGCGACGAAGCCGTCCACCGCGCCCTCGGTCTGCTCCCAGATTTCCGGGCCGGTGGTCTCGATATGCGCCTGCCGGTTGGCGACGTTGTCGAACTGGTTGGCCCAGACGGCGCCGTTCGGCTCGGTCTTGGCGAGTTCGTCCGCGAGGCGGCCGGAGACCTTCACATAATTGTTCGGGTTGGCGTAGGCGACGGCGGGCACCTCGACCAGCGTGGCGCCGGCAAGCCGCAGCATGTCCTTCTTTTCCTGGCTCTGCGTCTCGGGAATGACGATCACCGAGCGGTAGCCGAGCGCATTGCCGACAAGGGCGAGGCCGATGCCGGTATTGCCCGCCGTGCCCTCCACGATCACGCCGCCGGGCCGCAGCGCGCCGCGCGCCACCGCGTCCTTGATGATGTAGAGCGCGGCCCGGTCCTTGACCGACTGGCCGGGATTGAGGAATTCCGCCTTGCCCAGAATGGTGCAGCCGGTGAGCTCGGAGGCACGCTTGAGCTTGATGAGGGGTGTGTTGCCGACCGCGTCGACAAGACCGTTACGGATCGTCATCGTCTGAAATCACCGCCGCTTTGGCACCGCTGGACGGTCGCGTTGCCCGACCGCTGGAAAGTGCACGAAACTAGTAGGCTATCGGCGCGGCGGCAACCGGGTTGGTGGCGGAAGTCGCGCCGTTCAACCGCGAATGGCCTCGTAGCGGGCGAGCGCGCGCTCGCGGGCAGTGGCGTGATCGAGGATCGGGTGCGGGTAAGTGAGGCCGAGCGTCACCCCGGCGCGGCGCAGCACGTCGGGCTTGGCCGCCCAGGGCTTGTGGATCGCCTCGGCCGGCAGGCGCGCGAGTTCCGGGATGTAGCGACGGACATAAGCGCCGTCGGGATCGAACTTCTCGCCCTGGGTTATGGGGTTGAAGATGCGGAAATAGGGCGCTGCGTCCGCCCCTGATCCCGCGACCCATTGCCAGCTCGCCGGGTTGTTCGCGGGACAGGCGTCGACCAGTGTGTCCCAGAACCAGTCCTCGCCGCGCCGCCAGTCGACCAGCGCGTCCTTGATGAGGAAGGAGGCGACGATCATCCGCACGCGGTTGTGCATCCACCCGGTCTGCCAGAGTTGGCGCATGCCGGCATCGACGATGGGGTAGCCGGTGCGGCCGCGCTGCCAGGCGCGCTCATGCGCCGCGTTGCTCGCCCAGCCGAAGCCGTCGAAACGCGGGTTGAAGTTCGCGCTGGCCAGCGTCGGGAACTGGTAGAGCAGGTGATAGGAGAACTCGCGCCAGTACAGCTCGGCGACGAACTTCGCGGCGTCCTTCGCCCCCGCCGTTCCCGCCGCCTCGGCATGGCGGGTCGCGGCGAGCACCTGATGCGGCGAGATGTTGCCGAAGCGCAGATAGGGCGAGAGGCGCGAGACATTCTCAAGGTCCGGCCGGTCCCGGTTCTCCGCATAGCCGGCGAGGCCCTCCTTGAGGAAGCGGGTGAGGGTGGCCCGCGCGCCGTCCTCCCCCGGCTGCCAGGTGGCGCGCAGCCCGCCGGCCCAATCCGGCGCGGAGGGCGTTAGATGCCAGTCGGCCAGCGCCTCGCTCGCCGGTGCCGGGGCGAAGCGCAGCGTGGAGGGCTCGGGTAGCGGCGCGCGCACCGGCTGCTGCTGCGCGGCGCGGGCGAAGGGCGTGTAGACCTTGAACGGCCCGCCGGACTGGTTCTTAACCGTCCAGGGTTCGTGCAGCAGCGTGCCGTTATGGCTTTTCACCGTGCGCCCGGCAGCCTTGAGCGCCTCTTTCAGCGCCGCGTCCTGCGCGATCTGCGGCGCGTCATAGCGCCGGTTCCAGTGGATGGATTCGGCATCCACCGCCTCGGCCAGCGCCGGAATGATCGCGGCCGGGTCGCCCCGCCTCAGCACCAGCGTGCCGCCGCGCGCCGCCACCGCCCGTGAGAGATCCGCCAGCGCCCGCCCGAGCCACCAGCGCGCCGCGCCGCCGAGCGGGCGGGTCTGCCGCCCCTCATCCAGCACATAGGCGAGCACGACCGGCCGGCCGCCCTCGACTGCACCCGTGAGCGCGGGATTGTCGGCGAGGCGGAGATCGTCGCGCAGCCAGACGAGGGCGGGGCGGGGGTCAGAAGCGGGCATGAGCACGGCCAGACGGGAACGGAAGGGGTGCGCAGTCTACGTCGAATTCGCCCGCCCGGATCGGCCACGCCGTGCCTTTCCGTCAGCGTCCGCTTGCCGGGGCTGGGAAACCGTCCGTACCATGATGGTCATCATCAAAGCGGCAACTGCCGCGGGAGACGTCCTTATGAGTGCAGCATCACCGGGCACCGCCCTCGTCACCGGCGCGTCCAGCGGCATCGGCAAGGTCTATGCGGATCGGCTGGCCAAGCGCGGCTACGACCTGATCCTCGTCGCGCGCAATCGCGAGCGGCTGGAAGCGCTGGCGGGCGAGCTGAGAGCGTCCACCGGCCGCAAGGTCGAGGTGCTCGCCGCCGATCTCGCCGAGCCGAGGGATGCCGCCCGCGTCGCCGCGCGCATCGTCGAGGAGGAGGGGCTCACCCTCGTCGTCAACAATGCCGGCTCCGGCACGGAGGGCCCGGTGGTGGGCGCCGACCCGGCGAAGATCGACGCCATGGTGCAGCTCAATGTCGTCGCGCTGACCCGGCTCGCGGTGGCGGCGGTCGATACCTTCTCCCGGCGCGGGCGCGGCACGCTCATCAACATCGCCTCGGTGGTGGCGATCGTGCCGGAGTTCTTCCCCGGCGCCTATGCCGCGACCAAGGCCTATGTGCTCGCCTTCACCCAGTCGCTGCAGACCGAGCTGCAGGGCAGCCCGGTGCGGGTGCAGGCGGTGCTGCCGGGGGCGACGCGCACCGAGTTCTTCGAGCGCGCGGGCCTCGACGCCAACGTGTTCCCGGAAGAGGCGGTGATGAGCGCCGACAATCTGGTCGATGCGGCGCTGAAGGGGCTGGATCTGGGCGAGGCCATCACCATTCCGCCGCTGCCCGACTTCGCCGGCTTCGAGGCGGTGACGGCGGCGCGCCTCGCGCTGCAACCCGGCCTGTCGCTGCGCGATCCCGCGCCGCGCTACCGGGGCTGACGCCTCAATAGTCCCACTGGGCGCCGATGCCGACCTCGGCCGAGCCGTCGGCGCCCGTGGCGCCCTGCAGGCGGATGTTGCGGGTCACGTCGATATCGACGGTGACCTTGCTCGATCCCGAGGTCGTGCCCTGGCGCACGCCGAGATAGATATTGTCGTTGAGCCGGCGGCCAATGCCGATCTGCCCGCCGGTGCCGGCCTCGTTGGTGCCGACGTCGAGACTGTCCACCCCGAGCGAGCGGCGCAGATTCTCCAGCGCGCCGGAGCCGCCGGAAAGCTGGGCGATGGCCTGGGCGACCTGCACCGCCTGCCCGGCATTGAGGTTGCCCGCCGAGCGGCCGAACATCAGCCGCGCCACGATCTCGTCCTGCGGCAAGGTGGGGGTGGAGCTGAAGCTCACCTCCGGGCGCGAGGCCGGGCCGGAAATGGTGATGCGCGCCGTCACGTCATTGCCGGTGGTCTCGGCCACGAAGTCGAGCTCCGGGTCGGTGGTGCCGGTGAAGGTAATCCGCCCGCGCGTGAAGGTGAGGCGCCGCCCGGCGAAATCAAAGGTGCCGCGTCGGAGGTCAAAGCCGCCGAGCGCGATGGGCGCGCGGGTGGTGCCGGTGAGCCGCAATTCGCCGCCGAGCTGCGCGTCCATGCCGAGGCCGCGCACGAACACGGTGTTGTTCGGCGCCGCCAGCACGAGATCGAGGCTAACGCCATCATTGCGGCTGGCGGCGGTGGGGCGGGCCTGCGCCTGCTGACGCTTGGCGGTGAACGCCTTGCTGGCATTGACGTGGCGCACATCAATCGCCCGCACGCCGCCGCCGAAACGGTCGGGAATGGAGATGTCGAGTGCCCGCAGGGTGATGCGGCCGGTAAGGCGCGGCCCGTTGAGGAACGCGCCCTCGACACCCAGCCGCCCCTCGGCGACGAGGCGCATCAGATCGCTGTTCACCAAAGCGGCATTGACGAGATCAAGGTCGATCCGGCCGGGAAAGCCCGCCGCCGGGTCCAGCGCGATCGTGCCGCGCCCGGTCACCGAGCCGCCATTGGTGGTGCGGGCGGTGAGCGAGGTGATGGTTATGGAACGGTCCGTACCCGTCAGCACGGCCTGGATCTGGTCGAGCGCGATGCCGTTCACATTGTCGTCGAAGCGCCCGCCGCTGATGCGCACCGTGCCGCCCGCGCTCGGTGCCGCCGCCGTGCCGCGAATGGTGGCATCCACATTGGCCGTGCCGAGAATGCGCGCGCCGGTGGTGGCGAGCACCGGGTTGACGATGGCGAGGTTGACCACGCCGCGTACCGCGAGATCGAGCTGGCCCGCGCCCACCGACACCGAGCCGGTGATGGTGAGCCCCTGAAGATTGGCGCCGTTCACCGTGGCGCGCAGGCTCGCCCGGCGGTCGGCCAGCGTGCCGGAGGCGGTAATGTCGAACGGGCCGGCGCCGGAGCGGGCGATGTCGGGGGTCGAGAGGCGGGCGATGCGCAGCTCATAGGTGCCGGTCGGCGCCGCCGGGGTGCCGGTGATGCGGGCATTGCCGGCGAGCGTGCCGGAAAGGTCGAGCCCGGGCGCGGCGAGTTCCGCCAACGCCAGCGGCAGAGCGCGGGCATCCACAGTGAGGTTCAGCGTCTCGCCCACCGTGCCGGCCACGGTGAGACTGCCGCCGGAAGCGTTCAGCACCACGCGCTCCGTCCGCACCGTGCCGTTCTCAAGCACGAAGGTCGCGGGCGCGGCGGTGGTGAGGGTGAGCGCGCCGCGCGTGGCGGCGAGGCGGTCGAGCCGGATCTGCGCGCCGCCCGCCTGCGGGGTGAGCCGGCCGGCGGTGCGGATGGTGAAGCCCTGCGCCACCGCGTCCACCGTCATGTCGGTGCCGGCGGCGTTGCCGGTGGCCCGGACATTGGCGCTTTCCACCGTCGTGCCGCCGAGATCGAGGCCGCGCAGATCGGCGGTGCCGTTGATGAGGGGCACGCCGAGTGGATCGGTCACCGTTGCGTCGATCCGCGCGCTGGTGAGGCTGCGGCCGGCAAAGGCGATATTGGCGGCGTCGCCGGTGGCCGCGACGCGTTGCTGGCCGTTGACCACATCCAGCGTCACATCGGCGTTGAGCCGGCCGGTGATTTCGGTGAGCGCTAGCACGGAGATATCCGCGAGATTGCCGGCGGCGATGGCGAGGCGCCCGGTCGCCTTGGTATCCGCGCTGATGGTGAGATCGCCGCGCGCGGTGACCGAGCCGATGGCAAGGTCGAGGCCGGTGAGGCGATGGCTGCCATCCGCGCCGCTGGCGAGCGCGCCAGTGCCGCGCGCCGGCTTGCCGGCCACCTCGCCCGCGAGGGTGAAGGAGCCGGAGGGCGCGTTTGTGATGTCGCTGGCGGTGACATCAAGGGCGATGTCGCGGAGCGGGCGGTCCATCGCCGTACCCTGCGGGATGCGCAGTGTGGCGGTGACGCCGAGTTTGTCCAGCGTGCCGGAGAAAGCCGCGTCCGCCTGCGCGGCGCCGGAGACGCGCGGGTCGAGCCGGGCGAGATCGTCCAGCGCGACTTTCGCGGTGAGGTTGGCGAGGTCGGTCGCGATACGCCCGTCCACCGTGACGGCGAGCCCGTCTGTAGTGAGCTTGAGATCGCGCACGGCCAGCGCATTGGCGCCATCACGCGCCACCGCGCCGGTAAAGCGGGTCTGCTGGCCGAGCAGTCGGTCGATCTGGGCGATGCCGGTGACGAGGCCGGTGGCGGCGCCGTTGAGATCGAGCGAGAGGCGGGCGAAATCGGCGCTGCCGGCGACGCGGGCCTTGAACTGCGCCTGACCGCCGATCGGGCGCCCGGCGAGCGGGCCGAAGGCGGTGAGATCGAGCCGCTGCACATCGAGATCGCCGTCGATCGACTGGCGGGTGGCGGTGCCGGCGAAATGGGCGGTCAGTGCGGTGAGGCGGGCGGTGAGTTCGGTGAGGGTAGCGGGGCCGTCCGCGGGGAGCGTGCCGCTGGCACTGAAGGTGCCGGCCGTGCCGAGCGCGCCGGCGACCTCCGGGTCGGCTGCGGTGAGCCCCTGCGCGTCGCCCTCGATGATGATCGCCATCGCCCCGCCGCCATTGGGCACGGTGCGCAGCGTCGCGTGCAGGTCGCTCGCGCCATAGCCGGCTCCGCTGATGCCCTGCGCGGTGAGGCGCGCGTCGAGCGAGGGGCGGGCGAGGTCGCCCTTGGCGGTGCCGGCGAGAGCGAGGCTGGTCCAGCCGAGGCCGGGGGTGAGGGCACTGAACCGGGAGGCGGCGCCCGCCGTGGCGTCGAAGGTGAGGTCGGCGGTGCGGTCCGGGGCGATAGTGCCATGGACCAGCGCACCGAGGCCGGCGGCGCGCAGCGTGGTCGGCTCCAGCGTGATGCGGCGCTCCGCGTCGATCAAGGCGGCGCCGGCGAGTTCCGTGCGGCCTTCCGCGAGCGGGGCGAGGTCGGGCGGGAGGAGGCGCGCCATGTCCGCGTCGATGGCGAAGGTGAGCCGGTGGCCGTCAGGCACGGCGCGGATGCCGGCGGCGCCGGTGGCCTGCGCCAGCGTGCCGACGGTAACGCCGAGCTGGCCGTCCCAGGCGTCGAGCGGGCCGGTGCCCTTCAGCGTCGCGGTGATCTCCGGCAGGCCCTCAAGGCCGGCGGCCCGCGCCATCAGCCCGCCGGCAGGTTCCCGGGCGGCGATGTCGAGATCAAGCGTGTCGCTTTCCGGCGCATAGCTGGCGCGGCCGGTGAGGCTGCCTTCCGCGTCCAGCCGCTGCAGGGCGAAGTCGAGCGAGAGGCCGCGCGCCAGCGAGGCGATGTCGGCCGAGCCGGTGAGCGAGAGCCGCGCGGCATGGTCGAGCACCGGCTCGGCGAGCACGATGTCGGGGAAGCTCAGCTCCCCGATGCGGATCGGCACGGCCAGCGAGGGCGGCTCGCCCGGCGGCGGCGGCTCATTGGGCGGAAGGGGCCGGCGCAGCACCTCGACACGGGTGGCGGTGAGCCGGGTGATGTCCACCGTGCGCTCAAACAGCGCCAGCGGGCGCCAGGCCAGATGCAGACCGTCCACCTGCGCCACCTCACCCTCGCGGTCGGCCACGCGCACGCTGCCGGCGCGCATGTCGAACGGCACGAGCCCGGTGAGGTCGCTGATCTCCACCTGAAGGTCGGGCGAGGAGGCGAGGGAGGAAACAGTGCGCGCCAGCAGCGCCTTGCCCGGCGGCGTCTGCACGGCGCCGAACAACAGCAGGGCCAGCAGCACGAGGCCGAGGACGAGGAACAGCAGGCTTTTCACGATGCGCATCATCAGAACGCCTGCCCCAGACTGACATAGAGGCCGAAATCCCCGTCATCCGGCCCCGGATTGAGCGGGAAGGCGAGGTCGAGGCGCAGCGGACCGATGGCGGTGTAGTAGCGAAGCCCGACGCCGGCCGAGTATTTCAGCCCGTCGAAATCCGGCCATTCGCTTAAGTAGGCCGAACCCATGTCGAAGAAGGGCACGATGCCGATCGTGTCGGTGACGCGGATGCGTCCTTCGAGCGAGGCCTCGAAGAAGGACCGGCCGCCGATGATGATGCCGTCATCATTGCGCGGGCTGGCGGACTGGTAGTCATAGCCGCGCAGCGAACCACCGCCGCCGACATAGAAGCGGCGCTGCGGCGGGATGTCGTAGAGGCCGGCGCCGAACACGCTGCCGGCGGCGACACGGCCGGCGAGGATGAAGCGCTTGTCCTCATCGAAGGCGTGATAGGCCGAGAGCGCGCCCTTGACCATGACCGGCCCGGCGCCGGCATCGCCCAGATAGGCGAAGGGCTCCAGCGTGCCGGCGAAGCGGATGCCGCGCGAGGGATCGAGCTCATTGTCGCGCGTGTCATAGGTGAGATCGAAGGGCACGCCGACAATGCTGTAATCGCCGGTGCCGGTGGTGTCCTCCACCTGCGACTGTTCAAGGTCGATGCCGATCTGCAGCGACAGGTCGTCACTGTAACGGTGGCGCACGCCGGCAACGAGGGTGACGGCCTCGCGCACATAAGCGTTGGTCACCTCGCGCAGCACGGCAGCCTGCGCCACCAGGTCGTCCTGCGCGGTGTAGATGCCGGGCTTCATGAACGAGGCCGAGACCTTGTAGCCGAAGGGGTCGGCATCCGGCACCGCTTCGGACTTCTCGCCGAACCAGGAGGCCTGCGCGTCGAGCCGCAGCGTCTCGCCGCCGCCGAACAAATTGCGATGGCCCCAGAAGGCGTTGACCGCCGCGCCCTCTGTCGAGGAATAGGTGCCGCTGAAGCCGACATAGCGCGGCTTGCGCGCCTCGACGATCAGGGTGATCGGCAGGCTGCCATCGGCGTCGAGTTTGCTCGCTTCCTCGATGCGCACGCTGGCGATGGCTTCATAGGTCAGCAGCCGCCGGCGCAGGCGGTTCAGCGTCTCCGGCGAATAGGGCGTGCCCGGCGCGATCTCGATCCGCTCCTCGATGAAGCCGGGAGGTAGGAAATCGGCGCCTGAGACGGTGAAGCGGCCGAAGGTGGCGACCGGACCAGGCTCGACATAGATCGACACGTCGAGCGTCGAGGTCTTGTGGTCGGCCACCACATCCTTGCTGGCGACACGGGCGAAGGGGTGGCCGAGCCCGCGATAATGATCGTCCAACGCGCCCTCGGCCCGCACGATGTTGCTGGCGAGCGCCGGCTGGCCCGGTTCCAGCCGCAGGCGGCGCAGGGTCGGGGCGTCGGCGAGCGGGCGGCGGGTGCGCGCGTCGAGGATCTGCACCGTGCCGAAGGTGAAAAGCGGGCCGGGCTCGACCTCCACCCGCACCGGCACCGGGCCTTGCTTGCGGGCGGCCTCGACGATCTCGAAGATGTTGGCCGCCTCGGGCGCCGCGCCGGCGATGCGGATGCGGATCAGCCCGGCATAATAACCTTCGCCATAGAGCGCGGTGGTGATGTTGTTGCGATCGGCCAGCGCCCGGCGCACGAGGCCGGCGGCGCCGGAGGGCGGGCGGTGCGACAGGCTTTCCAGCGAGGAGGCGCCCTCCACCGCATTGCGCAGGGAACGGTCGGCGTCCTTTATGTCGATCTCGACCGTGTAGGGCGTCGCGTCCGGCGCCGGCGGGCCGTCATCGGCCATGCGGTTCGGGCTGAACAGGTTGAGGAGCGAGTTGAACAGGCCGGGGCGCGGCGCGTTCTCGCTCGCCGCCGGCGCGGGCTCCGCATTGGACGGGGCCGATTGCGCGTGGGCGATGCCCGGCGCCAAAAGGGTGAAAGCGAGCGCGACGACGAGAACAGCCTGACGGGCGCGCAGGGCGCGGTCCGGTCGGCTCAGCTCTCTCGTTACGCAACACGCCAATTGTCCACACCCGAGTAGCGGTCCGGGGACCGGTGAACCGAGCGAGGAAGCCGCCCGGGTCACTTTGCCGCGAAGATACAGTCACGGCTATGAATTTTGGCTTGCCGTACGGAAAGCGCCTGTCCTGATTGCCTTGGCCGGTTCCCGGCGTCAACCACAGGACGGTGATGTGGTAGCGATTGGCGGAAATGTGGAGCAATAAAAGCTGCACACAAGGCAAAGGCGCGGGCCCGCCAGGGGCGCCGCGCCTGTCCTCCGTCGGAAGGCCCGAAGGCCCTCGTCAGTTGCCGGTGCCGCGCTGATCCATCTCGATCTGCTTGGCGATGTAGGGCTCGACGCCCGGATTGCGCTGATAGGTGGTCAGGCCATCGCCGTAGCGCGAGTCCACATAGGAACCGGCCATGCCGCGATCGGGATCCACGAAGGCGGAGTTGCGGCCTTCGACCACGCCGGTGCGGGCGTCATAGCCCGGCGCATAGTTGGTGCGCGGAGCGGTCTGGTAGGTGCCGGTGGCGGTCTCCTGCCAGGTGGTGTTGCTGTAGCTCTGCTGGTTCGCATAGGCGGCACCCGCGAAGCCGAGGCTCGCGACGGCGGCGGTGGCGATGATGATCTTCTTCATGTCACGTCTCCGTTCTGGTTGTCTCGCCCGCCGCAGCTCGGTGCCGTCAGCGGACGTTCGGGGGGAAAAGTCATTGCGGCGCGACTTGTTCCCCGGTCGCGATGACGTGAACGGATTGCGTGAATGCAATAAACTAGGCGTGAAACCTCTTGAATTGACGCCGTGTCGGGCCAAAAGGCGGGCGCCCGTCGGTTGGGAGACGTTGGTAGAGGGGGCTCGTTCAGGCGGGGAGGGCGGCCACCAGCTCGGCGGCGAGCGCCTCGACTTCCAGCGCGCCCTTGGAGCCGGCGTCGGTCTCCATGATGGTCAGGCCCTCGCCCATGCTGGCGGCGAAGGCGACGCGGTTGCCGAGGCGGGTCTGGGCGGCGGGGTGGCCGAGCGCGCGGATGGCTTCGGAGATTTCCTGCGTCAGACCGCCGCGCGCAATCGCCCGGTTGATGACGAGCAGGCTCGGCGTGCCTTCCTTGGCGATCATCTCCAGCGTCGGCTGGGTGGCCCAGAGGTCGATGGGGGTGGGCTGCACGGGAACCGCGACCAAGCTCGCCGCCTCGATGGCGGGGCGGGATTCGACGTCGGATTTCGGCGGGGTGTCGATGACCACGACATCATAGTCGCGGGCGAGACTGCGGGCCTCGCGGCGCGCGCCCCAGCCGCTGGCGGTGCGGAAGGAGAGGCCCGTCGCCGCCTCGCCGAGCGTCTGCTCGCGCGCCTCGAACCATTCGCCCAGGCTGCCCTGCGGGTCGCAGTCGATCAGCGCAACGCGCTTGCCGGCGCGGGCGAAGGCGACCGCGAGATGGGCGGCGAGCGTCGTCTTGCCCGACCCGCCCTTCTGCTGGGCGATGGTGATGATGTGGCCGCTCATAGGTTGATGTCTCCCGCCCTGCCGAAGGTTGCACTGCAACCGGCGGGGAGCAACCGTTTAATCCGCCCCGCTGATGTGACGGGGCGGATGCCGTTGACGCAGCGGCTATCAGACGCCCGGACGGGGCGCGCCGAGCACGACCACGCGCGTGCCGACGGCGACGCGGTTGTAGAGGTCGATCACGTCCTGGTTGATCATGCGGATGCAGCCGGAGGACACGTTGGTGCCGATGGTCTCCGGCTCCAGCGTGCCATGGATGCGGTAGAGCGTGTCCTTGCCGTTCTGCCACAGATACATGGCGCGGGCGCCGAGCGGGTTGGACAGGCCGCCGGGCACGCCGACGCCGCTCTGCAGCTGGGTGAGCTGCGGCTTGATGTCCGGCCGGCGTTCGATCATCTCCTTGGGCGGGTACCAGTCCGGCCATTCCTGCTTGGAATTGATGGTGGCGGTGCCCGACCAGCCAAAGCCCTGCTTGCCGACGCCGACGCCGTAGCGCATCGCCCGGCCGCCCGGCAGCACGTAATAGAGGAAGTGCTCGCGCGGATCGACGATGATGGTGCCGGCCGGCTCGGTGGTGCTGTAGGCGACCTCGCGGCGCAGGAAGGCCGGGTTGATCGACGAGGTGTCGAACGCCTTGATCGGGAAACGGTCGGAGACCGGCCCGTAATTGCCGGCCGGATTGATGCTGGCATAGCTCGACACGGACGACATCGGCGCCAGCGGCGCGCTGGCGGTCGTGGTGCGGTTGCACCCGCCGAGAGCCAGGGCAACGCCGGCGAGCGAAAAGCCCAGCACGGCACGACGATCAACAACACGCATCTTTGGCAAGCCTCCACCAGCACATGCGCGCATGTTACTGCGATTATGGTGAACAAGTGGTTTCCATCTGCGTGAGATGGGCCATGACGCCGGCTATTGTCGGCGGCTATTCCGGCCGCGGCACGGCCTTCAGCGTGTCCACCCAGGCGTAGTCGAAATAGCCGCAGCGGGCGAGCGCGTGCATCTTGTCGGTGCGCACCAGCCCGCCCTCGATGAAGGTTTCGTCGATATGCACGCCGATCACCTCGCCGAAGGTGACGTGCCGGCCACTGGCGGCGCCCGTGCGGTCCTTCAGGTCAAAGCTCTCCGTCACCACGCATTCCAGCGCGCAGGGCGAGGCGGCGACGCGCGGCGGCTTCACCAGCCGTGAGGGCGCGCGCTCGAGGCCAGCGAGGTCGAACTCGGATTCGTCCGGCGCGATGTATTTCGAGGTGAGGTTCACCTGCTCGACCAGCTCGAGCGTCGCGAGGTTGCAGACGAATTCGCCGCTGGCGCGGACATTACGCACGGTGTCCTTCAGGCCCGCGCTGGAGAACATGACGATGGAGGGGTTCTCGCTGACCAGATTGAAGAAGGAATAGGGCGCGAGATTCGCCGTGCCATCCGGCGCCAATGTCGAGATCCAACCGATCGGGCGGGGGGCGACGATGGCCTTCAGCGGGTCGTGCGGAAGGCCGTGATTGCGGCGGGCGGGCTCGTAGAACATGGCTCAGAACCTCGTCACGATGTCGGCGAGCGCCGGGCGGGGGCGGTCTTCCTGCGGGCGGGCGAGGGTGCCGATATGCACGAAGCCGATGATGCGCTCGCTCTCGGCGAGACCCAGCGCGGCGCGCACGCGCGCATCGTAGCTGTACCACTGGGTGAGCCAGGTCGCGGCATAGCCGAGCGCATGGGCGGCGACGACGAGCAGCGTGCAGGCGGCGCCGCCGGAGAGCGTTTGCTCCCATTCCGGGATCTTGGCGTGCGGGACGGTCTTCGACACCACGGCGATGACCAGCGGCGCCTGCGAGAGCCGGTTGCGCTCCTGCTCGATATGATCGGGATTGGCGTCGGGGTGGTCGGAAAGGAAGACCTGCGCGATGGCCTCGCCGACGCGCTTCAGCCCGTCGCCCTCGAAGATGATGAAGCGCCACGGCGCGAGCTTGCCGTGGTCGGGCACGCGCGAGGCGATGGTGAGCATCTCGTCGATCTCGGCCGGGGAGGGGCCGGGGCCGGTGAGGTCGAAAATCTTCGGGCTCTTGCGGGTCTTGAGCAGCGTCAGCGCGTCGGTCATCGGGTCCATCCTCTGCGGGCGTTCGCCGGTAGCACGGCCGCGTTCGGCCACCAAGGCGCGGCGGGGGAGGGTGCCGGTAGTTTGACTTGAATTCGCCCCTCTTTGCGGGCACCAAGCCGGCATGGTTGACGCGCCCCGTCCCGACTCCTTCCGTGTGCCGCGCCGGCGCCTGCCGGTGGCGGTCGCGCTTCTCGTGCTCGCCGCGCCGGCGGGCGCGCTGGCGCAGGCGCTGCCCTTCGCCGGCAATCTCGCGCCGGGTGCCGCCGCTCCGGCCGCCACCGCTCCCGCCGGCAAGCCGGCGCTGAAGCCCGGCCAGCCGGCGACGCAGGCCCCCGCCGCGGTGAAGCCGGCAGGCGATCCGCACACCATCCTGCCCCAGCCGCCACCCGGCAAGGCGGCCATCGGCATGAGCGCGCGCTATGGCGAGAAGGAGGGGCTGGTGCCCCGCGGCCTCGTCTGGCGCGTCTTCGCCGACCGGCCGGAGCCCTCGGGCGCCTACCCGCTGGTGGCCGAGGCGGCCGACCCGGCGCCGGTGTTTTTCCTCTCGCCCGGCGGCTATGTGGTGCACGTCTCCTACGGCCTCGCCAGCGTCGCCCGCCGCATCGTCGTCGGCGACGAATCGCGGCGCGAGCAGATCACCCTTCCCGCCGGCGGCATCCGGCTGCACGCCGATGTCGGCGACAAGCAGATCCCCCCGCAGAAGGTGACCTTCGATATTTTCGAGGGCAGCTTCCTGCAGGGCCGCGCTTCCAGCCGCCCCTATTTCCGCGACGCCAATGCCGGCGATCTCGTCGTGCTGCCGGCGGGCGACTATTACGTCGTCTCGACCTATGGCGAGGGTAACGCCGTCATCCAGGCGGATATTTCGGTCGCGCCGGGCAAGGTGGCGGATGCCACGCTGCACCACCGCGCGGCGGAAATCGTGCTGCGGCTGGTGAATGCGCCGGGCGGCGCGCCGATTCCCGACGCGCAATGGTCCGTGCTGAGCCCGGGTGGCGACAGCATCAAGGAATCGATGAGCGCGAATCCGGTTTTGGTGCTGGCGGAAGGCGAATACACCGCCGTCGCCCGCTATGAGGGCAAGACCTTCACCAAGGATTTCAAGGTCGAGGCCGGCCATGACGCCCCGGTCGATGTCATCGTGGGCGAACAAGCGACCCCGCCGAGCGTGAGCACCGACGAGGGCAGCGGCGACTGATCGGGATACCGCAGCGCAGCATGCGAGCGATCCGTCGGCTTATGGTCAACCGTTTCTTAAGGGCGTTCGCCGCATCATCGTCGCTCCGATAACGAGTGCGGGGGGCGGCCATGATCGTTCGTCAGTTTCTGATGTGGGCGCGGACCGCGCCCGACGCGGCGCGGGCCAAGGCGGCCGGTGCGCTGGCGCGGGCCTATCTGCGCTCCGATCTCGGCGCTGCCGACCGTTCGCAGATCGAGGCGGCGCTGCCGGAACTCGCGGATGATCCCTGCCTTGAGGTGCGCCTCGCGCTTGCCGCCGCGCTGGCCGATCACCCGCTGGTGCCGGCGGACCTCGTGCTCGGCATCGCCGCGCAGGGCGGGGCGCCCGCCGCGGTGATGCTCGCCCGCTCGCCCGTGCCGAGCCTGCGCGAACTCATCCATTTCTGCGAGACCGGCGACGAGATGGTGCGCCTCGCCATCGCCGCGCGGCGCGATCTCCAGCCGGAGGTCGCCACCGTGCTGGCGCGCCTGGCCGGCCCGCAGGGCGCGCTGGCGCTTGCCGGCAACCGCTCGGCCCGGCTCGGTGAGGCGGCGCTGGTGAGCCTTGCCACCCGCTTCGGCCAGATGCCGGCGCTGCGCGAGGCGCTGCTGGCCCGCCCGGACCTGCCGCCCGCCATCCATCACGCGCTGATCCGCGAGGTCGCCGACACGCTCTCCGCTTTTGTTGCCGAGCGCCGCTGGCTGAGCCCGGATGCCGCCTCGCGCGTCGCCCGCGAGGCCTGCCCGGCTGAGGAAGCCGATGCCGAGGCGCCGCGCGAAATGCCGATGCAGGACACCGGCACGCGTCTGCGCATCGCCGTCGAGGGGATGAAGGCCAAGGGCAAGCTGACCCCCGTGCTGGCGCTGCGCGCACTGCTCTTCGGCGAGGTGCGGCTGTTCCAGGAGATGGCGTCGGTGCTGGCGGAGATCAGCTCCGACGAGGTCGCGGCGATGCTGGCGGACCGGTCCGGCCGCTCGTTCCGCGCTGTTTATGATCGCATCGGCCTGCCGCGCGGCGCCTATATCGCCTTCCGCACGGCGCTCGAAGTGGTGCAGGCGGCGGAAGGCGAGGGGCTCGACGCCGCGGATCTGGAGCGCCGCATCCTCGACGAGGTGATCGGCCGTTACGAGGTGGCGCCCGGCGCCGAGCGGCTGCTGACCATGCTGCGCGGCTGGCGCGAGGAAGCGGGCGGGCGCGGCATCGCCGCCTGATCCGGCGCGCCGTCCCCCACGCCCCGGTTTTCTGCGCGATCAGCCGAACTGCTCGCGCAGGATGCGTTCTTCCATTGAGTGGTCGCGGTCGACCAGCATGGTCATCGACGAAGCCGGGTCGAGCTTGGCCCGCACCGCGACGACATTGAGCACCTGGAAATGGTCGGCGGTGGCGTTGACCGGGCGCTTTTCCGATTCCAGCACGGCGATGTCCACCCGCGCGCGATCCGGCACCAGCGCGCCGCGCCAGCGGCGGGGGCGGAAGGCGGAAATCGGCGTGACCGCGAGAAGCGGCGTGCCGATGGGCAGGATCGGCCCCTGCGCCGAGAGATTATAGGCGGTCGAGCCCGCCGGGGTGGCGACCAGCACGCCGTCGCAGATCAGCTCCTCCATGCGCATTTTGCCGTCGATGGCGATGCGCAGCTTGGAGGCCTGATAGGACTGGCGTATCAGCGAGACTTCGTTGATGGCGGGCGCCCGGTGCAGTCGGCCATTCACGTCGGTGGCCTCCATCATCAGCGGATGGATGACGACGCGCTGGGCGGCGGCGATGCGGGTCGGCAGATCGTCCTGCCGGAAGCTGTTCATCAGGAAGCCGACCGAGCCGCGATTCATCCCATAGATCGGGATGCCGCTGTCGCGGAAGCGGTGCAGGGTCTGCAGCATGAAGCCGTCGCCGCCGAGGGCGACCACGATGTCGGCATCCTCCACCGGCTCCTCGCCATACCGCGCCACCAGCATGGCGCGCGCCTGCTGCGCATCCGGCGCCTCGCTCGCGACAAAGGCGATTCGGTTATAGGCTTGCGCAGCGTCAGCTTCCGCGTTCGGATCCGTGGGGCGGGCGACTTCGTTCATGCGGGACGGCCCGGAAGAGTTGTGAGGATGACGGCGCGGATGGACGGCACGGTGATGATCTATACGACCTGGCCGAGCGCCGTCGAGGCCGAAGCGGCCGGCCGGGCCATCGTGGCCGACGGATTGGCCGCCTGCGTCAACATACTGCCGGGCATGATGTCGATCTATCGCTGGCAGGGTGAGATCGAGCAGGCGCAGGAGACCGTGATGATCTTCAAGACCCGCGAGGATCTGTCCGTCGCGGTCACGCAGGCGGTGCGCGCCCGCCATCCCTATGAAGTCCCGGCCGTCGTGGTCATGACCATCGTCGATGGCGATCCCGATTATCTCGACTGGATCACCACCGAAACCGTGGGCTGAGCGGCGTTATTCCTGCGGCTCGTCGCGCAGATAGGGCTCCACCGGGCCCTTGAGCAGCACGGTCATCGGGTTGCCGGCGCGGTCGCGCGCCTTGCCGACGGAGACGCGGATCCAGCCTTCGCTGACGCAGTATTCCTCGACATTGGTCTTCTCGACGCCCTTGAAACGGATGCCGACGCCACGGGCGAGCAGGGCCTCGTCGTGATAGGGGCTGGTCGGGTCGCTGGAGAGGCGGTCGGGAAGCGTGTCGCTCATGAAGGGGCTCGCTGTGCAAGGAAAGTCGCGGCGAGACATAGCCGCGCCCGCTCCAGAATGAAAGACGGGGGCAAGGCATTGCCTCACCCCCGCGCCGTCATTCAGTGAATTGCCACGCCCGGCTTAAAGTACCGGCTGCCAGACCGCCGGCACGACGCGGTAGCCGGCGCCGTCCTTCTCGATGAAGCCGGTCGCCGGGAACGGGTAGTGGTAGCCGGTGAGCTGGAGCCGCTCGGCCGCCACCATGTCGTAGATGCGCTTGCGCGTCTCCGCCGCCTTGGCGCCGTCCATGTCGAACTGCACCTGCCACTCGGGATTGCGGGCGAACAGCATGGGCGTGTTGGTGGTGTCGGACTGGATGAACAGCTTGCCGTCGCCCGAAGCGAGCACATAGGCGGTGTGGCCCGGCGTGTGGCCGGCGGCGTTCACCGAAGTGAGGCCGGGGACGACCTCCTTGTCCCACTCATAGGGCTTCACGCGGCTCTCGATGTCCTTGAACACGCGGCGGACGTTCTGGAAATTGGCCTTGAGGCCTTCCGGAGCGCGGCTCATTTCGCCCTCGTCCATCCAGAACTTCCACTCGGCGGCGGGCACCAGCACCTCGGCATTGGGGAAGGCGAGGGCGCCATCCGTGGCGCGCAGGCCGTTAATGTGGTCGCCGTGGAAATGCGAGATCACCACCGTGTTGATGTCCGAGGGCTTCACCCCGGCCCAGCCGAGATTGGCGGTCAGCCGGCCGACCGTGGCATTGCCGGATTGCGGGCCGTTGCCGGTGTCGATCAGCGTGAGCTTGCCGCCATTATTGATGAGCAGCGGGTTAAACTGGATGCTCATGCGGTCCTTCGGCTGGAAGGAGGCCTCGAGCGCCTTGTTCACCTCCTCGCGCGAGGCGTTCTTCACGAAGCCGTCCGGCAGCGGGAAGGAGCGCACGCCGTCATTGACCGCGGTCACCTCGATGTCGCCGATCTTGTAGCGGTAGAGGCCGGGCACCTGCTGGCCCGTGGTGGTCTGGGCGGCCGCCGGGGCCGTGCTCGCGGCGAACAGGGGCAGGGCGGCGGAGAGCACCGGCAGGCTCGCGGCACCGGCCAGCGCCTGGCGGCGGGACATGATCGTCATCGCAGACTCCGTTGATGGAAGACCCGTCTGAAACGCATCGGATCGCGCTTTGGATCGCGGCAGCAAGCTAGTCGCGCAGCGTCAACCGGCAATCGCGGGAGGCATCACGTTCCGGTGAGAGCCGGGCGGACGCCCTCAGCGGGACGGCTTGCGCTTCAGGACGACATAGCTGATGGCGGCGATCAAGGTCAGGGCGACGAAGATCACGCCCACCACATTGATGACGGGGGACAGGCCGAAGCGCAGGCGCGAGGCGATCTCCGTCACCAGCGTCCACTCGCCGCCAATGGCGAAGACGGTGGTGTTGTAGTTCTCGAAGGACTGCAGGAAGGCGACCACCGCCGCGGTGAAGCAGGTTGGCGCGAGGAAGGGCAGGGTGATGCGGCGGAACACCAGCGGGTGGCTGGCGCCGAGATCGAGCGCGGCCTCCTCCAGCGTGCGGTCCTGCCGTTGCAGGCGGGCGAGGAAGAGCAGCATGGCGTAGGAGGCGATGAAGCTGGACTGCGCCATCACCGCCACGAACAGCCCGCCCGGCACGCCGAATTCGCGCCAGAAGATGAGGCTGGAAATGCCGAGGATGATGCCCGGCGTCAGCACCGGCGAGACCAGCACCGAATAGAGGAAGGTGCCCGAGCGCTGGCCGAGCCGGGTCAGGATCAGCGCCCCCGACAGCCCGGCCGGGATCGACACCACGATGACGCCGAGCGCCACCAGCACGGAATTGACGAGGCCTTGCAGCAGGCGCTGGTCATCGGCCAGCGCGACGAACCAGTGCAGGGTGAAGCCGCGCCATTGCGTGACCGAGGGGTAGTCGAAGGAATTGAACGCCGCCGCCGACATCACCGCCAGCGGCAGGAAGAGATAGAGCACGAACAGGCCGATATAGATGTTCAGCACCAGCCGCGCGCCGGCGCTCTCGGTCGAGGTGCTCATGGGGTGACTCCGGCTGCGTCTGCCCTCAGGCACAGCGTCAAGCCCGGGCTTGGCCCGGGCATCCACGACGTCGACCGGGCGCGCCTTGTGGCGGCAAAGGCGTGGATGGCCGGGCCAAGCCCGGCCATGACGTGGTGTCGGGTGCGATCGCGCTTCAGTGCGATGAGCGGAGACTCCATCCTCATTTCGCGATGTCCCTCAGCCCGACGCCGAACAGGCGCATCATCAGCAGGATGAAGGCGGTGCAGACCACGAGCAGCGAAACCGCATAGGCCGAGCCCATGTTCCAGTTGTTGCTCTCGTAGAACTGCCGGTAGACGAGCTGGCTGAACCAGTCGCCGCCCTGGCCGCGCGTCATGATCGCCGGCACGGAATAGGAGCCGGCCGACAGCATGAAGGTCATGATGCAGCCCACCGCGATGCCCGGCTTGGCGTGCGGGATGATGACCCGGCGGTGGATGCGCAGCGTCGAGGCGCCGAGATCGCGCGCCGCCTCGATCTGGTTGCGGTCCAGCGTCTCCAGCGTGTTTACCATCGGGAACACCATGAAGAGCACATAGGTGTAGATCATCGCGAGGAAGACGGCGGAGGGGTTCTCCAGGAAGGGAATCCACTCGCGGGCGTCGAGATTGATGAAGCCCATCCAGGCCAGCACGCCGTTGATGACGCCGCGATAGTCGAGGATCATCAGCCAGGCATAGACCCGCAGCAGCTCGTTGATCGCATAGGGCACGATGAGCGCGACGGTGAGGATGATCGCCTTGCGCGGCCCGCTCGCCAGCGCCACCAGATAGGCGACCGGGTAGCAGACGATCAGCGCCAGCGCCGTCACCATCAGCGCGTAGAGGATGGTGCGCACGAAGATGTAGAAGTGCAGCCCGCTCATGCGGGTGAAATTGGCCAGCCCATAGGTCTTGGGCGGGTTCTTCTCCTGCGCCTCGAGCTCGGTGGCTTCCGCCTGCTTTTGCGCCATCGCGGCGTCGAGCTCGGCCTGCCGCGCGGCATCGGTGGCGCTGGCGCGGTCGAGCTGGAGGATGGAGATGTCGTTGTAGAGCCGGTCGATCTGCAGCGACACGTCGCCCTTGGAATCGCGCCACCACAGCGACTGCTCCAGCATCGCGCCGAGCGGCACGAGGATGAGCGCGAGGATCCACAGCAGGGTGATGCCGGCGATCACCGCCGCCAGCGGGCGGCCATAGGCGCGCGCGAGGCTACCCATGGGCGAGGATCCCTTCCGGGTAGACCAGCGTGTCCTGCCGGCTGAAGGCGAGGGTGAGTTCCTCCGGCAGTGCCCGCACATCCGGCCCGTTCGGCACGGTGACCGTGAAGTTGTGGGCCGGGGCGGCACATTGCAGATGCACGGCCGGACCTTCGAGGCTGCGCGCGGCGAGGCGGGCGGCGACCTTGTTCTCGCCGGTGCCGTCGAGGCTGATGCGCTCGGGGCGCACCATCACCAGCGCGGTCTCGCCGACCTTCAGCGGGCCTTTCACGCGCCCGGTGAGGCGGCCGACCGGCGTGTCCACAGCGGCGATGTCGTCGCTCAGCGTCGCCACCGTG
Organism: Ancylobacter sp. WKF20; assembly: GCF_029760895.1. Classification (NCBI taxonomy): domain Bacteria; kingdom Pseudomonadati; phylum Pseudomonadota; class Alphaproteobacteria; order Hyphomicrobiales; family Xanthobacteraceae; genus Ancylobacter; species Ancylobacter sp. WKF20. The sequence goes on from NZ_CP121679.1 coordinate 722,437, forward strand.
CCGCGCAGCACGTTCTGCTCGCCGACGAAGGTGGCGACGAACGGTGTCGCGGGGTCGGCATAGAGCGTGTCGGCATCCGCCACCTGCTCCAGCCGGCCGCGGCTCATCACCGCCACGCGGTCGGACATGGCGAGCGCCTCGCCCTGATCGTGGGTGATGTAGATGAAGGTGATGCCGACCCGCTTCTGGATCGCGCGCAATTCGGTGCGCATGTGCTGGCGCAGCTTCAGGTCCAGCGCGGAGAGCGGCTCGTCGAGCAGCAACACGGAGGGCTCCACCGCGAGCGCCCGGGCGATCGCCACGCGCTGGCGTTGGCCGCCGGAGAGGTCGGACGGCTTCTTGTCGCCATAGCCGCTGAGTGCCACGAGTTCGAGCAGCTCCTGCGCCCGGCGCAGCCGCTCGGCCTTGGCGACGCCGCGCGCCTCCAGCCCGAAGGCGACATTCTCGGCGACGCTCATCAGCGGGAAGAGCGCGAGATTCTGGAAGATCAGCGCCGTGGGCCGCTCATTGGGGCCCTTGCCCGCCATGTCCTCGCCGCCGATCAGCACGCGCCCGGCGGTCGGTTCGATGAAGCCGGAAATGGTGCGCAGGATCGTGGTCTTGCCGCAGCCGGACGGTCCGAGGATGGAGAAGAACTCGCCGGCCTGGATGGAGAGATCCGTCGGCTGCACGGCCGTGGCCTCGCCGAAGCGGATCGAGACCTGATCGAGACGAACGTCCTTGCCGCGCATGGGGGACCATCAGCCATGATGTGGGCGGTTATGGCCGGGCTTGGCCCGGCCATCCACCTCCGCTACCCGCAGGGCGCGGGCGGGGATCCCCGGGGCGTGCCCGGGGATGACGTGGTGAGGTGAGATCGGGCCGGAGCGGCCCGACACGCCCGATCAGCTGTTGGTCAGCTTCTCGACATATTCGGCGCGGAGCTTGGCGTAGAAGTCGGTCTGCATCGGCCACCAGAACAGGTTGTCGATGGTGCCGGCCGGATAGGCCGCCTGGAAGGCCGCGCGGGCTTCTTCCGAGAGGAACTGGTCGGCGCCGACCGCCGCGCTGTTGTAGCCGGTGGTGTTGGCGAACTTGGCGCCGATTTCCGGCTGGTAGAGGAAGTTCAGGAGCGCATAGGCCTGCTCGACATTGGCCGCACCAGCCGGGATGCCGAACGTGTCGGTCCAGGCGAGGCCGCCTTCCTTGGGCATGCCATAGCGCCACTTCTTGTCGGTGTTGCGGTGGAGCAGGATGCCGGTGGTGTCCCAGGTCTGGCCGATGGTGCAGCCCGCGTCGGTGAAGGCGGCGGTCGCCTCCGTCGCGTTGTTCCAGTAGGCGCCGATATTGGCCTTATGGGCGACGATGTACTTCAGCACGCCCTCGAACACGCGGCGCGACTCGGCTTCGGACTTGTAGAGGTCGAGGCCACGGTCCGACTTCAGCTCGCCGGTGGCGTCGAGATAGAGCGCGACGCCGTTGAACACCGACTTCTGGCGGATGGCGGTCTGCTTGGGGAAGCCGGCCAGCCACATGTCGCCATAAGAGATCTCGCCCGACTTCTTGTCGAACTTGCTGGAATCCCAGGTGATGCCCTCGGTGCCCCAGTCGAACGGCACGAGGTAGCGCTTGCCGCGATAGGCGGCGCCGAGGTTGAGCGAGTTGCGGTAGATCGAGGGAACGACCTGCGCCGCCTTGAACTTCGACTCGTCGATCGGCTGGAGCAGGTTGTCCTTGTAGTAGTTCGGGCCGGTGTCGACCGACGGGAAGATGATGTCGAAGCCCTTGCCGCCGGCGGCGCGCAGCTTGTTCTCGCATTCCTCGTTCGAGCCGTAGGTCGAGAGGTTCACCTTGACGCCGGTGGCGTTGGTGAAGTCGGCGAGCAGCTGGTTCTTGTCGAAATAATCGCCCCAGGCATAGACGGTGACGGAGCCGGAGGTGGCGAGGGCGTCATGGGCGCGCAGCACGGCCGGAGCGGCCAGCGCGAAGGCGCCGGCCTTCATCATGTCACGGCGGGAAAAGCGGATCATCAGTACCTCCCTAAGCCCCCAGGGGCAAAACTGCGTTCGCTCTAGTAGGGGGCGATGAACGGACGATGACACGGCCTCGCGCGTCGCGGAAGCGGGGTTGTGGATGGCTTTTTGGCATGTCGTTCCCGCGCAACGGGCATGTCGCCTTCCTGCAACCTGCCGCAGCGCCTTGCAGGCCCCGGCGGGCGGGGTGCGACAATCTGTCAAGGGCGCGGACGCTGCCAATCCGCGCCCTCTCCCCTAGTCTTGTCCTACCCGTTGATCCGGGCCCCTCTGACGCGACGCTTAGCTGGCAGTCGCGTGATGTCGGATCGCTTCCGATGTCGCGCTAGCTGGAACGTGTCCTCTCTTGCCCTTTCGCCATCTGTTGATCGACCATCAAAACCGCCGCCGCGTTGCGCAGCGCGGCTTGTGCGGCCGCGCGGCCATGCCGCGCCAATCCATGCTCGGGGAGTGATTCCGTGGAATATTTGCTTGAACTTGCAGCGAGCCCGGCAGCCTGGGCGGCGCTGATCACGCTGATCGCCATGGAGGTGGTGCTCGGTATCGACAACCTCCTCTTCATCTCGATTCTCACCAACAAGCTGCCGGAGGACATCCGGCCCCGCGCGCGCAAGATCGGCATCGGCCTCGCGCTGGTCATGCGCCTCGGCCTGCTCAGCACTGTGGCGATCATCGTCCAGCTCACCGAACCGGTGTTCTCCGTGTTCGGCCAGGCTTTCTCCTGGCGCGACCTGATCCTCATCGCTGGCGGTCTGTTCCTGGTGTGGAAGGCGACCAAGGAAATCCACCACAGCATGGCTCCGCATGACGAACAGCAGGCGGCGACCGGCGAGCTCATCAAGGTCAGCTTCAGCGCGGCGATCGTGCAGATCCTGATCCTCGACCTCGTCTTCTCGGTGGACAGCATCATCACCGCCGTCGGCATGACCGATCACATCCCGATCATGGTGATCGCCGTGGTGTTCGCGGTGCTGACCATGCTGCTCGCGGCGGGCCCGCTCGCCAACTTCATCAACCGCAACCCGTCCATCGTCATGCTGGCGCTGGGCTTCCTGCTGCTGATCGGCACCACGCTGATCGCGGAAGGCTTCGGCGCCCATGTGCCCAAGGGCTACATCTACGCCGCGATGGCCTTCTCCGCCGGCATTGAGGCGCTGAACATGGTGCAGCGCCGCCGTCGCGTCTCGCACTGAGGCGGGTAGAGTTCGGCCGCGCCGGTCCGGGGCAGGACCGGCGCGGCTGACGCAAGCGTGAGGCGGGCGGCGTGGGCTCAGGAAAGCCCGCGTCGCCCGTCATGCTAGAATGTGGCTCCATTCGCGGAGGGAGCCCCTTCATGGACGACACCAGCGACCAGCCCGCACGCGCCGCCGAGGCCGCGCTGCCGGCCGACAGCAAGCTCACCACCACCAAGCAGCGCTGGGCGCGCGAGGGCAAGTTTCTCACCGGCAAGGTGACGCGCCCGGACAGCGACCGCCTGCCGCCCGGCCAGCATCTGGTGCGCGACTGGCCGGTGCTCGATCTCGGCATGCAGCCGCGCCTGCCGCTCGACCGCTGGCGGCTCGACGTCACCGGCGCGGTGGAGCAGCCGCTCTCCTGGGATTGGGCGACCTTCCGGGCGCAGAAGCAGACGCAGGAGGTGACCGACATCCACTGCGTCACCACCTGGTCGCGCTACGACAATCGCTGGGAGGGCCTCGCCACGCGCGACCTGCTCGACCTGGTGATGCCGAAGCCCGAGGCGACCCACGTGCTGCTGTCGTCCTATGACGGCTACACCACCAATCTCGCGCTGGAGGACTTCGCCGCCGAGGATGCGCTGATCGTCCATAGCTGGGAGGGCCAGCCGCTCACCACCGAGCATGGCGGCCCGGTGCGGCTGGTGGTGCCGCATCTGTATTTCTGGAAAAGCGCCAAGTGGCTCAAGCAGATCGAGTTCCGCACCGGCGACAAGCGCGGATTCTGGGAGGAGCGCGGCTATCATAACCACGCCGACCCGTGGCGCGAGCAGCGCTATTCCGACGACGAGTGAGGCGCCTGACGGATCCGGGCGTTTCCCGCGCATGAAAAAGGCCGGTGGGACAACCCGCCGGCCTTTTTTCGTTGATCCATTCCCGCCGCGTGGCGGGCCGGGTGCGGCCTCAGCGCGGGCGCATCGGGCCGGGGCGCAGGAAGGAGCCGGTGCGCGCCGGCTCGGCGCTGCCGCCAGCGACCTTGCGGGCGGGCGTCGTGGTCGAGGAGGACGGCGCGGCGAAGGAACTGCCCGGCGTGTAGGACGCCTTGGTCGCGGCAATCGTGCCGTTATTCATCGAGGTGCCGCTGCCGAGACGCGAGGGTGCCGCGCTCTTTGAGGCGTTGGCCCCCTGGCGCTGGCTGTCCTGATAGGCCTTGGAGAGGGTGCCCAGCGCGGGCTTGGCCGGGGCGGTGCTGGCGGAGGCGCTGCGCGCGGGCGGGGCCTTGGCGGCCGGCGCGTTCTTGGCCGAGAGGCTCGACGCGGAAGATCCGAGCGCACTCGCGCCGAGCGGACCCTTGGCGAGCTGGGCGGTGCGCGGCAGGTCCGGGGCGACCTGCGGGCGGCGGGGGCCGCTGATCGAGAGTTCGCGGCGCAGCTTGGCCCAGGTCTCCGCGAGTGCGGACGGATCCCAGCTCGGCTCCTTCTCGTCGATCTCCCACTTGGCGAGTGTCTCGGGCGTGGCGACGCCGGAATCGACGCGTGGGCGCGATTCGGCGGCCGGGGCATCGGCGCTTGCGGTTTCCTGCGGCTTGGCCGCGGCCGTCTCAGCCGTCGCGGTCACCGCCGCGGGCGGGGTGCTGACCAGCAAAGCGGGCGTGCTCACGGCGACAGCCGCCACCGCCGCGCCGGGAACGGCGACGTTCCACTTGCCGGTTTCCCACTCGTTGATCGCCCACATGACCGCCGCGCCGAGGCCAGCCCCGGCGCAGACATCGGTAATGCCGACGCCCGGCACGACGGCCAGATACAAGGCGCAGATCACGGCGACGCCGACATAGCACGCAGGTGCACGCCACTTGGATTGCATGTGCGGAATCCCCCGATCCCCTCGGATTTGATTCAACATAGCTGATTCGAAGGAATCTGAGGGCCTTACGCGAAATAAATGATGCGGAATCTCGGCGCCCGCGCCGCCAGCCGGGACCGCGCCCGCATCCTTGCCGCGCGGCGTGCCCGGCGCCGTCCGCGAGCGCGCTCTTCGGGCCGATTCCAACGCCGGTGGCGGCCTCTCGCGGGGTGTGTCGCGGCGGTGAGGGTAGGGCAAGAAATTGCGGATGTATTATGTATTATAGAAGTTGCGGATTGCTGGAATTATTGGGCAATGCCATTGTGTTGGCGTTGGGTTAAAAGCATCGTCGTAAGTAATCGCTGCCACCTCGTCAGAATTGGCGTGTGTCGATGCGGACGACAGCGTGCGGGACTTTAGTGCCGTGCAGGCCCGGCGATCGTCTCCGACCGCCGGGGGGAGCAGGCAGGCCGCCTGCGTGGAGGGGCGGATGCTGGCAACGCTGAAGACGCCTTTGTCGCGGCTGCGCCGCATCGTGCATTACGGGCGGCTCGCAGAGGCTAACCCGTTCCTGCGCTTCGCCAAGCCCGGCCATTTCTACTCGCCGGTGCCACCTGCTGACCTGCTGCTGGAGCGCCCCTCGCGGGAAGCGCGACGCGCCATGACCGAGGTGCCCGGCGTCGATCTGCGCGCCGACGCCCAGCGCGCGCTCGCCGCCCGGCTGATCGCGCGCTTCGGCGGCCTGCCGGACAGAGGGGAGAGCGCGCGCTACCGCCAGAACAACCAATTTTTCGAATTCGCCGACGCCTGGTCCACCTATGCGATGATGCGCGACGTTCAGCCCCAGCGGGTGGTGGAGGTCGGTTCCGGCCACTCCTCCGCGCTGATGCTCGATACCGTCGATGCCGATCCGTCCCTCAACCCCCGCTTCACCTTCATCGACCCGTTCCCCGAGCGGCTGTTGGCCCGGTTGAGCGCTGCGGACAAAGAGCGCAGCGAGATTCGCGTCGAGCGGCTTCAGGACGTGCCGCTAGAGGTGTTCACGGCGCTGGAGGCCAACGACATCCTGTTCATCGACAGCTCGCATGTCGTGCGCACGGGGAGCGATGTCGACTTCGCCTTTCGTGAGATCATCCCGCGCCTCGCGCCGGGAGTCGTGATTCATATTCACGACATCCTCTGGCCGTTCGAGTACCCCGAGCATTGGCTGAAGGAAGGCCGCGCCTGGAATGAGAGCTATTTCGTCCGCAGCTTCCTGCAGTTCAATGAGCGCTTCGAGATCCTGCTGTTCAACGCCTATCTGGCGTACCACCACGCGGATCTCTTCGCCGACACGCTGCCCGACTTCGTCGCGCGGCGCGGCGGGAGTCTGTGGCTGCGACGGGTGAGGTGACGAACTGGTGCCGGCTGAGGGGATCGAACCCCCGACCTTCGGTTTACAAAACCGCTGCACTACCGCTGTGCTAAGCCGGCGCGCCGCGTTGTCCGGCGCTGGCGGGCGCGGACCGGGCACCGCCGTCTTCCCGCAACTGGCGCCGGGCGTCAAGCGGGGCCGAGGGGGAAGCACGCGAGCCGCGCGCCGGCAATGGGTCGGGATGGCGGATTCATCGTGAATCTGGCCCGTCTCACCCAGAGTTCCTGACGCGGATCATTGCGTGTGACCTTGGGTTCTGCGACAGGAATACCATCGCGGCTCGACACGGTCGTCGAGTCGGAGCGGCCATGCGCCGCGCGATATGACTCGCACGGGAGGCGAGATGCACATGAAGGGAATGGTAATCGGGTTGGGGGCCCTCCTGCTGGCGGCGAGCGCCGGCACGGCGTCCGCGCAGACCATGAGCTACGCCCAGGCTGGCGCGCTCATCGCCAAGAGCTGCGGCCCCTCGATCGAGCGTTTCTGCTCGAACTTCAATATCGGCACTGGCGACGTGATGAACTGCCTGACGCAGCACCAGGATCAGGTGCCGCGCGCGTGCTTCGACGATTTCGCTGCCGCGCAGGCCTCGATCGCCAAGCGGGTCGCCGCGCAGAACGGTTCGTTCAAGATCTGTGCGCCGAGCGCTCAGGAATTCTGTTCGGGCGTGCAGCCGGGTGACGCCAACATGCTGAACTGCCTGCTGGCCTCGACCAAGGTCGTGCGTCCGGCGTGCAAGCAGGTGCTGCTCGACGCCGGCTGGGCGAACTGACGCAAACGGCAACGAGGGATAGACAGATCATGACCCGTTTCACCCGTTTCGTCGGCGGCCTCGCGCTCGCCGCGGCGCTTGCCGCTCCGCTGGCCAGCCCGGCCTCGGCGCAGACCGACCTCACCAACCAGCAGATCCTTCAGGGGCTGTCGGGCGTCACCAACAATGACCCCTCGCTCACCGTCGAGCTGCTGCGCAAGATGGCGCAGGACGCCGTCGCCGCGAACAAGCCGCTGTCGCTCGACAAGTCCGCGATCGCCAAGCTGCTCGACAAGCTGGCGCAGATCACGGTGCAGATTCAGTTCGCGCTGAACTCGTCGATCATCCGGCCGGAGTCCTATGAGACGCTGGGCGCGATCGCCGACGCGCTGCACCACCCGATCCTGTGGAACTACAAGTTCGTCGTCGTCGGCAACACCGACACGACCGGCACGCGCGCCTACAACCTGAAGCTCAGCCAGGAGCGCGCCGACGCCATCGTCCAGGCGCTCGTGGTGGTCTATCAGGTCTCGCCGGACCGTCTGCAGGCGCTCGGCCTCGGCCAGGAGGCGCTTCAGGTGCCCTCCAAGCCCGAGGATCCGATCAACCGCCGCGTGCAGATCTTCAACATCGGCACGCTGGGCCCGATGCCGAAGGCCGTCACCAACCCGCAGTGATGCGCGGCTGACCGCCGACGCGTGACCCGAAGGGCGGGGGCGGCGCTCCCGCTTTTCCTGTGCTACCAAGGCCGGCCGGTTCGCTCGAGGGCGTTCCGCCGGCCTTTCCTTTTTGAAAACCAGAGTTTGTCAGATGAGCATCAAGAGAATCGAGATCGGCCCGCGCATGAGCCAGGCGGTGGTGCACGGCTCCGTTGCCTACCTCGCCGGCCAGGTCGCGCTGGGCGATGGCGTCGCCGCCCAGACCAAGGGCGTGCTCGAGCAGATTGACGCGCTGCTGGCCGCCGCCGGCACCGACAAGACCAAGATCCTCGCCGCCACCATCTATCTCGCCGACATCTCGAAGTTCGGCGAGATGAACGCGGTGTGGGACAGCTGGGTCGCCGCCGGCCACACCCCGGCCCGCGCCACGGTCGAGGCCGCGCTGGCCACCCCGGATTATCTGGTCGAGATCGTCGTCACCGCCGCCGTCTGATCGGCGCCTGCGACAACAAAAACGGCCCCGTCCTGCGACGGGGCCGTTCTCGTTTGGGCGGTTCTCGTGTGTGCCGGCGGCACCCGGAGGCGCCGCCGGAGATGTGCGTCGGACTAGTGCCAGTCGTCGAGATTGCGGTTCTTGGTCTCCGGCAGGAAGATGACGCCGATCACCACGGTCATCAGAGCGACGATGATCGGGTACCACAGGCCGGAGAAGATGTTGCCGGTGGCCGCCACGATGGCGAAGGCGGTGGGCGGCAGGAAGCCGCCGAACCAGCCATTGCCGATGTGGTAGGGCAGCGACATGCCGGTGTAGCGGATGCGGGTCGGGAAGAGTTCGACCAGCAGCGCGGCGATCGGGCCGTAGACCATCGTCACATAGAGCACGAGGACGAAGAGAAGGCCGATCAGGGTGAGGGTGCGCTGGTCGCTCAGCACGCCGGCAATGGTCGGCTGCTTCACGATGCTGGCGTCACCCGCCTTGGGGTAGCCCGCGCCCTGCGCCGCCGCGACGATGGCCGCGCCGACCTTGTCGGTATCGGGGATGGTGACCGCCGTGCCATTGACCGTTGCGGCGGTCGCGGAGCCGGCGGGGCCGGGCACCAGCTCGTAATGCATCGAGTTGGTCGCCAGCGTGCGGCGGTAGACGTCGCAAGGCCGGGTGAAGACGCGCACGCCCACCGGGTCGAACAGCGTGCCGCACTGCTCCGGATCGGCGGCGATCTGGATCTTCACCGTCTCCGTCGCCTCGATGAGCTTCGGATTGGCGACGCGGGCGATGTTCTCGAACAGCGGGAAGTAGGTCACGGCGGCGATGAGGCAGCCGGCGATGAGGATCGGCTTGCGGCCGATCTTGTCCGACAGCCAGCCGAACAGGATGAAGAACGGCGTGCCGATGAGCAGCGAGGCGGCGATCAGCAGATTCGCCGTTGTGCCGTCGACCTTCAATGTCTGTGTAAGGAAGAACAGCGCGTAGAACTGGCCGGTGTACCAGACCACCGCCTGGCCGGCCGTGCCGCCGAACAGGGCGATCAGCGCGATCTTGGCGTTGGACCAGCGGCCGAAGGCCTCGGTCAGCGGCGCCTTGGAGCGGGTGCCCTCCGCCTTCATCTTCTGGAAGGCCGGAGATTCGCTCAGCTGCAGGCGGATCCAGATCGAGAAGCCGAGCAGGATGATCGACAGCAGGAACGGAACGCGCCAGCCCCAGGCGTTGAAGTCTTCCGGCGACATGGACAGGCGCAGGGTCAGGATGACCAGCAGCGACAGGAACAGGCCGACCGTCGCGGTGGTCTGGATCCACGAGGTATAGAAGCCGCGGCGCCCGTGCGGGGCATGCTCGGCCACATAGGTCGCGGCGCCGCCATACTCACCGCCGAGCGCGAGGCCCTGGGCGAGGCGGCAGATGATGAAGATCACCGGCGCGGCATAGCCGATCGTGTCATAGCCGGGCAGCAGGCCGACCACGAAGGTGGCGATGCCCATGAGCGTCATGGTGACGAGGAAGGTGTATTTGCGGCCGATGAGGTCGCCGAGGCGGCCGAAGAAAAGCGCGCCGAACGGGCGGACGGCGAAGCCGGCGGCAAAGCCGAACAGAACGAAGATGAACTTGGCCGTGTCATTGCTGCCGGGCACGAAGGTCATCGCGATGTTCGCGGCCAGCGAGCCCGCGAGATAGAAATCATACCACTCGAAGACCGTGCCGGCGGAGGAGGCGATAATAACCTTCCTCTCTTCCTTGGTCATGGGCGCCGCCTTGGCGGGCGCCCCTCCCGTCGTTACGCTCATGGTGTCGTCCCTTCCCCAGAAAAATCGCGTGAAAGTGCGTTCGCGCATCGCCGCGATGCACGTTAAAAACACCAGGCTCCTGGTGGAGCCGTGTCAGTATTTGCCGAACGATCTTGTGAGTTCCTCTGGGAACACCGTCGCTCGGGTCGTTTCCTCCCGAAAGCGGCCCGCGTGAGAGCGTTTGCGGCGCCGGTCCCGGATGTTGGCGCGCGGAATTCTTGCGTTCCGCCACTGCCTCAAAGGAAAGCTTGGCGAAAACGTAACCGTTTGACGATTGGCAATTGGTCGTAACAGCGGCTCTTCCGCCTTGCGGAAGAATTGTGCCGGCTCAGCGTGCGGTAATTCTGGCGCTCAGCCGGCGGGCTGGCCAATGGCGCGCCGCGCGATATGCAGGGCGAGGACGGCGGCGTTCGACACGTTGAGGCTGACGATGGCGCCGGGCAGGTCGATGCGCGCGAGCGTGTCGCAGGTCTGGCGGGTGAGCTGGCGCAGCCCCTTGCCCTCGGCGCCGAGCACCAGCGCGACCGGACGGCGCAGCGGCGTGTCGACGAGGTCCGCCGGCCCCTCGCTATCGAGGCCAACCACTTGAACGCCACTGTCTTTCAGCTCTTCGAGGGCACGGGCGAGATTGCCGACGAAGCAGAACGGCACATGCTCCAGCCCGCCGCTGGCGCTCTTGGCCAGTACGCCCGTGGCGGCCGGGCTGTGGCGCGCGGTGGTGATGATCGCGCCGACCTTCAGCGCCGCCGCCGAGCGCACGATGGCGCCGACATTGTGCGGGTCGGTGATCTGGTCGAGCACCAGCACGAGGTCGTTCTCGGCCGCGTCCACGAGCTTCAGCGAGGGCAGGGGATCGCACTCGGCAAAAAGCCCCTGATGCACCGCATCCGGCCCCACAAGGCGGTCGATCTCGCCGGGGCGTACCTGTTCGGGGGTGACCTTGAGCGGAATCGATTCGTCCTCGAGCCGCTTCAGCGCGTTTTCGGTCGCCATCAGCCGGCGCACCTTGCGGCGCGGATTGCGCAGGGCTTCCACCACGCTGTGCCAGCCATAGAGGATGGCGACATCGTCCGGCCATTCGCCGAAGGGGCGCCCGGCCGGCCGGGGGCGAGCCCCGCCCTTGCTGCCGCCACCCTTGCTGAAGCCGCCGCCCCCACCATAACCGCCGCCGAATACCTTGCCGCCGCCACGGCCAAAGCCGGGCTTTGCGGGGCGGGCGGGACGGTCGGACGGGGGTTTGGGACGGTCGTTCATGCCGCCTTCTGTCATGCCGCGCGGCGCTTGGCAATTTGCCGTGCGGGCGCGCGCCACTTGTCAGGCGGGCGCGCCATGCGGGGCGAGGTTGTCCACCGCCGCGGTGACGGCTTGGCGGGCGGGGTTGACAGGGCAGGGGCACCCCACCATAAAGCGCGCCGCACGGTGACGGCGCATCCTGATGTGTTGTCACCGACGGCCGTAACGGCCGGTGGTCGATGCCCTCGCGGCGCGACCGACGTGCGAGGGGGAGTGTCCCGAGCGGCAAAGGGGGCGGACTGTAAATCCGCTGGCTATGCCTTCGTAGGTTCGAGTCCTACCTCCCCCACCACGTCGCTCTCCGCTATGCTTGCCTCGGCCCTCGCGGGTGTAGCTCAATGGTAGAGCAACAGCCTTCCAAGCTGATGACGAGGGTTCGATTCCCTTCACCCGCTCCAGCCCTCATCGCGTCGTCTGATGGCCGCTCGCCGTTGAGGGATGATCAGGACGAATCACCAACCGTGCCGTTGATTGCCGGCAGGCGCGTGTCGGCGGCGCAGGCCAAGGCATCAAACGCCTTCTGAACGCAGGTCGCCAGCGACGCGGCGCTATCCGTCTCCACCCATTGGTCCATGCCGAGCCGCAGGGCGCCAACCGCCATCATCGCCGCCGCCTGCAGATGCGGGAGGTGATGAGGCGCCGGCCAGACGCGCCGCAAGGCCTCGACGATCGCCATTTCAAGCTGGCGCAGGCGCACGAGCCGCCCGGCATTGAGCTCATCGGCGCCGTGCAGAAAGCGGGCCGTCTCCACTGCGAGATTGGCGTCGATCGCGCCGGCGAAGTCGATCATGCCGGCTTTGAGCAAGCTCAGCGGCGGCTGGTCGGGCCGGCCGGCGGCTATGCCCGCCACGAGCGCCTCCAGAAAGCGGTCGATATGCTGGAAGACGATCTCCTCCTTGCTGGCGACGTAGGAGAAGATCGACCGCCGCGAAATGCCCGCTGCTGCCGCGATGTCGTCCAGCGTGGTCGCGCCATAGCCCTTCGCCAGAAACAGCTGAAGCGCCGCCTCGCGCAGCCGCTCCTGCGTCTGATGGCGCTTCAGCGCGCGCAGCCCTGTCGACGTTCGGGCCGTGTCCGCCATCGTTCTCGGCTCCCCGCGCTTCTGCCCGACGCGCCGCACCGGCCGCGCTCACGGGTCATCTGACCTTTGGACGACCTACGCCACAGATCGGCCATAGACAACTTGCACCGAGTGCAAACTTGCACTCAGTTGGTTGGTTCCATGATGATGATCAGCGCAGATCCGGGCCGGGAGCGGGCGGGCGGCGAGAGGGTTGGTCCGCCGGCCACCGCAGCGCGGGGTGTCCCTCCGCCCATGGACGGCGTGCGGGCGATGCGCGTGCTGGGGCTGATGGCGGGGCTGGCGGTCGGCGGCTGTGCCAATGCGCCGCTCGAGCAGGGTGGCACGCTGTCCTCCTATGCCGACCTCAAGCCGTCCAACGGCGTGCTCACCCAAGCTGCGCTGCGCGCCAACAAGGAGCAGGTGCTGGCCGCCCGCACGGTGCGCATCGTGCCGACGCGCTTCACCCCGGCGGCGCTGGAGGTGCCGTTCACCGACAAGCAGCGCGCGCTTGTTGCCAATGCCGTTGACCGCGCCCTCTGCGCCGGACTCAGCGAGCGCTTCGAGGTCGTGGCGGCCGATCAGCCTGCTGACCTCACCGTGCGGGCGAGCGTTACGCACATCACCCGTACCGACGCCACCATGGTCGCCGTTTCCAAGGGGCTCGGCATCGCCAAGAGCGTTGTGCTGCCGGATGTGATCGCCCCGACGCCGCGCCTGCCCATCGGGCTCGGCAGCCTTTCCATGGAGGCCGGCGCCTACGGGCCGAGCGGCGATCAGGTCGTGGCGATGACCTGGGCGCGTGGCGCCAGCGCGCTGGTTGGTGCCTCGCGCGCGGCGGAGGAGGGCGACGCCTATGTCCTCGCCGCCGAGTTCGGCGCCGATTTCAGCAGGCTGGTGGCGACCGGCGACACACCATTCGGAAAAATGCCGGACCTGCCCTCGGCCGAGAAGATCGGCGCGGCATTGAAGGGCACGCCGAAACATCCCGCCTGTGCCGCTTTTGGCCGCACGCCGGGCTTTGCTGACATGGTTGGCGACGGTCTCGGGTTGCCGCCCGACTGGACCGACAAGGGCGCAGCGCCGGCACCCTGAGGGCGGGGATCGCCCGTCTCTCCCCGACATCGCGGGACAGCGACGCCACAATTGCCGTGTGGCACTTGCGGAATTCTAGGAAACCGCCTATCCCACGCCCCGATTTTCGCGGCCCGTATGTCGCTGAAGGAAACGAGTTATGGCCAAAGAGAAGTTCAACCGTTCGAAGCCTCACTGCAACATTGGCACGATTGGCCATGTTGACCATGGCAAGACGTCGCTGACGGCGGCGATCACGAAGGTTCTTGCGGAGTCGGGCGGCGCGACGTTCACGGCGTATGACCAGATCGACAAGGCGCCGGAAGAGAAGGCGCGCGGCATCACGATCTCGACGGCTCACGTTGAGTACGAGACGGCGAACCGCCACTACGCGCACGTCGACTGCCCCGGCCACGCCGACTATGTGAAGAACATGATCACCGGCGCGGCGCAGATGGACGGCGCGATCCTGGTCGTGTCGGCGGCTGACGGCCCGATGCCGCAGACCCGCGAGCACATCCTTCTGGCCCGTCAGGTCGGCGTTCCCGCCCTGGTGGTGTTCCTGAACAAGTGCGACATGGTCGACGACGAGGAACTGCTTGAGCTCGTCGAGCTCGAGGTTCGCGAGCTTCTGTCGAAGTACGACTTCCCGGGCGACGACATCCCGATCATCCGTGGCTCGGCGCTGGTGGCGCTGGAGAATGGCGACCCGAAGCTCGGCCGCGACGCGGTTCTGAAGCTGATGGAAGCGGTCGACAGCTACATCCCGCAGCCGGAGCGTCCGGTTGACCAGCCGTTCCTGATGCCGATCGAAGACGTGTTCTCGATCTCGGGCCGCGGCACGGTTGTGACCGGTCGCGTCGAGCGCGGCATCATCAAGGTCGGCGAGGAAGTCGAGATCGTCGGCATCCGCCCGACCATCAAGACGACGGTGACCGGCGTCGAAATGTTCCGCAAGCTGCTCGACCAGGGCCAGGCGGGCGACAATGTCGGCATTCTGGTGCGCGGCACCAAGCGTGAGGACGTGGAGCGCGGCCAGGTCGTGTGCAAGCCGGGTTCGGTGAAGCCGCACACGAAGTTCAAGGCCGAGGCGTACATCCTGACGAAGGAAGAGGGCGGCCGCCACACGCCGTTCTTCACCAACTACCGTCCGCAGTTCTACTTCCGCACGACGGACGTGACGGGCATCGTGACGCTGCCGGAAGGCACGGAAATGGTGATGCCGGGCGACAACATCTCGGTTGACGTGGCGCTGATCGTTCCGATCGCGATGGAAGAGAAGCTGCGCTTCGCCATCCGCGAAGGCGGCCGCACCGTCGGCGCCGGCGTCGTCGCCGCCATCATCGAGTGATGATCCGCGGGGCGCTCCGGCGCCTCGCCCGAGACCCGCGCCAGCCACTGGCGCGGGTCTCGTCGTCTTCGGCGCCTGCCGATGACACGCCGATCGAGATTCGGGCCGTCAGTTCCGTGTCTTGGAGTTCCCCGCCGGCACGTCTTCCACACAGCCGGATGTGGAGCGAGGCGTCTGATCCGCTCTCCTCTCTTTACACGGGATGGACGGATCAACTAGGAAGACGCGGTCCGCGACGCGGACTGTAGGAGTGTAGCTCAACTGGTTAGAGCACCGGTCTCCAAAACCGGGGGTTGGGGGTTCGAGTCCCTCCACTCCTGCCACCCTCTCCGCCGGTGGCAGGCAAGGCAGCAAACGTCCCTTTGACGCGAAGCCGCTTTGCGGGCTATACGCCCGCTTCGCGCGTTTGGACGAACCGATCGCGGAAGGGCCCTCCCGGATCCTTCGCGACACACACAGGTGGCGGCGCGGCCCCTGCCACAGAGGCGTTTCGAGACGAAGATGGCGAAGACGAATCCGGTCGAGTTCTTTCAGCAGGTGCGCGCGGAAGCCCGCAAGGTCACCTGGCCGACCCGTCGCGAGACGTTGATCACCACCGCCATGGTTTTCGTCATGGTCGTGCTGGCCTCGCTCTTCTTCCTGGTTGCCGACCAGGTCTTGAGCTTCGTCATCGCGCATATCCTGCAGATCGGTCGTTGAGGAGACACCCGATGCCGATGCGCTGGTACATCGTCCACGCCTATTCGAACTTCGAGAAGAAGGTCGCCGATTCCATCAAGGAGCAGGCGGCGCAGCGTGGGCTCACCGATCTGTTCGAGCAGGTGCTGGTTCCGACCGAAAAGGTCGTCGAGGTGCGCCGTGGCCGCAAGGTCGATGCCGAACGCAAGTTCTTCCCGGGCTATGTGCTGGTGAAGATGGACCTCACCGACGAGGCCTTCCATCTCATCAAGAACACGCCGAAGGTCACCGGCTTCCTCGGCGCCGACAACAAGCCGATGGCGATTCCCGAGCGGGAGGCCATGCGCATCCTGCAGCAGGTTCAGGAAGGCATCGAGCGCCCGAAGCCCTCGATCAGCTTCGAGGTCGGCGAGACGGTCAAGGTCTCCGACGGCCCGTTCGCCTCGTTCAACGGCATTGTCGAGGAAGTCGACGAGGGGCGTTCGCGCCTCAAGGTCGCGGTCTCGATCTTCGGCCGTGCCACGCCGGTCGAGCTGGAATTTGGTCAGGTCGAGAAGACCTGACACGCCCACTAGGGCTGAGACGACGTTGCATCCCCGGGCTGGTCCCGGGGATTTTCGTTTTTGACGCCCCGCGCGTCCCCGCACCGGCAATAGCGGGTTAACACCCGCCCGCGCGCCACGCGCCTAGACTGGTCCTCCATCCGAGGCGGCGACGCCACGCCGCCCGTGATCCAGGGAGGACAAGATGGCTGCCAAGCGCATTCTCATGATCGTCGGCGACTTCGTGGAAGATTACGAGGTCATGGTGCCGTTCCAGGCGCTGCTCGCCGTTGGCCACACCGTCCATGCGGTGTGTCCCGACAAGAAGGCCGGCGACAGTGTGAACACCGCGATCCATGACTTCGAGGGCCAGCAGACCTATTCGGAGAAGCGCGGCCATAACTTCGCGCTCAACGCCAGCTTCGCCGATATCGACCCGGCCCGTTACGACGCCCTGGTCATTCCCGGCGGCCGCGCGCCGGAATATCTGCGGATGAACGCCCGCGTCATCGAGATCGTCCGTCACTTCTTCGACACCGCCAAGCCCGTCGCCGCGATCTGCCATGGCGCGCAGCTGCTGGCCGGCGCGCGCGTGCTGGAAGGGCGGACCTGCTCGGCCTATCCCGCCTGTCGCGCCGAGGTGGAACTTGCCGGCGGCATTTATGCCGACATCTCCATCGACGCTGCGGTGACCGACGGCAATCTGGTGAGCGCCCCGGCCTGGCCGGCACACCCCGCGTGGATTGGCCAGTTCCTCACCGTGCTCGGCACGCGGATCGTGCATGAGGAGGTGCGGCAGGCGGCGTGAGCCGGCATGCCGTGCGCGTGACACATCGCACGGCTTCGCCCGCGCGGCGAACGGGTCTATTCTGGCGGCGGCGGGCGTCCGGCCTGCCGCCGGCCATCCATCCCGAGGAGGCGACCCATGTGCAAGCTCTTCATCGAGGCCGACCGCACGCTGTGGCAGACGCGGCTGAAGTCGGTGCGCCTCAGCGGCTTCTCGACCAGCGTGCGGCTGGAGAACCTCTATTGGCAGGTGCTGGAGGAGATCGCCCAGCGCGACGGGATGAGCGTCTCGCAGCTTCTGGCCAAGCTGCATGAGGAACTCACCTTCGCCCATGGCGAGGTCGAGAACTTCGCCTCCTTCCTGCGCGTGTGCTGCGGGCGCTATCTCAGCCTTCAGCTCGAAGGCGACGTGCCGCGCGACATGGCGACACCGATCCGCAGCCTCGACGCCGATGCGATCCTTGCCCGAGAGGCGGGACGTGCCCGCGGCGGGCGACGCCTGCCAGACGCGGCCTGATCGGCGCTCGCAAAAGGGCAGGGGCCTTCCCCTGGCGCGCATTTTGCTGTAAGCGACCCTCGCATCCTAAGTGATGCCTACATCCGCGGGAGGCACGTCCGGTTCGCCAGCCGGAACACACGTGCCGCAACCGCGACCCGGAACCCACGTCGCCCACGGCTCCACATGGCCGTGCCGGCGTGTTTTGTGCTGATGGCCTGGCAGCCGTCAGTGCAGCAGGAGCCTTTCATGGCGAAGAAGATTACCGGCTATGTGAAGCTGCAGGTGCCGGCCGGCTCGGCCAACCCGGCCCCGCCGATCGGTCCCGCGCTCGGCCAGCGCGGCCTGAACATCATGGAATTCTGCAAGGCGTTCAACGCCCAGACCGCCCAGATGGAAAAGGGGATGCCGATCCCCGTCCTGATCACCGCGTATCAGGATCGTTCCTTCACCTTCGAACTCAAGACCCCCCCGGTCTCCTACTTCCTGAAGAAGGCGGCGGGTCTGGTCACGAAGAAGAAGCCCGGCTCGGGCTCGAAGACCCCCGGCAAGGGCGGCTTCGTCGGCAAGATCTCGCAGGAGCAGATGCGCGAGATCGCGGCGATGAAGATGAAGGATCTGAACTGCGACACCGTCGAATCGGCGGTCCGCATGATCGAGGGCTCCGCCCGTTCCATGGGCCTCGAAGTGGTGGGTTGAGCTGATGGCCAAGGTTTCCAAGCGTGTTCGCGCGGTGCGCGACGGTATCGATCCGGTGAAGCTCTACGGTCTCGACGAGGCCCTGGTGCTGCTCAAGGAGCGTGCCACCGCCAAGTTCGACGAGACCATTGAGGTCGCGATGAATCTCGGCGTCGATCCCCGTCACGCCGACCAGATGGTCCGTGGCGTCTGCAACCTGCCGAATGGCTCGGGCCGCACCGTGCGCGTCGCCGTGTTCGCCCGTGGCGCCAAGGCTGATGAAGCCAAGGCGGCGGGTGCGGACATTGTCGGCGCCGAGGATCTGCTCGAGACCATCCAGGGCGGCACGATCGACTTCGATCGCTGCATCGCGACCCCGGACCTCATGCCGCTGGTCGGTCGTCTCGGTAAGGTGCTCGGCCCGCGCGGCCTGATGCCGAACCCGAAGGTCGGCACCGTGACCATGGACGTCAAGGGCGCCGTCGAGGCGGCCAAGGGCGGCGCGGTCGAGTTCCGCGTCGAGAAGGCCGGCATCATCCACGCCGGCATCGGCAAGGCCTCGTTCCCGGTCGACAAGCTTGCCGAGAACATCCGCGCCTTCGCTGACGCCGTGGTCAAGGCCAAGCCGACCGGCGCCAAGGGCAACTATGTCCAGCGCATAGCGGTGTCCTCGACCATGGGCCCGGGCCTCAAGGTCGAGACCGCCTCGGTCCTGAACCCGGCCTGATGACCCGATCCGGCGGCCCCGCGGGTCGCGGGGCCGTGATCGGCTCAGGGTGGATTTGTCAAGCCCCGGATGCTATCAGGGGTGACAAATCCAGAACGACCCTCTATATGGGCGGTTTCGCGCTCGGCGACGAGTCGGGCGCGAGTCGATTAAATTTGAGGCTTTCATCCGAATAAAATCGGATGGAGAGGCCGGTAGGGCTCGCCCTGCCGGCTTTAAGTCCTGTCCGAGACTGCCGGCGCCCCTCGTCCGAGGTGGCTTAATCCCGCAGGGGCCAGCATAGACGGGGTACGACCGCGTGAAAGGTTCCGGTTTTCCGGGACTTGGATTTCGGCTCGAACCAGCGCCTTGGCCGGTTTACCGGTTCCCAAGGGGACAGGATGCTAACCGTTGCCACCCTTCCGGGTGGTGACAAGGCGCAAACCCGGCGGGGAAGGCTTTCTTCCTCGCCACCGGAGAGCAAGTGAAGTGGATCGAGCGCAAAAAGAAGAGCTCGTCACGTCGCTGTCCGATGTGTTCCAGAACACCTCGGTCGTCGTCGTGGCCCACTATTCCGGCCTCACCGTCGCCCAGATGTCGGCCCTGCGCCGTCAGATGAAGGCGGCCGGTGCGACCGTGAAGGTGGCGAAGAACCGCCTCGCGAAGATCGCTCTCGAAGGTTCGGAAGTCGCACATGTCGCGGCCCTGCTGAAGGGTCCGACCATTATCGCTTATTCGAGCGATCCTGTTGCGGCTCCGAAGGTTGCCGTGGAGTTCGCCAAGACCAACGACAAGTTCGTGATTCTTGGCGGCGCCTTCGGCAAGGCGGCCCTGAATGTGGATGGTGTGAAGGCTCTGGCCACCATGCCGTCCCTTGATGAACTGCGTGCGAAGCTGGTTGGCCTTATCCAGGCCCCGGCGACCAAGATCGCCCAGCTCAGCACCGCGCCGGCGGCCAAGCTCGCCCGCGTGTTCGCGGCCTATGCCAAAGAGAACGAAGCCGCGTGAGGCTTTACCGGTAATACTGGTTCGAACCGAAATCCAAGGACTTAAGTAAAATGGCTGACCTGTCGAAGCTCGTTGACGAGCTGTCCTCCCTCACCGTTCTCGAGGCTGCCGAGCTCGCGAAGCTCCTCGAAGAGAAGTGGGGCGTTTCCGCCGCGGCCGCCGTGGCCGTTGCCGCTGCCCCGGCTGGCGCTGCCGCGCCGGCTGCTGAAGAGCAGACCGAGTTCACCGTTGTCCTGGCCTCGGCCGGCGACAAGAAGATCGAGGTCATCAAGGAAGTCCGCGCCATCACCGGCCTGGGCCTCAAGGAAGCCAAGGATCTCGTCGAAGGCGCTCCCAAGGCCGTCAAGGAAGGCGTGACCAAGGAAGAAGCCGAGAAGATCAAGGCCCAGATCGAGAAGGCTGGCGCCAAGGTCGAGCTCAAGTGATCTGACGATCATTTCGAGGCCGCCGGTTTCCCCCGGCGGCCTCTGCCTTCGTCCACCGCCCTGGCGGGATGGGACGAGGCGGGAGGCCCCCGACGGCTTCCCCGACGATCCCGATGATGGGGGTCGTCCGGCGAGCCGTCGGATGCGCAACCCGGCAGGAGCGGCACAGTGTGCCGCGACCTGCCCGTATTGTTGCATGTGTGATGCGTCATCGCGGCTGTTGGGCATCTGCCCCTTGGAGCGGCTGACGCGACGGTTTTTCGGACGGAGCGAGGAGCGACATGGCGCAGACGTTCACCGGTCGTAAGCGGGTCCGCAAGTTTTTCGGCAAGATCCAGGAAGTGGCTGAGATGCCGAACCTCATTGAGGTTCAGAAGGCGTCCTATGACCAGTTCCTGCAGATCGACGAGCCGAAGGGCGGGCGTGCGGACGACGGCATTCAGGCGGTTTTCAAGTCGGTATTCCCGATCTCGGACTTTTCGGGCGCTGCCATGCTCGAATTCGTCCGCTATGAGTTCGAGCCGCCAAAGTACGACGTCGATGAGTGCCGCCAGCGTGGCATGACTTTCGCCGCGCCGCTCAAGGTCACCCTCCGCCTCATCGTGTTCGATGTCGATCCCGACACCGGCTCCAAGTCCGTCAAGGACATCAAGGAGCAGGACGTCTACATGGGCGACATCCCGCTGATGACCTCGAACGGTACGTTCATCGTGAACGGCACCGAGCGCGTCATCGTCTCGCAGATGCACCGCTCGCCGGGCGTGTTCTTCGACCACGACAAGGGCAAGACCCACTCCTCGGGCAAGCTCCTGTTCGCCGCGCGCATCATCCCCTATCGCGGCTCCTGGCTCGACATCGAGTTCGACGCCAAGGACATCGTGTTTGCGCGCATCGACCGCCGCCGCAAGATTCCGGTGACGAGCCTGCTCTTCGCCCTCGGTCTCGACGGCGAGGAAATCCTCAACACCTTCTACGAGACCATTTCCTTCACCCGCACGAAGGACGGATGGCGCATGCCGTTCGATCCCAAACGCATGAAGGGCTACAAGGCTGTCGCGGACCTTGTGGACGCCGATACCGGCGAAGTCGTCATCGAAGCCGGCAAGAAGATCACCGTCCGCCAGGCGCGCCTGCTCGCCGAGAAGGGCCTCAAGGCCCTCAAGATCTCCGATGAGGAGATGATCGGCCAGTATGTCGCCGAGGATCTGGTGAACCCCAGCACCGGCGAGATCTATGTCGAGGCGGGCGAGGAAGTCAGCGACAAGATGCTGAAGCAGCTTGTCGAGCTCGGCTATGACGACCTGCCGATCCTGGACATCGACCACGTCAATGTGGGCGCCTATATCCGCAACACGCTGGCCGTCGACAAGAACCTCACCCGTGAGGATTCGCTGTTCGACATCTACCGCGTGATGCGTCCGGGCGAGCCGCCGACGCTCGATTCCGCGCAGGCCATGTTCCACTCGCTGTTCTTCGATTCCGAGCGCTACGACCTCTCCGCGGTCGGCCGCGTGAAGATGAACATGCGCCTCGACCTCGACTGCCCGGACACGATGCGCGTGCTGCGCCGTGAGGACATCCTTGCGGTCATCAAGACGCTGGTCGAGCTGCGCGACGGCAAGGGTGAGATCGACGACATCGATCACCTCGGCAACCGCCGCGTCCGCTCCGTCGGCGAGCTGATGGAGAACCAGTACCGCGTCGGCCTGCTGCGCATGGAGCGCGCTATCAAGGAGCGCATGTCGTCCGTCGACATCGACACCGTGATGCCGCAGGACCTCATCAATGCGAAGCCCGTGGCGGCGGCGGTGCGCGAGTTCTTCGGCTCGTCGCAGCTCTCGCAGTTCATGGACCAGACCAACCCGCTGTCCGAGATCACGCACAAGCGTCGTCTCTCGGCCCTCGGCCCGGGTGGTCTGACCCGCGAGCGCGCCGGCTTCGAGGTGCGCGACGTGCACCCAACGCATTACGGCCGCATCTGCCCCATTGAGACGCCGGAAGGCCCGAACATCGGCCTCATCAACTCGCTGGCGACCTTCGCCCGCGTGAATAAGTACGGCTTCATCGAGGCGCCCTATCGCCGCGTGAAGGACAGCCAGGTTCAGGACGAAGTGGTCTATCTCTCCGCCATGGAGGAGGGAAAGTACTACGTCGCCCAGGCGAACATCCCGCTCGATTCGGAAGGTCGCTTCACCGAGGACCTGATCGTCTGCCGTCACGCCGGCGACGTTCTCCTCGTGACGCCGGACCGCGTCGACTTCATGGACGTGTCGCCGAAGCAGCTCGTCTCGGTCGCCGCCGCGCTCATCCCGTTCCTTGAGAACGACGACGCGAACCGCGCCCTCATGGGCTCGAACATGCAGCGTCAGGCCGTGCCGCTGGTGCGCGCCGATGCGCCCTTCGTCGGCACCGGCATGGAATCGATTGTCGCTCGTGACTCGGGGGCGGCCATCGCCGCCCGCCGCACCGGCGTCATCGACCAGGTGGACGCGACCCGTATCGTCATCCGCGCGACGGAAGAGAATGATCCGTCGAAGTCGGGCGTCGACATCTACCGCCTGCAGAAGTTCCAGCGCTCCAACCAGTCGACCTGCATCAACCAGCGTCCGCTGGTGCGCGTGGGCGACCGGGTGAAGAAGGGCGACATCATCGCGGACGGTCCTTCGACCGACCTCGGCGATCTCGCGCTCGGCCGGAACATCCTCGTCGCGTTCATGCCGTGGAACGGCTACAACTTCGAGGACTCCATCCTCCTCTCCGAGAATATCTCGAAGGGCGACATCTTCTCCTCGATCCACATCGAGGAATTCGAGGTGATGGCCCGCGATACCAAGCTCGGGCCGGAGGAAATCACGCGCGACATTCCGAACGTGTCGGAAGAGGCGCTGAAGAACCTCGACGAAGCCGGCATCGTCTATATCGGCGCCGAAGTGCAGGCGGGCGACATTCTCTGCGGCAAGATCACGCCGAAGGGTGAGTCCCCGATGACCCCGGAAGAGAAGCTGCTGCGCGCCATCTTCGGCGAGAAGGCGGCGGATGTGCGCGACACCTCGCTGCGCGTTCCCCCGGGCGTCACCGGCACGGTCGTCGAAGTCCGCGTATTCAACCGCCACGGCGTCGACAAGGACGAGCGCGCCCAGGCGATCGAGCGCGAGGAAATCGAGCGTCTGGCCAAGGACCGCGACGACGAGCAGGCGATCCTCGACCGCAACGTCTTCGGCCGTCTGGCCGAGATGCTCGATGGCAAGACCGGCGTGGCCGGCCCCAAGGGCTTCAAGAAGGATACGGCGATCACCCGTTCGGTGCTGGCCGACTATCCGCGCAGCCAGTGGTGGCAGTTCGCCGTCGCCGACGACCAGATGATGAGCGAGCTGGAAGCGATCCGTAACCAGTACGACGAGTCGAAGAAGCGCCTTGAGCAGCGCTTCCTCGACAAGGTCGAGAAGCTCCAGCGTGGCGACGAGCTGCCGCCGGGCGTGATGAAGATGGTCAAGGTCTTCATCGCCGTGAAGCGCAAGATCCAGCCGGGTGACAAGATGGCCGGCCGGCATGGCAACAAGGGCGTGGTCTCGCGCATTGTCCCGGTCGAGGACATGCCGTTCCTTGAGGACGGCACCCCGGTCGACATGGTGCTCAACCCGCTCGGCGTGCCCTCGCGCATGAACGTCGGCCAGATCCTCGAGACCCATATGGGTTGGGCCTGCGCCGGCCTAGGCAAGGTGATCGATCGGGCGATCGAGGCGTATCATCAGCAGAACGACATCGCTCCGCTGAAGGATGCCTTCGGCAAGATCTACGGTGAGGACGACACCATCGCCTCGCTGGACGAAGAAGGGCTCGTCGAGCTCGGTTCCAACCTGCGGCGCGGCGTTCCCATCGCCACGCCGGTGTTCGATGGCGCCCGCGAGGCGGACATCGAGCGCATGCTGGAACTGGCCGGTCTCGACAAGTCCGCGCAGTCCTCGCTCTATGACGGGCGCAGCGGTGACCAGTTCGACCGTAAGGTGACGGTCGGCTACATCTACATGCTGAAGCTGCATCATCTTGTCGACGACAAGATCCATGCGCGCTCGATCGGCCCGTACTCGCTCGTTACCCAGCAGCCGCTGGGTGGTAAGGCGCAGTTCGGCGGACAGCGCTTCGGTGAAATGGAGGTGTGGGCCCTTGAAGCGTATGGCGCTGCCTACACGCTGCAGGAGATGCTCACCGTCAAGTCCGACGACGTCGCCGGCCGTACCAAGGTCTACGAGGCGATCGTTCGCGGCGACGACACCTTCGAAGCGGGTATTCCCGAGAGCTTCAACGTTCTCGTGAAGGAGATGCGTTCGCTCGGCCTCAATGTCGAGCTGATGAACTCCAAGACCCTTTCGGCGGTGCCGGGCGCGGGCGAGAGCCTTCCAGCGGCTGAATGACCGACTGACTGACCAGCACGAGGGGCCGGACGCGGCCTATCGTGTTCGCCCTCGTCATAGACAGAACTTTCTGTGACCTCAGCGACCCGCGGCGGCGGGGCGGGGTCCAGCCGAAGGAGACGGCGATGAATCAAGAGGTCATGAATCTCTTCAACCCGGCGGCGCCGGCGCCGACTTTCGATCAGATCAAGATCTCGATCGCGAGTCCGGAAAAGATCCTTTCGTGGTCCTTCGGTGAGATCAAGAAGCCGGAGACCATCAACTACCGGACCTTCAAGCCCGAGCGCGACGGCCTGTTCTGTGCGCGCATTTTCGGGCCGATCAAGGACTACGAGTGCTTGTGCGGCAAGTACAAGCGCATGAAGTACAAGGGCATCATCTGCGAGAAGTGCGGCGTCGAAGTCACCCTCTCGCGCGTGCGCCGCGAGCGCATGGGCCATATCGAGCTGGCCGCCCCGGTCGCTCACATCTGGTTCCTGAAGTCGCTCCCGAGCCGCATCGGCCTGCTGCTCGACATGACGCTCAAGGATCTCGAGCGCATCCTGTACTTCGAATATTACTGCGTCATCGAGCCGGGCCTCACCCCGCTGAAGGAGCGCCAGCTCCTCTCGGAAGAGGACTATCTGCGCGCTCAGGAAGAGTATGGCGACGACTCGTTCACCGCGCTGATCGGCGCGGAGGCGATCCGCGAGCTGCTGCGCTCGATGGACCTGGAGAAGATCGCCGGCAATCTGCGCAAGGAGATCGCCGAGGCGACCACCGAGCTGAAGCCGAAGAAGCTCGCCAAGCGCCTGAAGATCGTCGAGGCCTTCCAGCTCTCCGGCAACAAGCCGGAATGGATGATCCTTACCCATGTGCCGGTCATCCCGCCGGATCTGCGTCCGCTGGTGCCGCTCGATGGCGGCCGCTTCGCGACGTCGGACCTCAACGACCTGTACCGCCGCGTCATCAACCGTAACAACCGCCTGAAGCGGCTGATCGAGCTGAAGGCGCCGGACATCATCATCCGCAACGAGAAGCGCATGCTTCAGGAAGCGGTCGATGCGCTGTTCGACAACGGCCGTCGCGGCCGCGTCATCACCGGCGCCAACAAGCGCCCGCTGAAGTCGCTCGCCGACATGCTGAAGGGCAAGCAGGGCCGGTTCCGTCAGAACCTGCTCGGCAAGCGCGTCGACTATTCCGGCCGTTCGGTGATCGTCGTCGGTCCCGAGTTGAAGCTGCACCAGTGCGGCTTGCCGAAGAAGATGGCGCTCGAGCTGTTCAAGCCCTTCATCTATTCGCGCCTCGACGCGAAGGGTCTGTCCGCCACCGTGAAGCAGGCGAAGAAGCTCGTCGAGAAGGAGCGTCCCGAGGTGTGGGACATCCTCGACGAGGTCATTCGCGAGCATCCGGTGATGCTGAACCGCGCGCCGACGCTGCATCGCCTGGGCATCCAGGCGTTCGAGCCGGTGCTCATCGAAGGCAAGGCGATCCAGCTCCACCCGCTGGTCTGCTCGGCCTTCAACGCGGACTTCGACGGCGACCAGATGGCGGTGCACGTGCCCCTGTCCATCGAGGCGCAGCTTGAAGCGCGCGTGCTGATGATGTCGACCAACAACATCCTGCACCCGGCGAACGGCGCGCCGATCATCGTGCCGTCGCAGGACATCGTGCTCGGCCTCTACTACCTGACCATGATGCGTGAGGGTGAGCCCGGCGAGGGCATGGCCTTCGCCAATATGGGCGAGATCGATCACGCCCTGGCCAACAAGGTCATCACCCTGCACACCAAGGTGCGCGGGCGCTATATCGGCGTGGACGAGAACGGCAACCCCGCCTCGAAGGTCTATGAGACCACGCCGGGCCGCATGAAGCTCGGTGAGCTGCTGCCGAAGAACGCCAAGACCCCCTTCGACGTCGTCAACAAGCTGATGACCAAGAAGGAGATCTCGAACATGATCGACACCGTCTACCGCCACTGCGGTCAGAAGGAGACGGTCATCTTCTGCGATCGCATCATGACGCTCGGCTTCACCAACGCCTTCCGCGCCGGCATTTCCTTCGGCAAGGACGACATGGTGGTGCCCTCCAAGAAGTGGGACATGGTCGAAGAGACCCGTGCGCTCACCAAGGAGTACGAGCAGCAGTACAATGACGGCCTGATCACCCAGGGCGAGAAGTACAACAAGGTCGTCGACGCCTGGGGCAAGTGCTCCGCGCGCCTCGCCGACGAGATGATGGCCGAGATCTCGGCGGTGAAGAAGGATCCGGTCACGGGTCGCGAGAAGCAGATCAACTCGATCTACATGATGGCCCATTCCGGCGCCCGTGGTTCGCGCGAGCAGATGCGTCAGCTCGCCGCCATGCGCGGCCTGATGGCTAAGCCGTCGGGCGAGATCATCGAGACGCCGATCATCTCGAACTTCAAGGAAGGCCTCTCGGTTCTCGAATACTTCAACTCGACCCACGGCGCCCGTAAGGGCCTCGCGGACACCGCGTTGAAGACCGCGAACTCGGGCTATCTCACCCGTCGTCTGGTCGACGTGGCGCAGGACAGCATCATCACGGTGCGCGACTGCGGCACGACGAACGGCATCGCGATGCGCGCCATCATCGATGCGGGCCAGATCGTCGCCACGCTCGGCTCCCGCGTGCTCGGCCGTACCGCGGCCGAGGATGTGATCGAGGGTGCGACCGGCAATGTGATCGTCCCGGCCGGCCACATGATGGACGAGGCCGATGTCGAGCGCATCAGCAAGGCCGGCGTGCAGGAGATCAAGATCCGCTCCGTGCTGACCTGCGAGGCCAAGAACGGCGTCTGCGGCACCTGCTACGGTCGCGATCTGGCGCGTGGTACGCCGGTGAACATGGGCGAGGCGGTCGGCGTCATCGCGGCGCAGTCGATCGGCGAGCCGGGCACCCAGCTCACCATGCGTACCTTCCACATCGGCGGCGCGGCGCAGCTCTCCGAGCAGTCCTTCATCGAGGCCTCGTTCGAGGGCACGGTGAAGATCCGCAACCGCAATGTGGTGCGGAACTCGGAAGGCGAGCTGATCGCCATGAGCCGCAACCTCTCCGTCCTGATCATCGATCATGACGGCTCGGAGAAGGCGGCTCACCGCATCCAGTTCGGCGCCAAGCTGAAGGTGGATGATGGCGACGCCATCAAGCGCGGCCAGCGCATCGCGGAGTGGGATCCCTACACCCGCCCGATCCTGACGGAAGTCGAGGGTACGGTCGGCTATGAGGATCTGGTCGAAGGCGCCTCGCTGAGCGAAACGGTCGACGAGTCGACCGGCATCGCCAAGCGCGTCGTCACCGACTGGCGCACCGGCCGTGGCTCGGAACTGCGTCCCTCGCTGGTGGTCAAGGGTGCCGACGGCAAGGTGCTGAAGCTGCCGCGCGGCGGCGATGCCCGCTACACGCTGCCGGTCGAGGCGATCCTCTCGGCCGATCCGGGTTCGCACATCAAGGCGGGCGACGTGCTCGCCCGTGTGCCGATGGAATCGGCCAAGACCCGCGACATCACGGGCGGTCTGCCGCGCGTGGCGGAGCTGTTCGAGGCGCGTCGTCCGAAGGATGCGGCGATCATCGCCGAAATCTCCGGCACGATCCGGTTCGGCAAGGACTACAAGAACAAGCGTCGCGTCACCATCGAGCCGCAGGACTCGAACGACGATGCGGCTGAGTACCTGATCCCGAAGGGCAAGCACATCCATCTGCAGGATGGCGACCTCGTCGAGAAGGGCGACTTCATCGTCGACGGCAATCCCGCGCCGCACGACATCCTGGCGATCAAGGGCGTCGAGGAACTCGCCGCCTATCTGGTCAACGAAATCCAGGAGGTCTACCGGCTCCAGGGCGTGCTCATCAACGATAAGCACATCGAGGTGATCGTCCGGCAGATGCTGCAGAAGGTCGAGATCGATGACGCCGGCGACAGCGACCTGCTCACCAACGAGCAGATCGATGCCTCCGAGCTGAACGAGATCAACGAGGTGCTCATCGCCGAAGGCAAAAAGCCGGCGGCCGGTCACCCCGTGCTGCTCGGCATCACCAAGGCCTCGCTGCAGACGCGCTCCTTCATCTCGGCCGCCTCCTTCCAGGAGACGACCCGCGTGCTCACCGAGGCGGCGGTCAACGGCAAGTCCGACGACCTCGCCGGCCTCAAGGAGAACGTCATCGTCGGCCGCCTCATCCCGGCGGGCACCGGCGCCCAGATGGCGAAGCTGCGCGTTACCGCAACGAGCCGCGACGAGCTCATCGCCGCGCAGAACGAGCAGGACGGCGTGGCGAGCAACGCCCCGCAGATCGAGGGCCCCGCGGCCGCCGAGTGATCGGCACCGCACGGCACATATAAGAAAGGGCCGCTCCTCACGGGGCGGCCCTTTTGCTTTAGCGGGCAGGGGGGGGACGGCGCACGCGGTGTCGCCGGTCTCGATGCGCCCCACATGCGCCACCCGCCGCAAAAAACAACAGGGCCGCCCCGTGAGGAGCGGCCCTGCGTCGTTTCAGGTCTCTGTCGGCAGGGTCCGCGCGATCAGGCGACGGTCAGGCGGACGTCCAGGCTGCCCTTGGTGGCGTGCGAGTAGGGGCACACGACATGGGCGCGCTGCACCAGATCTTCCGCCACAGCGCGCTCCAGGCCCGGCAGCTTGATGGTCAGCGCGACATCGAGGCCGAAGCCCTGGCCATCATCGCGCGCGCCGATGCCGACATCCGCCGTCACGGTGCTGTCGTCGGCGACCTTGATCTTCTGCTGGCCGGCGACGAACTTGAGGGCGCCGAGGAAGCAGGCGGAATAGCCGGCGGCGAAGAGCTGCTCGGGATTGTTGCCG
Organism: Ancylobacter sp. WKF20; assembly: GCF_029760895.1. Taxonomy (NCBI): domain Bacteria; kingdom Pseudomonadati; phylum Pseudomonadota; class Alphaproteobacteria; order Hyphomicrobiales; family Xanthobacteraceae; genus Ancylobacter; species Ancylobacter sp. WKF20. Next base: position 751,896 of record NZ_CP121679.1, read on the forward strand.
GCGCCGCCGGGACCACCGAGCTCCTTCGGGGTGACGAGGTCGACCTTGAGAGCACCGTCCGCCGTCGCCGCCGAACCGGTACGCCCGCCTGTCGCCGTCGCCTGGGTCGCGTAGAGAACCTTCATGATCTTCTCTCCCATGTGAGGATGCCGCTGCATCCGAAAACCGTGCCGCGAAGAACCATCGCGTGCGATACAACCTGTCTAGCGACTCTCATTCCGTCTGTCCAGAAGAAAAATCGTGCACCAACAAATCGCGCGCGATATATATCGTTCAAGGGCAATGAAGGAGCCACGGCCATGGCGATGGACGACCTGCCGACCCTCGACGCGCAGTTCTGTTTCGCGCTCTACTCGGCGCTGCACGCGGTGACGCGGGCCTACCGCCCGGTGCTAGCGGAGTTGGGGCTGACCTACCCGCAATACCTCGTCATGCTTCTCCTCTGGGAGGAGGGAGAGCAGAGCGTCGGGAGCCTCGCCGCGCGGGTCCAGCTCGAATCGAGCACGCTCACCCCGCTGCTGAAGCGACTCGAATCTCAAGGGCTGGTCACCCGCCGGCGCAATCCCGCCAGCGAGCGGCAGGTGATTGTCGCCCTGACCGAGTCGGGGAGGGCTCTCCAGACGCGCGCTGGAGCGATGCCGGCCACCCTCCTGCGCGCGGCGGCCTGCCCGCCGGAGCAACTCGCGGCGATGCGGGACGGGTTGATGCAGATTCGCGATTCGATCGACTCATCTCTGCGCTCCACGCAGAACTGACCTTACGGTCGCGACTCCCGGCGCTAAGCGCCTGATTTTCGGTACACTCACGTGTCACAAAGCCCTGAAGCGACGCCGGATCGGCCCCGAACCCCGACCAATGCTTGCTTTCGGGCTTGACGAGAACCGAGTCGGCGCGTAGAAGGCGCCTACTTTCACGGCAGGCGGTTGGATTTACCGCGTTCGGACACCCTGTCTGGACACAGAAATCCAAGACGCTGCCGGGACGCATGCACGATCAATACCGGCGCATGATCGCGACTGACAGCTTGCTGTCGCGTGATCCTCTGAACGTTCAGCGCCCTCGGCCATGACTATGGCCGACGGCGCTTGTTTCGTTCGCAGCAATGGACCGTGCGGACTGTTCCGATCCGTCGAGAGCGAAATTGCGGTTGTAGCCGCGGAATTGGGTAGCGCGGAACACTCCTGTTCCGGCGCAGCGAGACGAAGGCGAGAGAAGTGCCGACGATCAACCAGCTGATCCGCAAGCCGCGGGAAGCCCAGAAGGCCCGGAACAAGGTTCCGGCGCTGCAGGCCAGCCCGCAGAAGCGCGGCGTTTGCACCCGCGTCTACACGACGACCCCGAAGAAGCCGAACTCGGCCCTTCGTAAGGTCGCCAAGGTACGTCTGACCAATGGCTACGAAGTCATCGGTTACATCCCCGGTGAGGGGCACAACCTGCAGGAACACTCCGTGGTGATGATCCGCGGCGGCCGCGTCAAGGATCTTCCTGGCGTGCGCTATCACATCCTGCGCGGCGTGCTCGATACGCAGGGCGTCAAGAACCGCAAGCAGCGCCGGTCGAAGTACGGCGCGAAGCGGCCGAAGTGAGGATTTGAGCGATGTCCCGTCGTCATCGTGCAGAGCGCCGTGAGGTCACCCCGGATCCGAAGTTCGGTTCCGAGGTTCTCAGCCGCTTCATGAACGCCGTCATGTATGACGGCAAGAAGTCGGTCGCCGAGGCGATCGTCTATGGAGCTCTCGATCTGGTCGAGAACCGCGCCAAGTCCGAGCCGCTGGGTGTCTTCACCCAGGCTCTGGACAATGTCAGCCCGGCCATCGAGGTGCGTTCGCGCCGCGTCGGCGGTGCCACCTACCAGGTGCCCGTCGAAGTTCGTCCGGAGCGCCGTCAGGCCCTGGCGATCCGTTGGCTGATCACGGCGGCGCGTGCCCGCAATGAGAAGACCATGGTCGAGCGTCTGTCCGGCGAGCTGCTGGACGCCTCGAACAATCGCGGCACGGCCGTGAAGAAGCGGGAAGACACCCACCGCATGGCGGAGGCGAACCGCGCCTTCTCTCACTACCGCTGGTGATGACGAGAGCCGGGACGAGGATCTGATATGTCGCGCATTCACGCTATCGAAGACTACCGCAACTTCGGCATCATGGCCCACATTGATGCCGGCAAGACCACCACGACCGAACGGATCCTCTATTACACCGGCAAGAGCCACAAGATCGGCGAAGTCCATGATGGCGCCGCCACCATGGATTGGATGACCCAGGAGCAGGAGCGCGGCATCACGATCACGTCGGCCGCGACGACCGCTTTCTGGCACGGCAAGCGCCTGAACATCATCGACACGCCCGGCCACGTCGACTTCACCATTGAAGTCGAGCGTTCGCTGCGCGTGCTCGACGGTGCCGTGTGCGTTCTCGACGGCAACCAGGGCGTCGAGCCGCAGACCGAGACCGTGTGGCGCCAGGCCGACAAGTACAACGTTCCGCGCATCGTGTTCGTCAACAAGATGGACAAGACCGGCGCTGATTTCTTCCGCTGCGTCGAGATGATCATCGACCGCGTGGACGGCAAGCCGGTGTGCTGCCAGCTGCCGATCGGTTCCGAGAACAACTTCAAGGGCGTCATTGACCTCGTCCGCATGAAGGCGGTCGTGTGGGACAATGAAGAGCTCGGCGCGAAGTATCATGACGAAGAAATCCCGGCCGAGCTGCTCGACCAGGCCGTCGAATATCGCGGCAAGCTGCTCGAGGCGGCTGTCGAGCTCGACGACGACGTGCTCTCCGCCTATCTCGACGGCGTTGAGCCGGACGAGGCGACCCTCAAGAGCCTGATCCGCAAGGCCGTAATCGGCCGCGTGTTCAACCCGGTGTTCTGCGGCTCGGCCTTCAAGAACAAGGGCGTTCAGCCCCTGCTCGACGCCGTCTGCGACTTCCTGCCGAGCCCGATCGACCGTGGCGCGATCAAGGGCATCGACTTCGACACCGAGGAAGAGACCGTTCGCAACCCGAGCGACTCCGACCCGCTGTCGGTCCTCGCGTTCAAGATCATGGACGACCCCTTCGTCGGCACGATCACCTTCTGCCGCGTCTATTCGGGCAAGCTCGAGACCGGCATGGGTCTGCTGAACTCGACCCGCGACAAGAAGGAGCGCGTTGGCCGCATGCTTCTCATGCATGCGAACAACCGTGAGGACATCAAGGAAGCCTATGCCGGCGACATCGTCGCCCTGGCCGGCCTCAAGGAAGTCCGCACCGGTGACACGCTCTGCGACCCGGCCAAGCCCGTGATCCTCGAGAAGATGGAGTTCCCCGAACCCGTCATCGAGATCGCGATCGAGCCGAAGTCCAAGGCCGACCAGGAGAAGCTGGGCCTCGCTCTGGCGAAGCTCGCGGCGGAGGATCCGTCCTTCCGCGTGTCGACCGATTTCGAAAGCGGCCAGACCATCCTCAAGGGCATGGGCGAACTGCACCTCGACATCAAGGTCGACATCCTGAAGCGCACCTACAAGGTCGACGCGAACATCGGCGCCCCGCAGGTGGCCTATCGCGAGACGATCACCAAGCGCACCGAAGTCGACTACACCCACAAGAAGCAGACCGGCGGTACGGGCCAGTTCGCTCGCGTGAAGTTCGTGGTCGAGCCGAACGAAGTCGGCAAGGGCTTCGCCTTCGAGAGCAAGATCATCGGCGGCGCGGTGCCGAAGGAATACATCCCCGGCGTCAACAAGGGTCTGGAGAGCGTGCTCGGTTCGGGCGTGCTGGCCGGCTTCCCGGTTGTCGACGTCAAGGTCGAGCTGGTTGACGGCGCCTATCACGAAGTCGACTCGTCGGCCCTCGCCTTCGAAATCGCCTCGCGTGCGGCGTTCCGTGAAGCCCTGCAGAAGGGCGGCGCGGTGCTCCTCGAGCCGATCATGAAGGTCGAGGTCGTCACCCCCGAGGACTACACGGGTTCGGTGATCGGCGATCTCAACTCCCGCCGTGGCCAGATCCAGGGCCAGGACATGCGTGGCAATGCGAACGTCGTGAACGCGATGGTCCCGCTGGCCAATATGTTCGGCTACGTCAACACGCTGCGTTCCTTCAGCCAGGGCCGCGCGACTTTCACCATGCAGTTCGACCACTACGAGCAGGTGCCGTCGAACGTCGCGCAGGAGGTTCAGGCCAAGTACGCGTGAGCGTCGGCCTGATCCTTCCAGCGAATTCGCATCCCATTCGAATACTGACCGACGGAGAGCACCGTGGCCAAAGAGAAGTTCAACCGTTCGAAGCCTCACTGCAACATTGGCACGATTGGCCATGTTGACCATGGCAAGACGTCGCTGACGGCGGCGATCACGAAGGTTCTTGCGGAGTCGGGCGGCGCGACGTTCACGGCGTATGACCAGATCGACAAGGCGCCGGAAGAGAAGGCGCGCGGCATCACGATCTCGACGGCTCACGTTGAGTACGAGACGGCGAACCGCCACTACGCGCATGTCGACTGCCCCGGCCACGCCGACTATGTGAAGAACATGATCACCGGCGCGGCGCAGATGGACGGCGCGATCCTGGTCGTGTCGGCGGCTGACGGCCCGATGCCGCAGACCCGCGAGCACATCCTTCTGGCCCGTCAGGTCGGCGTTCCCGCCCTGGTGGTGTTCCTGAACAAGTGCGACATGGTCGACGACGAGGAACTGCTTGAGCTCGTCGAGCTCGAGGTTCGCGAGCTTCTGTCGAAGTACGACTTCCCGGGCGACGACATCCCGATCATCCGTGGCTCGGCGCTTGTGGCGCTGGAGAATGGCGACCCGAAGCTCGGCCGCGACGCGGTCCTGAAGCTGATGGAAGCGGTCGACAGCTACATCCCGCAGCCGGAGCGTCCGGTTGACCAGCCGTTCCTGATGCCGATCGAAGACGTGTTCTCGATCTCGGGCCGCGGCACGGTTGTGACCGGTCGCGTCGAGCGCGGCATCATCAAGGTCGGCGAGGAAGTCGAGATCGTCGGCATCCGCCCGACCATCAAGACGACGGTGACCGGCGTCGAAATGTTCCGCAAGCTGCTCGACCAGGGCCAGGCGGGCGACAATGTCGGCATTCTGGTGCGCGGCACCAAGCGTGAGGACGTGGAGCGCGGCCAGGTCGTGTGCAAGCCGGGTTCGGTGAAGCCGCACACGAAGTTCAAGGCCGAGGCGTACATCCTGACGAAGGAAGAGGGCGGCCGCCACACGCCGTTCTTCACCAACTACCGTCCGCAGTTCTACTTCCGCACGACGGACGTGACGGGCATCGTGACGCTGCCGGAAGGCACGGAAATGGTGATGCCGGGCGACAACATCTCGGTTGACGTGGCGCTGATCGTTCCGATCGCGATGGAAGAGAAGCTGCGCTTCGCCATCCGCGAAGGCGGCCGCACCGTCGGCGCCGGCGTCGTCGCCGCCATCATCGAGTGATCTAACCAATCCCGAAGGGCGCGGGATGCTCGCGCCCTTTTTTCGTGGTGCTCGTAATAGAGCCCTATTGACGAGCCCTCTGGGAGCCTGAAGTCAATGAACGGCCAGAACATTCGGATCCGCCTCAAGGCGTTCGACCACCGCATACTCGACGCTTCGACGCGCGAAATCGTCTCGACGGCGAAGCGCACGGGCGCCCAGGTCCGCGGCCCCATTCCGCTGCCGACGCGGATTGAGAAATTCACCGTCAATCGTTCGCCTCACGTGGACAAGAAGTCTCGTGAACAGTTCGAAATGCGGACGCATAAGCGTCTGCTGGACATCGTCGACCCGACCCCCCAGACCGTGGACGCGCTGATGAAGCTCGACCTCGCTGCGGGTGTCGACGTCGAGATCAAGCTCTGAGAGAAGGCGAGGGGACACGGCCATGCGGTCAGGCGTCATCGCCCAGAAGGTCGGCATGACTCGCATCTTCAATGATGCGGGTGAACATGTTCCGGTCACTGTGCTGAAAGTCGATAATTGCCAGGTGGTTGCTCACCGTACGCTCGAGAAGAACGGCTACACCGCCGTCCAGCTCGGTGTCGGCAAGGCGAAGCCTCAGAACACCACCCGCGCCATGCGCGGCCACTTCGCGGTTGCGAAGGTTGAGCCGAAGCGCAAGCTCGCGGAGTTCCGCGTCGAAGAGGGTGATCTCATCCCCGTCGGTGCCGAGCTGACCGTCGATCACTTCGTGGTCGGCCAGTTCGTCGACGTGACCGGCACCTCCATCGGTAAGGGTTTCGCCGGTGGTATGAAGCGTCACAACTTCGGCGGTCTGCGCGCCACGCACGGTGTGTCGATCTCGCACCGTTCGATCGGTTCGACCGGTGGTCGTCAGGATCCCGGCAAGACCTTCAAGAACAAGAAGATGCCCGGCCACATGGGCGTCGACACCGTGACCACGCAGAACCTCAAGGTCGTTCTGACCGACGTTGAGCGTGGGCTGATCGCGGTTGAGGGTGCAGTCCCCGGTAACAAGGGCGGCTGGATCCTGGTGGCCGACGCGGTGAAGAAGAAGCTGCCGGCCGAAGCGCCGAAGCCGGGCAAGTTCCGTCTTCCGGGCTCCGAGGCCGAGGCGGCTCCGGCGGCTGAAGTTGCGGCCGAGGAGAACGTGTGATGGTCGAACTCGCGGTCAAAACCCTCGACGGCGCCGAAGCCGGCTCCGTGACCCTGTCGGACGAGATCTTCGGTCTCGAGCCGCGCCAGGACATCCTGCACCGCATGGTGGTGTGGCAGCTCGCCCGCCGCCAGGCCGGCACGCACCAGACCCTGTCGCGCGCGGACATCAACCGCACCAAGCGGAAGATGTACAAGCAGAAGGGCACCGGCGGCGCTCGCCACGGTGCGGCTTCCGCTCCGCAGTTCCGTGGCGGCGGCCGGGCGTTCGGTCCGGTCCAGCGCAGCCATGCCAGCGACCTGCCCAAGAAGGTCCGTGCGCTCGCTCTGAAGCACGCGCTCTCGTCCAAGGCGAAGGACCAGCGGATCGTCATCCTCGATGACGCCACGCTCTCCGAGCCCAAGACCAAGCTGCTCAAGGAGCGCCTGGCGGGTCTCGGCCTGTCGAACGCCCTCGTGATTTCGGGCGCCGAGGTGGATGCCAATTTCGGCCTCGCCTCGCGCAATATCGGTCACCTTGACGTGCTGCCCGTGCAGGGCATCAACGTCTACGACATCCTGCGTCGCCAGACCCTGGTTCTGACGAAGGCGGCTGTCGACGCTCTGGAGGCGCGCTTCAAATGAGTCTCGATCCGCGCCACTACGACGTGATCGTGTCCCCGGTCATCACCGAGAAGGCCACGGCGGCGTCCGAGCACAACAAGGTCGTCTTCAAGGTTGCTCTGACGGCTACCAAGCCGCAGATCAAGGAGGCGGTCGAGAAGCTCTTCGACGTGAAGGTCGAGAGCGTCAACACGCTGGTCCGCAAGGGGAAGACGAAGTTCTTCAAGGGCCGCAAGGGCGTGCAGTCCGACGTGAAGAAGGCGGTTGTTACCCTCGCCGAGGGTCACACCATCGACATCACGACGGGTCTGTGAGCCGGGATCAAGGATCAGAGACATGGCGCTCAAAACCTTCAAGCCGGTAACGCCGAGCCTTCGCCAGCTCGTCATCGTCGACCGCTCGGCCCTGTACAAGGGCAAGCCGGTCAAGACGCTGACCGAGGGCAAGAACGAGTCCGGCGGCCGCAACAATCTCGGCCGGATCACCGTCCGCTTCCGCGGCGGCGGCCACAAGCAGGCCTACCGCCTCGTCGACTTCAAGCGCGCCAAGCGCGATGTGCCGGCGGTCGTCGAGCGGATCGAGTACGATCCGAACCGCACCGCCTTCATCGCCCTCATCAAGTATGAGGATGGCGAGCTCAGCTACATCCTGGCCCCGCAGCGCCTCGCTGTCGGCGATCAGGTGATCGCGTCGAAGAACGTCGACGTGAAGCCCGGTAACACCGCGCCGCTCGGCAACCTGCCGGTCGGCACGATCGTGCACAACATCGAGCTGAAGATCGGCAAGGGTGGTCAGATTGCCCGCTCCGCCGGCTCCTACGCTCAGATCGTCGGCCGCGACCAGGGCTACGTGATCGTCCGCCTCAACTCGGGCGAGCAGCGTCTGGTTCACGGCGAGTGCTGCGGCACGGTGGGCGCGGTTTCGAACCCCGACCACATGAACACCAACCTGGGCAAGGCCGGCCGCAAGCGCTGGCTGGGCCGTCGCCCGCATAACCGCGGCGTCACCATGAACCCGGTCGATCACCCGCACGGCGGCGGCGAAGGCCGCACCTCGGGCGGACGTCATCCGGTCACCCCGTGGGGCTTCCCCACCAAGGGTAAGAAGACCCGGAAGAACAAGTCGACCGGCAAGTTCATCGTGTCCAGCCGGCACGCCCGCAAGAAGTGAGCGAGGGGAACTGAATTATGTCTCGATCGGTCTGGAAAGGTCCGTTCGTCGACGGCTACCTCCTCAAGAAGGCGGAAGCCGCGCGCTCGTCGGGTCGTCACGACGTGGTCAAGATCTGGAGCCGTCGCTCCACGATCCTGCCGCAGTTCGTTGGCGTCACCTTTGGCGTTTACAACGGCAACAAGCATGTGCCGGTCTCGGTGTCCGAGGACATGGTAGGCCACAAGTTCGGCGAGTTCGCCCCGACCCGTACCTATTACGGGCACGCGGCGGACAAGAAAGCCAAGCGCAAGTAGAGGTAGGGTCATGGGTAAGGCAGCTCGTCCGCGCACGCTCGCGGATACGGAAGCCAAGGCGGTTGCACGCAATCTCCGCGTGAGCCCCCAGAAGCTCAACCTCGTCGCGGGCCTGATCCGCGGGAAGAAGGTCGCGACGGCTCTGGCCGATCTGCAGTTCTCCCGCAAGCGGATCGCTGGCGACGTGAAGAAGTGCCTGGAATCGGCTATCGCCAATGCCGAGAACAATCATGAGCTGGACGTCGACGATCTCATCGTCGCCGAGGCGCATGTCGGCAAGGGTCTCGTCATGAAGCGCTTCGCGGCGCGGGCTCGCGGTCGCGCCAGCCGGATCGAGAAGCCGTTCTCGCATATCACGATCGTGGTCCGTGAAGTCGAGGAGAAGGCCTGATGGGTCAGAAAGTTAATCCCGTCGGGCTGCGGCTCGGCATCAACCGCACCTGGGACTCCCGCTGGTTCGCCAGCAAGGGCGAGTACGGCCAGCTGCTGCATGAAGACATCAAGATCCGCGAGATGCTGCAGAAGCTGCTCAAGCAGGCTGCCGTCTCCAAGATCGTGATCGAGCGTCCGCACAAGAAGTGCCGCGTCACCATCCACTCGGCGCGTCCGGGCGTGGTGATCGGCAAGAAGGGTGCGGACATCGACAAGCTCCGCAAGAAGGTCGCCGAGATGACCAACTCGGAGGTCTTCATCAACATCGTCGAGATCCGGAAGCCGGAAATCGACGCCCGCCTGGTGGCCGAATCAATCGCCCAGCAGCTCGAGCGTCGCGTGGCTTTCCGTCGCGCCATGAAGCGCGCCGTCCAGTCGGCGATGCGTCTGGGCGCCGAAGGCATCCGCATCAACTGCGCGGGACGCCTTGGTGGCGCTGAGATTGCGCGTCTCGAGTGGTATCGTGAAGGGCGCGTGCCACTTCACACCTTGCGCGCGGACGTGGATTACGGTACGGCCACCGCCTTCACGACCTACGGCACTTGCGGTGTCAAGGTCTGGATCTTCAAGGGCGAGATCCTCGAGCACGATCCGATGGCGCAGGACAAGCGCGCCGCGGAAGGTGAGTCGTCGGGTGGTCGCTCCTCGCGTCGCGACGCGGCGTGAATTGAGACAGAAGGAATAAGAGGCGCGACATGCTGCAACCGAAGCGCACAAAGTTCCGCAAGCAGTTCAAGGGCCGTATCAACGGCGCTGCGAAGGGCGGAACTGACCTCAACTTTGGCCAGTTCGGGCTGAAGGCCGTTGAGCCGGAGCGCGTTACCGCGCGCCAGATCGAAGCCGCGCGTCGTGCGCTGACCCGTCACATGAAGCGTGCCGGTCGCGTGTGGATCCGCGTCTTCCCGGACGTGCCGGTGTCGAAGAAGCCGACCGAAGTCCGCATGGGTAAGGGCAAGGGCGCTCCCGAATATTGGGCCGCCAAGGTCAAGCCCGGCCGCATCATGTTCGAGATCGATGGCGTGAGCCAGGATATCGCGCGTGAGGCACTCACTCTCGCTGCCGCGAAGCTGCCGATCAAGACGCGCTTCGTCGAACGCATCGCCGAGTGACGGAGGGAATGATGACGAAGGCTTCCGACATTCGGACGAAGACCGCGGACGAGCTCTCGGACGAGCTGCTCAAGCTGAAGAAGGAGCAGTTCAACCTGCGCTTCCAGAAGGCGACCGGTCAGCTCGACAACACGGCGCGGGTGCGTCAGGTCCGTCGCGATATCGCGCGGGTCAAGACCGTCCAGGCGCAGAAGGCCGCGTCCGCGGCCAAGGCGAAGTGAGGAGATAGCGATGCCGAAGCGTTTGCTGCAGGGCGTCGTGGTGAGCGACAAGCAGGACAAGACCGTCGTGGTCCGGGTCGAGCGCCGTTTCACCCATCCGCTGCTGAAGAAGACCGTCCGCCGTTCCAAGAAGTACCATGCCCATGATGAGGGCAATGTGTGGAAGGAAGGCGACACCGTCTGGATCGAGGAGCACCGCCCCTTGTCCAAGCTCAAGAACTGGATCGTGGTCCAGGGCGAGAAGCGGGCTGAAGTCTGAGCGCCCGGAAACGGGATTGAGGGGCGCGCGCCGGTAACGGCTGCGCGCGGTTTTTGCGAGAAATAGGTGCGTCATGATCCAGATGCAGACCAATCTCGACGTCGCGGACAATTCCGGTGCGCGTCGCGTCATGTGCATCAAGGTGCTTGGCGGCTCGAAGCGTAAGTATGCCCATGTCGGCGACATCATCGTGGTGTCGGTGAAGGAAGCTATTCCGCGCGGCCGTGTTAAGAAGGGCGACGTGATGAAGGCGGTCGTGGTTCGCACGGCCAAGGACATCCGTCGCGTCGATGGCACCGTGATCCGGTTCGACCGCAATGCGGCCGTCCTGATCAACAACAACAAAGAGCCGGTCGGCACGCGTATCTTCGGGCCGGTTCCGCGCGAACTTCGTGCGAAGAACCACATGAAGATCATCTCGCTGGCACCGGAGGTGCTGTGATGGCTGCCAAGATCAAGAAGGGCGACAAGGTCGTCGTACTCGCCGGTCGCGACAAGGGTCGCTCGGGCGAGGTGTTCGAGGTGCTTCCGAAGGAAGGTACTGCCAAGGTGCGCGGTATCAACCTGGTGAAGCGTCACCAGCGGCAGACGCAGACCCAGGAAGGCGGGATCATCTCCAAGGAGGCTCCCATCGACCTGTCGAACATCGCGATTGCCGATCCGAAGGATGGCAAGCCGACCCGCGTCGGTTTCCTTGTGCAGGCTGATGGCACCAAGGTGCGCGTCGCCAAGCGCTCGGGGGAGAAGATCGATGGCTGAGACCAACTACACGCCGCGGATGAAGGCTTTCTACGAGGAAAGCATCCGCAAGCAGATGGTCGAGCAGTTCGGCTACAAGAACGTCATGGAAGTGCCGGTCATCGAGAAGATCGTCATCAACATGGGCGTTGGCGAAGCGACCGCCGATACCAAGAAGGTGCAGACCGCCGCCGGCGACCTCGCGCTCATCGCCGGCCAGAAGCCGGTCGTGACCCGCGCCCGCCAGGCGATCTCGAACTTCAAGCTGCGCGAGAACCAGCCGGTCGGCGCGAAGGTCACCCTGCGCAAGACGCGTATGTACGAGTTCGTTGATCGGCTCGTGAACATCGCTCTTCCCCGCGTGCGTGACTTCCGCGGCCTGAACCCCAAGAGCTTTGACGGCCGTGGCAACTTCGCCCTCGGCATCAAGGAGCATATCGTGTTCCCGGAGATCAACTACGATAAGGTTGATCAGATGTGGGGCATGGACATCATCGTCTGCACGACGGCGAAGACGGACGACGAGGCGCGCGCGCTTCTGAAGGCCTTCAACTTCCCGTTCCGTCAGTAAGCATCCCCTTCCGGCAGTGGGGCTACGGCCCCAAACGCGGAGACTAGGAGCAAATTTATGGCCAAGAAGAGCTCGGTCGAAAAGAACGAACATCGCCGGAAGCTCGCCAAGAGCTACGCCGGCAAGCGTTCGCGTCTCAAGGCCCTGGTGAGCAACAAGGAACTGCCGATCGAGGAGCGCTTCGCCGCGGTCCTCAAGCTCGCGGAACTCCCGCGTAATTCGGCGAAGGTCCGCATCCGCAATCGTTGCGAGGTGACGGGCCGTCCGCGCGCTTACTATCGCAAGCTGAAGATGAGCCGTATCGCCCTTCGTGAGCTTGGCTCGCAAGGGCAGATCCCCGGCCTCGTGAAGTCGAGCTGGTGAGGAGGGCCTGACCATGTCCACGACTGATCCGATCGGTGATCTCATCACCCGCATCCGCAACGCTCAGATGCGCCGCAAGGAAACCGTGCTCACGCCCGGCTCCGTCCTGCGCGCCCGCGTTCTCGACGTGCTGGCCTCTGAAGGCTTCATCCGCGGCTATTCCGCGTCTGAGCCGGTCAATGGCCGCACCGAGTTCCAGATCGAGCTGAAGTACTATGACGGCGAGCCGGTGATCCGCGAGATTTCGCGCGTCTCCAAGCCGGGCCGCCGCGTCTACTCGTCGGTGAAGACCCTTCCCCGCGTCGCCAACGGTCTCGGCGTCGCTGTCGTCTCCACGCCCCAGGGTGTGATGGCGGACCACGAAGCCCGCGACAAGAACGTGGGCGGCGAAGTCCTCTTCACGGTCTTCTGATCGGGGAGGCAGAGAGAGCACATGTCCAAGATCGGCAAAGCCCCCATCACCGTCCCGGCCGGCGTCACCGCCACCGTGGAAGGTCAGACCGTCAAGGTGAAGGGCCCCAAGGGCGCCCTTCAGGTCAACGTCGTCGACGAGATCGACGTGAAGCTCGAGGCCGGGACGCTCCTGTTCGCGCTGCGTGGCGAGACCAACCGGCACAAGGCGATGTGGGGTCTGTCCCGCACGCTCGTCGCCAATGCCGTCGAAGGCGTGACCAAGGGCTTCGAGAAGAAGCTCGAGATCACCGGCGTCGGCTATCGCGCCGCTGTGCAGGGCAAGTCGCTCAGCCTGGCCCTCGGTTTCAGCCACGACGTGAACTATCCGATCCCGGAAGGGATCCAGATCGTCACGCCGAAGCCGACCGAGATCGTGATTTCCGGCATTGACCGCCAGCAGGTTGGTCAGGTCGCCGCCGAAATTCGCGATTATCGTGGCCCCGAGCCGTACAAGGGCAAGGGCGTCAAGTACGCTGGCGAATTCATCTTCCGCAAGGAAGGCAAGAAGAAGTAACGGAATCGAACCATGGCTCAGTTCAAGGACGCTACCGAGCGCCGCAAGGCGCGTGTCCGTCGTGCGATCCGCGCGACGGCGAACGGGCGGCCGCGCCTTTCGGTGCATCGTTCGTCGAAGCACATCTATGCGCAGATCATCGACGATGCGCGCGGCGTCACTCTCGCCGCCGCGTCTTCGCTCGAGAAGGATCTGCGGGACAGCCTGAAGACCGGCGCGGACGTCGCGGCGGCTCAGGCGATCGGCAAGCTCGTGGCGGAACGCGCCATTGCGGCCGGAGTGAAGGACGTCGTGTTTGACCGCGGCGCTTTCATTTATCACGGCCGTGTCAAGGCGCTCGCCGATGCCGCCCGCGAGGGCGGCCTCAACTTCTGAGATCACGAGCGGGATCCCCCGCAGAACGACGAGGATAAGATCATGGCTCGTGAACGTGAGCGTGAACGCGAGGATCGCGACAACACGTTCGTGGACAAGCTGGTCCACATCAACCGTGTCGCGAAGGTTGTGAAGGGTGGCCGTCGCTTCGGCTTCGCCGCCCTGGTTGTGGTCGGCGACCAGAAGGGTCGCGTCGGCTTCGGCCACGGTAAGGCCCGTGAAGTGCCGGAAGCCATCCGCAAGGCCACGGAAGCCGCCAAGCGCGCGCTGATCCGCGTGCCGCTGCGCGAGGGCCGGACCCTGCACCACGACGTGCATGGGCATCACGGCGCCGGCAAGGTGATCCTGCGTGCGGCTCCGGCCGGTACGGGCATCATCGCGGGCGGCCCGATGCGCGCTGTCTTCGAGACGCTCGGCATGCAGGACGTGGTGGCGAAGTCGTTCGGCTCGTCCAACCCGTACAACATGGTTCGGGCGACCTTCGATGCGCTGAAGAACCAGGACAGCCCGCGTCTGGTGGCTGCCCGCCGTAGCCTCAAGGTGTCGCAGCTTCAGTCGCGCCGTCGTGTCGACGACGCCGAAGCGACCGACTGACGCCCTGAAAGGTAGTGGAGCTTATCATGGCGAAGACCACCAATACGGTCACGGTCGAGCAGACCGGCAGCCCGATCCGCCGCCCCGGCGCGCAGCGGGCGACCCTCATCGGCCTCGGCCTCAACAAGCTCGGGCGTCGTTCGACGCTCGAAGACACCCCGGCGGTGCGTGGCATGATCTTCAAGGTTCGCCACCTCGTCCGCGTCGTCGAAGCGTGACGGCGTCGAAGGAGACAGGGCGATGAGCAACCTGAACGACATCAAGGACAATGCCGGCTCGCGCAAGAAGCGGATGCGCGTCGGTCGCGGCATCGGCTCCGGCAAGGGCAAGACCGGCGGTCGTGGCGTGAAGGGTCAGACCTCGCGCACCGGCGTCGCCATCAAGGGCTTCGAAGGCGGCCAGATGCCGATCCATCGTCGCCTGCCCAAGCGCGGCTTCCACAACATCTTCGCGCTGGATTGGAACGAGGTTTCCCTCGGCCGCATCCAGACCGCGCTCGATGCTGGCAAGCTCGACGCCAAGGCGACGATCACCCAGGCGGCGCTGGTCGAGGCGGGCGTTCTGCGCCGCGTCAAGGCGGGCGTGCGCGTGCTCGGTTCTGGCGAGCTGACGGCCAAGGTCACCCTCGAAGTGGCGCACGCCACCAAGTCGGCGGTCGAGGCAATCGAGAAGGCCGGCGGCAAGGTGACGCTTCTCGCGTCCAAGGCCGAGGCTGGCGAAACGGCGGCCTGACGCTTAAGTCAGGCCTACCGATCTTTTCAGGGCACAGTCGAGGGAGCGAAGCCCCATGGCCTCGGCAGCAGAACAGCTCGCGGCAAACCTCAATTTCGGTGCTCTGGCAAAAGCCGACGAACTCAAGAAGCGCATCTGGTTCACACTGGGTGCGCTTCTCGTGTATCGGCTGGGCACCTATATTCCGATGCCCGGGATCAATCCCGACGCGCTCGCGGACGTCTTCAAGACGGCGCAGCAGGGCATCATCGGCCTCTTCAACATGTTCTCGGGCGGCGCGGTCTCGCGCATGGCGATCTTCGCCCTGAACATCATGCCGTACATCTCCGCCTCCATCATCATTCAGCTCCTCACCACCGTCTCCCCGACGCTGGAAGCGCTGAAGAAGGAAGGCGAGGCGGGCCGCAAGACCATCAACCAGTACACGCGCTACCTCACCGTGGTGCTCGCCGTGTTCCAGTCCTACGGCATCGCCGTCGGCCTTGAAGGCTCGGGCGCGGTCGTGGCGGATCCCGGCTGGTTCTTCCGCATCTCGACCGTCATCACCCTCACGGGCGGCACGATGTTCCTGATGTGGCTGGGCGAGCAGATCACCTCGCGCGGCATCGGCAACGGCATCTCGCTGATCATCTTCGCCGGTATCGTGGCGGAGCTGCCCTCGGCGATCGCCAACACGCTGGAACTCGGCCGCCAGGGCGCGATCTCGACCGGCCTCGTGCTGGCGGTGATCCTGATGGCCGCCGCGGTCATCATGTTCATCGTGTTCATGGAGCGGGCCCAGCGCCGGCTGCTGATCCAGTACCCGAAGCGCCAGGTTGGCAATAAGGTGTATGAGGGCCAGTCCTCGCACCTGCCGCTGAAGCTGAACACCTCGGGTGTCATCCCGCCGATCTTCGCCTCCTCGCTGCTGCTCATCCCGACCACGGTCGCGAGCTTCATGCAGGGGCAGGGGCCCGGCTGGCTGACCACGGTGACCACGCTCATCGGTCACGGCCAGCCGCTGTTCATGCTGCTCTATGTGCTGCTGATCGTGTTCTTCTGCTTCTTCTACACGGCCATCGTGTTCAATCCGGCGGAGACGGCGGACAATCTGAAGAAGCATGGCGGCTTCATCCCCGGCATCCGTCCGGGCGAGCGTACCGCCGAGTACATCGACTATGTGCTGACTCGCATCACCGTCATCGGTGCGGCTTACCTTGCGATCGTCTGCTTGTTCCCCGAGATTCTCATCTCGTACGCAGCGGTGCCCTTCTACTTCGGCGGCACCTCCCTGCTCATCGTGGTGAGCGTGACCATGGATACCGTGGCACAGGTTCAGGGGCACCTGCTGGCGCATCAATATGAGGGTCTGGTCAAGAAGGCCAAGCTCAAGGGGAAGCGTCGATGAGGTTGATACTGCTCGGACCGCCGGGTGCCGGCAAGGGCACCCAGGCGCAGCGCCTGGTGGCACGCTACGGCATCGTGCAGCTGTCCACGGGTGACATGCTGCGCGAGGCGGTTCGGGACGGCACGCCGATCGGCCTCAAGGCCAAGGCGGTGATGGATGCCGGCAAGCTGGTGTCCGATGACATCGTCATCGGCATCATCTCCGACCGAATCGACCAGGCGGACTGCGCCAACGGGTTCATCCTCGATGGCTTTCCGCGGACCGTCGCCCAGGCCGAGGCGCTCGACGGCATCCTTGCCGAGAAGGGCCTGAAGCTCGACGCCGTGATCGAGTTCAAGGTTGACCAGGACAAGCTGGTCGACCGCATCCTGCAGCGGGCGCGCGAGACCGCCGCCCGCGGGGAGCCGGTCCGCAAGGATGACGACCCGGAGATCTTCAAGACCCGGCTCGCCGCCTTCAATCGCGATACCGCGGTCGTCGCTCCCTACTATGCGGAGCGCGGCCTGCTCACGGCGGTTGATGGCATGAAGCCGATCGACGAGGTGTCCGAGGCTATCGCCGGGCTGCTCGAGACCGTCTAGATCATCCGTGCGGCTTGACAGGGCGAGTGAATCGCCCTATGAGCCGCGCTTCACTTAATCGGGTGCCGCGCATCGACATCATTCAGTGATGTCGCGCGGTCTCGTGCGTATCTCCGCAGGGGCCGGGCTCCACCGGACGCGGGGTCATCTTCCGGCTTGCCGGACTCACATGGAGAAGCCGTCGTGGCTCGTATTGCAGGCGTAAACATTCCGACCAACAAGCGCGTCATCATCGCGCTTCAGTACATTCACGGCATCGGCCCGAAGTTTGCGGCCGAGATCGTCGACAAGGTCGGCATCGCCGCCGACCGTCGCGTGAACCAGCTCTCCGACCAGGAAGTGCTGCAGATCCGCGAGACCATCGACCGCGACTACATTGTCGAGGGCGATCTGCGCCGTGAAGTGTCGATGAACATCAAGCGTCTGATGGATCTCGGCTGCTACCGTGGCCTGCGTCACCGTCGTGGCCTTCCGGTCCGCGGCCAGCGCACGCACACCAATGCCCGCACCCGCAAGGGTCCGGCCAAGCCGATCGCCGGCAAGAAGAAGTGATCGGGCGGGCTTCGGCCCGCCTTTTCGTGCCGGCGCGCCCGCGCGCCGGTCGTTTCGTTTGTACATTGTCCCGAGCGCCTGGAATAACGGGCGCGCCTGAAGGATCCGAGGTCCATGGCCAAAGAAGCTACCCGCGTTAAGCGCCGCGAGCGCAAGAACATCGCCTCCGGCGTCGCGCATGTGAACGCGTCGTTCAACAACACCATGATCACGATCACCGACGCCCAGGGCAACACGATTTCGTGGTCCTCGGCCGGTGCCATGGGCTTCAAGGGTTCGCGCAAGTCCACGCCGTATGCGGCGCAGGTTGCCGCCGAAGATTGCGCCCGCAAGGCTGCCGAGCACGGCATGCGCACCATCGAGGTCGAGGTGTCGGGCCCCGGTTCGGGTCGCGAGTCGGCTCTGCGCGCCTTCCAGGCCGCCGGGTTCACCGTGACGTCGATCCGCGACGTGACCCCGATCCCGCACAATGGTTGCCGTCCGCGCAAGCGTCGGCGCGTCTGACGCTGTTTAACTGCGGCGGCGCGTCCCGCGCCGCAACAGCCGCTGCGTTTGGCATTCCCTCCCGGTGTTGGCCGGGGATGGTGTCGGCGGGTTGAATTCCCGAGGCACTGTCGAAAGCAAGGGTGACGTCGTGATTCAGAAGAATTGGCAAGAGCTGATCAAGCCCGAGAAGCTCGAAGTTTTGGTCGGCAGCGATCCGAAACGCCTTGCGACCGTGGTCGCCGAGCCGCTGGAGCGTGGCTTCGGCCTGACGCTCGGCAATGCGCTGCGTCGCATCCTGCTCTCCTCGCTGCAGGGCGCTGCGGTCACCTCCGTGCACATTGACGGCGTGCTCCACGAGTTCTCGTCGATCCCCGGCGTGCGCGAGGACGTGACCGACATCGTGCTCAACATCAAGGACATCGCCATCAAGATGGCGGGCGATGGTCCCAAGCGCATGGTGGTGAAGAAGCAGGGTCCGGGCATCGTCACCGCCGGTGACATCCAGACCGTCGGCGACGTGCAGGTGCTGAACCCCGAGCTGGTTCTGTGCACGCTGGACGACGGCGCCGAGATCCGCATGGAGTTCACGGTCGACACCGGCAAGGGCTATGTTGCCGCCGACCGCAACCGCCCCGAGGACGCGCCGATCGGTCTCATTCCGGTCGACAGCCTGTACTCGCCGGTGAAGAAGGTCTCCTACAAGGTCGAGAACACCCGTGAGGGTCAGATCCTCGACTATGACAAGCTGACCCTGACGATCGAGACCAACGGCTCGGTCGCTCCCGAGGACGCGCTGGCTTACGCCGCCCGCATCCTGCAGGACCAGCTCGAGATCTTCGTGAACTTCGAGGAGCCCAAGCGCGAGGCCGAGAGCCCCGCGATGCAGGAGCTGCCCTTCAACCCGGCGCTGCTGAAGAAGGTGGACGAGCTCGAACTCTCCGTCCGCTCCGCGAACTGCCTGAAGAACGACAACATCGTCTATATCGGCGACCTGATCCAGAAGACCGAGGCGGAGATGCTCCGTACCCCGAACTTCGGCCGCAAGTCGCTGAACGAGATCAAGGAAGTGCTCGCCAGCATGGGCCTGCATCTCGGCATGGAAGTGCCGGGCTGGCCGCCGGAGAACATCGAGGATCTCGCCAAGCGGTTCGAAGATCACTACTGAGCCACGTCTACTTCGTCTTTTACGCGGCGTTCGAGCCGTCACATTCACCCTTCGGCTCGAAAGCCGCCGTACGACAGGATACTCGCCATGAACCACGGCAAAGCCTATCGCCGGTTCAACCGGACCGCAGAGCACCGCAAGGCCATGTTTGCCAATATGGCCCAGGCGCTCATCACCCACGAGCAGATCGTCACCACCCTGCCCAAGGCGAAGGATCTTCGCCCGGTGGTGGAGAAGCTGATCACCCTCGGCAAGCGCGGCGGCCTCCATGCCCGCCGTCAGGCGATCGCGGAAGTTCGCGACGTCGCCGTCGTGCGCAAGCTCTTCGACGTCATCGGCCCGCGCTACAAGGAGCGCAACGGCGGCTACACCCGCATCATCAAGGCGGGCTTCCGCCACGGTGATTCGGCCGCCATCGCCGTGATCGAGCTGGTCGACCGCGACGAGAGCGCCAAGGGCGCCGCCGACCTCGCCCGCCACGAGGCGGCCAAGGCTGAGAACGCCGCGGCCTGAGCCCGGCTTTTTCCAGCGACACGATCGGGGCGGCTTCGGCCGCCCTTTTCTTTTGCGCGGCGGGCGCACGCGCCTACCCTTTTTCCGCCGCCTCGGGAGGGCTATATCTCGGGTCATGATGCGCACCCGCTCTCTCCTTCTCGCCAGCTTGTTTCTCGCCGCCAGTCTCGGGCCGATGCACGCGCAGGTGCCGGCGGGATCGCCCGCCGCCGCGCAGCCGGCGCCGCCCATGCCGATGCCGGTTCAGCCGGCTGGGCCGCGCGTGCCGGCCTCGCGCGCCGAGATCGGGCTGAGCTTCGCCCCCGTGGTGGCGAAGACGGCGCCGGCCATCGTCAATGTCTACGCGATGCGCGCGGTCCAGACCCGGCGCGGCGCCTCGCTGCTCGAAGACCCGTTCTTCCGCCGCTTCTTCGGCGCGCCGGACGGGCCGGGCTTCGGTGGCCCGAGCGAGCGCATCCAGCGGGCGCTGGGGTCGGGCGTGATCGTCGATCCCTCAGGCCTCGTCGTCACCAATAACCACGTCATCGAGGGGGCCGACGAGGTCCGCGTGGCGCTGGCCGACAAGCGCGAATTCGACGCCGAGATCCTGCTGCGCGACCCGCGCACCGATCTCGCCGTGCTGAAGCTCAAGGGCGGGAAGGGGGCTTTCCCCTCCGTCGTTCTGGGCTCGTCGGATGATCTGCTGGTCGGCGACATCGTGCTCGCCATCGGCAACCCGTTCGGTGTCGGCCAGACGGTGACGCAGGGCATCGTCTCGGCGCTCGCCCGCACGCAGGTCGGGATCACCGACTACCAGTTCTTCATCCAGACCGACGCGGCGATCAATCCCGGCAATTCCGGTGGCGCGCTGGTGGATGGCGCGGGCCGCGTGGTCGGCATCAACACCGCGATCTTCTCCCGGTCCGGCGGCTCGCAGGGCATCGGCTTCGCCATTCCCGCCGACATGGTGCGCGTCGTGCTGCAATCGGCGCTGAGCGGGGGCACCTCGGTGCGCCGCCCGTGGCTCGGCGCGACGCTGCAGTCGGTCAATCAGGACATCGCCGACAGCCTCGATCTCGCCCGTCCCGTTGGCTCGCTGGTGCAGACCGTGCGACCGGGCAGCCCGGCGGAAAAGGGCGGCCTGCGCGTCGGCGACCTCATTGTCGGCGTCGCCGGTCAGGAAGTCGACGACCCCGATGCCTTCGGCTACCGCTTCGCCACCCGCCCGCTCGGTGGCAGCGTGGCGGTAACGGTCGTCCGTCAGGGCAAGGAGCTGACCCTGCAGATCCCGCTCCAGCCGGCGCCCGAGAGCACGCCGCGCGAGGAGGTGACGGTGACCAACCGCTCGCCGCTCGGCGGCGCCACGGTGGTGAACCTGTCGCCCGCCGTCGCCGAGGAGTTGCGCACTGTCGAGGCGGAAAGTGGCGTCGTCGTGCTGGCGATCGTCGACGGCTCGCCGGCGGAGATGACCAATCTGCGCGCGGGCGATGTGATCCTTGAGGTGAACGGCGTGAAGATCACCCGCACGGCCGATCTGGTGCGGGTCACCGGCCAGCCGGCGCGGGTGTGGCGCATCACCCTCCAGCGCGGCGGGCGCACGCTCACCGCCATGCTGCCGGGTTGACGGCGTTGAGCGATCTCTTTGGCGCCGGCGGTCTGGACTCCTCGGTGCCCCGTCCCCTCGCGGACCGGCTGCGCCCGCAGAACCTTGCCGAGGTCGTCGGCCAGGAGCACCTCACCGGCCCCGACGGCCTGCTCACCCGGCTCGCCGGCGGGCGGTCCTTCGGTTCGCTGATCTTCTGGGGCCCGCCCGGCACCGGCAAGACCACCGTCGCCCGGCTGATTGCCCGGCAGACCGACCTGCATTTCGAGCAGATCTCTGCCATCTTCACCGGCGTCGCCGAGCTGAAAAAGGTGTTCGAGGCCGCGCGCGGCCGGCGCGCCGTGGGGCAGGGGACGCTGCTCTTCGTCGACGAGATCCACCGCTTCAACCGCGCCCAGCAGGACAGCTTCCTGCCCGTGATGGAAGACGGCACGATCACGCTGATCGGCGCCACCACGGAAAACCCATCCTTCGAGCTGAACGCCGCGCTTCTGTCCCGCGCGCGCGTGCTGGTGTTCAAGTCGCTCGACCCCGAGGCCATCGAGCGCCTGCTGCAGCGCGCCGAGGCGATCGAGGGGCGGCGCCTGCCGCTCCAGCCGGAGGCCCGCACCGCGCTCGCCGGCATGGCGGATGGCGACGGGCGCTATCTGCTCGGCCTGGTCGAGGAACTGCTTGCGCTGGCCGACGGCGCGGACCTCGACGTCGCCGCCCTGTCCGAGACGGTGCAGAAGCGCGCGCCGATCTACGACAAGGGGCAGGACGAGCACTACAATCTGCTGAGCTGTTTCCATAAGAGCCTGCGCGGTTCGGACGTGAACGCCGCCATGTACTGGGCCGCGCGCATGATCGTCGGCGGCGAGGATCCGGGCACCGTGTTCCGCCGCCTGTGCTGCGCCGCGTCCGAGGATGTCGGCATGGCCGACCCGCAGGCCATGCCCATGGTGGTGGCCGCCTGGACCGCCTTTGACCGCGTCGGCTGGCCGGAGGGCCGTCTGTTCCTCGCCCAGGCCATCGCCTATGTGGCGACCGCTCCCAAATCGAACGCCGCCTACGCGGCCTTCAACGCGGCCATGTCCCTGGCGCAAAAGACCGGATCGCTCGCGCCGCCGAAATCTATCCTGAACGCACCGACGAAGCTGATGAAGGATCTCGGCTACCACGCCGGCTATCGCTACGATCACGATTATCCGGATGCGTATGCCGGGCAGGAGTTCTTCCCCGACGAGCTGGCGGGCGAGCGCCGGCCGGAGCTGTACCAGCCGAATGAGCGCGGTTTCGAGCGCGAGGTGAAGAAGCGGCTGGATTACTGGGCGCGGCTGCGTGCCGAGCGCCAAAGTCGCTGAGAAACAGGCCGCGGACAGGAGCGAGGTTAGGCCGGCATGAACAGCATGGTGATGATCTTCATCGGGGCAGGCATCGGCGGCGTGCTGCGCAACGCCGTCAACATGCTGGCGATGCGCCTGTTCGGGATGCATTTTCCCATCGGCACCATGGCGATCAACATCGTCGGCTCCTTCGTGATCGGTCTCGTCGCCGGCTGGCTCACCTTTCGCGCCGAATGGGCGTGGAGCTATCACGCGCGCGTCTTCATCATCACCGGCATTCTCGGTGGCTTCACCACCTTCTCCTCCTTCTCGCTCGACACCGCCCTGCTGGTGGAGCGCGGCGAGATGGGGCTGGCGGCGCTCTATGTTGGCGGCTCGGTCGCCCTTTCCCTCGTCGCGGTGTTCGGCGGTCTGACCATCATGCGCGCTCTCGCGTGACGGCGGGCCTTGTCTCGGCTATGTGCTGGGGCAAGGAGAATTTCCACATGGCCGTAGAAACACGCCTCGTCGACCGCGACGAAGAGGGAATGCGGCTCGACCGCTGGTTCAAGACGCATTTTCCGGACCTGTCGTTCGGGCATCTGCAGAAGCTGCTGCGCGGCGGGCAGATCCGCGTCGATGGCGGCCGGGTGAAGACCAATAGCCGCCTGTCCGCCGGGCAGAGCGTCCGCATCCCGCCGCTCGACGAGAAGCCCAAGCTTTCCGCCGCCGATTTCCTGGACGCGCAGGAAGGCAAAGCCCCCCTGCGCGAGCGGGCGGCCCCCGGTGAGCGGGCGGAAGGCTCTGGCGAGCGGGCCGAGCCCTCCACTTCGCTCGCGGCGCCGGCCGTCAGACGCGCCAGTTCGGATGACAAGGACGCCGTCGCGCTCCGCCAGATGACGCTGTATGAGGACCGCGACGTTCTCGTGCTGAACAAGCCCTTTGGGCTGGCGGTTCAGGGTGGCTCCGGCACCTACCGCCATGTCGATGGCATGCTGGAGGCGCTGCGCGGCGATGATGGGCAGAAGCCGCGTCTTGTGCACCGCATCGACAAGGACACGTCCGGCATCCTGCTGGTCGCCAAGACCCGCCTGTCGGCCTCGACGCTCGCCAAGACCTTCCGCTCCCGTTCGGCTCGCAAGGTCTATTGGGCGCTGGTGCCCGGCGTGCCGCGCCCGGCGCAGGGGCGCATCTCGACCTATCTGGCCAAGGATGAGGCGGCCGAGCGCATGCGCGTCGCCCGCCACGGCGATGACGAGGCGAGCCACGCCATCTCGTATTACGCCGTCGTCGACCATGCGGCGCAGAAGATGGCCTGGCTGTCGATGAAGCCCGTGACCGGCCGGACGCACCAGCTGCGCGCCCATGCGGCGCATATCGGCCACCCGATTGTCGGCGATCCGAAATATTTCGATATTGAGAACTGGCCGCTGCCGGGCGGGTTGCAGAACCGCCTGCACCTGCTGGCGCGCCGCCTTGTCATCCCGCACCCGCGCGGCGACAAGCTGATCGATGTCTCGGCACCGCTGCCCCCGCACATGCAGCAAAGCTGGAGCGTGCTCGGATTCGACGCGACTCAGTACGATCCCATCGTCGAGGCGCCGGAGTCCTGACACTTCGGTCCGGCCCTACGGGGCCGTTCCCGGGCACCATGCTGCACTGCAACGTGTCCCCCGTGCAACGCTTGTGCAGGAAGTGCACATACGGACGACCTAATACCGTACCGCCCCATAGTCGTGGCATGGTTATCGCCTGTATCCTTCGTGCTAGTTGCAAATCATCGCTGTCTCGGCGCTAGAGCCGTTCGAAATCGCCCGTAACGATACGCCGACTGATGCGGAAAGTCGGTGGTCTGATGGGCGTGCGGCCTTGCTGACGAGGCGGTAGTGCCCATGAGTTGCCGGCTGTGGGGGACAGTCATCAATGAGCGAGATCGGAACTTTTTACGAGCTCTCCGAACGCACATCCGGTGAGGGGCGGAAGGACCGCGCGCGCTCGCGGGCGCTGTTGAGCCGCCATCGCAATCTCCTGCGTCTCAGCCTCATGCTGGGTGCTGTCGTCGCGGACATCGTGACGATTGCCCTGTCGGGTATTCTGGGCGGCGTGATCCGTCACGGTGATCTGTCGCCGAGTGAATGGGACCGGACGCTGGCGCTGCTTGCCCCGTCCTTCCTTCTCGCGGCGATCGCCCTGCGGGCCTACAACGTCCGCACGCTGCGCTCCTACAGCCGGTCGATCCTTCGGGTGCTCACGGCGCTGGTCATCGCCGCGGCCATCAGCTTCAGCGCTACCTTCGCGATGAAGGTCAGCGCCGAACTCTCCCGCCTTGAAGTCGGCTACACCCTGCTGCTCGCGGCCCTGCTGCTGGCCCTCATGCGGGCGGTCGGCGTCAGCATGATCCGCAAGCTGTTCTTCTCCGTGGTCGAGCCGCGCATCGTGGTCCTGACCGACGGTGTCGGCATGGAGCGTCGCACCGGCAACATGATGACCATGATGGTCAATGTGCGGAAGCACAACATCGTGCCGGCGCTGAGTGACCCGATGTTCTTCGACCGGGTGAGCCGCACTGTGCGTGACGCCGACCGGGTGGTACTGGCCTTCTCGGACGCCGACGAGCGGCTGAAATGGGCCGAGGCGATGCGCCTTAGCGGGCTCGACGCGGAAATCATCGCCGATCTCGGCGACGTGCAGCCGCTGGCGATCTCGCACTGGCAGAATCACACCACGCTGGTGATCTCGCGCGGGCCGATGAAGCTCGGCGAGCGACTGCTCAAGCGCGCCTTCGACCTCGCCGTTACCAGCGCCATGCTGCTGGTCGTCGGTCCGGTGATCGCCGTCTGCGCCGTTCTGGTGAAGCTCGACTCGCCCGGCCCGGCCTTCTTTGTGCAGGAGCGGGTGGGGCGCAACAATCGGACCTATCGCTGCTTCAAGCTGCGCACCATGCGGACCGACCTGCTCGACACGACCGGCAGCGTATCGGCCTCCCGCGGCGATCCGCGCGTGACCCGCGTCGGCAACTTCCTGCGCCGCACCAGCCTCGATGAGCTGCCGCAGCTCTTCAACGTGCTGAACGGCGATATGAGCCTCGTCGGCCCGCGCCCGCACGCGCTCGGCTCGCGGGCGGAGGGGGCGCTGTTCTGGGAACTGATCCCGGATTACTGGAGCCGCCACACCATGAAGCCGGGCGTGACCGGGCTCGCTCAGGTGCGTGGCTATCGCGGTGCCACCCATAGCCGTGTCGACATCGAGCGCCGCGTGGCGGCCGATCTCGAATACATCAATGGCTGGTCGCTCTGGCTCGACATCAAGATCCTCATCATGACGATAAAGGTCGCCGTTCACCACAACGCCTATTGAGCGCGCGCCCGCGCAGGTGCGCCAGGCTCTTCAGTGTGGCGCCGCCGCTCTTGCGGCGAAAGGGCCTCACCTGTTGCGCCGCCGCTCTGGCGGCGGAAGGTTCGTGACGTGTTGCGCCGCCGCTCCGGCGGCGGAAGGTTCGTGACGTGTTGCGCCGCCGCTCTGGCGGCGCTTGGGCGAACGGGGTAGCTAGGCGCGGGTTCGTTCCGCGCGCCGGAGTTGCCATGCGCCGCCTTGCCACGCTTGTCCTCGTCACCACCCTCGCGGCACTCCCCGCGCTGCCCGCTCTCGCGGCCACCGCCTGCGAGGGGCGCCTCGGCACGTCGCGCGTGATGGAGGTGCAGGCGGCTGGCCTGCAGGTCGGCACCAAGCATTTCCCGCAGACGCTCGATCTCGCCGAGGGCGAGGTGGTGCTGACCTTCGACGACGGCCCGCATCCCGGCACGACCGAGACGGTGCTGCGCGCGCTGGCCAAGGAATGCGTGCGGGCGACCTTCTTCCTCGTCGGGCGGGCGGCGGCGGCGCATCCCGAGATGGTGCGCCGGATCATCGCCGAGGGTCACACGGTCGGCCATCACAGCCAGACCCACCCGATGACGCTGGCGGATCTGCCCTTCGACAAGGCGGTCGCCGACATTGAGAAGGGGTTCGCCTCGGTCGACAAGGCGGCCTATGGCGCCGCCGGGCCGCATCCCCGCGTGCCGTTCTTCCGCTTCCCCGGCTTCGGCTCCTCGCCGGCTCTGCTGGACTATCTGGCCAAGCGCGGGGTGGGGGTGTTCGGGGCGGATCTCTGGGCGGGGGACTGGAACCCGATGACGCCCGAGCAGCAACTCGAGCTCACCATGACCCGGCTCGACCATGAGCGGCGCGGCATCATTCTGTTTCACGACACGCGGGCGCAGACCGCCAAGATGATTCCCGCCTTCCTCACCGCGCTGCGGGAGAAGGGCTACCATGTCGTGCATATCGTCCCGGCCGGCGTGGCGACGGCCGTCGCGCCGAACTGAGCGGGGAGGGGCGGGGCGCTGGCGCGAGGATGGCGCCCCGAAGGTCGGCCGGAAGCACCGACGGCGACCCGAAGGTCCAGCCAGAAACAACAACGGCGACCCGAAGGTCCAGCCAGAAACAACAACGGCGACCCGAAGGTCGCCGTGCGTCAGACTCAGAATGTAAGCACCATTCTGAGAGAATGGTGCGGTCGAGAGGACTCGAACCTCCACGGTGTTACCCACTGCCACCTCAAGGCAGCGCGTCTACCAATTCCGCCACGACCGCATCGCCCGGAGCCGGCTGGACGCTGTGAAGCGCTGGCCGGCGGGAGCGGGGCATCGTCTAACAGATCGATTGAGGGTCCACAAGAGCCGCGCGCCGGGCTGTGGACAGAGTTGCGCCGCGCGCACCGATGGCAGGTGGACAGGCGGGGAGACAGATGCGCGCGGAATGATTATCTCTGCGCCATGGACGCGACCACCAGCCCCGCCACCTCCGCCCGCGACGACCTTGCCGCCCGGCTTCTGCCGCAGCCCGGCAGCCCGCCCGTGCGCTGGCGGGTGACCCCCGGCTTGACCGACTATGCTGAGGCGCTGGCGGAGATGGACCGCCTCGCCGCCGCCATCGCCGGCGGGGAGGAGGACGAGCTGGTCTGGCTCATCGAGCATCCCCCGCTCTACACCGCCGGCACCAGCGCGCGCCTGGAGGATCTCGTCGATCCCGACCGCTTCCCGATCCATCCGGCCGGGCGGGGCGGGCAGTACACTTATCACGGCCCCGGCCAGCGCGTGGCCTATGTGATGCTCGACCTCAAGCGCCGCACGCCGGATGTGCGCCGCTACGTCGCCGCGCTGGAAGAATGGCTGATCCGCGCACTCGACGCCTTCAATGTGCGCGGCGAGCGCCGGGAGGACCGCGTGGGCGTGTGGGTGCGGCGCCCGGCGAGTGAGGAGGGCGAGGACAAGATCGCCGCCATCGGCATTCGCCTGCGCCGCTGGGTGACGATGCACGGCATCTCGCTCAATGTGGAACCGGACCTCACGCATTTCGACGGCATCGTGCCCTGCGGCGTGCGCGAGCATGGCGTGACCAGCCTCGTGGCGCTTGGCCGGCCGGTCGGCATGGACGATGTCGATCTCGCCCTGCGCCGCGAATTCGAGGCGATCTTCGGCCCCACCGTCGCCGTCTGAAGCGCGCTACACCGTCGGCCACACCTCGAATCCGTCCCCGCCGTCGTCCGGCGCCTCGCTGACCTCGATCCGGTCGACCCGCGCTGTCGGCGGGCCCCGGTGAGCGGCGGCGACCATCGCGTCGATAACGTCCGTCTCGCCGCGCAGCAGCGCTTCCACCGTGCCCTCGCGCCGGTTGCGCACCCAGCCCGTGAGCCCGCGCCGGCGCGCCTCGGCGGCGAACCAGGCGCGGTAGCCGACGCCCTGCACGCGCCCGCCGATGAGAAGTCGCACCGCCTTCATCGCCGTCATGAGACCTGACCTGTTGCCGGGGCACCACGCGCGCGCGGCATCGCTCGCACGCGACAGTGATCGGTTTGCCTTCCCGTAGGATGCTTCATAAGAACGGTTCACGTCACCCCATCCGAATCCGGCCGGAGAGCGGCATGCGCGAAGAGACCGATCTCGCCGCCTCCCGCTCGGGGCGCGGCCCGGAGCCGGAGGTCGATCCCATCGACGTGCCCGGCTTCGTCGAGGCCATCGTTGGCGCCATCGACGCGGGCGACGCCGATGTGCTGCGCGGTCTCGTCGCGGACCTGCATGAATCCGATGTGGCGCGCCTGCTCGAGGCGCTGCCGGCGTCCGAGCGGCCCCGCCTGATCGAACTGCTCGGCGCGGATTTCGACTTCACCGCGCTGACCGAGCTGGACGAGACCGTCCGCGTCCAGATTCTTCAGGGGCTGTCGACGCAGACCGTCGTCGAGGGCATGCGCGACCTCGATTCCGACGACGCGGTCTACATCCTCGAAGACCTCGACGACGACGAGAAGCAGGCGATTCTCGCCCAGCTGCCGATCCCGGATCGGGCGACCCTGCAGCGCAGCCTCGACTATCCCGAGGAAAGCGCCGGCCGGCGCATGCAGACCGAGTTCATCGCCCTGCCGCCCTTCTGGACGGTCGGCCAGGCGCTGGACTATATCGGCGAGACCGAGGGGCTGCCGGAGACCTTCTTCGAAGTCTTCGTGGTCGATCCGTCCTACCGCCTCAGCGGCTCGGTCCCACTCGACCGCCTGCTGCGCACCAAGCGCGGGGTAAAGCTCGGCGAGGTGCTGACGCCCGACCGCCATGTGGTGAACGTCACGGACGATCAGGAGGGTGTGGCCCGCGTCTTCGAGCGCTACAACCTCATCTCCGCGCCGGTGGTGGACAGCGGCGGCCGTCTCGTCGGTGTGCTCACCGTCGACGACATCGTCGACGTGATCCAGGAAGAGGCGGATGAGGATCTGAAGGCGCTCGGCGGCGTCGCCAGCGACGAAGAGCTGTCCGACAGTTTCTGGTACATCGCGCGCAGCCGCTTCACCTGGCTGTTCCTGAACCTGATCGCGGCCAATCTTGCCTCCTTCGTCATCTCCCTGTTCGAGGGGGAGTTGCAGAAGATGGTGGCGCTGGCGGTGCTTATGCCGATCGTCGCCAGCCAGGGCGGCAATGCCGGTACGCAGACCATGACAGTCGCCGTGCGGGCACTGGCCACGCGCGAGCTTCGGCCGAGCAATGCTGGCCGCATCATCGGCCGCGAGCTTCTCGTCGGGCTGTTCAACGGCGTGGTCTTCGCCGTCATCATGGCGGTCGTGGTCTTCGCCCGCTTCGGCGTGCTTGATCTCGGCTTCGTCATCGCCCTCGCCATGATCATCAATCTGGTGGCGGCCGCGCTGGGCGGCATTCTCATTCCGCTGGCGCTGGACCGCCTGAAGGTGGATCCTGCCGTCTCATCCGGGCCCTTTGTCACCACCATTACCGATGTGGTGGGCTTTTTTGCATTCCTCGGCATCGCTTCGCTCTGGTTCGCCTGATGCCGATTGTTTAAAAATTCGAAGGACTTCAACCGGCATTAAGAAACCCCGCCCTATCGTGCAGGTATCCAAGGGAGGGAAGAGATGTGGGCGCCCATCGGCCGGCTTCGCGGGCATGTTCCCGTAGCCCGGCCTGATGAACGGGCTGGGCCGACGCGTCGCCAGATTGGCAGCGCCCGGCTGGCGCGCACCGGTGACCGGATGATCCTCGCGGTGGCGCTGGTCATCGCCGCCGCCATCGCCTCCATGATCGCCTTCTCGCTGCTGGCCGCCGAGCGTGTCGACCAGGCCGCCCGCGACCGCTGGAACGTGCTCATCCTCGAAAGCCTCAGCCGGCGTGCCGGCGATCTGCAGCGCGATCTCGCCAGCTTCGCGCATTGGGACGAGTCGGTGCTGCGCACCGCCTATTTCCTTGATGTGAACTGGGTGCACGAGAATTTCGGCCGCTGGCTGCACGATACGCAGGGCCATGACCGTTCCTATGTCGTGCTGGAATCGGGGCTTGGCTACGCGGCCATCAATGGTTCGCTCATGCCGACCGACATCGCCCCGTTCGACGCCGATGCGATGCTGCCGCTGGTGCGCGGGGTGGAGGCGGCCTTCAAGGAGCAGGTGGCGCAGGCCGCTCTCACCACGCGGCAGAACGAGCGCCCGCGTGAACTGCCGCCGGTGTTCCGCGCCGGCTATATGCGCGTGGAAGGCCGGCCGGCTCTGGTCGGGGCGATCAGCATCACGCCGGATTACGGGCGCGTCGTTTCCCCGACGCGGGTGCCGCCCATCGCGGTCACCGTGGTCTTTCTCGATGCCGGCTTCCTGGGCGACCTGATCGCCGAGCTGCATGTCGTCGCCCCGACCATCACCAATGCGCCGCCGGAAGAGAGCCGGCAGTCGGTGTTGATCCCGTTCCATGACGGCACCATCGCGCCGGCCTGGTTGAGCTGGATTCCGGAGAATCCCGGCGCCTCGCTGCTGCGCGCGCTGCTGCCGGCGCTGATGGGGACGGCGATCCTGCTGCTCGCCGCGGCGATCATCATCCTGTGGTACGCCCGCCGGGCGACGCATGAGCTGGCCAAGAGCGAGGCGCTGGCCTCGCGCCTCGCCTATGTCGATTCGCTCTGCGGCCTCGCCAACCGGGCGATGCTGATGCGCACGCTGCGCGACCGGCTGGTGCGCGTCTCGCCGGGGGCGCGTCTTGCCGTGTTCTTCCTCGATCTCGACGGTTTCAAGGACATCAACGATACGCTGGGCCACCATGTCGGCGACATGCTGCTGGCCGAGATCGGCGCCCGCCTCGGAGCGCTGAAGCTGCCCTCGCTGCTGGCCTCCCGCTTCGGCGGCGACGAATTCGTGCTGCTCGCGACGGTCGGCGACGACGATCAGGAGATCGAGGCTATCGGCGCGGAGGTGCTCGACACGGTGCGGCGCCCGGCGCGTATCGCCGGTCAGATGCTGGCGCTCAGCGGCTCCATCGGCGCGACGGTGGCCCCGGACCATGGCACCGAGGCAAGCGAGCTCATCCGGCTGGCCGACATCGCCGTCTACCGCGCGAAGTCCGAAGGGCGCGGCTGTTTCCGCCTGTTCACCCCGCGCATGGAACGGGAGGTCGTGCGTCGCCGCGATCTGGAGATCGAGCTTCGACGCGCCCTCGCGGAGGGCGAGCTGGCGGTCTATTACCAGCCGCAATTCTCGGTCGATGGCGAAACCGTCATCGGCTTCGAGGCGCTGGTGCGCTGGCTGCACCCAGTGCAGGGCCTCATCTCGCCGGGCGAGTTCATCCCGGTGGCCGAGCAGTCCGGGCTGGTGACCGAGCTCGACATGTGGGTGCTGCGCCGCGTCTGCGAACAGACGCGCGGCTGGGGCGACACGAAGGTGGCGGTCAATCTCTCGCCGGTCGATTTCCGCAGCCGCGACCTCGCCGATACGGTGCGGGGCATCCTGCGCGAGACGGATTTCCCGCCGGAGCGGCTGGAGATCGAGATCACCGAGAACCTGCTGTTCGGCAACCAGCCGGAAGCTTTCGCCGCGCTCGCCGCGCTGCGCAATCTCGGCATTCGCATCGCGCTGGACGACTTCGGCAGCGGCTATTCCTCGCTCGGCTATATCCGTCGCTTCCGCGTCGACACGATCAAGATCGACCGCAGCTTCATCCAGAACATCGGCCATACCGAGGATGCCGCCGCGATCATCGACTGCGTCGTCCGGCTGGCGCGGGCGCTCGCCATCACCGTCACCGCCGAGGGGGTGGAGACGCGCGAGCAGCTGCGCTACCTCCAGTCGGTCGGCTGTCATCACGTGCAGGGCTTCCTGCTCTCCGCCCCGGTGCCACTGGTGAGCGTCGGCCGCTTTCTGGAGCGCACCGTGCGCGGCGAGGGGACGTCCCTGTCGCAGGCGCAGCGCTGAGCGGAGCGGCCCATGTTCTTCACCCTCTCCAAGCTCGTCTGGATGGCGGTCGTGCCGTCCACACTGCTCACCCTCACTGCACTCATCGGCCTGACTGTTCACCTCACTGCACCGCGCTGGCGGGTCGGGCGCGTGCTGATGGCGGTTGGAATCGTCGGCCTGCTCTTGGCCGGTCTGGGGCCGTTCGGGCGCATGATGACGCAGGCTCTGGAAGACCGCTTCCCCGCCTTCGTCGATGATGAGCAGCCGATAGCCGGTATTATAGTACTAGGAGGCGCGGAGCTGCCGGACATCACCGCCGCGCGCGGCCAGCCGGCCTTTCAGGAATCGGCGGAACGGCTTTTCGCCTTGGCCGATCTCAGCCGCCGCTACCCCGATGCCCGCCTCGTTTTCAGCGGCGGCAGCGGGCGCCTCGATCCCCCACCGATCGCCGAGGCAGACGTGATCCGGCAGGTGCTGCCGCAGATCGGCGTCGATCCCGGCCGTGTCACTTTCGAGGGGAGGTCGCGCAACACGGCAGAAAATGCACGACTTACCAGAGAGTTAGTCACCCCGGTCGCGGGCGAGCGCTGGCTGCTGGTGACCTCCGCCATGCACATGCCGCGCGCCATGGGCTGCTTCCGCGCGGCGGGATTCCCGGTCACCGCCTATCCAGTGGACTACCGCACGACGGGGCAGGGGGCCGTCTGGCGCCTGTTTGGCTCGGTGGCCGAGGGGCTGCAATTCGTCGACAGCGCGCTGCGCGAATGGGTGGGGCTGGTCGTGTATTATGTTACCGGTCGCACCAGCGCGCTGTTCCCCGCGCCCTAGAGCATTTTCGAGCGAAGTGGATTCCGGTTCGCGTGAAGAAAATGCGTCGAAACAATAAGCTAGAGCTTCTCCGGTGAACTGGAATTCACCGGAGAAGCTCTAGGCTTCGGGCGGGATGCCCGGCAGGCCGAGCCGATAGACACCGCGGAAATCGTCCGGGTCGACCGGCTTGCCCTTTCGATAGATCACCAGCCGCCCCTCCCGCGCCATGCGCTGCGCCACCCGCCGCAGCACCGGCAGCGCCGCCTGCCACTCCGGCCCCTTGGCCACACTGCGCGCCACATCCTCCGGCGCCACCGAGCGCCCAGCGGATTCCGCAACAGCCAGAATGGCTTGCTCCATGGCCTCCTCTGACGGCAGGCGCGGGCGAGGGGCAGTTTGGCTCGTCGGCTTCTCAGTCACGGCTGGTCTCCGGCTCGGGGTCATCCAGGATCCAATGGGCGTCCTTGCCGAACTGCCGGTTGGTCATGACGATGAAGATGGCGAAGGTGGCGGCCATGAAGGCCCATGCGTTCACATACCAGCCGAGATAGCCCAGCGCGAAGAAGAAGGCGCGCTGTCCCCGGTTGAAGTGCCGGCCGGCGAGCGTCGCCATGCGGGCGGCCTTGCGCACATGGATCTGCGCCTCCGGCGTCGCGGCATCGCGGGCGGGCGGCGTCGAGCCCAGCAGGATGGTGGTATAATTGAACAGTCGGTAGGCCCAGGCGAATTTGAAGAAGGCGTTGGCGAAAATCACCGTGAGCCCCAACGTCTTGAGTTCCCAACTGGTCCGGTTGGGCTCGACGAAGGGCAGGTCCATGAAGATCGCCATCACCGCGTCGGTGGATTGCAGGATCGCCAGCGTGGCACCGATCGCCAGCAGCGAGGTGGAGGCGAAGAAGGCGGTACCATTTTGCAGCGCGGCGACGATCTGGGCATCGACGATCCGGTTGTCGCGCAGCAGCATGCGCTGCATCCATTCCAGCCGGAACCGGTCCATGCGCCGGTTGAACGAGCGCCGCTCCGACCAGCCACCCTCCATCAGAAAGTGATAGACGATCCAGGAGCCGATGAAGGCGCTGAAGGCGATGGCGTCGAGATAGGTAAAGCCGAACATGGGGTTGGAGTGCCTTGCGCCGCAGGGCCGCGGCGAGACCGCAGGCTCCGTATGGTGATCCGTCGATCCGTCCGCTTCAAGAGCCGCCCGCGCGAATGCACAGCGGTGCGCGGGTGCCGAATCCAAGCTTGCGCGTGCCTAGCAGGGTTGCATGGGACGCGGGGGATTGTGACCATTTCGCGATTGCGAAAGTGATAACGTTTCATTAAGTTTTGTATCAATCCGGCGCGGCGAACAAACGAGGTTCCCGAGCGCCGAGAGGTGAACCTATCTAGGGATTTTCCATGTCTTCCCTTTCCGAGCACTCCTCCTGCTGGGGAGTTGCACGCTGGACGGTTGTCGCCTTCCTGGCCGCCGTCGCTCTTGTCTACATCTTCGGTGGCTTCCAGGCCGTTCAGGTCGCGGCGGGCTGAGCGGACGGTAGCTCGATCAATGGTGCTGATAGGCGCCATGACAGCTGTGCGTTTGCATCCGATGGTGCTCTCGTCGATGGTTAGCCCCTCATTCGGGGGACATGTCCATGGCGCTTAAGCTTATCATCGGAAACAAGAACTACTCATCCTGGTCGCTGCGGCCGTGGATCGCCCTTAAGGCGGCGGGCATTCCCTTCGAGGAGCAGACGATTGCACTCGAAGCCCCCGACTTTAAGGCGCAGGCCTATGCTGCCTCGCCGGCGGGCCGGGTGCCGGTCCTCATCGACGGCGATGCCGTGGTGTGGGAATCCATCGCCATTCTGGAACATCTCGCCGAGCGTTTCCCGGATCGCGGCTTGTGGCCCAGCGATCCGGCAGCGCGGGCGCATGCGCGCTCTCTGGCGACCGAGATGCATGGCGGCTTCGGCGCGCTGCGCAGCGCGGCGCCGATGAATCTGTGGCGCCCCATCGAGGTCCGTCCCATGCCGGACGCCGCCCTGAAGGATGTGAAGGTGCTTTCGCGCCGTTGGGCGGAGGCACGCGAGCGCTTTGGCCAGGGTGGCGATTTTCTCTACGGATCGTTCGGCGCCGCCGATGCGATGTTCGCCCCCGTGGCGACGCGGCTGCGCACCTATGGCATCCCGATGGATGCGACCACGCAGGCCTATGTCGACGCGATCCACGCGCATCCGGCCTTCGTAGAGTGGAAGACGCTGGCCCTGCAGGAGACCGGCATCGTTCCCGAAGACGAGGTCGACTGGCCGGTCGTCAAGCGGGTATAAGCCCTCTCCCCGCCGCCGGATCCGTCATTCATGCCGCTCCATCTTCTCAAGCTCTGCGTTGGCGCCGAGTCGGTGCAGGATCTCGAAGAGTGGATCGCGCAGGATCTGGCGGCCAAGGCGGCGCGCGGCGCCCCGGCGGAGCAGTTCCATACCACCCGCATGGTGCCGAATCGGGCGGCGGAGATCGTCGACGGTGGCTCGCTCTATTGGGTCATCAAGGGGGAGGTGGCCTGCCGCCAGCGGCTGACCGCGATCCGTCCCTTTGTGGCGACGGACGGCATCCGCCGTTGCCATCTGGTGCTGGAGCCCGTGGTGCAGCGTGTTCAGCCGCGCCCTCATCGTCCCTTCCAGGGGTGGCGTTATCTTACCGCCGCCGACGCCCCCGCCGACCTTTCCGAAGGCTCGGCGGACGTCGCGCTGCCCGAGACGCTTCGGCGGGAACTGCGATCGCTCGGCCTGCTCTAGGCCCTGAGGGAAACCCCATCCGGCCTGCCGCGTTGTCCCTGGCAACCAGGGAGACGAGCGATGAAACAGGATTCGGACGACCACCGCGAAATCGTCGGTGACGAGGTGGTGGTGAAGGCCAATGTCGAGGAGCGCCAGGCGGTCGAGGTGAAGCCCATGCGCTACGTGCTGGGCATCGGCATGGCGCTCGTCATCATCGGCTTCGCCATCAGCTACCTGACGGTAACATAAGGCCTCAACTCGGCACGGCGATGTTGTCGATGAGACGCGTCGTGCCGATACGTGCCGCCACCAGAAGCCGAACCGGCCCCTCGGCAAGCGATTGGATGGGCGCCAGCGTCTGAGCGTGGCGCGCCTCAAGATATTGAAGGTCAAAGCCAGCGCCAGAAACCGTGACCCGCGCCGCCTCAACAGCGTGGGCGATGGGGGTGCCGGTGGTAATCGCCGCCGCCGCATCATTAAGCGCGCGGTAGAGAACCGGGGCGGCCGCGCGTTCATCGGCTGAGAGATAGACGTTGCGCGAGGAGAGGGCGAGGCCGTCGGCCTCCCGCAGGGTGGGTACGCCGATGACGTTGAGCGGCAAATCGAGATCCCGCGCCATCCGCGTCACGACCTGAAGCTGTTGATAATCCTTCTCGCCGAACATCGCGACGTCGGGCGCCGCCTGAATGAACAGCTTGGCGACCACCGTGGCGACGCCGGAGAAGTGGGTGGGACGAAAGTCCGTTTCCAGACCGAGGGCCGGGCCGGTTAGCGATACCGTGGTCGCGAAGCCCTCTGGATACATCTCCGCGACATCCGGCACGAAGGCGAGATCAGCGCCGGCTGCGCTGGCCTTGGCGAGATCGGCCTCCAAGGTGCGCGGATAGCGGCTCAGATCTTCCGTCGGGGCGAACTGCGTCGGATTGACGAAGATGGTCAGCACCACACGGTCGGCATGTTGGCGCCCAGCGGTCATCAGCGCCATATGACCCGCATGGAGCGCGCCCATGGTCGGCACAAGCGCAATGCGTTCTCCGGCGGCGCGCCAGGCCGAAACCTGCTGGCGCAATTCCTGGACGGTGTGGACGGGCCGGACGGTCGTGCGGGGCATCGCGGCGGTCTCCTCATCGCAAGCGCCGGCACGGTCTAGCAAAGTCGTCCCAGTGGTCAACCATGCGCGAGGCGCTGTCTCGCGGGGCAGCGCGCCGCTACACTCGCCGCGAATCCGATCGAGGCCTTGATGACTTCGGACAAGACACGCCTTTCCACACCCGCCGTTGCGCCCACGGCGAACGTTGCCGCCTTCCTGGCGGAGGTGGAGGCGCGGGCGCCGGCGCCGCTCGCGACCGGGCAGCGCGGCCGCCTGATATTTGGCCTCGACGCGACGATGAGTCGGCAGCCGACCTGGGACATGGCGTGCCGACTGCAGGCGGAGATGTTCGAGGAGGCCGGCAGGATCGGCGGGCTCGACATGAAGCTCGTCTATTTCCGCGGCATCAATGAATGCCGTGCCTCGCCCTGGATCACTGAGGGTGCGCGGCTTGGCGGGCTTATGGCCAAGATCGACTGCCGGGGCGGGCGCACGCAGATCGGTCGCGTGCTCAGGCATGCTGTCAACGAAGCCGCGCAAGGCCCTGTTGGTGCTCTTGTTTTCGTCGGCGACGCGATGGAGGAATCGCTGGATCACCTCTGCGCCGAGGCTGGGCCACTGGCGCTGCGGGGCATTCCGGCCTTCCTGTTTCAGGAAGGGCACGACCGTGATGCCGAGCGGGCGTTCCGTGAAATCGCCCGGCTCACCAAGGGTGCTTGGTGCCGGTTCGATGCCGGCTCCGCCGACCAGTTGCGCCAATTGTTGCGCGCGGCGGCCAGCTACGCCGCCGGCGGGACCAGCGCGCTCCAGGCGCTGTCGGCCTCATCAACGGGCGCGCGTTATCTTCTGTCGGCCATGCAGGACGGCCAATGATCAATCTGCTCGTCGGGGCTGCAATCGTCGCCCTGCTTTATTACGGCCTGAAGGCATTCGGCCGGGCTGACGCCAAGGCGCTGGTGCGGATGGGGAGGGGCGTCGGGGGAACGGTCACCCTGCTGTTGGCGGGCTTCCTGGGCATGCGCGGCCATATCGAGACCGCGATCCCGCTCGGCATCTTCGGACTGTCGCTGATCGGCTGGAATCTTCGGGGCGGCATGCCCTGGGATCGGCCGAAAACGACCAAGGGGCGGACATCGTCCGTCCGAACCGCCGCGCTCGATATGCAGCTCGATCACGACAGTGGCCGTCTGTCGGGCACCGTGACCATCGGTCCTTATGCGGGTAGGCCGCTCGATGCCATGGACGTCGCCATGGTGGCCCGCCTTGCCCTGGAGCTTGATCCGGAAAGCCGCCAGCTACTCGAAGCGTATCTGGACCGCCGGGCGCCCGGTTGGCGTGAACACGCTCAGCGCGACGCGGGCGGGCGGGGCGCTGATGCGCCGCGCCGTGGCACGATGACGGAAGAGGAGGCTTACCAGATCCTGGGGCTTCCGGCGGGGGCGGGGGCGGATGACATCCGCAAGGCTCACCGTTCCCTTATGAAGAAACTCCATCCCGACCAGGGCGGGTCGAATTATCTCGCTGCCCGGGTGAACGAAGCCAAGGATATCCTGCTCCAGCGCCATTGAGGCCTCCCGTCAGTTCCGGAAGACCATGCAGCCGAAGTCGCTGCGCTTCAGCGCGGCGCAGGCCTTGCGGGCCGCGGCCTCGGCATCGAAGCCAGCGAAGCGGGCGCGCACGACATTGGACTTGACCGCCTCGGTGTAGGGATCGGCCTTGGAGAGGGCCGAGCCAGCCTTCTGCTTGGCCTTGGCGAGCTGGGCACGGGCGTCGGTCTCGCTGCCATAGGCGCCGATCTGGATGCCCCAGCCACCGGCACGGGGGCGGGCGGCGGTTTCGGCGCGCTCGGTCTCCTGCATCGGAATTTCGGTTGGGCCGGCGCTGGCGAGCTGAACCTTCTTGATGGCCTGCTGGGCGGGCGCCGCAGCCGGCGCGGCCGCCACCGTCTGGCCGGTGCTGGTGAAGGCCAGAGTGCCAAGGATGCCGGGCTGGTTGCTGAAGGTGGCGGTGGGCGCGGCGGGGCGCGCGACCGGAACGGTCTTCACAGCCACGGGGACGATCGGGCTGGCGGCGCCGGCGACCGTGGTCGGAGCGGCCGCGCGGACCGACGGGGTCGGCACGGAGGCGGTCGTCATCTCATCGGTCTCGCCCGGAGCCGGCAGGGCGGCGGCGGAGGCCATAGCGACGCGCGGATTGGCGGTGGGAACCGGAATGACCTCGGGGGCCGCGGCGACTGCCGCCACGGGCGCCGGCGTCGGGGCCTGAGCGACGGCGACAGGCGCGGCGGCGACCGCGATATCGTCGACGGCGCCCGGAGCGGTGTTCATGCGGGCGACCATCTGGCGGCCGGCATAAGCGCGGGGCAGGGCTTCGGTGACGAGGGCCGCCATCCGGTTGTCGCGAGAGGCGGCGCTGGCGCCACCCATGACGACGGCAATGACATACCGCCCGTCGCGCTTCACGCTGGTCAGCAGGTTGAAGCCGGACGCGTTGGTGTAGCCGGTCTTGATGCCGTCCACGCCCTCGATGCGGCCGAGCATCCGGTTGTGATTACGGATCGCGACGCCGCGATACATGAAGCTGCGCTTCTCGAAATAGGCGTAGTAGGTCGGGAACCGCTCCTGGATCGCGCGGCCGAGCGTGGCGAGATCGCGTGCCGTGGTGACCTGCTGCGGATCGGGCAGACCGTTCGGATTCTTGAAGGTGGTGCGCGACATGCCCAGCGAGCGGGCGCGCTGCGTCATGCGGCGGGCGAAGGACGACGAATCGCCCGCGAGGTTCTCGGCGATCACCACCGCGACATCATTGGCCGAACGGGTGACCAGCGCCTGGATCGCGTCCTCGACGGAGATGGTGGAGCCGGCCTTCACGCCGAGCTTGGAGGGCTGCTGCGCCGCCGCATAGGCGGAGACCCGAAGCTGGGAGTCGAGGCGAAGCCGCCGGGCCTCAAGCTGCTCGAACAGCAGGTACAGCGTCATCACCTTGGTGACGGACGCCGGGTGACGGAGCGCGTCGGCGTTCTCTTCGTGGAGGACGCGGCCCGTATTGGCGTCGATGACGATATCGGAGTAGCCGCGCTGCCAGATGCCGTCATTGGCGACGGTGCGGGTGACCGCGGCCTTGTTGCGCGCCTGCTTCGGCTTCTTTTTCGACGCCGCCTCAGCGACGCCCCCGCCCAGCAATGACGCCGCCAGCAACACCACGCCGGCACGCATGGCATACGTGCCGATAAGCCCCGGAACCCGCATCTACCTGTCTCGCCTACTCATCTCGGCTAGCGCCGGTACACTACGATCGGCAGGCCTTCGGCAAAGCCGCACGCATCCGGCGCACTAGCCCTGAACTGAAGGAACGTTGCCGAGCGATCACTTCGCAAACCTTAAGAAGAGTGCGGTTACGAAGTGGTAAACCCCAGGCCCATCATCCCTCTCGATGTGGCGATAAAATGGGCTGGTACCCTTGTGTGGGCCTGTCATGTTGCGATGC
The DNA here is from genome assembly GCF_029760895.1 of Ancylobacter sp. WKF20. Taxonomy (NCBI): domain Bacteria; kingdom Pseudomonadati; phylum Pseudomonadota; class Alphaproteobacteria; order Hyphomicrobiales; family Xanthobacteraceae; genus Ancylobacter; species Ancylobacter sp. WKF20. The sequence goes on from NZ_CP121679.1 coordinate 792,369, forward strand.
ACAAAAATGCCTTGACGATCATGTTGCGGCGCATTAGAACAATCACAGGGAGACGCTTCCCAAGCGGCGCGAGTGGGCAGAACCCGGCACGCGTGAAACAACACAGGAGCAGGCGATCATGCAGAACATCGACGACCTCCAGAAGCTGGGCAAAGACAACCTCGAACTGGCCATGAAGAGCTTCGGCACCGTGTCGAAGGGTGTTCAGGCGATCGCCGTCGAGATGGCCGATTATTCGAAGAAGTCCTTCGAGGAGAGCACTGCGACGGCTGAGAAGCTGTTCGGCGCCAAGACCCTCGACAAGGCGGTCGAGATCCAGTCGGACTATTTCAAGCACGCCTATGAGAGCTTCGTCTCGCAGGCGACCAAGCTCGGCGAGCTGTATGCCGATCTCGCCAAGGAGAGCTATAAGCCCTACGAAGGCATCATCGCCAAGATCCCCGGCGCGAAGTGATCCTTCGCGAAATGTGATCAGCGCGGTTCAGGCGTTTCCGGCTTGCGGTAGCCGCGGAGCCCGGTGCCGAACAGAGTTTTTGAAAGGCCCGGCCGCAAGGTCGGGCCTTTCTCGTTGCTGGGTGATTTCGAGCGTGTGGCGATGCTGTGACACGACAAGGCTACCGCCGCGCAAGCTTGAACGGCTCCATTGTCACCGGATTGCGACAGAGAGACCCGATCGGGCCTCTGGCGCGAGTGGGGGGCGCTACCTATTATGTCTGAGCAAGCCCCGGCATGTTGCCGGTAAGGTCCAGCCTGAATGTCAGCATCTGATATCGAAACGCTGCCCCTGATCCTGATGGCCGACGACGAGCGTCGTCGGCGCAGCGACAGCCCGCCGGGGACGGCGGTGATTACCCGGACGAAGCCGCAGGTGAAGCGGCCAAGCCTCTACCGGGTGCTCCTGCTCAACGACGACTACACGCCAATGGAGTTCGTCGTGCACGTGCTGGAGCACTTCTTCACCAAAAACCGGGAGGAAGCCACCCAGATCATGCTGCACGTGCATCAGCATGGCGTGGGCGAGTGCGGCGTCTACACCTATGAAGTGGCCGAGACAAAGGTCACCCAGGTGATGGACTTCGCACGCAAGCATCAGCATCCTTTGCAGTGCGTCATGGAGAAGAAGTGACGCCCCGCGACGGCTAAACGAAGAGGTCCCGATGCCCACCTTCTCCCGCAGCCTCGAGCAGTCGCTTCATCGGGCCCTCGCGCTCGCCAATGAACGCCACCACGAGTACGCCACCCTCGAGCACCTGCTGCTGTCGCTGGTCGACGACCAGGATTCGGCGGCGGTCATGCGCGCCTGCAACGTCGATCTCGAAAAGCTCCGCCGCAATCTCGTCGAGTACATCGACACCGAGCTCGACAATCTCGTGCAGGATGGCGGCGAGGACTCCAAACCCACCGCCGGTTTTCAGCGCGTCATCCAGCGCGCGGTGATCCATGTCCAGTCGTCCGGTCGCGAAGAGGTGACCGGCGCCAACGTTCTCGTGGCGATCTTCGCCGAACGCGAGAGCCACGCGGCCTATTTCCTGCAAGAGCAGGACATGACCCGCTATGATGCGGTGAACTACATCAGTCACGGCATCGCCAAGCGCGCCGGCATGTCGGAAAGCCGTCCTGTCCGTGGCGCCGAGGAGGAGACGGAGACGAAGACCGGGGAGGACACCAAGAAGAAGGCCGATGCGCTCGACGCCTATTGCGTGAACCTCAACAAGAAGGCGCGCGAAGGCAAGATCGACCCGCTCATCGGTCGGGACAGCGAGATTCACCGCACCATCCAGGTGCTGTGCCGCCGCTCCAAGAACAACCCGCTCTTCGTGGGCGATCCCGGCGTGGGCAAGACCGCCATCGCCGAGGGCCTCGCGCGGCGCATCGTCAACGGCGAAGTGCCGGAGGTGCTGAGAAAGGCCACCGTCTTCTCGCTCGACATGGGCGCGCTGCTGGCCGGCACCCGCTACCGCGGCGATTTCGAGGAGCGCCTCAAGCAGGTGGTCAAGGAGATCGAGGCCTATCCCGACGCCATCATGTTCATCGACGAGATTCACACCGTCATCGGTGCCGGTGCGACGTCGGGCGGCGCGATGGATGCCTCCAACCTCCTCAAGCCGGCCCTCGCCGCCGGCACGCTGCGCTGCATCGGCTCGACGACCTACAAGGAGTACCGCCAGTACTTCGAGAAGGATCGCGCCCTTGTGCGTCGCTTCCAGAAGATCGACGTGCCGGAGCCGACGGTGCCGGATGCGATCGAGATCCTGAAGGGGCTTAAGCCTTATTTCGAGGACTATCACCGCCTGCGCTACACGAATGAGGCGATCAAGGCGGCGGTGGAGCTCTCGGCCCGCTACATCCACGACCGCAAGCTGCCGGACAAGGCGATCGACATCATCGACGAATCCGGCGCGGCGCAGATGCTTCTGCCGGAAGGCCGGCGCAAGAAGACCATCGGCGTCAAGGAGATCGAGGCGACGATTGCCACCATCGCCCGCATCCCCCCGAAGACCGTCTCGAAGAGCGACACGGAAGTGCTCGCCGGCCTCGAGACCACGCTGAAGCGTGTGGTGTACGGCCAGGACAAGGCGATCGAGGCGCTGGCGTCGGCGATCAAGCTCGCCCGTGCCGGCCTGCGCGAGCCGGAGAAGCCGATCGGCTCCTACCTGTTCTCGGGCCCGACTGGCGTAGGCAAGACGGAAGTCGCCAAGCAGCTGGCGTCGAGCCTCGGCGTGGAGCTCCTGCGCTTCGACATGTCGGAGTATATGGAGCGGCACACCATCTCGCGGCTCATCGGCGCGCCTCCCGGCTATGTCGGCTTCGACCAGGGTGGACTGCTGACCGATGGCATCGACCAGCACCCGCATTGCGTGCTGCTGCTCGACGAGATCGAAAAGGCGCATCCCGATCTGTTCAACATCCTGTTGCAGGTGATGGACCACGGGAAGCTGACGGACCACAACGGCAAGCAGGTCGATTTCCGCAACGTCATTCTCATCATGACGACGAATGCCGGCGCGGCGGACCTGTCCAAGTCGGCCTTCGGCTTCACCCGCTCCAAGCGGGAAGGGGACGATGTGGAGGCGATCAACCGACTCTTCGCGCCGGAGTTCCGCAACCGCCTCGACGCCATCATCACCTTCGCGCATCTCACCAACGAGGTCATCGCGCTGGTGGTGGAGAAGTTCGTCCTCCAACTCGAGGCGCAGCTCGCCGACCGCAACGTCACGATCGAGCTGTCGGACGAGGCGACCGCGTGGCTGGTGGAGCGTGGCTATGACCAGCAGATGGGCGCGCGACCCATGGGCCGCGTGATCCAGGAGCACATCAAGAAGGCGCTGGCCGACGAGGTGCTGTTCGGCAAGCTGCGCTCCGGCGGTCATGTCCGTGTTGTGCTGAAGACCGATGAGGATGGCGACTCCTCGCTCACCTTCGAGTTCCCGGAGGGGCCGATCACCCCGAAGCCGGAGAAGATCGAGCCGGTGAAGGCCAAGCGCGCCCCGCGCCGCAAGGCGCCCGCCAAGGCGGCACCCAAGGTGGCGAAGGCCACCAAGCCGGCGGGTGAGGGCGGTCGTCCTCGTCCTGGCGGCTCCAAGGTGCCCAAGGTGCCGCTCGTGAAGGCCTGAACCGATCAGCCTGAAAAACAGCCCCGCCGGGTCATGCCGGCGGGGTTTTTCGTTGATGGTGCCTTGGTGTGGCTGACCGGCATCTGAGGCCGGGGCGCGCCGAAGGAGGCGCTTGACCCCACCGGGTGAAGGGTCGATGAACGGGCGTCCCGTTGAGCCCTCGATGTCTCCCGTGCCCGAGCTTGCGCCACCTGCCCAGCTTTCCGCCACCCGCTGGTTTCTGCGCGGCATGGCGGGTTCTCTTGCCGTGCCCGGCTTCGTGCTGGTGGCGACCTTCGTTGGCTTTGGTGGCCTGCTGCACGATGTCGGCTTTCCGATTGGCGCGGGACTGCTCTCCACCCTGTTCATCTGGGCATTGCCGGCCCAGGTGATTCTCGTCGGCGGCATCGGTGCGGGTGCCTCCCTCCCGGCCGTCGCGGTGGCCGTGTGTCTTTCGGGCGTGCGCCTCTTGCCGATGGTCGTCTCGGTAATGCCGCTGATGCGCGGGCCGAAGCCCCGGCTGTGGCGCGAACTGGTCTGCGCGCATTTCATCGCCATGACCATGTGGGTGGAAGCCCTGCGCCTGCTGCCGCATGTGCCCAAGGTGGGGCAGCCCACCTATGCGATGGGCCTCGGCACCGGCATGACCCTGATGAGCATGGCCGGCACGGCCTTCGGCTTCTATCTGACGAACGTTCTGCCGGGACCGTTCGCTGTCGCCCTGCTGCTGCTGACGCCGATCTCCTTCACCATCCTCTTGGTGCGCAACGCAAAGGCGCCCGTGGACTGGCTGGCGATCGGCCTGGGCGCTGCCATTTCGCCACTTGCGGTGAATTCTCCGGGCGGCCTGGATCTTTTCTGGGCCGGCGTCGGCGGTGGCACGCTCGCCTTCTTGATCGCCCGTTACGGTTTCCGGAAGGCGGCATGAGCTTCATCCAGACGGAACTCGGCGCGGTGCTCGTCGTGCTCATCGTCGGCTTTCTGCCGAACGAGGTCTGGCGCGTGCTTGGCGTGCTGTTCGGTCGCCGAATCGACGAAGACGGCCTGTGGATGCAATGGGTGCGCGCCGTGGCGACGGCGCTACTCGCGGCCGTCGTCGCGCGCCTGCTGCTTGTGCCGAACGGCGCGCTGGTGGCGCTGCCCTTCTGGCTGCGCGCCGGCTCCGTGCTGATGGGGCTCGGCGGCTTTCTCGCCTTTCGCCGCTCGGTTCTCGCCGGTGTCCTCGCCGCCGAGGCGCTGCTCGTTGCCGGCGCCTGGTGGCTCGGGGTTGGTGGCTGACACCCGCCATCTCTAGCCGGCGAGGGCGGCCTTCAGCTTCGCGGCATTCTCGGTCAGGATTTCCGGCGCTTCCATTTTGGATTGCGGCGGCAGCAGCTCGATGCCCTCGAAGCGCGGAATCACATGCACATGCAGGTGGAACACCACTTGTCCGCCGGCCGTCTCGTTGAACTGCTGCACGGTGATGCCATCCGCGCCGAAGGCGCTCATCTGCGCCAGAGCGACCTTCTTGGCGACCTGGATGACATGGGCGAGATCATCAGGGGCGATGTCGAGAATGTTGCGCGCCGGTACCTTGGGGATGACCAGCGTGTGTCCCGTCGAGCGCGGCATGATGTCGAGAAAGGCGAAGGCCTTCTCGTCTTCATAGACGCGGTGCGCCGGCAGCTCGCCGCGCAGGATCTTGGCGAAGATGTTGTTGGGATCGTAGGCCATGACGTCCTCCCCTGTTGCGGCTCCTGATCGCAAGCCGGGCCGCGTGGGTCAAGGCTCCTCCTCGGGCGGCGTGCTGGCGAGGTCGTGGCGGAACGGGCCGGCATCGGCGAGTTCCGTCCCGAGCTCGGCCATATAGCGGCGCTCGCTGGCGAGGTAATTGGCCACGGCGGCGCGCAGGCCGGGATCGGCGATGTAATGGGCCGAGCGCGTCGTCACCGGCAGATAGCCGCGTGCCAGCTTGTGCTCCCCCTGCGCCCCAGCCTCGACCGTCCCGAGCCCGCGGGAGATCGCGAACTCGATGGCCTGGTGGTAGCAGACCTCGAAATGCAGGAAGGGGTGATGCTCGATCGCGCCCCAGTGGCGACCATAGAGCGTGTCGGGCCCAATGAAGTTTATCGCCCCGGCGATCCAGCGTCCCGCCCGCTTGGCCATGACCAGCAGGATCTGGTCGGCCATGCGCTCGCCGATCAGCGCATAGAAGGCGCGGGTGAGGTAGGGGCGCCCCCATTTGCGGGCGCCGGTCTCCAGATAGAAGGCGAAGAAGGCGTCCCACACCTCCTCCGTCAGGTCCGCGCCGGTGAGCCAGTGGATGGTGACGCCTGCCTCCAGCGCCTCGCGCCGCTCGCGCCTGATCGCCTTGCGCTTGCGGGACGCAAGCTCACCCAGAAATGCCTCATAGTCGCCATAGCCGCGATTGTGCCAGTGGAACTGCTGGTCGGTGCGCGGCAGAAAGTTCTGGTCTTCCAGCGCGGTGGCATCGGCTTCGGTGAGGAACGTCGCATGCACGGAGGAGACGCGGCGCATGTTCGCCAGCGTCACCAGCCCACCAGCGAGGGCGGCACGGACGGCTTCCCCCGGCGCGTCGGGGCTTGCCATGAGGCGCGGGCCGGTCGCCGGGGTGAACGGTACGGAGACCTGAAGCTTGGGGTAATAGCGCCCGCCGGCGCGCTGATAGGCCTCCGCCCAACCATGGTCGAAGACGTATTCGCCTTGCGAGTGCGATTTGAGATAGGCCGGGCACGCCCCGATGACGCGGCCCTCCTCATCCTCAAGCACGAGATGCTGCGGCAGCCAGCCGGTCTCGGCACAGGCCGACCCTGATTCTTCCAGCGCGCTCAGAAAAGCGTGGGAAACGAAGGGGTTGAGGACCGGCTTCGCAAGCGGCGCTGCAGCGACTTCAACGGTCGATCCAGAGATCCTTTTTTTCTCGAGATCATTATTTATCAATGACTTCGATGAGTTATCTAATGTGAGCTGCGAGCCACTGGCGGCGCACCGATTCCAGGCGTCGGCGGGAATCGCAGCGATGTCGCTCTCGACCCGGAGGGTGAACGTGCTGTCAGGCATGGGGGTGGGATGGCTCGTGCGGGATGGGGCAGCGCTAGTCTGCGCGCCTTTGCGAGCGAACGGAAGCGAGCTCACGACCTTGCGAAGTGCCGCATCGGCATCCCTGAGCGACAGGCACGGCGCGTCCCTCAGCTCTCAGGGGCGGAAGCCCTCGAAGATCATCTGGTCGGCATGCCGCGCCGCCGTCGCGCGATCCTGCGCCGAGCGGACGGTCCAGGTCAGCACGGCGACCCCATGGGTGCGCTGCGCCCAGGTGACCGCCTCCGAGGGCAGCTCCTTGACGTAGTGGGCGAGGAAATGGGGCTGCATCTCCGCAAAGGGCTCAAGCGCGCCCCAGGCGCTCTTGGTCTCCGGTGTGAGGAAGTCCCACTCCGGGTCGTCATAGCGGTGCTCCATGGTGAAGCCGCGCGGGATATGCGGCGCCAGCTGGCGCACGCTGGCCACCAGAGCAGGATCGAACGACATCAGCGCCGCCGGACCCTCATAGCCCGCCAACACCTCGACCGCCCGGCGCGCCACCGCGTCATTGCCGTCGAAATGGCTCTTGAGCTCGATGACCAGCGGCGTGCGGCCGGCGACGCGCGCGAGCAGGTCGTCCAGCGTCATGGTGCGGTCGGACGTGCCGCGCAGCTCCAGTGCCTGGAACTGCGCGGTGCTGAGCGTCTTGGCCGGGCCGGTGCCGAGCGTCAGGCGCTCCAGCGTGTCGTCATGGAACACCATCGCCTCGCCATCGGCGGAGAGCTGGATGTCCACCTCGATGGCATAGTTGCCGGCGAGCGCCGCATCGACGGCGGAGGGCGTGTTCTCAATGATGCCAGCCGCCGCATCATGCAGCGCGCGATGGGCAATCGGCCGGGCGGTGAGCCAGGCCGGCGCTGCGGACGGGACGGGGACCGGCATGGCTCAGGCGAACTCGATGACGGCGTCGATCTCGACGCTGACATTGAACGGCAGGGCGGCCACACCGACGGCCGAGCGCGCGTGACGGCCGGCATCGCCGAACACCTCGACAAAGAGATCGGAAGCGCCGTTGACCACCTTGGGCTGATCGGTGAAGTCCGGGGCAGAGTTGACGAAGGCGACGAGCTTCACCACGCGCGTCACCCGGTCGAGTTCGCCAAGCGCGGCCTTGATCTGCGACATGAGATTGATGGCGCACTGGCGCGCGGCCGCACGCCCGGCGTCGAGATCGGCCTCACCGGCGAGCTTGCCGCTCAGGAATACGCCGTCCTTCACCGACACCTGACCGGAGATCCAGAGCTGGTTGCCGCTGATGACCGTCGGCACATAATTCGCCACCGGCGCGGCGGCGACGGGAAGGGTGATGCCGAGGGCCGCAAGCTTGGCCTCAACCTGACCGGACATGGCTGTCTCCGTGCTAAGATGCGGCGAGACGCAGCGTGGTTTCCCACTTTCGCCCTTGTTCTCGCCTTGAGTTCGGGGTGCGATGTTTGTCCGATCGTTCTGCCGCGCGCAAGCGCATGCGCGGCGTGCCCGAGGAATCTTGTTTTTATGTCCGCCACTGCTTTCCTTCGCGGCCTGACCGCCTCCGCCGTCCTCGTTCCGATGCTGGCCGCAGCGGCACCCGCCTGGGCGGTGCAGCTCTCGCCCCATCGCGCGACCTATGCGCTTTCCCTCGACGGCAGCACGCCGGCCAAGCGCGTCAACGGCGCGCGCGGCGAGATCGTCTATGAGCTGCGCGGCAATGCCTGCGCCGGCTACTCGGTGCAGTTGCGCCAGAGCACGGATCTGGAAACCGAAGGCGGGCGGCTCAACAGCTCGATCACGACCGCGACCTGGGAAGACGGTGATGGCAATGCCTTCCGCTTTCGCGTCGTGAACACGGTCAATGACGAGTCTCCCGAGGAGGCCGACGGCGTGGCGGAGCGGCGCGACGGGCAACTGGTCGTCAAGGCGACCAAGCCGGAGGAGGGCACCATCCGCCTCGCCAAGGGCGTGTTATTGCCGACCCAGCATGTGGTGAAGGTGCTCGACGCCGCCGGCCAGGGCGAGAGCCTCGTCGAGGCCCCGGTCTATGACGGGTCCCCCGACGCCAAGAAGGTGTTCGATACGCTGACCGTCATCGGCAAGGGCTCGAATGATCCCAAGGGTCTGGAGGATGCGGCCATCAAGAGCGATCTCGCCGGGCGGATGCGCTATCCGGTGACCATCAGCTATTACGAGCGCGGCACGGACACGCAGACGCCCGACTACACGATCAGCTTCGACCTGTTCGATAACGGGGTCAGCCGCGCGCTGAAGCTCGATTATGGCGACTTCGCCCTGCGCGGCACGCTCACTTCCTACGAGGCGCTGCCGCAGGAGAATTGCGCGAAGTAGCCGGCCCCGGCTCCGCCGGCTCTGGGGCGTTGCGGTGCGGCTGGGGCGCTGCCGTGCGAGGGGATGCGTCGAGCGCGATGCCCCGGTCGATGATGCCCTTGCCGAATTTGGCGCGTAGCTGATCGGTCGCCAGTTCGGCCAGCCCCTTCTTCGTCGCCTGCACGTCGATCAGATCGCCGGGGTCCGCGAGCGCGAGATCCGCCAGTTCCGAGACGCCCACGCCGATCAGCCGGAAGCGGCGCCCATCTGCCTCCTTCTCCAGCAATTCGCGGGCATGGGCGAAGATGCGATGGGCGAGGCGTGTGGGGTCTTCCAGCGAGCGCGCGCGGGTGAGCAGCTTGAAGTCGGCCGTCTTCAGCTTGAGCGTGACCGTTCGCCCGGAAAGCTCCGCCGCCTTCAGTCGGTCCGAAAGCTTGCGCGACAGCGCGTAGAGCTCCGTTTCCAGCGCGCGAAAATCGCTGATGTCGCTGTCGAACGTCGTTTCGGTCGAAACGCTCTTGGTCTCCCGCTCGGGGTTTACCCGCCGGTCATCAATGCCGCGCGCCAGACGCCAGAGGCGCAGCCCCTCCGCCCCGAAGCGCCGGGCCAGAGCGGTCTCGTCCGCCGCCTGAAGGTCGCCGATCAGCCGGTAGCCTTCGCGCGCGAGGCGCTCCTGCGTGGCGGCGCCGACGCCCCAGATGGTGCCGACACTGCGCGGGGCGAGAAAGGCTGGCGCCTCTGCCGCCCCTATGACCGCGAAGCCGCGTGGCTTGTCGAGATCGGAGGCGATCTTGGCGAGGAACTTGTTCGGCGCCAGTCCGACGGAGATGGTGACACCGATCTCGGCCTCAATTGCGCGGGCAAAGCGGCCGAGCGTGCGCGCCGGGCTCGTCCCGTGCAGGCGCTCGGTGCCGGACAGGTCAAGGAAGGCCTCGTCGATCGAGAGCGGCTCGACCAGCGGTGTGAGCCGCAGCATCCGCTCGCGAATTTCCCGGCCGACGGCGACGTATTTCGCCATGTTCGGTTTCACGATCACGGCCTCGGGGCACAGCGCCCGCGCCTTGAACATCGGCATGGCCGAGCGCACGCCCTTCACCCGCGCGAGGTAGCAGGCGGTTGAGACGACACCACGCCGGCCGCCGCCGATGATGACGGGCACGTCGCGCAGGCTAGGGTTGTCCCTCTTCTCGACCGCCGCATAGAAGGCATCGCAGTCGATATGGGCGATGGTGAGCCGGTCGAGTTCGGCATGGCGCACCACCCGCGGGCTGCCGCACTCAAGGCAGCGCGGCGCGCCCTGCGCGTCCCGCAGGCAGTCGCGGCAGAAGCCCGGCATGCCCGCCATGTCGGCCCTCGCTCAATCCTCGGGGAGGTCGGCGTGGAACAGGATCTCGCGCGCCGCCACCACATGGCCGGGGTCGATCTTGGCGCCCTCGGCATAGGCGATCAGCAGATCCTGCCGGTTGATGAGGTAGTCCAGCAGCGCCACATGGAAGGTTGTGGAGCCGGCGATGCCGCGCAGATCCGCCGGGGAGAGTCCACTCTCGGCCAGAAAGGGGCCGATCCGCTCCGGGTCGGCGGCGAGAAAGCCGAGCGCACCGAGGCTCACTTCGCGCGCGGCTTGCTGGTTGGATAAAGGCTTGGAATTGCGAAGCCGCATTTGGGGTTCCGTAAGGAATGGACGGGTAAGCTCAGATCAGAAGATGGGCCTTGCGCTTGCTGACTTTGGCCCGCGTACGGACCGTCGACGACGAAGTTCAGGACTCACGGACCGAGCCATATGCCCAAGACCGTTCTGATCGTGGAAGATAATGAGCTGAATATGAAGCTCTTCAACGATCTTCTCGAAGCCCATGGCTATATCACGGTCGGCACCCGTCATGGCGCCGAAGCGCTAGTTCTTGCCCGCTCACATCGGCCGGATCTGATCCTGATGGATATCCAGCTGCCGGAGATGTCCGGCATCGACGTGACGCGGGCGCTAAAGGCTGATCCCGACCTCAAGGCGATCCCAGTGATCGCGGTCACCGCCTTCGCCATGAAGGGCGATGAGGAGCGCATCCGCGAAGGCGGTTGCGAGGCCTATCTGTCGAAGCCGATTTCGGTCAGCAAGTTCCTTGAGACGGTGCGCCACTTTCTGCCCGAGGCCTGATCGACGACGCGATCGAATCGTTCGCGAGGGGTCGATGTACCTGTTGCGTTCTCACGCTGATCGGATAGCCTTGCAACCCTGAACGCCATACCCTGCGGAGTGCTCGGGTCCGCCGCATCTCCTGGGTCCGTGGGGTCAGGCCGGCGGGCGGCGTGATGGAAGGCCTCTCCGTTTCGCCACCGCCGGCCGTCTCCTCGACCGAACAGCGATCCGACCAACAAAAAAGGCGCCTTGCGGCGCCTTGTTCGTTTCAAGTGATGGCCCGAAGGCCAGATATCACTTGATCTTGCCTTCGCGGAACTCGACGTGCTTACGCACGACCGGATCGTACTTCTTGACGACCAGCTTGTCGGTCATGGTGCGCGAGTTCTTCTTGGTGACGTAGAAGAAGCCGGTGTCGGCGCTCGACACGAGCTTGATCTTGATGGTCGTTGCCTTGGCCATTGACCGGGTCTCCTGGGGCGTGGCCTCGGCCACGTCTAAAAAATCGGGTTCGCGCGGCAGCGAAGCCGCTCGTTGGGCGTCCGTATCGCGGATCAGCCCCGGAATGTCAAGAAAGCTAGCTCAGCGGTCGCGCCAAATCTGACCGGCGACCACCACCGAGTAGAAGATGAGAAAGCCCGCAAGGCTCCACGCAAAGCCGTGCGGATCCACGGCCTGCATGCCTGCCCCCACCGCTGTCGGGCCGAAGGTCAGGCCGAGCGAGTAGAGCATGACGAAGGCGGCGTTGGCGGTGGCGAGCCGCGCCCCATCGAATCGCGCACCGAGCAGCGCGAGGCCGACCGTGTAGAGGCCGCACACGATTCCCGTCGTCAGGAACACGGTCGCCCACATCGCCCAGCTATCGGCCGCGAGGGAGGGGATGAGCAGGGCGCCACCGAATCCGAGGGTGCTGCAGACCAGCAGCAGCTTGCGCCGGTCCACCCGGTCGCTGAGCAGGCCGAGGGGGAGTTGCAGGAACACATTTCCCAGTTCGGCGATGGTGAGCAGCAGGGCCGCCTGCCCGTCATCGAGGCCGCGCCGCAGCCCGTAGAGCGGCAGGAAGTTGATGAGGCCGGTCTCGACCGCGCCGAAGATGAAGGCGGCGAGCGTTGCCGCCGGGGCGATCAGCATGAGGCTGAACAGCCCGCCCGTGCTCTCCTTCTCCACCACCGGTGCGCTCGACGCGCCGATCAGCACCGGAATGGCCGCGAGCCCGAACATGGCGGCGCCGGCCAGATAAGGCGGCCAGCCGGTCGTGCCGACGAGCGTTAGAATGGCGGGCCCGCCGGCGAAGCCGCAGGAGAGCACGGTCCCGTAAATGCCGATGACCAGCCCGCGCTTGCCGGGCGGCGCCGCCGCGTTGATCCAGAACTCGCTGATGATGAACAGCACGGAGAGCGCCGCGCCGAACATGAAGCGCAGGGGAAACCACAGCAGGAACGAACTGGTGACCTTGAATCCGAGGAGCGAGACCGCGGCGACGAGGATCGCCCCCATGAGCAGCGGCCCGGCACCGAGGCGTCCGACCAGCTTGGTGATGACCGGTGCGATCGCCAGTGTGGCCAGCCCGCCTACTGCCGTGTTCATGCCGATCCAGGCGCTGGAGATGCCGCGCGAATCCAGTTCAAGCGCGAGCAGCGGGATCGACAGAGCAAGGCCGAAGCCGACCGCGGAAATGGCACCAATGGCGGCGGCAATGGAGGCGATATTGACCGCGGGAGCGGCAGGGGCATGCATGGACGGCACCTGAAAGCTGCGAGGCAGACGCCTCCGCCGAGGGCTCTACCCCATGGCTCACGAAAGTCGAATGACTTTTGGCGATGCGCTCATGCACGCGGATTGTGAGTCGCGTACGAGCCTCAGGCGATCGTGTCGCGGTACATCCGCCCGCCACGGGCGAAGTAATAGGGCACGGGCAGCCAAGGCTTGTTGCCGGAGCCGAGCCGGGCCTCGATCTCCTCGATGATGGCGCGGGTGATCTGCGGCACCTCCGCCTTCTTCGCTTGGGCGATGGTCAGCCAGGCCGTCTCCACCAGCTCGCATTCTTCCCCGACCACGCCCTCCAGCCGGTGCGCGATAGTGCTGGCATCCGCCATGAAGAAGCGCGTGTCGAAGCGGCGAGGCAGGCCGGGCGGGGTCACGGCGCGCGCGACGAAGGTCAGTTCCTCAAGGTTCGGGTAGATCGCGGCCTGGGTGAAGGCCTCCCATCCCGCCGGCGCCCCTTCGGGCGCCCCGGCCTCGTCTATGCCGAGGAGCAGCCCGGTTTCCTCGCACAGCTCGCGGATGGCGCAGAGTGCCAGCGCCCGCGCCCGGCCCGGACTCGGGCGCGTCACCCGCTCCATCAGGCGGCGCTCGCTTACCTCGTCGAGCATGCCGAAGACCGACATCTGCCGGTCCTGCGGGTCGAGTCGCCCGCCGGGGAACACGAACTTGCCGGGCATGAAGCGCAAGGACGGGTTGCGCCGGCCAAGCAGCAGGCGCGGCGTGCGGGCCGAACGGTCGACCAGGATCAGTGCCGCGGCGTCCACCGGACGAATGGCGGCGTTCGGCGGGGTGGGGCGCTTCAGATCGAAGCGCTCGGAAACGTCGTGAAGGCTCATGGTCAGGCTCAGGGCTTCAGCAGGACGGCGCCGGAGCGCTGGCTGGGCGGCACGGGATCATACTCGCTGTCACCGCGATCAAAGCCATGCATGCGGATCGCCCATTGATAGCCGATCAGCGCGCCCTTCACCGGGGGCAGGAGCACGAGCGACAGGATAAGCGTCATCGGCAGCCATATGATGAGGTGGATCCACAGATCCGGGTGCAGCGCCATCTCCACCGCCAGCAGCAGCGGCACGACGATGTGGCCGACAATGGTGATGACCATGTAGGGCGGCGCGTCGTCGGCGCGGTGGTGCCACAGCTCCTCGCCGCAGCTCGGGCAGTGCTCGTTGACCTTGAGATAGGAGGCGAAGAGCTTGCCTTCGCCGCAGGCCGGGCAACGCATCCGGAAGCCGTTCGCGATTCCCGTGCCGACGGAGCGCGGAGGGGTGGGATGCGAGGACGTCATCGTCATGGTGGCACTCCGGCGCTAGCGGCGCTTGCCGCCGCGCGGCGGGCGGGCAGGGCGTTCATCGGGCCGGCGGAAGCGACCACGCGGCCCGCGCGGGCCGCGTGCCGCACCGCTGACGCGACTGCCCTCAGATAGGAGCTCGAATCGCAGCGCGCCAGCCACCGGCGCCGCCTCAACCAGCTTCACTTCGACGCGGTCGCCGAGCCGATGCATCTCGCCGGTCTGGTCGCCGATCAGCGCGTGACGAGCCTCGTCATAGCGGTAATAGTCATGGCCGAGCGTGACGGCTGGGATGAAGCCATCCGCCCCGGTGTCGTCCAGGGCGACGAACAGACCGGCCTTGGTGACGCCGGAGATGCGCCCCTTGAAGGTCGCGCCGATCTGCTCGGCCATGTGATGGGCGATCAGCCGATCAATCGTCTCGCGCTCCGCCGCCATGGCCCGCCGCTCGCTGGCGGAGATACGGGCGGCGATTTCGGCCAGCTCCTCCGGCGTCGTGCTCTCCGGCAGGCCGTCGCGGCCGAAGCCGAGGGCGCGGATCAGCCCGCGATGGACGATCAGGTCGGCATAACGGCGGATCGGCGAGGTGAAATGGGCGTAGCGGCGCAGATGCAGGCCGAAATGCCCGTAATTCTCCTGCGCATATTCCGCCTGAGCCTGGCTGCGCAGGATCACCTGATTGACCAGCGGGGCATATTCCGTGTCGGTGAACCGCGCCAGGATCTCGTTGAACTGAGCCGGTCGGACGGTCTCGGTCTTCGGCATCTTGATGTCGAGCGTCTGGAGAAACTCGCGCAGGCTCGACATCTTCTCCAGCGAAGGCTGGTCGTGGACGCGGTAGATGAGTGGAATCCGCTTCTCTTCCAGCGTCTCGGCCGCCGCGACATTGGCGAGGATCATGAACTCCTCGATCAGCTTATGGGCATCGAGGCGCTCAGGGACGATGACACGGTCCACCGTGCCGTCCGGCTTCAGCAGGATCTTGCGCTCGGGCAGGTCGAGGTCGAGCGGGGAGCGGGCATCGCGGGCCTTCTTCACCAGCGCGTAGCCGTCCCACAGCGGGCGCAGCACGTCGTCGAGCAGCGGTTGCGTCACCTCATCCGGCTGGCCGTCAATCGCCGCCTGCGCCTGCGCATAGGCCAGCTTGGCAGCCGAGCGCATCATGATGCGGTGGAAGCTGTGCGACTTCTTGCGGCCATTCGGCCCGATAACCATGCGCACGGCGAGGGCGGGGCGGTCCTCCAGCGGGCGCAGCGAGCACAGGTCGTTGGAGATCCGTTCCGGCAGCATCGGCAACACGCGGTCCGGGAAATAGACCGAGTTGCCGCGCACCAGCGCCTCGCGGTCCAGCGCCGAGCCGGGCTGCACATAGGCGGCGACATCGGCGATAGCGACGGTGAGGATGAAGCCGCCGGCATTCGCCGGATCGGTGTCCGGCGTCGCGTGCACGGCGTCGTCGTGGTCCTTGGCGTCCGGCGGGTCGATGGTGAGCAAGGGCAGGTCGCGCCAGTCCTCGCGTCCGGCGAGGCTCGCGGGCCGCGCGGCCTCAGCCTCCGCGAGAGTGTTGCGACGGAACACGCTGGGGATGCCATGGGCGTGGATGGCGATGAGGCTGATCGCCTTCTCCGTGGCGATGGAGCCGAGCCGCTCCTTCACCTTTGCCGTGGGCAGGCCATAGGCGTGGTGGCGGACGATCTCGACCGAGACCAGATCGCCTTCCTCCGCGCCATTGGCAAAATCCGGCGGGATGGCGAGTTCCCGGCCCATATTGCGCTTGTCGATGGGAATCAGCCGGCCGCCGCCCTGCGCGTCGCGGCGGTAGAGGCCGAGCACCAGCGTGCGGGACTTCTCCAGCACCTTGAGCACATGGCCGGTATGCCGCACGCGGCCGTCCGCCTCGGAAATCTCCTCGGTCTTCAGCAGCACCCGGTCGCCGACGGTCGGCGCGGGGCCGGCAAGCCGACCGCGGCGGGCCAGTTGCACCAGAATGCGCGGCGCCTCGCCATGCTCGTCCTCGTCCCAGTCGATCGGAACGGCAAGCAGCTCGCCGTCCTCGTCGCGCTCGACCACCTCGGACATGACGACAGCGGGAAGCGCGCCCGGCAGATGCAGCTTGCCGCGCTTGCGCCCGATCAGCCCTTCATCGGCCAGTTCGCGCAGCATCGCCTTGAGCACGATGCGGTCGCCGCCATCGAGGCCGAAAGTCCGGGAAATCTCCCGCTTGCCGACATCCCCGCCATGGGTGGCGATGAAGGCGATAAGCTCCTCGCGGGTCGGCAAACCCTTCGGCTGGCGCGGTGCCGGGGCTTTACGGGGCTTCGGTCGAGAGGGCTTTCGCACGATTCACAGGTTCCTGGCTGGTATCTGACGCTAGCGGCATCACGTCCGCGCGTCGACCAACGATCCGGGCGGGGGCGGAGTTCGTTCGTCTTTTCGTTCGTCGAGCCTCTTGCCTTTACTGGCTCGCGCGACAATTGTCCCGGGCCCCGGGGGCAGGGCACGCATTTTGAGAGACGTGACATGGATGCCCGTTCGCCTGATGCCGAAGCGGCCCCGCTGGACCACGCCGACATCAGGACCATCATCATCGGCGTCATGCTGGCGATGTTCCTCAGCGCGCTGGATCAAACCATCATCGCCACGGCGCTGCCGACCATGGGCGCGCATTTCGGCGATCTGGAGAATCTTTCCTGGATCGTGACCGCCTATCTGCTCACCGGAACGGCGGTAACGCCGCTGGTCGGCAAGCTCGCGGACATTCACGGGCCGCGTCCCATCCTGCGCATCGCCATTGCACTGTTCCTCATCGGCTCGGTCGCCTGCGCCCTTGCGCCCAGCATGCTCTGGCTGATCGCGGCGCGGGCGGTGCAGGGGCTCGGCGGCGGTGGGCTCATTGCGCTGGCGCAGACCATTGTCGGGCTGATGATCGCGCCGCGCGAGCGTGGCCGCTATCAGGGCTATTTCGCGGCCGTGTTCATCACCTCGAGCATCGCCGGGCCGGTCCTCGGGGGCTTCTTCGCCGAGCATCTGCACTGGTCGCTGATCTTCTGGATCAACCTGCCCATCGGTCTCGCCGCCGCGGCCATGAGCGACCGGGCCCTGCGCCGCCTGCCGGCGCATCACCATCCCCACCGGCTGGATCTTCTCGGCGCCCTGCTGATGTGCGTCGCCACCGTGGCCCTGCTGCTGGCGCTCAGCTGGGGCGGGGCACGCTATCCCTGGCTGTCGCTCCCGATACTTGGCCTCATGGCCGCCTCCATCGTGCTTTGGCTCGCCTTCTTCGCGCGGGTCGCCACCGCGAGTGAGCCGCTGCTGCCGGTCAGCATCATGGGTAACAAGGTGGTGCGCGCGGGCGTGCCGGCCGCCGCCTTCGCCATGGGCACGCTGGTTGGCCTGTCGATCGTGCTGCCGCTCTATCTCGAGGGCGTGCTTCGCCTCACCGCGAGCGAATCAGGTGTCGCACTCATTCCGCTGATGTCCGGCGTGGTGGTAGGCGCGACCGGGGCCGGGCGGATGATGGGGCGGGTGCGGCACTATAAGCGCATTTCGCTGCTCGGGCTGGTCGCGGCGATCCTGGCTTTGGCGCTGCTGGCGCTGGAGCCTCGGGGCCTACCCATCTGGCTGTTCGCCGCCTGCCTCGCCCTGACCGGGATCGGGCTCGGCACCGTGCTCCCCGTCTCGACGGTTGCCGTGCAGAACGCCGTGCCCATGCCGCAGATCGGCGTGGTGACCGGGATGGTGAACTTCTTCCGCTCGCTGGGCGGTGCCGTGCTCACGGCCGGCTTTGGCGCCATCGTGGTCGGCGCCTCCGGCGTGGAAGGTGGACGCCTCATGGAGCAGATGCTGGTTGCCGGCACCGACCCCGTTCCGCTGGCGCATGCGTTCCGCTGGGTGTTTATAGCCGGGGCGGGCGCACTCACCCTGTCGCTCATCGCCATGCTGGCGATGGAGGAACGCCCGC
Source organism: Ancylobacter sp. WKF20 (assembly GCF_029760895.1). Taxonomy (NCBI): domain Bacteria; kingdom Pseudomonadati; phylum Pseudomonadota; class Alphaproteobacteria; order Hyphomicrobiales; family Xanthobacteraceae; genus Ancylobacter; species Ancylobacter sp. WKF20. Next base: position 810,491 of record NZ_CP121679.1, read on the forward strand.
TGCGCTCTGGCGAGGGACCGGCCCCGCTACCCGAATAAGGGCGCGGCGCCCGGTAAATTGACCAAGGGCGCGATTAAGCGCCCTTGGCCGTGCGCTTCGCGGGCGCCTTGGCTGTCTTCTTGGCCGGGGCCTTCTTCGCTGCCGGCTTCTTGGTCGCCGGCGCATCCGCGCTCTTGCTCGCCGTCTTGGTCGCGCTGCGCGTGGTGCGGCCGGCGGGCTTGGCGGGAGCCAGCGCCGCTCTCGCCTCGATCAGCTTCACCGCCTCGTCCATCGTCACGGCCGCAGGATCGACATCCTTCGGCAGCGTGGCGTTGACCTTGCCGTGGTTGACATAGGCGCCGAAGCGGCCGGGCCGCACGGTCACCACGCCGCCCAGCGTCGGATGCTCGCCCAGTTCACGCCCGCCGGCCGCGCCGCGTCCACGCCCGGGGCCCTTGTTCTGCTTGTCGGCGATCAACGCGACGGCGCGGTTGAGACCGATGGTCAGGACATCGTCGCCCGCCTCGAGGTTGGCGTAGGTCTTGCCGTGCTGGACATAAGGCCCGAACCGCCCGATGCCGGCGAGGATGGGTTCCCCGCTCTCCGGGTGGCGGCCGATGTCGCGCGGGAGCGAGAGCAGAGCCAGCGCGGCGTCGAGGTCGACATCAGCGGGCGCGAGGCCCTTGGGCAGGCTGGAGCGCTTCGGCTTCTCGCCATCCTTGGCTTCGCCGAGCTGGAGATAGGCGCCGAAGCGGCCATCGCGCAGCGAGACTTCCAGCCCCGTCTCCGGGTCGGTGCCGAGCACGCGGTTGCCGCTCGCCTCCGCGCCATTCTCGCCCTCGCCGGACTGCACGGCCAGCGGGCGCGTGTACCGGCATTCAGGGTAGTTCGAGCAGCCGATGAAGGCGCCGAACTTGCCGACCTTGAGCGAGAGCCGCCCCGTGCCGCAGGTCGGGCACAGGCGTGGATCCGTGCCGTCTTCCTTGGGCGGGAACATGTGCGCGGTCAGCATCTCGTCGAGCGCGGAGATCACCTCGGAGACGCGCAGATCCTTTGTCTCGCCGACAGCGGCGGTGAAGTCGCGCCAGAAGTCGCGCAGCACGTCCTTCCAGGCGAGCTCGCCGGCGGAAATCTGGTCGAGCTTCTCTTCGAGATCCGCCGTGAAGTCGTATTCGACATAGCGGTCGAAGAAGCTTTCGAGGAACGCCGTGACGAGGCGCCCCTTGTCCTCGGGCACCAGTCGGCGCTTGTCGAGCCGCACATATTCGCGGTCGCGCAGCACGGCGAGCACGGAAGCGTAGGTCGAGGGTCGGCCGATGCCGAGCTCTTCCATGCGCTTGACGAGCGAGGCTTCCGAGTAGCGCGGCGGCGGCTCGGTAAAGTGCTGGTCGGCCTTGATGCCCTTATTGGCGAGGGCGTCGCCAGCGGTCATGGCGGGGAGGCGGCGGTTCTCCTCGTCCTCTTCCTCATCGTCGCGGCCTTCGCGGTAGAGGGTGAGGAAGCCGTCGAACTTGATGACGGTGCCGGTGGCCCGCAGGTCCAGAGCGCGACCGCCCGCCGTGGCGGCGATGTCCACCGTGGTGCGTTCCAGTTCGGCCGATTCCATCTGGCTGGCGACAGTCCGCAACCAGATCAGCTCATAGAGCCGGGCCTGCTCGGGTTCGAGATAGCGCGCCACATCCTTGGGGCGGCGCGAGACGTCCGTCGGCCGGATCGCCTCATGGGCTTCCTGCGCGTTCTTCGCCTTGGTGGTGTATTTGCGCGGCGCGGCGGGGACGTAGCGGTCGCCATAGTCCTGGCCGATGACGGCGCGGGCGGCGGTCACCGCTTCCGGCGCCATGTCCACGCCGTCGGTACGCATATAGGTGATGAGACCGACCGTCTCGCCGCCGACATCCACGCCCTCATAGAGGCGCTGGGCGACGCGCATGGTCGAGGCCGGCGCAAGGCCGAGCTTGCGGCTCGCCTCCTGCTGCAGTGTCGAGGTGGTGAAGGGCGGGTACGGGTTTCGACGGCCAGGCTTGGCCTCGACGGAGCTGACGCGATAGTCCGCGCTCTCCAGCGCTGAGCGGAAGGCGGCGGCTTCCTCGGCCGTGCCGACATCGAGGCGGGAAATCTTCTGGCCATCCGCACCGACGAGCCGCGCCTCGAACTGATCGGCGCGCGGCGTCGCGAGCTGGGCGACGATCGACCAGTATTCCCGCCGCACGAAGGTCTCGATCTCGCGCTCGCGGTCGCAGACCAGCCGCAGCGCGACGGACTGCACGCGGCCGGCCGAGCGGGCTCCCGGCAGCTTGCGCCACAGCACCGGCGAGAGGTTGAAGCCGACGAGGTAGTCGAGCGCGCGTCGGGCCAGATAGGCGTCAACGAGCGCGCCGTCGATCTGCCGCGGGTGCTTCATCGCCTCCAGCACGGCCTGCTTGGTGATGGCGTTGAACACCACGCGCGAGATCGGCTGCCCCTTGAGGGCGCGTTTTTCCTTCAGCACCTCCAGCACATGCCAGGAGATCGCCTCGCCCTCGCGATCCGGGTCGGTGGCGAGGATGAGACCGTCCGCCTCCTTCACCGCGCGGGCGATGTCCGACAGCCGCTTCTGCGACTTTGGATCAACGTCCCACAGCATGTGGAAGTCGTGCTCAGGATCCACCGAGCCATCCTTGGCCGGCAGGTCACGCACATGGCCATACGAGGCGATCACCTCGTAGTCCGGTCCCAGATATTTGTTGATCGTCTTGGCCTTCGCAGGCGATTCGACGATTACGACCTGCATCAGCCCGCGCGTCCGTTGGTAGTCTAGCCCAAAGCGGCCCGGAAAATGGGGGAGCCGCCCCGGCGTGTCAAATGCCCCCGGCCTCCTTGCCGCACGAGAGGCCGCTTCCGCAAGGGGGAACCGCCCGCAAGCCCGGTGTTTTCGCCGAGCGTGCTGCAATGCGGAAGAAAGTGCGCTCCTGCAAGAGATGGATTGCAATTCTTGATTTAGTTTATCACCCTATGTGCAATTATTTGGTGCGTACCCATTCCGTCACAACCGATTGTCCGCTTTCAAGAGCAGGTTTCTCGTGAACGAGCAGCCGTGTGATCATTGCCGAAGCCGAGACACGGCTTCCTACATCGCTGACATGGCGCGCGAGCTGGCGGGCCTCGCCAGCGAGCGCGATCTGGTGATCCTGCGCTATCTCCTGCAGATGGCGAGCGAAGAGGCGCGGTCTATCGCCGGCCTGCCTGTCCCCGAGGTGGAGAGACCGCTCGAGGCGCCCGAGAATCGCGGCTAGAGCAGCGAGACGCGACCGCCGCCATGGCGCTCCAGCCGCCCGGCAAGCTCCAGCTCCAGCAGCAGGATCTGCACCGCGCCGGCTGAGAGGCCGGACATGGCGATGAGATCGTCCACCGGCAGGGGCGTAGGTCCCAAGAGTTGCAGCAGCCGCCCGCGCGCGTCGTCGCTCGGGTCGGGAATGTCGAAGCCGGCATCGCTGCCTTCCTCGGCGTCGAGCGTGCGAGGGGCCTCGTGCAGCAGCGACAGCCCTTCCAGCACCTCGCTGGCGCTGGTCACCAGCGTCGCGCCCTGGCGGATGAGCGCGTTGGTGCCACTGGCGCGCGGATCGAGCGGCGATCCGGGCACCGCGAACACCTCGCGCCCCTGCTCACCCGCCAGGCGTGCCGTGATGAGTGAACCGGAGCGATCCGCCGCTTCGACTACGACGACGCCCCGCGAGAGACCGGAGACCAGCCGGTTGCGCCGGGGAAAATCGCGCGCCCTCGGCTCCCATCCCATCGGCATTTCGCTGAGCACGACACCCTGCTCGGCGATGGCGCGCATGAGCGGCTCGTTCTCGCGCGGGTAAGGGCGATCCAGTCCCCCGGCTAGCACCGCGATGGTGCCGGTGCCGAGGCTCGCTTCATGCGCCACCGCGTCAATGCCACGCGCCAGGCCGGAGACCACGACCCAGCCAGCCTCTCCCAGGCCGCGCGCCAAACGTGCCGTCATGGTGCGCCCGGCGCCCGAGGCGTTGCGCGAACCGACAATCCCGACGCACGGGTGGTTGAGCAGGTCGATCCGGCCGAGAACGGCAATCAGCGGCGGAGCATCGTCGATCTCGCGCAGCAAGGCGGGATAGTCCGGCTCGCCGAGGGCAAGGAACTGCCCGCCGAGCCGTTCCAGGGCCTGCATTTCGGCCTCGGCTTCAGTGGGACTCGGGACGCGCGGGGGAATGAGCCCGCCGCCGCGCCGTGCGAGTCCCGGCAGCGCATCCAGCGCCGCGGCCGCGCCGCCATAGCGGTTGATCAGGTTGCGGAAGCTGCGCGGGCCGACATTCTCGGTGCGGATCAGGCGGAGCCAGTCGCGGCGTTGGTCGTGATCGAGACGAACGCCGCGTGGTGCCACCCCTGCCGCTCCCTAGCCCTTCTTGCCGATCTTGCCTTCGGTGCCCGCGAGCAGCCGGGAAATGTTCGCCCGGTGCATGAACCAGAGCAGGGCGGCCAGGATCGCCAGCAGCAGCCCCGTGGGCGCCGGGGCGACGATGAAGGCGGCGAGCGCCGTCAGCACGCTGGCGACCAGCGCTGCCAGCGAGGAATAGCGGGTGATGAAAGCGACGGCGAGCCACGCGGCGGCAAAGACCAGCGCCGCTTGCCAGGCCAGCGCCAGCGTCACGCCAAGAAAGGTCGCCACGCCCTTGCCGCCCTTGAAGCCGAGCCAGACGGGGAAAAGGTGACCCAGAAACGCGCCCAGCGCCGCCGGCAGTGCGGCGGCCGGACCGATGAGGGTAGCGGCCAGCAGCACCGCTACCGTGCCCTTGAGCGCGTCGCCTAGCAGCGTCGCCGCCGCGAGGCCCTTGCGGCCCGTGCGCAGCACATTGGTGGCGCCGATATTGCCGGAGCCGATGCTGCGAATGTCCTGCGTCCCGGCCATCCGGGTCAGGATGAGGCCGAACGGGATGGAGCCCAGCAGATAGCCAAGCAGCAGGGCAATGACGCTCGGCAGGGTGGGAAGCGACCAACTCATGCCAGCGACCTTAAAGGCTTTGTGCCGAAAGGGAACTCGGCAGTGTTTTGATCAGACATATTCATAGACGGTGCGGCCGGCGACCAGCGTGCGCACCACACGACCCTCGAAGCGGGCCTCGTCGAACGGGGTGTTGCGGCAACGCGACTTCAGGTTCGCCGCGTCGAGGATCCACGCCTCGTCCGGAGCGATCAGCGCGATATCGGCTGGGCTCCCCGGACGCAGCGAGCCCGCCGGCAGGCCGAGCAGTTCGGCCGGCCGCGTCGACATGGCGCGGATCAGCGCCATCAGCGGCACGGTGCCGTCATTCACCAGCCGCAGCCCGGCGGCGAGCATGGTCTCCAGCCCGATGGCGCCGAAGGCGGCTTCGGAGAAGGGCAGGCGCTTCACGTCGACATCCTGCGGGTCATGGTCCGAGACGACGACGTCAAGCAGCCCCTCGGCGACGGCTTGCACCAGCGCCAGACGATCGTCTTCCGAGCGAAGCGGCGGGGTCAGTTTGAAGAAGGTGCGGTAGCCCACCACGTCGCGCTCATTCAGCGTGAGATGGTTGATGGAGGCGGACGCCGTGACGTTCAGCCCCGCATCCTTCGCCCGGCGCAGCACATCCAGCGATTCCGGGCAGGTGAGCGAGGCGGCGTGGTAGCGCCCGCCGGTGATCGAGGCGAGCCGCACATCGCGCTCGAACACGATGGTTTCCGCCGCCTTGGGCATCCCCGCGAGACCGAGGCGCGAGGCGAGCTCGCCCTCATTCATCACGCCCTCGCCGGCAAGCGACTTGTCCTCGGTGTGGTGGACGATCAGCGCATCGAAATCGCGCCCATAGGTGAGCGCGCGCCGCAGCACCTGCGCCGAGCCGACCGAATGGGTACCATCGGTGAAGGCGACCGCCCCCGCTTCGCGCAGCAGGCCGATCTCGGTCATCTCGCGGCCTTCCAGCCGCTTGGTCAGCGCCGCCATGGGAAGGACGTTGACGATGGCGGTGTCGCGCGCCCGGCGCATGACGAAGTCGACGATGGCGGGCTCGTCGATGATCGGGTCGGTCTCGGGCTGGCAGATGATGGTGGTCACGCCACCGGCCGCCGCCGCCTGGCTGGCCGATGCCAGTGTTTCCCGATGTTCGGCGCCCGGCTCGCCGATGAAGGCGCGCATGTCGACGAGGCCGGGCACCGCGATGAGGTGTCGGCAGTCGACGATCTCGGTGCCTTCCGGCAGGCCCGCCGACTTCAGATTGGCGGCGAAGTCCTTCACCACGCCGTCGGCGATGAGCAGGTCGCCATGCGCGTCGAGGTCGCGCGAGGGGTCGACCACCCGCGCATTGGCGAGGAGGATCGGGCGGGCGTCGTGGATCGGGCGGAGGTCACGCATTGGGCAGGTTCCGCGACAGCGCGTCCAGCACGGCCATGCGGACGGCGACGCCCATCTCGACCTGCTCGCGGATGAGGGACTGGGCGCCATCGGCGACCGCCGAATCGATCTCGACGCCGCGATTCATCGGGCCCGGATGCATCACCAGCGCATCGGGCTTGGCAAAGCGCAGCTTCGCCTCATCAAGCCCCCAGAAGTGGAAATACTCTTTCACCGAAGGCACATAGGAGCCGTTCATGCGTTCCCGCTGGAGCCGGAGCATCATCACGATGTCCACATCAGCAAGGCCGCGCTTCATGTCGCCATAGACATCGACGCCGAAGCGCTCGATGTCGCGCGGCAGCAGGGTCGGCGGCGCGATCACCCGCACCTGCGCACCCAGCGCGTGCAGCAGCAGGATGTTGGAGCGGGCGACCCGCGAATGGATGATGTCGCCGCAGATGGCGACGGTCAGGCCCTGGATGCGGCCCTTGTTGCGGCGGATGGTCAGGGCGTCGAGCAGCGCCTGAGTGGGATGCTCATGCGCGCCGTCCCCGGCGTTCACCACCGAGCAGTCGACCTTGCGGGCGAGCAGTTCCGCCGCGCCGGAGGCGCTGTGGCGCACGATCAGCACGTCCGGATGCATGGCGTTCAGCGTCGCCGCCGTGTCGATGAGCGTTTCGCCCTTCTTCACCGAGGAATTGCCGACCGACATGTTCATCACGTCGGCGCCGAGGCGCTTGCCGGCGATCTCGAACGAGGACTGGGTCCGCGTCGATGCCTCGAAGAACAGGTTGATCTGGGTGCGGCCGCGCAGGGTTGCCCGCTTCTTCTCGACCTGTCGGTTGAGGAGCACGAACTCTTCGGCGAGGTCGAGCAGCCCGACGATCTCGTCGGGGGAAAGGCCCTCGATGCCGAGCAGATGGCGGCGCTGGAGGGTAAAGCTGGCAGTCGGGTTCGATGTCATATCGAAGTCGGCTGGATAGACGCACCGGGCCCCCGCCGCAAGCCATAAAGCACGCTGTCCCAACGTTTCGGCGCCGCCGGCGGTCCGCCGGGAGCGGGCACCGGGGAACCGTCGCGGCGCCTTTGCGTTGTCTCGGCACGGCGCCAGAGCGCGCAAATGGAGTAACGACGATGACCCACTCGGTTGAGAATACCAGGGCCGGCATCGGCAAGATTGCCGGCATCGGCTTCGCGGCGGCGCTGACCGCACTGACCAGCCTGCCTGCCGCTGCGGCCCCCGTGTCGCTGGGCGGTGGCGTGCCGCAGGCGGTGCGCACGGTGCCAACGGCCCCGGTTGAGAATGTGCGTTGCCGCGGCTGCGCGGTGGGTGTCGGCATCGCCGCTGGCGTGATCGCCGGCGCGGCCATCGCCAACGCCACCCGTCGTGATCGGTATTATGATGCCGGCCCCGGCTATTACGACGAAGGCCCCGGCTATTATGGTCGCCCGGTCTATAGCCGCAGTCCCGGCCGGTGCTGGGTGGAGACCAACCCGCACCGCGGCACCGGCTACTGGGCCCGTTGCTGATCGCCCTTGAATATCAACGGATTAAACGAGGCGGCGCCGCAAGTGCCGCCTTTTTTCTGCCGCTAGATATACGCGACCAGCCCGATGACGAGCGGCATGGTCAGCGCCGCGAGCAGTGTCTGCAGGGTGAGGATTTCCGCCAGCAGCGGGGCGTCGCCCCCCATCTGCCGGGCGAGCACATAGCCGTTCGGCGCGGAGGGCACGGCGCTCGCCACGGCAACGATGAGCAGGTCCACCTCGTGGAGCTTCAAGCCCCAGCCGATGGCAACGGCGACGGCCGGCAGGACCAACAGCTTGAGAACACTCGCGAACCAGGTCGCCGCGCGCGGCCGCCGCAGGTCGCCAAGACGCAGGCCGGCGCCCACCACCAACAGGCCCAGCGCCAGCGAGGCGCGGCCGAGCACATCGGCGAAGGTGACGATTACCGGCGGGATGGGAATGTGCAGGGCGTTGATGATGCCGCCGGCGACGCAGGACCAGATGAACGGGTTGCGAACCAGCTGGAGAACCATCAACTTCTTGCTGCTGCTGCCGTTTTCGCCGTGACGGGCGAGCACCATGACGCTCAGCGCGTTCAGCACCGGGATCATCACGGTGAGCCCGACCGCCGCCACCGCCAGCCCGGCCGGCCCGGCAATGGCGCCGGAAACGGCCAGCGCAATATAGGTGTTCCAGCGCAGCGCGCCCTGAAAAACCGAGGTGTAGGAAGGACTTGACAGCTCCAGCCAACGGCTCAGCGGGCGGCGGGCGAGCGTCAGGGCGACGGCGAACAGGGCGATGGAGCCGAGCAGCGCGGCCGAGACCTCCATCACCGCCACCTTGCCGAGTTCGGCGCGGACGATGGAGACCACCAGAAGCGCCGGGAACAGCACGAAATAGGTCAGCCGCTCCAGCGCGATCCAGTGCGAGGCTTCCGGCAGAAGGCCGCGCTTCAGCACCGCGCCGAGGGCGATGACGAGGAAGACCGGGACCAGCGCGCCGAGCACTGCTTCCATGCTAACTACCTGTCAGAAAATATGTTTTCAGCGATGAAGCGCAGCCGGTCGAGGGCGCCCTGCAGGATGAAGACGGCGGCTTGCTGGTCCACGACTTCGGCGCGGCGGGCGCGGCTCATGTCCATGGCGAGCATGTCGCGCTCGACCGCGGCGGTGGAGAGCCGCTCGTCCCACAGGATGATCGGCAGCTCGGTGAGCTTGGCGAGGTTGCGGGCGAAGGCGCGGGTGGACTGGGCGCGCGGGCCTTCCGAGCCGTCCATATTGACCGGCAGGCCGAGCACGAAACCGGCGGCGTGGCGGGCGCCGGCGAGCGCCAGAATCCGCTGCGCATCGGGCGTAAACTGTTTGCGCGCAATGGTTTCCACCGGGGCGGCGAGGCGCCGGTCGGGGTCGGAGGAGGCGACGCCGATGGTCTTGGTGCCGAGATCGAGCCCCACCAGCCCGCCGCGCGGGGGCAGGAGAGGGGCGGCCTCGACGATGGTGAGAATGGCTGCGGGCATGATGCCGAGCGGCCTAGCACGCCCCCGCACCGGGCGCCATGGCGGGGCGAATATGCCGGTCGAAATGCGTGACCAGTGAGTGCAGTGAGGTGACCAGTCTGTACAATCGGGTGACCAGTGAGTGCAGTGAGGCCAAGGTCCGGCGCGCACGCCTCACCGGGGATCGCTCTCAGCGCGGGCGGCCGCGCGGCGGGGGCGATCCGCCCCTCTCCCGATCCCGGCCACGGGCGCCGGCGACCTCGACCAGCCGCCGGAAGGTGGGGCATTCCATATGTGAGGGGGCCGGGCAGTCTGCGACATGGCGGAGCGTGTCGCGCAGCGCCGTCAGCTCGCGGATCGTCCGGTCGATGGCGTCGGCCCTGGCGTGCAGCACGTCGCGCGGCAGGCTCGGCTCGCCGTTCGGGCCGAACATGGCGGCGATCTCGCCGAGCGAGAAGCCAGCGGACTTGCCCATGGCGATCAGCGTGAGCCGCAGCAGCACCTCGGGGGCGAATTGCCGGCGCAGGCCATGCCGCGACACCGGGGATATCAGCCCGGCTTCCTCATAAAAGCGCAGCGCCGAGGGCTTCATCCCGCTGCGCGCGGCGACCTCGCCAATATCCAGCAGCTTCATGCTTGACCTCAACTCGACTTGAAGTGGCAGCCTGCGTTTGAAACGGGTTTCCGGCAAGGGGAGATGGCCATGCGGCCGAGGCAGGCGCGGCAGATGGATGGGGACGACGCCGGAGCGCCGTCGGGGCGCATAGCCGCGCGCACCGTGGCGACGCTGGCGCTGGCGATGCTGCTGGGCTCGCTCGGCACCAGCATCGCCAATATCGCGCTCCCCACGTTGGCCGAGGCCTTCGCGGCGCCATTCGCGGCGGTGCAGGCGGTGGTGGTCGCCTATCTCGCGGCGCTGACGGTCGCGGTGGTCATCGCCGGGCGGCTGGGCGACCGCTATGGGCTGAAGCCGATGCTGGTCGCCGGCCTTGGCCTGTTCGCGCTCGCCTCGCTGTTCTGCGCGCTGGCCCCGAGCCTGCCGCTGCTGATCGCCGCGCGGGCGCTTCAGGGCAGCGGCGCGGCCTTTCTGATGACGCTCTCCATGGCGCTGATGCGGCAAACGGCGAGCCCGGCCCGCCTCGGCCGCGTCATGGGTCTGCTCGGCACCGTCTCGGCGCTGGGGACGGCGCTCGGCCCGGTTCTCGGCGGGCTGCTGATTCCGGTGGCCGGCTGGCGTGGCATCTTCGCGGTGCTGGTGCCGCTGGCCCTCTTGGCGCTCGTGCTGGCCATCGCGATGCCGCCGGGCGCGGCGGCACGGGAGAGCCGCGCTTCTTCCCCGCCGGGGGTGGCGGTGATCCGGGGGCTGGTGCCCAATCTCCTCGTCAATCTGCTGGTCGCCGCCGTGATGATGACGACGCTGGTCGTCGGCCCGTTCTATCTCGGCATCGCTCTTGGGCTGACGGCGACGCAGGTCGGCCTCGTCATGGCGGTCGGCCCGGCGATTTCGGTCATCAGCGGCGTCCCGTCCGGGCGGCTGGTCGATGCGGGCGGGCCGTTCCTTGTGGGAGCTGTCGGCCTCGGCCTGCTGGCGGGCGGCGCCTTTCTGCTCGCGCTGCTGCCGAACCTTGTCGGGGTGACCGGCTATGTGCTCGCCACGGCGGTGGTGACGCCGGGCTACCAGCTCTTTCAGGCCGCCAACAACACGGCGGCGCTGGCGGATGTGCCGCCGGATCGGCGGGGTACGGTCGCCGGGCTGCTTAACCTCTCGCGCAATATCGGCCTGATCGCCGGCGCCTCGGTGATGGGCGCGGTCTTCGCCTTCGGCGTGGGGACGGACGCCTTCGCGCGGGCGACGCCCACGGCCATCGCGGCGGGGATGCAACTCACCTTCCTGCTGGCGGGCGCGCTGATGCTTGTCGCGATCGGGCTTGTCGCGGGCGCACGTCGCGGTGCCGCCGACCGGGGCTGAGCACCCCGCGGCTGCCGGACCGGCACCTTGTGCCACCCATCCGGCGCACTATCTTGCCGCCGTCATCCGCCGGGAAAGCCCCAAGGGAGAGCATGATGAAGATTACCTGGTACGGCCACGCCGCCTTTCGTCTGGAATTTGCCGGCACGGCGGTGCTGGTCGACCCCTTCCTGTCCGGCAACCCGACCTTTACCGGCACGGTGGACGAGGCGAGCCAGGGCGTGAGCCACATCCTGCTCACCCATGGCCATGGCGACCATGTCGGCGACACCGTCGCCATCGCCAAGGCGACGGGCGCGACGGTGGTGGCCAATGCCGATCTCTGCGGCTGGCTCGGCACGCAGGGGCTCGACAAGCTTGAGATGATGAACACCGGCGGCACCATCCATCTGCCGGGCTTCACCGTCAGCATGGTCCGCGCGGACCATTCCTCCGGCATGGTGGTGGACGGGGCGAGCGTCTATCTCGGCAACGCCAACGGCCTCATCGTCAAGGCGCCGGGCGAGCCGACGCTCTGGCACATGGGCGATACCGACATCTTCTCCGACATGGCGCTGATCGCCGAGATCCACCGCCCGGACATCGTGATCCTGCCGATCGGCGACCGCTTCACCATGGGGCCGGAAACCGCCGCCGTGGCGGTGACGCGCTATCTCGGCGGGCTGACCATCATTCCCGCTCATTACGCCACCTTCGGCCTGCTGGAGCCGAATGCCGACCGCTTCGTGTCCTTGGTCGGCGAGGAAGCGACGGTGGTGGTGCCGCCGCTTGGCGTCGCCCACGACTTTCCCAAGCCGTGACGCGCTGAAACCCTAACATCCGACGCCACGCCGCCGGCGGACCGCCCGGCGGGGTGGCGACCGGTTCACGCCGCGTCCGATACCGACGTGGCACCGATCGCCGCCAGGCCCGCGCGGGAGGCGCGGGTCAGTCGTGCGAGGGCGGTGGCCATCAGCATCTGCATGGCCTCCACCAGCGCCGGCTCGGCCAGTACGCCGCCCTCGCTGCTTCGCCCGCTGTCCCGCCGCACGAGGCCCGCTTCGGCGGCGGCGCGCAGCATCTCCATCACATGCGAGCGGGAGATCCGGCATTCGCGGGCGAGATGGGCGACGCTCAAGGCCGTGCCGGTGCGCGCCGCGTCGAACAGGCTGAAGGCCACCATCAGCCCGCCGTCGCGGTCGGCGAAGATTTCAAGGCAAGGCAGTTCGCCGACAATGCGCCAGCCGGCGCGGAACGGCACCAGCATCGTGTCGACGAAGGGCTCGAGGAAGCGCGGATTGTCGAGATGGGCGGCGGCGCGGGCGCCCTCCGGCGAGGCCGGGGCCATCGCTTCCAGCATGCCGCGCCAGCGCGTCGTGTGGATCGCCATCATGCGCGGGGTGAGGGCCAGCCGGTGACGGCGCCGGTCCGCGTCCGGGGCCTGGACGACCAGCCCGAGCAGCCGGCAGGCGGCGAGCACCGCCGTCACCCGGCCGGGACTGCACAGACGCAGCGCCGTGGCCTCCGCCTTCAGGCGCCCGGCGGTGAGGCCGGGCGAATCGGGCGCCGATTCGAGGTGCATGCTGAGCATCAGCAGCGCGAGGGCGATGCGCCCCCGGTCGTTCAGGATGCGCGTGAGCAGCACATTGCCGCGATACTGCGCGCTGAGGCTGCGGGCCGCCGCGAAGGCCGTGGCCGGGAAGGCGGGATGCTGGCGCAGCGCCTCGCGCTCGACTGATTCGAGGGCGAGCAGCGCGGCAAGCGCCTCTGCCTCCATCGGAGCGGAACTCGCGGCAGCGGCGGAAAAGGCTGGCGGCATCATGCGTCCGGTTCGGCGGGCTGATCCGTTATCGGTGCGTGGCAGGCCGAGATGCCACGATCCGATCAATAATCGACATTGCCGTTTATGTCCGGCGGCGCATTATCGCGCCGCTTCCGCTCCGTGATGTCAACCTAAGGAGGCGATATGACCGGAAAACTCTCCCTCAGCGCTCTGTCGGCTGCGGCCATCCTTGCCGGCGGCCTTGCGATGCTAGGGCCGTCCCCCGCCTCGGCGGCGGTAATCTACTGCACCGGCCCCGGCGTTCCTGTCGGCTGCGTGGTGCGGCCGACGCCCGCGGTGCGCGCGGCGGTGTACTGCACGCGCCCCGGCTATCCCGTCGGCTGCGTCGGCACCGCCCCGGCGGCGCGGGCCGCCGTCTACTGCACCCGTCCGGGCTACCCGGTCGGCTGCGTCGGCGGTGTCGGTGCGCCCGGCGTCGGTGCGCCCGGCACGCCGAACTCGCGCGCCGTGGCGCGCCCCGGCCCGGGGGTCAATGGCGGCGGCGGGGTCAATATGCCCGGCCTGCGCTGATCCCCGCTTCTCTTTTCTTCGTGTTCCAGGAGATGACCATGACGATTCTTTCCCGCGCCGCCGCTGTCGGCGTGCTTCTCGCCCTCGGTGCCGCGTCGCCGGCTTTCGCCGATGCCGCCGCCGGCAGCGCCTGCGCCGCCAAGCTCCCCGCCGCCGGCCAGCAGATTTATGCCGGCGCGGTGAACGCGGGCGGCGATGTGCGCGCGGCGATCACCAGCTCGGCCCGCTCGCTTGTCATGTCCGGCCAGATGGACCAGGGCACGGCGCGCGCCAACGCGGAAGCCGCCGGCAAGTGCCTGGAATTGGCGCGCTCCTGATCGCAGCCGATGCCCACGCCCCGCAATGCGCCGCCCCGCGCGTTGCGGGGCGCGGTGCCCGCCTGCTATAGGGCGCGCATCGTTCTCGTTGAGTGGGATTTCGGATGTCGGTCGATCAGGCGACGGTCCGGCGGGTCGCGCATCTCTCGCGCATCGCCGTGACGGAGGAAGAGGTAAGCCACCTCCAGGGCGAGCTGAACGCCATCCTCGCCTTCGTGGAGCAACTCGGCGAGGTGGACACCACCGGCGTCGAGCCGATGACCAGCGTCATTCCGATGACGCTGCCGCTGCGGACGGACGCCGTCACCGACGGCTTTTATCCCGAGCGCGTGCTGGCCAACGCCCCGCTGGCCGAAGACGGCTTCTTCGCCGTGCCGAAAGTGGTGGAGTGAGCGCGATGACCGATCTCACCCGCCTCACCATCACCGCCGCCCGCGAAGGGCTGGCGCAGGGCCATTTCACCGCCACCGAGCTCACCACCGCCTATCTCGGCGCCATCGAGAGCGCCGGGGCGCTCAACGCCTATGTGCTGACCACGCCGGAGAAGGCGCTGGACATGGCCAAGGCGAGCGACGACCGCATCGCCAAGGGCGAGGCCGGGCCGCTCGAGGGCATTCCGCTCGGGGTGAAGGACAATTACGCCGTGGACGGCGTGCGCACCACGGCCGGCTCCAACATCCTCAAGAACTTCGTCCCGCCCTATGAATCGAGCGTGACCGCCAATCTCTGGCAGGCCGGCGCGGTGCTGCTGGGCAAGCTGAACCAGGACGAGTTCGCCATGGGCTCGTCGACCGAATCGAGCGCCTTCGGCCCGACGGTGAACCCCTGGCGGCGCACCGGCTCGACGCAGCCCCTCGTGCCCGGCGGTTCCTCCGGCGGCTCGGCGGCGGCGGTGGCGGCGCATCTGGCGGCCGGCGCGGCGGGCACCGATACGGGCGGCTCGATCCGCCAGCCGGCGGCCTTCACCGGCACGGTGGGCATCAAGCCGACCTATGGCCGCTGCTCGCGCTGGGGCATCGTCGCCTATGCCTCCTCGCTCGACCAGGCTGGGCCGATCGCCCGCTCGGTGAACGACGCGGCGCTGCTGTTGCGCGCCATGGCCGGGCACGACGCCAAGGATTCCACCAGCGTCGACCTGCCGGTGCCGGATTATCAGCAGGCCTGCGGCGCCTCGGTGAAGGGCAAGCGCATCGGCATTCCCCGCGAATACCGCGTCGACGGCATGTCGGCCGAGATCGCCGCGCTGTGGGACAAGGGCGCGCAGATGCTGCGCGACGCCGGGGCGGAGATCGTCGAGATCAGCCTGCCGCACACGAAGTACGCCCTGCCGGCCTATTACATCGTGGCGCTGGCCGAGGCCTCGTCCAACCTCGCGCGCTATGACGGCGTGCGCTATGGCGAGCGCGTGGCCGGCCGCGACATTGTCGAGATGTATGAGAAGACCCGCGCCGCCGGCTTCGGCGCGGAAGTGCGCCGGCGCATCATGATCGGCACCTATGTGCTCTCGGCCGGCTATTACGACGCCTATTACCTCAAGGCGCAGCAGGTCCGCACGCTGATCAAGCGCGACTTCGAGACCGCCTTCGCCGGCGGCATCGACGCCGTGCTCGCCCCCGCCACCCCGTCGCCCGCCTTCGGCATCGGCGAGAAGTCGGGCGCCGATCCGGTGGAGATGTATCTGCAGGACGTGTTCACGGTGACGCTGAACATGGCTGGCCTGCCGGGCATCTCGGTGCCGGCCGGGCTCTCCACCGAGGGCCTGCCGCTCGGCCTCCAGCTCATCGGCAAGCCGTTCGAGGAGCAGGAGCTGTTCGCGCTCGGCCAGGTGATCGAGGATGCGGCCGGCCGGTTCGACATCCCGGAGAAGTGGTGGCTGTGATGGCGCGGATCCTGCCCGAGAACGAGCGCGCGCTCGCGCCCTTCCGGGCGGAGATCGACCATATCGACGCGCAGATGGTCGAGCTGCTCGCCCGCCGCTTCGAGGTGGTCAAGCACGTCATCGCCATCAAGCAGGCGGAGGGCCTCGCGGCTCTCCTGCCCGAGCGGGTCGAGGACGTCGTCGAGAAGGTGATGGCGCAGGCCGAGATCAAGGGCGTGCCGCCGGAGCTCGCCGAGAAGCTCTGGCGCGTGCTGATCGACTGGGTGGTGGCCTACGAGAACGAGCGGCTGGGGTAGCGCTCAAAGCCCCGCCAAATCCTTGTAGTGCTTACGTTACGGCGTTCACGGTGCTGTCAAGAACCGCGCCTAGAAGCGGCCTTCCTCGTCCGATGGGAGGCTCCCGTGACGCTGCATCCGCTCTCCACTGCCGGCCGTGCCGCCGCTCTCGGCCTGCTGCTGGCGCTCGCCGCGCCGGCCGCCTTTGCCGCCGGGCTTTCCGACCTGCCGCATAATCAGGGCCTCGTCGCCAGCGGACAGCTGCCGGCCACGCTGCGCGACCGGTTCGGCGAGACCTTCGGCTCCGGCTCCGGCATGACCCTGCTGTCCTGGACGAAGACCGCCACCGGCTATGCCGGCGAGTTCCTGCTGCTGCCGGACCGCGGCTACAATGTCGAGGGCACGACCGACTACCACGTCCGCCTCAACCGGCTGTCCATCGCCTTCGACACCCCGGCGCCAGGCAAGGCGGCGGTGGCGACGCTGAAGCTGGAGGACAGTTTCCTGCTCACCGACACCACGGGCACGCCGATGAGCGGGCTCGATCCGGTGACGCTCAACACCACCAATGGCGTCGGCCCGGCAGGCGGGCTCGGCCTGCCCGGCGCGGCGACCGGCGCGGTCAGCCTCGATCCCGAGGCCATCGTGCGGCTGCCGGATGGCTCGCTGATGATCTCCGACGAATACGGGCCGGCGCTCTATCACTTCAGCGCCGAGGGCCGGATGCTCTCCGCCACCCTGCCGCCGGCCGCCTTCCTGCCGATGCGCCAGGGCAAGCTCGATTTCTCGTCCAACAATCCCGGCCCCGGCGCGCCCAAGCCCGGGGTGGAAGACCCCGAGACCGGCCGGCAGAACAATCAGGGCTTTGAGGGCCTCGCCTATGAGCCGGCGACCAAGCGCCTGACCGTGGTGCTGCAAAGCGCGCTGCGGCAGGATGGCGGCGACAAGAAATCCACCCGCCAGAACACCCGCGCTTTGGTTTATGACGCGGCTGATCCCGACCATCTCGCGCTGGTCGGCGAATATGTCGTGCCGCTGCCGCTGTTCAAGGATGGCGACAAGACGCTGGTGGCCGCGCAGAGCGAGCTGGCGCCTCTGGGCGATGGCCGCTTCCTGCTGCTCTCGCGCGACAGCAATAATGGCTGGGGCGTGAAGGGCGATACCTCGCTCTACCGCCGCGTCGATCTGCTCGATTTCACGGGTGCCACCAACATCGCCGGCAGCGCCTTCGACGGGCTGACGCCAGTGGCGCCCAAGGGCGTGGTCGTTCCCTCCGTGACGCCAGCGACGCTCACCGGCCCGGTGGTCGACCTCAACGACAATGCCGAGCTGGCCAAGGCCGGCCTGCACAATGGCGCGCCGCATGACGCGACCGACCTGTCGGAGAAGTGGGAATCGATGGCGCTTGCGCCGGCGCTCGATCCGGCGCACCCGAACGACGTTTTCCTGCTGATCGCCAATGACAACGACTTCCTGACGACGCAAGGCCATCAGGTCGGCGCCGACTACAAGGCCGATGCCGATGTCGACACACGGGTGCTGATCTACCGGCTTTCGCTGCACTGACCGGTTGCGGCCGGGCCGGGGGCTACGCTTCCAGCGCGGCCGTTTCGCGGGCGATGGTTTCCGCCACCCACTGCGCGAAGTGACCCTCGTTGCGGCAGAAGCCGGGCACCGGGTCGGCG
Organism: Ancylobacter sp. WKF20; assembly: GCF_029760895.1. Lineage (NCBI taxonomy): Bacteria > Pseudomonadati > Pseudomonadota > Alphaproteobacteria > Hyphomicrobiales > Xanthobacteraceae > Ancylobacter > Ancylobacter sp. WKF20. The sequence continues at coordinate 828,280 of NZ_CP121679.1, forward strand.
GGGGATTTGTCGGCCATCCAGTGATGGCACTCCTCCGCCGCGCGACAGCCGAGGCACCGCTGGGCGGCGGCGCGCAGCTCCTCGTCGGAGACGATGCCGCTGTCGGGGGACAGACCGGCATGTTCCATCATGGCGCGGAACAGGGCCAGCCGCTCGTCGATCGTGTCCACCTGCATGAAAGCCTCCCCGTGACGCGGGAAAGCATGGACGCGGAGGGTTCTCGCGGCCTTGATCTGGCTCAACGCGGTCATCCGGCCCGCGTGGCGGTTGTCGAAGCCGCGCGCGCGGGGTAGGGAAACGGCCAGTACAGCCGAACGAGCAGGTCCGACCGATGAACATGCACGCCCGCCCCGCCGACCCGAAGAAGCTCATCAAGGGTGCGACCGGCGACTGGGAGATCGTGATCGGCATGGAAATCCATGCCCAGGTGACCTCCAACTCGAAGCTGTTCTCCGGCGCCTCGACCGAATTCGGCGGCGACCCGAACAGCCATGTCTCGCTGGTCGACGCGGCCATGCCGGGCATGCTCCCCGTGATCAACGAGGAATGCGTCAAGCAGGCGGTGCGTACCGGCCTCGGGCTGAAGGCGCAGATCAACAACCGCTCGGTGTTTGACCGGAAGAACTATTTCTACCCGGACCTGCCGCAGGGCTACCAGATCAGCCAGTACAAGAGCCCCATCGTCGGCGAGGGCGTGGTGCTGGTCGACACGCCGGACGGGCCGATCGAGGTCGGCATCGAGCGCCTGCATCTGGAGCAGGACGCGGGTAAGTCGATCCACGACCTGCACCCGACGCAGTCCTTCGTCGATCTCAACCGCTCGGGCGTCGCGCTGATGGAGATCGTCTCCAAGCCGGACCTGCGCTCCTCCGAGGAAGCCAAGGCCTATGTGACCAAGCTGCGCACCATCCTGCGCTATCTCGGCACCTGCGACGGCGACATGGAGAAGGGCTCGCTGCGCGCCGACGTGAACGTCTCCGTGCGCAAGCCGGGCGATGATTTCGGCACGCGCTGCGAGATCAAGAACGTCAACTCCATCCGCTTCATCGGCCAGGCCATCGAGACCGAGGCCCGCCGGCAGATCGGCATCATCGAGGATGGCGGGAAGATCGAGCAGGAGACCCGCCTGTTCGATCCCGGCAAGGGCGAGACGCGCTCCATGCGTTCCAAGGAAGAAGCGCATGACTACCGCTACTTCCCCGACCCGGACCTGCTGCCGCTGGAATTCAGCCAGGCCTTCGTCGACGAGCTGGCGTCGCATCTGCCCGAGCTGCCGGACGAGAAGAAGGCGCGCTTCATCCGCGACTATGGCCTGTCCGCCTATGACGCGGATGTGCTGGTCGCGGAGAAGGAGACGGCGGATTATTACGAGGCGGCGGTGGCCCATGGCGGCACCGTGCGCGACGCCAAGGCGGTGGCGAACTGGGTGATGGGCGACGTTTCCGCCTTCGCCAATGCTTCCGGCCTCTCGGTCTACGAGACCCACATCACCCCGGTGCAGATCGCCGGGCTGGTCGACCTGATTGCCGACGGCACCATCTCCGGCAAGATGGCCAAGGACGTGCTGGCGATCATCATCGCCGAGGAAAAGGACGGCCACCCGCGCGCCATCGTCGAATCGCGCGGCATGAAGCAGGTCACCGACACCGGCGCCATCGAGGCGGCGGTCGATGCCATCATCGCCGCCAACCCCGACAAGGTGGCGCAGGTGCAGGCCAAGCCGACCATGCTCGGCTGGTTCGTCGGCCAGGTGATGAAGCAGACCGGCGGCAAGGCCGCGCCGCAGACGGTGAACGACCTCCTGAAGGCCAAGCTGGGCATCTGAGGCGGGGGCGCCCGTCGGCGCCCGTCGGCGCCCCCTTGCCGGCCCGCGTCGCGCGCGACGGGTTAGAGGTCGGACTCCGGCCGCGTCACCAGATCCTGCAAGGTGTGGTGAAGGGCGGGGATGGCCGGGTTGGTGTTGCCCGGCCGCCAGATGGCATGCAGCTCGACGATCGGGGACGCGCCGGTCGCGAGGGGACGTAGCGCCACGCCCTCGAAGCGCAGATTGCGCGCGGCGCGGGGCACGAGAGCGACGCCCAGGCCGGCCTTCACCAGGCCGAGGATCGAGTGAACCTGGCTGATATGCTGCACATAGCGCGGCGTGATCCCCGCGGTGGCGAAGAGTGTCGCCAGCAGATCGTAGAAATAGCGGGCCTCATAGGGCGAATAGGTCACCATGGGCTGGCGGTCGAGATCGGCCAGCTGGACCTCGGGAGCGCGGGTGAGGGGGTGACCTTCCGGCGCGGCCATCATCAAGGGCTCGCGCACCACGCAGAGCGAGACGACTTCCCGGCGGTTGAAGGTGGGGCGGACGAGGCCGACATCGATCAGGCCGGAGGTCAGCGACTCGAACTGGTCGGTCGACACCATCTCCTTCAGCACGAGGTCGATGCCGGGCGCCGCCGCGCGGAACTGGGTGATAAGGCGCGGCAGGAAATCGTAGCCGGAGGCGGCGGTGAAGCCGAGGGTGATCGAGCCGACATCGCCGCTCGCCGTCCGCCGCGCCGCCAGCGCCGCCCCCTCGGCGAGGCGCAGGAGGCGCCGCGCCTCCGGCAGGAAGCTGTGCCCGGCGCGGGTGAGGCTGACCGAGCGGCTGGTGCGCTCCAGCAGCTTCACGTCCAGCGTATGCTCGAGCAGCTGGATCTGCCGGCTGAGGGGAGGCTGGGTGAGATTGAGGCGCGCGGCGGCGCGGCCGAAATGCAGTTCCTCGGCAACGGCGACAAAGCAGCGGAGATGGCTGAGCTCGAACATTGATCCAAAAGTGGCATTGATCAATGCCGAGAACAACTCATTGTCGCATCGAAAGCGACCTAGATTGAAGGTGGAGGCGACGACGCCACCCAACAAGCAAGGCGCAACGTCGCCATCGCCACTCCCTGGAGGTAACGCCAATGAGCCTTCGCATTCTCAAGGCGGCCGCGGCCGCTCTCGCTCTTTCCGTCCTCGCGCCGGCTTTCGCGGCCGGCCCCGCCGCCGCGCAGAGCTTCGATCGCCCGGTGCGCATCGTCGTGCCCTTCGCCCCCGGCGGCACGTCCGACATTCTCGCCCGCCTGATCGCGCCGAAGCTCTCCGAGGCCGTCGGCCAGCCGGTGGTGGTCGAGAACAAGCCGGGCGCGGCCGGCAATATCGGCGCGGACACCGTCGCCAAGGCACGCCCCGACGGCCATACGCTGCTGCTGATGGATATCGGCTCGCTCGCCATTGCCCCGAGCCTGTTCCCGGACCTGTCCTACAATGTCGAGGCCGATCTCGCGCCGGTCGGCATGGTGATGTTCGGTCCCTATGTGCTGGCGGTGAACCCCGCCGTGCCGGCCAAGAACGTCGCCGAGCTGGTCGCCTATGCCAAGGCCAATCCGGGCAAGCTGGCAGTCGCCAATTCCGGCGTGGGGGCGCTCAACCACATCACCGCCGTCGCGCTGGCGCGCGATCTCGGCATCGACTGGAAGAACGTGCCCTATAAGGGCGGCGCGGCCGCCTCGCGCGCGGTGGTGTCCGGCGAGAGCACGGTCATCATCAACGGCGCCACGGCGACGCTGCCCTTCGTCACCAATGGCCAGCTGGTCGGTATCGCCGTCACCGGCGACGAACGTCTGGCCGCGCTGCCGACTGTCGAGACCTTCAAGGAAGCCAAGCTCCCGCTGAGCGACGCCGGCACCTGGCAGGGCCTGCTCACCACCGGCAAGACCCCGCCCGAGGTGGTCGCCCGGCTCAATGCCGAGCTGAACAAGATTCTCGCCATGCCGGACATCAAGGAAAAGATCGCCGAGCAGGGCGGTTCGGTGCGTCCCGGCTCGCCGGAGAACGTCAAGACCTGGCTCGCGACCAACATCAAGAGCTGGGGCGACATCGTCCGCGCTGCCGACATCAAGACCAACTGAGCGGAGCGCGCCGTGACCCGCCGCCGCTTCGACTGGCCGGACCTTGCGTTCGGCGCCTTCCTCATCGCCGTGGCGGCGGGCACCCTCGTCGCCACGCGCGGGCTCAACGGTGGCACCGCCGCCGATATGGGGCCGGGCTACATGCCTCGCGCCATTGCCCTGATCCTGCTGGCCTTCGGCCTGTTCTTCGCCGGGCGGGGCCTGCTGCGCGGCCATGCCGGGATCGACCCGGTTCAGCTGCGCCCCATTCTGGGCGTCGGCGCGGCGGTGGGCGTGTTCGCGCTGCTGATCGAGAATGCGGGGCTCGCGCTCGCCTCCTTCGCCGCCATCCTCATCGCCGCCGTGGCGAGCCGCGAGAGTCGCTTCGTCGAGGTGATCGTCTTCGGCTTCGCCATCACCGCCGGCGCGGTGCTGCTCTTCATCAAGGCGTTGGCTCTGCCCGTCTCCATCTGGCCCTGGTGAGCATTCAGACGCGCCATGGAACTCTTCGACAACCTCCTCCTCGGCCTCTCGACCGCGCTGCAGTGGAACAACCTGTTCTACTGCCTGATCGGCGTCGTGATCGGCACGGCCATCGGCGTGCTGCCGGGCATCGGCCCCATTCCGACGGTGGCGCTGCTGCTGCCCTTCACCTTCGGCCTTGCCCCGGCCTCCGCTCTCATCATGCTCGCCGGCATCTTCTACGGCGCGCAATATGGCGGCTCGACCACGGCGATCCTCGTCAATGTGCCCGGCGAGACCTCCTCGGTCGTCACCTGCCTCGACGGGCATGAGATGGCCAAGCAGGGCAGGGCGGGCCCGGCGCTGGCCATCGCGGCCATCTCCTCCTTCTTCGCCGGCACCGTCGCGACGGTTGTCATCGCCGTGCTCAGCCTGCCGCTCGCGGCGCTGGCGCTGAAATTCACCGCGGTCGAATATTTCAGCCTGCTCGTGCTCGGCCTGTTCGCCGCCGTCATCCTCGCCCATGGCTCGGTGGCGAAGTCGCTCGCCATGGTGTTTCTCGGCCTGCTGATCGGCACCGTCGGCATCGACGTGAATTCCGGCATTGCCCGCATGACCTTCGGCGTCCCCGCGCTGGCGGACGGGCTGGATTTCGTGCCGGTCGCCATGGGCATGTTCGGCCTCGCCGAGATCATCGCCAATCTGGAACGCCCGGCCGTGCGGCAGGTAGTGAGCCAGAAGCTGCGCGACCTCATCCCCACCCGCGCCGATCTCAAGGCCGCCTTTCCGGCCATGCTGCGCGGCACCTTCATCGGCTCGGCGCTTGGCGTGCTGCCCGGCGGTGGCGCGGCGCTGCCGCCCTTCACCGCCTATGCGCTGGAGAAGAAGCTGGCCAAGGATCCCTCGCGTTTCGGCAAGGGCGCCATTGAGGGCGTCGCCGGGCCGGAGGCCGCCAATAATGCCGGCGCGCAGACCAGCTTCATCCCGCTGCTGACGCTCGGCATCCCCGCCAACGCGCTGATGGCGCTGATGATCGGCGCGCTGATGATGCAGGGCATCCAGCCCGGCCCGCAGGTGATGACCGAGCAGCCCGAACTGGTCTGGGGCGTCATCGCCTCCATGTGGACGGGCAATCTGATGCTGCTGATCATCAACCTGCCGCTGGTGGGCCTGTGGGTCTCCATGCTGAAGATCCCGTACCGGCTGCTCTTTCCGGCCATCGTGCTGTTCTGCTGCATCGGCACCTACGGCATCTCCAACAGCGCCTTCAATGTCTGGCTGATGCTGGGCTGCGCGGTGGTCGGCTACTTCTTCATCAAGGTCGGCGTCGAGCCGGCGCCGCTGCTGCTCGGCCTCGTGCTGGGTCCGCAGCTGGAGGAGAATTTCCGCCGCGCCATGCAGCTCTCCGATGGTGACCCGTCGGTGTTCGTCACCCGCCCGATCAGCGCGCTGCTGCTCGCCATCGTCGCGCTCATGCTGCTCGCCATGCTGTCGCCAGCGGTGCTGAAGACACGCAAGCAGGCCCTCGCCGAGTAGCGGCCCGGCCTTTTCCCTCACCTTCCCCTACGACAAGGACGCTGACCCGTGGACCTGCCCGTCAACAGCTTCAAACGCGGCCTCAAGGCCGGCCGCCAGCAGATCGGCTTCTGGAACAGCATGGCGAGCCCGACCGCCACCGAGATCCTCGCCGGCTCCGGCTTCGACTGGCTGATCATTGACGGCGAGCACGCGCCGAACGACGTGCCCGGCGTGCTCGCGCAGCTTCACGCGATGATGGAGAACACCACGCACCCGATCGTGCGCATTCCCGTCAACGACCCGATCGTGTTCAAGCGCTTCCTCGACATCGGCACGCTCACCTTCCTCGTGCCGATGGTCGAGACGGTGGAGCAGGCGCAGGCGGCCGTCGCGGCGACGCGCTTTCCGCCCCACGGCATTCGCGGCTTTGCCGGGGCGGCCCGCGCCTCGCGCTATGGCCGCGTCGCCAACTACCACGCCCGCGCCCATGAGGAGATCTGCATCCTCGTGCAGATCGAGACCAAGCAGGCGCTCGACAATATCGAGGCCATCGCGGCGGTGGACGGGATCGACGGCCTGTTCGTCGGGCCGGGCGACCTGTCCTCCGATCTCGGCTATCTCGGCGATCAGGGGAACCCGTACATCGTCGAGCTGATCGAGGGCGCGCTCCATCGCATCGTCGCCACCGGCAAGCCGGCTGGCATCCTCACCGGCGACGAGACGCTGGCGCGGCGCTACATGGCGGCGGGCAGCACCTTCACGGCGGTGGGCATCGACACCGGCACGCTGGCGCGCAGCACCGAAGCCATCGCGAAGAAGTTCAAGGCCTGAGACCGGTTCAACGAGCGAGGACATCTGAGATGGCGAAGGTTGGATTTGTCGGTCTCGGCATCATGGGCGCGCCGATGGCGGGCCACCTGATCGATGCGGGCCATGAGCTGTATCTCTACGACATCAAGCCGGTTCCGGCGGAGCTGACGGGCAAGGGCGGCGTCGCCGCCGCGACCGCCACGGAGGTCGCGAAGAACGCCGACATCATCATCACCATGGTGCCGGACACCCCGCATGTCGCCGCCGCGCTGTTCGGCGAGAACGGCATCGCGGCGGGCCTGACGCCGGGCAAGATCGTGGTCGATATGAGCTCGATCGCGCCGGTCGAGACCAAGGAATTCGCCAGGAAGATCAACGAGCTCGGCTGCGACTATCTCGACGCGCCGGTCTCCGGCGGCGAGGTCGGCGCCAAGGCCGCCTCGCTCACCATCATGGTCGGCGGCCCCGAGCAGGCCTTCGAGACGGTGAAGCCGCTCTTCGAGAAGATGGGCAAGAACATCACCCTCGTCGGCGGCAATGGCGACGGCCAGACCACCAAGGTGGCGAACCAGATCATCGTCGCGCTGAACATTCTCGCCGTCGGCGAGGCGCTGCTCTTCGCCTCGAAGGCGGGCGCCGACCCGGCCAAGGTGCGCCAGGCGCTGATGGGCGGCTTCGCCAATTCGCGCATTCTGGAAGTGCATGGCGAGCGCATGATCAAGCGTACCTTCAACCCGGGCTTCCGCATCGAGCTGCACCAGAAGGACCTGAACCTGGCGCTGAACGGCGCGCGGCAGATGCAGATGTCGCTGCCCTCGACGGCTCTGGCGCAGCAGCTGTTTAGCGCCTGCGCGGCCAATGGCGGCGCGGCGTGGGACCACTCGGCGCTGGTCAAGGCGCTCGAGCTGCTCGCCAACCACCAGGTCGCCCCCGACGCGTGAGTGGGCACCAAGGCCGGATCAACCCGCACCGGCCGATCCCACCCGCAGGGGGAGCCCCGCGCGGCAGCGGCGCGTGATCGCCGCTGCCAATTTGCCAGCATATGGCCGACATCATCGTCTCAGACTCGGGACGGGGCCGCTCCTGTTGGCGATTTGCGGGCGCGCCGAGCCGGCGACCGCGACATTGTTCCCGCGTCGCGCTAGGACGTCGCGAATGGCTGGAAGGCGGGGAATCAGGAATGACGGATCAGGTGACGCCGGCTGATCGCGCGACAGGAACAGGGAGCGACGCACCCGCGACCGCGCCCATTCTCGTCGAGCCCGCCACCCGCGCGGACCTGCCGGTCATCGTCTCCATCCTCGCCCGCGAGACGCTATTCGGCGTGCGCGACAGCGCCGATCCGGCCGATTTCGCCGATTATGAGCAGGCCTTCGCCGAGATCGCCGCCGATCCACGCGCGACGCTCTATGTCGCCCGGCTGGGCGGGCGGGTGGTCGGCACCTTCCAGCTCATGATGATGCGGGCGCTGACCCGCCACGGCGCGCGCCTCGCCATCGCCGAGGCGGTGCAGGTCGATCCGGATCTGCGCGGGCAGGGCGTCGGAGCGGCGATGATGGAATTCGCCATCGCCGAGGCGAAACGGCGCGGGGCCTCTTCCTTGCAGCTCGTCTCCAACAAGAAGCGGCTCGACGCGCACCGCTTCTATGAGCGGCTCGGTTTCGAAAAGCGGCTCGACGGCTTCAAGATCGACTTTACCGTCGGCTGACAGCCCTACTCAGGGCAGGCAGCGCGCCATGAAGACGTGCCAGGCCTTGGCGCCGGAGAGATTGTGCCGGGCCTTGTAGGCCTGCCACTCGCCATTGCAGCGGTTCACCGCCGCGCGGTCGGCCTCGTCGCTGGGCTTTTGCAGGCCCTCGGGCGGTGGAGGGGCGAGCGTCGTCACCGTCGCCGGGGGCACCGTTGGCTTGGGCGCTGAGGACGCGTCTCCCGGCTTCACGCCCGTGGGCGCGTTCGTCGCATCCGCCTTTGCCGCGTCTCTGGCCGGCTCGGTCGGGCCGGTGCCGGCGAGGCATTGCTGGGCGAAGTCACGATAGGTGAGATCGCCGGTCTGGTTCTTCGCCTTCAGCTCGTTCCAGAGGTCCGCGCATTGGCGGATGGTCGGGCGCGCGGCGGTGGCGGCCGGGCCGGTGGGCGTCGCCGGCTTGGCTGCCGGTGCCGCCGTGCCCGCGCTGCCGGCCTGCGCGGCGCCGGCCATGCAGGACTGGTAGAAGTCGCGATAGGTCGTCGCGCCCGTCTGGTTCGCCGCCTTCAGCGCATTCCAGCGATCGGCGCAGGCCTTGGCGGCCATCGGCGCGGGCGCGCTTGGGGCGGGTGAGCTAGCAGCAGGCGCGGGCGCCTGTGCGCGGGCGGGGAGCGGCGCTCCATGGAACAGCGCCGCGCCCACGAGCAGCGCGGCGAGGCCGGGCAAAGCGAGGTGATTCGCGAGCGGCATCCATCCTCCAGCAGCCGGCCTCCGCGCCGGTCCGCGCCTCCTAACGCGCGAGGTCGTGATTCGTCGCAGGCGCGACCTTCACCAGCGCGTGCGGTGCCGGCGTGACCAGCGGAATCATGGGCCGCGCGACGGGCCGGCGCCGGGGTTGCGCGTCGGCCCGCCTGCGATCCGGGAGCGGCTCAGGCGCCTTTCTGGCAGGTCACGCGCCCTTCTGGCACTTGGCGAGGAAGTCCTTCTGGTCGAGGCCGCCGAGTTTCCCGGCCTTCTCGCCGGTCTTCCATTCCTTCTGGCAGGCGGTCTTGGACGCGCTCGCGACTTTCTGATGCGTGGCGGTGGCGGGCGCGGCGGTCGGCGCCAGCGTGGCGGCGAAAGCGGAGGCCGAGGCGAGGCCGATGCCGGCGGCGACAAGCCCGGCGAGGAGACGATGGGTCATGATGTTTCCCTCGTAAATCCCGTTCGCGATGCTGCGAACAAGGAAGATTTCAGCCGCGTCGCCCGGCATAAGTGCGGTGCAAAGACGATGAAATGTTGAAGATCATCACGAATACATGACTCCCATTCCCATGGGGCATGTATATTTCGTCGGATACTCGCCGACATCGGTCCCGGCGGCAGGCATTCTTGCTTGTGGGCAACGGCGCCACGGCTTTGCCACAGCTTCGCGGGCGCGCTTGCCAGCGTGCCCGGCACGTCCTAGTTCTGATGGTTAACGGCCGCCAGGGGGCGGACGCGAGAAACGTCCACGAGCGTTCCAAAAGGCGCAAGGCCATGGCCCAGCTTCAGACCCAGCCGATCCAGCTTCATTACTGGCCGACCCCCAACGGGTGGAAGATCTCCATCATGCTGGAGGAATGCGGGCTGCCCTATGAGGTGCTGCCGGTGAACATCGGCAAGGGCGAGCAGTTCCGCCCGGATTTCCTTGCTTTGTCGCCCAACAACAAGATTCCCGCCATTCTCGACCCGCAAGGGCCGGACGGCGCGCCGATCTCGGTGTTCGAATCCGGCGCCATCCTGCAATATCTCGGGCGCAAGACCGGGCTGTTCTACCCGGCCGACGAGCGCGCGCGCGTCGAGGTCGACCAGTGGCTGTTCTGGCAGATGGCGGGCCTCGGGCCGATGGCCGGTCAGGCGCATCATTTCCGCATCTACGCGCCGGAAAAGATTCCCTACGCCATCGACCGCTACACCAATGAGGTGCACCGGCTCTATGGCGTGATGAACAAGCGCCTCGCCGACCGCCCCTTCCTCGCCGGCGAATACTCCATCGCCGACATCGCCTGCGTGGGCTGGGCGAAGCTGTGGGAGCGGCAGGGGCAGGACATCAAGGAATTCCCGCATTTCGCCGCCTGGCTCGAGCGCGTGCTCGCCCGCCCGGCGGTGAAGCGCGGCCTGGCGGTCAATGCCGAGGATCGCGGCAAGATGGACCTCGCCACCGACAAGGACGCGCAGAAAGTGCTGTTCGGCCAGCGCGCGCGCTGACAGCTGCGGCGCAAGGGGCGGCAACACGGGCGCGCCGACGCGGGCGCGCTCCGCCTGCCGGACAGGCCGGCGCCGCCCCGCGGCCGCCGGCTTCGGCGGGGGTGTCATCCCTCGGTCGCGGTCTTTCGATATCTCCCGCGCCGGCTAGCTTGCGCCGGGCATGTGGACGGCGCGCCCTCATCGGATGCCAATCCCGCTAAGCCCTTGACCGCGAGGCGCCGGAAACCTAGACAGAGCCCCGCTGGCTGCCGAACCCGTCAAGGGCCACGCGCCGGCTGGAGACGTGGCCGAGAGGCTGAAGGCACTCGTTTGCTAAATGAGCAGGCCCCCAAAAGGGCCTCGAGGGTTCGAATCCCTCCGTCTCCGCCATTTCAGTCCCTGAGTGGGCACTGTGTTTACGCCATTAGTCGATACCAGCGTCTGAAGCAGCCGGGATTTCGATCCCATGATCCGCACTTCACCTTCGGCAACTTCGACGCGCTGGGCGAGTGCGCGGAGATGGTCACGGCGATAGCCGCCGCCCTCTAGGCGGATACGCTGACGCGCAGCTTCGGCGAATTTGCTCAACATCTCCGGCGTGATGGCCTTGCTCCCGGCGTTCTGGAGCATGGCCTGGGCGCGGTCGGCATCAGCCTTAGCCTGATCGCGGATGGCTTTCAGGCCGACGATGCGGTCCTTTAGCGCTGGGTCGTCCAGATCGGCGACGCCGGCCTCTATGGCGTCATAAAGCCGCCTGAGGCGGGCTTCCGATTCGGCTGCACGCCTGTTCAGCTCGGCGATATGCTCGCGCTGGCGCTCAGATCGCTCCTCCCGCCGGTCGAGCACTGTGGCTAGAATCGTTTCCAGCCGCTCCGGCTGGAGCAGGCGTTCCTCCAGATGACTGGCGACAAGATCGTCCAGCTTTTCCATCGGCACGGCCATGCCGGTGCAGGCGGTCGGCCCCTGCCGCGCCTTCATGGAGCAGGCGTAGTAACGGTAGCGTCCACCCTTGCCGGTGCGGATGGTCATGGCCCCGCCGCACTTGGCGCAATGGATCAGGCCGGTGAGCATGGTCGGGCCGCTGATCACGGCGGATGGCGTCACCTTGGGATGTCGCGCCTTGAGGAGCGCCTGCACGGTATCGAACGTGTCCCGACTGATGATCGGCGGCACGGGCACGACAACGATCTCGCTGACCGGCTTCAGTTCCTTGGTCTTGGACCGCTTGTTGAACTCATGTTCGCCCATATAGGTGCGGCGGGTCAGGATGCGTTGAACCTGTCCGATGCCCCAACGCCCGCCGTCGCGCGTGAAGATGCGGCGTTTGTTCAGATAGGAGACGATGTTCTTGACGCCCATCTGGCCGGTGGTGCCGTCGCCTTCAAGGGCGAGCCGATAGATCAGCCGCACGGTCTCGGCGTGGAGCGGGTCGATCTCCAGCTTCTTCTTGGTCTTAGCCCCGCGCTGCTCGGCCGCGACGATGAGATAGCCGATCGGCGGCAGGGCACCGTTCCAGAAGCCTTGCCGGGCATTTTCCTTCAGGGCCCGCATCACATGCTTGGCGTTCTCCTTCGACTGATACTCGTCGAACAGCGCCATGATCTGGCGCATCATGACGTGCATGGGGTCGTCGCCCATCTCCTGGGTGATGGAGACGAGCTTCACGCCGTTCTTCGCCAGCTTGCGGACGTAGAATTCCAGCTCGAAATGATCGCGGAAGAAGCGGCTGAACGAGTGGACGATCACCACGTCGAAGGGCGCGGGTTTTGACGTGCCCGCTTCGATCATCCGCTGGAACTCGGGGCGGCGGTCATTGGTGGCCGATGCGCCCGGCTCCACATAGGTCTCGATCAGTCGGTAGCCCCGCGCGGCGCACCAGGCTTCCCCCTGGCGTCTCTGGTCGGGAATTGAGACATCGTGCTCGGCCTGGCGCACCGTCGAGACGCGCAGATAGAGGGCGGCGCGCAAAGGTGCGGTCATGACTGGTATCTCCCGAGAGGATCAGGTGTCCGGGCCGAGCAGATCATCGAACAGGTCGCCGAACCAGCGCTCGAAAACGTCGATCTCGGCCTCTGTGACCGGCACAGCTTCGGGCCAGTCATCGGTGACGATCCAGGTTGCGGGATTGTGCTTCGGAGGTCGGCCCGCAAACGGCCACGGATAGCCCAGCAGGGCCTCAAGCTCGGCGGATGCGCCGGAAGGGGGATGTCGTCGCGTTCTCGCCATGACGCCAGCTTCGCCCGGGACCGCGCTCGGACGAAGGGCCGATATCCACGCCACAGCCCACCGTTTCGCCCCGCGTCGCATAACGCTCGAACAGCGGGGACGCCGCACATCATGGCTCACTCCCTTTCCGGCTTGCCCGTGGCGACGCGGCCAACCCGAGGAAGACGATCATCGCCTGATTGAGCCGGACCATGTCCTCGTCGTCCAGGCGACCGACCTGCTGCCCGAACTTCGCCTTCCGAACCGTCGTGATCTTGTCGACCATCAGGCGGCAGACCGCGCGCAGGCCATTTGAACCGCCCCGCGTTTTCTAGACGCCCTCGGCTTTGGCTTTGTACTGCCGTTCGAACTCGATGGGCGACAGCATCCCATTCCGTGCGTGCTTGCGGGTGGGGTTGTAGAACATCTCGATGTAATCGAACACGTCCCCGCGTGCCTCGTCGCGCGTGCGGTAGACCTTGCGGCGGATACGCTCGCGCTTGAGCAGGTTGAAAAAGCTCTCGGCGACGGCGTTGTCATGGCAGTTGCCGCGACGGCTCATCGACGGCTGCAGATCGTGGTGTTTCAGGAACGAAGCCCACTCCATGCTGGTGAACTGGCTTCCCTGGTCCGAATGCACCAACACACGCTCCTTCGGCTTACGTCGCCAGACGGCAGCCAGCAGCGCCTGAAGCACGACGTTGGTCGTCTGCCGGGCCTGCATGGACCAGCCGACGACGCGGCGGGAGAAAAGATCGATCACGACCGCCAGATAGGCGAAGCCCTCATGGGTGCGGATATAGGTGATGTCGGTCACCCAGGCCTTGTCAGGCGCCTCCACGTCGAACCGGCGATCGAGCGTGTTGTCGACGGCCAGGGACGGCTTGCCGGCATAGTGGCCGGGGCGGCGCTTGTAGCCGATCTGCGCCCGGATGCCGGCAAGTCGCGTCAGCCGCGCAACCCGGTTTGGGCAGCAGCTCTCGCCCATGTCCGCCAGATCGTCGTGAAGCTTACGATAGCCATAGACCTTGCCGCTCTCGCTCCATGCCGCGCGGATCAGCTCGATCTGTCGTTGGTCCTCCCGAGCGCGCCTGCTCAGCGGATCCTTCAGCCAGGCGTAAAAGCCGCTGGGCTGGACACGCAGGCACCGACACATGGCGCGGATCGAAAACTGCAGGCGATGCGCGGCGATGAACGCGTACTTCACTTTGCATCCTTGGCGAAGTACGCGGCCGCTTTTTTTAGGATGTCGCGCTCCTCCGTCACGCGCTGCAACTCGCGCTTCAGCCGGCGGACCTCGGCAGCCTGATCGTCATCGCGGGCCACGGCGGCAGGCTTGCCGTACCGTTTCCTCCACTCGTAGAGCGAGTACTTGCTGATCCCTAGCCGCGCCGCCACCTCCGCAACCGGATAGCCCCGCTCGGTGATCTGAAGGACCGCGTCGCGTTTGAAGTCCTCGGTGAAGTTCGCTTTGCCCATCGGGGCCTCCTTGCCTCAAAATTTAGGGAAGAAGGCGTCCAGGAATCTAGGGGCGGTTCAGATCCTGAAGGAGCACGAGGCCGGGGTGCCGGTCGCGGACCTGTGCCGGAAGCACGGGGTCAGCGACGCCAGTATCTACAAGTGGAAGGCCCGTTTCGGCGGGATGGACGTATCGGAGGCCAAGCGGCTGCGGGCGCTCCAGGACGAGAACGCGAAGCTGAAGCGCATGCTCGCCGACGCGATGCTGGACAATGTCGCGATGAAGGATCTCCTGGGAAAGAAGTGGTGACGTCCTCTGCCGAGCGCAGGGCTGTCGCCCATCTCATGGAAGCCCATGGGATGAGCGAACGGCGGGCGTGTAAAGCCACCGGCTTCTGCCGCATGACCATGAGATACAGAGCCGCGCGCGGGAATGACGCCTCGCTACGTGAGCGCATGAAGGCCATCGCCCTGGAACGGCGGCGGTTCGGGTATCGACGTCTCCACGTCCTGCTCAGGCGGGAGGGCTTCCGGGTAAACCACAAGCGGCTGTTTCGCCTTTACCGCGAAGAGCGGCTGATGGTCCGACGGCGCGGCGGTCGCAAGCGGGCGATCGGGACCCGGGCGCCGATGATGATCCCGATGCGACCGAACGAGCGCTGGTCGCTCGACTTCGTTGCCGACCAGATGACCGATGGTCGGCGCTTCCGGATGCTGGCCATCGTCGACGACTGCACCCGCGAATGCCTGGCGCTGGTGGCGGACACGTCGCTGTCCGGGGTGAGGGTCGCTCGCGAACTCAATCGGCTGCTGGCAGAGCGCGGCCGGCCGAAGATGATCGTCAGCGACAATGGCAGCGAGTTCACCTCCAATGCGATTCTGGGCTGGGCCGACGCCGCGAGGGTTGAGTGGCACTACATCGCGCCGGGCAAGCCGATGCAGAATGGCTTCATCGAGAGCTTCAACGGCCGCCTGCGGGACGAGCTGTTGAACGAGACGCTGTTCTCCAGCCTGTCCCAGGCCAAGGCCGCTCTCGCCCGGTGGCAGGTCGATTACAACACCGACCGGCCGCACTCCAAGATCGGATGGCAGACGCCAAGCGCCTTCGCGGCCACGTTCCACAAGCGCCGGGATCAGACGCTACGAAACGTGAATAGCTCCGCGTCTGCCCACGCCGCTCAACCCGCCCGAGAGGGCCAAACCAACCGCCGGAACGAACTGACCGCTGGATAGAAGTTGGGGGGCAACGTCAGCCCAACGCAGCGGGCCACTACCCGGCGCAACCGTGGGCGGCTCGCCGGGTAGTCGTCTTTCCGGGCGGTCATCTGCCGACCGGGCCGATCGCGATCAGGGCAGCAGGCCCTTGCGGCTGAAGCATTCTTCGATCTTGGTCACAACGGCCGCCGAACCTGTGAGCGGCCACTTGACCGGTTGCGTGCCTTTGATCTGGGTGGTCAGCAGTTTGCCGTTCCTGAGGGCGGCGACAAAGCGATCGTCGAGCCCCGCCTCGCCCGCGCCTTCAGCGGTAAAGCCGAACTGGGCATCCACGCGGCGTCCGTCGAGCGTGATAATGCCCCCCTCAAACCCTTCCGTCTGTTCAGCAGGGACGCGCAGTTCCCAGCCATACGTCTTCTTCTGAAGGATGAGGAAGCCGGCCGGAAGGCTGATCGACCCGGCACAGCCGACAAACTCCGACCCCGCATGCAGCGAGACGACCTCCCAGCCGCGAGTGGAGCCATAGGGCACCATTTCAAGATCGGCTGTCGGCTGTAAGCTGGGGTCGGCCGGCTCGGCGCCTGCCTTCATGCCGGGCTCGTCGGCGACAGGCTCGCAGGAGAACTCCTCGACGCCAACGAAAAGCTTCGGCCCGTCGCCTTCCGGCCAGAACTGCAATTCACGGCCGGGATTCACCCAGGCGCCCTTGCCATCGGGCACGAGCGGCGCGCTGAAGGTGCCATGAAAGTTGCCACTGCTGTTCTCTGGATGGGTCTCGACAACAAGGCCGAGATCGCCGCCGCATTTGTAGAGAAGCTCGCCTTCCGCCCGCGCTGATCCAGCAGCGGCCACAAGTGCAGCCATAACAAGAAGGAGTTTGATCAGGCGGGTGTCCATGGATTGTCCGGCCAAAGGGGAGGGAGGGAGGGAGCAGGCGTGGGCACGCATTCTGACGTTGCCTGAGCATCGACAGACCTTGCCTGGGCATCGACAGACCTTGCCGATCCACAGGGTCGGATCTGCCGATAGCTTTAGCTGCGAGACACTGGGCGCCGATTTTGCACGTCCCCTGATACCGTTCAAGGTTCGTTAGGCCGGGAATCCGTGGCAGACGTCGACCGGGGAGGCCGCGTCCCGCATTGCGGTAATACTTCGCTGTTTCGGTAACCCCGGACGCCTGAAAGCAGCTTGACCGGGTTTTACGCAAAGGTATCGTGATGGCTGTAAGTCTATGAAGCTCCTTGAGCGGCCAGCCTGCGCGCGCGCCCTCCATCGCTGCGAAAGACATCATGAACAAGCCTGCACTTTTGGCGCTGGCCCTTGCCGCGTTCAGTCTTCACGGGGCTCCCGCACTCGCGGACGAGCGCGTCCTAGCCACTATCGGGGGATGGCGCGTGATTCTGAACCGTAACAATGACAACAGTTTCAACCGCTGCATCATTGAGACCAACCAGAATGGTCAGGTGCTGCGCGTAGCCCATAACGGCAAGGGCTCGGATTACAGCCTCTCGGTCCCGGCGCTGGGACACAGGAACGGCGACGACGCGACCATCGGCTTCAACGACGAACAGCCGGAATATTTCCGCTTCGCGTCCGACCGGCAGCGCGCCTGGACATCGATGAGCTGGGACATGTCGCAGCTTTTCGAAACGGCCCGCACAATCGAAGTCTGGATCGGCAACCGTGAGCTCAAGTGGAATCTCCGCGACGCGCAGAAGGCGATAATTCGCCTGACCGATTGCGTTAACGAGAATGCACAGTGAAGCTTAGAACGGCTTGCAGCGCACGTTCGTCATCGGCGATTGGGTTCGACGCCACCCGCGAATGCCT
Organism: Ancylobacter sp. WKF20; assembly: GCF_029760895.1. Lineage (NCBI taxonomy): Bacteria > Pseudomonadati > Pseudomonadota > Alphaproteobacteria > Hyphomicrobiales > Xanthobacteraceae > Ancylobacter > Ancylobacter sp. WKF20. The sequence continues at coordinate 845,569 of NZ_CP121679.1, forward strand.
GACGCTTGTCGTCGACACCTCGCTCTCTGGCCAGCGGGTCGCCCGCGAACTCGATGCCCTCATCGACCTTCGCGGCGGCCGCTCATGGGCGTCAGCGACAACGGCACCGAGCTGACATCGCGGGCAATCCTGCAATGGCAGGAAGACCAGGGTGTCGAGTGGCACTACATCGCGCCCCGGCAAACCCATGCAGAACGGCTTCGTCGAGAGCCTGAACGGTCGCTTCCGCGACGAGTGCCTCAACGAGCACATGTTCCGCAAGCGCAAGGAGATCAAGACGTCCGCATCATGGGATCGAAGTCGGAACTGCTGCGAACGCTGGTGGCCGCTTCTAGCGGGCAATCGGCGGCATTCGGCGTTCATAGTTCTGTACTGAAATGGCGCGCCGACCAAATCGAAACTGCGAACACCTATGTCGTTGAAATTGCATTGGGTTAGCAGGTGCCGCCGCCACCTTTGCGGCTGCAACGGTCTTTGCGCGGTGATCCGAAGCAACGCCTGCGCTGCGCCAAGGCGAGGCGGTTACGCTTGGTTCAGTCCTTCTGGAAACGCAGGCGGCAGCGCAGGCCGGCGGGGATGGCGAGGTCGGGATTGGGCAGCGTCAGGCGCACCGCAAAGGTGCCACTGCCGGTGTCGAGGATCTGGTCGGCCACAGTGACGGTCGCCTGATGGCGCGAGGCGAGAGGAGCGTCGAAGGTGACTTCGGCGTGACGACCGGGAGGGGTCGCGCCGTAATAGGCGACGGGAATGAAGACCTCCACCTGCAGCGGATCGATCTGGGCGAGGGTAAGGATGCTGGACTGCTCATTGCGGTACTCGCCCGCCTCCATGGTCCGCTCGACGACGATACCGTCGATCGGGCTGACCACCCGCTTCTGGTCGAGAACCGCCAGCGCCCGCTCGACATCGAGCGCGGCGGCCTCAAGGTTCAGCTCGGCCTCGCGCAGGTTGAAGGCCGCGATATCGGCCTGCGACGTTACCTCATCGAACTGAAGCGCGGTGACGGCGCCGGGATTGGTCTGTTTCAGGCGAATGATGCGGTCGGCCGCCTGCGCGGTGAACTTCACCCGCGCCTGCGCCGCTTTCACCGGCTGGTCGTTGCGCGCCCTCGACCGCGCGATGGCGAGCTGCGCGCGCTCGACATTGGATTCCAGCTCGACCAACAACTGGCCCTTTTTCACCCGGTCGCCCCGCTCGACATGGATCGCCTCGATCAGACCGGGCACGGCGGCGCTGAGCTTCACCCGTGCCGGGGCGTCGACGAGGCAATCGAAGCTGCTGTCCTCCAGCGCGCGCCCCTGCGCAAAGGCCGAGGTCACGGCCAGTAACTGGGCCAGCGCAAGCGCCGCCGCGGCGAGGGGAGCAAGACTGCCACAGAGCCAATCAAGCCGCAGACCCGGGACGCCGAGCGGGTTGCGTGTAAGCGCGGCGGTGCTGCGTGACATTGTTCCGTCTCCTCGCTCATCGGTGCCTGCCGGCTCCGTCCGCGACCTATCCGCCTCCTCCCGACGATTCGCGGGAGGCATTCATATCGGGGCCCAGCACACCGGCACGCAACAGCGCTCCGCCGCCGCCATCGCCCGCCACGCGCTACCTTGCGGCGGTAACGCGGCCGGGCAGATGGCAAGTGAGCCACAGTGCCCAGAAATATACGGAAATTCATATTAATGAGATTGACGGTACTTCGGTGTAGCTTAGCATTTCTGCGCCATCTGGATTGCCGGTCGGCATGGGGCGGTACGCTGTGGGGGCTGCCGTCCTGCGGGTTTGACCCGGGCGTTGGGGGACGTGTTGGCGGGTGCAGATGGGAAGGCGCGTTCGCAGGAGCGCGCGCGGGAACTTTATCGCTGGTTGCGCTCCACCGCGTCGCGCGCTGTCATGGCGCCGCGCGAACGTCGTTCCGCCCTGCGTCTCGAGGCACTGGAACCCCGCCTTCTGCTGAGCGCCTCGCCGCTCACCATTGATCTTGCCACGGTCGGCGTGGACGTCGAGCCGCGCTCCGTTTTGCTGCGGGTGGTGGAGACCGCGGACGCCCAGCGGACCCACAAGCTACAGGTTGTGAACACCCGTAACGACCAGACGGTCTCTGAACTTGACCTGTCGACGGTGCTCAGCGTGAAGCTGGTCGGCACCGCTGGCAATGACACAGTGACCATCGGCGCCGGCTTCCCGACCACGACCCAGGTGCTGTTCTCCGGCACGGCGGGCGACGACAAGCTGATTTTTGCGGCGGGCAACAACGAGGTCATCGACGAGCTGACCGTGCGGCGCGTTGCCGTGAGTTCCGGCATCATTGCGGCGGACGGCTTCAACTCGGTGCTGTTCGACAAGGTCGGCACCGTCGAGATCACCTCCGAAGTCAATCACCTGACGCTGTGGGATGATCGTGCCGCGGCAAATGATCTGGTGCTTGGCGATGCCGGTGTCGCCGCTGAAGATGGTCGCCTCGTTTTCGCCGACGCTGGCGCCGTCGCCGGGCAGGGAATCGTCTTCCAGTCGCCGCGCCAGTCGCTCTCCGTGTCGGGCTCGCGCACGCTCTTCGCGGGCGACGACATCACCATCCGTACGCTCGATCCGGACTTCGCCGCCGATCTCGATGTAACGACCTCGCGGGGCTATGCCCCTTTCGCCGATGAGCCGGAAGAGGACGCGGGGCTGAACGCCGCGGACAGCTCCTTCTTCGGAAGTCTCATCGGCGCGGTGGCGCCCAGCGTGCCGGACGAGCAGCTGTTCGCCTATCTGACCAATGCCGGTTCGATCACGCTGGAGGGGCGGGTCGCGACCGGTGGCGGGACCGTCACTCTGGTCGCGGATGCGCTGACCATTGCGGAGACCGGGCGTATCGACACCTCCGTGTCGGGCGAGGAATCCGGTGCGATCGAATTGGGCGCGCGCAGTCTCTCCATCGCCTCCGGCGCCGAGCTTCTGGCGGGGGCGGCGGGTGCGGGGGGCGAGGCCGGGGATGTCACCATCAAGGTCGAGGCGCGGGAATCGCTCGCCAAGGCGGTGCTGGGTGCGCTGGTTCCCTTCAGCTTCGACCGGCAGGCGGCGGCCATCACTATCGGCAAGGCGACACTGACGGGCGCAAATGTCGAGATTTCCGCCACCTCTATTTCCGGCACGCTCGACGATGTCGATCTGGGCGTCGCCCTGCCGGCATTGCCGACTTTTCTAAAGGATGCGCTGGCCGAGAAGCTCGCCAGCATCCCCGGCCGGTCGGTAGCCGACTCCGCCCTGTCCAATCTCGGCGCGGCGGTATTCTTCAAAGGTGCCGACGCCACGATCACGCTCACCGACGCGTCGATCCATGCCGCGGGCAATGTCGCCATCGAGTCCGGCGCAAATATCTCGCTGCGGCCGGATGTGGCGGTGGAGCCGGGCGAGGACGCCACCTCCATCGGCGCGCAGATCGCCGTGGGAATCGGCAGCGCCGCCAGCAAGGTGGGCGTGGAACTGCTGGGCACGACCACCCTCGAGGCCGGCGACGACGTGCTGATCAAGGCCGGCGCCGAGCTGGAGATCGAGGGCAAGGTCGAGATTGCCGCCAAGAGCACGGAAAACGCCGGAGGCGCCAGCGCCGGCAACGCAAAGTCGCTGGCCGTCATCATAGGCATGCTCGATCTCGACGCCCATGTGACGGTGGCGTCGGGTGCCTCCATCTCCAGCCTCGGCGACGTCAATTTTGTCGCCGAGGGCAACCTTAAGATGAAGGCCGAGTCGGCCAGCAAGACGGTTGGCGATGCCAAGGGGGCCGTGGCGCTCTCGCTTGCCTTCTCCAGCGCCGATGTCGAGACGCGGATCGACGGCCGGGTCACAGCCCGCGGGAGCGTTCAGGAAGGCTCGCCCGATGATGAGGCGGAAAGCCCGGAGGCGTTCGACGGCGATGACACCGAGGTCGTGGACCTCGATGAGGACAGCTTCAGCATTGCCGAGCACGGCTTCGTGCAGGGGCAGAAGGTCTATTACAAGGCTGAGGCTTCCCCGGTGCTGGGCACGCCCGTCGCGGGCAGCGCCATTGGCGGGCTGGAGGATGGCGGCGTCTATTACGTCATCAAGACCGACGACGACACGTTCCAGCTCGCCGAGAAGCCGTCCATCGATCTGGGGACGGACGGGCTCGATCCGGAATCCACCCACAGCTTTCAGATTCCACAGGCGGCCAGCGGCAGCCTGAACGCTCTATCCGGCGCGACGATCCGCATCGATGGGCATGGCTTCGAGACGGGAGACCGCATCACCTATCAGGCGCCGGCCGGCGAAACGGCGATCGGTGGGCTGACGGACGGGGCGAGCTACATCGTCGAGGTTCTCGACGCGTCGACCTTCCAGCTCAAGGCGACATCCGGGGGGCCGGCCATCGCGGTGGCGCAGGGGGGAGCGCTTGGGCGGCACCTGTTCCAGCGCGCGGCGGAAGGCACGCGCGCGGCGCATGAGGCCGGGTTGACGCTGATGCGGCTCAACGACGTCGCCAACACCATCACGCTGCGCAATCACGGTTTTTCGACAGATCCGGCGGCGCCGACCACCGTGCATTACGCGCTGGACGGGGCGGACGACAGCGAGGCCCTGGCCGGGCTCAGCACCAGCGCCACCTATGCGGTGCGCGTCATCGACGCCGACACGTTCCAGCTTCTCGACGCCAGCACCGGCGCGGTGATCGACCTTGGCGCCGCGCCGTCCGGTGGCACGCATATGTTCGCCTTCCTCGGCGGCGGTGTCGCGATCAACGCGGCCAGTGCGGTGGACGATGATACCGATCTCGTCACCGCCACCGCGCACGGCTTCGTGGATGGACAGCAGGTCGTCTACCGCGTCGACCCGACCCGCACCCGCAGCGTCGAGCAGACCGTGCAGGATGGGAAGGGTACACTTGCGACCGAGACGGTGACGCTGGCGGATCGCGCGATCTCGGGGCTGCGTGACAACGCCACCTATTATGTCGTCGTCATCGATGCCGATCATTTCCGCCTTGTGGAGGAGGCAAGCGACGTCGAGGGCGCGCACGCCATCGATCTCACCAGTCTGGGCTCGGGCGACAAGCACAGCCTGTCGCCCAACGACCTCACCACCGGCGTCGGCGTCCATGCGGTGCTGAATGTCGAGCTGGAGAACGCCGCCGAGACCGAGACGGGCGCGGAGGAGGAAGAAGAGGACGACGGCGAGGAACGCGGCGACGTTGCGGGCGCCGGCGGTGACGCGCAGGATTATCTCGACGCGCTGCTTGGGGGCGCCACGGCGGATGACGCGCTACCCGACGCAGAGACCTCCGGCGAGGATGGCGACCCCGCCAAGGCCGGCGGCAAGGCCGAGGTGAAGGACGGCACGGAAGACGAGAGCGCTGCCACCAAGGAAGCGCCGAAGGCCGGCGCCAATGGCGGGCTCAGCATCGGCGGCACGGTTGCCTTCTCCTTCACCAATCACAAAGTGTCGGCGCTGGTCGGCACCGATCCTCTGGCGCGCACCGTCATCACCTCCGGCGCCGATGTCGATGTGAAGGCGGCGATCGAGCAGAAGTCGATCCTGGCCGCCAAGAGCTTCACCGTGAAGCCCGAGGACGGCGGATCCGCGTCTGACAAGGCGGTGGCGCTCGCGGTGACGGTCGGGGTCTACGGCAATGACACCAAGGCGGTGATTGGCGGCAGCGCCGATGTCGATGCGGTGGATACGGTGACGGTCGAGGCGACCACGCAGTATCCGTTCCTCGCCAGCCTTGAGGATGTGATCGGCGAGAGCCCGTCCGATTTCTTCGACAAGCAGCTCGAAGCCTTCAACGAAGACCCGGAGGATGCGCGCGAGACGTTAATGGACGGCACGCTGGGCTTCTCCCAGCTGGTCAATAACTGGTCGGTTGCCCTCGCCAACACCGGCGCGGCCGGCTCCATCGGCGTGTCGGGGTCCATCACCACACTGGTCTATGACGACAGCGCCAAGGCGCAGATCCTCAGCGGCGCGCGCATCAATCAGCGTTCCGACGACCTGTTCGGTCAGCCCTGGAGCCCGTCCGACGAGCAGAGCGTCGCGGTCAACGCGCTCGTGCTGCACGAGACGGTGGACATTGCCGGCTTCGGCAACTGGTCACTGGGCGAGGAGCTTTCCGACACCATCCGCAAGGAAGGTCTGGCGGAAGCAGCGAAGGGCGGCAGCCTGGTTGATTTCTTCAACCGTTCCGGCGGCTCGGGCGCCGGCGGCTCGCTCGGGGTGGCGGTCTATCTCTCCGACAGCGTCGCCCGCATCGAGGGCGATGTGCGCGTCGCCATCGGCGAGGAAGGCGCGCTCGACGTTACCGCCACGGAGACGCTGACGCGGGTCGCGCTCTCCCAGGCTGGTGCGCTGACGGGCGACGATGCCAGCTATGCCATCGCCGGCTCTGGCATCGTCACGGTCGTGCGCTCGCGCGTGGATGCCGGGATTGTCGCGACCGCTACCGCGGCGCCGACCATCACCGGCGGCGGAGCGGTCACGGTCGAGGCCGTGAATGACGGTTACATGTTCAACCTGGCCGGCGCCTTCGTCTGGGGCGGGTCGAACACGACCAGCGTGGGCGTCGCCTTCGGCGTGTTCAATGTCGACCGCGACGTGACCGCCTTCATCGGCGCCGATTCGCGTGGCGATATCCGGTCCACGCCGACGGCGGCGATCCGTATCGAGGCGTCTGAGGTGACCGTTTCCGCCAAGGCGACGGGAACGGCCGTCAACATCATCGCGGCCGGCGCGCTGAGCGGGCCAAGCGGGGATGGCGACGCGGAGTCGGCGCCGGAACTGGAATCGGACGCGACGCAGGAATCCGATCTGACCGGCGATCTCAAGCCCTCATCATCCATGGCGGGCGGCGGCGGCAACAGCGGCGGCGCGTCGCAGGTGGCCTCGCTCGATGCGTCAAAATCGGCGCCCTCCTCGCGCAGCGGCATCGGCCTTGCCGGCGCGGCGATGGTGTGGGTCGGCAACGACACGGTACGCTCTTATGTGAACGCCACCGGCGCCATCACCGCCTCCGACATGACGGTGGAGGCGGTGAACCAGGCGGACCTGTTCAACCTCATCGGCGGCGCCACCGTTGCCTATGGCGGGCAGGGCGGCCATGCGATAGGCGGCGCGTTCTCCGTCACGGTGAATTCCTCCATTACCGAATCCTTCGTCGCCAACCGCCTGAGCGGCCCGACGCCGAGCAACGCGCTGCTGATCACCCTCGCTGGGGCCGCGACCGCGGGCGCGGTGGCCGGCACGCGGCCGGGCAAGTTGTCGGTGAAAGCCACGCAGGCGGGCGAGATCGACACCTTCACCGTCGGCATCGGCGTCACCACGAATGCGTCGAAGCGCGGCTTTGGCGGCTCGGTCGCGGCCACCCACATCACCAGCAAGACGACGGCGACGCTGGACGGCGTGAACGTCGAGCGCGGCGAGGACGGGGCGGCGACCCCCGCCACCATGAGCGCGGCCGATGTCGCGGTGGAGGCCCGCAACGCGCTGGACATCTTCTCCATTGGCGGCGGTGTTGGGATCGGCGTGTCCGGAGCCGGCGTGGGCGGTTCGGTCGCCCTCAACATGCTGGTGTCCAGCACCAAGGCGGAAGCTCTCGGCACGACGCGCCGGGCCGATCTCGATCTCGGCACGGGCAACCTGGCCGTGAGCGCGGCCAATGAGCAGGAGATCGAGGCCTATGCCATCGGCGCGGGCGGCGGCGGCGGCTCCGGTGCCTCGGTCGGCTTCACCCTGGCGGCGAACCTCATCACCACCGATGGCGATGTGTTCGAGCGCGACAAGGGCGGGCAGACCGCTGCGACGCTGAAGAACGCCACGGTGACGGCCGGGTCTGTCGCCGTCGAGGCTACGGACAATGCCGAGATCACCGCGGTGGCGGGCGCGCTCGGCCTCAGCGGCAACAGCAGCGGCATTGGCGCTGCGCTCGGCTGGAATCAGATTTCCACGCGGACCACCGCGACCATCGACAGTGCGACGCTGACCACCTCGCGCGCCGGCGTCACCGTCAGCGCGCAGTCGAACGCGAAGATCGCCTCGCTCGCGGTCGGGGCGGCCCTCAGCGGGAAAACAGCGGTCGGTGCCTCACTCTCGGTGAACGGCGTCCTCAACTCGGTCTCCGCCGAGATCACCGGGCTTACCTTCATCGAGGCATTGGGCTCCGGCTCCACTGGCGGCGATGTCGAGGTGAGCGCGCAGGACGATTCCTCTATCCGCTCGCTCACCGGCTCGCTGGCGCTATCCGGCGGGACGGCGGTCGGTGCCGGCATCGGCGTGAACTACATCGTCAACGACGTCACCAGCCGTATCGCGGTCGCCGGGACCAGCAGCTATGACGGGCAGAGCGAAAAGGCGTTCGTCCGCACCGATGGCGATATCCGCGTCACCGCGCGGGAGGCGGCGACCGTCAAGACCCTGACGGCGGGCGCCGCCGGCGGGGCGCAGACCGCGCTCGGTGGCTCGGTTTCGGTCAATGTCGTCGACAATGACGTGCTGGCCGCCATTGACGGTGCCTCGCAGGTCGATGCCGGCAATAATGTGCAGGTACTGGCCGAGAACGGGGCGACCATCATCGCCGGCGCCGGCCAGATCGCGCTGGCCGGTACAACCGCGCTGGGTCTGTCCGCGACCGTTCTCGTCGCTAGCACGACGACCACGGCGCGGATTTCCTCTGGCGCCACGGTCAATGCCAGCGCGCGCCGGTCCAAGACCTTCACCGATCTCGAGGGCGCCGCGCGGCAGGGTGTGGGGGTGGAAGCCCGCTCGAACCTGCCACTGCTCATCATCGCCGCGGCCGGTTCCGGCGGTGGCAGCACGGCGCTCGCGGGCGCGGCGAGCGTCACCACGGTCGACGACACGGTCACGGCGACCATTGGTGCGGCCGATGGTACGGGTGGCCAGGTCACCTCCGCGGGCGATGTGGTGGTCAAGGCGCGGGGTGACCTTGAGCTGACCGGTGTCGCCGGCTCGCTCACCCTCGGCGGCTCGGCGGCGATCGGCGCGGGCGTCGATGTCGGCGTCCTCTCCCGCACGGTGGAAGCCTCCATCGCCGCGAAGGCGAATGTCGAGGCCCAGCGCGATGTCGTCGTCACCGCCGACAGCAGCGCGTCCAATCTCGGCGTCTCCGCGGCAGGCAGCCTCGGCGGGTCGGCCGCCGGGGCTCTCACGGCGGGCGTCTCGGTGGCGGATTTCACCACGCGCGCCTTTATCGGCGACGATGCCACGGTCCATGCCCGCGGCAATGTGGTGGTCGAGGCCGATTCCGACGTCGTTCTTACCGCCGTCTCGGCCAATCTAACGGTCGGCGGGTCGGCGGCGGCAGGTATTCCGCTCGCCATCGGTGTGCTGGACGTCACCACGCAAGCCTATGTCGGCGCCCGCGCCAAGGTTAGCGCGCTGGGCGAAGGAATGGCCGCTTCTGTGAAGGATGGCACCTTCGGGCAGGTGAGCGACACGAGTCCCGAGAACTCCGACCAGTCCGACCTGCCGCTGATCGTCAATTTCGACGACGCGGACGTGATCGGCTCGGCCATCACGGTCGCCGGCCATGGCTATAAGACCGGGCAGGAGGTCACCTATCTCGCCAATGGCGTCGCGCTGGGCGGGCTCACGGATGGCGCGCGCTATTATGTCGGGCGCATCGACGACGACAGCTTCGCGCTCTACCGCTCAGCAGCGGCCGCGGCGAGCGGACAGGCCGCGGACCGCGTGTCGGTGACCGATGCCGATAGCAGCACTCTGGGACGCCACAGCCTGGTCCCGACGCTCAGCCTGCGCGCGCCGGAGATCGACAATGATTCCTTCGATGAGGATCTCGACGACAGCAGTCATACCGGGGCGCTGACCTCGACGCGCAAGGGTCTCTCGGTCACGGCGGTCAGCACCAACCGCTTCCTCGGCATCGGGGCGGGCGCGGCACTTGCCGGGTCGGCCGCGGGGACGATCGCTGGCAGCGTGGCGGTGCACGACATCGCCACGAAGGCCGAAATCCGCGAGGGCGCCCGCATCAATGAGGGTGCGACGCCCTTTAACGAGGCGGGCGTTTTCGTCGCGGCCGGGCGCAGCTATGAAGCGTTGAGCATCGGCGGCGGCCTTGCCGGCTCCGGTACGGTCGCGGGCGCGCTGGCAGCGAGCGGCATCATTCTCTCCGGCGATACCATCGCCCAGATCAAAGGCACGCAGGCCGCGACGACGTTGGTGAATGCCGGTGGCGACGTCACCGTGCGGGCGCAGGCCGAGGCCGATCTCATTCTTGTCGGTGCGGGTGTAGGCGTGGCCGGCAAGGTCGCGCTGGCTGGCAGCTTCACTATCACCGACATTCACACGAACACGAAGGCGCTCATCGATGGCGGCGTGACCGTCACAGCCGGCGCCGATGTCGATGTCACAGCGACGGATACGACCGACATCATCCAGGTGGCGGGGTCGGTTGGCGTTGCCGGTTTGGGCGGCGGTGCCGGCGCGGTGGACTACATCTCGGTCGAGAAGACCACGAAGGCGCTGATCGGCGACGGGGCCACCGTCACGGCGACGAACGGCAGGGTCACGGTCGGCGCCAGCTCGGCCGAGAATACGACCACGGTCGCGGCCAGCCTCGGCGGCGGCCTCATCGCCGGTATCGGTGGCGCGGTCATCTATATCGCCCTCGACTCCGACACCACGGCCGCCATCGGCGAGAATGCCAGCCGTGCGCCGGTGGTCGACGCACGCGACGTGTCGGTCGCGGCCGACAACAAAGCCGATGTCACGCTCATCGCCGGCGCCGGCGGTGTTGGTATGGTCGGGGCCGGCGGATCCGTCGCTGTGGGTACGCTGCGCAACGACACCAAAGCCTCGATCGGTCCGTCGGCCCAGGTGACCGCCAGCGGGTCGGTCGCGGTGACGGCGGCGTCCGACTGGACGCTGGACACGACGGCCATGGCCGGCGGCGCCGGCCTTGGCGCCGCAGCGGGCGGCGTTGTCGTCTTCTCCATCGGCGGCAATCTCGACGACAGCTACGAAACGGACGGCAAGACCGGCAATGCACTGACGGGCGACAGCGGCAGTGTCAGCGACTCGACCAGCGGCATGCTCTCCTCGCTCCACGGCAAGCTGGGAACCGACGTCAGCGGCGGCCCGACGGAGGGCGCGACGGCGGCCGACAGGCAGGCCCGTCAGCGGCTAAGGGCCTGGGCAGCGCCGGAGGTGGAAGCCGTGGGCACGGCGGTCGATCCGGCCGGCACCAGTGCCTCGGTGCGTGATGGCGCGCTCGTCACCGTTGGCGCGAACGGCGGGACGGGCTCGCTGACGGTGCAGGCGACACAGGACGTCGATGTCACGGTGCGTGCGGGCGGCGCGGCGCTGGGTCTTGCCGGCATGGGTGTGGGCGTCGCTGTCATCTCGCTTGACGCCGATCTCGCGGCCTATGTCGGCGCGGGCGTCTCGGTCACCTCTTCCGCCGCTTCCAAGGTGAATGTGGCCGTTGCGGTCAGGCGCACGACGGAGCTCGATGTTCTTGGTTTCGCCGGCGCCGGCGGTGGTTTCGCGCTGGGTGGCGCTGTGGCGCTGATCCGCGACACCAGTTCGGTTTCCGCTTACATCGGCGTCCGGCCGGGCGACACCGGCACAGGCGCAAGCCTGACCCGCGTCGGCTCTGTGAGCGTCCGGGCGGAGAGCACGGATGTCATCGCCCAGACCGTCGCGGCTGCCACGGTGGGTGGTGTGGCGGTGGGCGTGGCGCTGCTCTCGACCACCCAGAATGTCGACGTGCTCGCCGCCATCGGCGATGGCACGCAGATCGGCGAGAACACGGACGGGGCGCGGGCGTCCTCGGTCACCGTGGATGCCGTTCGCCATACCACCCTCAAGCCGCGCGACGCGAAGGTTCTCGGCCGTGATGTGCCGATGGGCCTTGCCCTTTCGGCCGGCGGTATCAGCGCCCAGGCCGGCGCGCTGCTCATCAATGTGGGCGGCTCCACGACCGCCAGCGTCGGCGAGGACGCCGAGGTGAACACCAACGGCACCCTGAGGGTGAAGGCGGATTCCGTCGTCACCGTGCAGGAGGCGAAGGTGCTCGGTGGCCAGATCGGCTTCCTGGCGGCGGGCCTGGTGCTTGTCAACGTCTCGGCCAATCCGCGCACCAGCGTGACGGTCGGCAGGGGGGCCGCGCTGCGCGGCGGCGACGTCGCCCTACATGCGGAAGGCCGCGCGACCGTTTCCGCCGAGGGCCAGTCTGCCTCTTTTGCACTCGATTCCGGTTCGGGTCTCAGCGTCACGGTGACGGCGACGCCCGAAACCACTGTGACCGTCGAGGACGATGCCTCCATCGCCGGCACCAATATCGCCATCGGCACGGACGCCGATGTGACGCTCAATGTCACGGCGGACGGACGCAGTCTCGCCCTGCGCTCCGCCATTCTCGCCAAAGCCGTCGCGGAGAACGCACAAGTTAGTCAAACGCGGATCGGCAGCGCGACGATCACGGCGGGCACCAATCTCGATATCGTCAGTGAAGCCAGCCAGACGCTCGACGTGACGGCCTATGGCGGCAGCGGCGGCATCATCGCCGGGTCGCTGGCGAGAGCCTCGGTCAAGAATGCGAGCACGACCACGACGTCGATCGACTCCGACGCCGAGCTGAGAGCTGGAAGAAACCTGACGCTCGATTCGCGCACCGCGACCGAGATGGCGGTGGATGCCAGCACCAATTCGCTGGGTGGTGTCTCCGGTTCGTCCGCGACCGCCACCGCCGACAACAGTTCAACGACTCTCACCAGCGTCTCCGCGACGACGCTCACGGCGGGCGAGGCCCTGAACGTCCTCGCCAGCGTCACCAAGCTGCGCGTGACTTCCGATGCCGAGTCGAAGACCAGCGCCGGTGTGAGTGACACCAATGCGACGTCGACGATCGGCGGCACAGGCTCGTCCGTTGACGTGACGATTGAAGGCGCCGCCAAACTCTCGGGTCGCGCGGTGACGCTCAAGGCGGCCCAGGCCGGGATCTACGAGCGGGCGAGGGCCAATGCCGACATGTTCGGCCTTGGCGGCGACACGGACAGCAGGGCTGATCTTCTGGCCAAGATCGGCACGAATGTTACGGTCGGGCGCAATGTGGAAATCAACGCGGTGACGCTTGATGTTCTCGTCGATGCGCAGGCCGACGCGCAATTCTGGAGCAATGCCTATCGCAGTTCCGCGCTCGTTGATTTCGGCGATGCGACATGGAACCGCCAGGTCCAGTACACCCGCGCGATCGACTTCAATGGCACCGTCAAGCTCGCCGGTACTGGCGCGCCAAGCATCATCATCGATGAGAGCGGCCGGGTCGCCAAATCGGGTGTCACGGCGGATGTGACGGTGACGGACGATACCGTGACCGTCGGGGACATCAGTGCGGGGCAGGGGGGCGCGTCGCGTGCCCTGTTCCGCATCACGCCCTCCGATTGGGATGGGGGGGCCTCGAGGGCGACCATCGGCGGTGGCGACGCAAAGTTCTTCGCCGTCACCGGCTTCGAGACGCTGGGTATCACCAACAAGTCGAACAAGACGCTCCGGCTCGGCGCCATCAATGCTACCAGCATTAGTGCGTCGACAGCGAGTATCGTCGTCGAGGGTGGCACGGCGGAGGGCGCCTTCGTGACCCCCACGGTGAAGCAACCCGACACGACACCGGCCGGCAATGTGGCGATTGCCTCAAATGGCAGCGTCCAGCTGACGGGGGCGATTTCGACCACCGGCACCGTCGGGATCACCAGCAATTCCCTCAGCGGCGGCATCTATGGAGCGGGTGCCGCATCGGCCATTGATGCCGCCAGTATCTCGCTGGCCGCGGAGTACGGCGCGGTGGGCAATGCGGAGGCTGCGGTCGTCATCAAGAACGGCACGGTCACCGCGAATGCCTATAAGAGCGTGCGCATCGACGCGCTGGACGACCTTAAGGTCGTCAGCATCTCCAAGAGTTACGGAGAGGGTATTGTAACGCTGAGCGCCGGCGGCGGCATCTATGCCGCGGACACGGGAGCCGGGACAACCGCGGCCATCAGTTCCGTCAACACGCTCGAACTCAACGCGGGAACGCTCATCGGCAGCACCGATGCCGCGCTGATCGTGACAACCCACACGCTCTCGGCCGTCGCGGGCGGCCTCATCAATGTGGTGGGGACCGGCAGTCTGACCATCGGCACGGTCATCGCCCGGACCGGCGACATCACCCTCGCCACGCTGGAGCGGAGCTCGAACGGGGAGTCCATCAGCCTGACCCGCACCACGCTGGTGCAGGCAAAGGAGGGGGCGGTCACGCTGAAGGCCGCCGACAATATCACCATGGACCAGGCCGCGCAGATCGAGGCCGGTGGCGCCGCCGGCATCACGCTGCGGGGCGATGTGCCCAGCCTGAACGGCGAGAAGCAGCTTCAGACCGACGCCAACGGCACGATCCTCACCCTCGATGGCCAGCTCAAGGCGGCCAAGGTGACGATCGAGGGCGGCGCGGATGGCGACAAGATTTCCATCAGCCGCATCGAGAGCGACACGATCCTCGCCGTGAACGGGCTCGGCGGGGCCGACACGATCACGTTCAGCGCCGCTAATCCATTCCTGCTGGCCGGCAAAATCACGGTGACGGGCGGCGACGGCAGTGACAGCGTGCTGCTCGACCTGTCATCCGCCAGCACCTCGCTCGCGCTCGGGCTCACCACCGCCGGCAGCGCGACCCGCGTCACCGGCCTTGGCACCTCCGGGTGGCTCGATCTCGCGGGTGCAGCCGCAGGTGATGAGTTTGAGATCAGGACCGGCAAGGGCGAGGACCGCCTGACGGTCAGCGGGGTCGCGAGCGAGGCGCTGCTCAACCTCGGTGATGGCGACGATGCCGTTTCGGTCGACCCGACCGGCGTCTCCGGCCTGCTGCGCGTGCGCGGCGGCGCGGGAACGGATTCGCTGTTCATCGATGCATCCAACGCGACCTCCGCGCTGGTCGGCGTGCTGGAGAATGACGGGCTGCGGGTCACCGGGCTCGGCGTAGCGGCCATTGACCTTGGCACCTATAAAAATGTGGCCGGCAGCGTCGAGACGCTCGGCATCACCTTGGGGAAGGGGGCTGATCGCTTCACGGTTGAGGCCGCCTCGGCGTCGGTGACAACGACGATCACGTCCGGCACCGCCACCGCCGATGATGGTGCGGATACGATCCTCGTCGGCGATAGGAAGGCCAGCGGTGATTTCGCGGCTATTGCCTCGATGCTGACCCTCCGCGGCGGTGCCGACGACGCGGTGTCGTTCTCCCTGAAGGCCGACGCCATCGCCAATATCGCCTTTACCCTTGGCACCGATATGTCGGGCCGGGCCAGCGCGACCTACAAGGCCGATGGCAAGACCGCGACGTTGGCAAGCTTCGCCGGCTTCGGCGGCACGACCAGCGTGGAGCTTGGCGCCGGCGACGACACGGTGATGCTCACCGGCCCATCGGGGGCCGTCAGTATCGACACCGGCGGCGGCAACGACACGGTGACGGTCAGCCAGATCCGTCAGGCCGTTACCGCCAAGCTCGGCGCCGGCAAGGACGTGCTGGTGATCGGCGAGGCCGTTGCCAGCATTGTGGTCGATGGTGGCGAGGGCCATGAGGACGCGGTGCGGCTCGACCGTTCCGCTGCGACCGATACGCTGTCGGTCGACATTCACGACGAAGCCGGCGGTGTTGCCTTTGACGGTCTGCTGACCGGCGCGTTCACCTCGTCCGGCATCGAGGGCATCGATGTC
This sequence comes from Ancylobacter sp. WKF20, assembly GCF_029760895.1. Lineage (NCBI taxonomy): Bacteria > Pseudomonadati > Pseudomonadota > Alphaproteobacteria > Hyphomicrobiales > Xanthobacteraceae > Ancylobacter > Ancylobacter sp. WKF20. Next base: position 861,277 of record NZ_CP121679.1, read on the forward strand.
GCGCTCGGCTCGGGCAATGACCGCGTCATCGTCAACACGACAGCGGTGGCGCAGGGCGCGCTCAAGATCACGGTGAGCGCCGGCGGCGGCAATGATGAGGTGCGGGCCATCAGCGTCGGCGGCGACGTGTTCATCGATGGCGAGGAAGGCAGCGATACACTCGCCGTCGTCATCCCGCCCACGATCGATACGAGCATCACCAATCGCTTCGCCAAGCTCTCCAAGGTGGTTGAACGCTTCGTCGCCGACGACAGCGCGAGCGGCGCGGCGCGCGACTGGGCCTATAATGGCGGTATTCTCAAGCAGGACGGCATTGTCGTGCTCGATGCCGACGGTGCCGACGAATTCGTGCTCAAGGCGGGAACTTCGAGCAGCGACCGGCTGACCGTCACCTCCGGCAGCGGTGGCGACGTCACCGGTGTGATCAATGGCGACCTTGTGCTGATGTCGGCCGATCCCAGCATTGTCAGCCAGACCGATCCGCGGACGGATTTCGACCGCCTATCGGCCATTCTCGGCGTCATTTCCTTCGACGGGACGATGGGTACCCGCTTCTACAGCGAGGATGGGTTCAACTTTACCATTGCCGCCGCCAATCCTGCCGGCAATCTCGCCCTGCAGGACCATGGCGGGCGCGTGCTGACCTCGACAGCCGGCACGACGGTGACGATGAAGACTTCGGCCACCGGCGGCGTGTTCAGCCTACAGGGGCTGACACTGCGTCTTGCTGAGGGCGCGAGCGGAACGGTGACCATCACTGGTACGACGCTCTCCGGCCAGACCGTGGCGAAGAGCTACACTGTCGACATGGCGGGCACGCCCCTGGTGTTCGGGGATGATTTCGCCGCGCTGACGCAGGTGAGCTGGAAGCTTGACGGGACGGGCAGCCTTTATGTCGACGACGTCAAGGCGCGCAGCCTGTTCGAGCGCGACAGTGTCGTCAAGTCGCTCAGCAATACGGTGTCTGCCACGGTGGTCCAGTTCGGCACGAGCGATGCCTCGACCCTGACCATCGACACGAGTGGCGCCACGCCGTCCATCAGCGGCTCCTGGTCGCGCCCGCACAGCTCTCTCGCGATCTGGGCCGTCGATGACGTCACCGGTGTCGCCACGCTCACGATTCACGGCAATCTCAAGATCACCGACAAAACCACAGTGAAGGTGATCGGCACGCGGGCGCTGGCGCTGAACGTGCTGGGCGACGTCGAGATCGGCGCCAATGTCATCTTCCAGTCCAATGGCGGCAATGCCTCTGAAGGCGCCGATGGCGCGCTCGACGCGGCGGGGACAGCCGGTGCGGGCGGCGGCGGCGGCGGGGCCACGAGCGCAGCCGGCACCGGCGGCACGGCGGGCACGGCCGGTGATGGGGGCGATGGCGGCCGGGGCGGAGCCGGCTCCCGGGCCGAGCGGCGCACCGCGAATGTCGATCCTCAATACGCTCCTTGGGGTCATTATCACGGCGAATGGGGCTTCGCGGGTGAGGATGGCACAGCGGCCGGGGCGAGCACCTCCGGTACAGCCGGCGGTGCCGGCGGGTCGGGCGGTCATGCGATGGCGGGCGGTTCGGCGGGCGGCAGCGCCTCGACGGTGGCCCAGGGCGGCGCGGCGGGTGCGGCGGGCGCGGGTGGCGATGGCGGCGGGGTCCTTGTCGACGGCGCGCTGACCGGGGGCCGGGGCGGCGGCTACTCCGATTCAGACGAGCGGAAACCTGAAATCATTGCCAGCAAGGAAGCCTACAAGGGCAAGACCTCGGATGCGCTAACCGGCGCCAGCATTGATGGCCTTGCCGGCGCGGCGGGCGCCGATGGCGCGGCTGGCAAGGGCGGCAGCAATAGCGGCACGGGTCTCGCCCTCTCGGCCGGCGGCGGTGGCGCGGCCGGCGGCTCGGGCGCGGGTGGCGGCGCCGGCGGCTCGGGGGGGGGCGGTGGCGGTGGTGCCGGCGGCGGCGGCGGCGGTTCGGAGCGTGGACCCTCCGGGCTGGGTGGCAAGGGCGGCGCCGGCGGCTCGGGCGGCGATGGCGTCGCGGGCGGCGCGGGTGGCGCCGGCGGCGCCGGTGGTGCGGGCGGCGGCGGTGGCGGTGCCTTTGCCATTATTGCCGCCGGCAAGATCGTCGCGCTGGGCGGTGGCACGCTCGAGGCGACCGGTGGCCAGGGCTCGAGCGGCAGTGCCGGCAGCGCCGGCGGGACATCCAGCTTTGGCACCAACGGGAGCGATGGCACGGCCGGCGGTTCCGGTGTGAATGTGGATTCCACGGGGGCGACCGGCGCGGCGGGCGCGGCGGGTGGCAATGGCGCGGCAGGTGGTGCGGGCGGCGACGGCGCGGGTGGTTCCGGCGGCGCGGGCGGCACGGTGCAGCTCATCGCCTCCGATATTCGCATCAACGGCATCGACGTGAAGGTGTCCGGTGGCGCGGGCGGCCTGGGTGGCGGAGACGCAGCGGCGGGCGCCAGCGGCAGCAATGGCCGCGCCATCGTGCTCGACAACACCGCCTATGCGGGCGGGCCTCATGACATCATCGGCAGCGCCAGCGTCGACACGGGCCATGCCACGGGAAGCGGCGGTGTCAATGCCATGTTCAATGGCACCGTGGAGACTGCCAACATTGTCGGCCTGCAGCACGGTGCGGGCACCGCGGGCATTCTGCTGAACGCCAGCGGCAACCTGCTGGACGGGCGCGGACTCGATTTCGATGCCGGCACGATCGGTATTCAGGCAGCCGATCCCGAGGCGCTGGTCGCGGTCATGCGCTTCGACACCATGGCACAGCTTTCCGCCCTGTCCGGCGGCGCCATCACGCTCGACCAGGATTATGCCGGCTTCGACGTGATCGTGGTGGTGAACCTCACGGGCACCGGCACCACATCCGGCATCACCTTCAACGCCCCGAAGCTCGGCATTAATGACGAGGCGGGCAAGGCGCTGACGCTTGATGGCTACCTGACCGAGACTTGGGATTCGGCCAAGCAGCAATGGGTTACCGGCCTGACGCAGGTCGACAAGCTGCTGCCGGGCCAGGTGTGGATCACGCTGGTGCGCGAGACCGATACCGGTGTCACCGCGAGCGTGGTCGCGGGTGGCACGACATTGTCGCTCGCTCCGCAGGACAGCATCATCGAAGATGGCGGGATCGCCTACATCACCATCGCGCAGGAGAAGTCGGCCGGCAGCAGCGACCTGCAAGGGCTTGACGAGGCGGTGCGCGCCACCACCACGACTGGCGCGGTGTTCTACGGCATCGACAAGTCCACCAATACGCTCGTGGTCATCGCCACGGACGGCACGGTGAAGCAGGCCTTCCGGCAGGGCGTGGAGGGACGCACCGAACTCGGCGCGCTCGGCACCATCACGGTGTCCGCCACCGAGCTGCACGTGAATGCCACCAACGCGGCTAACGAAACCGGCGTTGCGATGTTTACCCGCGCGGCCGACGGCACACTGACCTTCAATAAATTCGAGAAGGGTGCCCGCAACGCGGAGTCCCAGACGGCCACGACCAGCAGCGGGCTCTTTACCTTCACGATCACGGCCGGGATTCAATCCCCCGGGTCGTCCGGGGCGACGACGACACTGACGGTTGACAGCGCCTCGGCCTCGCTGTGGTCGGCGACGGCTTCGGGGACCGTCACGACGGTGGTCCGCGACGGCGTGATCGACACGGGGATTCCTACCCACACCGACGGTTCCTCGACGCGCCCGACCTTCGCCAGCCTGACGGACATGGCAATCACCGGCGCCTGGGTCCACATCAACGCGGTGACCAGCGAGGGCGTGGGCGGCCAGCTGCGATTCTTCCGCGACCTCTCGACCGGCGCCCTGTCCTTCGATGCGTTCATCACGTCCCGCCTGATTCCCGCCACCTCAAACGGCAGTTCAGTCGGCAGCATCAAGAGCGAGATCCGCTATGTGGCGCGACCGTCCCTGAACGGCTTCGACGTCTATCGTGGCGGCGTACTGATCCAGGAAGTGCGGCAGGGCGTGGACAATGCCCGCGGTGCGACCGACATTACCGATTTCGCGGTTGTGCCGGGCGGCAAATATGTGGTGGCTCTCAATGCCACCGGCGCGATTTCGATATTCGAGCGTGACGACACGACCGGAAAAGTCAATCCGCGGGCGATCCAGATCTTCCGCCAGGGCTCGGGCGGGGCAACTGGCCTGGTCGGCGCCAGCTCGATCATTCTGGGTGACCAGGTCGGCAATCGGCTCACGGTCTATGTGACGAGCATCGGCAATCCTTCCCAGCGCGGCGGGATCGCCACCTTCCATGTCGATTTGTCGGACGTGGTGACGCCGAAGGACTCGGTGCTGCGTCATCAGGGCGTGGACGATCTGATCGTCGAGACCGGCGGCGGTGCCGACCGCATCTCCTATATCGCCGCAGCCACCGGCGTGGCTTCCGTCACCATCAATACCGGCTCCGGCGCCGATCGGGTGGTGCTGTCCGATGTGGGCGCCCTCACCGTGGTCAATCTCGGCACCGGCGACGACACGATCTCGCTGCGCTCTGCAAATGCCGTGTCAAGCATCACGGTCAAGGGCGAGGAGGGCGACGACAGTTTCGATGTCGTCACGACGGGCACTGGTGCGCTGGCGCGTGTTTCCCTGGACGGCGGTGAAGGGGCGGACAGTTTCATTATCGGCGGCGTCGGGGCTTCCGCGTCGTTTGTTGCCTATGGCGGCGGTGGCAATGACCGTTTCACCGTCTATGCGACCGGTGTCGGCGCCATTGTCACCCTGTATGGAAACAGCGGCGCCGACCGCTTCGATCTTGTGCGCGTCGACGCTTCGCAGATCTCTGTCTACGGTGACAGCGGCTCGCAGAATGTCGGCAGCGACGGCATCGACACAGTAAACGTCACTGGTCAGGGGATGTCGAACGGCGCGACGGTTAATCTGTACGGCGATGGCGGCGCGGATGTGCTGTCCTTCGATCCCGGAAGCAGCACCCTGCTTGCCTATAACTCTGCGGGCACGCAGGTTGGATCGCTGGTGTTCGAAGACGGTCAGGTCGCGGCCACCGGCTCCGGACGAGTGATCTATTCCAGCTTCGGCACCTCGGCCCCGCCACCGACCGGCACCACCGGCCGGACCCTTCTGCCGCCGAGTATCGCCTTCGGGCCGGTGGCGGCGACGCAGGAAGGTTCCGGCATCGTGCTGAAGGTCGCGGTGAGCGACATTGGCAGCGCGGCGCTGGTCAATGGCCTCATCTCCTTCGACCTTGATGGCGACGGGCAGTATGGCGACAAATTCGCCCCGGTGGTGAACGGGCAGGCCATGCTGACGCTCAGCTGGCTCGATCTGCTCGCCATCGGCATCCTCGGCGATGGCAGCTTCACCTTCGCCGCGTTGGCGACGAATGAGGACGGACTTTCCGCCTATGCCAGCGTGCGCGTCACGGTGAACGACACCAAGCCGCAGGTCGGCGTCACGGTCGCGGCCAGCACTGTCACTTTCGGCGCCGCGGCGACCGTGCGCTTCTCCAGTACCGATATCTCCGAGGAAGACGTGCCGACCGGCTGGCGGATCGACTGGGGCGACGGCACGGTCAAGACTTATGGCGCCGGCGTGCGCGAGGCGAGCCATGTCTATGAGACGCCTGGCAGCTTCCAAGTGACGGTCGGGGTGTTCGACCAGGACAACCCGACCACGCCGACGACCGCGACGCCGGTGACGATGAGCGTCGTCATGCCCGCGCCCTCCACCACGCCGGGCGCCGGCGACACGGTCGTGCTCGCGGATGCCACCATGGTCGCGGGCGGCGCCGTGCAGCTCTCGGTGACCGCGATGGGCCTGCCGACCAGCTATGTCTGGAGCGTCAACAATGTGGTGGTGGCCGGACTGAGCGGTGCGGCGCCGACTCTGAGCTGGGAACAGGCAAAGGCGGCCGGCATCATCGCCAATGGCATCTTTGCCAACGCGATTTCGGTTGACGTGATCTACGGTTCGGGCGGCAGCGCGACCTCGATCACGCGTCAGGCGGACCTCACCGTCACCAATGCGGTGCCGACGTTTACCGCCTTCAGCCAGCTCAAAGCCGGCACCGAGGGCGCGTCGACTCCCGATACGCAGACGGTCATCGGCTTTACCGGGGCAACCGATGCGGCGCCCTACGACGCCGCGCGGCTTCGTTATGATTTTGATTTCAACGGCGATGGCACGTGGGATCTGACGGACCAGATGACGGCGACCGTGGCCATACCGGCGGCTTATGCGTTGCGCTCCGGCTCCTTCATCGTTGCCGGACGGGTGAAGGACACGAGCGGCGCTATGGCCCTTGGCTACGCGTCGGTGACCATCGCTGACATCGCCCCGACCGTGACGATTACCGACACAGGCGCGGTCAAGGAGGGCGATCCGGTCACGCTCAACCTCACCGCGACAGACCCGGGCTTCATCGACCCCACCCAATCCGTGCTCGTGGGCGACAGAATTACCGGCTGGACCATTGACTGGGGTGATGGCGCGACGGTGAGCCTTGACGCCGGCGCTAGCAAGGCCGCCACGCACAGCTATGGCGCGCAGGGCACCTACACGGTGAAGGTGACCTATTTCGACAGCGAGGGCCGGACCGATACGCTGCAGCACCGGGTGAGCGTCAGCAATGCGGCGCCGGTACTGAGCGCTGTCAACGCGCCGACGACGATTGCCGAGGGCACTCCCTTCCGCATTACCGGACTGATGGCCGATGCGGGCCTCAGGGATGCACGGAGCCTCGCGGTGAACTGGGGTGACGGCAGCAGCAGCGACTATGACTTTGCCGCCGGGACGGCGAGCTTCGACATTGCGCACGTCTATACGGCGGACTCGGCCGGAGTGCCGCGCATCGTCATTCTCACGCTGAAGGATGGCGACGGCGGCAGCGACGCCACGGCGCTGTCGGTGACCGTGACCAACGCCGCCCCGGTGGTGACGGAACTCGCCGTCTCCAGCGCGACGCTTGACCAGATGGAGGCGGTGCTCATCACCGGCCGCTACAGCGATGCCGGGTCCGGTGACCGGCATTCCATCACCATCGACCTTGGCAACGGCACCGTGCTTTCCGGCGCCGCTGTGAAGGTGAACACCGTGACCAGAACCTTCTCGGCGGTTGGGACCTTCCCGGTCGCCGGGGTCTACCAGATCAAGGCCGTCATCGCCGACACCAACGATACCAGCTCCAAGGGCGAGCGCAGCACCAGCGTGAACGTGGTGAACCCGCAGGCCTCGATCCGCAACGTGAAGGTCAATGGTGTGGATGGCACCGAGGGACGCGCCAGCGCGGCCGTGGTCAGCATCGACAAGGGTGAGGCGGTGACGGTGAGCTTCACGCTTACCGATCCAGGCAAGGAGGGCAGCTACACCGTCCAGATCGACTGGCGCGATGGCCGCGGCCCGGTGACGCTCGAGGCGACGACCTCGACCTACGACGCCGCAGAGAACCTTACCGTCAACACCTACACGGCGACGCGCGTCTTCACACGCGGCGGCGGCAATGCGGCGGACCCGACTCTCTCCGGCATCGACATTCTCATGGGCGAAGGGAGCGCCACGCCGATCCTCGCCGGCAGCATCGCCATTGCGGTGTTGAACGCCGCGCCGATCGTCAGCACGCTCACCGTGACACCGCAGGACACGCGCGAGTCCGGCTCGGTGACGGCGACGCTGGTCTTCACCGACAGTGACGTGGACGACATCCATGGCGCCGTCTTTACCTGGGGCGATGGCAGCACCACGACGCTCGATGCAAGCGCGCGGGTGCTCGAAGTCGGCGGCGGCTATTCCTTCTCCGCTACCCATACCTATGCCGACAACGCGGCGGGCGTGGCCAACTATGTCGTCTCCGCCACGGTGACGGATCAGGATTTCGGCACCGCCACCAGGACGGCACTGGCGCCGGTCGCCAATGAGGCGCCGTCCACCCTGGTCGTCGCTCTGGACGAGAGTCGGGTGGTCGAGGGTGACTATGTAACCCTGCGCGGCAGCTTCGTGGATGCCGGCCTCCTGGATACGCACAGTGTCACCATTGACTGGGGCTTCGGCACCGACGCGGTACGCTACGAGACGGTCACCCTGAACGGGGGCGAGCGCAGCTTTGTGGTGCAGCACCGCTATGGCGAGGGTCTGCGCGTCGCCAGCGGCGCGGTGCCCCTCGCGATCGCCATCAAGGTTGAAGACAAGGATGGCGGCGCGGGCGAGGCGCGCCTGGCGCCGGAGGTGGCGAGCGAACCGCCGAGCCTGACCGGCCTCAAGCTCGACACGCCCACGCTGGTCGAGGGCGGTTTTATCCGGCTCACCGGTCTCATCGAGGACGCCGATGTCTCGGACACGCACAGCCTCGTGATCACCTGGGGCGATGGGGCGGTGGAGACGGTGGCCATCAGCGCGGCCGACCGAGCCATAGACCTGAAACACCGCTATGCCCAGGACGCGAAGACTGCGCTCGGCTCCGATAGCTACGCGATCTCGGTGCGCGTCACCGACGCTGTCGGCAAGAACGCCACGCAGGATCTAGCGGTGGCGGTAACCAATGCCGCGCCGCAGCTTGGCTCGGTCAACCTCACCGGCATTGTCGCCGAGAACGGCACAGTCACGCTCACCGGCAAGGTGACCGATGCCGGCCGGCTTGATGTGCTCAGCCTCGTCCTCCTCTGGGGTGACGAAGCGGCGGGCGCGAGCCCGGTCACGGTCGACCTCGTGCCGGATGGCAGTTTCACCGCCTCGCATCGCTATCTCGACGATGCCCGCTCGGCTGGCCTTGAGGCGGACAGCTACACGGTGACGCTGAGCGCCGGCGACGGCGTGACCCAGACCGTGACCACCCGCGCAGTGACCGTCACCAATGTCGCGCCGGTTCTTAACGATGTCGCGGTCACCTCCACCATCGACGAGAACGGCACTGTCACCTTGACCGGCACCGTGACCGATGTCGGCACGCTCGACGGCCATGTGCTGACGATCCTGTGGGGCGACGAGGCCGAGGGGGGCGTGGGTCAGAGCGTGACGGTGGGTGCCGACGGCACCTTCCGCGTGACGCATCGCTACCTCGACGATGCCTTGTCCGCCGGTAGCAAGGTCGACAGCTACACCGTCGCCCTCCGCGTGACGGACGAGGCGGGCGACGATGCGACCGCCTCGCGCAGCGTCGTGGTGGTCAACACCGCCCCGAAGCTCACCGACATCGCGATCACCAGCGCAGTGGACGAGGGCGGGTTGGCCCGCTTGACAGGCGTGATCGTCGACGAGGGCTCGCTGGATACCCATGTACTGACCGTCGACTGGGGCGACGGCACGGTGCGCGACTACAGCTTCACCGCTGGCCGCGCCATCGATCTGACCCATGCCTACGCCGATGATGGCCGCAGCTTCGGCAATCTCACCGACAGCTACACGGTGAAAGTGGCGGTGAAGGACAATCGCGATGCTAGCTCGGCGGTTTCCGAGGCCAGCGTGCGGGTCGACAATGTGGCGCCGGAGTTCCACCAGGTCACCGTGACCTCGGCAATCGACGAGAACGGCATCGTCACGCTCACCGGGCGGATCAGCGATGTCGGCGTCAATGACAGCCATCTGCTGACCGTGTTCTGGGGCGACGAGACCCTTGGGGCGACGCCGGAAATCGTCACGCTCACGGTGGATGGCAGCTTCACCGTCACGCACCGCTATCTCGATGATGGCCGCTCCTTCGGACTGGCGACGGACAGCTATGCGGTCAGCCTCACGCTCACCGACAATGCGGGCGCAAGCGTCGGGGCCGGGGCTGCCGTGCAGGTCTCCAACGTCGCGCCGGAACTGTCGGACATCATCCTGACGCCGGAAATCGACGAGGACGGCACGGTGACGCTGAGCGGACGGGTCAGCGATGTCGGCTCGCTGGACAGCCATGTCATCACCGTGCTGTGGGGCGATGAGTCCCTGGGCGAGATGGGTGAGGTGGTTACGCTCGCGGCGGATGGCACCTTCACTGCCGCTCATCGCTATCTCGACGATGCCCGCTCCTTCGGCCTTGAGGCTGACAGCTACACGGTTCGCATCACGGCGGTGGACGACGCCATTGGCGATAACGTGGCGCGGGAGGATGTTGAGACGGCGCAGGTTCTCGTGCGCAACGTCGCACCGAGCCTCCCGACGGTCGCGGCGACGGCTGAGATCGACGAGAACGGCATTGTCACTCTCACTGGGACAGTGGCGGATATTGGCAGCCGCGACACGCATGAGGTCGTCGTCGACTGGGGTGACGGCGAGGCTTCGCTGGTAACGGTTGACCCGCTCACCCGCAGCTTCAGCGTCGAGCACCGTTATCTGCAGGACGCACCGACGGCCCTCGGCACGGAGCGCTACACCATCGCCGTCACCTTGGCCGACAATGCCGGCGCCACAGCGACGGCCGTGCTGGAGACGACGGTCAACAATGTGGCGCCGGTGCTGGCCGATATTGCCTTCGTCCGGCGCGGGGCGATCCTGCCGGGCGCGGTCGATCTGAGCGGGCGCGTCACCGATGTCGGCCTCAAGGACATTCATCAGGTGAGCATCGACTGGGGCGACGGGCGGTCGAGCACGGTCGCGGTCGATCCGGTGACCGGCACCTTCGATGTCCGGCACTTCTTCGGCCGCAGCGGCGCCTTCAACGTAACCATCACCGCCATGGACGATGCTGGCGATGTTTCGGAAGCGCTGTCCATCGTCATGACGGTCACCGTGCCCGATCTGACCGCCACGCTGGAGCCGAATATCGACGGGGCGCCGGCCGGCTCCACCGGAACGGATGAAGGCGCGGCGGCACCGGGCGAAGATGGTCCTGGCGACGACGGGACCGATACCGGCGTCCAGTTCGGTACCCCGCCGAGCTTCGGCTTCTTTGGGCGTGACGGCGCCGAGGACGGGGCCGATCCGGAAGGTGACGGGCAGACGATCCGCTTCAATCTGGAAACCCCGAGCGGCGGGCGGTCTCCCTCGCAATTCGGTGGGGCGGGCCCGACGATCGAGCCCGGTTCTGGGGCGCCCGCATCCACGGGTGGGAGCAGCGGATCGGGCCAACCGGACGAGACTCCGGCGGGCAATCAGGGCCAGCTTCGCGAGGAGGGTGTGCCCGCTACTCAGGGACAGTTCCCCCCGGAGGGCGATCCCGCCTCGCGCGGCGCCGCGCTGCCCCCGCCGACACGTCTCGCGCTGGCCTCGGCATCCGGCATTGTCTTGCCGGAACTCGCGGTCATGCACCCCTTCGCCAGCGCCGCAACGCTGGCGCCGAGCCTGGAGGCGGTCATCGCGCTGCGTCCGGCAGTGGCGCCGCATGGCGAGGCTCCGGGGATGGACGCGGATTACCGCGACAGGCGCGACGCGGAACCGTTCGTCGGGGGCGCCTCGCTTGCCGCCGGAGGGCTGTTCGCGCTCACCGCCGACCGAGCCTCGGCGCGTCACCGCCGCAAGCGGGCGCAGGCCCTGCGTGAGGCGCTCGGCCTGCCCGTGAATGATGCGTGGGAAGTTCCCCATCCCTCCGCCGCGCCATTGGCGGGTTGGGGCGAGAGGGTAGATGTTTCACAGGATTGGCGCTGATTGAGGTAATTTAATACCTCGATCGAATGCCTGTCCCCGGCCTTACGGTTCTCAAGAAACGGATCGACGAGATATGTCCGACCTGCCGCTGTTTTATTCTTCGGTGGTGCCGCTCGACAGCCAGGCGCACCGCTCCCACCGCATCGCCACGGCGCAGGCTCCCTTCGCCTTCGCCGCCGGGGCGCATCTCATTCCGGCGGTGGTCGACGAGTTCGCGGCGGCAGCGCGGGAAATCCCGGTGGTGTTCGCACCGGCCGGCACGCGGTATGCGGCGGTGTTTCTGTGCGGGTTGAAGCCGCAGAGCAACCTGTTCGTGGATGCGCAAGGTCGGTGGACCGGCACCTATCTGCCGGCCTATCTGCGCCGCTATCCCTTCATTCTGGGCGAGCGGCAGGGGGGCGATCCGCTTGTCTGCGTTGATACGGGCTTTGCCGGCTTCGCCCCGGATGAGGACGGGCAGGCGCTGTTCGACGCGGAGGGCAAGGCGACGCCGGCTCTGAACGCCATGGTGAAGCTGGTGACGGACTACGCCACTTCCGCCAAGCGCACCGAGCTTCTGGGCAGCAAGCTGCAGGAATTCGACCTTCTGCGCAGCGTGACCATCGATGTGCAGGGCGCCAATGGCCCGAGCGCGAGCATTCACGGGTTGTCGATCGTCGACGAGGCCAAGTTCGCGGCTCTGCCCGACGCGGCGCTGCTGGAGCTGCGGCGGCTGAACCTACTGGGCGCGATCTACGCGCATCTGTTCAGCGTCGGCGCGACGCAGACGCTGTCGGCCAAGCTGAAGGCAAATGAAGCGACGGCCGCAGAGACTGGCGCAGACGCTTACGACAAGAGCGCGGCCTGACGGCGCAGGGGAGATCGGCGCCCGTGCTTCACAGTCTGCCGCGGGATCGTCACGGCCCGGAGGCCTTCGCCGAGAGCGAAGGCTGGCAGCTTCTGGGCGCCGAGGCGGGCACGCGCGCCCTTTCCGACGTCACGCAGCTGCGTCCCTGGCTGGAGGCGTGGCTTTCGCTGCAATGCGCGCTGATTGGCGATGTGGCGGCCGCCACGGTGACGCTCGACGCAGCGGTTGGCGTGTCGGTCTCCGTTTTCTGGCCGCCCGGTTCGCGCGCGTCCTATCCCGTGGAAGCCGCCGCCAGCGTCCGCACCCGTACGCGCGGCATGGTCAAGGATGAGGCGGAGGACGGGGCGGGCGCGGCGACGGTTCTGCTCGCCTTTCCGCTGATGCTCGATGGACAGGCGTTCGGCGGTGTCGCGCTTCGCCTTGAGCCGCGCTCCCCCGAAGCCCTGCGCCTCGCCATGCGGCACATGCAATGGGGCGTCGCCTGGCTGCGGGAATGGCAGGCGGGCGGGCGGCTCGACGCGCTGCGCGCCGGCGATTCCGCCGGACGCGCGCTGCTGGATCTTCTGGCCGCGGCGCTTGAACCTCATGGCCTCAAGGCAAGCGTACGCAGCCTTGCCATCGAGCTGGCGGAGCGCTTTGGCTGCGAGCGCGTCTCCGTGGGCATCGTCCGGGGCAATCACGCCACGGTGCTTGCGATCTCCCACAGCGCGAGCTTCGGCAAGGACATGAACCTCGTGCGCCTCATCGGCGAGGCGATGGACGAGGCGATTGACCAGCGCGCGCTGGTGCAGGTGCCCGCGCCGCCGGGGTCGCTGGTCGCCAGCCGGATGCATGAGCAGCTGATGCGGGGCCATGGCGCCGCGACGGTGCTGACCGTGCCGATGCCGCTGCGCGATGGCTTCATCGGGGCGATCACGCTGGAGAGGTCGGGGAGTGACGCCTTCGCCGCCGAGGATGTGCGGCTGATCGACCTGTTGGCCACTGCGCTTGCACCGATCATTGAGGAAAAGCGGCTGAATGACCGGCCGCTGGCGGTCAAGGCCTGGGATGCGCTGCTGGCGGAGATCGGCAGGTTCACCGGGCCGCGCCATGCCCTGCGCAAGGCGTTTGCGGCGGGGGCTGTGCTTCTCCTGCTGCTCTTCACCTTCTGGTATGGCAGCTACCGCGCGACAGCCGATGCGCTGATCGAGGGGCGGGTGCAGCGTGCCATGACGGCCGGCTTCGACGGTTTCCTGCGCGAAGCTCCGGTGCGGGCCGGCGACCAAGTGCGCGAGGGCGACGAACTCGCGCGGCTCGACGATCGTGAACTGGTGCTGGAGCGGCTCCGCTGGGCGACGGAACGCCAGCGGCTCGCTTTCGAGTATGAGCGCGCCCTAGGCGAGCGCAACCGCAGCGAACTGCGCCTGCTGACCAATCAAATCGAGCAGGCCGATGCGCAAATTCAGCTGATCGATGCCCAGATACAGCGGGCCCGGATCACCGCGCCCTTCGATGGGTTGATCGTGTCCGGTGATCATTCCCAATCCATCGGCGCGGCGGTGCAGCGTGGGCAGGTACTGTTCGAGGTCATCCCCGACGGTGGCTACCGCATCGTGCTGCATGTGGATGAGACGCAGCTTGGCGAACTGCGGCCCGGGCAGAAGGGTGAACTTGTGCTCGCCGCCCTGCCGGGAGAAACCTTCCCTTTGACGCTCGCCCGCATCACCTCGGTCGCCGAGGCGGCGGAGGGACGCAACCGTTTCCGGGTCGAGGCGACGCCCGACGGCGCCACGCAGGAGCTGCGGCCGGGCATGCGTGGTGTCGCCAAGATCGAGGTCGGCGAGCGCCGGGTTATCTGGATCTGGTTGCGCAGCGCCATCGATTGGATGCGTCTCGCGCTCTGGCGCTGGATTCCCTGATCAGGCAGGGCATTCATGGCCGTTTCCCACCACAGCCCCTCCTGGTACCGCGTCTGCGGGCTGCGCCCTCGGCTGCGCGCGCATGTGCAGATCCACCGGCAGAGCTTCCGCGGTACCGTCTGGCATGTCGTGCAGGACACCCAGTCGGGTCGGTTCCACCGCCTGTCGACAGCCGCCTATCACCTTGTCTGCCTGATGGATGGGAGACGGACGGTTGAGGAGATATGGCTCGCCGTGTGCGAGCGGATGGGCGCCCAGCAGCCAACGCAGGAGGACGTGGTGCGGCTGCTCTCCCTGCTGCACGCTGCCGACCTGACGACTGGCGGCACTGCGCCTCATCTCGACGATCTCACCGAGCGCGAGCGTGCCAAGAGCCGTCAGGACATGTGGTCCCGGGTGCGCAATCCGCTGGCGATCCGTCTTCCGCTGGTGGATCCCGACCGGTTCCTGACCGCCACATTGCCCTTTCTGCGGCCGCTCTTCACGCGCTGGGCGCTGGTTGCCTGGAGCGTTCTGGTGCTCATTGGCGCGGTGCTGGCGGCAGTGAACTGGGACGCCCTGATGGCGTCCGTGTTCGAGACCGAGTTTCTGGCGCAAAACATCGCGCTCGCCTTGCTGATCTTTCCCATCGTGAAGCTCGTTCACGAGCTTGGGCACGGCTACGCGACCAAGATGTGGGGCGGGGAGGTGCATGAGCTCGGCGTCATGCTGTTGGCCTTCATGCCGGTGCCCTATGTCGATGCCTCGGCCTCGACCGCCTTTCGCGAACGCGGCCGCAGGGCCGTGGTGGGCGGGGCAGGGATCATTGTCGAGCTGGCGATTGCCGCCCTCGGCATGATCGTCTGGGTGCTGGCGGAGCCGAGCCTTGTCCGCGCGGTGGCGTTCAACGTGGTGCTGACCTGCTCAGTCTCGACGCTCGTCTTCAACGCCAACCCGCTGCTGCGCTTCGACGGCTATTATGTGCTGAGCGACCTGATCGAGGTGCCCAATCTCGCCCAGCGGTCCAATCGCTACATCATGCATCTGATCCAGCACCGGCTGTTCGGTCTGCCGGACCTCGAATCGCCGGTGGAGGCGCCGGGCGAGCCGCTGATCTTCGTCGTCTACGCGGTTGCCTCCTTCATCTATCGCACGCTGGTGATGGTAGGTGTGGCGCTGTTCATCGCCACGCATTTCTTACTGATCGGCGTGCCGCTGGCCATCGCCAGCCTTGTGACGGCAATTGTCTGGCCACTGATGAAAGGGCTGCACTATGTGCTGGCCGATCCGCGGCTCGGGGCGCATCGCCGACGCGCGGTCATAGTGAGCGGGCTCGGCGTCGGAATCCTTCTTGTGCTGCTCCTCGCTGTGCCGCTCCCCTATGCCACCCTCGCGCAAGGCGTGGTGTGGGTCGCCGACGATGCGGCGACGGTGCGCGTGCGCAGCCCGGGCGTGGTTGCCGCCGTGCCGGCCGGCGATGGGAGCAAGGTGGATGCTCAGGCCCCGCTGATCGACCTCTATGATCCCGTCCTCGCGATCAAGGCGCGCATCGCCGAGAAGCAGCTGGAGGAACTGCGCATCAAGCTGGAGGCGCTCGACCTGACGGACCGGGTCGGCGGCAACATCCTGCGCGAGCAGATCCGCGAAAGCGAAGCACAGCTTGCCGATATGCGCCGCCAAATCGACGATCTGGCCCTGCTATCCCCGGCCGAAGGCCGGCTTCGGCTGCTTGACGCCACCGACCTGATGGGCCGCTACCCCCGCAAGGGCGACGTGGTCGGCTATGTCGTCAGCGGGGAGGGGCCGGTCGTGCGGGCCTTCGTGCCGCAGAGCGAGATTGACCTTGTGCTGCGCCATACCAGCGCCGTCGCCGTCCGCCTTGCCGCGGACAAATCCCGTAGCCTTCCGGCGCAGATCGAGCGCCAGGTGCCGGCTGCGGTGACGGAGCTGCCACATCCAGTGCTCGCGCCGGGGGGCGGTGGCAGCCTGCTGGTCGACCCGAATATGCCGGGCCGGCTGAAGCCACTCGACACGCTGTTCGAGGTGGATCTACGCGTCAGCGGCCTGCGCGATGACGCGCCGCTCGGCATGCGGGCTTATGTGCGCTTCCAGCATCCCCCGGAGCCGATCGCCCTTCGCTGGATACGGGACCTGCGCCAGCTCTTCCTGCGGCATTTCGATGTCTGAGCCGGTTGATGGATGGGCGATGGGGCCCCTGCCAAGCCCAGTGCTCTATGCCGAGCGTTCCAGCGAGCCGCCGCGCCGGGCCGACCGGCTGCTCAAGCGCCTTGAAGGCTTGGTCATTCCCCACTTTGCCGGCCGACGGCAGGCGCAGCTCGCCCGCATCGTGCCCCTGGTTCATGCCGCCGCGGCCGAGTTGGAGGGGGTGGGTGAAGATGAGGTCGCCAGCCGCGCGCGGGCTATGGCGGGGCGACTGCGGCGCAGCCGGAGCCCGGCGATGGAGGATATCGCCGCGACCTTCGCTCTGGTGAGGGAGGTTTCCGGCCGCACGCTCGGCATGAAGCATCATGATGTCCAGCTCATGGGCGGGTTTGCCCTGATGAGCGGTATGGTCGCCGAGATGAACACAGGCGAGGGCAAGACGCTCACCGCCACGCTCGCCGCGGTCACAGCGGCGCTCGCCGGCAAGCCGGTGCATGTGGTGACGGTGAACGACTATCTCGCCCGCCGCGATGCGGAAAAGCTCGCGCCCATCTTCGGCTTCTTCGGCCTCTCCGTCGGTGTCGTCGCCGCCGGCATGGAGCGGGAGGCACGGCGCGCGGCCTATGCCTGCGACGTGACCTACTGCACCAATAAGGAACTGGCGTTCGATCACCTCAAGGATCGGCTGGTCCTTGCCGGAGCCGGCGGCAATCTGCGCCGCAAGATGCGTTTCGCCGGGATGGGGACGGGTGGCGATGCGCCCGGCCGTGATCTTCTGTTGCGGGGTTTGCATGTCGCGATTGTCGATGAGGCCGACAGCGTGCTGATCGACGAGGCGCGAACGCCGCTCATCCTCTCCGGGGAGGTTGAATCCGCTGCCGAGGCGGAATTGCTTCGCCAGGCGCTGGCGGTGGCCCAAGCTCTGAGGGCAGGGCACGACTACGTCCTCGTCGCCCATCAGAGCCGGATCGACCTTACCGAGGTTGGTCGCAAGCGTCTGGATGGCGAGGCGGCGGCGCGGGGCGGCCTCTGGCTCAACCAGGTGCTGCGCGAGGATGTGGTGGTCAAGGCGCTGACCGCGCTGCATGTGATGCTGCGGGGCGAGCAGTACATCGTCCGTGACGGCAAGGTGGAAATCGTCGATGAGTACACCGGCCGCATCATGGCCGAACGCTTCTGGAGCGATGGGCTTCACCAGCTCGTGGAACTGAAGGAGGGCGTATCCCTCTCCCCGCGCCGTCGCACGCTGGCCCGCATGACCTATCAACGTCTCTTCCGCCGCTACGAGCATTTGTGCGGTATGTCGGGCACGGTGGCGGAGGTGGCGGGCGAACTCTGGGAGGTTTATGGCCTGCGCATCGCGCGGATTCCGACACACAAACCACCACGGCGGAAGTTGGTCACGGATGTCATCCTTCCACGTTCGCAGGAGCGCTGGAGGACGGTCGCCCAAATCGCCGCGCGTTTCCAGCGCCAGCAGGTGCCCCTGCTCATCGGCACGCGCTCTGTCGCGGCCTCGCTGGAGGCCAGTCACCATCTGAGCGAGGCCGGTGTGGTCCATCAGGTGCTCAACGCCACTGACGAGGCCGCGGAGGTCAGCATCGTCGAGAAGGCGGGCCATGCCGGGCAGGTTACGGTCGCGACCAATATGGCCGGCCGCGGTACCGACATTCCGCTCGGCCCGGGCGTCGCCCAGCGGGGTGGGCTGCTGGTGTTGATGACGGAGCGGCACGATTCTGCCCGTGTCGACCGCCAGCTCGCGGGCCGCACCGCGCGTCAGGGCGACCCCGGCGTGTTCGTCGCGGTGCTGTCGCTTGAGGACAAGCTTCTGGCCGACTGCCCGCTGCTGTCGGTGCGCCTTGCTGCGAGGCTCGCCGCGCGATGGGGCTCTGCGCGCCTTGCCCGCCTCGCCATGCGCCTCGCTCAGCGCCATGCCGAGCGCGATCACGCCCGCATCCGCCGCCAGCTGCTTCAGGCCGATGAGGCGCTGGAATCCGTGCTGGCGATTACCGGCACGCTGGAATAGCCGGCGCGCGGCTTTCCAGCCGCAGAACCGCGCATTTTCTGCGTGGAACAAGAGAGCAGAGTTTTGTTGATAGAGCCTCTACCCTCCACAGAGGGGTCGCGGCGACTAAGTCGCACCACGGAGTAAAGTTGGCAGTGCTGGCGCGCCCGGCGCGATTCGAACTATCTTTTGATCGTGAGGCTATCGCAATGATGTTCGTCCGCTTTTGGGGATCCGCCCATTCGAACCCGAATGTCCGCAATCGGGGCGCCTTGCTGACAGGCGGCTACGGGGCCGTAACCGGACTGTCGGCTCCTGGGTGAGCAATGCGCATAGCGGGACTTTCGGCGTCTGCCTCAAGCGGACACCCGCGAATGCCTGGCGCTTGTCGTCGACACCTCGCTCTCCGGCCAACGGGTCGCCCGCGAACTCGATGCCCTCATCGACCTTCGCGGCCGGCCGCTGATGGTCGTCAGCGACAACGGCACCGAGCTGACATCGCGGGCAATCCTGCAATGGCAGGAGGATAGCCAGGTCGAGTGGCACTACATTGCGCCAGGCAAGCCGATGCAGAACGGGCTTGTCGGGAGCCTGAATGGTCGCTTCCGGGACGAATGTCTGAACGAGCACATGTTCCATAACCTGCCGACCGCTTGCAGGCTGATCGAAGAATGGAGGATGGACTACAATGCCCACCGGCCGCACACGAGCCTTGGCGGCCTCACCGCAAACGAGTTTGCAACCCGGTCCAGGACGGACCACATCGAGAACAGAGTCCAGTTATGAACGAGGGCAAATAAGGGGCAACGTCAGCAGAAACTGACTTGGCGCTGGGCAATACGCGAATGTTCTTCCCGCGCGACGATCTGACAAGCTCTGGAGGATACGAAGCGGCTACATGGGAAGTGACGAAGAGTTATTCAGTCATTGGCGTGAAGCTGCGTGTGCGCAAAGTCACCGCTTCGTCGAGAACCCATGATCGGAAGATTTGCACCCGGCTATCCTCCATCCGAGATTCATGGATGAGTAGGTAATATTCTCCGGCACTCGCAATCTCGCTGGAATAGGGAATGCAAAGGCCCCGCTCACCTTCCTCCTGCGCCAGGAGGATATCGGGCACCAAGGCGATGCCGCGGCCCTGCCGCGCCGCGTCGAGCGCCATGAAGAAATGCCCGAACTGCAGGTGCGGATCGCTCTCCGCCTCGTAGCGCAAGCCATTGGCCCGCAACCAGTCGGGCCAGGCATAACGTCGCGTTGAGGTGTGGATCAGCGGATAGGCGAGGAGATCGGCCGCCTCGCCCACGGCGCCGGTCAACAGCGCCGGCGCGCAGACCGGTACGAGCCGATCCGGGAATAGTTCGTCCGCGTGCACGCCGTCCCAGCGCGTGACCATGGGCAGCTCGATGCGAGGTTGGTTGCGCTCATAGCGGCGGCCCGGCAGGCGACCGACCCGAATGGCGATGTCGGCATCATGGGCGAGCAGGTCCGCCGCATCGATCGAGGAGACGATACGCGCCTCGATTTCCGGATGGCGGGCGACCAGCAGGTGCAGCCGGGGCATCAGCCAGACCGTGGCGATGGTTGGAAGCGCGCTGATGGTGATGGCGGGATCACTGCGCCGGCGCGTCAGGCGCAAGGCGGCGCGCTCCAGATCGTCGAAGACCCCTTCCACCACGCGGTAGAACTGCTCGCCCTCGGCGGTGAGCTCGATGCGCCTTGTATGGCGCACGAACAGGTCCTGACCGAGTTCGACCTCGAGTTCCTTCACCTGCCGGCTGACCGCGCCCTGGGTGAGATGAAGCTCGTCGGCCGCACGAGTGAAGGAGAGATGACGCGCCGCGGCCTCGAACCCCTTCAACGCATTCAAAGGCGGCAGTCGCCTCTTTCTCATCCAGCACCCCCATCATGCATGAACATAGATCATGCATGAGTGCCGAACAAATCGTTTGTGACAGGCCCACCCGCCCGGCATCGTAGCGGCACCCGATTTCCACCGGCCAGCCACCATCGTCGCACGCACCTCGGACCCACGGCGTCCGGGCGAGGATTCCCATGCCCGCATCCGATGAAGCGCTCCTCGCCACCGGCATCGCCAAAACCTATGGCGCAACCTGCGCGTTGCGCGATGCGCGGCTTACCCTACGGCGCGGGCGCGTGCATGCGCTGCTTGGCGAGAACGGCGCGGGAAAGTCCACAATGGTCAAGATCCTTGTCGGCGCGGTGACGCCCGATGCCGGCCGCCTCGATCTGAACGGCGCACCCGCCGCCTTCGGCTCCGTGACGCAGGCGATCCGTGCCGGCATCGTACCGATCCACCAGCACCTCAGCCTGTTCCCGGAATTGAGTGTGCATGAGAATCTCTCGGCGTTCGCTCTGGCCGGCGGCGGCGGACTCTGGGCGAGGTGGCATCTCGTCGATCCCGCCCGCGCCCGCGGCTGGCTGGCCGAGGTCGGTCTCGATGTCGATCTTGCCGCGCCGCTTGGCACATTGTCGCTTGGCGAGCGCCAGTTGGTCGAGGTGGCTCGCGCGCTCAGCCTCGACTGCCGCGTGCTGGTGCTCGACGAGCCGACCGCCGCACTCAATGCCGGCGAGGCCGAACGGCTGTTCGCCGTTGTGCGCCGGCTCTGCACGAACGGGACGGCGGCGCTGTTCATCTCCCATCGCTTCGACGAGATCGAGGCGCTCGCCGACGATGTCACCGTATTGCGCGATGGCCGCACGGTGATCGACGCCGCGCCCATTGGTCGCCACAGCCGCGAGGAACTGACCCACGCCATGCTCGGAGCGGGGATCGAGGCCGTACCGGAACGCCTCAGCGCGCGTGCCGAGCCGGTGCTGGTCGGGCGGGGTTTTGCCGGCCATCGCGACGCAGGCGGCGGCACCGACGTAACGGTCCATGCCGGTGAGATCGTCGGGCTGGCCGGCCTGATCGGCTCCGGTGCGCTCACCCTCGCCGCGTGGCTGGCCGGCGCGCAGGACGGCGCGGGAGAGCTTTCGGCGGCGGGCCACGCCTTCACACCCGGCGACCGCAGACGGGCGGCGGCGCTCGGCATCGCCTATGTCCCCGCCGATCGTCACGTCGACGGCCTGTTCGCGCCGCTCTCGGCGCGGCGCAACGTCTCGGTCTCAGCGCTTGGCCATCTGGCGCGTCTTGGCTGGCTGCGCGCGTCCGAGGAGGCGGAGCGGATCGACCCGCTGCTCCGCCGCCTGAAGCTGCACCCAGCGCATCCCGAGGCGGACGCGCGGACCTTCAGCGGCGGCAATCAGCAGAAGCTGCTCATCGCACGATGCCTCGCTCTGCCGGGACTGAAAGCGATGGTCCTTCTGGAGCCGACACGCGGGGTCGATGTCGCGGCGCGCAGCGTCATCCACGATGCCATCCGCGAAGCCGCCGCAGCGGGTATCGCGGTCCTGATCGCGACCAGCGACCTCGACGAGCTTATGGTGCTGGCCCATCGCTACCTCGTGGTGCGTGACCACAGGCTTGCCGCCGAGCTGCCACAGGACGCCCCGCGCGCGGCGCTGCTGGCGGTACTGTCCGGGAGCGCCGCGGCATGAGGACCAAATGCCCGCCGGCGGTGGCGCTGGTCTGCCTCGGCCTGTTCCTGCTGTGCTGCCTGTTCGTGCCGCGCTTCGCCACTCTCGGTAATATCGAGAACGTGCTGCGCGTCGCCGCCATCCTTTGCATCGTCGCCTGCGGGCAGGCAATCGTCATCATTCTCGGCGGCATCGAGTTCTCGTTCGGTGCTTCCGTGGCGCTCTCCAGCGTCGTGACCGTAATGACGCTGCCCACTGCCGGGCCGATCGGGGGTCTGGTCGCAGGCGGCGCGACCGTCATCGGCATCGGCGCAGTGAATGGCTGGCTGGTCGGGCGCATGGGGCTGCCGCCGGTCATCGTCACCCTCGGCACGCTGATGATGGCGTCCGGCACGGCCGCCTGGCTGGTCGGCGGCCTGCCGCTTGATGCCCCGCCTTCCGCCGTCTTCTCTTGGCCGGCGCGTGGCCGCGTCCTCGGCATTCCCGTCTCGATCCTCACGGCCATGCTCGCCTGCCTCGCGCTGCATCTGCTGCTGGCCCACGGCCGGATCGGGCGGCTCTGGTACCATGTCGGCGCCAATCCGCCGGCCGCCCGGCTCGCCGGGATCGATGTCGCCCGCATCACCCTGCTCGGCTACGTGGTTGCCGGCGCCTTCTGCGCCGTCGGAGCCATCATCCTGACGAGCCGCGTCGCCTCCGGCCAGCCGGCCCTCGCACCAAATCTGGCCTTCGAGACCATCGCAGCCTGCGCCATTGGCGGCCTGCCGCTGTCGGGCGGGCGGGGGCATGTGCTGCAGGTCGTGTTCGGCGTGCTCACCGTCGCCATGCTCAACAACGCCGTGGTTCTCATCAACCTGCCCGTCGCCTGGCAATTGGTGCTGCTCGGCCTCGCAGTGCTGGCGTCGGTCGGCCTGCAGAAGGACTGGGGCGCGCTGAAGCGCCTCGCCGGGAGGGCCGACCGATGAGGCCCCTCAGCGATAGCGGCGCCCGGTTCCTCGTCGCGCCCGCCTCTATTCTGGCGGCATCGGCTCTGTTCGGCCTCGCCACGCCCGGCTTCCTGACGCTCGACAACGGACTGAGCATTGCCGGCCAGCTCTGGATCCTCGCCCTGCTGGCGGTCGGGCAGATGTTTGCCCTCACCGTGCGCGGTTTTGACATCTCGGTCGGCGCGGTCGCCGCCTTGTCGGGAACGCTCGGCGTGATGGCGGCGAACGCCTTCGGTTTGCCGGCGCTGCTTCTTGCCGTGCCGGTCGGCCTCGCTTGCGGCACCGTGAATGGCTGGCTGGTCGGCCGTGCCCGCTTTCAGCCGATTGTCGCCACGCTCGGCACGGTGCTGGCGGTGAAGGGCCTCGCGCTTCTCGTCACCGGTGACGGACAGGTGGTGCCCCTTGCGGCGGGGGACACGGCCGGGCTGGCCTTCGACACGGTGCTCGGCCTGCCCCCCCTCGGCTGGACTTCTCTCGCCTGCATCTTCTTCGCGCATCTGCTGCTTCGCCACCTGGTCCTTGGCCGGCGCCTCCTGATGCTCGGCTCGAACCCGGAAGCGGTCGCGCTGGTCGGCGGGTCTCCCTGGCGCATCGAAATGCGCGCCTACCAGCTCTGCGGCGCCTTCGCCGGGCTCGCTGGTGCGCTGATGGCGGCCCGCGCCGGCGCAGGTCTGCCGACCGAGGGCGCCGGCATGGAACTGCAATCCATCGCTGCGGCGGTAATCGGCGGCACCGCTCTGGCGGGCGGACGCGCCAATGTGTGGGCGGTGCTGGCCGGTGCGGCCTTCGTCCAGGTGGTGCTCACCGGTCTGAACCTGTCCGGCGTCTCGCCCTTCTTCGCCCAGATCGCCGTCGGCGCCGTGATCATCGCCTCAGGACTGATGGACAGGGGCCTGCGCGTCCTTCTTTCCCGCCTTTCCAGAACCTTCCAACAAAAAGGGACATTCCAATGAAGCTGTTCCGTGCCGCTTCTCTCGCCGCCCTGCTCCTGTCGACGGCCTGCGCGCCGGCCCTCGCCGCCGAACCCGTCATCGGGGTCTCAGTCCCAAATCTCGGCTCGTCCTTCTGGATTTCCGTGCTGTACGGCGTCGATACCGCCGCCAAGGCCGACCAGGCGAAACTCGTCACGCTGAGCGCCGGCGGCGATGCCAATTCGAGCCAGCAGATCTCGCAGATCCAGGATCTGATCCAGCGCAAGGTCGATGCGATCATCGTTGGCGCCACCAATGGCGACGCGGTGAAGGCGATCGTCGAGCGGGCGGTAGCCGCCGGCATTCCCGTGGTCGGCATCTCCTCGCCGCCCAACACGGACAAGCTCGCCGCCATGGTCAGCGCCGACCATTACGACATGGGCAAGCTTCAGGCCGAGTGCCTGGCCAAGGCGATCGGCGGCAAGGGCGAGGTGGCGATGATGGCCGGCCCGAGCGGCCAAGCCTGGTCGGACCTGCGGGCGCAGGGCTTCAAGGACACCCTGGCCAAGGTGGCACCGAACGTGAAGATCGTCGCGGAGTCGCGCCTCGCCGACAACCGCAACGCCGCACTGACCACCGCCGACGACTGGATCCAGCGCTTCCCGGACCTCTCCGGCGTCTACAGCGCCACCGACGACATGGCGGCCGGTGTGGTCTCCGCGCTCAAGAGCGCCGGCAAGGGTTCGGTGAAGGTGTCGGCCTCCAACCTCTCGCCCACCGCCCAGCAGATGCTGAAGGACGGTGATCTCGCCTGCACCTCGATCCAGCAGATCGTGGCGCAGGGCAGGGCGGCGCTCGATCAAGCGGTCGCCGCCGCGACCAAGGGCAAGGTGGAAGCGAAGGTGGTCACACCCGCCGTGCTTGTCACGCCGGACAATGTCGGCAGCATCGACCTCAGCCTCGTCGTCGCCCCCGCCGACTATCGGCCCTGATCGTTCTGGAGCCCCTTTCATGCTGCCGTCCCATGACCGCTTCGCCTATTCGCCCATCACCGCCCGGCCGGACTTCTCCTGGCCGGACGGCAAGCGCCTCGCCGTCTATGTCGCGCTGTGCGTGGAGCATTTCTCCTATGGCTCCGGGCTCGGCCTCGCCTATTCGCCGGGGCTCAGCCATCCGAATTCCTACAATTGGGGCTGGCGCGAATATGGCAACCGCGTCGGCGGCTGGCGGCTGATCGAACTGTTCGAGGAGTATGGCCTGCCGCTGACCGTGCTGCTCAACAGCGCCTGCTACGACCATTGCCCGGAACTCGTCGCCGCCCACCGCCGACGCGGCGACGAGATCGTCGCCCATGGCCGCACCAATTCCGAGCACCAGAACGGCATGGATGAGGCGAGCGAGCGCGCGATCATCGCCGAGGTGACGGCCAGAATCCGTGAAGCCGAGGGCGCGCCCCCCGCCGGCTGGATGAGCCCCGGCGCGCATCCGAGTGCGCGCACCGAGGATCTGCTGGCGCAGGCCGGCTACGGCTACACGCTGGACTGGCCGATCGACGACCAGCCGGTGTGGATGGCGACAAAGGGCGGCCCGCTGCTCGCCATGCCCTATCCGCACGAGGTCAACGACGTGCCCATGGTGGTGCTGCATGACGGCACCGCCACCGCCTTCGCCGACATGGCCATCGACAATCTCGAGGAGATGCTGGCGCAATCCGAGCGCCAGTCGCTCGTCTACGGCATCACCATTCACAGCTTCATCGTCGGCCAGCCCTTCCGCCTCCGGCAGTTCCGCAGGGTGATGGAGGCGCTGGCCCGCCATCGCGACCGCATCTGGTTCACCACGGCGGGCGCCTGCGCGCAGCATTACGCGACGCTGTTTCCCGCCCCCGGCGATCTTTCCACGCAAGGCACGCAGTCATGAGTTCTCCCGACACCGAGCCGGCACGCATGTCGGCCACCACCGATCACAGTAGGGGCGTGCGTCGCGTCGCCATCGCCGGCCTCGGCGCGGTCGGCCTGCGCGTCGCTGAGGCCCTCGACCAGGGCCTGCCCGGCTGCACACTCGTCGCGGTCTCCGCCCATGACCGTATGCGCGCGGCCGAGCGGCTGGCGCATCTGCGGCGCCCGGTGCCCGTCGTGCCGGTCGAGGAACTGGAGGCACTCGCCGACATCGTTGTCGAATCCGCGCCGGCGGCGCTGCTGCCAGCCATCGCCGAACCCTTCCTCAGGGCGGGTAAGACGGTGATCGTGCTCTCCTCCGGGGCGATCCTCTCGCATCAGGAACTCGTCGAACTCGCTCGTACCCATGGCGGGCAGATCGTGGTGCCGACCGGCGCCCTACTGGGGCTCGACGCCGTGACGGCGGCGGCGGAGGGTGACATCCGCTCGGTGCGCATGATCACCCGCAAGCCGGTGAAGGGCCTCGTCGGGGCGCCCTATCTGGTCGAGCACGACATCGCCATTGACGACATCACCGAGCCGCTGCGCGTCTTCGACGGCACGCCGCGCGAGGCGGCCATCGGCTTCCCCGCCAATCTCAACGTCGCCGTGGCGCTGGCGCTGGCCGGCATCGGGCCGGACCGTACCCGGCTGGAGATCTGGGCCGACCCCGCGCTCACCCGCAACACTCACACGATCGAGGTCGACGCGGATTCGGCGAGCTTCACCATGTCGATCGCCAATATCCCCACCGACAACCCCAAGACCGGGCGCATCACCGCGCTCTCGGTCATCTCGTACCTGCGAAAGCTGAACGCGCCGCTGCGGGTCGGGTCGTAGAAGGTCATTCCCATGGATCTGCAACTGAACGGACGCGCGGCGCTGGTTCTCGGCGCCGGCGGCGGGCTCGGCCGTGCCATTGCCCGGACATTGGCGGCGGAAGGGGCAAGGGTCGCCCTCGCCGACATCGATACCGACGCGCTGAAGGCCACGCAGGCCGAGGTTGAAGCCGGCGGAGGGGCCGCGCTGCCACTGCTGTGGAACATCGCCGACATCGAGGCCTGCGACGGCCACGTCGCGGCGATCGAGGCGGCGCTCGGGCCGGTCGACATTCTCGTCAACAACACGGGCGGCCCGCCGCCGAGCCCCGCACACGGCGTCGCGCCGGCAGACTGGGAAGCGCAGTTCCGCGCCATGGTGCTGTCGGTCATCCATCTCACCGATCGCGTGCTGCCGAACATGCGGGCGCGCAAATGGGGCCGCATCGTCACCTCCACCTCTTCCGGCGTGGTGGCGCCAATCCCCAATCTCGGCGTGTCCAACGCGCTGCGCTCCACCCTTGTCGGCTGGTCGAAGACGCTGGCGCGCGAGGTGGCGGGCGACGGCATCACCGCCAACATCATCCTGCCCGGCCGCATCGCCACCGCCCGCATCCGCTTCCTCGACGAGCAGAAGGCCAAGCGCGAGGGCCGGCCGGTCGACGAGATCATCGCCGAGAGCACGGGCTCCATCCCCGTCGGGCGCTACGGCACGCCGGAGGAATATGCCGATGCCGTCGCCTTTCTCGCCAGCGCCCGCGCCGCCTACATCACCGGCTCGGTGATCCGCGTCGACGGCGGCTATCTGCCGAACATCTGACCTTAGGGAGACTCCCCGATGACCACCACGGACAACGCGCCGGCCCTCACCCCGGCGCAGAAGGCCGATATCCGCCAGCGCTACCTTGCCGTCGACACCTCGAACGTCGCCGACGTACTCGACACGCTCGGCTTCATGGACCAGAGCCTTTCCGCCGATTTCGCACCCTATCCCGCGCACAACAACCGCATTGCCGGCTGGGCCTACACGATCCGCGGCCAGAAGACCCCCTATCCGCTCGGCGGCGACGCCGAGAAGATGAAGGCCTGCCACGGCGTCGGCCCGGACGAGATCACCGTGTGGAGCGGCGACGGCGAGGGCGTGTGCTATTTCGGCGAGCTGATCGCCCTCGGCATGAAGGAGCGCGGCAGCGTCGGCGCGGTGATCGACGGCGGCATTCGCGACATACGCTGGATCGGCGAGCACGGCTTTCCGGTCTTCGCGCGCTACCGCACGCCGACCCAGTCGATCGGTCGCTGGAAGGTAAATGCCTGGCAAATTCCGGTGGTCATGCGCGGCGCCACCAGCCGCACCGTCAAGGTTTGCCCGGGCGACTTCCTGCTCGGCGACGAGGATGGCGTGATCGTCATTCCGGCCGGCGTGGTTGAGACCGTGCTCGTCGAGGCCGAGCGCCTCACCCGCACCGAGGTCGCCATCCGTGCTGAACTGGCCAGCGGCCTCTCGCTTGCCGATGCGCTGGCGAAGTACGGTCACGTCTGACACACGCGCTTGCGTGCACGGCCGGCGCCGTTGCCCTGCCGGTCGTGAGCTTTACTCGACGCGGAGCCGATCATGCCCGAGAGCCTCGACGACCTCGCCGCCGATCTCGCCACCGGCCGGACCGATTCGGTCCAGCTCGTCGAGAGCGCGCTGGAGCGGGCGCGGGCCTCCGACGCCGTGTTCATCACGCTGATGGCGGAGACGGCGCTTGCCGACGCCCATGCTGCCCGCCAGCGCTGGACGCAGGGGCGCCCGCTCAGTCGCCATGACGGCATCCCGATCGCGTGGAAGGACCTGTTCGACATTGCCGGCACGCGCACCAGCGCCGGTTCGCGCACCCGCGACGAGGTGCCGCCGGCGACGGTGGATGCGCCCGTAGTCGCGGCGACACGGCGCCTCGGCTTCATCCCGATCGGCAAGACCAATCTCAGCGAATTCGCCTTTTCCGGCCTTGGCGCCAACCCGCATTTCGGAACGCCGACCGCGGACCTGCCGGGGAGCGCGCGCATGCCGGGCGGCTCCTCCAGCGGCTCGGCGGTCGCCGTCCAGCGCGCAATTGTGTCGGCAGCGGTCGGCACCGACACGGCCGGTTCTGTGCGGGTGCCCGCCGCCTTTACCGGGTGTGTCGGCTACAAGGCCTCGCAGGCGCGTTACGACATGGCCGGCGTGTTTCCTCTGGCGGGCAGCCTCGACAGCCTCGGGCCACTTGCCAGCTGTGTCGCCGATTGCGTGACGATGGACGCGGCGATGCGCGGGGTTGCACCGCGACTCCTGCCGCTCACGCCGCCGCAGTTCGTTGTCGACGATTCCATACTGGACGACCCCGCGGTCACGGCGCCGGTTCGCGCGCATGTCGAGGATGTTCTGGCACGAGTGTCGTCATACGCGCCGATCCGTCGCCAGCGCGTCGAGGCCTGGCACCGTGCCCGCGAGGCCATTACGACTCTCGGCTGGCTTGGCGCCTATGAGGCGCGCCAGCTACATATCGACACGCTGACCGGCCCCAAGCGCGCCCTTGTCGATGCCCGCGTGCTAAGCCGGCTGGACGGAGCCGCCCACATCTCGGCCGAGGCGGCGGCGGAGCTCGTCGCGATCCGCGCACGGGAAATGCAGCGCCTGCGCGCTGAGCTCGCTGGCTCGATGCTGATCCTGCCGACCGTCAAACATACAGCCCCGCTGCTGGCCCCGCTGGAAGCGGATGCCGCGCGCTTCGCTGAGGTCAATGTCGCGACCCTGGCCCTGACGATGATCGCCAGCTTCCTCGACATGCCGGGTGTGGCGTTGCCCACGGGCTTCACGGCTGACGGCTTGCCGCTCTCGACCCACCTATGCGCGCTTTCGGGGCAAGACGACCACGTTCTCGCTCATGCGAAATGGCTTGAGCAGATTCTACTACGTTGAAGGCAGCGCCCCTGTCCGCGCGCTTGAACCGGCTACGATGTGGAGGCGGTTACGAATGGGATGCTGACGCGCAGATCCCGGCGAGCAACTATCTGTCTCGATCTTTGCCAAGGCGCTCCATCGCCCCCTCAGGGCAACGACATAACTTCAGAAGGGAGGTTCTGGAACGAGCAGCTGGAGGCGTGTGACCTGCTGGCCAGCCAAGCGCTGCATGTCGGCATTCGGCGGCAGTATCATGATCCCGCTGTCTGTCGACAGCATTTGGCGCGCCGACCAAGGTGAAACTGCGAGCACCTATGTCATTGAAATTTCAATGGCGTAAGAGGCAAGGGGGATGGACTTAAGCGACGTCTCGAAGTCGAGAAGGCGGTTGCCGCACAAACACATTCGCGCTGACCGCCGATTCTACCTCGTCCAGTTCCGCCCGCTCAGCCAACTTCTCCCTGTTGTCTGCGAGCGAGGCCATAAGCCTCTGGCCGACATCAGGCGCTGTTGATCATGCGCCTATGGGAGAGCCTGCGCAGGACATTTCCGACGCGAGCTTACGCATGGAGTCCCATAGCAAGCTCTTCAATTCTGTGTCGGATAAGAGTATAGATGCCACGAAAATTTCATTTTTGAAAAGCCGATGGCCGAGACGACTCTTTCGCAGCGCATCCTTGAAAGCTATGACGACCTGACGCGGCAGGAGCGACGGCTTGCGGATCTCCTGCTGGAGAATCCCGATCTCCTCGGCTTGCACTCCGCGACCGAAATTTCCGACAAGGCAACCGTTTCCAAGGCCACGACCGCCCGCTTCTTCCGGCGGCTCGGCTATCCCAGCTTCAAGACAGCGCAGAAAAAGGCACGGGAAGGGGCCAACGCGTCCGAGCCGCGGGCGCTGCCCAAGGGGCTGGAGCGCAAGGTTGGGCGCGGCCAGTTGGCGGACCATCTGGCGGGTGACGTCCAGAACCTAGTGCGCACTATCGAGACGTTGCGCAGTGACGAGCTGAACATGGCTATCCATCTGCTGGCGCGGGCGGAAAAGTTCTGGGTGGTGGGGTTTGGCGACAATTACCCGCTAGCCCATTTCGCCCGCGCCCTGCTGATCCGCATCAAACCGGATATTCGTATGATCCCGATCGGCGGCTTCTCCGTGCCGGAAGAGTTCGCCTCGATCAGCCCGACCGACGCCATGCTCGCGTTGGGTGTGGGGCGAAAGACGCGCAATCTGCGCTCCATTATGCGCTCGGCGATCCATGCCGGGGTCCAGGTGATCTATCTCACCGATCAGGCCGGGCGCGGCTCGGCGGAAGTGGCCAATGTGACGCTGCGCTGCCGGACACGCGGCGTGTCGGTCTATGAGTCGGTCGTCGCCCCCGTGTCGCTCATCACCTATCTCTGCTCGGCGGTGGCCTTGCGGATCGGCGAGCAGGCTATCGAACGGCTGCACTTCATCGAGCACATTCACGAGGAGTGGGGCGACCTGGTGCCGGGCGACCTCTGATCGCAGATCATTTCTGAAACGAATTTGAGAGTTTCGGCGATATTTGTTTCATCGCGGGAAATAATATTGTCAGTTCTGAAATTCCGTTGACTTGCCTTCCCGCCTAAATCAGCTTGTCGGCCAAGCGGAAGGGCACGTCACGCGCCACGCCTCGCCGGGGTCCGACAGGCCCGGCAGGAGACGGCGACCGTCACGACATAAGTCATTGGGAAACCTCTCGCGGGCCTGGCGTCCGCGAGCTCGCGGACCCGTGTCTGTCAGGTCTTCCCGCCAAGGAACCAGGAACGGGGACAGGAACGATGGGTGCAATTCGCCGTCTATCTCATGGCATCGCCGTCGCGGGCGCGATCGGCCTTTCCGGCATCACCGCCGCGCATGCCGCCGACATCGTCTGGGCGCGCTATGGCGATATCGACACGCTGGACCCGCAGAAAGCGACCAGCACCTTGTCGCTCCAAGTCTGGAGCTTGATCTACGACACGCTGCTCGCCACCGACAAGGACGGCAACCCGGTGCCGAACCTCGCCAAATCATGGACGGTGAACGGCGCCGGCACGGAATATGTATTCACCCTCAATGCCGGGGCTGTGTGCCATGACGGCACGCCGCTCGACGCCAATGACGTGAAATACACCGTGGACCGCGCCTTCGACGCGGCCGCGCCGAGCGTGACTAAGGCGAGTTGGGGGCCGATCAGCAAGGTTGAGGTGGTCGATCCGCTGACGGTGAAGTTCACGCTCGACAAGCCATTCGTCGCGCTGGTGCCCTTCCTGGCCGACAGTTTCTCCTCGATCGTCTGCGATTCCAACAAGGGTAAGGAAGGCTTCGGCACCAGCTCCGCCATCGGCTCCGGCCCGTGGAAGCTGGTGTCCTGGACCAAGGGCGACAAGATCGTCCTGGCGAAGAACGGGGCCTACAAGAATTTCGGCAAGCTCGCGGCCAATAAGGGTGCGCCCTATATGGACGGCCTGGTCATCACGGTTGTGCCGGAGCCGCAGGCCCGTCTTGCCGCCCTGAAGACCGGCGAGGTCGACATTGCCGAACCGCCGCTCGACGATGTGGAGGCGCTCAAGGCCTCAGGGGCTCTCAAGATCGCGGTCGCCGGCAATACCGGACAGAACGTGTTCTGGGAGTTCGCCGCCCACCGCCCGCCCTTCAACGATGCGCGCGCCCGTCTCGCCGTGGGCTACGCCACGGATGCCGCCGCCGCGATCAGCCTGGTCTATGGCGACCTGTCTCTGCCGGAGGCCTGCCCGGTCTCGCGCGGCGTGTTCGGCAACGATCAGGAATTCTGCCTGAAGTACCGGCCGAATTACGACCCGGAAAAGGCCAAGGCGCTGCTCAAGGAACTCGGCTATGGCCCGGCCAAGCCGCTGGAAACCAGCATGCTGGTCTGGACCGGCGGCAATCGGCAGAAGCTTGCGGAGGTGTTCCAGGCGCAGCTCGCCGAGGTCGGCATCAAGGCCAATATCGAGATGATGGACATCGGCACCATGAATGCCCGCGTCCGCCAGGAGAACGAGACGGCGACCGGCAAGGGCAGCATGGATATGATGACCTGGTCCTGGTACGACCCGGACATTCTCTACGCCCTCTGGCACTCGCCCGGCGCCTATCGTGGCTACACCTCGCCCGAACTCGACAAGCTGCTGGACGAGACGCGCGTGCTGACCGATCCGGCGGCCCGCAAGGCCAAGGTGCAGGAGGTGTTCAAATATCTCCTGAGCAAGGGCATCCACATTCCGCTCTACACGCCGGGCTGGGAATGGGTGTTCGCCGCGCGGCCGGCCGTCGAGGGCTTCCAGATCGCGCCCTTCGTCTATCCCGTCTTCAACGATGTGAAGATCGGCGACAAGAAGTCCTGATCCTGCCCGACGGGCCCGGTCTCGTCCGGGCCCGTCTCTCCCCTCCAAGGGTTCGGCTCTCATGTGGCGCTACGTTCTCGGTCGCCTCGCCATGGCGCTCCTCACGGTGTTCATCACGACGGTGGCGGTGACGCTGCTCATCCATCTGGTGCCCGGCGACCCCGTGCAGATCATGTACGCCCAGAGCCAGGGCACGACGCCGGAGCAGATCGAGGAGATCCGCCGCAGCCTTGGCCTCGATCAGCCGATCTACGTCCAGTACCTCACCTATGTCGGCAAGCTGCTGCAGGGCGATCTCGGCTACACGATCCGCGGCCATCAGCCGGTGCTCGACGTCATCCTGCAGCGCCTGCCCAACACGCTGCTTCTGGCCAGCGCCGCCATGCTGGTCGCCATCGCCATCGGCCTGCCCATCGGCTTTCTGGCGGCCTACAAGCGCGGAACCCTGCTCGACACCGGCTTGATGATCGGCGCCATTGCCGGGGTTTCCATCCCGCATTTCTGGCTCGGCTTGCTGCTGCTGCTGTTCTTTGCCGTCGATCTCGGCTGGTTTCCGGTGAGCGGCACCGGCCTTGCCAATCTCGTGCTGCCGGCGGTGACGCTCGGCCTGTCCAACGCCGCCATCATCGCCCGCATGACCCGTTCCTCGATGATCGACACCCTGCATCAGGATTTCGTGCGCACCGCCGAGGCCAAGGGGCTGCCCAAGGCCGTGGTGCTGCACCGCCACGTCCTGCGGGCGGGCCTTGTGCCCATCATCACCATGATGGGTCTGCAGTTCTCCTTCATGATGGGCGGCGCCATCGTGGTGGAGAATATCTTCGCATGGAACGGCGTCGGCCGCATGGCGATCGAGGCCATTTTCCAGCGCGACTACCCGGTGATTCAGGGCTTCATTCTCACCTTCTCGATTGTGGTGGTGCTGGTGTCGCTGTTGATGGACACGATCTACGCGCTGGTCGATCCGCGCATCCGGCGGAGCTGAGGTGATGGCGGATATCGTCGACGCCTCGCCCGCGGCGCAGCTTTCCCCCAACATTCGGCCCGGCTTCCTGCGACGCGTGGCCCGCACGCCGGCCGGTACGATCGGGTTGACCCTTGTCGGCCTCCTCATTCTCAGCGCCGCATTTGCCGATATCCTCGCGCCGTACTCCCCGATCAAAATGGGCGTCGGCAAGCGCTTTCTCCCGCCGAGCCTCGCCTATCCCTTGGGAACGGACGAGTTCGGCCGCGACCTATTCTCGCGGATGCTGCATGGCAGCCGGCTGACCTTGATGATCGGCGCCATCGCCGTGGGCATATCCATGACGGCTGGGCTCCTCGTCGGTCTGGTGGCGGCCTATCGCGGCGGTTGGACCGAGCGGGTGCTGATGCGGCTCACCGATGTGCTGCTGTCCTTCACCGAAACGCTGATCGCACTCGCCTGCGTGGCGGTGCTTGGGCCAAGCCTGACCAATGCGATGATCGCGGTGGGGCTGGCCGGCATTCCTTTCTATGCCCGCACGTGCCATTCGGCCGCTCTGGTCGAGCGGTCGAAGCCCTATTTCGAGGCCAGCATCGCCGCGGGCGCAGGGCATGGCCGGCTAATCGTGCTGCACCTGCTGCCGAATGTGCTGCCGACCATGATCGTGGTGGCGACCCTCGGCATTTCCGGCGCCATACTGGCGGCGGCCGGTTTGAGCTTTCTTGGCCTTGGCGCCCAACCGCCGCAGCCGGAATGGGGGGCCATGCTGTCGGGCGCCCGTGACTACATGAACCGCGCTCCCTGGCTGATGGCGATCCCCGGCATAGCGATCGCGTTGACCGTCCTCGGCTTCAACCTGCTCGGCGATGCCCTGCGTTCCGCCCTCGATCCACGGGAGAACGGCACATGAGCGAACCACCGGTGCTGGACGTCGAGAATCTGCGCGTCGTCTTCGGGCGGGCCCCGCATGCGCGTGACGTGGTGCGCGGCATCTCCTTCACGGTCGGCGCCGGAGAGACGCTGGCCATTGTCGGGGAGTCCGGCTCGGGCAAGTCGGTGACGGCACTGGCGATCATGGGCCTGCTGCCCGAGCCGGCGGCGCGGATCGCGGCGGGCAGCATCCGCCTGCTGGGCGAGGAACTGGTGGGCTTGCCGCCAGAGGCGATGCGACGGCACCGCGGCGCGCGCATGGCCATGATCTTTCAGGAGCCGATGACATCGCTCAATCCCGTCCTGACCATCGGCCGGCAGATGACAGAGGGGCCTATGGCGCATGGGCAGGCATCCGTTCGGGAGGCGCTGGCCGAGGCGGCGCGCATGCTTCACCGCGTCGGCATGGCCGATCCCGCCCATTGCCTGCGGCAGTATCCGCACGAACTGTCCGGCGGCATGCGCCAGCGTGTCATGATCGCCGCCGCCATGATGATGCGCCCCGCGCTGCTGATCGCCGACGAACCGACAACGGCGCTGGATGTCACCGTGCAGGCGCAGATCCTCGACCTTCTGCGTGGTCTCGCGCGGGAGAGCGGTACGGCGCTGATGCTCGTTACCCACGATATGGGCGTTGTCGCCGAGATGGCCGATCGCGTCCTTGTCATGCGGCAGGGGCAGGCGATCGAACAGGCGGATGTGGGCCCGCTCTTCGCCACGCCCGCGCAGCCCTACACGCAGCGCCTGCTCGCCGCCGTGCCGCGCGAGGAGCCGCCGGCCGCCCGCACCACGGGCGCTGATCCGGCGTCGGAGCCCGTATTGACGGCCCGCAACCTCTGCAAAAGTTTCGGCGTGGGTCGCCTCTTTGTCCGCGGAACACCGAAGCGTGCGCTTGACGATGTGAGCTTCAGCCTCGGCCGCGCCGAGATCCTCGCCGTTGTGGGCGAGAGCGGTTCCGGCAAGTCGACGCTCGGGCGCGCCGTGGCGCGGCTCATGGATGTCGATGAAGGTACGGTCAGCTTCGAGGGGCAGGATCTCACCCGCCTGTCCGGGCGGGCCCTCCGGCGCCATCGGGCAGGCATCCAGATGATCTTTCAGGATCCCTATGCCTCGTTCGACCCGCGCTTCACCATTGGCCGCACGTTGGCCGAGCCGATGCTGATCCATGGCCATGCCGACCGGGCGGAGGCGGGCGCGCGCGCCGAGGCGCTGCTGGAACGCGTCCAGCTGGAGCCGGGCATGACGCGTCGCTACCCGCACGAGTTCTCCGGTGGCCAGCGCCAGCGCATCGCCATCGCCCGAGCGCTCGCCGCCCAGCCCAGGATCATCATTGCCGATGAGCCGACCTCCTCGCTCGACGTGTCGGTGCAGGCGCAGATTCTCGACCTCCTCGCCGAGTTGCGGGCGCGAGACGGGCTGTCCTTCCTTTTCGTCTCGCACGATCTCGCCGTGGTGCGCCGCATCTCGGATCGCGTCGCGGTGATGCGGGGAGGGCGCATCCTGGAGATCGGCCCGACCGAGGCGGTGCTGCGGGCGCCCGCCCATGCCTACACGCGCGCCCTGCTCTCCGCCGCGCCGGTGCCGGACCCGCGGCAACGCCAGCGCCCCCGCCTGTCCCTGTCGGGTGAGGGGTATCCGATAGGTCCGCTTGTTGAAATCTCTCCCTTGCATTGGGTCGCGTCATGACGATCGGAATAGCTGCCTACGGCCCTCGTGCCGGCCTTGCGATCCTGCGCGCGCTGGCGGCGGTCGAGACGATCGGGCGCGGCTCCATCGGCGGCTTCGTCAGCGTCGTCGCGCTGTCGCCCACAGGCGCCATCATCCGGGCCGAGGCGCAGCAGGGCGGCAGCCGGGGCATGTTCCCAGCGGGAATCGACAGCGCCCCCTCGGAACTTCTGACAGCGCCGGTAGCGGGTCTGATCTCGAGCGGCCCGAACCGTCCCGAACCGCTCGCGCAATTCACCCCCGCCCTTGCCGGCGTCGGATTGGTGACGGGACACCGCATGCCGAATACGGTCGGCGTCAGTGGGCGCCAGATCAATGATGAGGTTGTCGACCTCATGCGTGAGGGCATCGGCGCCGAAATGGCCGTGCGGAGGGTGTTGGCGGCCAATCCTATGGCCGATGCGGGCATCATTGCCCTATCCTGCGATGGCGATCTCTTTGCGGCCGATTCCGATTATGTCACGCGGCGGGGCGATTCCGGGCAGGCCATCGCCGGCTCTCGCGAAGGCGGTGCGGTCGTCGGCGTGCTGCATAATTCCATCCACCCGTCTCGGCCGATCGCCACCCTGGCTGCGGAGGTCGCCTTGGACGTGATGCAGCCGATGGACAGGATTGACGGATGGATCATCCTGCGCGCGGACACGCCACTCAGGGCAGGATCCGCCAATGCGGTTGAGATCACAGGAACCGGCGGCGTCGACATGATCGTGGTGGAAGACCATCGCTTCCTCAGCGGGTGCTGGAGCGTCGGTCTCGGCTACGAGACTCCCATCATGCAAGGCGGGGACTATGTTGGCATCATGCTGCACGAGCCCTACATGGTCGTGCGCGATGCCTGCGTCGTCACCATCGATGGCGAGCGGGAGCTGAGGATCCCCATTCGCACCGTTGGGCGGACTGCGACAATATCTTAGGTACAAGCATCCAAAGGAAGACCATAGCCCGCGAGACTGTGGAGGTACCGCATGCCGGGCGCTTCACGCGCGTCCGCAGGGATGATTGTACGGTTGTCCTTGCTCCGGAGACCTTCTGATCGGTGCGTCGCACTACGGAGTACAATCGGCGGTGATGGCGTAACGGGGGAGATTCGAACTTTCTTTTGATCGTAAGGCTATCGCAATGATGTTCGTCCGCTTTGGGAATCCGCCCATTCGAACCCGAATGTCAGCAATGGCGGCGCAACAGGACCTCTAACCTGAGACGCTTTTCTTCTCCGGCTTAGGAGAGAGTCCTTGGGTTGATTTTTGGCCTCATGCGGCCTGGGTTTCCAATGGGATTGTTGCCGCGAACTCGGCGGGGGATCGATTGCCGAGAGCTGAATGAGGGCGGTTTACATTGTAGTCCTCCTTCCACGAGGCGATTGCGGCACGGGCTTGGCCCAGGCTCGAGAATAGGGTCTCGTTCAGGCACTCGTCCCTGAACCGACCGTTGAAGCTCTCGACGAAGCCGTTCTGCATCGGCTTGCCGGGAGCGATGTAGTGCCATTCGACGCCGCTCTGCTGGCACCATTTGAGAACGGCCATCGAGGTCAGCTCGGTGCCGTTGTCGGAAACGATGGTTGCGGGCCTGCCTCGGATGGCGAGCAGCGCATCGAGTTCGCGTGTCACCCGAAGTCCCGAGAGCGAGGTGTCGGCCACCAGCGCCAGGCACTCCCGGCTGAAGTCGTCGACGACGGCCAGCACGCGGAAACGCCGACCGCCCGTGAAGGCATCCGACACGAAGTCGAGGCTCCAGCGGACGTTGACCCGATCCGGGACCAGGATGGGACGCCTCGTGCCGAGCGCTCGCTTGCGTCCTCCGCGGCGGCGGACCTGAAGCTTCTCTTCCCGATACAGCCGCCGGAGCTTCTTCTGGTTCATGACGATGCCCTGGCGCCTCAGCATGATGTGGATGCGCCGGTAGCCGAAGCGGCGGCGCTCGCCGGCCACGGCCCGCATGGCCTCCCGCAGACTTGCATCGTCGGAACGGATGCTTCAGTAACGCACGCTGGTGCGATCGACGCCTGGCGCCTTGCACGCCCGACGCTGGCTCACCCCGTGCGCCGCACAGGCATGAACCACGGCTTTGCGCCTCGCATCGGGCGTCACCATTTTTTTGCGCTGACATCCTTCAGGATCGCGTTGTCGAGCATCTGCTCGGCCAGCAGCCTCTTCAGCCGCGCGTTCTCCTCCTCGAGCGCCTTCAGCCGGCAGGCATCGGACACATCCATGCCCCCGTACTTGGCCTTGAACTTGTAGAAGGTCGCCGAGGAGATGCCGTGCTTGCGGCAGACGTCAGCGGTCTTCGCGCCCGCCTCCTGCTCCTTCAGCATCCCGATGATCTGTTCCTCTGTGAAGCGGCTGCGCCTCATGTTCTGGTCCTCTCATTGGGCCAGAACGAACTTCAAGCTGGATTAGCCGGGAGGGGCAACGTCAAAACGCCTCGTGGATCTGTGCTCCCGTTATCGCCTCCTACACTTGGATGGCGCCAATTCCCGGCACTATTGGCGGGCCCGAGGATGCGCCTCCCGGGGAACGGAAAAACCATGCCTTTCTCGGGGATCCCGCGCCGGCTGGCCGCTTCCTATGCCATCTCAAACGCGCTTGGCCGCCAGCGCCTGTTGACCGCCGGCCTCACCCCGGCGATGGGCGTTCCCGCCCGATCGTCGCCAGATAGAGAGCTGGCAGGAAGACCAGTGTGAGCAGTGTGGCCACCATCAGCCCGCCCATGATGGCGAAGGCCATGGGGCCCCAGAAGACAGTGGGGGCGATGGGGATCATGCCGAGCACGGTGGACAGCGCCGTCAGCATGATCGGGGTGAAGCGGGCGCAGGCGGCGTCGATCACCGCCTGCCGCGCATCCTTGCCGCCGGCCCGCTCGGATTCGATCTGACCTACGAGAATCACAGCGTTTTTTATGATCATGCCGATCAGCGCCAGTACGCCGAGAATGGCGACGAAGCCGAGCGGGCGGCCGGACAGCAGCAGTGCGATGACGACGCCGATGAGACCGAGGGGAGCGACGCTGATGACCAGTGCGGTCAGCGAGAACCGCCTGAGCTGGAACATGAGGACGGTGAGCATGATGAGGATCATCACCGGCACCACCGCGATCACCGAGGCGAGCGAGGCCGCGCTCTCCTCCACCGTGCCGCCGGTCTCGATCCGGTAGCCCGCCGGCAGCGTCGCCGCCAACGCGTCGATGGCGGGGGTGAGCTGGTCCACCACCGTCTCCGGCAGCTCGCCCGGCGCGATGTCCGACTGCACGGTAAGCGCCGGCAGCCGGTCGCGGCGCCACACCAGCGGATAGGTCTGCTCATAGCCGAAACTGGCAAACTGGCTCAGCGGCACGGTGCGCCCGCCCGGCAGCGGGACTTCCAGCGTGCGCAGCGTGTCGAGCGAGACGCGCTGTTCGTCGGTGGCCCGCAGCACCACGTCGATGAGATAGATATCGTCGCGCACCTGGGTCACCGGGGCGCCGGTGACCACGGTGTTCAGAACCGAGCCGATAGCCTCCGTCGACAGGCCGAGCAGCCGCGCCTGATCCTGGTCGACGCGGATGCGGATTTCGCGGGCCGGCTCGATCCAGTCATAATTCACCGTCCGCGTCAGCGGGTCGGCGGCGATGACCTCGGCGAGCCTGAAGGCGATGTCGCGGACCTGGCCGAGATCGGGCCCGACCACGCGGTATTGGATCGGCCAGCCGACCGGGGGGCCGAGTTCCAGCGGCGAGACGCGGCTCACCACATTGGGGAACTCGTCCGCCAACAGCGTCGCCAGCTTCGCTTCCAGCCGCTGCCGAGCCGCCACATCCTTCGCCACGACCACCGCCTGGCCGAAGAAATCATTGGGCAGCTGGGCGTTCAGCGGCAGGTAGAAGCGGATCGCGCCCTGCCCGACATAGCCGCTCCAGCGCGCCACGTCCGGGTCGTCCCGCAAGGCGTCGTCGAGCCGCTCCATGGCGCGCTCGGTGGCATAGATCGAGGCGTTCTGCGGCAGCTGCAGGTCGACCAGCAGTTCGGGACGGTCGGATGAGGGGAAGAACTGCCGGGGAATCAGCGGCAGCGCCATCACGGCAGCGACGAACAGCGCCAGCGTGACGGCGATGGTGACCCAGCGGGCGGCAAGCGCGGCCGAGAGGAAGCCGCGATAGAGGCGCATGATCCGGCCCGGCTGGCCATTCGTCGCCTTTGGCGGCTTCAGGATGACCAGCCCGATCAGCGGCGCGAACACCACCGCCACCAGCCAGGAGACCAGCAGCGCGATGGTGACCACCGCGAACAGGGTGAAGGTGTATTCGCCGGCCGAGGAGGCAGCAAAACCCACGGGCACGAAGCCGGCGATGGTGACCAGCGTGCCAGCCAGCATGGCGAAGGCATAGGTCTTGAAGGCAAAGACCGCCGCCACTTCCTTGGATTCGCCGGCGGCAAGGCGGCCAAGCGTGGCGTCGGTGGTGGTCATGGCGTCGTCGACCATCAGCGCCAGCGCGATGATGAGCGCGCCGAGCGAGATGCGCTGCATGTCGATGTGGAGCAGCCACATGATGGCGAACACGCCCGCGAGCGTCAGCGGGATGGTAAGCGCCACCATGAGCCCCGCGCGCACGCCCAGCGCGATGAAACTGACCACGAGGATGATGAGAATGGCCTGCCAGAGCGACTCCATGAATTCGGAGATCGCGCCGGTCACCGTCACCGCCTGATCGGCCACCAGATGCGGCTCGATGCCGAGAGGCAGGTCCGCCGTGATCTTCGCCATCGCCGCGTCGACATTGCGGCCAAGCTGGAGAATGTCGCCGCCCTCGCGCATGGCGATGGCGAGACCGATGGCGGGCTCGCCATTGGTGCGGAACAGCGGGCGCGGCGGGTCGGCATAGCCGCGCCGCACCGTGGCGATGTCGGCGAGCCGGAGCATGCGCCCGTCCACCGCGAAATTGATATTGGCGATGTCCTGCTCGGAGCCGAAGGCGCCGGAGACGTCGATCACCAGCTTCTCGTCGCCGGTCTGGATGGTGCCGGCGGGCTGCACCACGTTCTGCGCCCGCAGCGCCGCCACCAGCGCCGAGCGGTTAATGCCGAGGGCGGCCAGCTCCCGCACCGAAAACTCGACGAAGATCTGCTCGTCCTGTTCGCCGAGCAGCTCGACCTTGGCGACATCCGGCACCTGGAGCAGCCTGGCGCGTGCGGCCTCAACATGGTCGCGCAATTCGCGATGGGTGAAGCCGTCGGCGGTGAAGCCGTAGATCAGGCCGAACGTATCACCGAACTCGTCATTGAAACCGGGCCCGACCACGCCGCGCGGCAGGGTCGGGGCCATGTCGCCAATGCTCTTGCGCACATGATACCAGACGTCCGGCACCTCGTCGGCCGTGGTGCTGCCCTTGAGGTTCACGAAGATGGTGGTGACGCCCGGGCGGGTATAGCTGCGGATGAAGTCGAGATGGGGCGTCTCCTGCAGCGTCCGCTCCAGACGCTCGGTGACTTGCTGCAGCGTGTCTTCGATGCCCGCGCCGGGCCATGCCGCTTGCACCACCATGGTCTTGATGATGAAGGACGGATCCTCGGCCCGGCCGAGCCGCGTATAGGCGAAAAGCCCGGCGACCACGACCGCCAGCATGAAGAAGATCACCAGCGACCGCTCGCGGACCGCCCATTCCGAGAGGTTGAACCGCATCACGAGCCCGCCCCGAGCAGGCGCACTTTCTGGCCGGGATGCAGGGCCTGGACGCCGGCGGTGACCACCACCTCGCCGGGACTAAGCCCGGTATCGATGGTGATCGACGCCTGGGAGAATCGGCGCAGCTCGACATTGCGCAGCGCCACGGTCGCCGTCGCCGGATCGAACACCCAGACCGCCGGACGGTCATTCACCGAGGTCAGCGCGGACGCCGGAAGCTTGATCGCCGCATCCGTGTCGAGTTCGACCCGGCCGACGACGGTGGAACCGAGCCGCATCGCGGCCGGCGGATTGTCGAGGCCGACACGCACGCGGAAGGTGCGCGTCACAGGGTCCGCCTGCGGCGCAACTTCGCGGACCCGGCCGGTGGCGGTCACCGTGGGATCGTCGCTCAGCGTAACGGTAATGAGCGAATCGGCCGGCGCCGCACGCAGGACGTTTGCCGGCACGTCGAACACGGCATCGCGTCCCCCTTGCCGGGCCAGCTGGAGAATCATCTGCCCCGCCTGCACCACCTCGCCCGGCTCGGCGCCGCGCGCCGTCACCGTGCCGGCGGCGTCGGCGACGAGTTCGGTATAGCTGACATTGTCCTGCGCGATCTTGAGTTGGGCCTCGGCATTGTCCACGCCGGACTGCGCCGCCTGCAGCGCCGTGCGGGCGGCGTCGTGATTCGCCTGGGTGGTGAAGCCGTTGCGGAGCAGGTGCTCCTGCCGCTCGAAGGTGTTGGCGGCCGTGACGAGCTGACTTTCCGCCGCCGCCAGCGCCGCCTGCGCCGAGCGCAGCGCGTTAAGGGCATTTTGCGGGTCGAGCCGGGCGACAATCTGTCCGGCCTTGACCTGATCCCCGACATTCGCGCTGCGTTCGATCATCCGGCCGGAAACGCGGAAGGCAAGGGAGGCCTCATCCTGCGCCTGAACATCGCCGGTAAAGGAGACAGACTGCCCGCCGGTAGCCTTCTCGACCGTGACGACGCGCACAGGCCGCGGCTGAGGCGCCTCGACGGCGGCATCCTCGCCGCATGCCGCAAGGAGCAGGCTCGCGCCGGTGATAATGGCAATCGCCAAGGGCCTTACCGTCATCGTCATCCTGGTCTCGTCCCCTTGCAAATCCAGATCAATCGTCAAGAAACGACGATGCTTGAGACGACCAGGAGCAATAGCGTCGGCCGCTCATCCCATTGTGACAGCGCGCCCAGCATCGGCAAGCGGAACAACTATACTTAGCGGACGGGGTCGGGAAACCGGCGTGACGTCCCGTTTCTGTACCTTCCGTCCCGGCCGCCAGTGGTTTTTCGTGCGATGCACATGGGAGAGCGGTTCGCCATATTGCTTTGAGCGCGCATCGCTCGGCACAGTAGCGCCGAGCGGCAACCGCGCCGCGATTGTCTTTGTCACGCGGGAGTCTGTCCCTGGTGTCACGCCGTTTGCGCTTGATCGATTCTGTGCGTCGCGGGGCACCGCGGGCGCTGGGCTTCTTCGCGCTCTGGCTCGTGCTGCAGGGCGGCGGTCTTGCTGGTGCCGCCGTGGGAGCACTGACCGCGGCGGCGGCAGCATGGCTCAGCCTCCGGCTGTTGCCGCCCGACGGACGACGCGTCGCGGTTGGCGCGCGGGTCCGGCTGGCTCTGCGCTTTCCTGGGCAATCCGTGCTTGCCGGCCTCGATGTCGCGCGCCGGGCGCTGGCCCCGTCTCTGCCCCTGCAGCCGGGCCTCGTGGCCTGCCGCAGCCGGCTTCTCTCCGGCACCGGCCGCGACGCTTTTCATGCCTATCTGAGCCTGCAGCCGGGCACATTGCCGGTGGGGATGCGCGATGAGGCGACCCTGCTCGTCCATGCGCTCGATACCAGCTACCCGGTGGCCGCCGCCGTCAGCGCCGC
Source organism: Ancylobacter sp. WKF20 (assembly GCF_029760895.1). NCBI lineage: Bacteria > Pseudomonadati > Pseudomonadota > Alphaproteobacteria > Hyphomicrobiales > Xanthobacteraceae > Ancylobacter > Ancylobacter sp. WKF20. The sequence goes on from NZ_CP121679.1 coordinate 905,324, forward strand.
AGAGCGCGATTTCGCCGCCATCCCGAGGCTCGCCGATGGCTGAACTGCTGAACCTCGCCGCCCTCCTCCTCCTGCTGCTGATGGCCACCGGCCTGGTCTGGCTGCTGCGGGCGCCGAGCGCCGCGGACCGGCTGATGGCCGTGCAACTCGCCGGCACCGGCGGCACGGCGGTGCTGGCGCTGCTCGCCATTGCCGAGGGGGTCGCTGCCCTGCTCGACGTCGCGCTCACCCTCGCTCTGGTTGCCGCCTTCGCCTCCGCCGCGCTTTTCGCCGCCGGCCCGGCCAGCCCGCCGGATGAGAGGCGGGAGCCGTCATGAGTGCGCTGATCGACCTGTTTACGCTCATCGCCGTGGCGGCGGGGTTGTTTTTCTTCCTCGCGGGAACGGTCGGGCTGCTGCGCTTTCCCGATGCGCTGTCGCGCCTACACGCCTTGACCAAGGCCGACAATCTCGGCCTCGGGCTGATCCTGCTGGGCCTGATGCCGCAAGCAGGAGGCGCGCTCGGCGCGTTGAAGCTGCTGGTGATCTGGCTGCTCGTGCTGGTCACCGGCGCGGTGGCCAGCCAGATGATCGCACGGCTGGTGCAGGGCGGGCGAGGATGATGGACGCGATGCTCGACGCGGTTCTGGTCGTCACGCTGCTGGCGGTGGCGCTGTTCAGCGTGCTCGCGCGGCAGGCGCGCACCGCCGTCATCGCCTTCATCGCCTTCGGTCTGCTGCTCGCCCTCGCCTGGGTCCGCCTCGGCGCCGTCGACGTGGCGCTTACCGAGGCGGCGATCGGCGCCCTGACAGCCCCGCTGCTGCTCGGCGCCCAAGCCTTTGTCGGCGCGGAGAAACCGGCCGCTCTTCCCCTGCGCCTCACTCTCGCCGCTCTCGCGGCCCTCATTGCCGGGGCGCTGGCCGTCATCATTCTGGGCGCGCCGGAGCCGGCGCCGAGCCTTGCCGCGCAAGCCGCCGCGCCGCTCGACGCACTCGGCCTCGGCAATCCGGTGACCGCGGTGCTGCTCGCCTACCGGGCGCTCGACACCTTGCTGGAGACCGTGGTCGTGTTGCTGGCGCTGATCGGCATCTGGTCGCTGGCGGCTGACGAGACATGGCGCGAGGCGCCCGCGGCGCCGGCCGTGCCGAGCCCGCCCTTGCGCCTGCTGGCCCGCACCCTGCCGCCGGTCGGGCTCGTCGTCGCCCTGCATCTGCTCTGGGTCGGCGCCGACGCGCCGGGCGGCAAGTTCCAGGCGGCAACGCTGATCGCCGCCATGGGCCTGCTGGTGATGATGGCCGGCCTGGCGCCGCCGCCGGCACTGTCCGACGCGCGGCTGCGCGCGCTCCTCGGGCTCGGGCCGGCGGTCTTCCTCGCCATCGGCTTCGCCGGTTTTCGCGCGGCCGGCGGTTTCCTCGCTTATCCCGACGGTTGGGCAAAGCCCTTGATCGTGGTCATCGAACTGGCTCTGACGGTGTCCATCGCGCTCATGCTGATGCTGATGCTCCTCGGACCGGGCGCGCGGAAACCATCGGCATGAGCGGCACGCTGATTTTCGGCCTCGCGGCCTGCGGGCTGGTCGGATGCGGCCTCTATGGCGCTTTTGCCCATGCCGCGCCGGTGCGCCGGGTGCTGTCCTTCAACCTGCTGGGCGCCGGCGTCTTCCTGCTGTTCGGGGTCGCGGCGCGCCGGGGAGCCGCGGCCGGGCTGCCGGGCGATCCGGTGCCGCAGGCGCTGGTGATCACCGGCATCGTCGTCGCCTTCGCCGCGACCGCGCTGGCGCTGACACTGCTCCGCCGCCTGGCCGCCATCCGGGCTGCCGAGCGATCCGTTGGCGGGCTCCGCGACGAGCCAAAGGGCCGGTGAGATGGGCGTGGCAATAACCACCGGCCCGCTCCTTGTCTTGGCCGTCGTCATGCCGGTCATCGGCGTGCTGGCCATGCTGGCGATGCCGTGGCTCGGCATAAGGCGCCCCGCGACGGTTGTGCTCGGCGTGGTCGCCGGGGGCATCGCCATCGCGACCGCGATCATCATCGACCTCCTGCGCTCGAGGGAAGCCATCGTCTATGTGCTGGGTGGCTGGGCGCCCCCGCTCGGTCTTCAGTTCCGCGCCGACGGCCTCTCGGGCGTGATGATGGCGATGGCGACGCTGGTCATCGCCGCTATCGCCCTCTATGCCCGGCCGCACTTCGACGCGGCGGAGGATGCGACAGGCGGGCGCCGCGCTTTCGCCTTCTGGTCGCTGCTGCTGGGGCTGTGGAGCGCGCTCAACCTCGTCTTCCTCGGCCAGGATCTGTTCAACCTGTTCGTCGCGCTGGAACTGCTGACCTTCGCCGCCGTGCCGCTGGTCTGCCTCGACGGCAGGGCGGAGACCATCGAGGCGGCGCTGCGCTACCTCGTCTTCGCGCTTGTCGGATCGGCGCTCTATCTGCTCGGCACGGCGCTGCTCTATGGCCAATATGGCACGCTCGACATCGCCGCCCTGCACGGCCTGACCGCGGCTAACCTCGCCACCCACGCCGCCCTTGCGCTGATGATCGGTGGGCTGATGGCCAAGGCGGCCCTCTTCCCCCTGCATTTGTGGCTGCCGCCGGCCCATGCCGGCGCGCCGGCCCCCGCGAGCGCGGTGCTCTCCGCCCTGGTGGTAAAAGCGCCGTTCTTCATCATTCTTAGGCTGTGGTTCGACGTGCTGCCGGCGACATCGCACGCGGCGGCGGCACAGGTGCTGGCCGCGCTCGGTGCGGTGGCCATCCTGCTGTGCAGCCTCGTCGCGCTGCGGCAGCAGCGGCTGAAGCTGATGATCGCCTACTCCACCGTGGCGCAGATCGGCTATCTGTTCCTGATGTTCATCCTGATCGAGCCGGGGGGCGCCCCCTCAACGACGATCGGATGGACCGGCGGCATGCTGCAACTCATCTCACACGCCTTCGCCAAGGCGGCGATGTTCCTCGCCGCCGGACTGATCGCCGAAGCACTCGGCCATGACCGTATCGCCGACCTCGCCGGAGCCGGGCGCGCTGTCCCGGTCAGCGTGTTCGCCTTCGGTCTCGCCGGTCTGTCGCTGATGGGACTGCCGCCCAGCGGCGGCTTTATCGCCAAGCTTCTGCTGCTCAACGCCGCGGTCCTGAGCGGGGCGTGGTGGATCATCCTCGTCATCAGCCTTGGCGGTATGCTCGCCGCCGCCTATGTCGCGCGCGTGCTCAAACGCGCCATGGCCGCGCCGGCACGCGCGATCGAGACCCGCCCGGTGGCGCGGATCAGCGAGTGGTCGGCGCTCGGGCTTGCGCTTGGCGCGGTGGCGCTCGGCTTTGTGCCGCTGCAGCCGCTCGGCATGCTCGCCATCGGCCGTGCGGCCCTGCCGTGAGACGCCGGACATGACGTTCGCCGGAATTCTGCTCGCCGCCTCGCTCGCCACGCCGCTGGCCTGCGTAGCGCTCTGCCTTCTGCCGGGCCTGCGCCGGCGCGTGTGCGATCTCCTGCCCCTCGCGCCGTTGCCGGCGCTGGCGGCGGCGCTCATCGCGCCCGACGGCTCGTGGGTCCTGGCGCCGGCGCCAATTCGTCTGGTGCTGGCGCTTGACTCGCCCGGCGCGGTGCTGCTCGGCGGCGCGGCGCTGCTATGGGCCGCTGCCGGCGTCTATGCCCGCGCCTATATGGCGGCGGACCCGACGCGCATCAGCTTCGCTGTCTGGTGGCTGCTGACGCTTGCGGGCAGCCTCGGCGTGTTCATCGTCGCCGACATGACCAGTTTCTACCTGATGTTCTCGCTGGTCAGCCTCGCCGCCTACGGACTGGTCGCGCATGAGGGCACGCCGCGCGCCGAGAGCGCCAGTCTGACCTACATGGCGTTGGCCGTGCTGGGCGAAGCCTTCCTGTTGCTCGGTTTCGTGCTGCTCGCGACCGCCGGACCGACGGGAAATCCGTTGATCGCCGAGGCGGTGGCCGCGCTGCCCGCATCGCCCTGGCGGGAGGCGACGCTGGTACTGCTCATTCTCGGCTTCGGTCTCAAAATGGGCCTCGTGCCGCTGCATGTGTGGATGCCGCTCGCCCATCCGGTCGCGCCGATGCCGGCCTCCGCCGTGCTGAGCGGCATTATCGTCAAGGCCGGTGTGATCGGGCTGATCCGTTTCCTGCCGCTCGACCAGCCCGCCGCCGACTGGGGCACGTTCCTCATCGTACTGGGGCTTTTCACGGCCTATTACGGCGTGGCCATCGGCATCACCCAACGCCATCCGAAGACCGTTCTGGCCTATTCCACCGTGAGCCAGATGGGCCTGGTGGCCGCGATCATGGGGGCCGGTCTGCAATTGGGCGATGCCGGAGTGTCCCGGCTCGCGGCCTATTACGCCCTTCACCACATGCTGGTGAAGGGCGCGCTGTTCATGGGCGTGGGGATCGTCGCGGCTACCGGGGCACGCCGCCGGCTCCTCGCTTTGGGGGTAATGGCCGTGATGGCTCTCAGCCTTGCCGGCCTGCCGCTCACCAGCGGCGCGCTGGCCAAATTTGCTGCCAAGGGCCCGCTCGGCGACGGCCTGGCCGGCACGCTCGCTGCATTGTCGGCGGCCGGCAGCACATTACTGATGCTGCATTTTCTGCGGCTGATCGCGAAGACCACGCCGCTGCGGGCGGATTCCGTCGCCTCCTGGGGGCTGTGTGCGCCGTGGCTGGCGACGGCCGCGGCCTCGCTGCTCGCCGGATGGATGCTGTTCACGCCGATAACGGGCTATGCATCCGCACTGGCCCTTACCCCCGGCGCGCTATGGGGCTCGACATGGCCGCTGCTGCTGGGCGCGGGACTGGCGCTCAGCGTTGCCCGCACGGGACGCAACCTGCCGGAGATTCCCGCGGGCGACGTGGCCGCGCTGGCGGTGCACGCCCTGCCGGCCGTCCGCCGCCTCGGCGACGGAGCGGAGCGGCTCGATGCCACCTTGCGCCGCTGGCCGGTGGCCGGGCTGGCGCTGATCGTCATCGTGCTCGTGCTGGCAGCCGCGCTCGGCGGGGGGTGACAGACTCAACGGGCAAGAAAGCCGATGGCCGCCGCGTTGAAGATGTCGATGAAGAAGGCGGACACAAGCGGCAGGATGATGAAGGCGCGCGGGGAAGGTCCATGCGCCTTGGTGACGGCGGTCATGTTGGCGATGGCGGTCGGCGTGGCGCCGAGGCTGATGCCGGTGAAGCCGGCCGAGATGACGGCGGCCTGGTAGTCGCGCCCCATCGCCGGGAACACCACGAAGATGATGTAGGCCACGGCGGCCACGGTCTGCACCGCCAGAACGAGCACCAGCGCCAGCCCGAGCCCGCCAATGCTCCAAAGCTGCATGCTCATGAGCGACATGGCGAGGAAAACGTTGAGGGCGAGATCCGAGACCAGCGCCAGCGCCCGTGTCCGGGTGGGCCAGCGCACACGCGGCAAGAGGCGCGGAACCGTGTTGGTGAGCACGATGCCGACCAACAGGCAGACGACAAACATCGGCAGCTTCAGCCCGCTCCACTCCACAACGGCCTCCAGAGCCAAAGCAATCAGAATGGCGACGTTGAGCACCAGCACGGTGCGCAGGAGACTGACATGGCTGATGTCGTCATCGGTGCGCTCGCTCACTGCCTTGGGCAGGCCGACCACAGCCTCCTGACCCGGCTCACTCCTCAAATGGTGGCGGGTGATGAGATAGCGGGCGATCGGCCCGCCCGCGAGGCTGGCCAGCACGAGGCCGAGCGTCGCCACAGCGATGCCGACCTCCATCGCATTGGCGACGCCGAAGCGCTCGGCGATCAGCGGTGCCCAGGCGATCGTGGTCCCATGGCCGCCGATGAGCGAGGCCGAGCCCAGGAACACGGTGAGCCCATCCGGCAGGGCGAGGAGGCTGACAGCGCCAAGCGCAATCAGGTTCTGGATGATGAGATAGGCAATGGTGAGCGCGAGGAGGATCAGCAATGGACGGCCACCGGCGAGAAGATCGTCAAGCCGGGCATTGAGGCCGATGCCGGTGAAGAAATAGAGCAGCAGCATGTCCCGCGCGTCGAGATCGAAGACGATGGCGGTGCCAAAGAAGCGATAAGCGACGAGCGTGCACAGCGCCGCCAGCAGACCGCCGGTCACCGCCTCCGGAATATTGAACCGGCCGAGCGGCGGTATCGCCCGGTTGATACCCGCGCCGGCGAAGAACACCACAATGGCGAGGGTAAAGGTGAGGAGGCCGGAAACTTCGATTGCTGGCATCGTCTCTCCGTCAGCGCTGCCCTTCCAAGGGCGCCGCACTCGTCAGGACCGGCGCAGGCATATCGCAGCCATAGCCGCGCGGCGGTCAGAAACTGCCCGTCAGCGAGCCGAGCCCGATGACCGCCACCAGGGCCAGGATGGCGCCAACGATAGCCACCATGACGATGTCGAGATAGCTTTCCTTCGGCGTCACGCCGCAAACGGCGAGCAATGTCACCACCGCGCCGCTATGCGGCAGGCTGTCGAGCGTGCCGGCGCTCATCACGGCCACGCGGTGCAGCAGCGCCGGCTCGATTCCAAGGGCGCCCGCGCGTTCGAGGAACACGGGCCCCAGCGCGTCGAGCGCGATGGTGAGCCCGCCCGACGCCGAGCCAGTGAGCGCGGCGAGGATGTTGACCGCGACCGCCAGCGAAACCAGGGGCCCGCCGTCGATCGACAGAACCCAGTCGCGCACCAGCGCGAAGGCCGGCAGTGCCGCCACAACGGCACCGAATCCCACGAGGCTCGCTACCGAGAAGATCGGCAGAACCGAGGCGTTGGCGCCCGCGTCCATGGTCTCGCGCAATTTGGGCAGGCGATGCCAATTGATGATGAGCGCCGCCAGTATCGCCACGGCCAGCGCGACGGCTACCGACCAGACTCCGCTGACCGCCGACAACTGCACCCCGCCCCAGCGCGGCTCGGCCAGAAAGGCAAAATCGAGACGCGGCAGGATCACGAAGGACATTAGCAGATTTACGGCGATCACCAGGCCCAGCGGCAGCGCCGCCAGCCCGATGGAGGGACGCTCCTCGCTCTGGTGACCATGCGCCAGCTCGGCCGGGTCGAACTCGCGCGCCGTGGTCGCCCGCTCGCGCAGCCCGGGATCGTCGAGATGCGCGTTCACCTCGGCGCGGCCGTCACCGAACCCCTCACCCGCCCGGCGCGCCGCCGCTTCGGCGCGGCCAAGCCACCACAGGCCGAAGCCGAGCATGATGGCGGAGGCGATGAGGCCGAGCCCCGGCGCGGCGAAGGGAGTCGTGCCGAAGAAGGGCATGGGAATGGCATTCTGGATCGCCGGCGTGCCGGGCAGCGCCATCATGGTGAAGGTAAAGGTGCCCAGCGCGATGGCCGGCGCCATCAGCCGGCGGGGAATGTCGGCGGCTCGGAATAGTGCCTGCGCCATCGGCGCCAGCACGAACAGCGCGACGAACAGGCTGACGCCGCCATAGGTGACGATGGCGCCGGCCAGCACGACGGCGAGAATGGCACGTTGTGCCCCCAGCTTTGCGGTCATGAAGTCGGCAATGGCCGAGACCGAGCCGCTGTCCTCCATCAGCTTGCCAAACAGCGCGCCGAGCAGGAACAGCGGAAAGAACTGCCCGACGAAGCTCGCCGCGCTGCCCATGAAGGTCTGCGTCCAGCTGGCCAGCAGCTGCTCGCCGGACAGCAGCGCGGCCGTCAGCGCCGCGAGCGGCGCCAGCAGCAAGACGCTCCAGCCGCGATAGGCGAACCAGACGAGAAGACCGAGGCCGAGCAGGATGCCGAGCAGGCCCATGGCTCACACCCCCTCAAGCAGCACGTCGAGATCCACCGAGGAGCGCTGGCCGATATTATCGGCATTTGCCGCCAGGAACGCATCGGCGGCTTTGCGGCCTTCGTCACGGAGCAGGCTCAGGAACTTCCATTCCGCGTTGAGCTTCGACGAATAGCCCAAAGTGTCCATGATGGAGTTGCGCACGAGATGTATCCGCATCTTGGCCCATTGCGAGCCCTCGCTATTGCCGGGATCGGCGACCTGCCGGAGCAGGGCGATCATCCGCAATTCCTTGAGCAGCACGGCGTTGAACGAGACTTCGTTGAGCCGGTTGAGGATTTCCGGCGCGGTGCGCGGCGTGCCGGGCCGCTCCACCGGGTTGATCGGAATGAGGATGGTGTCATCGGATTTCAACTCGCGCACCAGCGGCGTCATGGTCGGGTTGCCGGAATAGCCGCCATCCCAGTAACTGTCGCCGTCGATCTCCACGGCCTGGAACAGGGTCGGCAGGCAGGCCGAGGCGAGGAGCACATCGGGCGTGATCTCCGCATTGCGGAACACCCGACCGCGCCCGGTGCGCACATTGGTGGCGGTGATGAACAGCTTGACCGGCGACGTGCGAAGCCGCCCGAAATCGATGGCCTTCTCCAGCACGGCGCGCAGCGGATTGGAGGCGCCGGGGTTGAGGTCATAGGGCGAATAGAGCCGCGACATCAGATCCATGGTGACGAAAAGCGGCGAATGGTCCAGTGTCCAGCGGCCCAGAAGCACATCGAGCGGCCCGCGCTGGAACGGGCTGAAGCGTGCCGCGTCAGCGACGTAACGCCAATAGGTGTCGAGCGCGGCGCGGGCGCCCTCCCGCCCGCCGGCGGCATAGCCATCCGCCGTCACCGCCGCGTTCATCGCTCCGGCGGAGGTGCCCGAAATGCCCTCGATCTCCAGCCACGCCTCCTCAAGCAGCCGGTCCAGTACGCCCCAGGTGAAGGCGCCGTGCGAACCACCGCCCTGCAAGGCCAGATCGATGAGGACCGGCTCGCGCGCTGTGCGTGCGTCAGAATTGTCGGTTTTGACTGGCTGTCGGCGTGGCGCGGCGGATGTAGGACGTCGCATAAGCGCCACCTTTGTGAACCGGACAGGATACATCGGTAGCAGCCGCTTTGTTGCGCTGCAACATTCTTTGCGGCGACCGGCGTGAAACAAAGCCGCTTCTCCGCTCCTGGCGGCCATGCTTAGTTACCATCACACATGTCCAAGCCCTCCGAGACAGCATGCTTTCGTTGCCTTGCCTGCCATGGCCAACCCTGGCCGACTCATGATGACCCTGCATGATCCGGAACACACTGCCACGCCGCGGCGTCGCGCCTTCATCGGGGTGCTGCTATGCAATGTTCTCGAATGGTATGACTTCGTCATTTACGGGCTGCTCACGGTCTATATTTCGCAAGCGTTTTTTCCTCGGCACGACGATACCGCCGCACTGCTTGCCACCCTGGCCGTGTTCGGCGCCAGCTTCGTAATGCGCCCGCTCGGTGGGCTGGTGCTCGGCGGCCTCGGTGACCGGAAGGGGCGCAAACCTGGCCTCGTGATCACCGCCGGGCTCATGGGCGTGGGCACATTTGCGATCGGCATCCTGCCGACCTTCGAGGCGATCGGACTTGCCGCGCCGATACTGCTCCTGCTGGCCCGGCTGGTTCAGGGCCTTTCCGCCGGTGGGGAATGGGGCATCGCCAACGCCTTCCTTCTCGAAGCGTCGCCCGAAGGTCGGCGCGGCTTCTCCACCAGCTTCCTGTCGGTCACGGTTGCCGTCGGCAGCGGGCTTGCCAGCGCGGTTACCGCAATCCTCGTCAGCACGCTTTCGCCCGAGAGCATGAAGGATTGGGGATGGCGCCTGCCTTTTCTTATCGGGGGCTCGCTGGGGATTGTGGCGCTTTGGTTGCGCACCAGCATGGTCGAAACGCCGGTCTACCGCCGTGCCACCACGGCTGTCACGTCCACCGCTGCGGTGCTGCGGCGCGTACGCCGTCCCAGCCTGACCGTGATCGGTTTCACCATGCACTGGACGGTTTGCTACTACATCTTCCTCGTTTACATGCCGCTCTTTGGCCAACGGCATGCCGGCTTGAGCGCGGCGCAGGCGACATGGTCCAACACTCTTTCCCTCGTGGTCATCATCCTGCTCGTGCCGCTCATCGGTAGGCTTTCGGATAGATTTGGCCGCCGGCCTTTTCTGATGTGTTCCTGCCTGCTTGTGCTGGTGATGGTGATCCCCGCCCTGTGGATGATCGTCACCCTTCGCAGCTTCCCGCTTGTGGTTGCCGTACAAGTGCTGTGCGGCGTCGCCATCGCGCTCTATTCGGGCCCGGCTCCGGCGGTGGTGGCCGAGCTGTTCTCGACGCCCGACCGTTCGCGCTGGTCGTCGGTGTCATATGCCATAGCGGCGGCTGTGTTCGGCGGTTTCGCGCCCTTTATTGCCGTCTGGTTGACCTCAACACTGGACAACCCACTGGCGCCCGTGGGCTATGTCGTCGTCGCTTCGACCACGAGCCTTCTTGTGGTCTGGCGTATGCCGGAGACGGCTCACAGGTCGATCTCCTGAGCGTACCCCGCGCTACTCCCCGGCTTCCGCCGGTGACGGCGTGCATCCGTAATAGGCGTGATAAGCGCGGGCAAAGCTGGAATAGCCCTCATAGCCGATACGCCGGGCGACTTCGCTAATCGCGAGATCGCCGCCCCGCAGCATTTCCTGCGCATGTTCCATGCGGCGCGCATGCGCATAGGCATGGGGCGTGACACCAAATAGGTCGCGGAAACCCTTGGACAATTCGTTGCGGTTGAGGCCGACACGCCGAACGAGTTGTTCGATGGTGGGCGGATCGGCGATTTCGCGGCGGTAAATGGCCGCTGCCGTCTGGATCGCCCTTATCTTCGCCTGTTCGCCGATCAGGCGCGGCGCGGCGCGCTGGCGAAGGCCGTGTAGCTGGGAGACGACGTCGCAAAGGATCTCGACGGCCTTCGCGCTGACAAAGACGCCGCGCAGCGGTTCTGCATAACGGCAGGAGACGATCTGGTCGACCATCGCGATGCCCGCCGGCGAGAGCGGCAGTGACAGAACTTCCTGTGTCCCGTGCTGCGACATGAATATCGGCCGGTAGGCGGGCGGCACACGGTCGATGTCGAGACCGTATCGGTCGATGAAGTGCCGGCGCTCGCAGACGATCAGGACGCCACGGAGCCGTGCCCCGGCATCGGTATCCGACACGGACAGGGGAATATTGCTGACCTGCAGCATGTGCGGGTTGATGACATCCATGCGCTGGCCGATCCAGCGGCTGTAGCGGCCCGCCACGACGGCCTGGATGCAGACGAGATCGGTGCGCACCATCTTGAGACTGTAGGACTCGACCACGTCGAAATTCATGACGTGAAGGAGGGTGAAGTTGTCGATGCGGCGGTAGCCATGTTCCCTGGCGCGAAACACGTCATCGGCACGTGCGAACACTTGGCTGGAGCGCACGAACTCGCCGACTCCCAGACTCGAGCGCATGGCTCGAAAATCCAGATCCAACTTGTGCCGCTCGTTCATAAGCCACAATCCGCGCCCGCCGTCCAAACGTTGCAACGGGCCGCCGGCAAAGCCGCATCGTTCCTGGCAGTCGTTCGGTCGCACGTTAGTACCCGCTCCGAAGACTATCGCGTCTTTTCACACCCTATGTCCAGTTGTCACGCGGGCCTGTGCGATCCTTGGGGAAGATGCGATTTCGCGCGTTAAGAAGCTTTCCCGATCGAACGACGCACGTGCATCCCATCCTGTTCACCACCGCCTCCCTGCCGCCGCACCAGCAATTCGGGGCGTTCCGCGTCGCCCATGAGGCGATTATGGACATAGTCCCGCCTGCGGACGGCCAGACGTCCTTCGCCATGTCGCAGCGCATCTGGCCACTCGGCCGCCTCGTGCTGACCAGCACAAGCTTGCCGCGCAAAGGTCATCCTGTCCGCTGGACACATCTGCCAAAGGGCGTGCTCGACCACTGGTACGTCGTGCTGCCGTGCCGCTTCGACGAGGCGGGGCTGGCGCATCCCAAGCCGGAAGCGCGGCCCTGCATCCACTCACTGGCGCGGCCGCTCACCACGGAAATCGAAGATGACGGGGTTCTAACACTGTTCGTGCCGCGAAACCTGTTGGCCGATTCGTGCCTCGACAACTTCCTCGACGTGCCGCTCGCCAATGGCCCGGGAACGCTGCTGGGCGACCTGATGCTGGCGCTGGATCGCCGGCTGCCACTCATCGAACCCCACGACATCGATCACCTCGTCGAGGCGACGCGCTGCTTCCTCAATGCCGTTGCACAACCGTCCCCTGACCATGTGGCCGAATCCCAGGCGCCCATCGACCTTGCACTGCTCGAACGGGCACGGAGGCTCATCCGGCAGCGTCTGACGGAGCCGGCCCTCACCCCGGACGCGATCTGCAAGGAACTCGGCGTGTCGCGCTCTCGGCTCTACCGACTGTTCGAGCCGATCGGTGGCATATCGGCCTATGTGCGGCGCCAAAGGCTGCTGGCGGCGCGGCACGCGCTGCTCAACCCGATGGATGTCCGCCCGATCACGCGCATTGCCGAGCACTGGGGCTTTCCCGATGCGTCGGTATTCAGCCGTACCTTCCGGCACGAATTCGGCGTGTCCCCAAAGGACGCCCGCGAAGCGTGCCGGATGGGTCGGCGGGGAATAGGCGGCCTTGAGGGAACCAGCGTGGCCTGCAGCCACATGCCGAGCCTTGCCGACCTGCTTCGTCGGCTCGCCGCTTAGCGGGCCGTGGCCGCGCGCGTTCGGCACCGGCCTCGTCGGGCAATACAGAGTTCATGCTGCACCTGCGAGCAACGCTCATGGCGTTATTTCGGACGCGAGCCACTGTTCTTTCAAGCTTGTAGCATTTCGTGGATATGGCGTAGGGTAAAACGTGTAGATTGGGACTCATCGCCAATAATTGGGACGGAAAGCCCATTTATTGGTATGCCAGCTGGTCTATAGGTCGAGCGCACGACGCTCCCTGCATTTTCAAGAGGCGCAACATGGCGGAAACCTCCGCTGGCAAGCTCTCGCTTCCCACCCTGACCGCCGTGGTGGTGGGCTCCATGGTCGGCGCCGGCATTTTCAACCTGCCCGGCCGCTTTGCAACCGCCACCGGTCCGTTCGGCGCGATCATCGCCTGGATGATCGCCGGAACCGGCATGTACATGCTGGCCCGGGTTTTCCAGTCATTGGCCGGACGACGGCCCGACATCGACGCCGGCGTCTTCGCTTACGCCAAGGCCGGCTTCGGCGATTACATGGGTTTCATTTCGGCCTTTGGTTATTGGCTCGGAAGCTGCCTTGGCAACGTCTTCTACTGGGTCTTGATCAACTCGACGCTCGGACGCTTCTTTCCGGATCTGTTCGGCGACGGCAGCACGGCGACGGCGATTACCCTTTCGCTGGTCGGCATCTGGTCCTTTCATTTCATGATCCTGCGCGGCATCGAGCAGGCGACGGTCATCAACACCATCGTCACCATTGCCAAGATCGTGCCGCTCGTCGTGGCCATTCTCGCCTTCATATTCTTTTTCAATTACGCGCAGTTCGCGGAGAACTTCTTCGGCGGCGTGAACATGCCGGAAAAGACGCTGCTGGCACAGGTGCGCGACACCATGCTGATCACCGTCTTCGTGTTCCTCGGCATTGAAGGGGCGAGCGTCTACTCGCGCTACGCCAAGAAGCGGTCGGATGTCGGCACCGCCACCATCCTGGGCTTCGTAGCCGTGACCGGCCTCATGGTCGCCGTGACCATGCTGCCCTATGCCAATGCGCCGCGCGCGGCGATCGCCGGCGTGGGCAACCCGTCCCTGGCGGGCGCGCTCGAGCTTGTCGTCGGGCATTGGGGTGCGGTGTTCATTTCCATCGGCGTGCTGGTCTCCGTCCTTGGGGCCTATCTCGCCTGGTCGCTGATCTGCGCCGAAGTGCTCTTTGCCGCCGCCAAGTCGCAGGACATGCCGAAACTGTTCGCGGCCCAGAATGGTAACGGCGTGCCGGCCAATGCTCTGTGGCTAACCAATGGCGTGGTGTCCTTCTTCGTCATCTCGACCTACTGGTCGCGGGACGCCTTCAACTTCATGCTCGACATGACGAGCGTGACCTCGCTGCTGCCCTATCTACTGGTGGCCGGCTACGGCGTGCTGCTGGCGCGCAGCGGCGTCGGCTATGAGGCAGACCCGCAGGAGCGCCGCCGCGATCAGATCGTCGCCTGGATCGCCGTGATCTACACGCTGTTCATGTTCGTCGCCGCCGGGCTGAAATACGTGCTGCTCGTGGCCGTGCTGTTCGTGCCCGGCACGATCCTCCTCTACTTCTGGGCGCGCCGCGAGCAGAAGGCGCGCGTGTTCACCCGCGCCGAGCTGCTTGTCTTCGCCATCACGGTTTTGGCCGGGGCCGTCGGGGCCGTCGGCCTGCTCACCGGCACCATCACACACTGATCGACCAGTCATAGGAGTCCCATGATGGAAACCCCCTTCGGTGTTCACTCCGAAGTCGGACAACTGCGCAAGGTCATGGTGTGCGCGCCGGGGCGCGCGCATCAGCGCCTGACCCCCAGCAATTGCGACCAGCTCCTGTTCGACGATGTGCTGTGGGTCGATGTGGCCAAGCGCGATCATTTCGACTTCATCACCAAGATGCGCGACCGCGGCATCGACGTGGTCGAGATGCACAACCTGCTGACCGAGACGGTCGCCATTCCCGAGGCGAAAGCCTGGATCCTCGACCATCAGGTGGTGCCGAACGCGATCGGCGTCGGCTTTGTCGATGAAGTGCGCTCCTATCTCGACGGCCTGCCGAACCGCCAGCTGGCGGAAACGCTGATCGGCGGCCTCTCGACCTATGAATTCCCCGACACCATTGGCGGCGAGACGCTGGCGCTGATCCGCGACGCCGCCGGGGTGAACGAATATCTGCTGCCGCCGCTGCCGAACACGCTCTACACCCGCGACACGACCTGCTGGATTTATGGCGGTGTGACGCTGAACCCGCTCTACTGGCCGGCGCGGCACGAAGAAACCATCCTCACCACCGCGATCTACAAATTCCATCCGGATTTCGCCGGCAAGGTGAAGGTGTGGTGGGGCGATCCCACGAAGGATTGGGGCCTCGCCACGCTGGAAGGCGGCGATGTGATGCCGATCGGCAAGGGAAACGTGCTGATCGGCATGAGCGAGCGCACCTCGCGCCAGGCGATCAGCCAGGCGGCCGCGGCGCTGTTCGCGCAGGGCGCCGCCGAGCGCGTCATCATCGCCGCCATGCCGAAGCTGCGGGCGGCGATGCATCTCGACACCGTCTTCACCTTCGCTGACCGCGACTGCGTGCTGCTCTATCCCGACATTGTCGACAAGATCGACTGCTTCTCCTACCGCCCGGACGGCAAGGGCGGTGTCGAACTGCGCAAGGACAAGGGGGGGCTGGTTGAGACGGTTCGCGAGGCTCTGGGCCTGAAGGAAATGCGGGTCGTCCATACCGGCGGCAATGACTATATGCGCGAACGCACCCAGTGGGATTCGGGGGCCAACCTCGTCTGCGCCTCGCCGGGCGTCGTCTTTGCCTATGACCGCAACACCTACGCCAACACGCTGCTGCGCAAGGCCGGCATCGAGGTCATCACCATTGACGGCTCCGAACTCGGGCGCGGGCGTGGCGGCGGGCATTGCATGACCTGCCCGATCATTCGAGACGCGGTCGACTACTGAACGAGACCCCTCTCTCTCTCCCGATGGGGAGAGGGAGGCAGCGCCACCATCGTCATAGAGGCGCTCGGATGACTCAGCCCACGGACCAGAAATTCGCGCTGCCGACGCTGACCGCCATGGTGGTCGGCTCCATGGTCGGGGCCGGGATCTTCTCGCTACCGCAGACATTCGGGCGAGTGACCGGCGGTCTGGGCGCCCTCATCGCCTGGGGCATCGCCGGCGGCGGCATGCTGATGCTGGCGTTCGTTTTCCAGACCCTGTCGCGTCGCAAGCCGGATCTCGACGCCGGCGTGTTCGCCTATGCCAAGGATGGCTTCGGCAATTATCTCGGCTTCGCCTCGGCACTGGGCTACTGGACCGTCTGCTGCCTCGGCAATGTGTCCTATTGGGTGCTGATCAAGTCGACGCTCGGCGCGCTGTTTCCGATCTTTGGCGATGGCAACACCGTCATCGCCGTGGCGGTGTCGTCGCTGGGCGTGTGGACCGTGCATTTCCTCATCCTGCGCGGCGTGCGCGAGGCAGCGGCGCTCAACACCATCGTCACCATCGCCAAGATCATTCCGATCCTGCTGTTCCTGGTGTTCGTCGGCTTCGGCTTCAGGGCCGAGATCTTCGCCGCGAATTTTTGGGGTGGCGTGGATGCCGGCGGCCTGTTCGACCAGGTGCGGGGCACGATGCTGGTCACGGTGTTCGTCTTTGTCGGCATCGAGGGCGCGAGCGTCTATTCGCGCTATGCGCGGCGCCGCTCGGATGTCGGACTGGCGACGCTGATGGGCTTTCTGGGCGTGCTGTGCCTGCTGGTCCTGGTGACCATGCTGTCTTATGGCGTGTTGCTGCGCCCGGAACTGGCGGGCCTGCGCAACCCGTCGATGGCCGGCGTGCTGCAGGCGGTCGTCGGTCCCTGGGGCGCCGTGTTCATCTCCGTCGGGCTCATCGTTTCGGTGCTCGGCGCCTATCTCTCCTGGTCGCTCTTGGCGGCCGAAGTCCTGTTCTCGGCCGCGCGCATGGAGACCATGCCGGCCTTTCTGGCGGCGGAAAACCGCAATGGCGTGCCATTCGCGGCCCTGTGGCTGACCAATCTTCTGGTGCAGTTCTTCCTCATCATGACGCTGTTTGCCGAGCAGGCCTTCCTGCTGGCGCTCAAGCTCACCTCCTCGATGATCCTGCTGCCCTATCTTCTGGTCGCGGCCTATGCGCTGAAACTGGCGTGGAGTGGAGACACCTATGCCGATGGGGCCAAGACGGGCGCGGGCGATCTGGGTCGCACGGGTGATCTGGTTCGCGCCGCTCTCGCCACGCTCTATACGGTCGGGCTGATCTATGCGGGCGGACTGAAGTTCCTGCTGCTGTCCCTGGTGATCTATGCGCCGGGCACCGCCCTCTTCATCCTTGCGCAGCGCGAGCGTGGCCAGCCGATCTTCACGCCCCCCGAACGGCTGTTGTTCGCGGCCGCGATCGCGGGCGCCGGGACGGCCATCTTTGCCCTGGCGACCGGGTGCATCAGCGTTTGAACTGAAACCCGCGGCAAGATTGTCTAGCGTCCGAAGCAGGCATTTCGAGGATGCGTCGCCTGCTGTTCTATCTCCACGCAGCGAACGCCACCCGCCCTTCAGCCACGCCGGGCGTGCCTCTCATCGAACGCGGCGCAAGCGCATCGAATGGCTACCAAATCACGCTTCTGCGCGCCACCGAGGCCCGCAAGGACCATCGCAGCCCTCTCGGTCGTGCTGAAGCGATCAAGGTGGCTGCCGCCGGAAGCGCCCGCATGCATGAGCGCGCGACGCCCGACATTCGTTCCGGTGGCTATTCCGTGGCTATTCAGACCACGCAGAGCCGCCGACAGAGAGGCAAAGTTCTGAAATTCGTCAGGTTTTTTCAGGAGTTAAGTGGCGCGGCCGGCGCGATTCGAACTATCTTTTGATCGTGAGGCTATCGCAATGATGTTCGTCCGCTTTTGGGGATCCGCCCATTCGAACCCGAATGTCCGCAATGAGGGCGCAAGGCGGACGTCGCTGAAAGGCGGCGAGGGGCAGGCATGGGTCAGCATGCGTCATAGGGCTATAGCGAACACATAGTTCTCTTCTTGGTCGTTCACTGCCCGCCACACCGCCGATTCTATCCGGCGGTGCGAGCCACCCGCCGATTTCTGTATATTTTCAGATGCTTAGGCGCTGGGATAATATCCATTTCTATGCACCATGAAGGTCGCATGCGCGAATAACGGCTCGCCTTGCTGATGGCCTAACCGTTCGCCTTCGCTCGCTCCGGCGACACACCCGCGAGCGCAGCCGTTCAGCTTGGCGAAGGTGTTCTTGCGCCGATCTAGCTGTAAGCTTGTCGTTCCCCCTGTCTCAACGCCGTCAGGAAGATGAGGAAAATGACGGCATAGAACCGCTTGAGGGCCGGTTGCAGCGCCGGGCCTGCTCGATAGCCGTTCCGGCCCGGCTCTCTCGACGCCAGCCCGTATGTCTCGGCAAGCTGCAGGACATTGGTGACATGAGCGCGGGAGACGGAGAATTGCCGCGCGAGCTGGGTGATGGACAGGGCGTCGGCCGTGGCCAGGAGCGACACCAGCATGACGAGCCCAGCGTCGCGCTCCGCCACGTTACGGAGTTCGGGGGCGGCGTCGAAGGCCCGGACGCCCTGTCTGAAGCACTCCGCCATGGCGTGGAGGCATGGGCCATAGAGCCGATCGTCTGGTAATGCCCCGGCGTCCATCGCGGCCTCCGGGTCGATGTGGGCAATCGCCGCGAACATGCCGTCCCAGCGCTCGCGGTGCATCTGCAGAAGCGCCGCGCTCGGCATCAGACGCCGTTCCTTTGCATCGCGTCTCGGAGAGACGGTGAGCAGATTCTTGAAGCGCAGAGCGGCGAGGAAGGCCGTGGCTCGGCCGGCGCTGCACACGCCGAGATCCACGACCTCCCGGCGCAGCCGCGCTCCGGTAACCCCCCTGCCGCCGCTTTCGGTGAAATGGAGATCCAGAATGAGCAGGACGGTCAGCACCCGACCGCGATCATTCAGCAACCGGTTTCGAATCCAGCTTCCGTCATAAATCCGCACGGCATTTTCCGCAGCCGCCCGAACGGCCGCTGGAAATCCGGGCGCCGCCATGAGGTCGCCGAGCGCCGCATCGCTCAACACCCTCCCGACGGTTTCGGGAAACGGTGTGCAATCTCCAGGCGAGGCAACCATGCTTCGACGCAACTCAAGTCTATCCGGCCGATGATTCCAAAATGTGACGTTGCTTATAGCACGCCGTGTCTCCAAACCTTACTTAGGGGACCGTCTCCCTGAAATGTAGTGGTCGGTGCTGGCGACGCTGGCGTCGTTTTGCAGTGGACCAGGAAATGCGTATCGACGTCCTGACGTTGCTTTATCAACCGCTCGTCGCTGCCGCTCCCCGCCGATCCCTGCAAATACTGATGTCGTCAGCGGCGCTGTGTGCGTTGACCGCCTCTGCCGCCGCCCAGAGCACGGCACCCGCGATCGGGACCAGCACCCTCTCCAGCAATAACCAGACCGGCTACACGGGCGGCAGCGGCCAGAATGCCCAGGGGGTGTGCGATTACCCGCCTTATCCGGGGGCGGGGGGCGGCACGGCAAACTCCGCCACCATCGACTTCACGACCGGATTGAACTCCGGCGCGACCTATAACGCGACGATGGCTCTGGCGACCGCGGTCGGCGGGCAGGGTGGCGCGGGCGGCAGCGGCGGGAGCTGTTACGGTGGCTATCCCGGCGGCGCGGGCGGCGGCGGCGGCTATGTACAGATTGAGACCAGCACGCAGTCGGGTACCTACACCTTCACCTATACGGGGATCGTCGGCATCTCGCAGGGCGGGCGCGGCGGCAATGGCGGCAGCACGTCCAATGTCAGCTTTAATGGCGGCGGTGGCGGCGCGGGCGGCAGCGGCAGCGAAGTCTACATCGAGAACTACGTCGCGCTGACGACTTCGGGCCCAGATTCCTACGGCATCTGGGCGCAGAGCGTGGGCGGGCAAGGCGGCAATGGCGGCAACGAGACCAGCTCCGTCAGCAGCGGCAATGGCGGCGCCGCCGGCGCCGGCGGAACCGGCGGTCCGGTGGAGGTTTTCAACTTTGCCCCCATCACCTCCGAGACGACGGCTATCTTCGCCCAGAGCATCGGCGGGAATGGCGGCGACGGCGGCAGCGCCAATGGATGGTATGGCGGGGTGTCCGGCGGCGGCGGCTATGGCGGCGATAGCGGCCAAGTCAATGTTATGAACGGTCTCAATACCAACGCTGCCCTTACCACCAGCGGCGCGGGTGCCTACGGCATCTATGCCCAGTCGGTGGGCGGCGGCGGCGGCAATGCGGGCGTCGCTGCCGGCCTGATCGCGCTCGGGGGCTCGGGTGGACCTGCCGGCTATGGCGGGGCGGTCGAGGCTCTCAACTATTCCAGCATCACCACGACCGGCGGCTCGGCCGCCGCCATCTTCGCCCAATCGATCGGTGGCGCCGGCGGCTCGGGAGGCATGGCTTTCTCCGGTGCTCCGGACCTTGCGGTGGCGCTCGGCGGAACGGGCGGCGATGGCGGCGACGGTCAGCAGGTCGTGGTGGTCAATTCCGGCGACCTGTGCACCGGTGCTTGCAACGGGAGCGGCACGCCGAATTCGGCGGGAGGCTCCTACGGCATTCTCGCCCAGTCCATCGGCGGCGGTGGCGGCGCGGGCGGGTTCGGGCTGTCGGGGTCCGCCTCGCTGGTGGCGGGCGTATCGCTCACCGTGGGCGGCACCGGCGGCGAAGGTGGCGGCGGCTCCAGCATCTTCGTCGGCAATACCGGCAACATCACCACCTCTGAAATCAACTCCGCCGGCATTCTCGCCCAGGCGATCGGCGGCGGCGGCGGCGCGGGCGGCGGCAGCCTGGCGTTTGACCTCTCGGGCGGGATCTCGGCGGCCATCGCCCATGGCGGAACCGGCGGGACCGGTGGTGGCACAAGCCCGGTCGGCGTGAACTGCAACACCTATTCCGGCAATTCCGGCAATAACGACGCCTGCTCGACCATCACCTTCACCGGCTGGCAAACCATCTCCGGACCGGCCAGCTCCGCGCTGATCCTCACCCAGGGCGATAGTTCGCCGGGCATCGTCGCCCAGTCGATCGGCGGGGGCGGCGGCGCGGGCGGTTATGCCGTCTCGCTTTCAGGGTCGTCCGTCGGAGGCTTTTCGATGGCGTTCGGCGGCGCGGGCGCCAGCGGGGGCGATGGCAACAATGTCTATACCAGCACCAACGCCGCCAGCATCACCACCAATGGCGACGATTCCTCCGGCGTTGTCGGCCAGTCCATTGGCGGGGGCGGCGGCGCGGGTGGCGCGTCGATTTCCGGCACCGTCACGGCCGGTTCGGCCATTGGCATCGGTGTGGGCGGATCCGGCAGCGGGGGCGGTAGCTCGGCCTCGGTAACCGCCGACAATTCCGGCGGTGTCATCACCACCAATGGCGAACGCTCCCACGGCATTCTCGCCCAGGCTATCGGCGGCGGTGGCGGTGCTGGTGGCAACACCATTTCGGTGAATGCCGGCTCCATAGCCGGCAGCCTCGCCGTGGGCGGAGCCGGTGGCGCCGGCGGCACGGGCGGCGAGGTCTGGGTCTATAATCAGGACAGCGCCGTCAACAGCAGCTACGGATCGGCGGACATCACCGTCAATGGTTCCGGCTCGAGCGCCATCATGGCTCAATCGATCGGTGGTGGCGGCGGTAGCGGTGGCTTCAGCGTCAACACGGATCTCAGCATCTCCGCATCCGCCGGCATCACTGTCGGCGGGGCGGGCGGGGCGGGCAACAGCGCCGGCGACGTGACGGTGCTGAACTATGGCGACCTTACCTCGAACTATGGCGGTGCTCCGGTCCTTCTCGCGCAGTCCATCGGCGGGGGCGGCGGCAATGGCGGCTTTGTCGCCTCGGGTGATATCTCGGGCGACGGTGCCTTCGGCATCGCGGTCGGCGGCGGCGGGGGAGCCGGCTCGGGTGCGGGCACGGTCGTGGTGACCAGCTACGGCGTCATCACCGGCGCAGCGGGGAGCTACAACACGCAGCCACGTGGCACGGCGCCGGGCATTCTCGGCCAGTCCATCGGCGGCGGCGGCGGCAATGGCGGTTTTGCCGCCAGCGGCGATTTTTCCGGCTCCGCCTCGGGAAGTTTCACGGTCGGTGGCAGCGGCGGCGCGGGCGGCGCGGGCGCCGCCGTCGCCATCACGGCCAACGCACTCGTACAGATGAACGGCCCCTTCTCGCCGGGTGTCGTGGGACAAAGCCTCGGCGGTCAGGGCGGAAACGGCGGCTTCGCCGTGGCCGGGGGTCTGGGAGACAGCCTGTCAGCGGGCGTCAACCTTGGCGGCTCAGGCGGTGCGGGCGGCACTGCAGCCGGCGTTACCATCGAGACGCAGGACGTGATCTCGTATGGCTATAACCAGTCCGCTGGCATCATCGCGCAATCCATCGGCGGCAATGGCGGTAACGGCGGCTGGGACTTTGGCGGTGAACTCGGCGTCGGCGCGAGCGCCCCTGTCAGCATCGGCGGCACCGGCGGGACAGGGGGTGGAGGAAACGGCCTTGTCCAGGTGACCTCCAATGGCACCACCGCGACAAACGGCCTGTTCTCACCCGGCATCATAGCCCAATCCATCGGCGGCAATGGCGGCAATGGCGGGTTCACGGCCTCGGCGGCGGGCGCTGTCGTCTTCGCGTCAGATGTCTCGGTTGGCGGCGGCGGTGGCACCGGGGGCGGATCAAACACAGTCATTGTCACGGCGTCAGGCGACTTGACCACGAATGCAGACCAGTCGATCGGCATCCTCGCCCAATCCATCGGCGGCGCTGGCGGCAATGGCGGTTTCGCTATCGCTGGCGCGGGCTCCACCGGCGGCGGCGATGCCAAGATCGCTGTCGGCGGTGCGTCGTCTACCGGCGGCGGCGGGGGCTCCGGCCAGAATGCGGCAAACGTCACGGTAACGGCCGGCGACATCGGCACGGCCGGCTTCGGCTCAATCGCCGTTCTCGCCCAGTCGATTGGCGGCTCGGGTGGCAATGGCGGTTCGAGCCGGTCCTTCAGCCTGTCGGGTGCCGGATCGGAAACCGAAGGTTACGCGGCCTCCGTGGCCATCGGTGGTTCCGGCGCCTCGGGCGGCACGGGTCTCAACGTGACGGTGACGCAGGCGGGCACGATCCAGACCGGTCTGGGCAGCGGCCTCTCGGACCAGGCGGCCGGCATCGTCGCCCAATCCATCGGCGGCTCGGGCGGCAATGGCGGCTCAGCGTACGCGAACGCCATTTCCTCCACCGCCTCGGTCTCTGTCGCCCTTGGGGGCGGCGGAGCCAATGGCGGCAATGGCGGTACGGTGACCGTCAATAGCAACGCGGCCGGCACGTCCGGTCAGATCATGACCGAAGGGCAACATGCCTCCGCCATCATCGCCCAGTCCATCGGCGGCGGCGGCGGCAATGGCGGCTGGACCCAGTCCACCGCGTCGAGCAACGATTACGCGGCCGGCCTCGCCATTGGTGGCTTTGGCGGCGGCGGCGGTAGCGGTGCCCAAGCCTATGTGACCAATGGCAGCCAGCTTGTCACCTACGGCGCGCTGTCCTACGGCATTCTCGCGCAGTCGATCGGCGGCGGCGGCGGCAATGGCGGCGCGGCCTCCAGCACCAGCAATGCCGGCGACGGCGAGGAGCTTCAGGGCGGCGTGACCTCGGTCGCGGGAGCCGGTGCCGGACAGGACGCCAGCACGGTCAGTTCGGCGATCTCGGGCAGTTCCGGCTCCCAGCCGGAAAGCAGCAGCGATGGGGCGGTTTCGGGCATCGCCGCGTCCCTCACCATTGGCGGCTTTGGCGGCCTCGGCGGCACGGGCGATATCGTGGATGTCGTCAATGCGGGCGCCATCTTCACCTATGGCGACCAGGCCACGGCCATCCTCGCCCAGTCCATCGGCGGCGGCGGCGGCAGCGGCGGCGCGAGCAGCACCAATGCCAATGGCGATTCCTACGCCGCCTCCTTCAGCCTCGGCGGCGGGGGCGGGCCGGGGGGCGGCGGTGGCGATGTCTCGGTGGGATCCACCGGCTCCATACAGACCACCGGCCTCCAGGCCATGGGCATTTTCGCCCAGTCGGTGGGCGGCGGCGGCGGCGTGGGCGGGTCATCCTCCAACACCGCCTCGAGTGGCGGGCAGGCTGCGGTGAGCATGAGCCTTGGCGGCAGCGGCGGCAACGGTGGCGACGGCGGCACCGTCACCGTCACCTCGGGAGCCGCCTCAGGCTCCACCTTCATCAACACCCTCGGTCCGAACGCGGCAGGCATTTTTGCCCAGTCCGTGGGCGGCGGAGGTGGGTCGGGCGCGTCCAGCAGCGCGGCCGCTGCCGCGCCGGGCTCGTCCAGTTCCGGCGGCAACTCATCCAGCGCCACCGGCAGCCTGTCGGGCTCGGCGAGCGGCTCCAGCACCTCGTCTGCGGCCGGGCAAAGCGGCGGCAAGCCCGGCGCGCAATCCGGAAGCGATGGCGGGTATTCGCTGGCCATGAGCCTCGGCGGCAGCGGTGGGACCGCGGGCGATGGCAATGCGGTCTCGGTCACCAACACCTACGGAATATTCACAGGCTTCAATCTCGCGACCGGGACCAACAGCCTCGTTCCCGCCGACCAATCCCCGGCCATCTTCGCCCAATCGGTCGGCGGCGGCGGCGGCAATGGGGGCGCGAGCAGCACCAACAGCTCGGCAGGTGAATATAGCGGCTCGCTGGCGCTCGGTGGCAATGGTACCGCGGGTGGCGCGGGCGGTACTGTCACTGTCACCACCATTGGCACCCTGCAGACGACGGGCGCCAATTCCGCCGGCGTTTTCGCACAGTCGGTGGGTGGCGGCGGCGGCAATGGCGGATCTTCCTCGACGACGGATTCCACGGGCGGGACCATGGCGCTGGCGCTCGGCCTCGGCGGTTCGGGGACGGGCGGCGGCGATGGCGGAACGATCAACGTCACCGTCAATGCGGCGGTCGATGAGGCCAATCTCATGGGCATCGCCACGGCCGGTGCGACCTCCCACGGCGTCTTCGCCCAATCGGTGGGTGGAGGCGGCGGTAATGGCGGCGCGCTGATCGCGGCCGCGACCGGCGGCAGCACCAGCGACAGCTCCGGCGCGACCTCCTCGGCGTCGAGCAGCGGCACCTCGACCTCAACCTCGAACGGCGTTGCCCTGGCGATGGGACTTGGCGGGTCGGGCGGCGGCGGCGGCGCGGGCGGCAATGTGACGGTCACCACTTATGCTCCGATCCTGACGCTCGGCGCGCAATCGGTCGGCCTGTTCGTCCAATCGGTGGGCGGCGGCGGCGGCGCGGGCGGCGCCAGCACCACCAATGCCAATAGCGGCACTTATGCGCTGAGCCTTGCTTTGGGCGGTTCGGGGGCCAGTGGCGGCAGTGGCGGCAACGTGTCGGCAACGCAGAACGCCAGCACGGTCACCTATGGCGTGCTCGCCCACGGCATCCTCGCACAGTCCGTTGGCGGCGGTGGCGGCGTCGGCGGCGCCAGCAACAGCACCTCCGCAAGCGGCGGCGACGCCAACATCGCGCTCGGCCTCGGCGGCTCGGCCGGCACGGGCCAGATCGGCGGCAGCGTCAATGTGAATGTGAACGCCGAGGTCCAGACCAGCGGCTACGGCGCCATCGGCGTGCTCGGCCAGTCGGTCGCGGGTGGTGGCGGCGCCGGCGGCGCCAGCCATTCCAGCGCCTCGGGCGGCACCGTGGCGGGGGCCGTGACGCTGGGCAGCAGCGGCGGCACCGGCAATAACGGCGGCGCCGTCTCGATGAGCCAGTACAACAGCGCCCCCATCACCACCAGCGGCGGTGGCGCCCATGCCATGCTGTTGCAGTCCATCGGTGGCGGCGGCGGCGTTGGCGGCATCTCGACGTCGAGCACAGCCGGCGCGAGCAGCAGCGGGACGAGTTTCGCGCTCGGCGCCAGCGGCGGCGCCGGCGGGAATGGCGGCGACCTATCGCTGTGGACGATTTCCGGATCGATCACCACCAGCGGGCTGGGCGCGGCCGGCATCCTCGGCCAGTCGGTCGGCGGCGGCGGCGGCGCAGCCTCCTTGAGCAGCGTCACGGCATCGGCCGACACCAGCGACGGGGCGAGCGGCTACGCGGCCGGCGTGGCGCTTGGCGGAACGGGCGGCGCGGGGGGCGATGGCGGCACGATCACCTTCACCACGCAGGTGGGCATCGTGACGAGCGGCGCCCTCGCGCCCGCGGTGCTGGCCCAATCCATCGGCGGCGGCGGCGGTCTCGCCGTCGGCACAGTGACGCTCGACGCGAACCTTGCCACGTCCTCCGCCACCCTGTCGCTCGGCGGTTCGAATGGCGTTACCGGCGCCGGCGAGTCCGTCACGGTGACCAATTACTGGAACCTCGCGACGAGCGGCGTCGAATCCTATGGCATGGTCGGCCAGTCCATCGGCGGGGGCGGCGGCCTGTCCGGTCTTGTCGCTGGAGGCGGGAGCCCATCCTTCGATTCCGGCAGCACCGTCCAGCTCGGTACGCTCGGCACCAGTAGCGGCGGAGGTGGCGCGGTCTCGCTCGTCTCCTATGCCCCGATCCAGACGACGGGCGCGCGGGCGGTCGGCATGATCGCCCAGTCGATCGGCGGTGGCGGTGGCATCGCGGCAGCCCCGGGCTTCGGCAGCACCAGCGAGGCGAGCGTGACGCTCGGCGGCAGCGCGGGCGGTGACGCCGGCATCGTCTCGTCCACCTGGGCGCAGTACACGCTTTCAACCACCGGCGACTTCGCCATCGGAATGCTGGCTCAGTCCATCGGCGGCGGCGGCGGCCTCTCTACCGTCCCGGCGAGCACGGCAACGCTCGGCGGCACGGGCGGCGGCGCCGGCAACACCGTCACCGTCAGCACCGACGTGAACACGCTGATCTCCACCACCGGCGTCGGTGCCGTTGGCATCCTCGCGCAGTCGATCGGCGGAGGTGGCGGCGTGGTCGTCGGCGCTCCCGGTCAAGTCAGCTTCGCCGCCAACAGCACCGAAGCCGATGGCGCGGCGGTGTCGCTCACCATCAATGGCAACATCACCACCAGCGGCACCAATGCGGCCGGCGTCATCGCACAGTCGATCGGCGGCGGCGGCGGCGTGGTGCTGAGCGACGCGGCAACGAGCTGGACCGCCAGCGGTGGCGACGGCACGGGCGATTCCGTCACCGTGACGGTGTCGGGGTCGATCACCACCACTGGTGCCGGCGCGGATGGCGTCATCGCCCAGTCCGTCAGCAATGGCGGCGGTCTCGTCATCAACGGCACAACCGCTGAACTGGTGAACGGCACGCCCGCCAATTCGGGCAAGGTGACCGTGAGTGTCGTGGGCAGCGGCTCAATCATCGCCACCGGCGCAGGGTCGAACGGCATCAATGCACAGAACTACGGCGACCCGATCATCAACATCGCCTCGGGCGCCACGGTCATCGGCGGCGCGGGCGGCACGGCGATCACGAGCGTCGGCTCCGAGAACTACATCAACAATGACGGCCGGCTCTCCACCGTCGACGGCGCCGAGGGCATGGCCATCCGCGCCAGCGGCGGCTTCACCGAGGTCTCCAATGGCGGCGACCTGTTCGGAAACATCTCGCTCGCCGACGGCTTCGTGAACAGCGTCGTCAATCTGTCCACCGGAACGATCTATGCCGGCTCGTCCCTCGACCTTGGCGGACCGCAATCGGTTCTGCGCAACGACGGCGTGCTGCGCCGGGGCACCACCACCCTCGGCTCGACGGCCATTGATGGGTCACTCGTTCAGGGCGCGACCGGCAGCCTCGTGGTGCGCACCGACCAGATATCGCTCGGGGTCGACCAGTTCACCGTGAGTGGGACAGCCCAACTCTCGGGCGCCATTGTGGGCCAGGTCTATCGGCCGGGCTTGGCCATGCCGGGCGCGTTCTCTGTGCCCTTCCTCAGCGCGGCGGGCGGCGTCGATTGGTTGGGCCTGACGGCGATGGGTGATACGGCGATTCTCGACTTCTCGCTGTCCGGCTCCTCGGCGCTTCTGAGCCTCGACACCCTTATCGACTTCACTCCCGCGGGCCTGTCATCGGATGCGCAGGAGATCGGCGAGACCATCGGCATCATCCAGACCCGGGGCTCGTCGGGGCTGTTCCAGGCCCTTGTCCCGGCCCTGCTGGACATCCCGACCGTCGACCGGCTCGAGACCTCCTATCAGACGCTCGGGGGCGGCGCGGTCTCGCTGGTCCCCCAGAGCATGATCAACGCGACATCGGCAGCGATGGCGAGCGTCACCGATCAGATGGATGATTGGCGCCTGCGCCAGCGTCACGCGGCGCCGTCAAACGCGACCGGTGCGGCGCGGAGCCGCGAAACGTCGGCGACGTCGTATTTCTGGGGCGCTCCCATGGGCAGTTCGACCACCGGCGGCGGGCTCTCGGGCACCTTGCTCGGCATCACCATCGGCACGGATGGGGAACTGCCGGACCTGCCCGCGCTGGTCGGTTTCGCCGGCAACTTCTCCTCCACCAACCTGTCGGCGGATGACTACGGCGCCAGCACCTCAACCACCTATGGCGGGTTCAGCGCCTATGGCGTCTACGAGATGGGACAAGCCTATATCTCCGCCATCGCCACGCTCGACTATGGCAGCGCCGACTTCGACCGCAACCTCTATGCGCTCGGCCTCAACCTCGCGACAGATACGGATCTTGACGGAACGCTCCTCGGTAGCCGGATTGAAATCGGCTACAGCTTTGACATCGGCGACAGCGCGACGCTGACCCCCTTCGCCGCTTTCCAGCCCATGCAGCTCTGGCTGGGATCGGGCACGGAGAGTTTCGGTTCTCTGGGCGCTGGATTGACCTACGATTCCAGCACGATCACAGCGCTGCCGGTCTATCTGGGCGTGCAGTTCGACGGCCTGTGGCAGGGAACGAACGGGACAACCTATGCCCCCTTCCTGCGCGCCGCCTGGATGCACGACTTCAGCCCGGAGCGTGATGTCTCGCGCAGCTTTGCCGAGGCGCCGGACCTGACTTTCTCCGGAACACCGATCCCGGTCGTCACCGACGCGCTCGACCTGCATGCGGGACTTCAGGTCAATCTGCGCGGCAACATGAGTATCTCCGCCGGTTTCGACGCCCAGATTGGCGACGGCTATTCCGTCCTCGGCGCCAGCGGCAGCTTGCGCGTCAGGTGGTGAGCCGAAGGCAGGACGACGACGGGACGGCTCGCCGTTGGTCATAGTGCAATGGCGAACACATAGTTCTCTTCTTGGTCGCTCGCGGCCCGCCATTGCCCTTTCCCCGACAATCCGTGTGAACGAGCCGTCGCCTCGCCGCGATGGCTTGTGCCGCGTGGCGTCTTGATCGGCGGCTCGCAGCCGTCATCATGGGGCCGATGTGGCTTTGGTGGGCGGGCGAGGGTCGGCCCCCGGCGGGAGAACGAGACGATGAGCGACGATCCGCACGATCACTCCCACGATCACTCCCACGATCACTCCCACGATCACTCTCACCAGCACTCCCACGAGCACGCGCCCGATCAACCGCACGATCCCGACCACTGGAAGCATCATGGCGTGCGGGTCATCAAGGGCGACCGGCTCGATTCCAACACGGCGCAGACGCCCGGCATGTTCCGGCAGGCGGCGATCAACCATGCTCGCGTCGGGGCGCAGAAGATCTGGGCCGGCACGGTCACCATCCAGCCGGACGCCAAGACCGGCGTGCACCATCATGGCGCGCTGGAGAGCGTGATCTATGTGGTGCGTGGCAAGGCGCGGATGCGCTGGGGCGAGCGGCTCGAATATGTCGCCGAGGCCGAGGCGGGCGATTTCATCTTCGTGCCGCCCTATGTGCCGCATCAGGAGATCAACGCCGATCCGAACGCGCCGCTCGACTGCGTGCTGGTGCGCTCCGACAATGAGGCGGTGGTGGTGAACATCACCGATGTCGAGCCGGTGGAGAAGCCGGAAGCGGTCTACTGGGTCGACCCGATCCACAAGGTGCCGGACTAGCTCAGCCGTTCGTCGCGAGGCGCCGTTCCAGCTCGTCGAACCACAGATCGGTGGCGATGGCGAACAGGCCGACCAGCAGCGCCCCCTGCACCACATAGGCGGGGTTCGAGCCCGACAGGCCCTCGATGATCGGCGAGCCGAGGGTGAGGGCGCCCACCGTCGAGCCGATGGTCGCGGTGCCGATATTCAGGATCACCGAGGTGCGCACGCCCGACAGGATGACCGGGGCGGCGAGCGGCAGTTCAACCTTGAGCAGCCGCCCGCGCGGGGAGAGGCCGAGCCCGTCCGCCGCCTGCAATGTCGCCGCCGGCACCCCGCCGAGGCCGGCAATGGTGGCACTGACCACGGGCAGCAGCCCATAGGCGATGAGCGCGATCACCGTCGGCGCGCCGCCATAGCCGATGGCGGGCACGGCGAGCGCCAGAACGGCGGTGGGCGGAAAAGTCTGGCCGACGGCGGTAAGCGTATCGACCGGCCCGGCGAAATCCCGTCCCGCCGGGCGGGTCACGAAGACGCCAATGCCGACGCCGACGATCACCACCACAAGGCTGGCGGCCGCCACCAGCGCAGCATGGGACAAAGCGAGCTCGAGGAAGCTGGCGCGCGTGTAGAGCGGGCGGGCGAGATCGGGAAACAGCGCGTGGAACAGCGGCGCGCTATAGGGCAGCAAAAGCAGAGCGGCGGCGAAGGCAAGGCTGGCCCACAAAGCCGGGGAGCCGGCGCGGCGTGCGGCGCCGCTGCGGCTGGCGAGCGTGCTCATGGCGTCACCACATCGGCCAGCGCCAGCGCGCCGCGCCGCCCGCTGGCGTCGATCACCGCCAGCCGGTCGGTGCCGCGCGCCACCATCTGCGCCAGGGCGGCGTCGAGCGGCGCCTCGGCTTGGATCGGCTCGCCTTCCACAGTGGCGGCGAAGTCGGTCCGCTCCCCAACGCGGGTGACCTGCAAAAGCCGCAGCCCCCGCTTCGGTCCACCCACGAAACTCTCCACGAAGCCATTGGCCGGGTGGGTGAGGATGTCGCGCGGGCTGCCATGCTGGATCAGCCGGCCACTGTCGAGCACGGCGATGAGCGAGCCCAAGCGGATGGCTTCGTCAATGTCGTGGGTGACGATGATGATGGTCTTGCCGGTGCGCGCCTGGATGTCGAGCAGCGCCGCCTGCAGGCCGTCGCGCGTCACCGGGTCGAGCGCGCCGAAGGGCTCGTCCATCAGCAAGAGGTCGGGATCGGCGGCCAGCGCCCGCGCGACGCCGACGCGCTGCTGCTGGCCGCCGGAGAGTTCGTGCGGGCGGCGGTCGCGGTAGGTGTCGGGGTCGAGCCCGACCAGCGCCAGCAATTCGTCCACGCGCTGCGCGATGCGGGCGGTGGGCCAGCCGAGCAGATCGGGCACGGTGGCGATGTTGCGGGCGATGTTCCAGTGCGGGAACAGCCCGATGGACTGGATGACATAGCCGATGCGCCGGCGCAGCGTGACCGCCGGCAGGCCCGCGGCGTCGACGCCGTCGATCAGCACCCGCCCGCCATCCGGTTCGATCAGGCGGTTGATGAGGCGCAGCGTGGTGGATTTCCCGCAGCCGGAAGGCCCGACCAGCGCGCAGATCGCGCCGGTGGGGATGGTGAGGCTGATCTGGTCGACGGCCGTGGTCGCGCCGAAGCGCTTGGTCAGGCGGTCCAGCACGATCATCCGCGCACCCTCCGTGTGACGAGCGCGCCAAGGCTGCGCAGGGTGAAGTCGGCGGTGAGCGCCAGGGCGATGGCGGAGAGCGCGCCGAGCAGGATGAGGTCGGTCGCGGTCTGGCCGAGCCCCTGGAAGATGAAGGCGCCAAGCCCGCCGGCGCCAATCAGCGCGGCGACCACGGTGAGGCCGATAAGCTGGACGACCACCACGCGGAGCGCGGCGAGCAGAACGGGCGCGGCCAGCGGCAGGCTGACACGCCACAGGATCTGCACGTCGCTCAGCCCCATGCCGCGTGCCGCGTCGGTCACGGCGGGCGGAACCGAGGCGAGCCCGGTGAAGGTGCCGCGCGCGACGGGGAGCAGGCCATAGAAGGTCAGCGCGATGATGGCCGGCGCCGCGCCGATGCCACTGATGCCGAGATCGCGCAGCAGGGGAAAGCTGCCGGCCAGCGCCGAGAGGGGGCCGATCAGCAGGCCGAAAAAGGCGATGGAGGGGATGGTCTGGACGAGGTTGAGCGTCGCGAAGACCGGCTTGCGCCAGCCGGGACGGCGCAGCGCGGCAAGGCCGAGGAGGGCGCCGAGCGGCACCGCGCCGGCAAGGGCGCCGCCGACCAGGGCGATGTGGCGGGCGAGTTCGCTCCAATAGGCGTCACGCCGGTTGGTGAATTCGCGGGCGATGGAGAGGTCCGACAGCGCGCCCGACAGCGCCAGCGCCAGCAAGGCGCCGGCGACGGCGAGCGCGATGAGCGTTTGCCCCGCTGCGCGGGTGCTGAGGCGGCCACTCGCGTCCGCCAGCGCGAAGCCGGCGCCGGCGGTTACAATCCAGAAGGCGGCACCGAGCGAGGTGCGGGCGACCGGCCCGCTCGCCGCCACGACGAGGCTCGCCGCCTGCGCCGCCGCGACCACCCCGCCGACCAGCAATAGCGCGGCAAGCGCGGCGACGAGGCGATCCCGCCACAGGGCCGAGCGCACCAGCGCCGCCGCGCCGAGCGCGACGACCAGCGCCGCGATCAACCCGGCGACGGCAGGCTCGACCGCCTGCCACAGGGCGACCGGCTTGCCGCTGACGATGCGGTTCGCCGCGACGGAGACGAAGCCGAGGCTGCCCAGGGCCACCACCATGCCGGTGACGATGAGCACCAGCAGGGGATTGGCGCGCGACGGCGCCACCGAGGGCCGCGGCGTTGCCGCCGCGACCTCGGCAAGGGCGATGCCGTCGCCGGCAAGACTCACTTCAACAGGCCTTTCTGCGTCAGATAGGCCTTGGCCACGGTGCGCGCGTCCTGCCCCTCGATCTGCACCTTGGCGTTCAGCGCCTGCAGCGTCTCGAGATTCAGCGTCGCGAAGGCCGGGGCGAGGAGGGTGGCGATCTGCGGGTATTTCTCCAGCGTCGCCGCCCGCACGACAGGCGCCGGCTCATAGACCGCCTGCACGCCCTTGGTGTCGGTCAGCACTTTCAGCCCGAGCGCGGCGATGCCGCCATCCGTGCCATAGACCATGGCGGCGTTGACGCCGGAGGTGCCTTCCGCGGCAGCCTTGATGGTCGCGGCGGTGTCGCCACCGGAGAGCACCAAGAGCTGGTCGGGTTTCAGCGTGAAGCCGTAGGCGGTCTGGAAGGCGGGCAGGGCGGCCGCGCTCTCGACGAACTCGGCCGATCCGGCAAGCTTCACCTTGCCGCCCCCGGCGACCCATTTGCCGAAATCGTCGAGCGTCGCGAGCTTGTTCGCCTGCGCCACGTCGCCCCGCACGGCGATCGCCCAGGTGTTGTTCGCCGGGGCGGGTTGCAGCCAGACGAGCTTGTTGGCGGCGTCCAGCTCCTTGGCCTTGGCATAGGCGGTGTCCGCCTTCTTCCAGGCGGGGTCCGCGTCGACATTGAAGAAGAAGCCGGCATTGCCGGTATATTCCGGATAGATGTCGACCTCGCCCTGGATCAGCGCGGTGCGCACGATCTTGGTCGGGCCGAGCGAGATGCGCTCCTTCACCGGCAGGCCGCCCTGTTCCAGCAGCAGGGCGATGATGTTGCCGAGCACCGCGCCCTCGGTGTCGATCTTGGAGGCGACGGTGATCGTGTCGGCGGCGCGAACCGGGGCCACGGCGCCAAGGCCAAGGCCGGTCGCCAGCGCGGCGACGGCGAGAACACGGCTGAAGCTCATTCTGGACTCCCTCATTCGCGCCGTCACCCCGCGCGTCGGATAGCTGGACAAATAGCTATTAAATTTATAGACAATATAGCATGAAGCCGTTCCCGGCTGTCCTGTCAACCTTTCCAGCCACCTGTCGTTCCAGCCCCCGAGTCCGCCCCATGCCGTCCCGCCGCCTCGAATGGCCGACCATTGCTCTCGCACTCATTATCTATGGCGGCTGGCTCATTCTGACATGGGCGTGGGCGCATGTGCCGCTGCTCGGACTCTGCGCCGTTGGCGGCTGGCTGGTGGCTTGGCAGGGCTCGCTGCAGCACGAGGTGATGCACGGCCATCCGACGCGCTCGCGGCGGATCAACGACGCGGTCGGCTGGCCGCCGCTGTCGCTGTGGCTACCCTACACGATCTACAAGAGCGCGCATCTGCGCCACCATAAGGACGAGAACCTGACCGATCCGATCGAGGATCCCGAGTCGGTCTATCTGCGCCAGACCGACTGGGACCGGCTGCATCCCGTGGTCCGCGCCATCCTCACCTTCAACATGACGCTGGTCGGCCGGCTCACTCTCGGCCCGCTCATCATGATCGGTGGCTTTCTCTGGACCGAACTCGGTGCGGTGTGGCGCGGCGAGGGGAGCGGGCGCCGCTCCGCCCGGCGCATCTGGGCCCGCCATACCGTGGGCGTCGCCGCCGTGCTGATCTGGGTGGTCGGCGTGTGCGGCATGCCGTTGTGGCTGTACCTGTTCGCCTTCGTCTATGTCGGCGCGGCGCTGACGCGGCTGCGCTCCTTTGCCGAGCATCGCTTCGCCGAGCGGCACGAGGAGCGCACCGCCATCGTCGAGAAGGGCGGGCTGCTCGGCCTGCTCTATCTCAACAACAACCTGCATGTGCTGCATCATTTGCGCCCCGGCGTGCCCTGGTATCGGCTGCCCGCGCAGTACCGGGCGGAGCGCGCGGCGCTGGTGGAGCGCAATGGCGGGCTGGTCTATGCCGGTTATCTGGATGTCGCCCGCCGTTTCCTGCTGCGCGCCCATGACAATCCGCGCCATCCGCGCGCATCCTGACGGCGAGCGGCCGGTGGGCCGCGCTCAGGCGAGCGTGGGATAGCCCGCCGCCACCGCCGCGCGCTCCAGTTCCAGCACGCGGTCATATTCCGCCTCGGCAATGTGGGCGAAGCCGGTGAGGCCGAAGGCGGCTCGGGCCGGCGCGGCGCTCTCGTCGGCCAGCAGCGCCTCGAGCGCCCGCCGCACCGCCGCGACATAGGCCTCGGACCGCTCCACCGGTACGACCAGCGGCAAAGCCGGGGTCGCCGGCGTCTCGCCGATGACCTTCACGCCCGCGACGCGTTCCGGCGCATGGCGCGCGGCGAGGGCAAAGGTCACGCCATCAATGGTCGCCACATCGGCGCGCCCCTCCGTCACGGCGGCGAGGCTGATCAGGTGGCCGCCAGTCTCGATCACCCGCGCGAAGAAGGGACGCCCCTCCGCCAGCGGTGCGACAGTGGCGCGGAACAGGTTCATGCCGGTGTTGCTGTCGCGGCCATTGATCGCCGCCACCCGCCCGCGCAGATCGGCGAGCGTGCGTGCCGGATCCTCTGCCCGCACCACGATGGCGCTGCAATGCCAGCCGTCCCGCGCGAAGGGCGAGGCATAGACCGGGGTGGCGACGGGCTTCAGCCGGCCGGCATAGAGCGTGCGGAGCGGATAGCCGCAGGTATGGCCGAGCGCGAGGCGTGGATCGGCCAACGCGTCGCCGATCGTCCGGTCGCGGTCGAGCGCGATGGGCAGGTGCCCGACGCTGTCCTCCACCCCCTCCGCCACCAGCGCGCGCCGCAGCGCCGCCCAGAGCTGATCCTGCGCCGCGTGGAGATAGGGCGGGTCATACATGCCCAGCGTCACCACGGCATCGGCGGAGGCGGGCAGGGCGGTCATGGCAGGCCTCTTGGGTAGCGTCGCGAGGAGAGGGCGGGGGCAACCGGCGCCGCCCGTTCACTCCGGCAGGGCGAAGACGGTGAGCTGGCCGCCCAGCGCGGTGTAGCTGGAGAGCGCCGCATAAGCGTCCTTGGCGCCGGAGCCGGCATTGGGATCGGTCAGCCCGGCCGCGAGGCCGATGCCGGCCCAGCCGCCGACGCCGGAGAGCACCGCCACATATTGCCGGCCGCGATGCTGATAGGTCATCACATTGCCGACGATACCGGAGGGCGTCTTGAAGCGGTAGAGCTCCCGGCCCGTCGCGGCATCCACCGCCTTCAGATAGCCTTCCAGCGTGCCGTAGAACACCAGCCCGCCGGCGGTGGCGAGCGCGCCGGACCAGACCGAGAAACGTTCCGGCACCTGCCAGACCACGCGGCCCTTCAGATTGTCCCAGGCGATGAAGCGGCCAGTACGGCCTTCCGCGTCCGGCGGCGGGTACATGGTCAGCGTCGCCCCGACATAAGGCTGGCCGGCGGCGTAATCGACATGGAAGGGCTCGTAATCCATGCAGAGCTGGGTGCCCGGCACATAGAACAGGCCGGTGTCCGGCGAATAGGCCGCCGGCTGCTGGTTCTTGGCGCCGATGGCGGCCGGGCAGATGCCGGAATAGGTGACGTCCTCACCCTCGGCTTCCGTGCCATAGCGCGGGTCGCGGAGCGGCCTTCCATAGGTCGGGCTCGCTTTGTCCATGTCGATGCCGCGCGCCCAGTTCACCCCCTCCGCGAAGGGCGCGGCGACCAGCAATTCGCCGGTGGCGCGGTCGAGCGTGTAGGCGAAGCCGTTGCGGTCGAAATGGGTGAGCAGCGGCCGGGGGCGGCTATCCACGGTCTGATCGGTCAGGATCATTTCGTTGACGCCGTCATAGTCCCACTCGTCATGCGGGGTCATCTGGTAGACCCAGCGCGCCACGCCGGTATCCGCGTCGCGGGCGAAGATGGCGGAGGCCCAGCGATTGTCGCCCGGCCGCTGGGTCGGGTTCCAGGTGCCGGGATTGGCGGTGCCGTAATAGATGAGGTTCAGCCGGGGATCATAGGAGAACCAGCCCCAGGGCGCGCCGCCGCCGAGCGTCCATTGCTCGCCCTCCCAGCTCTTCAGCGAGGAATCCGGCCCGACCGGCCTGCCGAGTTCGGTGGTCTTGTCCGGGTCCACCCGCATGTCGGCATCCGGCCCGGTAGAATAGGCCCGCCAGAGCCGGGCGCCGTCCTTTAGCGCATAGGCGGTGATATGACCGCGCGCCCCGAACTCCGCGCCGGCGATGCCGACGATCAGCTTGTCCTTCACCGGCATCACCGTGGCGGTGTTGGATTCGCCGTGCTTGGGGTCGCCATTGGCCACCTTCCAGCGCACCGCGCCGGTCTTGGCGTCGAGCGCGACAATGGTGGTGTCGGCCTGCGCGAGGAACACCATGCCGTCCGCATAGGCGAGGCCGCGATTGACGAGGTCGCAGCACATGATGCCGGCGACGTCGCGCGTCTGCTGCGGCTCGTAGCGCCAGAGGATGCGGCCGTCATGGTCGAGATCAAGCGCGTAGACGATGTTCGGAAAGGGCGTGTGGACATACATCACCCCGTCCACCACCAGCGGGCTGCCCTCATGCCCCCGCAGCACGCCGGTCGAGAAGGTCCAGGCGACGTGGAGCTGCCCGACATTGGCGGGGGTGATCTGGTCGAGGCGGGAATAGCGGGTGTTGGCGTAGTCGAGCGTCTGCAGCACCTGAACGGCAGGGTCGGCCATGCGGGCGAGCACATCGTCATTGGCGCGGGCATGGCCTCCGGCCAACAGCGCGAGCCCCATCGCAAGCGCGGCGAGCCCACCCCGAAGCGTCCCGGATGCTGTCATGCCCGGCTCCCCTTGCCGATGGCGCGTGAGCCGCGCCGCCCGCTTCGATAGCACGCCCGCCCGGCCCGGCGGCAAGATCGCGTTGGGGAAGCGCGCCGCCGCTCGCGTCGGGTGGTGAATGCCAATGTTGACACTATTAACATTCGGCGCCACTGATGCGTTCCCTCATCCCTTTACCGCGTGTCGCCCGTGCTGTTCTTCGTTCTCGTCGCCCTCGCCAGCGGGCTGGCCTATCTCGTCCAGGCGCTCGCGATGCCCGCTGCCGATGTGCCGCTTGCCATGGCGTGGGGGCTGGCCTTCGGGCTGGTCTTCGCCGGGGTCGATCACCTGCGCACGCCCGAGCGCTACCGGGCGATGCTGCCGCGCGCGGTGCCATGGCCGGGCTTCGTTATCGCCTTTACGGGTCTGTGCGAAATCGCCGGCGCGGTCGGGGTGCTCCTGCCGCCGACGCGGCCGCTCGCCGGCTGGATGCTCGCGCTCTATTTCGTCTGCGTCTTCCCTGCGAACATCCGCAACGCCGTCGAAGGATTGGCGGTGGACGGCCTGCCCGGCGCGCGCTGGTACTATTGGGTCCGCCTTCCGTTCCAGCCGCTCATCATTTGGTGGGCGCTGTTCGCCAGCGGCGCGACGGGCTGGCCGTTTGCCGGCTGAATTCCCCTAGATGGCGCCGGTCGCGCGCAGCCGCGCCCGCTCGGCGGCGTCGAGGCCGAGCACATCCGCCAGTACCTCGTCCGTATGCTGGCCGAGCAGGGGCGGCGGCAGCGGCGCGTCCATCGGCGAGTCGGCGAGCCGCAAGGGTGAGCGCACGCTCGCCGCCATGCCGCCCAGCGCGTGCGGGATGGACAGAGCAAGCCCGCGCGCCAGCGCCTGCGGCTCGGCGAAGGCCTGAGCGATGGTGTTGATCGGCCCAGCCGGAATGCCGGCGGCGTCAAGCATGGCGAGCCATTCTGCCGTGGTCTGCCGCTTCAGCGCCTGCGCGACGACCGGAATCAGGCTGTCGCGATGGGCGACACGCGCGGCATTGGTGGCGTAGCGCTCATCCCCCGCCAGTTCCGGCAGCTCCGCCAGCCGGCAGAAGCGGGCGAACTGCCCGTCATTGCCGATGGCGAGGATGAGGTGGCCATCCGCCGTCTCGAACGCCTGATAGGGCACGATATTGGGGTGGGCATTGCCGAGCCGGCGCGGCGCGGTGCCGCCGACGAGGAAGTTCAGCGCCTGATTGGCGAGGCTCGCCATGGCGACATCGAACAAGGCCATGTCGATATGCTGGCCGCGCCCGGTGCGTTCGCGCTGCTGGAGCGCGGCGAGGATGGCGATGGTGGCGTTGAGCCCGGTCAGCACGTCGATCAGCGCGACGCCGACCTTTTGCGGCTCATCCTCAGGGCTGCCGGTCACCGACATCAGGCCCGCCATGCCCTGGATCATGAAGTCGTAGCCCGCGCGCCCCGCCTCCGGCCCGTCCTGCCCGAAGCCGGTGATCGAGCAGTAGACAAGGCGCGAGTTGAGGGCGGCGAGGCTCGCATAATCGAGGCCATAGCGCGTGAGCCCGCCGACCTTGAAATTCTCCACCACCACATCGCTCGCGGCGGCGAGGCGCCGGATCAGCGCCTGCCCGTCCGGCTGCGCCATGTCGATGGTGACCGAGCGCTTCGAGCGATTGGCGCAGAGGAAATAGGCGCTCTCGCGCGTCGGATCGCCCTCGCCATCCGCCAGCCAGGGCGGCCCCCAGCCACGCGTATCGTCGCCGCTGCCGGGCTTCTCGACCTTGATGACCTCGGCACCCAGATCGCCCAGCGCCTGCGTCGCCCACGGCCCCGCCAGCACGCGGGAGAGATCCAGCACGCGAATGCCGCTGAGGGCTTGTGGGCTGCCAGCTTCCATCGCGATTCTCCCGCGTCCTCATCCGTGCGGCGGTCTAGCGCAACTTCGCGCGCCCGGCGATGCTGCGGCAGATCGCGCACGTGGCGTTCCAGCGCGATGTCGTCGCGGTGGATGAGGCGTTGATGTTCAAAATTGTCGCCAATTTCATCTCGACTTCTGCATAACTCCTTGCAACGATATTGCCGGGGCAGGGGGATCGAAGGCGGCGGCGTTCAGTCGGCGGGCGCCATAAAATCTTTCGCTGCATGTATTCGCTGCGTTTGTCTGTGCAACGTGCCTCGTCGGGCGCGTTGTTTGCATTCCGCAGTTTCCAAAGCGGAAGTATCCATGACTGTACGTATGTTTGGCGTTGCGGCTGGCATCACCCTTGTGTTGTCGGGCATGTTCGTATCGTCCCCCGCCCGGGCGCAAGTGGATGGCATCATCAATCTGATGGGCCAGGCGATCCAGATGGA
The DNA here is from genome assembly GCF_029760895.1 of Ancylobacter sp. WKF20. Taxonomy (NCBI): domain Bacteria; kingdom Pseudomonadati; phylum Pseudomonadota; class Alphaproteobacteria; order Hyphomicrobiales; family Xanthobacteraceae; genus Ancylobacter; species Ancylobacter sp. WKF20. Next base: position 944,787 of record NZ_CP121679.1, read on the forward strand.
CATGCAGCGCCAGCAATATGAGCGCCAGCGTGCCTATCAGGAGCAGCAGCGGCGCGAGGCGATCCGGCAGGAGCAGGCGCGGCGGCAGGCCGAGATCAACGCCATTCGCGAGCAGGAGGCGGTCGTTATCCGCCGCGTGCAGACGGCGTTGGCCGAACTCGGCTTCTACAAGGGCAAGATCAGCGGCGTGCGTGGACCGGATACCCGCAAGGCCGAGAGCGCCTACTGCGCCGCCTTCGGGCTCGCGCCTTTCGAGGCGAGCGACGCGCAGATGGCCCAGCTCGAGGCTCTGGCCGCGAAGGGGTTCCGCAGCCCCAAGGAGGCGGAGGCCGCGGCAACTGCGGGGTTCAGCACGCGCAAGGATATGGCCGCCGCCCAGGCGGGCGGGTTCTCGACCGCGCGCGATTATGCCGAGGCCAGGGCCAAGGGCTTCGAGCAGCGCGAGGAATATCTGCTGTTCCTCCAGTCCGGCCTCAGCGATCGCACTGCCTTTCTTCAGGAACGCAACCTGCTCGTGAAGCGGAAGGAGGCGAGCGATGCCTGCGTGGCGGCCTCCGCCAAGTTCGTCGATCCCGCCAAGGCCGTCGAGACGTGCCTGGACGCCATCAATCTCGGGGTGACCGGCTCCGCCTTTACCGATGCCTACGCCGCCGTCGGCCAGAAGTTGGAGGCGCGCATGGCCGAAGCCGCCGCGCTGGCCGCCGAGCCGCAAAAGCTCGCGTCGACCGAAAAGGTGAAGCTGAAGGACGCGCGCAAGAACGCCAAGGACGCCGGTGCCGGGGCCGTGCTCGAAGCGCGGATGCGCACGGGCGAGCTGCTCAAGGCGCATGCCTGTGGCGAGGCGGTGCTCAACAAGGATTATCCGGTCGCCCTGTCCAAGTGCCGTGTCGAGGCGGGCGATCTGCTGTCCGTGCCGCAACTGGCGCTGCTCAGCACCGCGACGGAGCAGGAGAAGAGCGAGAGCGAGAAGGCGGCGGCCGAGCAGGCCCGGCTGGCGCTGGAGGCCGCACGGAGCCGCGCCGCGGAACTGCTGCGCCAGGTCGAGGACTTTGCCTCCGCGCAGCGTTTTGGCGCGGCCGTGGACATCGCCAAGGCCATCGTCGCTGTGCGGCAGAGCCAGTCCAGCGACGACGCGGCCACGATCCAGCAGGCGAACCAGAAGCTGGAGACCTATCTGGCGAAGGAGGTGGCTTTCCAGACCTTCGTCGTCGAGCGGGAGCGCAACGCCCGCCAGCTCAAGGTGAACGCCGCCGCGACCGCGCAGGCGGAGCTGACCCGCCTGCAATCCTTCCTGCAGCAGTACATCGCAGACAACATCCTCGACAAGAACATCGACGCCCTGCTCGCCTTGCAGGCGGACCTTGCGGCGGCCCAGTCGCCCGACGATGTCGAGCGCACCATCCGCGTGCAGCGGGACGGCCGCGAGCGGTTGTACAAGCTCGGCCTGCAAGCGAAGTTCGATGCCTACAAGATCCCTGAAACGTCCGCCGCCATCGCCAAGGGCACCGAGGTCGCGGGGAACGGGCTCGCCGTCAATGTGGCGAATGAGGCGCTCCTCAAGGGCGAGGGGCGGGATGTCCTGGTGCTCGGCAATTTCACCGCGTGGGCGCCGCATCTGATCATCAATCTCGTCGGCGAGACCGCGTTCGATGGCCGGCGGGCCACGACCTGCTGGTTCGGCGACGAGGCCCGCGCGCCCGAAAGCACGCGGGCCGCCCTCCAGCGCCTGAAGGCGATGGGCGTCGACGAGATCGTCGAGACCGGCCGCTGCGACGCCGGCACGGTGGGCCGGATCGACGTGGTGCTGCTCCAGCGCGACCGGTTCCTCGCAAGCGACCTGGTGGCGGCGCGCGCGCTCGTCGAGCGTTTCGAGAAGGGCGATGTCCGCCTGCTCCATGTGGTCGCGTGGAGCGAGATTGGGGCTACCGCGCAGAATGACGACGGCACCGCGCGCACCATCGAGGCGGATATCGGCGCCGGGGCACGTGCTGGTTTCGGCCTCATCACCTTCAAGACCAGCGCCAATCGCGTGTGTCTGGTGGTGGCGGAGGCCGAGCTGCCGGTCCACGAGCTTGTGGTTACCGAGCGCCGCAACGGTCTCGACCGGTTCGTCACGGCGGATGTCGTGCGGGCCCGGTTCACCGTCGAGCGGGTTTTTGTCAGCATCCAGCGGCAGGAATGTTCGGCTGTCTATGCTGAGCAGGCTGACCTGAAAGCGCTGCTGACCGGCCTCCAGCGCGCGAAGCTCACCTATGCGGTCGTGCCCGTGTGGCTGTCGCCGGACGACATCAGCGCCGCAGCGGCCCGCCGCGCGGAGCTCGATCGCCAGCAGCAGGCCGAACTGGCCTCCCGCAAGCAGACCGCCGAGGGTTTGCAGCAGCTCGAAGCGGAGAAGCAGGCCGAGCAGGAGCGGGTGCGCGCAGCCCGGCAGGCGGAGCTGCGGACCCGCTACGGCCAGGAAGCGGCGGCGGCCACCAATGAACTGGCCGATCTCTCCCGGCGCTTCTTCGCCTCCGGTGGCAGCTCGCCTTTCCGCGAGCTGTTCCCCCGCGCGGCGCAATGGCGCGACCGCCGCGAGGCGGATCACTGGGACTTCACCGACACCGACACGGCGCTGGTCGACTATGGCACGGCCGAGTGGAAGGGGCGGCGCACGGAAGTGGTGTTCATCGAGGCGCGCGTTTCCACCCGTAACCGCGCGCTGGGCGAGAACGCGACCACCTGCTTCGTGCTGGGCTATCTCATCGATGCGGAATTCAAGGTGCGGCGCGATCCGCTTGAACTGCCCTGCGCCGATGAGGCGTCCGGGATAACCGCGTGGACATCCGGTCGCGCCTTTGAAAGCCGCTGGCTGGTGAGCGCCAACTAGCCGGAGCTCTTCCCCTCGACCGCGACCGGTTCTCGCGAACCGGTCGCGGCGGAGGCGCGGAGGAGCGGGCTAGAACGGGCTGTTCGGGAAGTAGAACTGCGCGGCGTTTTCCGGGGTGATGAGGGTCGAGCCGATGATGAAGCGGCCATAGACCGGCGTGTCGGAGACGAAGCGCAGCGCGGTGACTTCCAGCGCGGTGGAGATCTGCGCGGGGGTGTAGGACACGTCCACCGGGATCTGCGGATCCTTGTCCATCACCCGCTTGATGATCTCCTTCATGCCGGCGCCGCCGACGATCCACATTTCCTTCTGCCGGCCGGCCTGGGCGATGGCTTCCATCACGCCCAGCGCCATGTCGTCATCGGCCGCCCACACCGCGTCGATCTTCTTGTGCTTGGACAGGTAGTCCTGCATCACCGCGAAGGCCTTGTCGCGGTTCCAGTTGCCGTGCTGCATGTCGATGATTTCGATGCCCGAGCCCTTGATGGCGGCCTGGAAGGCCTCCACCCGCTCATTGTCGAGCGTGGTCGGGATGCCGCGCAGCACGACGATCTTGGCACCGGATTTGAGGTTCGCCTTGAAATACTCGCCGGCCACGCGGCCGAAGGCGACGTTGTCGCCGGCGACATAGAGATCCTCGATACCGGGTTGGGACAGGCCGCGATCGACCACGGTGACCCATTTGCCGGCGTCCTTCACCGCCTTCACCGGGCTGGTCAGTGGCTCGGATTCAAAGGGCAGCACCACCAGCGCGTCGATGTTGCGGGTGGCCATCATGTCCTCGATGTCGTTCACCTGCTTGCCGACGGCGCCGGCGGTGGCGAGCACGAAGTCGAGGTTCGGGTAGGTCGCCTTCAGCCGCTTGATGGTTTCCTGCGCGTGCCAGTTCAGCCCGCCCATGAAGCCGTGGGTGGCGGAGGGGATCGAGACGCCGATCACCGCCTTCTTGCCCTGCGCGGCGGCGGGCGTGGCAAGGCCGGCGGTGGCGGCCGCGGCGGCGATGGCGCCCGTGGTGAGGAATGTCCTGCGTTCCATTGTCGTCTCCTCCCGTTTTTTCCGCTCTCAGGCGGATGATTTGCCCCGCTGCAGCACGACAGCGAGGACGATGATGACGCCCTGGATCGCCCCGTTGAGATAGGGCGAGACCAGATCGGCAAGGATCAGGATGTTGTCGATGAGGCTGAGGATGAGCACGCCGACGACGGTGCCCCAGACCCGGCCATAGCCGCCTTTCAGCGCCGTGCCGCCGATGATGACGGCGGCGATGGCCTCCAGCTCCCACAACATGCCGGTGGAGCCCGAGGCCGAGCCGAGGCGCGGCACATACATGATGGTGGCGAGGCCCACGAGCAGGCCGAGCAGCACGTAAGTGAGCAGGCGGATGCGCTCGACATTCACCGCCGAATAGAGCGCCACCTTGTCGTTGGAGCCGATGGCTTCGCAGTAGCGGCCGAAGCGCGTGTGCCGCATCGCCACCTGCCCGGCGATGGCGACGGCGGCGAACACGAGGATGGGCCAGGCGATGCCCAACAGGCCGGAGTAATAGACCGGCCGGTAGAGCTGGCGCACCGCGAAATCGAGGCTGATCGTGCCGCCATCGGCGAGCCAGGTCACCAGTGAGCGGAAGATGCCCATGGTGCCGAGCGTGACGATGAAGGGCTCGATGCCGGCGCGCGTCACCAGCAATCCGTTGCCGAGCCCCGCCAGCAGTCCGACGCCGAGCGCCACGCCCATGCCGACCAGGATGAGCGGCACGCCGACGCCCATGGTCGGCAGCAGCGCGTTCATGGCGAGGATCATCACCCCGGCGATGAAGGCGGCCATGGAGCCGACCGACAGGTCGAGCCCCCCGGAGGTGATGACGAAGGTCATGCCCACCGCGATCATGCCGATGAAGGCTGAGCGAGCGAGCACGTTGGTGATGTTGCCGGCCGACAGGAAATTGTCGTTCAGATAGGCGCCGAGCAGCACCAGCAGGATCAGCGCCAGCAGCGGGCCGAGGGCGGAGAGGCTCGGCAGGCGCAAAGCGGGGGACGGGCGCGCGGCGGCATCAGACATGAAGGGGCTCCTCCCGGAGATCTTCGGACGTGCCCATCACCAGACGGACGATGGCGGTCTCGCTGATGCGCTCGCCGGCGAGTTCGCCGGCAAGGCGGCCCTGCCGCATCACCAGCACGCGGTCCGACAGGCCGAGGATTTCCGGCATGTCGGAGGAGATGACGATGACGCTGCGCCCCTGCCGCGCCAGCGCGTCGATGAAGGCGTAGATCTGGCTCTTGGTGCCCACATCGATGCCGCGCGTGGGCTCGTCGATGATGACGATCTCGGGGTTCGACAGCAGCGTCTTGGCGAGCAGCAACTTCTGCTGGTTGCCGCCCGAGAGATTGCCCACCCGCATATCCCGGCGCGGTGCGCGAATGTCGAAATCGGCGATGGCCTTGGTCAGCGCGGCTTCCTCGCGGGCTTCCGAAAGGAAGGGCGTGCCGAAGCGGGCGAGATCGGCGAGGGTGAGGTTTTCGCGCAGCGTCTTGTCGAGCAGCAGGCCGCGCTCCTTGCGGTCCTCGGTGAGGTAGGCGAGGCCATGGGCGGCGGCGTCTCGCACCGAGCGGATCGCGACGGGCTCACCATGGCGCAGCACGGTGCCGCTGGCGGGGCGCAGGCCGACCAGCCCTTCCGCGAGTTCGGTGCGGCCGGAGCCGACGAGACCGGAAATGCCGAGCACCTCGCCCCGCCGCAGGGTGAAGGAGATGTCGTGGACCAGCGGCGGGACGTTGAGGCCACGCAACTCCAGCGCGATCGCGCCGATCTCGTGGCGCCGCGCCGGGTAGATGTCCTCGAGGTCGCGCCCGACCATGGCGGTCGCCATGCCGTCCTCGCTGAGTTCCCCGCGCATGGCGCGCCGAACCACCGTGCCGTCGCGCAGCACGGTGATGCGGTCGGCGAGGCGCGAGACCTCGTCGAGCCGGTGCGAGGTGTAGAGCAGCGCCACGCCCTGCGCGCGCAGGCGGTCGATCTGGCGGAACAGGATGTCTACCTCCCGGCTGGTCAGCACGGCGGAGGGCTCGTCCATGATGAGCACGCGCGCCTTGCGGGCCAGCGCCTTGGCGATTTCCACCATCTGCCGGTCGGAGACGGGCAGGTCGCGGATGCGGGCATCGGGGCGGATGGTGCTGTCGAGCTGGTCGAGCAGCGCCTGCGTGCCCCGGCGCATCGCCGCGTGGTCGAGGAACAGGCCGCCGATCTCGCGGCCGAGCCAGATGTTCTCGCTCACGGTGAGGTCCGGGGCGAGATTGAATTCCTGATGGATGACGACGACGCCCTGAGCTTCCGCCTGCGCGCCGCTCACATAGGGGGCCGGGCGGCCGTCAAGGCGCACCTCGCCCGCGCTCGGCGGGATAAACCCGCCGAGGATCTTCATGATGGTTGATTTGCCCGCGCCATTCTCGCCAATCAGCGCGTGGACCTCGCCCGCGCGCAGGGCGAAGTCGATGCCGTGCAGGATCTCGATCGGCCCGTAGCTCTTGCGCACGCCGACAAGTTCCAGCACCGGCGCCGTGTCTCCGGCGCCGCCGGTCACAGGCTGACCCACGCGGCATTGCGGCGGGACGAGCGCACGCAGGCATCGACGAACCGCATGCCGGCGAGGCCGTCGGCCAGCGTGGGATAGAGCACCTCATCCGGCACGGGCTCGCCGGCCTGATGCGCGCGGATGGCACGCGCCGCCTCGGCATAGAGGTTGGCGAAGCCTTCGAGATAGCCCTCCGGGTGACCGGGCGGGATGCGGGAGACCCGCGCCGCTTCCGGTCCGCTCCCGGCACCATTGCGCGTGATGCGGCGCTTCGGCTCGCCGAAGGGGGTGAACCAGAGATAGTTCGGGTCTTCCTGCGCCCATTCCAGCCCACCCTTCTCGCCATAGACGCGCAGGCGCAGGCCGTTCTCATTGCCCGGCGCCACCTGGCTCGCCCACAGCATGCCGCGCGCCCCGCCTTCAAAGCGCAGCAGCACATGGGCGTTGTCGTCGAGCGCGCGGCCCGGCACGAAGGTCGAGAGGTCCGCGGCCAGCGCTTCGGGCATGAGGCCGGAGACGAAGCAGGCGAGGTTATAGGCGTGGGTGCCGATGTCGCCGGTCGCCCCGCCGGCGCCGGAGCGCTCCGGATCGGTGCGCCATTCGGCCTGTTTCGAGCCGTGCTTCTCGGCCGCCTCGGTCAGCCATTCCTGCACATATTCCACCTGCACCAGCCGCAGCCGGCCCAGCGTGCCGGCTTCCACCATGGCGCGGGCCTGCCGCACCATCGGGTAGCCGGTGTAATTATGGGTGAGGATGAACAGCGCCTTGGAGCGTTCCGCTGCAGCGGCGAGCTGCTTGGCCTCGGCAAGCGTCGCGGTTAGCGGCTTGTCGCAGATCACATGGATGCCGCGCTTCAGGAACTCAATGGCGGGCGCGGCGTGCCTGTGGTTCGGCGTGACGATGGCGACCGCCTCGATGCCGTCCTTGCGACGCGCCTCGGCGCGCGCCATGGCGCTGAAATCGTCATAGACGCGGGCGAGACCCAAGGCTTCGCCGGAGGCGCGGGACTTTTCCGGCGTCGAGGAGAGGGCGCCAGCGACGAGCTGGAACTCGCCGTCGAGCCGGGCGGCGATGCGGTGGACGGCGCCGATGAAGGCGCCTGTGCCGCCGCCGACCATGCCAAGACGAATAGGGGAGGGCGCGCTCATCGGTCGAGACCCAGCAGGCGGCGATTGGCGGCCCGGTCGGTGCCTGAGCTGGCGAAATCGTCGAACGCCTTCTCTGTCACGCGGATGATGTGGCTTTTCACGAAGGCTGCGCCCTCGCGCGCGCCGTCTTCCGGGTGCTTGAGGCAGCATTCCCACTCGACGACCGCCCAGCCGTCGAAATCCATCGCCGCGAGCTTGGAGAAGATGGCGCCGAAATCCACCTGCCCGTCACCCGGGCTGCGGAAGCGGCCGGCCCTGTTCACCCAGCTCTGATAGCCGCCATAGACGCCCTTGCGGCCGGTCGGGTTGAACTCGGCATCCTTGACGTGGAACATGCCGATGCGCTCGGCATAGATGTCGAGATGGTCGAGATAATCGAGCTGCTGCAGCACGTAATGCGAGGGGTCGTAGAGCATCTTGGCGCGCGGATGCCCGCCGACGCGCTCCAGAAACATCTCGAACGTGTCGCCGTCGTGCAGATCCTCGCCCGGATGGATCTCGAAGCAGATGTCGACGCCGCAGGCATCGGCATGGTCGAGCAGCGGGCGCCAGCGGCGCGCCAACTCGTCGAACGCCTCCTCGACCAGTCCCGCCGGACGTTGCGGCCACGGATAGACATAGGGCCAGGCCAGCGCGCCGGAAAAGCTGACCATGGCGGTGAGGCCGAGGTTCTGCGAGGCGGTGAGCGCCTTCTTCACCTGTTCGACCGCCCATTCCTGCCGCGCCGCCGGATTGCCGCGCACCTCGGGCGCCGCGAAGCCGTCGAACATCGTGTCATAGGCGGGGTGGACCGCGACGAGCTGGCCTTGGAGATGGGTAGAGAGCTCGGTGACGGCGACGCCGTTCTCACGCCCTTTGCCGGCCCAATCCTCGCACCAGCCGCGTGAGGCGGCCGCCTGATCGAGGTCGAGGATGCGGGGATCATTCGTCGGCACCTGCACGCCGACATAGCTGCAATCGGCGGCCCAACGAGTGATGCTGTCCCAGGAATTGAATGGCGCATCCGCGCCAAGGAATTGGGCCAGGAAGAGTCCTGGTCCCTTGATCGTGCGCATGGGTCCTCCCGACCGGCTGCGTGGGCCTAACCGTTGCTTTTTGTAATCGGTTGCACCTAGCGTAACGGAAGTTTGTAATCGATTGCAAGCGCCCCTCGCTCCCGATTGCCGCCGCACCGTCGCGCGGGGTATGGAGGGCTTAATGGAACACCATCTGCGCCGCCCGCCGCTGCCATCGTCCGAACCGGCTGACCGCTCTGCTCCGCGTCAGGCGACGCCACGCCTTGCTGACGTCGCGCGCCTAGCCGGCGTCTCGACGGCGACGGTGAGCCGCGTTTTGTCCAATCCCGAGGTGGTGACAGTCGAGACGCGGCAGCGGGTGGAGGAGGCGATCCGCGCCACGGGCTACCGGCTGAACCACGCCGCGCGCAATCTGCGCCACCGGCGCACCGGCGGGGTGGTGGCGCTGGTGCCGGATCTCTCCAACCCGTTCTTCTCGCAAATCCTCGCCGGCATGTCGGCCGTGCTGGCGCCGGCGAGCTACAACCTGCTGATCGCCGACACGCGGGCGATGAGCGCGGAATCGATCCTGGGCTATGCCGAGCCGAGCCGGGCGGACGGGCTGATCGTGCTCGACGGCGCGGTTCCGCTCGAGCGTTACGAGCCGCGCATCCCGCTGGTGCTGGCCTGCGAATGGATCCCCGGCCTCACCGCGCCGCGGGTGAAGATCGACAACCGCGCCGCCGCCGCGCTGGCGGTCGACCATCTCGTCGCGCTCGGCCATCGCCACATCGGCCATGTCGCCGGCCCGCCCGAGAATGTGCTGACGCAGGCCCGCCTCGCCGGTACGGAGCAGGCCCTCAAGGCGCATGGCCTGCCGGCGCCGCTGGTGCTGCCGGGCGACTTCTCGCTCGATTCCGGCCGTCGCGCCGGGGCGGCCTGGCTCGCTCTGCCGGAGGCGGAACGTCCGCGCGCCATGACCTTCTCCAGCGACGCCATGGCCTGCGGCTTCATCGGCGAGGTGCAGCATCGCGGCCTCGCCGTGCCGCGTGATGTCTCGGTGATGGGTTTCGACGACATCGAGCTGGTCGCCCATATGACGCCGGCGCTCTCCACCATCCGCCAGCCGCGCGAGGCCATCGGCCGCCGCGCCGCCCAGCTTCTGCTCGACCTGATCGCCGGCACCGACACGGCGGAGGATGTCATCCTTCCCGTGGAGCTGGTGCTGCGCGCCAGCACGGCGGCGCCGGGTTAGAGCTAGGCCGTCTCCACCGTGACCGGCAGGCGAGTCAGCACGGCTTCCGCCGCGCGGGTGACGCCGGGATCGGCCTTCATCCGGGCGGAGATCGCCTTCAGCCGCGCCCGCAGCGCGTGATCCTCCAGCAGCTCCGTGATGGTCGCGCGCAGCCCGTCCGGCGACCAGTCGGAGCGGTGCATGGCGCGGCCGACGCCGGTGTCCTGCGTGCGGCGGGCATTGTCATGGCCGTCCCAGCAATAGGGCATGACCAGCGAGGGCACGCCGTGAAACAGCGCCTCGCAGAACGAGTTGTTGCCACCATGGTGGATGAACAGCGCGGATTGCGCGACCACCGAGGGCTGGGGAAACCAGCTTCCCAGGAACACATTGTCCGGCACCCGGCGATAGGCATCCATGAAGCCGCCGACATTCACATAGAAGCGGGCGCGCAAGCTTGCGAACACCTCGATCATCCGGCCGATCTGCTCGGTGTCGATCGCCCCGAGGCTGCCGAAGCTCATATAGACCAGCGGCCCCTCATTCACCGGCAAAGGCGGGGGATCGAACGGCACTTCCTCGCGCACGCAGCCTTCCAGGAAGACGAACAACTCCCCCGGCAGCGCCTGCGCGCGCTCATAGCGTACGGCGGAGGGCGCGAGCAGCAGGTTCAGCCAGTCGGAATTCTCCAGAAATTGTCCGGCCGGCAGCGGGCGCAGGCCGCGGGCGCGGCGAAACGCGTTGTAGCGGTTATGGGCGGGCTTGAGAATCGCGGCCGCCGCCTTCTCCCACGCCGCGCGGCCCGCCGCATCCTCCGGCGACAGGCCGGAGAGATAGGGCGGCACAAGCGGGTCGGGGATCTCCGTCTCGGCGCAGGAGACGACGCGCGCCCAGGGTTTCCCCGACCGCAGGATCGCCGGGAACATGATGACATTGTCGAGCAGGATCGCGTCCGGCTGGATCTGGCCGAGCAGCGCCTCCAGCGAGTCCTCGACCGCGATCACCGTATCGACGATCGCCTCCCAGGTCGGGGCGACATAGGCCTCGAGCTGGTTGAGCGGCGACAGGTCAAAATGGGCGAGGTGGGTGTTGACGAAATTCTGCCAGTAGGTCTCCCCGCGCCCCTGCGCCGCCGCCGGTTCCGGCTGCAGGTGATATTCGCGAAAGCCATATTCGGCGAACACGCCGGTGAAGCCGGGATGGCAGAGAAACACCGGCTCCGCCCCGCGCGCCGCCAGCTCGCGGGCGATGCCGACGCAGTTGAGCGCGGCGCCGAAGCTCGCTTCGGGAAACAGGGCGATGACGGGTGGGCGGGTCACGAGGCCGTTCCTTTGATGCGTGCGCCGGCCTGTTGCGGGCCTCTCAGCAGCGGGGACATGCCGCGCCCGGCGGCTTCCGGTCGGCGAATCCCCGAGCGACGCAAATGCAGCACCATCTGGTCGGCGGCAAGCTCAAGCTGGTTGCGCTCCAGGCTGTCGAGAATGTCGAGATGTTCCTCCATCGCCTGGCGCTGGCGGAAGGGCGGGGCGGCGGCTTCCTTCTGCGCCATGCGCCGCAGCCGGTGATGCGCCAGCAGCGTGCCCTGCACGAAGCGGTTGGCCGAGCCTTCCGCGATCATCACATGGAAGTCGATATCGAGGCGCTGGAAGCCGGCGGCGGTGAGCCGGCTGTCCGGCAGGTCCTGAAAGGCGCGCATCTGCGCCCTGAGCGCGCTGGCGCGGGTGGGGTCGAGCGTGAAGCCCGACGTGAGGATCGCCTGCGGCTCCAGCGTGAGGCGGAAGGCGAAGCTTTCGGCGATGGCGCGGGGCGTGTCGAGCAGGGGCTGGAACGCCCAGGCGCTGCCGGGAAGCTGGGTGACTATACCGTCACGTGCCAGTACTTTTAGCGCATTCAGTACCTCAACGCGCGACACGGAATACCGCCGGGCGAGGGCGCTGACGGATTGCACGTCGGCGATGCGGCGGGCGGAGCGGTCGGCGAGGATGCGGGTGAACAGGCCCTGTTCGAGATCCTCGACCCCGACCTTCGCCTCGCTCAGTCCATCCTGAGCGCCCTGGGAGAGGAAATAGCCCGCCTCTTCCTTCCAGATTAGAATATTATTCTTTTCCAGTATCTTGAAGGCGGATCTTATCGGCGTACGCGAGACGCCGCAGGCGTCGGCAATCGCCTGCTCGGGCATGTGCTCGCCGGCCTTCATGCCGCGATCAAGCGCCAGCGTGATGATCTGCTGGGCGAGCGACACATGGTTGTGGCGGGCGGCGCGGCGGCGTCCGGCCATGGCATCCTCCCGGCGGCACCCCGGAGTCGGGGGACGTTCGCCAAAGAACCAAGAATACAGTTTGACGTATTTTTCCGCTTATTCGTACTCTCCCAATCAGCGGTCATCAAGAACCGCTTTCCTTCCGAGAACCACCGAATTGGTGGGGGACAACAGGAGTTTGCCATGGTGGGGATTTCCTGCCGTGCGGTGGCCATTGCCGGCATGGCTCTGGGCCTCACCGCCTTTGCCGCGAGCGCGGATCCGCTCGTGATCTCGAACTGGGACGGCTATCTCGCCCCCGACGCGATCAAGCAGTTCAACGAGGCCACCGGCAACAGCGCCGAGCTGGTGCTGCACGCCACCAATGAAGAGATCATGGGCAAGCTCATTGCCGCCAAGGGCAAGGGCTATGACGTGGTCTTCGTCTCCTCGCCCTTCGCCGAGGTGCTGCACAATCTCGGCCTCGCCGAGGAGCTGGATCATTCCAAGCTGCCGAACCTGAAGAACCTCTACCCGGAGGCGACGACCCTCGCCCATGACAAGGGCAACACCTTCTCCGTGCCCTATACCTGGGGCACGACGGGGCTGTGCTACCGCTCGGACCTGACCCCCGCGCCGACCTCCTGGAACGACCTCCTGAAGCCGACTGACGCTCTCAAGGGCAAGACCACCATGCTGGCGACCGATCGCTGGCTGCTGGCGGCGGGCTTCCTGTCGGAGGGTTATTCGGTCAACGAGACCGACAAGGCCAAGCTGCAGCAGACCCGCGACCTGCTGATCGCCGCCAAGAAGACCCTGCTCGCCTATGACGATACGACCTTCTACTCGAAGCTGGTGTCGGGCGAGGCGCAGCTCGTGCAGGCCTGGGACGGCTGGTGCAATTACGGCATCACCGAGAACCCGCAGATCAAGTACGTGATCCCCAAGGAGGGCTCCGACCTCTGGGTGGACACGATGGTGATCCTCAAGGCGTCCGAGCATAAGGATGCGGCTTACGCCTTCATCAACTCCATGCTGGACGGTAAGACCCATCGCTGGGCGGCCGAGAACATCCTCTACAAGGTGCCGAACAAGGCGGCGATGGAGGGTCTCGACCCGGCGCTGCTGCAGAAGTACCCGAACATGACGATGACCTCGGCCGAGTTGCTCAAGCATGAGCAGCTGCGCGATGTCGGCGCGGCGCAGCGCGATTATTCGCGCACCGTGTCCGAGATCATGGCCGCGAACTGACCCGACCGACGGATCGCGCCGCTCCCGCCACAAGCGGGGGCGGCCTTCCACCGCGCCGTTACCGGCGTGCCTGACGGTGCCTGAACCCGATGCAAGACCGTAAATCCCTCGTGCTGGTCGCGCCGGCCTTTGCGTGGCTCACCGCCTTCATGGTGGTGCCGTGCCTGCTGATCCTCGCGCTCGCCTTCTTCCGGCGCGGCATCTATGGCGGCATCGACTATACCTTCACGCTCGAGAATGTGGCGATGGTGTTCGATCCGCTCTATGCGCGGATCTTCCTGAAATCGGCCTGGATCGCCGGGCTCGCGGCGTCGATCGCGGCCGTGGTCGGCTACGCCGCCGCCTATGCCATCGCCGCCATGCCCCGCCGCCACCAGCCGGCGCTGCTGTTCTTCGCCATCCTGCCCTTCTGGTCGAACTACCTCGTGCGCACCTATGCCTGGATCGTGCTGCTGAACCGGGAGGGGCTGATCGTCGCCATTGCCCGCTGGCTCGGCGTCGAGGGCGCGCTGCCGCAAATGCTGTACACCGAAGGCGCCGTGGTGCTCGGCCTCGTCTACAATTACCTGCCCTTCGTCATCCTCGCCGCCTATGCCCCGCTCTCCCGCCTCAACCCGGAGATCGCGGAAGCCTCGCGCGACCTCGGCGCCGGCGGCTGGACGACATTCCGCCGGGTGATCCTGCCGATCACCTTGCCGGGCGTGGCGACCGGCTTCGTCTTCGTCTTCGTGCTCTCCATCGGCAATTTCGTCACCCCGGCGCTGCTGGGGGGCGGGCAGTTCCAGATGATCGGCAACCTCGTCTACGCCCAGTTCCTCACCGCCAATGACTGGCCCTTCGGCTCGGCGCTCTCCATGGTGCTGATCGCGGTCATGCTGGTCCTGCTGACGGCGCAGACCTACGCCAATGAGCGGGCCTCCACCGGCCGCCAGGCGAGCGGAGGCGTCGATGGCTGACCGTCACACCCTGCGGCTGATGCTGCTCATCCTCGGCGTCGTCTTCGCCTTCCTCTACATCCCGATCTCGGTGCTGGTCGGCCTGTCCTTCAATGCGGGCGGGATGCCGACTGCCTGGACCGGCTTCTCGCTGAAATGGTACGGCGCGCTGTTCGCCAACAAGGACATATTGCGCGCCGCCGGCAACACGCTGATCGTCGGGCTGGTCTCGGCCTTCGTCGCGACCGTGCTCGGCACGCTGCTCGCCATCGGCATCGAGATCCGCCGCCGCAAGGGGCGCGTTCTGGAGACGCTGATCTTCGCGCCGATGGTGATCCCCGACATCGTGCTCGCCATCGCGCTGCTCAGCTTCTTCTCGCTGCTCGATGTGCGGCTTGGGCTGCACACCGTCATCATGGCGCATGTCGTGTTCAACCTCGCCTTTGTCTGCGCGGTGGTGCGGGCGCGGCTGAAATCCTTCGACTGGTCGATCGTGGAAGCCTCGGCCGATCTCGGCGCCTCGACGGTGACGACGCTGCGCCGCGTGGTGCTGCCGGTGCTGGCGCCGGCCATCATCGCGGGTGGGCTGCTCGCCTTCACCCTCTCGGTCGATGAGTTCATCATCGCCTTCTTCACCGCCGGGGCCCAGCGCGCCTCGATCACCCTGCCGATGCAGATCTACGCCATGATCCGCTTCGGCGTGACCCCGGAAATCAATGTGCTCGCGACGCTGGTGATCGGCTTCTCGCTGGTCACGCTGGCCCTGTCGCAGCGGCTCAATCGCGGAGGCCTGCCCGGCCAATGACGACCCTGCTTTCCCTGCGCAACGTCGAGAAACGCTACGGCTCCGTCCGGGCGGTCAATGGCGTGTCGCTCGATATCCGCCAGAACGAGTTCTTCGCCCTGCTCGGCGCCTCCGGTAGCGGCAAGACCACGCTGCTGCGCATGCTCGCCGGTTTCGAGACGCTGAGCGGCGGGCAGATCCTGCTGAACGGCCAGGACATCTCCAACGTGCCGCCGAACCACCGGCCGGTGAACCTGATGTTCCAGTCCTATGCGCTGTTCCCGCATATGACGGTGGCGCAGAACATCGCCTATGGGCTGGAGATGGAGAAGCTGCCGCGCGCCGAGATCCGTCAGCGCGTGGACGAGATCCTCGCCACGATCCAGCTCTCGGCGCTGGCGAGCCGCAAGCCCGAGCAGCTTTCCGGCGGCCAGCGCCAGCGCGTCGCGCTCGCCCGGGCGCTGGTGAAGCGCCCGCAGCTCCTGCTGCTCGACGAACCGCTCGGGGCGCTCGACAAGAAGCTGCGCGGTGAAATGCAGCTGGAGCTGAAGCGCATCCAGCACCAGTTCGGCATCACCTTCATCATCGTCACCCACGATCAGGAGGAGGCGCTGGTGATGGCCGACCGCATCGCCATCCTCCAGCATGGCGAGCTGCTGCAATGCGCGCCGCCGCGCGAGGTCTATGAACACCCGGCCAACCGCTTCGCTGCCGAGTTCATCGGGGTGATGAACGTCATTCCCGTCACCCGCGACGGGGCCAAGCTCACCGCGGCGGAGGGCAGCCTCATCCGCGCCGACATTCCCGACGGGCTGGGGGGAGATCTCGTCGCCGCCGTGCGGCCCGAGCGGCTGCGGCTCGACGCCCATGCCTGCGAGAACAGGCTCTCCGGCCGCATCCTCGCCACCGCCTATCACGGCCTCGACCTGCAGGTGCATGTCGAGACCCCGGCGAGCCCCCGGCCGCTGATCTGCCGCGTGACGGCGGATGCGGCGGAGGCGCGCAACTTCCGCACCGGCGACGTGCTCAGCCTCGGCTGGAGCCGGGCCGACACCCGCATCTTCGCCGCCTGACGCTGATCCCGCGAACGACACCACCGGCGCCCGCCAAGAGGCGCTTCCAGAGAGGTTAAACGATGGAACAGAAGACCTTCGCCTTCTTCCCCGAAGCGGCCTTCGGTCCGGCCCTCAACTCCGTCGGCATCGCCCAGGCGGTCACCGCGCTCGGCCACAAGGCGGTGTTCCTGTCCGATCCCGGCTTCGTCTCGGTCTATGAGGGCTATGGCTTCGAGGCGCACCCGGTCGCGCTGTCCGAGCCGATGCCGCCCGAGCAGATGGCGAAGTTCTGGGAGGACTTCATCAACGGTCACATCCCGAACTTCTCGAAGAAGCCGATCGACCAGCTCGACAACTATGTCCGGGAATGCTGGGAGGCGATCGTCTCCAGCGCCACATGGGCGCAGAAGGATCTGCCGGGCGTGCTCGCGCGCATCAAGCCGGATGTGATCGCGGTCGATAACGTCATCCTGTTCCCGGCCATCAAGCAGTTCGGCGTGCCGTGGGTGCGCATCATCTCCTGCTCGGAGAACGAGATCGAGGATGAGGCGATTCCGCCGCATCTCTCGGGGCTCGGCGAGAACGACCATGAGGGCCACGCCGCCTTCCGGGCGAAGTTCAACGCCGTCATCAAGCCGATCCATGACGCGTTCAACGCCTTCCTCGCCGAGAATGGCGAAGCGGCCTATCCGCTCGGCCAGTTCTTCGAGGCTTCGCCCTATCTGAACCTGCTGCTCTATCCCGAGCAGGCCAAGTACAAGCGCGCGGTGCCGCTCGACCCGGCGCGCTTCCAGTATCTGGAAGGCTGCGTGCGCAAGGACGAGCCCTACACCGTGCCGACCTTCGCCAAGAACAATGACGGCCCGCTGCTCTACATCTCCTTCGGCTCGCTCGGCTCGGGCGACACCGAGCTGCTGAAGCGCCTCATCGCGCTGGTCGGCAAGACCCGTTACCGCGCGCTGGTCAATGTCGGCGATTATCTCGCGAGCTACACGGACGTGCCGGAGAATGTGGCGCTTGCGAGCTGGTTCCCGCAGCCCTCGGTGATCCCGCAGGTCGATGCCGTCATCCATCACGGCGGCAACAACTCGTTCACCGAGTGCCTCTATTTCGGCAAGCCAGCGATCATCATGCCCTATGTCTGGGACGGCCATGACAACGCCATGCGCGTCGAGGAAACCGGCCATGGCTTCCGTTCCGAGCGCTATGACTGGACCGACGAGGAGCTGATCGCCAAGATCGAGGCCTGCCTCACCGATCCGGCGATCAAGGCCAAGCTCGCCGCCACCTCCGCCCATATGCAGAGCTGCGAGGGCCCGAAGAAGGCCGCGCGCCTGCTCGCCGCTCTGGTGTGACCGCCATGACCAATTTGAAAAGCTCCGCGCCGCACATCCATGGCGCCACGACCTATGACGACCTGGTGGACTGGGGCGCGCAGCCCGATTCCATCGAGGGCGCCTCGCACTCCACCGGCCGCCTGCTCTTCAAGGGGCCGGGCAACTCGCCGGAGACCGGCATCTGGGTCTGCACCCCCGGACGCTGGAAAATCTCCGTGCCGCGCGACGAGTTCTGCCACTTCGTCGCGGGCCGCGCCCGCTACACCGCCGTCACCGGCGAGGTCACCGAGGTGGAGGCCGGCACCTGCGTCGTCTTCCCCGGCGGCTATGAGGGCGAGGCCGAGGTGATCGAGACCATCCGCAACATCTACATGCTGGCTTGAGTGACACAAATGACCGCGACCCCCCTGATGAAGAAGCCGCTTTCCGTCACCGATGTCGTGGATTGGGGCATCATCCCGACCATGATCGAGGGCCAGTCCCACGTCTCCGGCCAGGTGATCCACAAGGGCCCGAACGGCCAGTCCGAATGCGGCCTGTGGATCTGCACACCGGGCAAGTGGGAGTGCCACGTCACCTCCGACGAGTTCTGCCACTTCCTCGAAGGGCGCTGCACCTATGTGCATGAGAGCGGCGAGGTGATCGAGATCACCCCGGACACCGCCGCCTTCTTCCCGAAGGACTGGAAGGGCGTCTGCACGGTCCATGAGACCATCAAGAAGGTCTACATGATCCGATGAGCGTGGCCGTCCCCCTCAGCATGGAGACCGGTCCGGCCGTGCGGCTGGATCCCCCCGGCGTGACCTTTCTGGCGCGCCACGGGCAGGCCGGCGTGCCGCTCATGGCGCTGCCGGGCGATGCCTCGGCGCGCCGCTACTACCGGCTGCCGGCGGCGGGCCTTCTGCTGATGGAGGACCGCACCGACCCGGAGGGTTTTGCCTCCTATATCCGCGTCGCGCGGCATCTGAACGGGCTCGGCCTGTCGGCGCCGCGCGTCGAGGCGGCGGACCCTGTCCATTGCCTCGCGCTGATCGAGGATTGGGGCGACGCCACCTATGCGCGCCGCCTTAAGGCCGGTCGCTCGGAAGAGGAACTCTACGCCCTCGCCATCGACGCACTGGCGCATCTGCATCAATCGCCCGAGGGGGCGGCGGTCTCGCAGCCCTTTTATGATCGCGATGTCTGGCTCACCGAACTCACCGTGTTCTGCGACTGGTTCGCCCCGGCGCTGGCGCCGGAGCTGGACCGCGCCGCCTTCACCGCGCGGTTCCTTGAGCTCTGGGACGCGGCGCTCGCCCCGCTCTATGGCCGGCAGGAGGCGCTGGTGCTGCGCGATTTCCATGTCGACAACCTGATGGAACTCGACGGGCGCGACGGCGTCGCCCGCTGCGGCCTGCTCGACTTTCAGGACGCCGTGCGCGGCCCGCGCGAATATGACCTCGTCTCGCTGCTGCAGGATGCCCGGCGCGACCTCGCCCCCGGTCTCGAAGAGGCGATGCTGGACCGCTACATCGGCGCGCTGGCGGGCGATGAGGCCGAGGCGCGGGCGATCCGCGCGCGCTATCATTTGATGGGCGCGCAGCGCCATGCCCGCATCGCGGGCGTCTTCGTGCGGCTCTGTCAGCGCGACGGCAAGGCGCATTACCTCACCTGGCTGACGCGTGTGCTCGGTCAGCTGGAAGTGGCGCTTGAAGCAGCCAACCTCACATCCATCGCCGACTTCCTTGCCGAGGTGCTGCCCGACTGGCGCGCGCGCGGCGAGGCACTGGCGTCCCGGCTGGCCGCTACCCGCGCGCCGGCATGAAGGAACTTCGCATGCCCGATTTCACTCCCGCCGATCTCGCCGCCCCGCGCTATTATCTGAGCCCCGGCCTGCACCCCTCCATGGGTGTCACCCATGCGGTGATCGACCCGGCGACGCTGGAGGAGGTCGGCCGCCGTGTCGAGGTGACCAGCGAGGAGATCGCGGCGGTTCTGGCGCGCGTCAACGCGGCGCAGAAGCTGTGGAACCGCACCGACGCCAAGAGCCGCGCCAAGGCGCTGCACGCGCTCGCCAATCGCATCGAGGCGGCTGATTTCACCGACTGCGCCATTCTGATGAGCCGGGAGATGGGCAAGCCCTATCCCGAGGCCATCGGCGAACTCGCCAATGTCGCGCCGATCTTCCGCTATTACGCCGAGATGGCGCGCGACGATGCCGGCAAGATCGCCGGCACGACGCAGATCGGCTCGACGCAATATGCGCGCTACGAGGCGCTGGGCGTCTCCGTCCACATCATGCCGTTCAACTTCCCGATCCTGCTGATGTGCTGGACGGTCGCGGCCTCGCTCGCCGCCGGCAATGGCTGCATCGTCAAGCCGGCCGAGGCGACGACGCTGTGCACGCTGGAATTCATGAAGGTGTTTGACGGTCTGCCGGAAGGCCTCGTCGCCTGCCTGCCGGGCGGGGCGGAGGTCGGCAAGGCGCTGGTGGACAGCGACCGCACCCATGCCGTCGCCTTCACCGGCTCGGTGGCGGGCGGGCGCGCGGTCGCCATGGCGGCGGCGGCGCGGATGAAACCGGCGGTGATCGAGGCCGGCGGTTCCGACCCGATGATCATTGCCGCTTCGGCCCCCATCGATGTGGCGGCGGCGGGCGCGGTCACCGGTGCCTTCCACATGTCCGGGCAGGTCTGCACCTCGACCGAGCGGATCTATGCCGTCGATGCCATCCACGATGCCTTTATCGAAGCCTTCGTGCGCGAGACCAAGCGCCTGCGCATCGGCAACGGGCTGGAGAAGAACGAACTCGGCCCGCTGGTCTCCAAGGCCGCGCGGGACAAGGTGATGCGCCTCGTCGCCGACGCGGTCGCCAAGGGCGCGACGGTCGCATGCGGCGGGCGTATCCCGGAGGGGCTGGAGACCGGCTGGTTCTACGAGCCGACCATCCTCACCGGTTGCACGCCCGAGATGGAGATCCTGCACGAGGAGACCTTCGGCCCCGTCGTCGCGGTCTGCCGCGTGGCGGATTTCGACGCGGCGATCACCGCCGCCAATGACAGCCCGTTCGGTTTGGGCGCCTCGATCTTCACCACGTCGCTGGAAGAAGCCATCGAGGCGTCCGAGCGGCTGGAGGCCGGGATGGTCTGGGTGAACAACCCGATGATCGACAATGACGCGCTGCCCTTCGGCGGCTGGAAAGCGTCCGGCATGGGCCGCGAACTGGGCCGGCAGGGGCTCGACGCGTTCCGCCGCTCCAAGATGGTCGTCATGGACCACAAGCCGCAGATTCATGACTGGTGGTACCCGTACCCGGACGAATGGTTCCTCGACCGGTCCGGGGTCGGCGGCCGCAAACACGTCTGAAACGAGCAGGTCTGAAGAGGGCGAGCCCGATGCACACAACGCGCCTTTACATTGACGGTGCCTTCGCCGCTCCTGTGGCCGGCGGCAGCTTCCCGGCCATCGACCCGGCGACCGAACAGCCCTTCGCGCATGTCGCCGCCGGGCAGGCCGAGGATATCGACCGCGCCGTGCGCGCCGCGCGCCGGGCCTTTGACACCGGCGTGTGGTCGGGCCTCTCCGGCGCCGAGCGCGGGGCTTATCTGCGCAAGGTCGCGCAGGGGCTGCGGGATCGCCTCGTCGAGATCGCCGCTATCGAGGTGCACGACAATGGCAAGCCGCTGCCGGAAGCCGAATGGGATGTGGGCGATGCCGCCTTCACCTTCGACTATTACGCCGGCCTTGCCGAGGCCGAGGACAGCCGCGCGGATGAGGAGATCGATGTCGGCGACGCCCGCTTCCGCGCCAGCATCACCCGCGAGCCGCTGGGGGTGGTCGGCGCCATCACGCCGTGGAACTACCCGCTGCTGATGGCGGTGTGGAAGGTGGCGCCGGCGCTCGCGGCCGGTTGCACCCTCATTCTCAAACCGTCCGAACTTTGCTCGCTCTCCTGCGAGAAGCTGGCCGAGATCATCCATGAGGCCGGCATTCCGGCGGGCGTGTTCAACCTCGTCACCGGCACCGGCCCGGAGGCCGGCCAGCCGCTCGCCGACCACGAGCTCTGTGACAAGCTCGCCTTCACCGGCTCGGTCGCCACCGGGCGCAAGGTGATGATGGCGGCGGCGGCCGGCATCCGCACCGTGGCGCTGGAGCTTGGCGGCAAGTCGCCCTTCCTCATCTTTGCCGATTGCGATGTCGAGAAGGCGGTCGAGTGGATCCTGTTCGGCATCTTCTGGAACAAGGGCGAGGTCTGCTCGGCGACATCCCGCGTGCTGGTCGAGCGCAGCGTCTATCCCCGCCTGCTGGCGCGGCTGAAGGAGGCAGCGGAGGCCATCACCATCGGGCCGGGCAGCGAGCCGGGCGTGAAGCTCGGGCCCATCGTCTCCAAGGGCCAGTACGACAAGATCCTCGCCGCCATCGCCAGCGGCAAGGCCTCGGGCGCGCGGCTGGTCTCCGGCGGCGAGCGGCCGGAGGGGCTGGCTCAGGGCTATTTCCTCCGGCCCACCATCTTTGCCGACGTGCCTGTTGATGCCGGCATCTGGCGCGAGGAAATCTTCGGCCCGGTGGTCTGCGTGAACCCGTTCGATACGGAGGAGGAGGCGCTCATTCTTGCCAATGACAGCGCCTATGGCCTCGCCGCCGCCGTCATGTCGGATGATCTCGCGCGCTGCGAGCGCGTCGCCCGCAAGCTGCGCGCCGGCATCGTCTGGGTGAACTGCTCGCAGCCGACCTTCACCCAGCTTCCCTGGGGCGGCTTCAAGACCTCGGGCATCGGCCGCGAGCTCGGCCGCGCCGGCTATGATGCCTATTTCGAAACCAAGCAGATCACCCGCTTCGACCCCGCCGAAAGCTGGGGCTGGTATTTGCCGGGGCCGGCATGAGCGCGACACCGCCCATCGCCGCCCACAGAATCGCGGCCATCGTGCTCGCCGCCGGCAAGGGCAGCCGCATGGGTTCGCCCTTGCACAAGGTGCTGCATCCGCTGAAAGGCCGGCCGATGCTGGCCCATCTGCTCGACAGCCTCGCGCAGATCGCGGCTGAGAAGGTCGTGCTGGTGGTCGGTGCCGGGCGCGAGCAGATCGAGGAAGCCTTTCCCGCTCTGCCCAAGGCCGTGCAGCATGAGCAGCTTGGCACCGCCGATGCGGTGCGCGCGGCGGAGGGCGAGCTGGCCGGCTTCGATGGCACGGTGCTGATCCTCTATGGCGACGTGCCGCTGATCACCCCCGCCACCATGCGCGCGCTCTGCGCGGCGGTGAGCGATGACGTGGCGCTCGCCGTGCTCGGCTTCCTCCCTGCGGATACCCGCGCCTATGGGCGGCTGGTGACGGCGGACGATGGCAGCCTCCTGCGCATCGTCGAGCACAGCGACGCGAGCGCGGCGGAGCGGGCCATCGGCTTCTGCAATTCCGGTGTCATGGCGGTGCTGTGCAACCGTCTCTTTCCCTGGCTCGCCCGCGTCGGCTGCGCCAACGCCAAGGGCGAGTACTACCTCACCGACATCGTCGCGCTCGCCCGCGCCGACGGCTACCGCGTCGCCACCGTCGAGGCGGGCGAGCTGGAAGTCACCGGCGTCAACTCGCGCGAGGAGCTGGCGGCGCTGGAAGAAAAGCTGGCGGAGGCCGCCGCGTGATGGATCTGCTGCCCACTCTCAAGAACGCGGCGCTGCGCCCCTACTGGTTCGACACCGTGCCGGACGTGCCGGCGCGGCCGGCGCTCGCCAGCGACACACGGGCGGACCTCGCCATCATTGGCGGCGGCTTCACCGGACTGTGGACCGCGCTGAAGGCGCGCGAGCGCCACCCGCAGGCGCGCATCGTGCTGGTGGAAGCGGGCCGCACCGGCAACGCCGCCTCCGGCCGAAATGGCGGCTTCTGCGCGCCGTCCATCTCGCATGGCCTCGGTAATGCGCTGCGCCGCTGGCCGCGCGAGGTGGAAACGTTGATCCGCCTCGGCCGGGCGAATCTCGACGCCTATGCCGACGATGTTACCCGCTACGGCCTCGATATCGAGTTCGAGCGGCCGGGCAAGCTGATGCTGGCCGAGACGCCCTGGCAGATCGAGGGGCTGGAGGCACTCGCCGCCAATCACCGCCGCTTCGGCATTGAAAGCCACCCGCTCACCGGGGCGGCGCTGGCGGAAAAGCTCGACAGCCCGGTCTATGGCGCCGGCCTGTTCGAGCCGAACTATGCGCAGGTGAACCCGGCCAAGACCGTGGCGGAGCTGCGCCGCGTGGCCCTTTCGCTCGGTATCGAGCTGTATGAGGACACGCTGGTGACAGCGCTGAGCGAAAGCGCGACCGGCATCGAGCTGGTGACGCCGGGCGGCGTGATACAGGCGGGCAGGGCGGTGCTCGCCACCAATGCCGCCCCGCCGCTGCTGCGCCGACTGCGCCCGAGCGTCATCCCGATCTTCGACTACGCGATCATGACGCGCCCGCTGACCGAGGACGAACTCGCCGCCATCGGCTGGACCGGGCGGCACTCGCTCGCCGACAGCGGCAACCAGTTCCACTACATCCGCAAGAGCGCCGATAACCGTATCCTCTGGGGCGGCTATGACGCGATCTATCATTTCGGTTCGCGGCGCGATGCGGCGCTGCTCGACCGGGCCGAGACCTACAACAAGCTCGCCACCCATTTCGCCCGCGCGCTGCCGCAGCTCGCCCATGTGCCGTTCACCCATGCCTGGGGCGGCATCATCGACACGTCCGCACGCACCACCTTCTTCGCCGGCCTCGCCGCTGGCGGAAAGCTCGCTTACGCCATGGGCTTCACCGGGCAGGGCGTCTCCGCCAGCCGTTTCGCCGCGCTGACCATGCTCGACCTCTTGGACGGTGTGGAGACGGAGCGCACCCGCCTCGCCATGTCGCGCACGCGCCCCTTTCCCTTCCCGCCGGAGCCGCTGCGCTGGCTCGGCGTGCGGCTCGCCCAGATCGGGCTGGCGCAGGAGGACAAGGACGGGCGCCGCTCGCGCTTCAACCGCCTGCTCGACGCCATGGGCGTCGGTTTTGATTCATGAGGGCCTTCAGCATGTCACCCCGCCACGTCATCGCCTTCGACGCCGACGCCATTCCCGCCCGCGACATCGTCACCGACGATCCGGCCGTGGTGGACGTGCCCTTCGTGGCGCAGAGCCGGCGGCACTTCACGCAGGTTGAAAAAGGCGCCTTTTCCGGCATCTGGGAAGCGCCGCCGCACCGCGAGCGGGTCGATTGCGACTATGACGAGATGTGCCATCTGCTGGAGGGCCGCGTCCGCCTCACCGACGCTGACGGACAGGCCCGCGAATTCGGCCCCGGCGAGAGCTTCGTCGTCGCGCGCGGCTTCAAGGGCACCTGGGAGAACCTGACCCATGTGCGCAAGGTGTTCTTCATCCTGAGCTGACGGTGCGGACGCCGGGCGCGTATCTCCAGCAACATTACGCAACGTATTGTCAGTTTTTATGGTCTCATGGTACGGCTTGAACATCAGCCGGACGGACGGCGTAGTGCGCCCAGTCCCGCCCGGCACCAGGTCGGTGGTGCGCGATGCGGATCGCGAAGTGGACTTCATCCCAGACAGGTCCAGGCCTGCCGCTGACCTCTTACGCGTCTCCTCCGCCTTCCCGCATTTTTTATCCAGCTGAGCGACCCGCGCGGCCCGGAGCCGGGCGTCGTGCGCGGCTCATGGCCTCCGCCGCTCTGGCCGTGCTGGCGCTTGCCGGTGCCGCGCCGCAAGCCCACGCGCTCGATCCCACGCCGAACGGCGTCTCGAACCCCGTCGGACCCGGCGGAAACGGCTCGTCGAATCCCCGCGGCGGTGGCGGTGGCGGTGGCGGCGCCGGTGTCACCGGCGGGGCCGGTGCGCCTGGTGACAGCCCCGCGGGAACGAGCGGCGGCGGCGGGGCCGGCGGCCTCGCGCCGGTGGGCGCCAATCCCGCGGGCAATGGCGACGCCGGTGGAGATGGGGAGGGTGGCGGCTCGGGAGGTGGCGGCGGCGGGGCCGCCCATGGCTATTTCAACTCGGTGTCGCCGACCGGCGTGCTAGTCGGCGGTATTGGCGGCGATGGTGGCGACGGATCGGCTTATGACGGCTTCTACGGAACTGTCGCGGGTGGCGCCGGCAATGGCGGCGCGGGAGGATTTGGCGCGTCGCTGACCCCGGGCGCGTCGCCCATCGTCATTTCCCAGCAGGTGCGCGGCGGCAATGGCGGCAATGGCGGCGATGGCGTCGTCGTCATCATCCCGCATCCGGGCGAACTGCCCACCATCATCGCCAGCGGCGGCGCCGATGGCGGTGCCGGCGGTCATGGCGTCTTTCTTTCCGGCGATAACGGCACGCTCATCATCCAGCAGAGCGTCACGGGTGGTGATGGTGGCGATGGCGGAGACGGAAGCTACGGCGGCGCGGGCGGTCTCGGCGGCGCCGGTCTTGTCATTTCCGGCGATGGCTGGGATGTCTCCATCGCCGGCGGCGCCACCGTCACCGGTGGCGATGGCGGGCAGGAGGGCGGCGGGCGCTTTACGCCCGGCGAGGAGGGCATCGGCAATGTCGGCATCCTCATCACCGGCAGTAACAACCAGCTGTCCCTCGCCGGCGGTGCGGCGGGCGGCAATAGCGGCGGCGGGCTTTCGCAGGCCGGTGCCTTCCTGATCTCCGGCGATTCCAACACGGTGATACTGGAGGCCGGCTACAGCGCCAGCGGCATCGTCGCCACCGGCAATACCAACATATTGGCGCTCGGCGGCGCGTCCGACGGCATATTCGACATGACGAATGTCGGTCCCGTTGGCGCCACCATTGCCGGCTTCTACACGATGGAGAAGCTCGGCACGAGCACCTGGACGCTGACCGGCACACCCGCGGTCGATCTGAGCTGGACGATCGAGGACGGCACACTGTCCATCGCCTCGGCCAGCAGTCTCGGCCTCGGCAGCGGCACGCTCACCTTCGCCGGCGGAACGCTGCAGGCGACCCAAAGCCTGTCGATCGGGCAGGCCGTCACCCTCAGCGCGGCGGGTGGCTCCGTCGATGTGCTGCCCGGCCAGACCCTCACCCTCAGCGGCGTGGTGAGCGGGGCAGGGGGGCTGACGCTCACCGATAGCGGCACGCTGGCCCTCAACGGCGCCAACAGCTTTTCCGGCGGTGTGAACCTCACGCAGGGCACCGTCCGCGTTGGCAGCAGCCAGGCGCTGGGCACCGGCACGCTCAACATGAGCGGCGGGACCACGCTCGCCTTCGGCGTCAACGGGCTGGAGATCGGCAACGACATCAACGTCGGCGGGATGGCGACGATTTATGTCAATGCGATCAGCGGCGCGCTGGCGAGTCCGATCACGGGCACCGGCGGTGTGACGCTGGCCGGCGACGGGACACTGTATCTCACCGCCGCCAACAGCTTCACCGGCGGCACCACCATTGAGCAGGGCACGCTTTATCTCGGCAATGGCAATGTCGCGGGCTCGATCCTTGGCGGCGTCACGAATAACGGCGTCCTGGTCTTCAATGCGCCCGTGGATCAGAGCTTTGCCGGCGTCATTTCCGGCACCGGCGCGGTGAGGGTACAGGGAGGCGCGACCGTCACCCTGACCGCCAGCAACAGCTTTTCCGGCGGCATCACCATCGCCAATGGCTCGACGCTGGTGATCGCCGCCGACGCCGCGCTCGGCGGCGGGGCCGGGGGGCTCACGCTTGAGAGCGGCACCCTCGCCACCACGGGCTCCTTCGCGACGGCGCGCCCGGTTGTGCTCGACGGCACGGCGTCCGGCACGCTGACGAGTACGGTTCTCGACGTCGTCGCCGGGACCACGCTGACGCTCACGGCCGGCATGGCCGAGGATTCCGCCTCGGCGCTGACCAAATCCGGCCGCGGCACGCTGGTGCTGGCCGGCACGAACGGCTTCAGCGCCGGCCTCATCCTTGGCGATGGCATCGTCGAGGTGGCGGCGGATAGCGCGCTCGGGGCCGTGACAGGCGGCGTAACCCTTGCCGGTGGAACGCTTGCCATGACCGCGAGTTTCCAGACCGAACGGCTGTTCGCCGTATCGCCGCCCGGCGGCACGCTGGATGTGGCGGCCGGCCAGACGGTGACGCTGGATGGCGCGCTCAGCGGCAGCGGCAGCCTCGTCAAGGCGGGTGCCGGTACGCTGACCATGACCGCCGACAGTTCCTTCTCCGGCCCTACTACCGTCTTGACCGGCACGCTGGGTCTCTATGGCGCCTCGCTCGCGGCATCGCCGGTCACCGTGGCGGGCGGTGCGACGCTGACGGGATTCGGCTCCGTCAACTCCATCGCGGTGCTCGCGGGCGGAACCCTTGCGGGCGGGTGGTCGGGGAAGGACAACCCGCAGGCCATCCCGCTCCTTGCCGCCACGGCGACGCTGGATCCGGCCGCGATATCCCTCCTTACGCTGGGGTCCGGTGCCAATTCCGGCATCGTCACCGTGAGAGGCGATCTTGCCCTTGGCGGCACGCTGGATGTCGCCGGCGCGCCGCCGCACGGGGCAGGCATCTACCGTGCCTTCAGCTATGGCGGCAGCCTGACCGGCAGCGTGACGCTGGGTTCCACGCCGGTCGGCTACACAACGACGCTCGACCTCAGCAATGACGGGCAGGTCAACCTCGCCCTCCGTGATGCGAGTCCCTTCCAGTTCTGGACCGCAACCGGGGGCGCACTGGGCGGCTCGGGCAGCTGGACGGCCACGAGCGACACCTGGGTGGAAGCCGCGTTCGGCATCGAAAATCCCTGGGGTGGCGAGTTCGGCATCTTCATGGGCACCGCCGGCACCGTCACGCTTGAGGGCCGCGCCTCCTTCGAGCAGCTTGAATTCGTCAGCGATGGCTATGTCATCGCCCCGGCAAACGCCGGCTCCGGTCTCTCTGTACATGATGGCAGCCGGATCTGGGTCGAGGGCCATGACGTGACGGCCACGATCGGCGTGGCCATCACCGGCACCGGCGGGCTGGAGAAGATCGGCGCTGGCCGGTTGGTGCTCACCGGCGACAACGAGTTTGTCGGCGGGCTGAGAGTGAGCGGCGGCATGGTCGAGGTCGCGCGCGATGCCGGCCTCGGGGTTGCCGGCGGCACCATCGAACTCGCGCGCGGCGGGCTGCTCGCGGCGGGGTCGTTCAACACCGGACGCACGATCACGCTCGACGGCTTCGGCGTGTTGAGTGCGCTCGACGGGCAGACACTCGGCATTAACGGCACCATCATCGGCACCGGCACGCTCATCAAGAGCGGTGACGGCACGGTCCGGCTAGCCGGTGGCAACAGCTTCGACGGGGGCACCCGCATTATGGCCGGGCGGCTCGTGGCGGCCGGTGGGCGCGCGCTGGCGGACGGCCATGGCGTCGAGATCGACGCGCCCGGCACGTTCGCGCTGGAAGCGTCAGAGACCATCGGCTCGCTGGCGGGCGAGGGCAGTGTCGAACTGGGCGCCCATACGCTCACGACCGGCGGCGACAACCAGTCGACCCGCTTCTCCGGCGTGATCGCCGGCAGCGGCCGTCTGGTGAAGACCGGCTCCGGCGTCATGGTGCTCGACGGCGACAACAGCTTCACCGGCGGAACGACCATTGCCGGCGGACAGGTCACGCTGGGCCATGGCGGCACCACGGGCAGTCTTGTGGGCGATGTGCGCAATGACGGTGTACTGGCCGTGAATCGGTCCGATACGCTCATCCTCGACGGCACGATTTCCGGCACCGGCGCGCTGGTCCAGCAGGGCTGGGGTACGCTGATCCTCACCGGCCAAAATAGCTACACCGGCGGGACGACGATCACGGCGGGCACGCTGCAGATCGGCAATGGCGGCACGCAGGGCTGGATCGTCGGTCCCATCGTCAATGACGGCGCGCTCGTCTACGACCTCTCCAGCTTCTATGTGTTTCCCGCGGCGCTCACCGGCTCCGGCTCGGTGACGCTGACGGGCGGCGGCTCGGTGCTCTATGCCGGCAGTTCCTTCGCCGGGCCGGTCTTCGTGCAGCAGGCCAGCCTTGAGCTGGCCTCCGGCGTCACCAGCGGCTCATCCTTCACCATCGGCGCGGGCGGCCTGCTGAGCGGCACGGGCACCATCGCCGCGCTGACCGTGAATTCGGGCGGTGTAGTCGCGCCGGGTTATTCGCCGGGCACGCTGGTCGTTGCCGGCAATGCCGCCTTCAATGCCGGGGCCATCTATCAAGTCGATGTCGCGCCGGGGCAGGTGAGCGATTTGATCGCGGTCGGCGGCTATGTGACTATTGCGGACGGGGCACAACTGAAAGTTGTCGGTGCGGCGGGTTCCTATGCCAATTCGTGGAGCTTCAACGTCCTCTCCGCCGCGGGCGGCATCATCGGTACCTTCTCCGGCGCCACCTCCAATTTCGCCTTCCTCGATCCGGTGCTGAGCTACAGTGCAACCGACATCGAGGTCACGCTGGTGCGGAACGACATTCCGTTCTGGCAGGAAGCGCGCACGGCCAATGAGCGGGCAACCGCCATTGGCGTGGAATCGCTCGGTGCGGGCAACCCGGTCTATGACGCGGTGGCCGCGCAGCTCTCGGGGCAGGCCTATGCCGCCTTCGACGCGCTCTCGGGCGAGATCTACGCCTCGGCCGAGACGGTAATGATGCAGCAATCGGCCTATGTGCGCGACGCGGTGAACATGCGGCTGCGCCAGGCTTTCGGCGAGGGCGACCTGACCGGCCCGGCAACCGCCGCGCTCGGCACGCTGCCCGTGGTCATGTGGGTCACGGGTGTCGGCGGCCTGGGCGACAGCTTCGGCGACGGCAACGCCGCGACCATCGCGAACTCGGTGGGCGGCGTGCTCGCCGGCTTCGACGCCACCTTCAACGCCAATTGGCGCGGCGGCGTCTTCGGCGGCTACAGCAGCTCCTGGTTCGATGTGGAGGACCGCGCCTCCTCGGGCTCGATGGACAGCTACACGGCGGGTCTCTATGCCGGCGGGCAATATGGACCGCTCGCGCTGCGGCTTGGCGGTGCCTATACGTGGCATGACGTGTCGGTCACGCGCAGCATCGTTTTCCCCGGCTATGACGCTGGCGCGAGCACCAGCTACACGACGGGCGAGACGCAGATTTTCGGCCAGATCGGCTATGCCTTCGCGCTCGAGGGCCACCGGATCGAGCCCTTTGCCGGTCTTGCTTATGTCAATCTC
The DNA here is from genome assembly GCF_029760895.1 of Ancylobacter sp. WKF20. Classification (NCBI taxonomy): domain Bacteria; kingdom Pseudomonadati; phylum Pseudomonadota; class Alphaproteobacteria; order Hyphomicrobiales; family Xanthobacteraceae; genus Ancylobacter; species Ancylobacter sp. WKF20. The sequence continues at coordinate 975,319 of NZ_CP121679.1, forward strand.
GACGACGCCTCGGCGCTGGAGCGCGGGTCCAGCGCCGCGCTCGATGTGGCGAGCGGCGGGATGGACACCGTCTATGGCACCCTCGGCGTCACCATCAGCAAGAGTTTTGAGTCGCAGGGCCGCCGCTACACGCCGAGCATCACGGTCGGCTGGCAGCACGCCTTCGGCGACATCACGCCCGAAGCCACCATGCAATTCGCCAGCGGCTCGGATGCCTTTATCGTGTCCGGGGTTCCCATCGCTGAGGATGCGCTGGTTCTCGGCGCCTCCCTCGGCATCGGCTTCGGCCCGACGGCGAGCCTCGCGTTGGTCTATGACGGCCAGATCGCCTCGTCGGCCACGCAGAGCGCCTTCAGCGGCCAGTTGCTGATCCGCTTCTGAGGCGCGGGCCTTCCCACGCGCGTCAGCTCCAGCCCGGCGCGTCGAGGTCGCGCGCGGGCGCCTCCATGGTGATGACGCTGGCGAAGTCTGGTCCCTGGCTGGGGGCTCCCATCGGGCACAGGATGCCCGGCAGAGCTACAACGTCGAACAGCTCGCGGATCGCCCCCTCGAAGCGGACCCAGTGGACGATATCGCCGCTCGCGAGGTCGATGATCTGCACCCCGCACCAGGGTTCCCCGCCGCGTTGGGCGATGGCGTCCTGAAGAGGCAGGCCGCCGAAATTGCTGTCGCGCGGCAGGGACAGCGTGACGATGGCGTGGCCGTTGTGGAACGACAGGCCGCGCAGAAAGCCCGGGCAGAAGGCGATCTCAGTGCGCGCGCCGGAGCGGGGATCGAGGCGCACCAGCATGCCACGCCCGGAATCCAGCACATAAAGCTCGCCCCGATACAGCCGGGGCGAATGCGGCATCGATAGGCCTTCCGCCACTACCGTGTTTTCGGCGACGTCGATCACCACGCCGCCGCCGGCGCGATGGGCGCGCCAGCCATCTACCACGTCAGTCCGCGCCACCGCCGTGACATAGCGCGGGTGGCCCGCCTCAAGGCACAGGCCGTTCAGATGGCAGCGATCCTCGGCGGCAAGGCGCGAGATGAAGCGGGGCTTCCAGAGCGGCTGGAAGGCGTGGGTCGCACTTACCGTGGCGAGGCAGGAATAGCGGGTGTTGACGAAGATGAGCCGCCCCTGCGCGTCGCGGCCGATTTCGTGAATGTCGAGATCTCCGGTGATGTCGGCGGCACGCGGGACATAAAGCGTGCCGAAGACGCTATTGGCGACCTCGCCCGGCGCCAGCACGTTCTCCAGCCGCCAGATCTGCTGGCGGGCTGCGACGAAGAGGCGGCCGGGTTCAGCCCATAGACCCATGGCACGCTGGAAATCGCGCCGGTGGAAGGACACCTCGCCCTGCGGGCTGCGCCCGATCAAGATCAGTTGCCCGGTCTGGTAGGACGACAAGGCGAGACTGACCGCATGGGCGGCAAGCCACTCACTGAAGCCGCGCGAGCAGGAGATCTGCGTCGCGCCGCTTCCGACGGCGTCGGCGGCGGGGGAGGCGGTGTCGATCATGGAGACGCCCATTCCAGCGGACCAGATGCGCGGGGATAGCTGAGCATCCGACACCTTGCTCTGGCATGGAGCTAAACGGACGTCCAGAGGCGACGGCGCGGCGCGTGGCGGCGTCAGGCACGCGCGGCCGGCACGCCAAAAGGCCCACCGATCACAGAAATCCTCTTGTGGTCGTTCGGTTGTGATTATACAACTTATAGATGCATAGTTTGAGGGGGCGACAGGCGCTCCATCGCCTCCACGACTCTCCGTCGCGCCGCGCGTCGCACCTCTGCGGACGCGGCCTGAACAGCCTGACCTGTCATCCGCGGCCCCGTCGGCCGCCCGCGGTGCCGTGCCTGCCGCTCCGGCGGTTCGTGCCTGTTATCGCGGGGGGAGATCATGGCAGTCATCGCGGCGCGGCTGGCTCTGCTGGCGCTTACCAAGCCGACCACGAACGGCAAGCCGCTGGTTGTTGCCATCGGCACCAAGGGTGATGCGATCAAGGGCGACTGGCATGTCGCCTTTCTCGACCCCGACGCGCTCCGCGTCTATCTGACAGCCGCGCCAGGCAACGAGACGCTCCAATCCCTGTTCGATCTGGCGCCGGGCGCGGCGCTGGACGACTGGCTAACAAAGGGGGCCGAGAAGGTCGGCCTGTCGGATGGTTCGGGTGGAAAGACGACGCCCCGCGTGGACGGCAAGGAATTCCATCTTGACGGCATCGCCCGCGTGCATTTCTTCCGCTACAGCGATGTCTTCATGGCGGGCGGCGGTTTGCCCACACCGCTCGCCTGGCTCGACACGGCCGCCACGGTGGTCTGTCCCGATGAGCCGTTAGTGCCGATCGACCCCACATGGGCGGTCTCGCGGCTCAAACTGGACGCCAGTTCGGCCTGGCCTGCCAGCCATGAGGGGCTCGGCTCGCCGACGCTGGAAGGCTTCGCCTTTGTCGGCCATGTGCCCATTGCGGTGAGTGCCCATGAGCAGGACCGGTCCGCGGACGCCGGCCGCAAGCGCTACGACATGCGCCTGTTCCTGTTCGCCGAAGCTGATCGCAAAAAACTGAAGCGCAAGCTCTGGTTCGAGGCGGACGATGTCGCCCAGCCCGCGAACCGCAGCTGCCGCTTCACCCGCCTTCAGCTCGCCTACTCCAATACCGATAGCCTGCATTTCGGCGCGTCCTCCGACAAGCCCGTCTTCGGGCTGCATGACCTCACGGCGAATGGCGGGCCCGCCCTGTCGGTCGGCGTCGGCACCGAGGATGAATCGCCGGTCTTCGCGCTGCTGCCGGCCTTCGCGGCGGCGCCGCCGACGGGCCTGGAAAGCCGACGGCGGCAAGCGGGTTTTCGCGAGATCAGGTGTCCCCCGCTTATGCCGGGAGGGAGCCCCTCGACGCATCTCATCCTGCGCTGCGAGATCAATCTGCGGGTCGGCAATGCCACTCATTGGGCGGAACTGCTCAAGGGCTTCGCGTCGGAAACGCTGCGGCTGCCGCCGGAACTCGCCCATTCTCTTCAGAGCGCGCCTTTTAGCAGCGGTCTTTCGATCAGCCAGGAGCAGCCGGCCGTAGATGCGATCCTGCGGCTTACCCCTTCCGACGAGGTGTCGTGGATCGCCGCTGCCCGCTTTGAGCCGAAGCCGCGGGATACCTCGATCGAGGCCGTGCTGGCGGCGATCGTCGACCGGGATCAGGACGCCGCCGCTGCCGTGCTGAGGCGGCTGCGCCCGCTCTCCGGCGCGACCATGCTCGCCGGTTACACGGTCGTCGACCAGGATGACAACGGTCGGAAGGCGACGGATCGGCTTGCCTGGCATGTGGTGGGAACGCTCACCGTGAAGGGGGCGCCGCGCCGTCGGCTGCGACCGTTTGAGGCGACTGCGGCGCCGGACTGGGCGGTGCGGGCACGCGATCCCAATGCCAGTTGGCGGCTGCATTCCTTCGAACCGGTGCCGACGGAGGATCCATGGAAATCCTTCGGCAAGCTGGCGGGCGCCGCCCGGCCCATCGGCATGGACCTGTCGGCCATCACCATGTCCCAGGGCGAGCGTCTCGGCACCGTCCCCGGCGCGCTCGCCCCGATCGACATCGACACCGCGACGTGGCAGCCGCCTCTCGGTCGCGAGGGCGTTTGCTACCAGATCAGCACTAAAGCGACGCCGTGGCTCTCCGCGCCGGCCTCCATCATCGTCGCCGGCGTCGAGTTCGAGCTGCCCACGCAGCGCGTGGCCCAGATCATCACCCATCGGGTGCCACGCCGGCGGCCCGATGGCGGACCGGTCGGCCCGCATCTGCTAGTCTCCATGCGGCTCGATGTGACGCGGGTGCGCCCGGTGGAGCAGTCGCCGCTGCTGCCGGAGGAAACCGCGTTCCAGTCCGATGTCGCGCATGAGGCTGCGCAGGGCCTTATTCTCGACCTGTCGCCCGATACTCCGGCTGCCGGCCCGAGCGACGCGGACGGGCGCCCTCCGTTCACGTTGCACGCTGAGGAAACCATCGACGGCGCCGAGGACCAGGGTGTCGTGTGGACGCTCAGCGCGGTGGAGGGCGCGAGCCAGGAGCCCGGCAGGCTGCTTATCCTCGATCCCACACCCTTCCGCATCGCGGCGGTGGAGGGGCTGCGGCCGGAAACCAGCGACACGTCCGATCACGTCGCCCGTTGCGCGCCCGAAGGCGGCGTGCCGGTCTGGCGCTTTCGCGACAGCGCGCAGGAAGTGCGCCTGCTGCTGCCCGCTCAGACGCTTGGCGAGGCTATGGAGAAGAACGGTCCCGGTCGCAAGCCGGCCGACATCGAGCCCCAAATGCCCGCGGCGATGCGTTTCGGTTCACTGACACGCATCGACCTCGACCCGACGCTTCGCGACAGCGGCTCGCGCGAGCCCGGCTGGAATCTGCGCCGCCTGTTCAACCGTGTGTCCGATGCGGAACCCGGCGCCGTGGTGCGCGATCTGCGGGTCGAACTCGCCTATGGACTTCTGGTCAACCACCGCCCGGTCCAGCGCACCCGGCTTGCGGAACTGGCCGGCATCATCGGGGCGCCGCCCAGCATCGCCCCGCGTCGCGGCGTGCCGGCGCTCCCGCAGCGCGTGAAGACGCTGCTCCTGCTGGAATCGAGCCGCATCGCGGTGGACAAGCTCTGGCGCGACCATCCCTCCGAGGATTTCGAGACCTCCGAGGGGCTGCGTTTCACCCTCCGCCGCAGGGATGAAAAGGGTGGTGGCCCGCAGACTCCCTTCCGCTTTCCCGCGCCATCGGGCTATCCCGGCGCGGGCCGCGCTGACCCCGCCTTCCTGGAGAGCTTCGCTGACCCCAATGATGAGGCCGCCAGTCGCGAGGCCTTTCCCGGCGGCATCCCCTGGGCCTTCGACAGCGCGAACATTCTCGCCGAATGCTATGCCGATCCGGGTTCAACCACAGGCCGCATCGGCGGACTGCATTTCTCCGCGCTCGGCGGCTGGGGACGCCAGCGCGCGGCCTTCGCCGGCGGCAAGTCGGTCATCGAGACCGAGACCGCGATGGGCCGCCTCAGCCATTACAAGCTCGAGCGCTTGGGGCGGATCGGCGGCCTGCACAACCGCGCCAAGCATGTGGTGATCTATCGCCGCACCGTGGTGCCGCCGGCGCAGTTCTATGCGGAGGGCGTGCGCTACAAGCAGGATGAACATGCCGGCCGCGCCATCCTGCGCAAGGTCGAGGAATATATCGACATCCTCCAGCCCGAACGGCGCTACCCGGAGGACGGCAAGGCGAGCGCCGAGGCCGGCTGCCTCGCCGGCGCGCGTTTCGTCACCCGGCGCATCCGCGTCGACTCCAACTGGGGCGGCGATGTGCGCGACGAGGGATGGGCGGTGCCGCTCTGGCAGAAGGAACTGGCCAACGCGCCGCCCTCCGGCGACCCCGACAGCATCGCCAATCTCTACCCCAAGCCGCTGATCCAGCTCGTCATGCCCGGCGAGGACGGCAACGACATGAGCGTCGATGTCGCCACACCGGAGAAGCTGGTCTTCTACACTTCAACCCGGAAATCCGAGACGGGCGACCTCGTCGACAGCTGGCACGCGGTCGAGGGCATCGACTTTTGCGACGCGCCCGCCCCCGTGGTGAAGGAGAGTGGCAAGCCGGGCGACGCCGATTTGCATGAGGGCATGCTGCCGCCGGCGCCGCGCGGCGGGGGCGGGCATGACCGGCTCACGCTCGATCTGGTCGATGGCCGCCTCCCGGCGCGCCTCGGCGCCGGGCGGGTGACGGAGGGACCGGCGGCAGTCCTCAAGAACGTGTCCATTTCGCGCGCGCGCGCCCGGTCCGCCACGTCAAACGGCGCGCAGGCCGGCCAGGCGGCGGCGCAATATGCGGCGGATCTGCGCGGGCAGATCGACCGGCTGTTCGGTACCATCCCCGCGCGTTTCGACCAGCTTGCCCGCGATCTGCTGCGGCCAGGCGCGCTGCAGAATGGGCGCAGGCTCGCCAAGCAGGCGGTGCGGGACTGCGAGGCGCATCTCATCGGCGAGCTCAACAGGCTGCTCGAGGACGCCGCACAAAGGGCAAGCGGCCTCGGCCAGCAGATCGAGGGCAGCGTCGGGCTGGTCGACCTTCCCGCCCAGTTCGCCGCCGAGGTCAGGCAGGCGGCGAAGGCTGAGGCCGCACGGCTCTGCGGGCGGGCCAAGGCCGAGGACGAGGGCGCGGTGGCGGAAGCACACGCCGAACTCGCCGCCAGGGCGCGGGAGATCAGTGGCCGCTGGCGGGCCGAGCTGGACAGCCTCGCCCGCGAACTCGACACGCTGGCCGTCGGCAGTCCCCTCGTGGGGCCGCGCCAGAGGGCGAAAGAGGCGCTCAATGGCGCGATCGAGGCTACCAAGTTACTGCAAAAGGACGCCGTCGCGGAGCTGCGCGCCGACATCGCTGCCGCCTTCGCCACGATCACCGTCAATCTCGGCGCCGTGCGCCGCGCCCTGCCGGGCGTGGCGGAGGAGATCGCCGCCACCGCCGAAAGCGCGCGCCGGGCCCTCGTCGGATTGCAGGATGGTGCGGTACTCATCGCGGCCATTGAGAACTGCACGCCGGGCACATTGCCTGAAGATCTGAAGAACCCACTCGCCACCTATGTCGGCGTGCTGCGCAAGGCGGCGCTTGATGCACAGCAGGCGGTAAGCCGGCTAACCACCGCACGCAACGTGCCGGCGGCGGCGCAAGCGGCCATCGTGGGTGCGGAGGCGCACATCACCGCCACACTCACCGCGCTCGCCACATTGCAGGGCGCGATCGACAAATGGCCGACGGACCATATTGACGAGGCCAAGCAGAAGCTCATCGCCGCCTTGAAGGCAATCGACACGGCCGTCTCAAATCTTCGCGAAAGACTCAATACCTTTATAACCGAGCTTGAAAGCACGGCGACCGGCGCCCTCGCGGCTGTCGCGGAGGCGCTGGATGAAGCCCAAGAGCAGTTCACCAATGGCGCGCCAGCGTCGTGGCAGAGTGTTCTGACCGGGAGCGTCCTGCCGGCTGCCGACAAGATTGTCACCGGGATCGGCGAGGCGCACGCGGCTGCCGGGAATCTGATGGATGAGGCGTTCAGCACCGCCGACGCCGCCATCGTGGCCTCCGCGAAGGATGCAACCGCCCGGCTGCGGGCGATGTCCGCCGAACTTGCCGCCTTCAGCCCCCTTGTCGACGGCAAACTCACGGAGGCGCGCGCTAAGCTACGTGACGCGCTGCCGCAGACCGAAGCGGTCCAGAACAAGCTCGACGCCGCTATGAAGCCCGTCACGACCTATCTGGAAGGGCTCTCCTCTTCGCTCGCGCCGAAGGTGGAAGATCAGGCGGCGCATCTCTCGGCCGAGCTGAAGCGGGCGGTCGCTGGGGCGCAGGGAAATGCCGCCGCGATCGAGCAGCAGATCCACAGCCTCGCCGACGCCCTCAACCGGCAGATCGACGTGGTGTTCGACCAGATCGACAAGGGCCGAGCCACGGTCGACGCGCTGCGCGCCGAGGTGGAAGCCACCGTCGCCCGGCAGGCCCGCGCCATCACCGACCGCGTCGACAGCGTGCTCGATGGCGTCGGGGAGGAGTTGTCCCGGCGTGCCGGCGTGCGGCAGCAGGATATCGACGCCGGCATTAATCGCGCCCGCGATCTCTATCAGGAGGGCGACAACGTCCTGCGCCTCATCCGCGCGGTGGGTGAGCCGCCCAAGGGCGACACGCTGGGCTTCAACCGGCCGGAGGTCGCCTATGTGTTCGACCTGGTGAAGCCGGTGGTGGATGTCACCCCGGTCCTCGCCCTCGCCAACCGTGCGGCCAACACGGCGGCGGCGGCGGGCGAACTTCTGGGTTCCTTTGGCGTGCGCACCCCCATCATGGGCTTCGCGCAGGACTGTCTTCCCGCCGCCATGTCGGGCTGCTCGCTCGGCGGGATCATTCCAGAAATTGCGGGCCTCAAAATCGAGGAGCTACTGCGGCAGGCGGGCTTCCCGGATCTGTCCGGCAAGGAGTGCCAGGGCGTGAAGATCACGCGCGGCTTCGACAAGGAGGCGCGCGAGGCGTGGATGCGAGCGGACATCGATGTGCCGCTCAAGGGCACCACCACGATCTTCGACTTCGGCCCCGTGGCCTTGACGGTCGAGAACGCGCAGTTCCGGGCGGAAACGCAGATGCGCATGAATGCCTCCGGCCGGATGGAGAAGACGGCCAAGGGCATGATCGGCGGTGACTGGCGCGTCATCAATGGCGGCATGGACGTCGTGACCTTCGAGAAGACACCGCTGCTGTTCGACGACAGCGGCAAGATCGACTTCCGGATCGCCACCGAGCGCGTGATCCTTGCGCCGAGCCTCGATTTCCTCACCAATCTCCTGGCCGCCTTCGGTAACTCGCCACCGGCCGGGGTCCAGCCGCTGCTTCGCGGCGGTACGCCGGTCGGATTGGTCGCGCGCCTTTCGATGGCGCTGCCGATGATCGCCACCGGTGCCTTCTCGGTCGCCGATCTCAGTCTCGGCGCCAGCTTCGCCGTTATTGCCGTCCCGGAATTTGAGATCGGCGTGACGCTGGACCTGTCCTCCCGCGATGCACCGTTCACGCTGGCGGTGTGGATCCTCAATGGCGGCGGTTATATTTCCCAGCGCCTGTCTTACCGGCCGAAGGGGTCGGTGCTGACCTATACGCTCGATATCGCCATCTGCGCCGGCACGGGCCTCGCCTTCGGTTTCGGCGTCGTCTCCGGCGGGGTGTGGTTGCAGATCGGTTGCAGCGTCGCGCTTACCTGGAGCACCGCCGGGGGCGGCGACTCCACCGCGATCACCGTCTTCCTGCTCGCGCGCGGCGCGGTCGACGTCGCCGGGCTGATGACGGCCAACATCATGTTGCGGCTGGAGGTTTCCTATGACGGCGCGGTCATGCTGGCGCGCGGCACGCTGCGGCTGAGCTTCCGCATGAGCATGTTCTACACGCTGCGGGTGAACCAGTCCGTCGAATACAAGATCGCCGGCGAGAAGCGCGCCGAGGCCCCTGCCGCCGATTACGCCGCCAGCTTCGGCTGATCCGGCAATCCAACTCCCCTACGTGCCTTCCGACCCTCCATCAAAGGCGCAGGATCATGCCCCAGCTCCAGGTCAGCGTTCAGGTCGACCGGATTCAGTCGAATGGCGAGTGGGCCGGCGCGGCCGACGCCCCGGTCTGGCTGGCCATATCGCTCTCCGCGAGCTGGAAGGATGTCCCGGCGGCGCCGGCTAATCCTCGGGCGCTGGTGGATGCACTGCTGCCGTGGAAGTGGCGCGGCGCGGCGGGCGCCGCAGCCGCTTGGAATCCGCACGACGCGGCAGCTTGGAAGATCGGTTATGTCGACGCGGCGGGCGTCTATACGGCAATCGACGCTCAACACGTCGCGCCGGTCTCGACTGTGATCGATGCCCCCAGCCTCATCACCCGACTCGACGCGGCCATCGACGCCATCGCCTTCGAGAACGGCGTGCTGCGCCACGATGCCCTGCATCTCGGGCCGCGCAATGAAGAGACCAGCACGAAGGGGACGGTGCCCGGCTTCATCGAGCGCCTGCCGACGCTGCCGCATCCCGTGCCCTGCGCCAGCCGGTCCCATGCGCTGCTGGCCATCTCACGCGCCGCGCTGACGGCCGACGCGGATGGGCTCCGCTTCGTCGCGGCGCCGGTGTTCGGCTGGCGTGACGAGAAGGCGTTCGTGCCGGGCGCTTGCGAACACATAGACGTCAATGGAGATGGGCTGAAAGAACTCGTCTTCAGATCCGCCGACCCCGACTGCATCGCCATCGTCGAGCCCAGCCTGACCAAGAAGAACATGGTGGCCAACCTCACAAAAGGCCGCGTCATCGACCTGTTCAGCCAGCGCGTCGCGGTGATCGGCGGCGCGGAGGCCTACCGCTTCACCCTGCCGACCGGCGAAAGCGTCGCCGAACTGCCCCAGCGCCTCGCCGACGCCATGGACCCGCTGGCCCGCATCCGCTCGGTCCTGCCGCGCGCGGTGGCGCAATGGCGCAAGGCCGCGACGGCGGAGGCTCCCGCTCCCGATCTGGACGACGCCGCGCTGGGTTGGCTCAAGGCGGTGCTGGACCTCATCGCGGCCCAGGTGCTGGCCCAGCGGTTCGACACGGTGGGACGCTTCGAGGTGCCGCTGATCGAGGCGTTGATTGACGAGGACACCGCCGCCGCGCGTGACCTGCTGGCAGCGCATCTGGCATCGCTCCCGGTCGTCGGCCCCGCCAGCGTTCCCGCCGCGCTGCGGGTGTCGCAGGACGAGATGGACGCGCTCGGATTTTCCGAGCATTCGCCGTTCACTCTCGATTATCTCCGGGCCGTTCTGCGCGGCGAGGCGTCCGGCGTGCGGTTGCCGGCCGACACCGACATCCTCCGGCGTCTGTGGCTGCACCGGGCGGCCTCGTCCGGCGCGCCGGAGACGACGCGTGGCCTACGCTATCACGAACTCCCGGCCACTCAGTCGAACCGCGCCGCCCTTCATGTCAACCGCGAACGGCGCCCGCCGCCGGCGCTCCCGACCGGTGATCCCGCGCCGGGCACCGGCGAGCCCTTCGCCCGCACCTCCTTCGAGCGTGCCCGCGCCAGCGCCGCGCTCGCCTTTGCCGGGCCCTTCATCGAGGGGCTGGTGGCAGGGCGGGACGACTGGTACGGCGCACCGGCCGTCCCGCCCCCGGACCCGCCCGCCAGGCGCGGACTTGCGGAGCGGCTGAGCGGCGCCATGGCGGTGCTGCTCTGGGGGCCGGACCCCAAGCCCGGCCTCTACCGAACCTTCCTCGCGCGGCTCGAGGGACCGACCCCTGACCCGGTCCGCGCCCTCCTGACGCTCATCCTGCAACTGGCCGCCGAGGAAGCCGCCCGGCTCGCGGGCCGCATCGCCTTCCGCGCCGACCCGTTCGACCGCATCACCCCGCTGCCGCTGCCCATGGCGCTGCAGATCGACCAGATCCAGACCTTTCCGCGCACGGTCGATTCCTGGACGCGTCTCTCCGGCTACGGCCTGCTGGTCCGCCGGTCCGGGCCTAGCACTGCCACCAACTTCGTCTCGCTCAATCCGGCACGGCTCTATCTCGGCGGGACGACGGACGACGCGCTCATCAAGGTGCCTTTGTCGGCTACGACCGAGCGCAACTTCGTCGATCCGCTGCCGGCGGCGCCGGGCGATCAGGTAGGCGTCAGCGATGCCATCGCCGAATTCGCCAATAGCTGGGCGACCGCGCCCATGGCTGGCGATCCGGTGCTCGACCAGCCCGGTACGGGGGGCGGTCCCCCCGCCACGCGGGTCATCGCCGCCGCACCGCCCAAGCCGCGCCCCCTTGTCGCGGGGGAGGCGGCCGGCGCGGTCGTCGCCCCGCTGCCGGCCTTCTCCTTCGGTTATAATTATGAGGTCGCCGGCCATCTGGTGGCGCAGGGCGGCGTGCTCGCGCCGGGACTGCGCGCGGCGGACAACCCCTATCTGTTCGGCGTGACGCTCGACGTGCGGGATCAGATCGCGACCCTCGCCAATTATCCTCGCACGACGGGCATCGGCACGCCGACCCTCAGCCACGACCTGCCGTCCCTGCTCGCGCCGGTGGCGCTGATCGCCAGCGAACTCCCCCGCCGCCTTCCCGCGCAGGCGCTCACCACGGTCGGTCTGCGCCTCAATTACGATCAGGAGACCGGCGGTACGCTGATCGACTGGCCGGGAGAGACGAACGCGGCGCTGTGCTTCGGCTTCGTCACCACCCACGCGGGGACGCTCACGGTGACGATCCGCGACCCCGGTGCGTCGGCGCCGATCCACACCGTCGAGCTGACCGTTCCGCCCGACCCCGGCGCGACGCCAGCGGAGTCAGGTGAACGCTGGTGGCGGGTGGAGGTGGCGCGCTCGGGCGCCGCGACCATCCGTTTCAAGGATCTGCCGCGTCGGGCGGAGGAGGAACTGCGGGCGGATTTCGAGGAGGGCTGGACAACGGCGTCCACCCTTGAGGCGCCGGGCGCGCCTCCGGGCGGCGAGGGCGTCTATCTCCACCTCGCCAGCACCTCTCTCAACATCACTGTCGAACCCGGTCCGGTGCGTCTCCTCATCGCCGGGCAGGAGAGCGCGGAAACCCCCGGCAGCGAGCGCAGCGCGCGCAGCAAGCCGGTCGAACCGTTGCTGCTCGATGGTCTCGATGTAGCGGACACCCTTCCGGCGCCGGATCGCCCACTCTCGAACCGCACGGTTCGCACCAGCGTCACCGTCACGCTCGCCGGCCCCAGCATCGACCGGCACAGCTGGGAGCGGTGGACCAACTGCGCGCTCTTCGCCCTGCCGCACGGCGCGCCGCTGCGCCAGCGCGTCACCGCGCAGCTCAACAAGCTTCAGGCCAAGGCACCTCCCGCCGATGGACGCAGCGAGGAGGAACTGCCGGACCCGGCTGTCTCCGCGCTTTGCATCGAGCTGTGGGAGGTCTTCCCCGCGCGCCGGCAAATCGGCGCGCCTCTGTTGGAGACGGCCGATGTTCTGGAACGGCCGACCGCCTCCGTGACCCTGAACGCCGCAGCCCGGGAGGCGTTCGGGCGGGAGAGCAGACGCATCGTCGCCGGGCTCCGTCCCGGCCATGTCTACGAATTGCGCGCCCGCGCGGCGATAAGGGCCGACGCCAGCCCCTTCGATAATCGGCGACCCAACCATGAACGTCTCGGAAGGGCGGTGCTGGAAAGCTGCACCCGCTCGCGCTTCGACGGCACTGACTGGCTGCTTGGGCAGGCGGTGGTGGTTCCCGTCGAAGTCGCGACGCGCGACTTGCCCATCGCCGAGCAGTCTCTGGCGAGCGCGCTGGTCGCGAGCGCCAGCGGCGACAAGCGGGCGGTGAACCTCGTCCTGCCGCCAGGACTGTTCGGAGAGCAGGGGCCGCGCCTCCTGCGCTATTGCGCGACGGCGGGCCTCGTGCCGCAACGCTGGTCCTGGCGCGGTACCCCACGGGCATTGAGCCCGGACGATGCCTTTTACGACCGCGCGGACAGCGATGTCGGCCGCGTCGCCTACGGTCCTCTGCGCGCGGCGCACGCGTTGGCAGTCATGCCGCGAGTTGCGAGCCGTCCGGCGCCCGCCACCGCCCCGTCGCCGCCTGTCGTCCTCTCCCGCGATCTCGACTGGCGCGGCGGCTGGAACCTCTGGCGGTTCAAGCTGCGCCTGGTCAGCCGCTACGCGCCGCTGTTCCGTCAGGAGGTGGATGCGCGCCGCGATCTCGGCCCGGCCGGCGGCTGGATCGACCACCATGTGAAGGACGCCGATAATGGCCGCGCCGTCGAGCGCCCGCCGCTCGCTCTTGTGCTGCCGCTGACCGAGACGGACGATGCCGCCCCCGGCACGGTGCCGCCGCTGCTCGCGCTGTTCTCCGGCGCCATGCACCGCAACGATCATTTCGGCGACCGGCTCGCCGTCGCCTGCGAGATTGCCCGCCATCCCCGGCCGAGCTTCGGCGACACGCCGCTCTCGAACCTGAAGTTCCTGCCGGAGGTCGGCCCCGACCCGATCCGCACCGGCCGTGCCCATAGCGGCGACGCGATCCCGCTGAGCCTTGACGGCCCTATCGGCTACAGCTTCGACCGGGGCAACCCGGTCGGCCCGTTCAACCATGCCAGCGTCATCGTCACCCCGCGCGGCGGCGATCTCGCGCCCTGGTCGATGATCAAGCTGAAATTCCGCCGCGAGGAAGACCCGGAGGGTTTGGGCGCGATCCCCTTCGAGCCCGGTGCGACGGAACTTCCCATTACCAGCACCGCGCCCGGCGCCCGCCATGAGGGCATTGTGCTGGACTGGTCGGATGCTGGCGCCGTGGGCGAGGTGGGACTGGCCTTGGAGCCCCTACCGAGGGGTCGCTCGCCTGCCCGCGCGGCCAGACGCGGGCAGAGGGTGATCCTCAGAGCCGTGCGGACCGGCAACCAACTCAGGCTCTCCGCCTGGGTGCTCCGCCACGAGGACCCCGGCCCGGCCAAGAGCGCTTGGGCGCCGTCCAGCTCGCCCAATGCCGCATTCTGCACGATAGAGTTAGAGGCGGGCGAGGTGGCGGCGTTGCGCCTCGTGGTGTCCGCACGTTCCAAGCCAGAGAAGGGCGACACCTGGCAGCCCACCGGTGATGTCGCGGTGCAGCTTCGCCGCAGCAAGGGCCCGGCGCCCGAGCTCGGCTGGCTCTCTATCGTTACCCTGCCGCTGGAGACGCGCGCCGCCATCACGCCCATTAGCGAGGACGCCAGACTCCATCTCAAGGGCACCACGCCCCAAACGGTGCGCCCGCTGCGCCTGTCGGACTACACCTCCTCCGTCTGGTGCCAGTTCACCGTGCCGAGTTCGCATTTCCGCGTGGCTGGGGGCGGAAGCCCGCGCACCGTGGCGGTGTCCGACCTGACGCTCGTCCGCAACCGCAATGCGACCGGCTGGGGCGGGATTGAGCTGCGCGACGGCGACGGCCCGGTGCAGCTTCTGCCGGATCACCCTGTCGAGGACACCTCCTCCGTCGACGAGCTGCGGCTCGCGGTGCTGACCATCCCGGCCCATGACAGTCTCGGGCGGATGATCGAGCGCCCTTCCGTCGTCGTGCCGCTCGACAATCTAGTGCGCGGCAGTGCTCCCGTGGTGACCGGATGCGGCGTGCCTATCTGGCCATCGCCCGACACATCCGTGCCGACAGGACAGGTCGGCCGCTGGCGCATCATGCGCGTCCTTGTGCGCAAGGGGGCGTCCATCAGCACGCTGGGCGACCTCTTCGAGGAAACGCTGGACCCCATCGGCGCCACGCCCAACCCGAGCGACGCCAAGGCCATGGTGCTGAGCATCTCACGCCCGGCCACATGGGCATTGTGACCATCTCCAACGAGAGGAGAACTGCCGTGCCCAGTCTCAACTTTACCGTCCGCCCGCCTATCGCAGCGGTGGACCAAGGCAATCTTAATCTTTGCTGGGCGGCCGCGACTGCGGTCCTCTACGGCTGGAAAGACAGCCGACCTTATACGATGGCCGAGGCCGCCGGACGGCTCGGAGGCGCTTTCGTTCTCAAGCAGGTGACGGGTTCGGCCTTGTCATATGCCGACCTCGGCCTGTGGAAGCAGAGCGGTCCCTTCGGCCAGCAACATCAGCAGTGCATAGCCGCGTCGGGGTGGGACGCGCTTCTGCGCCTCCACGGGCCGCTTATAACTCTGATCGATGGATCTGGCGCGCATGAGATCAATCACGCGGTGGTGGTCTACGGCATTGAGGGCGATGGCGCGCCAACAACCACCCGCCTGAAGGTGGCCAATGGTCAGGGTGGCAGGCTGCAGCTCTTCAACCTGCATGATTTTGTGACCATCTTCGAGATCGGCCCGGGACAGGACCCGTTGTTCAGTGTGATGTATCTGAAGTGAGCTTGCGCTTGCCATGCCGCGCTCACCCATTCACGGCCATCCGGTCATCTATGCCCAAAGATGATTGGACCTCGCGGCGCTTTCGACCGATAGAAGCGGAAAAACATCGGGAGAAGCCGCAGGATGCAGGCCAGCATGCCGCCCCTATCCACCGCCCAGAAGGGCCCGCTCGCGGGAATCCGCGTCGTCGAGTTGGGCAATCTGATCGCCGCGCCCTTTGCCGCCCGGCTGATGGCGGAGTTCGGCGCGGAGGTGATCAAGGTCGAGTCGCCGGGCGAGGGCGATCCGCTGCGCAAATGGCGCAAGCTGCACAAGGGCACCTCGCTCTGGTGGTATCTCCAGTCGCGCAACAAGAAGTCCGTCGCCATCAATATGCGTCTCGCTGAAGGGCAGGAGGTGGTGCGCCGCCTTGCCCGCGAGGCTGATGTGCTGATCGAGAATTTCCGGCCGGGCACGCTGGAACGCTGGGGCCTCGGCTGGGAGCAGCTCAAGGCGGTCAACCCGAACCTCGTCATGGTGCGCATCTCCGGCTTCGGCCAGGACGGGCCCTATCGCGAGCGCCCCGGTTTCGGCGCGGTCGGCGAGGCGATGGGCGGCATGCGCTACACCACCGGCGACCCGGACCGCCCGCCGGCCCGCACCGGCATCAGCATCGGCGACTCGCTGGCCGCCTTGCACGCGGTCATGGGCGCGCTGATGGCGCTGCTCTCGATCAAGAACGGCAATGGCGGCGGCCAGGTGGTGGACGTCTCGCTCTATGAGAGCGTGTTCAACATGATGGAGAGTCTGGTCCCGGAATATGACCTGCTCGGCCATGTCCGCGAGCGCTCGGGCGGCTCGCTGCCGGGCATCGCGCCCTCCAACACCTACCCGACCCGCGAGGGGGCCTTCGTCGTCATCGCCGGCAATGGCGACGCCATCTTCAAGCGGCTGATGACCGCCATCGGCCGCGAGGATCTGGGCAACGACCCGCGCCTTGCCTCCAATGACGGGCGCGCGGCGCATGCCTCCGAGCTCGACGGCGCCATTGCCGACTGGACGCGCACGCGCCCGATCGACGAAGTGGTGGCGGCGCTCGACGCGGCGGATGTGCCGAACGGGCGGATCTATTCGGTCGAGGACATCGTCGCCGACCCGCAATATCAGGCGCGCGCGATGATCCTGCCCTCGACCCTGCCGGATGGCACGCAGGTGCGCATGCCCGGCATCGTGCCGAAGCTCTCCGAGACGCCCGGTGGGGTGAGCTGGCTCGGCCCGCGCCTTGGCGAGCACACCGCCGACGTGCTGGCGGAAATCGGCTACGCGCCCGATGAGATCGCCGCCTTGCTCAGCAAGGGCGCCGTCGCCGCGCCAGACGGGCAGGGGGATTCCGCGTGAGTCTGGAGACCCTTCCCGCCCGCGTCCACATTCAGGAAGTGGTGACGCGCGACGGCCTGCAAATCGAGCCGCGCTTCCTGCCGACGCCCGACAAGATCGCGCTGATCGATGCGCTGTCGCAGACTGGCGTGTCGAAGATCGAGGTGACGTCCTTCGTCTCGCCCAAGGCGGTGCCGAATCTTGCCGATGCGCGGGAGGTGGCGCGCGCCATCACGCGCCGCCCTGGCGTCACCTATGTCGCGCTGGTGCCGAACCTGCGCGGGGCGCAGGAGGCGCTGGACGCCGGCATGGACGAGCTGAACCTCGTCCTCTCGGTGAGCGCGACGCACAATCTCGCCAATATGCGCATGAGCCCGGAACAGTCGCTCGACGGCTTCCGCGCCATCGTGGCGGAGGCCAAGGGGCGCACGACGGGGCGGGCCAAGCTCAACGGCTCCATCGCCACCGCCTTTGGCTGTCCCTTCGAGGGCGCGCAGGCGCCGGAAAAGGTGCTGGCGCTGGTCGGTCGCTATCTCGAGATCGGGCTGGATTCCGTCACGCTGGCCGACACCACCGGCATGGCCAATCCCCGGCAGGTGGCCGGGCTGGTGCGGGCGGTGCGCCGCAGTTTCGGCGCGGTGCCGCTGACGCTGCATTTCCACAACACGCGCGGCATGGGCCTCGCCAATGTGGTGGCGGCGCTGGAGGAGGGGGCGGACCGTTTCGACGCCTCGCTCGGCGGCCTGGGCGGCTGCCCCTTCGCGCCGGGCGCGACCGGCAATATCTCGACCGAGGATCTCGTCCATATGCTCGATGAGATGGGCGTGGCGACCGGCGTCGACCTGCCGGCGCTGCTCACCCTCGCGCGCGGCCTGCCGGCGCTCATCGGCCACGACATTCCCGGACAGGTGGCCAAGGCCGGGCGGAGCGGGGATCTGCATCCCGTCCCCGTCGCGCTGCGCCCGGCCGCGTCCTGACCCTCGCAACAGGAGAACAGATGATGGATTCCGCGTTGCGGACAGCTACTGACGGCGCGCCGCTGGCGGTGGCGCTGGACGATGTGAGCATCAGCTTCACCATGAAGGGCAAGCCGACCTTCAAGGCGGTGGCGCCGACCTCGCTGCATGTGCGCGAGGGGGAGTTCGTCGCCATTGTCGGCCCCACCGGCTGCGGCAAGTCCACCTTGCTCAACGCCACGGCGGGCCTGTTGAAGCCGGCGGGTGGTTCGGTCCGCATTTTCGGGGAACCGCTGGCGGGGCTGAACGCCAAGGCCGGCTATCTCTTCCAGCAGGACGCGCTGATGCCGTGGAAGACGGCGCTGGACAATGTCGCCATCGCGCTGGAAATCGGCGGCACGCCGCGCGCGCGGGCGCTGGAGCAGGCGCAGGAATGGCTGACCAAGGTCGGCCTCGGCCGCTTCGGCGAACGCTACCCGCATCAGCTGTCCGGCGGCCAGCGCAAGCGCGTGGCGCTCGCCCAGGTGCTGGTGCGCGATCCCAAGATTCTCCTGATGGACGAGCCCTTCGGCCCGCTCGACGCGCAGACCCGGCAGATCATGGGCACGCTCCTGCTGCGGCTCTGGGCGCAGGACCGCAAGGCGGTGATGTTCGTCACCCATGACCTTGAAGAGGCCATCGCGCTCTCCGACCGCGTGGTCATCATGTCGGCCGGGCCCGAGGCGCGGATCATCGGCGACTTCCCGATCGACCTCGCCCGCCCGCGCGACACCGCCGACATCCGGCTCGACCATCGCTTCCACGAGATCCACCGGCAGATCTGGAACCAGCTGAAGTCGGAAGTGGCCAAGACCTATGGCGACATCACCGGGGCTGAGGAGATCGCGTCGTGAGGATCCATCCCGTCAAGCTGCTCGCCCTTCAGGTGCTGGTCGCGGTTGCTGTGCTCGGCTTCTGGCACATCGGCTCCACCGTGCCGATCGGCGGCAAATACCTGCTGCCGGAGTTCTTCTTCTCCACCCCGCTCGACGTGATGCAGCGCGTGGTCGAGCTGTTCGTCTCCGGCACCATCTGGAAGCACCTCTACATCACGCTGACCGAGACGGTGCTCGCCTTCGTCATCGGCTCGGCGGGCGGCGTCATCATCGGCTTCTGGTTCGCCCGCAAGCCCATCCTGGCGGCGGTGTTCGATCCCTATGTGAAGATGGTCAACGCCCTGCCGCGCGTGGTGCTGGCGCCGATCTTCATGCTCTGGCTCGGCCTTGGCATCTGGTCGAAGGTGGCGCTGGGCGTGACGCTGGTGTTCTTCATCGTGTTCTTCAACGTCTATCAGGGCGTGAAGGAGGTGAGCCCCGTCGTGCTCGCCAATGCCCGCATGATGGGGATGAACGAGCGCCAGCTGTTCCGCAACGTGTACTGGCCCTCGGCGCTGTCCTGGATGTTCTCCTCGCTGCACACCTCGGTCGGCTTCGCGCTGGTCGGCGCCGTGGTCGGCGAGTACCTCGGCTCGTCGGCGGGGCTCGGCTATCTCATTCATCAGGCGGAAGGCGTGTTCGATGTCACCGGCGTGTTCGCCGGCATGTTCATCCTCGCCGCCTTCGTGCTGGTCATCGACTGGGTGGTGACGCGGGTGGAAAACCGCCTTCTGGTCTGGCGGCCGCAGGCGGCCAGCGAGCAGGGCTGATCCGCAGATAATCGTTCAAGAAACGGGAGGAACCTTATGAAATTACGTACGATCCTGCTGGCGGCCTCGCTGCTGCTGCCGGCCCTCGGCGCCGCCCAGGCGGCGGATGTGGAGAAGCCGAACCTGACCATCGGCGTCGGCGGCAAGCCGCTGCTCTATTATCTCCCGCTGACGCTGGCCGAGCGGCTCGGCTACTTCAAGGATGCCGGCCTCACCGTCGAGATCAACGATTTCGGCGGCGGCGCCAAGTCGCTGCAGGCGTTGGTCGGCGGCTCGGTGGATGCGGTCACGGGTGCCTATGAGCACACGATCCGCATGCAGCAGAAGAAGCAGGACATCCGCGCCGTCATCGACCTCGGCCGCTATCCCGGCATCGTGCTCGCCGTGCGCAAGTCCGAGGCCGACAAGATCAAGACGGTGGCGGATCTCAAGGGCCGGAACATCGGCGTCACCGCGCCGGGCTCCTCGACCCATATCCTCGTGCAGTACGCCTTCGCCAAGGCCGGGCTGAAGCAGGACGACGCGGCGTTCATCGGCGTCGGCGGCGGCGCCTCGGCGGTGGCGGCGATGCAGAAGGGCGAGATCGACGCGATCTCCCATCTCGACCCGGTCATCTCCAAGCTTCAGGAACTCGACCTGATCAATGTGCTGATCGACACCCGTACCACGCAGGGGACCGAGCAGCTGTTCGGCGGCATGAACCCGGCGGCGGTGCTGTACCTCAAGGAGGACTTCATCAAGGAGAACCCCAAGACGGTGCAGGCCCTCACCAATGTGTTCTACCGCACGCTGAAATGGCTGGAGAAGGCGACGCCCGAGCAGGTCGCCGCCGCCGTGCCGGAGGAGTATTGGCTGGGTGACAAGGCGCTTTACATCAAGGCGTTCAACGCCTCGCGCGAATCCTACTCGACCGATGGCAACATCGACGAGGCCAGCATGAAGAGCGCGCTGAACCTGCTCACCACCACCGACCCGAAGCTCGACGGCGCGGCGATCGACCTGTCGAAGACCTTCGACGGCACCTTCCTCGCCAAGGCGAAGGCGCAGGTCCAGTAAGCCGCAAAAGCGGCCCGGCAGCGCCCGCGCCGCCATCCTTCCCCACGCTTCGCGCCGCCCGGTTCCCGCCGGGCGGCGTTTTCACAGGGCGAGGCTCAGGCCCGCGCTCGACAGGTTGAACGTCTGCGCCAGCGGCACCGGCCGCCCCAGCAGATAGCCCTGAACCTCGTGGCAGCCCTCCGCTTCCAGCAAGGCGAGCTGTTCGACCGTCTCCACCCCCTCGGCCAGCACCTGGATCTTCAGGCTATGGCCGAGCGCCAGCACCGCGCGCAGGATGGCCAGCGCCTCGGCGCTGCCCGTCACATCGCGCATGAAGGAGCGATCGAGCTTGATGCGCTGGAACGGGAAAACCCGGAGCACGTCGAGCGAGGAATAGCCGGTGCCGAAATCGTCGATGGCGATCATCACGCCGAGCTTGCGGATCTCGTTGAGCACGGCGAGGCAGTGCGCACGCTCCTCCATCAGCGAGGTTTCCGTCACCTCCAGCTCCAGCCGCGCCGGGTCCAGCCCGCTATCCTTCAGCGCGCTGGCCACCAGCCGGGGCAGGTCGCCATACATGATCTGCACGGCGGAGATATTGACGGCCACGCGATGCGGCGCCGGCCATTGGGCCGCGTCGCGGCAGGCGGTGCGCAGCACCCATTCGCCGACCGGCAGGATCAGCCCGCTTTCCTCGGCCAGTGGGATGAAGTCGCCGGGCGAGATGAAGCCGCGCACCGGGTGGTGCCAGCGCAGCAGCGCCTCATAGCCGATCACCTCGGTCGGCCCAACCTCATGGTCGAGCCGCGGCTGGCCCTCCGCTCCCTCGGGCGCGAGGCGGGCCTGCAGCTGGTAATGCAGCTCGAAAGCGCCTTGCTCCAGCGCGTTGCGGATTTCCAGCACCAGCTCGCGCCGCCCGCGCGCGACCTCATCCATGGCCGCTTCGTAATAGGAGACGCCGCGCGCCGGGTCCGCCTTGGCGCGGTACATGGCGAGATCGGCATTGCCGACGATCTGCGCCGCCGTCGCCCCGTCCTGCGGGTAGAGCGAGACGCCGAAGCTGGCATGGGCCAGCACGTCGAATTCCTTGATGCGTACCGGCGCCTGCAGCGCGCGCTCCAGCCGGCGCAGGAAATCCTCGGGCTTGCGTCCGCCGCTGAGCGGGCAGATGGCGGCAAATTCGTCACCGCCCATGCGGGCGAGGAACTCGCCGTCGCGCAGTTCGGCGCTCATGCGCGCGGCGACCGCGCGCAGCAGCGCATCGCCCCCCTCATGGCCATGCACGTCATTGACCGCCTTGAACTTGTCGAAGTCGATGATGACCACGGCGAAGCTGCGCCCTTCCGAACGGGCGCGGGCGAGCTTGAGTTCCAGATAGCTGGTGAAGCTGTTGCGGTTGGGCAGGCCGGTCAGCCCGTCCACCAGCGCCATCTGGCGCAGCGCGTCCACCGTCTGGTCGTTCACGTCGGTGTCGATCATATGCGCGACCCCGCCCGTCGCCGCGACCAGCAGCGCGGCGCAGGTCACCGCCACGGCAAGCCCGTCAAAGCTCGACGGATCCACCGCCGGCGCGCCGAACGGCACCAGCGTCAGCGCCGCCATGCCGGTGAAGTGCAGGGTGAGGATGCACAGCGTGAACAGGCCGAGGCCGAGCACCCGCCGCCCGCGCAGCTCGAACCCCAGCGCGCCGAGCGCGCAGACCACCGCGAGCGCGACGGAGGCGGCGACATAGGTCGCGTCCCAGAGCATCAGCCCCTGCGCGCGATAGGCGAGCATGCCGACATAGTGCATGCCGGAGACCGAGAGGCCGAGCAGCAGGCCGGCCATTAGCCACGCCATCCGCCGCCCCGGCTGGCGCGTGGCCGGCGCCAGATGGAAGGCCAGCGCAATGCCGGTGATGACCACGAACAGGGAAACCAGCGTCAGCACCGGATCGTAGCTGGCGACCACGTCGGTCCGGTAGGCCAGCATGGCGACGAAATGGGTGCACCAGACCGAGCAGCCCGCCGCCACGGAGGAGAGGAACAGCCATCCCGCCCGCTGGCGCCCGTCACGCTGGCGGGCACGTCGGTAGAGCTCCAACGCCACCCAGCTGCCCCCGCCACACACCAGCACAGCGAGTGCCAGAAGCCACAGGTCATGTTCGGTCGTGAGGCACGAGAGAATGCGCATGGAAGACGTACCGACGTTACCTGTGGCGGCGCCCCGCGCTTGCCACTCCCTGAGAGGCCGCCATTCCCGGCTCGGGCCATTTGCCGTTTACGTAGCGGATCGGCCTGACGATCACCATCGCGCGAGGAAAAACGCGCGGCAGGCCGATCATCCACGGGCGCCACCGGTACGTAAATCCGAAACAATTCACGGAGTGTGCCATGCGCCACAGTCTCAAACGCATTCTGCCCATGAGCTTCCTCGCGGCGGCGTCGCTGGTTGCCGGCGCACCGGCCCAGTCCAGCCCGGCAGGGATGGCGCCCTTCACCCTGGAGGGCTATTTCACCGGCAAGACCGAGGCGACGGGCTCGTTCAGCGCCATCAACGGCACGTCGCGGCAGTTCGCCGTCGCGCTGGACGGCAAATGGAATGGACACCTGCTGACGCTGGTGGAGAAGTTCACCTTCACCGATGGCGAGCGCCAGACCAAGACCTGGCGGTTCGAGAAGCAGCCGGACGGCACCTATCTCGGCACGCGCGAGGATGTGCGCGGCGATACCCGCGTCACCATCAACGGCAATACCGCGACCTTCAATTACCTCGTCGATCTCGACGAGGGGCCGGGCGAAAATCTGGTGCGCTTCTACGACACCATGACCCTGCGCGCCGACGGCACCGTGCTGAACACGGCCTGGGTCACGAAGTTCGGGCTGCCGGTCGCCCGCACGCGGGTCGAGTTCCGGCGGCCCTGATGGCCGCAGCATCCGCGCCGGGGATCGGCCGCTGGCGGTTGCTGGCCTATGCGCTGCCGGCCTTGCCGCTCGCGGCCCTCGCCCTGCCGCTCTATCTGCTGGTGCCGACCTTCTACACCGAGACGCTCGGCCTCTCGCTCGGTGCTGTGGGCGGCGTGCTGCTGGCGGTCCGCCTCATCGACGCCGCTGGCGACGTGGCGCTGGGTCTGCTGTCCGACCGCATCAAGACCCGCCTCGGGCGCCGGCGCACCCTGTTCCTCGCCGCGCTGCCGGTGGCGGCGGTCAGCGCCTACATGCTCTTTGCCCCGCCGGCCGGGGCAGGCCTCGCCTATCTCGCCTTCTGGGCGACGGGCGTCTCGCTCGGCTACACGGCGGCGACCCTTGCCTATGGCGCTTGGGGGGCGGAGCTGTCGGGCGATTACCGCGAGCGCGCCGCCATCACCGCCGCGCGCGAGGGGGCGACGCTGATCGGCACGCTGGTCGCCATCAGCCTGCCCTTCCTGACCGGCTTTGACCGGTCGGACGGACGGCACGGCGATTCCCTGCACGGACTTGCACTGATTGGCCTGACTGTCCTCCTCACTGCACCGACTTTTGGACTCACTGCACTGCGCTTCGTGCCCGAGCCGGTGGACCATTCGCGCACCCGGCTGGACCTGCGCGAGGGGCTGAAACACCTCGCGGCTAACCGCCCGTTCCTGCGCCTGCTCGCCGCCTTCGTGCTGAACGGGCTCGCCAACGCCATTCCAGCGACGCTTTTCCTCTATTTCGTCGCCGACCGGCTGGGGGCGCCGGAATTGCGCGGCCCACTGCTTTTCGCCTATTTTCTCAGTGCGATAGCCGGTGTGCCGCTGGCGCTGAAGGTCGCCGCAAGGGTAGGAAAACACCGCGCCTGGTGCGGCTCCATGCTGATCGCCTGTGCCATCTTCGCGGCGGCGGGATTTCTCGGCCCCGGCGACAGCGCCGCCTTCGCGGCGATCTGCGTGGCGACCGGCCTCCTGCTCGCCTTCGACCTGGTGATCCCCCCGGCCATCCAGGCCGACGTCATCGACGCCGACACCGCCGCCTCCGGCGAGCAACGCTCCGGCCTCTATTTCGCGGCCTGGACGCTGGCCACGAAAATCTCGCTAGCCCTTAGTGTGGGCTTGGTTTTTCCGCTTCTGGACGTCGCCGGTTTCACCCCGGGCGCGCCCGGTGGCGCAGGCACGGGCGCGCTCGCCGCGCTCTATGCCTGGCTGCCGCTGGCGCCAAAGCTGGCCGCCATCGCGCTGATGTGGCGCTTCCCGCTGGACGAGGCGGCGCAGCGTGCCTTGCGCGCCCGCATCGAGAGCGCGGCGGCGCCCTAACGGGGGGAGGGGTGGCGGTATTAAAACACCGAATCTGTTGCCGCCTGGCGTCAGTGAGCGACCCGCGCCGTGCCGGAACGTCAACCGCCTCTGGCTGGGGAGGGGCCAATCGGCTATGCCCACCGCCCACAGGTGAGGTGCGTGATGCAGGCGTCAGAGATTTCTCAACGGGCTACCCTGCGTGACTGGGTGGCTCTCGGGGTGATCGCGTTGCCCTGCCTCGTCTACGCGATGGACCTCACCGTGCTCAATCTCGCGGTGCCGCACCTCGCCCTCGATCTCGCCCCGTCGGCCGCGCAACTGCTTTGGATCATTGATATTTACGGCTTCATGGTCGCCGGCACGCTGATGCTGATGGGCACGCTGGGCGACCGTATCGGCCGGCGCCGTCTGCTGCTGATCGGCGCCGCGGCCTTCGCCGCCGCCTCGTTCCTCGCCGCCTTCGCACGCACCGCCGAGGAGCTGATCGCCGCCCGCGCCATCCTCGGCATTGCCGGGGCGACCCTGGCGCCGTCCACCCTGTCGCTGCTGCGCAACATCTTCCTCGACCAGCGCGAGCGCACCTTCGCCATCGGCGTGTGGATCGCCTGTTTCTCCTCCGGCGCCGCGCTGGGGCCGCTCGTCGGCGGTATCATATTGACGTATTTCTGGTGGGGGGCGGTGTTTCTCGCGGCCGTTCCGGTGATGATCGGTCTGCTCATCGCCGGCCCGCTGCTGCTGCCGGAGTTTCGCGACGAGAAGGCCGGCCGGCTCGATGTGTTGAGCGCCGCACAGTCGATTATAGCGTCGCTATCAATTATTTACGGCATGAAGCACATGGCCGAGTCCGGCGTCGGGCTGGCAGCCGTGGCGGCGATTGCGTTCGGTCTGGCGGTCGGCACGCTCTTCATCCGCCGGCAGAAGCGGCTCACGGACCCGATGATCGACCTCGCCTTGTTCCGTCACCCCGGCCTTGGCGCCGCGCTCGGTATCAATGTAACGGCGATGCTCGGCGCGATGGGCATCTTCGTCTTCATCTCGCAATATCTGCAGCTCGTGCTCGACATGAGCCCGCTGGAGGCGGGATTGTGGACGGCGCCTTCGGGCCTGTGCTTCGCTGTCGGCTCGATGGCAACGCCCTGGCTGGTCCGCCGCTGGCGTCCAGTCGACGTGCTCTCGGTCGGCGCCCTCATCGCCGCGCTCGGTTTCGGCGTGCTGACGCAGCTGCGCCCGGACTCGTCGCTCGCGGTGCTGATGACGGCAATTGTGCTGATATGTCTTGGACTTGCGCCCGTCGGCACGCTGACGACCGATCTTGTCATGCGCCTCGCGCCGGCCGAGCGGGCAGGGGCGGCCTCGGCTATTTCGGAGACCAGTTTCGAGTTTGGCGGCGCGTTGGGTATTGCCGTGCTCGGCAGTCTGGCAGCGGCGAGCTACCGGTTAAGCATGGAGGCGGCGAGCCTGCCCGGCCTGCCCGAGAGCGTGCTGGCCCCGGCGCGGGCGACGCTGGACGGCGCCGTCATCGCCGCCCGCGCACTGCCCGCGTCAGAGGCCGCGCCGCTGCTGGCGGCGGCGCATACGGCCTTCATGGGCGCGCTGGACAAGGCGGCGCTCGCCTGCCTGCTGGCAACGCTAGCCGCCTTCGTCATCGCCCGGCTGCGGCTCGCCCGGATTTGATACCGGGCGACGCCTCAGGCCTCGATATCGACGTCGCGCGTCTCCGCGCCCATCAGCAGCGCAACGAGCGTCAATCCGGCCATGGCGGAGAGGTAGACACCTACCCAGAACGGACTACCGCCGCCCCAGTTCCACAGCGCCACGGCGATGAACGGCGCCACCGCCGCGCCGAGGATGGACGACACGTTGTAGGAAATGCCCGAGCCGGTATAGCGCACATTGGCCGGAAACAGCTCCGGCAGCAGCGCGCCCATGGGCCCGAAGGTCAGCCCCATCAGGCTGAAACCAAGGATCAGCCACGCCATGACGCCGAAGGTTCCGGCGGCCAGCAGCGGCACCCAGAGCAGGCCGAAAGCTATGATCGCCAGCGTCACCAGGATCAGCGTGCGCCGGCGGCCGAAGCGGTCCGCCCACGGGCCGGAGACCATGGTGAAGATGCCGAAGAACACCACGCCGATGATCATCATCAGCACGAAGGTGGTGTAATCATACCCAAGCCCCGGCAGTACGGCGTTGACGCCCGCTCGGCCATAGCTCAGCGAGAAGGTCGTCATCAGGTAGAACAGCACATAGGTCGCGAGCATGTAGAAGGTGCCGAGCACCAGTTCGCGCGTATGGGTGCGGAACACCGACACCAGCGGCAGGCTACGCACCTTGCCAGCCTTCACCGTCTTCTCGAAAGCAGCACTCTCAACAAGATTGAGGCGAACCCACAGGCCGACGATCACCATCACGATCGAGAATAGGAAGGGGATGCGCCAGCCCCATTCGAGGAAGGCCTGCGACGGGCGCGAGGGATCCTCGGAGGGGAGAACCGCGGCGATGATGAGGAACAGCCCGTTGGCCAGAATGAAGCCCAGCGGCGCGCCGAGCTGCGGAAAGGTGCCATAGACCGCGCGCTTGCCGGCTGGCGCGTTCTCCGTGGCGACCAGCGCCGCCCCGCTCCATTCGCCGCCCAGCGCAAAGCCTTGGGCGAGGCGCATCAGCATCAGCAGGGCCGGGGCGAGCCAGCCGACCTGGTGATAGGTGGGCAGGGCGCCGATGAGGAAGGTCGCGATGCCCATGGTCAGCAGCGCGCCGACCAGTGTCACCTTGCGGCCGCGCTTGTCGCCGAGATGGCCAAAGAAGATCGCGCCCAGCGGGCGGGCGACCATCGCCGCGCCGAACACGGCGAAGGAGGCGAGGAGGGCGGTCGTGTCATTGCCGGCGGGAAAGAAAAGGTGCGGAAATACCAGCACCGCCGCCGTCGCATAGACATAGAAGTCGTAGAATTCGATGGTTGTGCCGATCAGGCTGGCGAGGATGACGCGCGAGCGAGGATTGGCAACGGCGCCGCCTGCAACGGCGGCTGACGTGGAGGACATGGGCGGTAGGGCTCCGGGAGCGGGCGGCCGGGCAGTAAAGACGCGACCGGATAGGGATCAGGTCGCCCTTTTAGACCAGCCGCCCTGGCGATACAGCCCATGCCCGTGCGACTTTCGTCGCGTGGCGAGCCCCTAGCCTCAGCCCGGCGGATCGACCTTCACGCCATTCGGGCCTACCTCGATCTGCAGCGAGTTCTGCTCGCGTTCATAGGCCTGGTAGGCAAAGACGGCGGCGACGACGGCCAGTACGACGACCACGGCCCCGAGCACAGTGCGGCTCATAGAAATCCCCTTATCGCTTTGACGACCGGACCACAGCACCGGTCGCGGTACTGGAACGCAGTCGACCGCCTTGGGGTTCCCTGTCGATTCCGCAGCCCTGGCCCGTTCCACCGCGCTGACATCGCCGGCCTTCCCAAACGGATGACGCAGAGGCTGTAGAGGATCCGGCAGAGGTCCGACCTGCCTGCGCTAGGGCAGTTGGCCGGCATGACGCAACGCATCCGCACGCATCACCAGCGTCATGGCGGGTAATAGTCCGCAAGATGTCATTTGCCGAACAGTCGTAAGAGATTTCAACGTCATTATAATTTTTCAACACGTATCATAATTCTCAAATTAAATGGCCGCTATATATGAGCGAACATACAATGACGCTAAGTAAACAACCATTGGTATGAAAGATATTGAATCCATTTAGGAAAGTGCTAATTGTTGAACTTGTCTGAAATCGCATGATTGAAGTTTTGAATACTTTACCATCCGTCAGCATATGACGTTGGGAAAGTCCCGGTGCGAAAGCCGCCGGGCATGGCAGGCGGACATATTGAGGATGCGGGGAGCATCCGCGCTCGAAGCGGTCACCAAGAGCCGTGCGGCAGCAACAGGTCGAGGAAACCTCTATGGAAGCGAACACGACGAATCCGGTCGGCACCGCGCGGAGCTGGGAACCCTGGTTCCAGCTGGCCTGCGGCATCCTCTGCATGGCGATGATCGCCAATCTTCAGTACGGGTGGACGCTCTTCGTTGACCCGATCAATCAAGCCCATGGCTGGAGCCGTGCGGCAATCCAGACCGCCTTCACCATCTTTGTGCTGACCGAAACCTGGCTCGTGCCGATCGAGGCGTGGTTCGTCGATCGCTACGGCCCGCGGGTCGTGGTGACTTTTGGCGGCGTGATGATCGGCCTTGCCTGGGTCATCAATTCCTACGCCGACTCGCTCACCCTGCTCTATGCCGGTGCGGTGTTCGCCGGCATCGGCGCTGGCGCGGTGTACGGCACCTGCGTGGGTAACGCCCTCAAGTGGTTCCCCTACCGTCGCGGCCTCGCCGCCGGCGCGACCGCTGCCGGCTTCGGCGCCGGTGCCGCGCTCACCGTGGTGCCGATCGCCAACACCATCGCCTCGCATGGCTATCAGACCGCGTTCTTCTGGTTCGGCATTGGCCAGGGCCTGGTCGTGTTTCTGCTCGCGCAGTTCCTGCGCCCGCCGGTTTACAAGATCGCCGCGCCCAAGAAGGCGCTGTCGCTGCCGCAGAGCAAAATAGACTACCAGCCCTCGCAGACCATCACCAAGCCGGTGTTCTGGGTGCTGTACCTCATGTTCGTCATGGTCGCCTCGGGCGGCCTGATGGCGGCGGCCCAGATCGGCCCGATCGCCCATGATCTCGGCGTCGCCGACATCCCGGTGAACCTGCTGGGCCTGCAGGCGGCGGCGCTGACGCTCGCCATCTCGCTCGACCGCATCTTCGACGGCTTCGGCCGGCCGATCTTCGGCTATGTCTCGGACCGGATCGGGCGCGAGAACACCATGTTCATCGCCTTCGGCACGGCCGCCGCGATGCTGCTGCTGCTGGTCTATCACGGCTCGAACCCGCTGGTGTTCGTGCTGGCGACGGCCTGCTTCTTCGGCGTGTTCGGTGAGATCTACTCGCTGTTCCCCGCCACCTGCGGCGACACGTTCGGCTCGAAGTTCGCGGCGACGAATGCGGGCATGCTCTACACCGCCAAGGGCACGGCGGCGCTGCTCGTGCCGTTCGCCAGCATCATTGCCGCCAGCTATGGCTGGTATGCGGTGTTCGCCATCGCGGTCGGCCTCAACGCCACGGCCGCCTTCCTCGCCATGTTCGTGCTGAAGCCGCTGCGTTCGCGCTTCATCGCCCGCACGGTGGTCGAGGCTGACGGCCTGGCGCCCATCGCCGGCCGTCAGTCGCCCGCGCACTGACGCGAGAGGCCACAATAACAAGGGCGCGTCGGTCACCCGGCGCGCCCTTTTCGTTTGATGGATCGTCCGCTCAGCGGCCGGCTAGCTGAGATGTGTAAAGCCCGGGCCGGCGGTCACGCATATGGGTGTTCAACGCCCGCCCGCGCGCCAGTGCTTCCGGCGTCAGATCGGCGAAGATCAGCTCCTCGCCATCGCCCGCCAGCACCAGATTGCCGCCCGAGGGGTCACCGACGCAGCTCAGGCCCATATACTCCAGCTCCCCTTCCACGCCGCAGCGATTGGCATAGGCGACGAAGAGTTCGTTCTCGAAGGCCCGCGCGGGCACGACATAGAGCGAGACGGGATCATAGGGCTTCATGTTCGCCGTCGGCACCAGAACGAGATCGGCGCCGTTGAGCGCCAGCGCCCGCACCGCTTCCGGGAATTCGACGTCGTAGCAGATGAGCAGCCCCGCCTTCAGGCCGGCGACTTCCACCACCTCGGCTGTGCCGGGACCGGGCGCGAACATCGCCCGGTCAAGGTCGCCGAACAGGTGAGTCTTGCGGAAGTTCAGCAGTTGCCGACCGTCGGCGTCGATCAGCAGGGCGGCATTGTAGATCGCCCCATCGGGCCCACGCTCGGGGTAGCCGAAGCAGAGCGCGATGTTATGGGTGCGGGCGATCTCCGCCGCATGCCTGGCGCTTGGGCCATCAACGGGCTCCGCCACCACGTCCGCAGCGGCGCGCCCGATGTTGTAGCCGGTGAGGAACATCTCCGGCGCGAGCAGCAAGTCGGCGCCGCCGGCCGCCGCGCGCCCGGCGGCATCGGCGAGCCGGTCGAGATTAGCGGCGACACGATTCTCTGGGTCGCCGGCCGTCTGCAGCATGGCGAGGCGCATCAATCCCCCCGCCGCGCCTTGAGCGCCGTCACCGACATGCAGAAGATCTCGAACAGCACCTGCGCCGCGGCATGGGCGGTGTTGGAGGTGTTATCATACTGCGGCGCGACTTCGACGACATCGCCGCCGATCACGTCGAGCCCGTTGAGGCCGCGCAGGATCTCCAGTACCTCGCGCGAGGTGAGCCCGCCGATCTCCGGCGTGCCCGTGCCGGGCGCGAAGGCGGGGTCGAGGCTGTCCACATCGAAGGACACATAGACCGGCCCGGTCCCAAGCACCTGCTTGGCCTTCTCGATGATCGCCGGAACGCCCATGCCGGTGACCTCCTCGGCATGGATCACGGTCATGCCGCTCTCATAGGAGAACTCCCAGAGGAACTCCGCGCCGCCGCGAATGCCGATCTGGATGGTGCGGCTCGGATCGAGCACCCCATCCAGCACCGCGTTGCGGAAGGGGCCGCCATGATGGAACTTGGCGCCCTCATAGGTGCCCGAGGTGTCGCAATGGGCATCGATATGCAGCATGCCGACGGGGCGCGTCTCTCCCACCGCCTTGAGGATCGAGCCGGTGATCGAGTGGTCGCCGCCCACCGAAAGCGGGATGACGCCCGCCGCGACAATCTTCTTGTAGAAAGCTTCGATGTCCTCATGGCAGGAATCGAGACTAAAGCGCGAGCGGAACGGGACGTCGCCGATATCCGCTGTCTTGGCCTCGGCGGCCGGTACCATGTTCAGAACGTGCTCATAGGGCCCGATGCGCTCAATGGCACGCACTGCGCGTGGGCCAAGGCGCGCGCCGGCGCGGTTCGTCACGCCGAGGTCCATCGGAACGCCAATGAGTGCCACGTCCAGGCCGCCGAAATCGGCGAGTTCCTGCGCGTCGGGGCGATAGGGGGCATCGAGCAGGGTGGCGGCGCCCGCCCACGGCCAGACGCGCTTTTCGCCATCCTTGAACTGCATGTCGGCGACGCGCTTGAAGGTCTCGTCATAGACCACGCCGCCACCGACGCCTGCATATTTCGCCCGCAGCGCGGCGAGCTTTTCCTGATCGGACATTCGTGCCTCTTGGTGAGCCCTAGGGCTTCTGGAAGTCCGGTCAGGCTAGCGGGTGTCGGTGCCAGCGGGAAAGGGGGCACGCGCCTTGATCATGCCGGATGCCGCGACGTGTGGCGCTGCGGGCTCAGCAGATGTTCAATAGGATCTCCGCCACCGCGTCGGGCGCCGAGAGGAAGGGCGAGTGGCCGGTATCGAGCTGGTGGACATGCGCGCCCGGCACCGCCGCCTGCATCTCGCGCTGCACGGCGAGGGGCAAACCGCGGTCCTGAAGGCACTCGATATAGTGCCGGGGAAGGCGTCCGAAGCGGTGCAGTGTGGTGGACGATGTGTACACGAAAGGCGCGTGTGGCGTGACCCGCACCAGGCTCGGCAGGGCGCGGGCGATGTCATGCGCCGAGCAGTCCGAATAGAGCGAGCGGGCGATCAGGTCGGTCTTCGTCAGGTCGAGGCCGAGCCCCTCCTTGCCGAGGCGGAGCATGCCCTGCGTCTCGACGATGGCGGGATCCTTGAGATAGGTCGGCGTCATCACGAAGTCCCGGGCGGTCTTGCCGGCCGGTGCCATGAAACCGGTAAGGTAGACCAGCGCCGCGATGCGCTCGGGCATTTCCTCGCCGAGCCAGGTGCAGGTCGCCCCGCCCACCGAATGGCCGACCAGGATCGCCTTACCCTCGATCGCCTCCAGCGCGGCGCGCACCGGGGCGGCATAGATGGTGATGTCGGTGACCGCGGCGGTCGGGGTTGGGTCGAAGCCGTGGCTGGCGAGATCGGGCGCGATCACCGCGTGGCCGGCGGCGCCGAGGATGTTGGCGACCTTCTGGAAGCAGCCGCCCCAGTGCCAGGAGCCGTGGATGAGGATGAAGGTGGCCATGGCGCGTCTCCCCGTTCGCTTTCCCGCCTCCTAGCCCGTGGGCGCGCGCCCGTCCAGCGTGGCATGTCGTCGACCAACGCAAGTCGTGCTTCCCGTCACCGCGCCGGCAGGGTAAGTTTTTGCCATGGCGCGCATTTGGGCAGGGCTCGCGCGCCGGTGAAGGAGCAGCCATGGCCTATCGTCACATCGTCGGATCGCAGAGCTATGTCTTCGCTGATCTCCGGGAGCTGATGGCGAAGGCGACCCCGATCCGCTCCGGTGACATGCTCGCCGGCGTGGCAGCGGGCTCGGCGGAGGAGAATGTCGCGGCGCGCATGTGCCTCGCGGAGGTGCCGCTCGCGACCTTCCTGACCCATGCGCTGGTGCCCTATGAGAGCGACGAGGTCACCCGCCTCATCATCGACACGCATGACACGGTCGCCTTCCGGCCGATTTCGCACATGACGGTCGGCGATTTCCGCGATTTCCTGCTGTCGCCGGTGGCGACCTCCGAGGTGCTGGCGGCGCTCGCGCCGGGCGTGACGCCGGAGATGGCGGCGGCGGTCTCCAAGCTGATGCGCAATCAGGATCTCATCATCGTCGCCAAGAAGTGCCGGGTGGTGACGCGGTTCCGAAATACCATCGGCCTGCCCGGCACCATGGCGGTGCGGCTCCAGCCGAACCACCCCACCGACGATCCCGCCGGCATCACCGCCTCGATCCTCGACGGGCTGCTCTATGGCTGCGGCGACGCCACCATCGGCATCAACCCGGCCTCCGACAGCCTGCCCGTGCTCAGCGATCTGCTGAAGCTGACGGATGAGATCATCCAGCGCTTCGAGATTCCCACCCAGTCCTGCGTGCTCACCCATGTGACCACCTCGACCGAGGTCATCAATCGCGGCGTGCCGGTGGATCTGGTCTTCCAGTCCGTCGCCGGCACGGAAGCGGCCAACGCCTCCTTCGGCATCAGCCTCGCCACGCTCAAGGAAGGCCACGAGGCGGCGCTGTCGCTGAAGCGCGGCACGCTCGGCGACAATGTGATGTATTTCGAGACTGGGCAGGGCTCCGCGCTCTCCGCCAACGCCCATCATGGCGTCGACCAGCAGACGCTGGAAGCCCGCGCCTATGCGGTGTGCCGGCCGTTCCGCCCGCTTCTGGTCAACACCGTCGTCGGCTTCATCGGGCCGGAATATCTCTATGACGGCAAGCAGATCATCCGCGCCGGGCTGGAGGACCATTTCTGCGGCAAGCTGATGGGTGTGCCGCTCGGTTGCGACGTCTGCTACACCAACCATGCCGAGGCGGACCAGGACGACATGGACACGCTGATGACGCTGCTCGGCGCGGCGGGCGTGACCTACATCATGGGCATTCCCGGTTCCGACGACATCATGCTGAACTACCAGTCCACCTCGTTCCACGATCAGCTCTATCTGCGTGAGGTTCTGGGCCTCAAGCGCGCGCCGGAGTTCGAGGCGTGGCTCCAGCGCATGGGCATCACAGGGCCGGACGGCCGGCTGAAGCCGCAGCGCGATAACCATCCGCTGCTCGCCGTCGCGCCGGAGCTGGCGGCATGACGACCCCGCTCCCGCAGGATTCCGCCGAACCCGACATCATCGCCCCGGACGCTGTGAGCCCGGAGCCGGCCGTCCCCGACGCCTCGACCGGCTATGTGGTCGAAGATGTCTGGCGCAAGCTCGCCGGCACCACGCCGGCGCGCATCGCGCTCGGGCGGGCCGGCACGGGGCTGCCGACGCGCGAGGTGCTGCGCTTCGCCCTTGCCCATGCGCAGGCCCGCGATGCCGTGCATACCCCCTTCGATTCCGCCGCGACGGCGCAGGCTATTAGCGCTCTCGGCTTCGAGACGATCGAGATCGCCTCGGCCGCCCCGGCGCGCGATGCGTATCTGCGCCGCCCCGATCTCGGCCGGCGGCTCTCCGACGCCAGCCGCGCGGCGTTGCGTGAGCGGGCGGGTGAGCCGGTGGATCTGGCGGTCGTCGTGGCGGATGGCCTGTCCTCCACCGCCATCCACGCGCAGGCGGTGCCCTTCCTCACCGCCTTCAAGACGCGGGTGGCGGAAGCCGGCTGGCGCCTTGCTCCCATCGCCGTCGCCTCGCAGGCCCGCGTGGCGCTGGGCGACGAGGTGGGCGAGCTGATGAAGGCCCGCGCCGTGGTGGTGCTGATCGGCGAACGCCCGGGGCTTTCCTCGCCGGACAGTCTCGGCCTCTACCTCACCTTCGCGCCACGTGTCGGCCGCTCCGATGCCGAGCGCAACTGCATCTCGAATGTGCGCGGCGAGGGGCTTGCCTATGACCACGCCGCCTTCAAGCTCGCCTGGCTCATCGACCAAGCCATGGCGCGCCAGCTCACCGGCGTGAACCTCAAGGACGAGAGCGACCTGCTGCTGGTCGGCGGCAAGCCACCGCAGCCACGCCTTTCGGCCGGCTGAGGTTCATCGGGGCGCGACACGCTCGCTGCCCCCGAGTTTCTCGCCCACCCCAAACTCCTCACTTACCCACTGCCGCAAGACGGCGGTCGCCGGCCGCTCCGCGCGGCTGGCGGGGGCAAGGAAGCGGTAGCGCAGCCCTTCCATCACCGGCCCGAAGGGCTGGACGAGCAAGGCCGCCGCCAGCTCATTGGCGACCAGCGTCAGGCTCACCAGCGCGATACCCTGGCCGGCAATAGCGGCCTGGATCGCGCTTGATTCATCGTTGAGCGAGATCCCGCTCGCCGCCGCGAGGGGGCCGAGGCCGGCCACTTCGGCAAAGTGCCGCCAGCTCGGCACGCTGGCCTGCGGGGCGAAGGGCAGCACCTCCGTATGGATCAGCGTCGCATGGGTGAGGTCATCGCGCGTGCGAATGCCCAGATGCGGCGCGCAAACCGGGGCGAAGCGTTCCGCCATCAGCTCCACCGCCGCGAGGCCGGGGTAAGGCCCGGCGCCATAGCGAATGGCGGCATCGGCCTCGCCGGCCATGAGGTTCACCGGCTCATCCGCCGCATGAAGGCGCAGATCCCAGCCGGGGAAGCGAGCACGGAAGCGCGCCGCGCGCGGCACCAGCAGCCGGGCAGTGAAGGCGACGGTGGCCGACAGCGTCGCCACCTGCCGCTGCGGGCGGTGACAGACGCGCTCGATGGCCTGCGCCATCGCCTCAAACCCCTGCTGGATCGGCCCGTGCAGGGCGCGGCCTTCCTCCGTCAGCACGACGCGGCGGGTCTGCCGGTGAAACAGGGCAAGGCCGAGCTCGGCTTCCAGCTGACGGATCTGGTGGCTGATGGCGGTGGGCGTCACGCCCAGCTCGGCGGCCGCGCCCTTGAAGCTTTCCAGCCGGCCGGCGGCTTCAAAGGCGCGCAGCGCGGCGAGGGGAGGCAGGCGTCGCATGAGCGTTCCGATGGATGAGTTTGACTCAGGCGTAAGATGAGAAAGGCGCGTTTGTCCGCTGCTTTCCGGCGTGAGTATAAGGACTTCGTGCGGTGCCTGTCACCGATGCACGAATCCGCCTCATGTCGCGGCGGAAGCAGGAGAGGGCGAAATGGCCTGGGTTTATCTCGTCGTCGCGTCGTTGTTCGAGATGCTGTTCGCGGTGACGATGAAATATGCGGACGGCTTCTCCCGCGTCGGCTGGAGCGTGTTCACCGTCGCGGCCGGCATTGCCAGCCTGCTGTTCCTCACCGCCGCGATGAAGACGCTGCCGGTGAGCGTGGCCTATCCCGCCTGGACGGCGGTCGGCTCGGTGGGCACGGTGTTCCTGGGCGCGCTGCTGTTCGGCGAGGCGCTGACGCCGATGAAGCTGCTCTGCGTCGCCGCGATTCTCGCCGGCATCATCGGCCTGCGGCTTCAGGCCGGCTGAGCCTCACCGCTTGCGGCCATATTCCTTGTCCAGCCACTGGTCGGCGGCCTGCAGGCGCTGGAACACATAGGCGACGGCGCGGGGCGTGGTGACTTCCGGGCCCTGCTCCCACACCTCGCCATCCTCGAAGCCGAGGAAAATGGTGAAGCGCGGCTTGAGCGAGCCGAAGATGGTCTTCTTGCGCACCGACTTCACCACGACGAACTCCATATGGAGCTGGCGGGAGGCGAGGTAGACATAGCCGGCCTCGGGCTCGAATTTCGGCGACAGCTTGGGCCCGACAATGGGTGTCGCGGTGCGGATGGTCGCCAGTTCGCGCGCGTCGAACGGCAGGCGCGGCAGATGGCTCGCGGTGGCGATCATCTCGTGCATCGTCAGCTTCTCGGCCATGGTGTCCCCGTCACCTGCTACGAAAGGCTTATCTGCCGGGAGAGGCCGGCTTGTGCAAGGTGCAGGCGCCGGCTGCGTCAGAGGGGCGCGGGGATTGGGCAGAGCGGATGAAGGGCATTCACCACATCGCGATCATCGGCGCCGACTATGCGCGCTCGCGCCGCTTCTATGCTGAGATCCTCGGTTTCCCGGTGCTGCACGAGGTCTACCGGGCCGAGCGGCGCTCGTGGAAATGCGATCTCGACGCGGGCAATGCGCGGATCGAGCTGTTCTCCTTCCCCGACGCCCCGCCGCGCCCGAGCCGCCCGGAAGCGCAGGGGTTGCGGCATCTGGCGTTCGCCGTCGATGATCTCGACGCCGAGATCGCCCGGCTGGCGGGGCTCAATGTGGCGTCCGAGCCGGTGCGGGTCGATCCCTATACCGGGCGGCGCTTCACCTTCTTCGCCGACCCGGACGGCCTGCCGCTTGAGCTTTATGAGGCGGGTGAGCCTCAGGCCGCGCTGGAGGAGGCCCGCGCGCCGGGCGGCGGGGTGTAGCCGCGGTCATTCGCCGGCCGCGTTCCATCGAGCACGCTGGCCGGGCGCGGCAGCAGGCGGGCGCTGCCGAGTTCCATATGGACGTCCACCAGGCAGTCGACGAAGTGCCGCGCCAGCTTGAAGTCACTCGCGGCGGGGCCCATCAGCGCGGTCACCGGATTGACGACGCGCACGAGGTCCGGCCGCAGCGCGCGCAGCATGCCGCTGGCGATCATCGGCTCGGCCATGTGGTCGAGCACATAGCCGATGTTCCGCCCGGACAGGATGAGCGCGAGCTGCGACTGGATGCCGTGCCCGATATCGCCCGCGCCATCGCTGCGCCGCGTGCGCTCGGGGTGATAGCGCTCCAGATGGCCCCGGCTGCAATAGGCGGCGGCGTCGATGTCGGCGAGGGTGAGCGCTTCGTCGGGGATCGCGAAGAGCGGGTGCTGGGCGCTGCAGCACATGAAGCCCTGCTCGTCGAACAGGTGCTCGTAGCTCAGCTGCGGGTAATGCTCGTTCATCAGCCCGATGCCGACATGCACCATGCCGTCGGCCACCCGCCCGGCGAGCTGGAAGCCGAGCATCACCTCCACGCGGAAGCGGACATTGGGGTAATATTCCGAGAAGCGGCGGATGGCGTCATGCACGCGCGCGTGCGGGTTCTCGACGATGCCGTCCTGAATGCCGATGGACAGCTCATAGGCCGTGGTCTGGTTGATGTTCGACGCTTTCTGCTTGAAGGCCTCGATCGAGGCGAACAGCTCCTTGGCGGCCTTGTAGACGACTTCGCCCTCGCGAAAGAGCTTGAAGCCCTTGGGCCCGCGCCGGCACAGCCGCGCGCCGAGGCGAATCTCCAGCGATTTCAGGTTTTCGCTCAGCGTCGATTGCGACAGGTTCAGCGCCGCCTGCGCCGCGGTGAAGCTCTGCTCCTCCACAATGGTGCAGAAGCACCGCAGCAGCTTCAGGTCGATGTCGTAGATCTGGCTGATATGCGACATGGCTAGGCCTCTCCGCGTCGACGTCCCCAGGGTGGACAGCAAATAGCAAGATGCGCGCCGTGACGGCCCGGCGCCCATGTCGCTGATAATCAAGCAAAATCGATGCTGCTCATCCTGTCATCGGAAAGAGCGATTGCACAGCGATTGCCCCGTCCGCACGCCTGCTGCCCAAAGATGCGACGCCGGCTGCGAAACATCGCTTGGGCTTTTCGCGATGGTCGCGGCCGCGCGGGCGGCACTAGCGTTGCACGTCATCCGGCGGATCGATCACCCGGCGGTATCCCGCGCGTTACACAGGCGAGGCAGCACATGAGTCCCAAGCCCCTCCATCTCGGCTGGTTCACCAATTTCGCGGTCGATGAGTGGACCAAGCCCTTCACCGGTGGAGGCGGCGACCCGTGGGACGGGCAGTTCTACATCGACATGGCGAAGGCGATGGAGCGCGCCTGCTTCGACTACATCATGCTCGAGGACACGCTGATGATCTCGGAGGCCTATGGCGGCACCAACGAGATCTACCTGAAGCACAACATCATGGGGCCGAAGGCCGATCCCTCGCCGATGGCGGCGCTGATCGGCGCCAATACGCGTCACATGGGCGTGGTCGCGACCTTCTCCACCATGGCCTACCCGCCCTTCATGCTCGCCCGGCTGTGCGCGACGCTGGACAGCATCTGCAAGGGCCGCTTCGGCTGGAACATCGTCACCACCGGCGAGGATCTCGCGGCCGAGAATTTCGGCATGGACAAGCTGCCGCCCCGCCAGGAGCGCTATGACATGGCCGACGAATATGTCGAGCTGTGCAAGCAGCTCTGGGGAAGCTGGGATGCCGACGCGGTGGTGCGCGACCCCGTCACCCGGACCTATGCCGATGCCTCCAAGGTCCGGCCGATCCATTTCGAGGGCAAGTATTTCAAGAGCCGGGGGCCGCTGAACTGCGTGCCCTCGCCGCAGGGGCGTCCCGCCTTCGTGCAGGCCGGCGGCTCGCCGCGCGGCCGGCAATTCGCGGCGATGACGGCGGACAGCATCATCGCCCCCTCCATGGGCGTCGCCGGCCTCAAGGCCTATCGCGACGACGTGCGCGCCCGCGCCGCCGCCGGCGGGCGCGACCCGGACGAGATCAAGGTGCTGTTCGTCGTCGCGCCGATCCTCGGCGAGACCGAGGACGAGGCGAAGGCCAAGGCCGCGCGGATCGTCGAGGCGCCGGATTATTGCGAGAAGGCGCTGGCGCTCATCGCCGCCATCACCGACATCGATTTCTCGAAATTCGATCTCGACCAGCCGCTGCCGCACCTCACCACCAATGGCGAGCAGGGCTCGCTCGATGCCTTCCAGCAATGGGGCTCGGGCAAGACGCTGCGCCAGCTCTGCGCCGACCAGCTCTCGCGCGGGCTCGACGGGCTCGTCGGCACGCCGGATCAGGTGGCGGAACGCATGGGCGAGGTGATGGCGGAGGTCGGCGGCGATGGCTTCCTCATCACCCGGCCCTTCACCGCAAACATCTCGCGCCAGTACATCAATGAAATCTGCGAGGGACTGGTGCCGGCCTTGCAGCGCCGGGGCCTTGCCCGCACCAGCTACACGGAAGGCGCGACGCTGCGCCAGACGCTGCGGGAGTTCTGATCCTGTTGCGACCCCGCCGACGGAGGACATCATGAGCGCGACCGACCCCCGCAGCATTGCCGCCGACCGGCTCGCCAGCCTCGCGGGTGAGGCGCTTCCAGCGGCAGTCAGCCGGGAGCTCTATCGCGAGGGCATGAGCCGGTTGCCGGCGGCGGTGAACATCGTCACCAGCCTCGATGAGGATGGTCCCTGCGGCTTCACGGCCTCGGCGGTGTGTTCGGTGACGGACAGCCCGCCGACGCTGCTGGTCTGCATCAACCGCTCCAACCAGTCGCACCGGGCGATCGCCAACAGCCGCAGCCTGTGCGTCAACACGCTGGCGGGTCCGCATCACGAAGCACTGGGCATGGCCTTCGCCGGCGGCGTCAAGACAATGAGCGAGCGCTTCGCCGGCGGGGAGTGGGGCACGCTCGTGACCGGAGCGCCGGTGCTGATGGAGGCGAGCGTGGCCTTCGACTGCCGGGTGACCGAGCTTGCCACGGTGGGCACGCATGATGTCGCGTTCTGCGAGGTGCTCGGCCTGCATCAGGCCGGCGCGGCCGGCGGTCTGGTCTATTTCGGCCGCCGCTTTCACCACCTGACCGTGTGACGGTTCGCTTCACGCGTCCCCGTCAGCGCAGAATTTGCCCGTCAGCGCAGAATTTGCCGGTCAGCGCAGGATCTGCGCGAGGAAGTGCCGCAGACGCTCGCTGTTCGGCGTCTCGAAGAAATCACGCGCCGTCGCCTCCTCGAGGATGCGCCCTCCATCCATGAAGACGCAGCGGTCGGCGACCTGGCGCGCGAAGCCCATCTCATGGGTGACGCAGATCATGGTGACGCCGCTCGCCGCCAGCTCCTCCAGCACGCCCAGCACCTCCTTCACCATTTCCGGGTCAAGCGCGGAGGTCGGCTCGTCGAACAGCAGGATGCGCGGCTCCATGCAGAGCGCGCGGGCGATGGCGACGCGCTGCTGCTGCCCGCCGGAGAGGCGGCCGGGGTACCGGCCGGCGAGATCGGCCAAGCCCACACGCTCCAGATGGCGCATCGCCAGCCGCGCCGCCTGATCCTTCGCCAGGCCCCGATTGAGGCGGGGCGCCAGCATGCAGTTTTCCAGCGCTGTGAGGTGCGGGAACAGGTTGAAGTGCTGGAACACCATGCCGACTTCCTGCCGGATGTCCTGCACGGTGCCGTCATCCGCCGTCAGTTCGATGCCGTTGACGACGATGCGCCCGCCATCGTGCCGCTCCAGCGCGTTGATGCAGCGGATGAGGGTGGATTTGCCCGAGCCGGACGGGCCGCAGATGACCACCTTCTCGCCGCGCCGCACTTCGAGATCGACGCCATCCAGCGCGCGATGCGTGCCATAGCGCTTCACCAGTCCGGTGATGGCGATGGCGGGCGAGCCGGGCGCCACTGAGAGCTCCTGGGCGGGCGGGTTCATGACGCCTCCTTGCTGAGCGCCACCGGACCGGGGATGGCGCGGTCCGGCAGGGCGGTGGTGGCGGCCGCGTCGACATCCTTGTGACGGTCGAGCCAGCGCCCCCAGCCGGCGAAGGCGAGGCGGATGAGGTTCACATAGGCCCAGTACAGCGCCGCCGCGCAGAGGATGGGGGTGAAGGGGTCATAGGTCTGTTCGAAGATGCCATTGGCCACAGCGGTGAGATCGGTGAGCGTGACCACCGAGACGATGGCCGTGCCCTTGATGAAGCTCACCACCTCGTTCTGGTAGGCTTTCAGCCCGTAGCGGATGGCGAGCGGCATCTTCACCCAGATGAAGACGTTGCGCCGGGTGATGCCGAGCGCCTCGCTGGCCTCGATGAGCCCATGCGGCACGGCGAGCAGGCTGCCGCGCAGGATCTCCGCCATATAGGCGGCGTGGTTCAGCCCGAAGGCGACGAGGGCGCAGCCGAGTGGCGAGCCGAACAGCAGCCAGAGCGGCCCGTTGCGTAGCGCCTCGATCTGGCCCAGCCCGTAATAGACCAGGTAGAGCAGGATCAGCACCGGCGCCCCGCGGAAGAACACCACGAAGATTTCCGCCGGCAGGGAGAGCCAGCGGCGCTCCGACATGCGCGCGAAGCAGACGGGGAAAGCCAGGGCGAGACCTAGGGCCATCGGCAGCAGCGTCACCAGCACCGTGACCTTCAGCCCCTGCAGCAGGGCCGGCAGGCTTTCCCAGGCGAGGGCGAGATCGACGGGCAAGCCGCTCATGCCTCCATCCCGGCCTGCAGGCGGGGTGTGTCGCGGCGCTGGCCGCGATCAAGCCTGAGTTCAAGGTGCGTGGCGAGCTTCAATGTGGCGGCGCTGAAGGCGATGAAGACCAGCGCCGTGGCGATGAAGAAGAGGAAGGGCTCCTTGGTCGCGCCCGCCGCAATCTTGGCGCTGGCCACCAGATCCTGCAGCCCGGCGAGCGAGACCAGCGGCGTCTCCTTGAGCATGAAGCTCCACACATTGACGAGGCCGGGCAAGGCGAGGCGCATGGCCTGGGGCAGGATCACCCGGCCCCACAGGATCACCGGCGGGATGGCGAGCGCGCGGGCCGCCTCGAACTGGCCCTTTGGCAGGTTGGCGATGGCGCCGCGCACCAGTTCGGCGATGTAGGCGGCATAGACGATGGCGAGCGCGGCGACGCCGGCGCCGAAGGGCGAGATGTCGATGCTCGCCCCGAACTCGCCGAACAGGGCCGCCAGCATGGCGCTGCCGCCGTAATAGACGAGGAAGATCACCAGCAGCGAGGGCACGCCGGTGAAGATGGAGGCGTAGAACCGCCAGACGGCGGTGACGACACGGCTCTTCGACAGCGTGGCGACGCCGATGAGCACGCCGAGGGTGAAGGCGAGGGCGAAGCTCGCGAGGAACAGCTCCAGCGTGATCAGCGCCCCCTCGCCGAGCTGGCGCAGATAGCCTGCGATATCGGCGAGGGAGAGGTTGGTCATGAGCTGATCCCCGCGCGCCGCCGTCAGTTGGTGGTGGTGCAGGCGGCTTCCGCCGCCAGCGTGGCGACCGGGACGTATTTCTTGCGGATGGTGGTGTAGGTGCAGTCCTTGATCATCGCGGCGAGCGCGGCATTGAC
The DNA here is from genome assembly GCF_029760895.1 of Ancylobacter sp. WKF20. Lineage (NCBI taxonomy): Bacteria > Pseudomonadati > Pseudomonadota > Alphaproteobacteria > Hyphomicrobiales > Xanthobacteraceae > Ancylobacter > Ancylobacter sp. WKF20. Next base: position 1,018,402 of record NZ_CP121679.1, read on the forward strand.
CCGCTTCACCAGATCGCCGCTCTTCTTCGGGAAGATCCAGCTATAGCCGCGCTCGGCCTCGGGGATGGCGGGGTCGCCCAGCCAGTGGTCGCCGCCGGCGAGCATGTAGTCCTTGCCCTCGGGCTTGGCGATCAGCTCCAGCGTCCAGTTGATCTTGGAATCGAAGATGAGGTCGAGGCGGCCGGCCAGCAGGTCGAGCTTCATCTGGTCGGGATTGTCGTAATAGACCTCGACGAAGGTGTCCTTGCCGAAGTGCTTGTGGATGTAGGGCACCATCGAGGCACCGCGCTGGAGGGCGATGCGCAGCCCCTTGCCGGTCACGCCCTCCTTGGTGAGCGTGTAGTTGCTGTCCTTGCGCACCACGAAGGTCGCCGGGTTGTAGACGATGGGCATGGCGAACAGCGCCTTGTCCATGCGCTCGGGGGTGGGCGAGATCTGGGTGACGATGCCGTCGAACTTTCCCTGCAGCATGGACGGGATCAGCGCCTTGAAGTCCATGACGACGATCTCGCAATCGGCGCCGATGCGCTTGCACATCTCGCGCGCCAGCTCCGGCTCCATGCCGGTCAGGTTGCCGGACGCGTCCACCATGGAGAAGGGCGGGTAGACGCCCTCATTGCCGAGCTTGAGCTTCTCGGCGGAGGCCGCGGACAGGCCGGCGCCGAGCAGGAGAGCCGTGAGGGCAAGCGATCCGGCCCGGCGGAGACGATGGTGCGGGAGGCGTGAGATCATCGACGTCGTTCCATGGTTGGGGGAGGGGGCGGCGTGGATCAGAACTCGAGCAAATTGTCGCGCAGGAACTGGTGGGAGTAGGCGCGGCGGGTGAGGCCCCGGCGCTGGAGCACCGGCACCAGCCCGTCGGTGATGGTCGACACCGAGCGGCGCGAGACGTCGGAGAGCGCGATCAGGAAGCCGTCGCCGCCGATCTCCTGCATGATCTCGTCCATCTGGCTGGCGACGCTGTCGGGCGTGCCGACCACGTCCACGCAATAGCCGCAGCTCACATGGTCGATCATCGCCTGGCGCAGCGGCTTGTCGCCGGCGCGGGTGAGGAACTGCGAGAGGCTGGACTGGTGGCCATTGGTGGTGAGCGTGAGCTGGCTCACCGGCGTATCGAGGTCGAGGCTGGAGAGGTCCAGATTGGTGCTCCAGCCGAAGCGGGCCATGCGGGCGTCGAGATTCTCCGCCGCCGAGACGCGCCGCTGCTCGGCCGCCCATTTCGCCTGATCCTCGGTCTCCGCCACGATCGGCGAGAGCAGGAACAGGATCTTGCAGTCGTCCGGGTTGCGGCCGAGCTCGGCCATCTGCGCGCGCACATCGTCGCGGTACTGCTTCATGGCGGCGACGCCGTTGGGCGCGGCGACGATGGTGTTGGCATGGGTGGCGGCGATCTTGCGCCCGCTCTTGGAGCCGCCGGCCTGCGCGATCACCGGCTGGCCCTGCGGGCAGGGGCCGGAATTCAGCGGCCCGCGCGAGGCATAGTGCTGGCCCACATAGTCGATGGTGTGGACCTTGGCCGGGTCGATGAGCACGCCATTCTCATGGTCGTCGATGATCGCGCCCGGCTCCCACGAGCCCCACAGGCGCTTCACGATCTCGATGTACTCCTCCGCCATCACATAGCGCTGGTCGTGCTCGGGCAGCTTCTCCATGCCGAAATTCTGGGCGGAGAGGTCCGACGAGCCGGTCACCATGTTCCAGCCGGCGCGCCCGCCGGATATCTGGTCGAGCGAGGAGACGATGCGGGCGGTGAGGTAGGGGTGGTAAGCGAAGGTGGAGAGGGTCGGCACGATGCCGAGCTTGCGGGTGGAGGCCGCCAGCAGCGTCGCCACCACGCTGGGTTCCTGACGGGGAATGCAGATGCCGCCCTTCAGGAAGATGTCGCGCGAGTTCTGCCAGTTCTGCCCGACATAGATGGAATCCTCGATCAGCAGGTAATCGAAGCAGGCCCGCTCCATCGACCGCACGAGATCGACGAAGATGTCGGCGCTCATCCAGTCCTGACCGATATTGCCGGTCCATGGCTCGCCCCAGGCCTGGATGCTGGAGCCTTGAAGAAACCAGGCGAGATGGAAGGGATTGGCGGGCATGAAAGGCGACCTCGTGCTGACGGCTGGAACCCGATCCAGCGACCTCACTCGAGGTTAAGTCTCGCCTTCCCTGTGGAAGTATCGCGAAGAGGCGAAGCTTGGTTGGCGCCCACCTTTCCGGCAGTGCCTAATTGGGATGCACGGCCAGGGCGTTCCCTGGCCGTTGCTGGTCGCTGTGCCGGCCCGTTCAGGCGCCGTAGCCGACGATGCCCTTGATCTCGAGGAAATCGCGCAGCCCGAAATCGGCATATTCGCGCCCGTTGCCGGACTGCTTGTAGCCGCCGAACGGCGCGAACAGATCCCAGTCCGGGTAGTTCAGATAGACCGAGCCCGCCCGGAGCTGCCGCGCCACGCGGCGTGCCTCAACGATATCCGTTCCCTGCACATAGGCCGCAAGGCCATAGGGCGTGTCATTGGCGATGGCGACCGCTTGATCGACGCTGTCATAGGGAATGATCGACAGCACCGGGCCGAAAATTTCCTCGCGCTCGATCCGCATGCCCGGCTTCACATGGCCGAACACGGTCGGCTTCACATAATAACCGGTCTCCAGACCCTCGGGCTTGCCCGTGCCGCCGACCACGAGAGTCGCGCCCTCGTCGATGCCGGCCTGGATGAGACCTTGCACCTTGGCGAACTGCACGTCGCTGACCAGCGGGCCGATCTGCGTCTCGGTGTCGGTGGGCGAGCCGACGCGCACCGACGCCGCCGTCCGCCGGGCGATCTCCAGCGCCTCGTCATGCCGGGCGGCGGGAACGAGCATGCGGGTCGGTGCGTCGCAGGACTGCCCGGTATTGCCGAAGCAGGCGCGCACGCCTTCGGCCACGGCGGTCTCAAGATCGGCATCCGGCAGGATGATGTTGGCGGACTTGCCGCCAAGTTCCTGCGCCACGCGCTTCACCGTCGCCGCGGCATTGCGCGCGACATCGGTGCCGGCGCGCGTCGAGCCGGTGAAGGACACCATGTCGATGTCGGGATGCGAGGACAGGGCGGCGCCGACTTCCGGGCCGGTGCCGTTCACCAGATTGAACACGCCCTTGGGGAAGCCGGCCTCGTGCATGATCTCGGCGAAGACGATGCCGGAGATCGGCGCGATCTCGGAGGGCTTCAGCACCATGGTGCAGCCGGCGGCAATGGCCGGCGCGACCTTGCACATGATCTGGTTGAGCGGCCAGTTCCACGGCGTGATCAGGCCGACGACGCCGACCGGCTCATGGGTGACGCGAGTGGTGCCGCGGGTCTCGTCGAACTCGAAATTACGGAACGCCTCGATGGTCGCCTTCAGATGGCCGAGGCCGGCATAGGCCTGCGAGTCGCGGGCGCGGGCGATGGGCGAGCCCATCTCATGGCTGATCGCCTGTGCGACATCCTCATAGCGCCGCTCATAGACCGCGAGCAGGCGCTCCAGCAAAGCGAGGCGCTCTTCCTTGGTGCTGAACTGGAAGCTCGCAAAGGCGGCGCGCGCCGCCGCGACGGCGCGGTCGACATCCGCCTGCGTGCCGAGCGAAATGGTGGCAAAGACCTGCTCGGTGGCCGGATCGACCACACCGAGCGGGCGGTTTTCCAGCGGCTCGACGAAGGCGCCGTCGATGTAGAATTTCTGCGTATTGGGGGACATGCGGGTTCATCTCTCGTCAGGAACGCAACGGGCGACAGCCCGGCGCAGGGGCGCGGCTCGCGTCGCCCTCGCGCACGATACTGGCAAACTCCGTGCCGCGCGTCACACCCGCGCCACGCCCGGTGCCCGGCGCGCGGGCCGGCGGGCGAGGTGAAGCGTCAATTGCTGGAAGGCGATGAAGATGAACAGGAGAAGCCCCGTGGCGATCTTCGCCCACCAGCTCGAGAGCATGCCGTCGAAGCTGATATAGGTCTGGATCAGCCCCTGGATCAGCACGCCGAGGAAGGAGCCGATGACGAAGCCATAGCCGCCTGAGAGCAGCGTGCCGCCGATCACCACGGCGGCAATGGCGTCGAGCTCCACGCCCACGGCGGAGAGCGAATAGCCCGAGGAGGTGTAGAGCGAGAAGACGATGCCGGAGAGCCCCGCCAGCACGCTCGACAGGGTGTAGATCAGCACGGTGGTGCGCGGCACGTTGATGCCCATCAGCGCCGTCGCGCTGCGCGAGCCACCGAGCGCATAGACATTCGCCCCGAAGCGGGTGAGGTGCAGCAGCACCATGCCGCCCGCCACCACCGCCAGCATGATGATCGCCGGCACCGTCAGCCGCGCCCCGCCGGCGAGCCGGATCGCGTGGTCGGACAGCGTGGCATAAAGCTCGGCATTGATCGGGATCGACTCGGTGGAGAGCAGGAAGCTGACCCCGCGCGCGAGGAACATGCCGGCCAGCGTGACGATGAAGGGCGGTAGCTCGAAATACTGGATCATCGCCCCCATCGCCGCCCCGAAGGCGGCGCAGAGCACGAGGATCAGCACAAAGGCGGCGAGCGGCGGCACGCCCCAGCGCTCGATGGCCAGCGCCAGGAACACGGTGGTGAAGCCGATGACCGAGCCGACCGACAAATCAATGCCGCCGGAGATGATGACAAAGGTCATGCCGACCGCGACGATGCCGAGAAAGGCGTTGTCGGTCAGCAGATTCATCACCACCCGCAGCGAGGCAAAGTTCGGGTAGATCGTCGCGCAGATGAGGAAGCCGGCGAGGAAGACGGCCGTGGTGGCGAGTACCGGCGTCAGGCGGGAGATCGCGCCCATCAGGATTTTCCTTCCCGCTTGCCCCGGCCGAACAGCACACGCAGCCCCGCCAGATGCCCGCCGAGCCGGGGCGACTGGGCGAGCAGCACCGCCAGCACCACCACCGCCTTCACCACGAGATTTGTCTCCGGCGGAAAGCCCGAGAGCAGGATGCCGGTATTCATCGCCTGGATGATGAGCGCGCCGATGACCGCCAGCACGATGGAGAAGCGCCCGCCGAACAGCGAGGTGCCGCCGATCACCACGGCGAGAATGGCGTCGAGCTCCAGCCACAGCCCGGCATTGTTGGCGTCGGCGCCGAGAATGTCGGCGGCCGCGACGATGCCGGCGAGTGCCGCGCAGAGCCCGCTCCAGACATAGACCGCGAGGGTGATGGCCCGCGTGCCGATGCCGGCCAGCGCGCTGGCGCGCGGATTGCCGCCGGTCGCCTCGATCATTAACCCGAGCGCGGTGCCGCGTACGACGATGAGGGTGAGCACAGTCATGCCCAGCGTCAGCGCCACCGGCGTCGGCAGGCCGAACACCGAGCCGCCGCCGAGAAAGGCCAGCTCCGGCGAGGTGAAGGTGACGATGCGTCCCTCGGTGATGAGCTGGGCGATGCCGCGCCCGGCCACCATGAGGATGAGCGTCGCCACAATAGGCTGGATGCCGAGCACCGCCACCAGCAGGCCGTTCCACAGCCCGCACAGCAGCCCCGCGCCCAGCGCGGCGGCGAGCACGACCGGCAGGGGATGGCTGTCGGCGAGGCTCGCGGCGATGGCGCCGCAGATCGCCATCACCGCGCCGACCGAGAGGTCGATGCCGCGCATGGCGATCACCAGCACCATGCCGAGCGCCAGCAGCGCCACCGGCGCGCCGCGGTTCAGCACGTCGATGACGCTGCCGAACAGCCGGCCGTCCTGCAGGCGGATGTCGAAGAATTGCGGCGAGACATACCAGTTGGCCGCGAGGATGAGGGCGAGGGCGACGATCTGCGAGGTGCCGATGCGCGGCAGCTTCATGAGCATCCGGCCCTCCCTACGCCGCCGCCGGCGCGGGGGCGTCGGCAATGGTCGCCAGAATGGCCGGCACGTCGATAGCGTCGCCCGACAGGCGCGCCACATGGGTGCGGTCGCGCAGCACGATCACCTCGTCGGCATAGGTGACGATCTCGTCCAGTTCAGAGGAGACCACCAGCAGCGCCAGCCCGTCGGCGCAGAGCTGGCGGATCAGCCGGATGATCTCGGCATGGGCGCCGACATCAATGCCGCGCGTGGGCTCATCGAGGATCAGCAGGCGCGGCGAGGTGGCGAGCCAGCGCGCGAGCAGCGCCTTCTGCTGGTTGCCGCCCGAGAGCAGGCCGATCGGCCGCTCGGGATCGGGCGGGCGGATGTCGAGCAGGCGGATGAACCGGGCGGCGATCTCGTCCTGCTCGCGGCGCGAAAGCGGACGCAGGATGCCGCGCTGGGCCTGCAAGGCGAGGACGATGTTCTCGCGCACGGAGAGTTCGGCGACGATGCCCTCGGTCTTGCGCTCCTCCGGGCAATAGCCGAAGCCGAGGCGCATGGCCTCGCGGGGCGTGCCGATAGCCACCGCGCGGCCATCGACCTGCGCCGCCCCGCAATCGGCCTTCACCGCGCCGAAGACCAGCCGGGCCGTCTCGGTCCGCCCCGAGCCGAGCAGTCCGGCAAGGCCGACCACTTGACCGGCGCGCAGCGTGAGGTCGAAGGGCGCGACATAGCCGCCCCGGCCATAGGCGGCGAACTCCGCAACCGCCGCGCCCTCCTCGCCGGCGATACGCGCCGGGCGGGCGGCGGTCGCCTCGCTCAGTTCGCGGCCGAGCATCAGGCGGATCAGGTCGAGGCGCGGCAACTGGCCGATGGGCGCGCTGCCGGCGAGGCGACCATTGCGCAGCACGGTGATGCGGTCGCAGATCGCGTAGACCTGATCGAGAAAGTGGGTGACGAAGACAATGCCGATGCCGCGCTCTTTCAGCTGGCGCATCACCGCGAACAGCACCTCCACCTCCTGCGCGTCGAGGCTCGCGGTCGGCTCGTCGAGGATGAGCACGCGGGCGGACTGGTCGACCGCGCGGGCAATGGCGACGATGTGCTGGATGGCGACCGAGTAGCTTTCCAGCGGCGCCGCCACATCAATGGCGAGGCCGAACTCCGCGAGCAGCACCTCGGCACGCCGGCGCATCTCGCCCTCGCGCACCAGCCCGAAGCGGGTCGGCTGCCGGCCGAGGAACAAGTTCTGCGCCACCGACAGGTTCGGGGCGAGGTTCACTTCCTGATAGACGGTGGCGATGCCGGCCTTGACGGCTTCCTGCGCCGAGCGGGGAGCGATCTCCTCACCCCCGAGCCGCATCGTTCCGGCGTCGCGGGTCACGACGCCGGTCATCGCCTTGATGAGCGTCGATTTGCCGGCCCCATTCTCGCCCAGCAGTGCATGGATCTCGCCATGGTGCAGGGTGAAGTCCACGCGATCGAGCGCGACGAAGCCGGCGAAGGATTTGGAGAAGCCGTGCAGCGCGAGAAGCGGGTGCGCTGCTTCACGGCCGGACATGCCGGTGCCTTGGCCGGCGGGGTCGAAATCAGTCATGGCGACCTCGGAACACGGCGGGAGAACGGCGCGGGCCGACCGGAGGAGGGCCGGCCCGCGCGGAGCTGGCACCGGGGGCGCGCGAGGAGCGCCCGCGGCGGAGCCGGCTCAGTAACCGAGGTCTTTCTTCGACTCGTAGATCGCCTTCGGGTTGTCCGCCTGCGTGTAGAGCTTGGATTCCGTCTGGATCCACTTGGGCGGCACGGTGCCCTTGGTCTTGTAGGCGATGATGGCGTCGAAGGCCGGGCCGGCCATGTTCGGCGTCAGCTCGACGGTCGCGTTCGCCTCGCCGGCGGCCATGGCCTTGAAGATGTCCGGCACGGCGTCGATGGAGACGGTCAGAACTTCCGTGCCGGGCTTCAGGCCGGCTTCCTTCATGGCCTGGATCGCGCCGACCATCATGTCGTCATTGTGGGCGTAGACCGCGCAGATGTTCTTGCCGCCGCCTTCCGCCTTGATGAAGCTCTCCATCACCTCCTTGCCCTTGGCACGGGTGAAGTCGCCGGTCTGGCTGCGCACGATCTTGACGTTCGACGCACCGGCAATGCCGTCCTCGAAGCCCTTCTTGCGGTTGGTGGCGACGGAGGCGCCGACCGTTCCCTGAAGCTCGACCACATTGCAGGGCTTGCCTGCCACGGTCTTCACCAGCCACTCGCCGGCGACCTTGCCTTCATGCACGGAGTCGGAGGTCACGGCCGTGAGGTAGAGGTTCTTGCCGGCCGGATCGATGTCGCGGTCGAGCAGGACCACCGGGATCTTGGCTTCCTGCGCTTCCTTCAGCACCGAGTCCCAACCGGTGGAGACGACGGGCGCGAGGAAGATCGCGTCCACGCCCTGCGCGATGAAGGAGCGGATCGCCTTGATCTGGTTCTCCTGCTTCTGCTGGGCGTCGGCGATCTTGAAATTGATGTTCCGCTTCTTGGCCTCGGCCTTGGAAACGGTGGTCTCGGCCGCGCGCCAGCCCGATTCCGAGCCGATCTGCGAGAAACCGATGGTGAGGTCCGCGGCCTGTGCGTCGGCGGACAGAAGCGCGCCGCCCATGGCGGTCGCGAGCAGCAAAGCCCTGAAATTCATTGGCGTCCTCCCGTTGGTGGTGCCGCTGCGCCACTGTCGGGTCGCTTGCCGGCAGGGAATCTATGCCACAGTCTTGGGAGGCTGAATAGTCATACTGTTTTACTTTTCAGCGTTGGTCGTTTCGTCGAGAAACCGCAGGCCGATGGGCCGGCGAAACGCCGCGCGGCCTCCCGTTGCCCCCGCCGGCAGGCGAGGGCAGGGGAACGTCTTCAACGTCGCGAGGCGGGTTCGGGTGGGCGGCGATGGCCGCTATTCGCGCGAGCCGGAAAGGGCCTGCTTCAGGCGCGAGGCGGCGGCCCGGCCGAGGCGGATGGGTTCGGCCATTCCCTGCAAGGCAAGCCGCACCTCGTCCCGGGAGCGCGTGTCGACGCTGCGGATGCGGTCGCAATTGACGATGATCGAACGTCCGAGCCGCAGGAAAGGCGGGGAGGGAAGGCTGGCGGCGAACTGGCCGACATTGCGCAGGATCATCAGCGGTGGCTGGTCGGCGATATGCACGCGGCTGAAATCGCCCTCCGCCTCAATAGCGAGAATGTCGGTAGGGACGCAGCGCACCACGCGGCCGGGCACGCGCAGCTCGATCACGTCGCTGGCGGGCGGATGAGCGGCGAGGAGCCGGCGGACGCGGTCGAGCGCCGTGTCGAGCCGTTCCGGCGCCACGGGCTTGAGCAGATAGTCCACCGCCTCCACGGCGAAGGCCTCCACGGCATATTCGGCATAGGCGGTGACGAAGATCACGCGCGGCGGCGTCGGCGTGGCGGCGAGCAGGTCGAAGCCATCGGGGCCGTTGAACTCGATGTCGAGCAGGACGAGATCGGGCTGGAGCCGGCCGAGCAGGTCGGCCGCCTCGCCCACGCTCTCGGCCTCGCCGACGATCTCGACATCGGCATGAGCCGCGAGCAGCCGGCGCAGGGCGCGCCGCGCCAGAGGCTCGTCATCGGCAATCAGGACGCGGAGCACGCTTCGCCCTCCAGAACCAGCGTCGCAACGACCTGCCCACCCCCGGTCTCATCGAGGGTGAAGGCATGGCGGCCGGGATAGTGCACATCAAGCCGCCGGCGCAAATTGGCGAGGCCGAGCCCATGACCGGCGCGCAGCCGGTGTGCGGGGTCCAGCCGGCCGGTATTGCTGATGTCGATCCGCAGCGCCGGGCCTTCCATCCGTACGCTGACGGCGAGTTCCAGCACCTGCGAACGGTCGCCATGCTCGACGGCGTTCTCGGCCAGCGGCTGGAGCAGGCTGTTGGCGATCTGCCGGCCGGCGGCGGTGGGGTCCATCTCCACCCGCACCCGCAGTCGGGCGCCGAAACGGGCCTGCTGGATGCGCAGATAGGCGGCGAGGGCGGCCACCTCTTCCTCCACCGGCACCACGGGAACGCGGATGCCGGCGAGCACATGGCGCAGATAGTCGGTGAGGTCGCGCAGCATGGCCAGTGCGGCCGTGGGATGCTCCGGCACTTCCTCGGCGATGCCGTTTAGCGCGTTGAACAGGAAATGCGGGTTGATCTGCAGGCGGAGCTGCTGGATTTCCGCGGTGAGCGCTTCCGCCTTGGCCGCGAGCATCTGCGTCTCGGCGCTGAGTGCCGCCGCATGCGCCGCCTGGCGCTGGCGATCGGCCCGGATCCAGAAGAACAGCAAGCTCCAGCCGGTCAGCGCCACCGCGTAATGGGTGAAGGGCAGCGCGATCTCCTCCATCGCGCCCCAGTCCGGGATGCTCCAGCCAAAGCCCTGGCGAACCAGAACCGTCGCCAGCACGATGAGAGTGGAAGCGACCGCCGCCAGCGCGGCCATGGCTACGACCACCCGCGCGCCGAGGACCGTTCCCGAGAAAATGCGGTCGTAGACAAGGCCAAGACCGGCCGACAGTCCGACCAGAAGCAGGTAGGTCACCGCGCTCATTGCCAGCGCGACCGTGAGATCCTGATAGGTGAGCTGCCGGTTCACCAGATCGACCAGCGTGAACAGGCCCCAGCCGACGATCTGCGCCCGCGCGAACGGGGTCAGGCGATGCCACGCGCCGCTGAATGGGCCGGACGGTCGGGTGAGCGAAGCGGGCACCGACGGTTCTCCTGAGGGCCTGCGCCCGCGCCGCGGCCCGCTGGGTCGGGCCGGTGTCGGGCTCGTCGATTTCTGCGCCCCGTTCATCGAGTCGCGACCGCCGCGCCGGTGCCGGGATGCCTAGCCCATGGCATCTTTCCGCGACGGTGCCTAGCGCCCGAAAGCCGCGCCGATCCGCAATTCGCGGGCGCGCGGGGCCCGCTTCCCTGAGGTTCCTGATGGCTGCTGCCTCGCCCGTCTCCCGTGCTCTTGCTTCCTGCCGGCCGGCCTTTGTCGCCGTGGCGGGGTTTTCCGCCGTCATCAACCTGCTGATGCTCGCCGGCTCGCTCTACATGCTGCAGGTCTATGACCGTGTGCTGAGCTCGCGCAGCGTGCCGACCCTGATCGGCCTGTCGCTGCTGCTGCTGGTCGCCTACGCCCTGCAGGGTTTTCTCGACTCGGTGCGGGTGAAGATGCTGGCGCGCATCGGGGCGCGCTTCGACGAGCAGGTCTCGCCGCTGGCCTTCAGCGCCGCGCGGCGCCTCTCGCTGGCGGGCCGGCGCGCCGAGGAGGCGCTCCAGCCCGTGCGCGACCTCGACCAGATCCGCGCCTTCCTGGCCTCGCTCGGGCCGACGGCGCTGTTCGACATGCCGTGGATGCCGCTGTTCTTCGCCGGCTGCTTCCTGCTGCACCCCTGGCTCGGCCTGCTGGCGCTCGGCGGCGGCATCATCATCGTCGCGCTGACCTGGGCGACCGAGCAGGCCAGCCGCGCCGCCATGAAGGCGCAGATGACCAGCCGCGGCACGCGCGAGGCGATTGTCGAGGCGAACCGCCGTAACGCCGAGGCGCTGACCGCCATGGGCATGGGCGGCGCCTTCGCCAACCGATGGGAGGAGGCGAACCGCCGGCATGTCAGCGACTGGCTGGCCGCCGCCGATGTGACCGGCTCCAGCGGCGCCTTTGCCAAGGTGTTCCGCATGGTGCTGCAATCGGCCGTGTTGGGGCTCGGCGCCTATCTCGCCATTCACGACCAGATTTCCGGTGGCGCGATGATCGCCGCCTCCATCATGACCTCGCGCGCGCTGGCCCCCATCGAGATCGCCGTCGGCAACTGGAAGGGCTTCGTGGCCGCGCGCCTCGGGCTGCGCCGTCTGGAGCAGGTGCTGGCCTCGCCCGCTCTGGCCGAGCGGCATCACACCCCGCTCCCCCCGCCTGCGGCGCTGCTCACGGTCGACAATCTCGTCGTTGCGGCGCCGGGACGCTCGGCGCCGATCCTGTCGGGCGTGTCGCTGCAGGTGGAGGCGGGGCAGGGGCTCGGCATCATCGGGCCGAGTGCGTCCGGCAAGTCGACGCTGGTGCGGGCGCTGGTCGGCGTGTGGCGCCCGGTCAAGGGCGAGGTCCGGCTCGATGGTGCCAGCCTCGATCAATGGGCGCCCGACGCGCTGGGCCGGCATGTCGGCTACCTGCCGCAGGATGTCGAGCTGTTCGAGGGCACGGTGGCGGAGAACATCGCCCGCTTCGCGCCGAACGCGCCGGGCGAGGCCATCGTCGCGGCGGCGCGGGCGGCGGGTGCGCATGAGCTGATCCTGCGGCTGGAAGAGGGGTACGACACCCGCATTGGCGAGGGCGGCATGGCGCTGTCCGGCGGCCAGCGCCAGCGCATCGGGCTGGCCCGCGCGCTTTACGGCGCGCCGTTTCTGGTCGTGCTCGACGAGCCGAACTCCAATCTCGACCCGGATGGCGACGCCGCGCTCACGCAGGCGGTGCAGGGCGTGCGGGCGCGCGGCGGAATCGTGATCGTCGTCACCCATCGCCAGAGCGCGATTTCCTCGCTCGACCGGCTCGCGCTGATGGGCGATGGGCGGATTCAGGCCTTTGGCCCGAAGGAGGAGGTTCTGGGCAAGCTCGCCCGGCAGAACGGTGTGCCCGGCATCAAGCGCACGGCAGTGGCCTCATGACGATCCTGGCACCAACATCGGAATACGGCCCCGCCCTGCGGCGGCTGACCCTGATCGGCGGAGCGGCGGTGCTGCTGTTCGCCGGCACTGTGGGCGTCTGGGCGCTGGCCTCGACCCTCAACGGCGCGGTCGTCGCCACCGGCCAGTTCGTCGTCGATGGCAATGTGAAGAAGGTGCAGCACGCCACCGGCGGTGTCGTCGGCGAACTTAAGGTTCGCGAGGGCGACCAGGTCGAGGCGGGCGCGGTGCTGATCCGGCTCGACGACACCATCACCCGCGCTAATCTTCAGGTGGTGACCCAGCAACTCGACGACTTCGCCGCGCGTCAGGGGCGGCTGATCGCCGAGCGCGACCGCCTTGAGGTTATCGAGGTGGCGCCGGAGCTGGTGCCGCGAGCGGGCGAGCCGGCAATCGCCAAGCTGATCGCCACTGAGCAGAACCAGTTCGAGGCCCGCCGGGCGGCGCGTGAAGGGCGCAAGGCGCAGCTTGCCCGGCGGATTGGCCAGCTTGAGGACGAGGTGACGGGTCTTCGCGCCCAGCAGGCGGCGCGCGACCGGCAGGCGGCGCTGATCGCCGAGGAGTTGAAGGGCGTGCGCGACCTTTACGCCAAGAACCTCGTGGCGCTCTCCCGCAAGGCGGCGCTGGAGCGCGAAGCGGCGGAGCTCGACGGCGAGAAGGGTCGCCTCATTGCGGCGGTCGCGCAGACCGAGGGCAAGATCGCCGAAACCCGGCTGCAGATCATCGAGATCGACGATGTGCTGCGCGAGGAGGTGATGAAGGAGCTGAGCGAGATTCAGGCCAAGGCGGCCGAACTCGCCGAGCGGCGCATCGCCGCCGAGGACCAGCTGAAGCGCGTCGATATCAGGGCGCCGAGCGCCGGCTTCGTGCATCAGCTCACCGTCCATACGGTGGGCGGCGTCATCACCCCGGCGGAGCCCGCCATGCTGATCGTACCGGCGCGCGAAGCGCTTCAGGTGGAAGCGCGCGTCAACCCGCCGGACATCGACCAGATCGTGCCCGGCCAGCGGGCGGATGTGCGCATCCACGCCTTCAACCAGCGCACAACGCCGCTGCTGGCCGGCAGGGTGGCGCGTGTCTCGCCCGACACCAGCCGCGACCCGCAGACCGGCGCGGTTTTCTACACGATCCGGGTGGCGATCCCACCCGAGGAGCTGGCGCGGCTGGCGCCGCAGACGGTCAGCGCCGGTATGCAGGCCGAAGTGTTCGTGCGCACGCAGGACCGCACGCCGCTGCAATACATCGCCAAGCCGTTGCAGGATCAGATCGCCCGCGCCTTTCGCGAGCGGTGATCCGGCGCGGCGCTGGCGGGCTCGTCGATTTCTGCGCCGTCTTCATCGAGTGCCCGCCGGCACCCCCGTGATGATGACAGCGGCTCATGCATTGATTTTACCGCTCCGGTGAGAGCGGGACATGACCCAGGAGGCATGACATGGCCGGCACCATCTATTCCGCGGAACTGCCTGCGTCCGGTCAGCGGCGCATCGAGGGCTTCAACCCGGCGAGCGACAAGCTCGATCTCGGCTCCAACTCGGTGCATGGCTACATTGTCGTCGATACCGGCGAGGGCGTCGCTTTCATGGACCCGTGGAGCGGCAGGCAGACGCTGATCGTCGGCATCTCGCTCGGCCAGCTCACCGTGAACAGCTTCGTGCCGGTGGAGAATGATCATCTGCGGCAGGATCTCAGCGGCGCGCTGGCCTGGGAACATGGCATCACGCAGAAGCCCAACACTGTCTATGCGCGCTCGCACGAGGTCGGCCAGATCGACCGCGTGGCGTTCAACGCCGACACGGATGTGGTCGACTTCCGCTATTACGGCACGCGCGAGCAGCTCTATATGGTGGACGGCGCCGAGGGCGTGGTCATCGGCAATTACACGACCGGCCAGACGTTGATCCTGCTCGGCACGACGGTGGCCGACCTCTCGGCCGATAACTTCCTGTTCCATTCGGCGCAGGTGCGCGAAGACCGCATCTTTCTGCAGCTCGGCTTGGCTTCCGTTCCTGATTCGCAGGTGATCAGCCGTGCCGACATCCCGACTGTCGGCACCAATGTGTGGCCGACGACCGCCGGCCCCGGTGCCCCGCCGAGCGGCGTCACCGGCACGACCTATCTGATCGACTGGGATTACGGCTCCAAGACCGTGCTCGACTTCGACCCGGCGACGGACAAGCTGGACTTCAAGTATTTCCGCCCGGCCGAATTCACCGTGGCGGAGGTGAACGGCTCCACGGTCATTACCATTGTCGGGCAGAACCAGACCTACACGCTGACCGGCGTCTCGCTGGCGGAACTGGACTACAACAACATCGTCGCGGTGGAAGACGCCACCTACCAGAAATGGCGCGGCCTCATCGAGGCGGCGGATGCCGGCGGCACGCTGCCGACGCTCCGCGTCGCCGATGCCCAGCTCTCCGAAGGCCAGAGCGGCACGAGCTTGATGAGCTTCACCGTCACCCTGTCAAAGGCGGCGGCGGGTGTGGTCAGCGTCGACTACTCGACGCTGAACGGCACGGCGCTGGCTGGTTCCGACTATCAGGCCGCTATCGGCCGGCTCACCTTCCAGCCGGGCGAGACAAGCAAGACGGTGCAGGTCACCATTAACGGCGATGCCATTTTCGAGCTCAACGAGGCGTTCGATCTCGTCCTGTCCTCGCCGTCCGGCGCGACGCTGGCGGATGAGCGGGCGACCGGCACCATTGTCAATGACGACGCGCAGGCGCCCAACGTGCTGCCGGCCGTCTCCATCGCCGATCTGTCGGTGACGGAAGGCGACGGCGCCCATGTGCATTTCATGTTCCTGGTCACGCTCGACAAGGCGTCCACCAGCCCGGTGACGGTGCAGTACCGCACGGCGAACGGCACCGCGCTCGCCGGGTCGGACTATGAGGCGACCAGCGGCACGGTGACCTTCGCGGCGGGCGAGACCGCCAAGCAGATCCATGTCGACGTGATCGGCGACAAGGTCGCGGAGGCTGATGAGCGGTTCACGGTCGAGCTGTCCGCCCCCACGGGCGCGACCATCGCCGACGGCTCGGCCACCGGCACGCTGCTGAACGATGACGGGCTGACGCCGACCCCCGTTCCGGCCCTGTCCGTCGCCGATCTGTCGGTGTCCGAAGGCAATGGCGACCACGTCCACTTTATGTTCATGGTCACGCTCGACAAGCCCTCGACCACGCCCGTGACGGTACAGTATCGGACGGTCAACGGTACGGCGGTCGCCGGCACTGATTATGAGGCAACCAACGGCACCCTCACTTTCGCGCCGGGCGAAACCAGCAAGCAGGTCCATGTCGACATTATCGGGGACAAGATAGTCGAGGCGGATGAGCGGTTCACCGTCGAGCTCTCGGGCCCCACGGATGCGACCATCGCCGACGGCACGGCCACCGGCACTCTGCTGAACGACGATGCCGCGGCCCCGCCCGCCGGCGGCAACAGCCTCGCCTTCGCGGTGACGGACAATTGGGGGGCGGGCTTTACCGGCGCGATGACGCTGAAGCCCGTCGCCGCGCTGAATGGCTGGACCGTGGAGTTCGACGCTTCGTTCGACATCAGCAACATCTGGAACGCCGAGATCGTCAGCCATGTCGGCGACCACTACGTCATCCGCAACGCCGCCTGGAACGGCAAGGTGGCGGCCAATGGCGAGGTGAGCTTCGGCTTCCAGGCGTCGCCCGGCGGCACGGCGATCGTCGCCGATGATTTCGTCATCAATGGAACCCCGGCGGGGGGAGGGACGGACCCGGTGCCGGTTCTGCCGACGCTCGCCATCAGCGACGCCAGCGTCGCCGAGGGTAATGACGGCACCTCTTACCTCTCCTTCACCGTCACCCTTTCCAAGGCGGCAGCGAGTGCGGTGAGCGTCGCCTATGCCAGCGCCAACGGCACGGCGACCGCCGGGCAGGACTATCAGGCGGTATCGGGCACGCTGACCTTCGCGGCGGGCGAGACCTCGAAGGTCATTCGCGTGCCGGTGATCGGCGACAAGGTGGTGGAGGCCAATGAGGCGCTGAGCATCGCGCTCTCCAAGCCCTCCGGCGCGACGCTGGCCGATGCCAGCGGCACCGGCACCATCACCAATGACGACGTTGCGCCCACCCTGCCGACGCTCGCCATTGGCGACGCCAGCGTCGCCGAGGGTAATGACGGTACGGCCTATCTCTCCTTCACCGTCACCCTGTCCAAGGCGGCGGCGGGTGCGGTGAGTGTCGCCTATGCCAGTGCCAACGGCACGGCGACCGCCGGGCAGGATTATCAGGCGGTATCGGGCACGCTGACCTTCGCGGCGGGCGAGACCTCGAAGGTCATCCGCGTGCCGGTGATCGGCGACAAGGTGGTGGAAGCGAACGAGGCGTTGAGCATCACGCTCTCCAAGCCCTCCGGCGCGACGCTGGCCGACGCCAGCGGCACCGGCACCATCACCAATGACGACGTTGCGCCAACCCTGCCGACGCTCGCCATCAGCGATGCGAGCGTGGCGGAGGGGAATGACGGCACGGCCTATCTCTCTTTCACCGTCACCCTCTCCAAGGCGGCAGCGAGCGCGGTGAGCGTCGCCTATGCCAGCGCCAACGGCACGGCGACCGCCGGGCAGGATTATCAGGCGGTATCGGGCACGCTGACCTTCGCGGCGGGCGAGACCTCCAAGGTCATCCGCGTGCCGGTGATCGGCGACAAGGTGGTGGAAGCGAACGAGGCGCTGACCATCACGCTCTCCAAGCCCTCCGGCGCGACGCTGGCCGACGCCAGCGGCACCGGCACCATCACCAATGACGACGTGACGCCGCCGCCCACCGTCTCGGTGGCCGGCACGACCGTGGTCGAGGGCGATGCGGGCGCGGGCGGCGGCGCGGCGGATGGCTGGTTCTCGACCTTCGGCAACCAGATCGTCGATTCCGACGGCAACCCGGTGAAGCTCGCCGGCGTGAACTGGTTCGGCTTCGAATCCTCCAACGCTTCCCCGCATGGCGTCTGGACGCGGTCCTACACGGACATGATGGACCAGATGAAGGAACTGGACTTCAACACCATCCGGCTGCCCTTCGCCAGCGCCACGCTGCACGCCACCAGCGCCAGCGGCATCGACTACAGCCAGAACCCGGACCTGCGCGGCCTGACGCCGCTGCAGATCATGGACAAGATCGTCGCCTATGCCGAGGAGATCGGGCTGAAGGTCATTCTCGATCATCACCGCTCTTCCTTCGGCGCCGGGACCTCGGAGAATGGGCTCTGGTACGACAGCACCTACACGGAAGCCGCCTGGATCGACGACTGGCAGATGCTGGCGGAGCGCTATGCCGACAACACCGCCGTCATCGGCGCCGATCTGCATAACGAGCCCTATAACGGGACATGGGGCGGCGGCGGTGCCCGTGACTGGGCGGCGGCGGCCGAGCGGGCCGGTAACGCCATTGGCGAAGTCAACCCGAACTGGCTGATCATCGTCGAGGGCGTCGGCTCCTATGAGGGCGCCAATTACTGGTGGGGCGGTAACCTCAAGGGCGTGGCCGACCGGCCAATCGAGCTCGATGTGCCGAACAAGCTGGTCTATTCGGCGCATGACTATGGCAACTCGGTCTATGAGCAGCCCTGGTTCAAGGATCCCAACTTCGCCGCGCAGCTCCCTGCGAAGTTCGACGAGATGTGGGGCTATATCTACCGCGAGAACATCGCGCCGGTGCTGATCGGCGAGTTCGGCACCAAGCTGACCGACCCGAAGGACGCCCCCTGGCTGGAGGCGCTGACCTCCTACATGGCCGGCGACTTCGACAATGACGGCACGATCGACATTCCCGCCGGCCAGGAGGGCATCAGCTGGACCTATTGGTCGTGGAACCCCAATTCCGGCGATACGGGCGGCATCCTCGCCGATGACTGGCGCACGGTGAACACCAACAAGATGGCCTATCTCGAGCCGATCCAGTTCGATCTGGAGGAGGGGGGCAGTAGCGGCGCCGGCACCTATGCCGTGTTCACCATCACCCTCTCGGCTGCCGCCACGCAGGCCGTGACGGTGAACTATCAGACGGTCGCCGGCACAGCCGGGGCTGACGACTTCACGGCGGCCAGCGGCACGTTGAACTTTGCCGCCGGCGAGACCACCAAGACCGTGCGCATCGCCATCACCGGCGACAATCTCGCCGAAGCCACGGAGAGCTTCACCCTGCTGCTCAGCAATGCACAGGGCGCGGTGATCGGCGTCGCGCAGGCAAGCGCGGTGATCCAGGATGATGACGCGGCCGCCCCGACCCTCCCCACGCTCAGCGTCAGCGACGCCACGGCGCTGGAGGGCAGCGCCAGCGCGGCGGGCATGCTCACCTTCACTGTCACCCTGTCGGAAGCCGCGACCGGGCCGGTGAGCGTGAAATACGCGACCGCGAACGGCTCGGCGGTGGCCGGACAGGATTATCAGGCGGCGTCCGGCACGCTGACCTTCGCGGCGGGTGAAACCAGCAAGACCATCAAGGTCGCCGCGATCGGCGATGGCGTGCTGGAGGGCAACGAGACCTTCAACCTCGTTCTCTCCAGTCCCACCGGGGCCACGCTCGCGGATGGCACGGGACGGGGCACCATCGAGAATGACGATGCCGCCCCGCCCGCTGGCGGTGACGCCGTGTCCTTCACGGTCGCCAGCAATTGGGGCACCGGCTTTACCGCCGCGATGACGCTGAAGCCCGAGGCCACGCTGAACGGCTGGACCGTGGAGTTCGACGCCCCCTTCGACATCTCCAACATCTGGAACGCCCAGATCGTCAGCCATGTCGGCGACCATTATGTGGTGCGCAACGCCTCCTGGAACGGGAAGGTGGCGGCCGGCGGGGAGGTGAGCTTCGGCTTCCAGGCCTCGGGCGGCAGCGCCACGGCGGATGATTTCATCGTCAACGGCCGCGCGGTTGGCGGGGAGGAGGCGAGTGCCCTGCGCACGGCGTCCGTGTCGCTCAGCAATGACGTGATCGACGCGTCCATCGCGTTGGTCGAGAGCCGGGCCGCTGACTTCACCGCCGAGGTGACATTGCACAATGAGGGCGCCGCGCTGAGTGGCTGGACGCTGGAGATCGACACGCCCTACGAGATCGCCCAGCTCCAGGGGGCGGAGATCGTCTCCCGTGACGAGGACGGCTATGTCGTCCGCAACCTCGCCGCCACCGCCGCCCTCGACCACGGCGCGGATGTGCGTTTCCAGCTGGTGGGACACGGCACCTTCGATAGCTCGCAGTTCGACTTCCTGATCTAGGATCGAAGGTCCGAACGCTAAGGGTGTCGTGCGGCGCCATCCACGCTCCGAAGGGAGTTGTGGATGGCGCCGCACACCCTTGTGACGTGGCCGCCCATCGACGTTATGTCCCCGTCAGTCGAGCGGTCGGAAGGCGAGCCGTGCGCGATCGGCACCCTTTGCCGGGGAAGGTGGCCCGCAACGACAGGCGGCCCCAAGCTCCATGCTCGGAGGCTGAAACCGCTGAGGCAATTGACGCGCGTCCGACAAAGCCGCCGCATCGCTATGTTTCTGATTGTTGCCAGTCGGCTGCCCCCTGGGCTAGGTTCGGTTGCTATTGTGGGGGGACAATAACAATGGCGCGTTTTTCAGGATTTTTTCTTGCGCTTGCTTTAGCGGTTCTTCCACTGGCGGGTGGAAGCGCTTGCGCAACGGATCTGCGATTTACCGCCGGGGAGTATTCCGGCTTTACGCGCCCCTTTCTTGAGCGCGTCGCGCGCGATTATGAGGCGCAGCATCCCGGCACCCGGATCCAGATCGAGGTGATTCCGTGGGATAGCTACCTGCAGAAGCTGACGACCGAAATCAGCAGCGGCGATCAGCCGGACATCGCCATCGTGCCGACCATGTGGGTGTCGGACCTCGCCGCCGATGGACTGCTCCAGCCGCTCGATGCGCTTGCGACGCCGGACTTCAAGGCGAAGTTCATTCCGGCCTTCTTCGTGCCGGCGACCGTGAAGGGGGCCCTGCTCGGCCTGCCGGCGGCGGCCTCCGCGCGTGCCATGGTGGTCAATACCGATCTGCTGCAAAAGGCCGGCGTGCAGCCGCCGAAGACATGGGACGAACTACGCACCGCGGCGAAGGCCGTGTCGGCGCTGCCCAACAGCTACGGGTTCGGGCTGCCGGGCAAGGAAGTCGAGGTCGACACCTATTTTTATTATGCGCTCTGGGGCTTTGGCGGTGAAATCCTCACCAAGGATGGCAAGAGCGGGCTCGGATCGCCCGAGGCTATTCGCGCCGCGAGCTTCTACCAGTCGCTGATCAACGACAAGGCGACCGAGCCCTCGCCGACGGCGCAAAGCCGCGAGGATGTGTTCAAGCTGTTCAAGGAAGGGCGCATCGGCATCGTCTTCACCTACCCGATGCTGATTCCGCAGCTGAAGGCGGAAGCGCCCAATCTGCGCTACGCCGTGCTGCCGCTGCCGGTCCAGGCGGCGCCCGTCACGCTCGGCGTCACCGATGTTCTCACCCTGTCCAGCTCGTCGAAGAACCAGACGGTGGCCTGGGACTTCATGCAGTTCCTCTACGGCCCGAAATACCGCGCCGAGTTCGATCGCGCGGAAGGGCTGCTTCCGGTGACGGTCGAGGGGGCGAGCGACAGCTATTACAAGGACAACCCGGATATCTCCGCTTTCGCCGCCGGGCTGCCTTACGCCCGCTTCGCGCCGACGATAAAAGGCTGGGCGGAAGTTGAGGAAATTACCGTCCGCTCGCTGCAAAGCATGTATCTCGGCCAGAAGACGCCGACAGAGGCCATGACCGATGCCGCGCTGCAGATCGACGACGTCCTGGCACGCCGGTGACGGGGGAGAACGGCACCACCGACTGACGCTGCTTCTGCTTATCGCCCCGGGCGTCGCGACGACCTTGCTGATCACCCTGGTGCCGGTCTTTCTGCTGCTCAGGATGGCACTTCATGACGTGTCCCGCTTCGGTCGGATCGGGGCCTTTGCCGGGCTGGACAACTTCGCCCGCCTCGCGGCGGACCCGCTCCTGCCGGACATTGCGGCGCGGACCGTGATCTGGACGACAGCCGTGGTGGCGGGCACCGTACTCCTCGCCTTGCCGGCCGCACTGATCCTCAACCGGCGCTTTGCCGGGCGAGGATTGGCCCAGTTCCTCGTGCTCGCGCCCTGGGCCATATCCGTCACCTCGATGGCCGTGGTCTGGCGGCGGGTGCTCAGCGATGAGGACGGCCTGTTGAACCGGCTCGCCCTGGCAACGGGGCTGATCGAACAGCCAGTCGTCTGGCTCGGCTCCATCCCCGCCAGCTTCGCCTTCGAGATCCTGATCGCCGTGCTGGTGTCGGTGCCTTTCAGTACGGTCATTCTTCTGGCAGGCCTGTCGTCGATCCCCGACGAACTCAACGACGCGGCGCGGCTCGATGGCGCCGGGGCGTGGCAGAGGTTTGCCCATCTGACGCTCCCGCTACTGCGTCCCTTCCTTGGCGTGGTGCTGATCTTCAACATCGCCTATGTGACAAATTCATTCCCCATCATCTGGATCCTCACGCAGGGCGGCCCGGCCAACAGCACGGATATCGTCGTGACCTATCTCTACAAGCTGGCCTTCTCCATGGGCCGGCTGGACGAGGCGGCGGCGCTGTCGCTGGTGATGCTGGCCATCCTCGGAACCTTGACCGTGCTGATGCTGCGCCTGCTGGAGCGCCCCGCCCATGCTTAAGCGCAGCGTGCTCTCCTGGTGTGCCCTGCTGCCGCTGATCGCGGTGAACCTGTTTCCCTTCGCCGTCGCCCTCGACACGCTCCACCGCGCCGAGGGCGAGGGAAGCCTCGGTGCCTTCTGGGCGGGGCTGTGGGCGCGCACGGAACTGCGAACCGCGCTGGTGAACAGCCTTGTTATCGCTGTATCGACAGCTGTGATCTCGACGCTGATCGCCCTGCCGGCCGCCTATGCGATCTCCCGCTGGCGCTTCCGGGGGCGGCGCGCGGCCTCGCAGATCCTGCTGGCGTCGCAGATGCTGGTGCCGGTCATGCTGGTGCTGGGGCTGTCACAACTCGTGGCGGGCGCGGGGCTCACCGACACAAGGCTGGCGCTGATCGGGCTGTATTCGGCTTTCCAGGTGCCGTTCGCGGTCTGGATGCTGCGGGGCTACATTGATGCGATCCCTGTGGAACTGGAGGACGCTGCCCGCATCGACGGCGCGTCGCGGTTCCAGATCCTGCGGCTCATCGTGCTGCCGCTGTCGATGCCGGCAGTGGCGGTGACCGCGACTTTCGCCTTCATCACCGCCTTCAACGAATTCGTGCTGGCCCTGACGATCCTGCGCAGTTCGTCGAACTTCACGCTGCCCATCCGCGTCAATGCTCTGACGGCGGGGCGCTACGCGGTGGACTGGCCGGATGTGATGGGCGCCGTGCTGGTGGCGAGCCTGCCGGTGATGCTGACCTTCCTGTGGCTCCAGCGCTCCATGCTGCGGGGGCTGCGGCTGAGCCTCGGGGCGAGCTGACGCGTCGTGTTCACAGTCTGCCGTCTCCCCCTCGAACAATCGCGTTCTGGGACTGTTCCCGGAGCCACGACCCGGCTAATGGAACACCGTGATTGAGCAGAACACAGCTTTAGCCGGGCCGGTACGATTCGGGCCCTTCACCTTCTACCCGGGCCAGCAATTGCTGGCGCAGGACGGGGTGGCGGTGACGCTGGGCAGCCGCGCGCGGGCCCTTCTGGCGACGCTTCTCGACCATCACGGTGCCGTTGTCAGTAAGGCGCAGCTCATCCAGAGCGCCTGGCCGGAGACCTTCGTCGAGGAAGCCAATCTGCGCGTGCACATCGCAGCCCTGCGCCGCGCGCTTGGCGATGGGCAGGAGGGGCGGCGCTACATCGTCAATATCTCCGGGCGCGGGTATTCCTTCGTGTTTCCGATCACGCGCGAGGACATCCCGCCGACGCGCGAGAGGCTGATCGAGCCCAGCGGTGTTAGCGCGAACCTGCCTCCGGTGCCCGCGCGCATCGTCGGCCGCACCGCGACTGTGCAGTTCATCACCTCGCTTCTGCGCGAGCAGCGCTTCGTCTCGCTCGTCGGTCCCGGTGGCATCGGCAAGTCGACCGTGGCGCTCGCGGTCGCTCATGACCTCGCCGCCGGTTTCGGCGACGGAGTCTGCTTCGTCGACCTGTCGGCCCTGAATGACCCGCAGCTCGTCCCGACGGCCGTGGCGGCAGCTATGGGGATCGGCGTGCGCACGGACCAGTTGCTGCCCAGCCTGATCGCCGCGACCCGCTCCAAGCGCCGGCTCCTGCTGCTGGACAGCTGCGAGCATGTCATCGACACCGTCTCCGACCTCGCGGAAGCGCTGTTCCTCGGGGGCGGCGAGGGCCTTCACATCCTCACCACCACGCGCGAGCCGCTGCGGGTGCGTGGCGAGCACATCCATCGTCTGTCCGCGCTCGATTCCCCGCCGCCGCGCCCCGGCCTCACCAGCGCCGAGGCTCTGCAATACCCGGCCGTGCAGCTCTTCGTGGAACGCGCCGCGGCGAGCCTCAACGGCTTCCGCCTGATCGATGCGGAAGCGTCCGTCGTCGCCGATCTCTGCCGGCGGCTGGACGGGATTGCGCTGGCCATCGAGATCGCGGCGGGCCGGGTCGAAAGCCTCGGCGTGGTCGGCCTCGCCAATCTGCTCGACGATCGATTCCGGCTGAACCTGCAGGGCCGCCGGACGGCACGGCAGCGCCATCAGACCCTGAGCACGCTGCTCGACTGGAGCTACGCGCTGCTTCCGCCGTTCGAGCAACTCGTCCTCCGGCAATTGGCGATACTGGCCGGCACCTTCACCGTCGATGACGCCATCGCCATCGTCGCCGATGACGAGGCCACGGACCAGAAAGTCATCAGCGCCCTCGCCAATCTCGTCGAGAAGTCACTGGTCGTCGCCGATGTGCATGGCTCGCAGGCGCGCTATCGCTTGCTCGACACAACGCGCGCCTATGCCAGCCTGAAGCTCGCTGAGAGCGGCAAGCTCGACCTGCTCCGGCGCCGGCATGCGGAGATTTTCCGTGATGCGCTCGACAGCGCCAATCGTGATTGGCCGCGACGCCCTGCGCCGGAATGGACCCGGAACCATCACCACCTGATCGACAATGCCCGCGCCGCCCTCGACTGGGCGCTGTCGCCCGACGGCGACACCGAGATCGCCGTGGCCCTGACGCTCGGGGCCGTGCCGCTGTGGTTCCAGCTTCAACTCATCGCCGAAGCCTATGTCCATGTCAGCGCCGTGCTGGCGCGGGTCGATGGCACCTGCCCGGCGCAGGTTCAGATGCGCCTCCAGGCGGTGCTGGCCTGGTCGCTCATGCAGATCAAGGGGCAGGTGGACGAGACGCGGGCCGCCTGGCAGCGGACCTTCGATCTGGCGGAAAGCCTCGACGACACCGACTATCAGCTGCGCGGCCTGTGGGGGCTGTGGTCCGGCCTGCTCAACCGGAGCCGCTTTCAGGAAGCGCTGGCCCTGGCGCAACGCTTCGCCGACGTCGCCGCCCGCCGCAGCGACCTGAACGACAGCTATGTCGGCCACCGCATGATCGGCTACATCCTGCATCTGCTCGGCCGGCAGACGGAGGCGCGCCGGCACCTCGAGCACATGGTCAAGGGCTATGTCGTGCCGACCACCGGCGACCAGATCATCCGCTTCGTGTTCGAGCAGAAGCTCACCGGCCGCTGTTTCCTCGCGCGAATTTTCTGGCTGCAGGGCGCGTTCGACGCCGCGCTGGCCGAGGTCGACGACATCGTGGCGGTCGCCGAAGCGAGCGACGACCGGCTGACGCTGTGCCAGGTGCTGGTGCAGGCGGCATGCCCGGTCGCGCTGTTCGCCGACGACCTGCCGCGCGCCCGGCGCTACATCACCCGGCTGGTCGACGTCTCCGCGCAGGACGGGATCGAGTTCTGGCAGGTGTGGGGCCAGTGCTTTGCGGGGGTGCTCGCCGTCCGCGAGGGCGACCTGTCGATCGGCGTCAAGAACCTCGGCGACGCGCTGATCAAGCTCCGGGGCATTGCCTATGGCGTGTACTACATCGTCTTCCTGGCGGAATACGCCCAGGCCCTTGCGCGGGCTGGCGAACTCGGCCGGGCGCGGGCCTGTCTGGCCGAGGCGCTGGCCCGCTCGCAGGAGAATGAGGAGGGCTGGTTCGCCGCGGAGCTCTGGCGGCTCACCGGCGAGTTCACCCGCCTCGGCAATGAGCCCCGCACTGACGAAGAGGCTGAAGCGGCGCTGATGACGGCCCTGCGGATCGCCCGTGAGCAGGAGGCGACCTTCTGGGAGATCAAGGCCGCCCTGAGCCTTGCCCGGCTTTGGCAGGCGCAAGGCCGTGCGGGCGAGGCTGAAGCCATGCTTTCCCCGCTGGTCCGGCACCGCGACGGCGCGCATGCCTTGCTGACCGAGGCGCGCGCCCTGCTGAGCGAATTGCGCGCGCCGGGAAGCCTCGACGGAACGCCCTGAGCCGATCCCATCCCGGGGCGGCCTGGGACCGCGCCCGCCGTGACAATTTGCAAAGTTTTACACGCGCCTTCTCACGTGGCCGCTACAGTTCCATCAGTCGGTTCAGTGTTCGAGGAGACCACTGGCGTGAAGCTTTCTCATTGGCTCGACATGACAAAGATGGAACCGCTGAGCCTGTTCGTCATGACGGACGTGATCGTGCCGAGCTGTCGCGGTGAGGCGGGGTTGCGCGCGGTCGAGGCCGATATCTCCCGTGCGATGGCGGGCCTTTCACTGCCTGAGATTGCCAACGCGCTGACCGCGATAATGCTGCAGGCTGAAGCAACCCGCCGCCACGCCCTGCTGCGCGGGGCCAGTGATGCCGACGTCACGCCGTCCTGCGACCGCATCGTCGCGAACGCCAAGCGGGTCTGGCAACTCATCGCCGACGCGGCCGGCCCCGAGGGTGCGTGCTAGCCGCCGCATTCTAACCCCGACGAATCACGAATTGTTGGCGAGGGCAGGCGTGACCGGCGGTGTGGTGGTCGACCCGCCCAGCCGGCGTTGCAGGGCGGCTAGGTAGAGATAGACGACCGGCGTCGTGTACAGGGTGAGCACCTGGCTGAGCGCCAGACCGCCGACCATGGCATAGCCGAGCGGCTGGCGCAGCTCCGTGCCGGTGCCCGTGCCCAGCATCAGCGGCACGCCGGCCAGCAGCGCCGCCATCGTCGTCATCAGAATGGGCCGGAAGCGCAGACGGCAGGCCTCGGTGATGGCTTCTTCCGCGCTCATGCCGCGCTCGCGCTCCCCGGCAATGGCGAAGTCCACCAGCATGATGCCGTTCTTCTTCACGATGCCGATGAGCAGGATGATGCCGATGATCCCGATCACCGACAGGTCGAAGCCGCCCGCCCACAGCGCCAGCAGCGCGCCTACGCCCGCCGATGGCAGCGTCGACAGAATGGTCAGCGGGTGGATGAAGCTCTCATAGAGCACGCCGAGAATGACATAGACCGCGAACAGCGCCGCGGCGATCAGGGCCGGCTCGCTGGCCAGCGCGCTCTGGAAGACCTGCGCGCTGCCCTGGAAGCTGCCGCTGAGGGTGGAGGGCGCGCCGAGCTCGGCCGAGGCCCGGTTGATCGCCGCCACCGCCCCGCCGAGCGACACGCCGGGCTTTAGGTTGAAGGAGATCGTCACCGCCGGGAATTGGGCCTGGTGCGACACGGAGAGCGGCCCGACCGCCTGCGGGTCGATGGTCACCAGCGTCGAGAGCGGAATGGCCTGCCCGGTGCTCGGCGACTTCACATAAATCTGGTCGAGCGTGCCGATGTGCCGCTGCAATTCCGGGGTCGCCTCCAGGATCACCGCATAGGAATCGAGCTGGGTGAAATACTGCGCCGCCTGCCGCTGGCCGAAGGCATCGTTCAGCGTCGCGTCGATCAGCGAGGGCTGGATGCCGAAGCGGGAGGCCCGGTCGCGGTCGATGGTCACCTTGAGCTGGGGCGCGTTGCCTTGCTGGTCGCTGGAGACATCGGTGAACTCAGGGAGCTGGCGGATCCGTGCCAGAAGCTTGGGCGCCCAGTCTTCAAGTTCGTGCAGGTCCACATCGGTCAACGTGTACTGATAGAGCGCCCGCGACACCCGGCCGCCCACCGATATGTCCTGCGCCGGCTGCAGGAAGACCGCGGCGCCGGTCACCTGCGCCAGCTTGGGGCGCAGGCGGTTGATGACCTCCGAGGCGCTGACGTCCCGCTCCTCACGCGGCTTCAGCGCGACGAAGAAGCGGCCGGTATTGGTGGTGTTCGCCCCGCCGGAACCGAGCATCGAGCCGAAGGCCGCGACAGCGGGGTCCTTGGCGAGCACCGCGCCGATCTGCACCTGCAGGCGTTTCATCTCGTCGGGCGAGACGTCCTGCGCCGCCTCGGACAGGCCGCTGAGGATGCCGATATCCTGCGTCGGGAAGAAACCCTTGGGCACCGCCACGAACAGCCAGCCGGTGAGGGCGAGGGTGCCGAAGAACACCATGAGCGTGAGGAAGCGGTAACGCATCGCGACCGCCAGCGTGCGCACGTAGAAGGCGAGGAGCGCCTCGAAGCCGGCCTCGATCATCCGGTAAAGCCGGCCATGGGTGTGGGATGGCGGCTTGAGGAAGCGCGCGCAGAGCATCGGAGTCAGTGTCAGCGATACCAGTGCCGACACGGCGATGGAGGCGGTGACGGTGAGCGCGAATTCGCGGAACAGCCGTCCGACGATCCCGCCCATCAGCAAGAGCGGGATGAACACCGCCACCAGCGAAATGCTGATTGAGAGAACGGTGAAGCCGATCTCGCGCGCGCCCTTCATCGCCGCCGCATAGGCGGGCTCGCCCTCTTCCATGTGGCGCACGATGTTCTCGACCACAACGATGGCATCGTCGACGACGAAGCCGACCGCGATGGTCAGCGCCATCAGCGACAGATTGTCGAGGCTGAAGCCCAGCGCGTACATCACCGCCGCCGAGCCGGCGAGCGAGAGCGGCACGGCCACGGCCGGGATCAGCGTCGCGCGCAGATTGCGCAGGAAGAGCAGGATCACCATCACCACCAGCGCGATGGTGAGCAGCAGGGTGAACTCCACATCCGCGACCGAGGCACGGATGGTGGTGGTACGGTCGACGATGGTATCGATGCTGATGCCAGCGGGAATGATGCCATCGAGCCGTGGCAGGGTGGCCTTGATGGCGTCCACCGTCTCGATGACATTCGCGCCTGGCTGCTTGAACACTAACAACACCACGGCGGGCCGCCCGGTACTCCACGCCGCGACATGGGTGTTCTCCGCTCCCTCCACCGCATGGCCGACATCGCGCACGCGCAGCGGGGCGCCGTTGCGATAGGCGAGGATCACGTCGTCATAGTCGGCCGGGGTGACGATCTGGTCGTTGGCGGCAATGGTGAAGCTGCGCACGGCGCCGTTGATCGACCCCTTCGCGGCCTCTGCCGTGGAATCGGCAAGCGTGGTTCGGACATCCTCGAAGGTGAGCCCGCTGGCCGCCAGCCGGGCCGGGTCGATCTGCACCCGGATCGCCGGCTTCTGCTCGCCGCCGATCACCACCTGCGCGACGCCCTTCACCTGGGAGAGGCGCTGGGCCAGCACATTGTCGGCGAAATCATCGACCTGGGTGATCGGCATGGTGTCCGAGCGCGCGGCGAGGATCAGGATCGGGCTGTCGGCCGGGTTGACCTTGCGATAGCTTGGTGGCGTGGTCAGGTCGTCAGGCAACTGGCGCTGCGCGGCGGTGATCGCCGCCTGCACGTCCTGCGCCGCGCCGTCGATATCCCGGTCGAGCGCGAACTGAAGCGTGATCGAGGTCGACCCCAGGGTGGAGGTCGAGGTCATCTGGTCGAGCCCGGCGATCTGGCCGAAGCGCCGTTCCAGAGGCGCGGCGACCGCGGCGGCCATGGTGTCGGGGCTGGCGCCGGGCAGGGAGGCCGAGACCTGAATGGTCGGGAAATCCACCTGCGGCAGAGGCGCGACCGGCAGCAGCGGATAGGCGACGACGCCAAGCAGCGCGAGCGCCGCCATCAGCAGCGTTGTGGCGATCGGACGTTCGATGAAGGGAGCCGAGAGGTTCACCGCGCGCGCCTCATTTGCCCGCCGCCGGGGTATCCTGGGCCAGGCTTTCCCGGTCGCCCCCGGCGACCGCGACCTTCGTGTTGGCACGCAGCCGGTATTGCCCGTTGACCACCACCCGGTCGCCGTCTGTCAGCCCCTCCTTCACAACCGCGAATCCGTCCGCGACATGGCCCGTGACGATCGGCCGGGCCACGGCGGTGTTCTCCGCCGTCACCACCCAGGCGAAGACGCCGTCCGGCCCGCGCTGGATCGCGGCGACCGGCACGGTCACTGCGTCCTTCATCGTGCCGACGGTCAGCGCGACATGGACGAAGGCGCCGGGCCACAGCCGCTCATCGTCATTGGGGAAGCTCGCCTTCAGCTTCAGCGTCGCCGTGGTCGCGTCGATCTGGTTGTCGATGACGGTCAGCGTGCCCGTGCCGAGCACCGTGCCATCATCACGCGTCGCGACCGCCAGCACCGGCCCGCGCGCTTGCGCCTCCTGCACGGCGGCGATGTCCTTTTCCGGGAGCGAGAACACCACGTCGATCGGCGTGAGCGTGGCGAGCACGGCGATGGGCGTCGAATCGCTGGTATGAACGAGATTGCCGGCATCCACCTGGCGAATGCCCATCCGGCCATCCACCGGCGCGGTGACCGTCGTGTAGTCGAGATTGGTCTGCGCGGTCTCCACCGCTGCGGCATCGGCGGCGACGGCGGCCTTGAGCTCGTCGACGGTGGCCTGCTGCTGGTCGAAGGTCTGACGGCTGGCATAGTCCTTCTGCACCAGCGCGGCATAGCGGGCGAGATCCGCCTCCGCCCCGCGCAGTTGCGCCTCGTCCTTGACCTTGCCGGCGCGGACCTGATCGAGATTGGCCTGCGCCAGCTTCGGGTCGAGTTGCGCCAGCACGTCGCCGGCCTTCACATTCTGACCCTCGCGGAAATTCACCGACTGGAGCGTGCCGTCGATGCGGGCATGAATGTTCACGGTCCGTGAGGCCTGCACCATGCCGATGCCGTTGAGAACAACCGCGAGCGAGCGGCGCTCCACGGTCGCCACGTTCACCGGCACCGCCGCGCGCGGGGCGGGCTCCTCGGCCGCGCGGGGCGTGCTCGCCCGGCCTGACCAGACATAGAGACCGCCGCCCACCGCCAGCAGGAGGCCCGCCATGAAGATGGCGCGCCCCCGCCACGCCGAGGTCCGCTCCGCCGTCTCGCTCATCCCGGACTCCCATCGCCCATGGGGGCGCGAAGGGAGTGTGCCGTGGATGGTGACAAGATGTGAGTTAAATATTGTTTAGAAACAGTACCTTAGGGAAGGTGCGTGGCCCCAAGGTGTGAAGTCATGATTGGTTGATGGTCGAGCGGGATCGTCCGCCACGGTGATGACCCAGCGTCCCCGAGACGCAATCCACCGCCCAAGGTTGCACGTGTGCTCTCGGATCGCCGGCCGTGAAACACAAGAGCGGCGGGTCAGGCGCGCTCTGGGATGTGGTTACGATGCCAAACGGGCGCGTGCGGCTAAACAGGCGTCACCCATGCCCGGTGTTCACGCTTCTGAAAAGAACTGGCGCGCCGACCAAGGTGAAATTGCGAACACGTATGTCGTTGAGTTTACATTGGTTTAGGCGACGACAATTAGGTGACGAACATTCGCAGTCAATTGCCCGGACTCGGCATCTGCTGCAGCCTACTGAGACGGGGGCGCCTGACGCCGGCGTTAAAGTGAGAAGACGCCCGATAGGCCTTTGCTAGCGATGCCGCCGCCGAAACGTGGCCATGACGGTCGCGCGTGCGCGCAGAAGCAGACTGGAACACGATCGTGGATCGTGCCGCGATCATGTCCCTGCGCTGTGCGGCAGCACAAGATTGTCCGCCCACTCTGGGAGGATATGGGGGAAGGCGAGTTCTGGTTGGCGGCCGAGCAGAAGGGCGAGGACGCGCGGCGGCGTCAAGGGTAGCTCCTGCACCCGCAGACCCGTGGCGTTTGCCACCGCGCAGGCCACTGTCGCCCCCACATTGAGAATCGGAACCTCGCCCGCGCCCTTGACGCCCAGCGGTCCGAGGGACGGCGCGCCTTCGAACAGATCGATCTCGACCGGCACCACGTCGCCAGCGAGCGGCACGCGGTAGGTCTCGAACCCCGCCTGGCGGACACGGCCGCAGGCGTCGATCGACACCTCCTCGTGCAGCGCATAGCCGAGGCCCTGCACGACGCCGCCCTGAATCTGGCCGCCAATGGCGCTGCGGTTGAGAGCCCGTCCAACATCCTGCACCACGCGATAGCTCAACACCTCGACATGGCCGGTATCGGGATCAACCGCGACCTCGCAGTCATGGACGGCGAAGACCGGAATATCGAGCGCGTCGATGAAGTGGCCGGCGACGCAGCCCGGCAGGGCGGGCACGCCCTTGCGGGTGGAACTGCCGGTGCCGCCGACCGGGCCCGACAGGGCCTGCGCCCGTGCGGTCACCTCGGCAATGCTGAAGCCGGCGCCATTGGGACCGGCGATCTCGATCCTTCCCTTGCGCATCACAAGGTCGTCCGGGGTGGCATCCAGCATCTGTGCCGCGACGGCCAAGAGCTTATCCCGGACCTCTTCCGCTGCCGCGAGGCTGGCGGCGCCGAGCGAGACGGTCTGCCGTCCGCCGCCGACGCCGACATCGTAGCCCGAGGCATCGGTGTCGGCCTGTCGGACCACTACATCCTGCGGGCGGATGCCGAGCGCTCCGGCGACGATCTGCGGCAGACTTTGCATCATCGAGCCGGAGCCGATCTCGACGCCGGAAGTGACGAGCGTGGCGCTGCCGTCGGCATTCATGTTCACCGTTGCGGCCGACGGGCCCGTGAACACGAACCAAGTGCCGACGGTCGTCGCCCGCCCGTAGAGGCGCCCATCCTCAGCGCGGGTCGGCTCGCGGCGCGCGCGCAGGGCACCCATGCGCGCCAGCATCGGGCGCAGCACCTCGCCTTCGAAGACCTGGCCCGTAGCGCCGAGATCGCCGTCGCCGAGCACGTTGCGCCGGCGGAACTCGAGCGGGTCCATGCCGAGGGCCGCGGCGATCTCGTCGGTGTGCCGTTCCAGCGCGAAGGTGTTGTAGACCCCATTACAGGCCCGGAAGGCGCCGTTGGGAGGAGTGTTGGTGTAGACGGCACGGGAGGCGAGGCGGACCGCGCCGAGCCGGTAATTGCCGCCCAGCGTGTGGGCGGTCATGGTGGTCAGGAAGATCTGCTCGCCGCCATGCGCGCCGCAATCCATCAGCACCACCGCCTCGCGACCGGCAATCTCGCCCTGCCGCGTCACCGCCGAGCGGATGCGGATTTCGGCATTCTCGCGGAACAGGCAGGTGAGCATTTCCTCTTCGCGCGTGTTCGCCAGCCGTACCGACCGGCCGCTCATCTTGGCCAGCAGCGCGGCGAAGGGTTCGATGGCAATGTCAAATTTGAGGCCGAAGGCTCCGCCCACGGGCGGTACGGTTACCCGCACCTGCGAAGCGGGCACACCGAGAAATCGCGCGGTCGCATTGCGCACCGTCCACGGCACCTGTGTGGAGGTCTCGATATGGAAGCGGCCGTCTTCATAGCGCGCGACCGCGGCTCGCGGCTCGAAGGCCATGTGGTTCTGCCGGCCGACGCGGAATGCGCTCTCGATGATCGTCACATCCGCGCGAGCGAAAGCGGCGTCGACATCCCCGCGCACGACCGTCGCCTCCCAGGCGACATTCCCCGCGCGGGCGCCGCCTTCGAACAGAACTTCATAGTCCTGCCAATGCGGGTGAACGAGCGGTGCATCCGATTGCAGCGCTTCCTCCATGGTGAGGACAGCGGGCAGCGGCTCGATCTCGACCTCGATCGCCGCCAGCGCCACCAGCGCCTGCTCCGGCGTGTCCGCGGCCACGGCGGCAAGCGGTTCGCCGACATACCGCACCAAATCCTCGGCGAAGAGCGAATGATCGGCTATGCCGATACCCACGCGCCCCGGCGCATCGGCGGCGGTGGCCAGAGCGCGCACGCCCGGCAGCGAGGCGGCCTTCGAGGTGTCGAGCCTCACAAGCCGCCCCGACGCGATCGGTGCGCGCAGCACGGCCGCGTGCAGCATGCCCGGAGCCGCGCGATCAATGGTGTAGCGCGTGCGCCCGGTCAGCTTGTCGCGGGCATCGCGGCGACGAAACTCCATCACGGCATCGACGGTCACCGGGGTACCTCCATGCGACCTGCGGCAACGGCCAGCGCTGCCTCGACGATGCGCTCATAGCCGGTACAGCGGCAGATGTTTCCGGTGAGCGCGGCGCGAACGTCGTCCCGACTTGGCCGGGGGCTGTGATCGAGAAAATGGGACAGGGTTACGACCATGCCGGGAAAACACATGCCGCACTGCACGGCGTCGTGCAGGTCCAGCTGCGCCTGGACCGGGTTGAGTCGGTCGCCAGCCGACATGCCTTCGATGGTGACGACCTCGCACCCCTCGACCAGAGCGGCCGGGGTCAGACAGGACGTTGTCGGCGCGCCATTCACCAGCACCGTGCAGGCGCCGCAGAAACCTTCGCGGCACACTGGCTTCGCGCCGGTGAGGTGGAACTCATCCCGCAGCAGGTCGATGAGCGGAGTCAGCGGATCGCAGACGGTACGCCTCGCCTCGCCATTGACTGTCATGTCGATCGGCATCAGGAGCTCCCGTAGTGATCAATAAAGCGCCGCGACGGCCCGTCGGACGAGAGTGGGCAGTACGCTGACGCGGTACCAGCCGGGCGCATCGATGCCGTCGCGCCCATGGAATTCATCGGCGAGTTCCGCCGCCGCGCGGTGGGCCAAGGCGGCGTCGAGCGGGCTGCCGATCAGCGCGGCCTCGAGGCGTGGCCAGCGCCGGGCGACGGCCTCGACAGCGCCGACGGCGACACGCACCTGCGTGACGTGTCCAACCTCGTTGCGCTCCACCGACAGGCTCACAATGGCGGTGGGGTAGTCGCCCGCCTTGCGCAGCGGCAGGCGCACATGCGCACTGCGTGCGAGCGAGCGTGGGACGCGCACACTCGTCAGCAAGCGGCCGGATTCAAGCGACGGGCGAAGGGCGAGGAACCGCTCAAGCGGCAGGCGCTCCACACCGCCTGGCGAGGCAATATCGACCTCGGCGTCAAGGCACAGCAGCGCGGGGACGAGGTCGGCGGCCGGGAAGCTGGCCGTGCACAGATTGCCGCCCAGCGTCGCCGCTCGGCGTACCGCCGGGTTGGCGGAACGGCCGGCCGCCTCCGCGAGCACCCGCAGATCCGGCAGGTCACGCAGGCTCTCCGCGAGGTGGGCATGGGTGATGCTTGCGCCGAGGCGGACATGGTCGTTCTCCGTCTCGATCCGGCTCAGTTCCGCGAGGCGGCCGAGGCTGACATAGGCCTGCCCTGGCCGCTCATGGCGCAGCGGCGCCCGCATGATCCATGTGCCGCCCGCGAAAGGCGAGCCCTCCACACCACGCTCGGCAAGGGCGGCGAGAGCGTCGTCCAGCGAGGAAGCCACATAGAGCGAGGGAAAGAGCGCCGCCCTGTTCGGCACCATGTCGTGACCGTTCTCGCGCATCAGCGTCGCTCCAGCCGCAACCGGTCGAGAACGACGCCGATGATGACGATGGCGCCAAGCACCACCATCTGCACATAGCCGTCGATCCGCGTGAGATTCATGCCGTTGGACAGGATGGTGACGAACAGCGCGCCGACCACCGCCGTGCCGACGCCGCCACGCCCGCCTGCAAGGCTGGTTCCTCCCACCACGGCGGCGGCGATGGCCTGCAGCGATAGCGAGCCGCCAAGATTGGGTTCGCCCGAACCGGTGCGTGCGGTCATCATCAGCGCGCCCAGCGCCGCCAGGGTCGAGCACAGCACATAGGTAGCGACCAGCAGTCGCTTGACCGGCAGGCCAGCGACCGTTGCCGCGCGTGGATTGGTGCCGATGATGTAGAGCTCGCGGCCATAGACGGTGCGGGTCAGCACGAAATGGAGGGTGGCGCCGACAATGAGTGTGATGAGTACAGCAGCTGGCACGCCGAATAGGCTGGCGCCATAAAGCAGATGCGAGAACAGGTCGGGCACGCCCTGCACCGGTCGCCCGGCCGATAGCGTGGTGGCGATGCCGATGGCGATGTTGTAGCTGCCAAGCGTCGCCACAAAGGGGCTGACACGGAGACAGGCAACGACCAGGCCATTGAACAGGCCGCAGGCGGCGCCGAGCGCGAAGCCTGCGGCGAGGCCGATGAGCAGCACCGCCGCCGGCTCATGGCCGCCGGCCACCGAGCCAGCCATGGCCAGCGCGGCGCCCACGCTGACCATGGAGACGGTCGGCCCGAGCGCGAGGTCGAAGCCGCGGGTGAGGATCACCACCGTCTGCGCCATGGCGAACAAAGCGAGATAGCTCGCCTGCTGGACAATGTTCACCAGATTGCCCGGGGTCAGCACCGTAGGTTCCACGGCTGCGAAGCCGAGCAGCAGTAGTACGAGGGCGAAAGGCAGCGCCGCCTGCCACAACAGGGCTTGGATGGCGAGGCGCCGGGCTCCGGAGGTGGTCGCCGGTGCGGTGGACAAATCGAGATCAGACACGGGCTTTCCTCCGCTGGCCGATCTCGTCCAGCGCCACCGCCGCAACCATGATGACGCCGAGGAACACCGGTTGCAGACGTGAATCGATGTGGAGCAGGTTCAGCGCATTGCCGAGGATGGTGAGGAACAGCGCGCTGGCCGCGACGATCTCGACCCGTCCCATGCCGCCCCGCAGGCTGACGCCGCCGATGACGGCGGCCGCGATGGATTGCAGCATCATGCGATCGCCGCCGAAGCTCGCTTGACCCGAGCCGACCTGCGCGGTGAGCAGGAGGCCGGTAAGCGCCGCGAGTACGCCCGACAGGACATAGGCCCCGACGATATGACGCTTGATGCGGACGCCGGACACCACCGCCGCATCGGCATTGCCACCAATCGCATAGACATAGCGGCCGAACAGCGTGCGGCGCTGCACCAGCACCATGATCAGCAGCACCGTCAGTGCGATGTAGATCGTTGTCGGCAGGCCAAGGAACTGGGCCCGACCGAACTCCTTCACGAAGCTCGGCGGCATGCCGTAAACCGGGATGCCGGAGGTGATCATCAAGGCGACACCGGCGGTGGCTGACATGGTGCCGAGCGTGACGACGAAGCCGGACACTTTCAGCCGCGCGACGCACAGGCCATTGATCAGGCCCACCACCGCGCCGCTGCCGAGCCCGGCGATGACGCCGCAGGCGATGATCAGTGCGTCGTTGCCGGGGAAGGCGAGGGCCGCCATGGCCATGGCCTTGGCGGTAACGACGCTTGCCAGCGCCACCACCGCGCCAACCGACAGGTCAAAGCCGCCGACGATGATCACCATGGCCTGTCCGCAGGCGATGATGGTGAGCAGCGCAGCATTGCGGAGAATGTTGAGAATGTTGATCGGCCCATAAAACTGCGCGTCGATGGCCGACATGCCGGCGACGACCAGCACGAGCAGTGCCGGCAGGAAGCCGACACGGCCGAGAACGCGGCGGCCAAAGACGGCGGCGATGCCGAACGGTGCGGCTCCGCCGGGCGAGTGGGAGGAGGCCTGCGCGCTCATGCCGCCTCCGTCGCCAGATGGTCCTTGAAGAAGGATGCGAGCACGTTCTGCTCGGTCTTGTCCGCCCCAGCGAGCTCGGCGGCGATGCGGCCCTGATGCATGACATAGAGGCGGTTGGAGAGCGCCAGCACCTCTGGTAGCTCCGACGAGACCACGATGACCGCCGCCCCCGCCTCCACCAGCTGCTTCATGAACTCATAGACCTCGAGCTTGGCTCCGACATCGATGCCGACGCTCGGTTCGTCGAACAGGAAGACCTGAAGGTCGCGGGTTAGTGCACGACCCAACATCACCTTCTGGCGGTTGCCGCCGGACAGCGCGCCTGCGGGTCGCTCGATATTGGGCGGGCGCAGCTTCAGCCGCTCCATGGCGGCCGCTATGAGACTGCGCTCCTGACCCCGACGCATGATGCCGAACCGGGCGAGCCGGGGCAGGTCGAGCGCCGTCATCGAGGTGTTCTCACGGATAGGGCGCGACAAAGCGAGACCTTCCGTGACCCGGTTGGCCGGGAAATAGGCCACGCCGCGCTGGAGGCTCGCGCGCGGCGAAGCCCCGTCATAGGGCGTGCCATTGATGCGCACGATGCCGCCCACCACCGGTTCAAGGCCGTAGATCGCCCGCACCAACTCCGACTTGCCACAGCCGACAAGACCGGCGACGCCGGTAATCTCTCCGGCACGCGCATAGAAATTCACGTCGCGCACCGACCCGTCGGCGAGTGTAAGGCCCTCAACATCGACCTTCACCTGTGCAGGCGCGTGCGGAATGGAGGGGAACAGCACGTCGATCCGCCGGCCGGTCATCAGTTCGACGAGTTCCCCATCGGTCACCCGCGCGGCATCGACAGTGCGGATGTGCCGCCCGTCGCGCAGCACCGTCACCCGGTCCGCCAGCGCCCGGATTTCCCGCATGCGGTGGGAGACGTAGATGATGCCGACATTCTGCACCTTCAGCCGAGCAATTAGTTCGAACAGGCGGCCGGTCTCGCGATCGGTCAGCGAGGCGGTCGGCTCGTCGAGGATCAGCAGGCGCACCTTGCCGAGCAGGGCCTTGGCGATCTCCGTCATCTGCTGATGCGCCCGCGACAGCTCGTCAACGCGCCGGCCCGGATCGAGGTCGAAGCCCAGTTCGTCGATCAGCGCGCGGGCTTTCTTGCGCATCGCCCCGGCCCGCAACATGCCGCCGGTCGAAACCTCGCGGCCGAGAAACAGGTTCTCCTCGACGGTCAGGCTTGGCACCAGCGAGAACTCCTGGAACACCGGGCTGATGCCGATGGCACGCGCCCGCTGTGGCGTCAGGTGGCGGATCTCCTCGCCGTCGAAGTGGATGCTGCCCTCGTCCGGCGGGAAAGTCCCTGCGATGACGTTGATCAGTGTCGACTTGCCGGCGCCGTTCTCGCCGAACAACACGTGCAACTCGCCCGCGCGAACGTCGAGATCGACATGATCGAGTGCCCGCACGCCGGTGAAGCGCTTGGATATGCCCTTCAGCTCCAGCAGTGACGCGCCCGACGCGGTCGTCTGTGGGAGTTCTGCGCTGGTGTCCATCGGCTCTCCTTCGGCCTCCCGCGTCGCAGAGGCGGTGCCATTGCCGTGATCCGGCGCATGTCAGACCATGCCGAGCACAACTTCCTCCCTCTCTCCCGCCGGGGAGAGAGGGAGGGGCGCCACGCTTCGGCGCCGTTCACTTCGCCTTGACGGAATAGACAGGGCTCCAGCTTGCCGGCGCGAGCACGAGATCCATCTGCAGGTTCGGAACGGTCGTCTTGTCGATCACCGCGGCGACCGGCTGCACCAGCGACATCACCGGCTTCTTCTCGATCAGCCGGATCGCCTGGTCGATCGCGATCGCCCCTTCACCCACGGGGTACTGGGTGGCGAAAGCCAGAATGTCGCCACGGTTCAGCGCGTCGAGCATGGCCTGGTTCTCGTAAGACGAGACAATCTTGATGTCGGAGCGTCCGGCCTCGGCGACGGCGCCAATGGCGGCTTCGGCGGTCGGGGCCGTGCCCCAGATCACGTTGATGCTGGGATAGGCCTGAAGCGCATCCTGGATCAGCTGGAGCTGCACGGCGACACCGGAATCGCCGAACTTTTCACCGAGGATCTTGGCGTCGGGGTTCTTCGCCACGGCTTTCTTGAAGCCTTCGTTGAAGGATTCCGCCCAGCCTGAGCCCGCAGGGCCGGGGAAGGTGACGATGTTCAGCTTTTCGCCCGGCTTGGTCTGGGCGAGCAGACCCTCGCCGGTGACCTCGCCCATGGCGACGAAGTCGACATAGTTGGCCGCCGGCAGCGCGTTGGGTGGCAGCGGGTTGGTGACGCCGACCACCGGTATGCCCTTGGCCTTGGCCTCCTCGAACTTCTTCATCAGCCCGGCGCCGGAGATGGCGCCGACGATGATGGCATCGGCCTTGGCGGCCATGCAGTCGTCGAATTGCGAGAGCTGCTTGGGCAGGTTCTCGTAGCCGCCGGCTTCGTAGAGATTCATGTTCACGTTCGAGGTCTCGGCCTGCTTGACGATGCCATAGGCAACCGCGACCCAGAAGCTGTCCTTCATGTGCGGGAACAGCACGCAGATGTTGTAGGGCTTCCCAGCCTTTGCGAGCGGCGTGTACTCCGCCGCCTTCGGCGCCCCCGACGAGGCGTCATAGATCTTCATCGGGAACCACTTGGTCTCCGCCGCTGCGGGGGAGAGCGAGGTGGCGGCGAAGGCGAGGAGGGCGGCACTAGCGAGGGTCCGGCGCCTCAGGCGCGAAAGGACCGGACTGCGGGTGGCGGTGGTGGACATGGTTCTTTTTCCTCTGGTTGGTTTTGGCCGAGGATGGTGGACGCTCTCGCCCACCCCTCCGAAAGCACTGTCAGGCGCCGCATGAGCGGCGCAAGCGACGCTCCACCGCCCGAGGGCGGTGACGAGGATCAATGTCTCCAATTGGCGAGCGAACGGCGTTCGAAGACCTCGCGAAACTGGCGCGTGGACTCCGGCAGCGGCGCACCGGTGCCCCAGTCGAGGATCACCGCGTGGCGGCGGATGGCGTCCATCGCGTCGATCTCACCAGCCCGGTAGCGTGCGGCCACCACTTCCGGATCGATACGAGCCTCGTCGACGCGCACATCCCGCTGCGTGGCCCGCAAGGCCTCGGTCGCCGGTGCGTCCACCTCGTACTCGCACAGCTCGGCATCAATGGTTCGGATGACGACGCCGTAATCCTTGGCGGCCCGTTCGACCGAAACGTAGTCGTCCTTCACGTCCTCCAGCACCCGCGCCGGGTCGCGATCGAGCGGATCGCCGAAACCCCCGCCGCCGGCCGTGGGACGTGAGAACACGTCGCCCTCGCCAATCGGCACATCGGAGAAAATCGAGCCGAGCCGCTCCTCCTTGTCCGCTCCCGCGCGCTTCAGTGTGAGCCCGTGCGGCATGGAGGGCAGGCCGCCTTCGATGCCCCAGACCACCGCCCGTTCGCGGTCGCAGATGTAGGAGATGACCGTCTTCTCGGCCGCCAGCATCAGCGAGGTCTTCACCACGCCGGCACCGCCGCGCCATTTGCCGGGGCCGGGAGAATCCCTGAGGATCTCGCACTCGGTGGTGAGGATGGGGTTCGCCCGCTCCTGGCCCTCGACGGGCTGGGCCATCATACCCGTGCCGAAGCAGGCGGTCGTGACGTTGGCGCCGTCCTTGCCGTTGCGCCCGCCCCAGCCGCCGGGCAGCCAGTCGTAAAACATGAAGATCGGCTTGTCCGGCGTGCGCGCATCCCGCCCGCCGGTAAGCAGATATTCAAGGTTGAACGCACAGGCGAGCGCCCGCTCGGGCATGAGCTTCGACCACATTTCGTAGATCGAGTTCATGATCTTCTCGAACGGCATCAGGAAGCCGGTAACCGCGACCGGCCATTGGGCGTCGACGATCGAGCCTTCGGGAACGATGATCTCGAAACAGCGGTAGAAGCCGGAGTTGAGCGGCAGATCGGGAAAGAAAGTCTTCATTCCGGCCGCCACCGCCGAGAAGGTGGTGCCGAAGGCGGAATTGTAGATGGAGCCGATCACTGGGTGGCTGCCGGTGAAATCATAGATCGCCTTGTCGCCCTTGATGGTGAGCTTGATGTGGATCGGGATCATCCCCTCACCGCCGGCCGGATCTCGGTCGATGAAGTCGACCGTCTCCCACTCGCCGTCCGGCAGCGCGGCAATGCGCGCGCGCGCCGAGCGCTCGACATAGTCCTGCACAGCGGACAGGCCGGTCTCGACCGTCTCGCGACCGTACTTGCCGACGAGGCGCAGGATCTCGCGCTGGCACACCGCGGTCGCTTCGGCCTGTGCCTGGATGTCACCGATGATCGAGGCGGGATCGCGGGTGTTGGAGGCGATGAGGTGCGCGACGTCCTTCACGAAGCGGCCTTTGTCGAACAGCCGCACCGGGGTGATGCGCAGTCCTTCCTTGAACATCTCCTTGGCGGAGACGTCGAACGACCCAGGTACCGAGCCGCCAACGTCCGACCAGTGGCCGTTGGACTGCGAGAAGGCGATGATCTTGCCGTCAGCGAATATCGGCCGAATGAGGCGCACATCGGAGAAATGCGTGCCGCCGGCATAAGGGTCGTTGATGGCGTAGACATCGCCCTCATGCATGTCACCGGCGAAGTGGCGCATCACTTCCTTGCAGGTGAAGTGCAGCGTGCCGACATGCACGGCGATATCCGCATTGCCCTGAGCGGCGCATTCGCCGTTCGCGTCGTGCAGGGCGCTGGAGAAATCGTGATTGTAGATCACGAAGGAATAACAGGTCCGCAGGATCTGCTCGCCCATCTGGTCGACGCTGGTGATGAAGGAGTTCTTGAGAACCTCGAAAGTCACGGGGTCGAGCTCGGCCATCGTCTCAGCCCTTCACGCGGATGATGATATTGAGGAACTTGTCGACTTCGGCGCGGGCGCCCGGCGGGACGACAGTGGTGGAATCGAGTTGCTCGACGATGGCCGGCCCCTCGAAGACGAAACCGCAGGGCAGTTCGTCGCGGTCGTAGACCGGCGTGTCGAGGCCCTCGCCGTCGAACCAGACGCGGCGGTGGGACGAGGGCGGGGGCGTGGCGCCGGTCGGGGCATGCACGGCCAGCTCGGCCTTGGGCACGACGCCGATCGCCTTGAGATTGAGGCGGAAGAAGCTCACCGGCGCATCGTCACGACGAAAATTGTATTCGCGCTTATGTTCGGCGTGGAAGTGGTCAACCAGATCGGCAATGGCGCCAATCGGGCGCGGCGCACTCACCGCTAGAGATCGCCACTGGCCGCGATACATCATGTCGATGGAGCGCTGCAGCACGATGTCGGCTTCGGCGACGCCCTCATGCGTCAGCCGCTCCATCGCTTCGCGCTCCAGCACGGCGAACTGCGCCTCGATGACGGCCGGGTCGGCCTCGTCGGCGGCGACCATGCAGCTTTGCGAGAAGTCGTGCTGCATGTCGACCAGCAGACACCCCAGGGCCGAGGTGACACCGGGATTGGGCGGCACGAT
Source organism: Ancylobacter sp. WKF20 (assembly GCF_029760895.1). Taxonomy (NCBI): domain Bacteria; kingdom Pseudomonadati; phylum Pseudomonadota; class Alphaproteobacteria; order Hyphomicrobiales; family Xanthobacteraceae; genus Ancylobacter; species Ancylobacter sp. WKF20. The sequence continues at coordinate 1,061,004 of NZ_CP121679.1, forward strand.
CACCACGGGGATGGCGAGCTCGCGGGCGACATCGACCCCGTGCAGCGCACCGGCGCCGCCAAAGGCGACGAGGGCAAAGTCGCGCGGGTCGTAGCCGCGCGAGATCGAGATCAGCCGCACCGCATCCGACATGTTGGCATTGGCGACCCGTACAATGGCGTCCGCCGCCTCGTGCAAGCCGAGTCCGAACGGCTTGGCGACGCCTTCCTCCACTGAACGGCGGGCCAGCTCCGGGTCGAGTTGCACCTTGCCGCCGGCCAGCGAGGTGCCAAGGCGACCGAGCGTTACATTGGCGTCGGTATTGGTGGGCTGCGTATTACCGTTGCCATAGCAGGCGGGACCGGGAAACGCGCCCGCCGATTGGGGGCCGTTGCGCAGGCCGCCGGCGGGATCGGTCCAGGCCAGTGAGCCGCCGCCGGCGCCGATGGTGAGCACCTCGATGGAGGAAAAGCGGATCGGGTAACCGAACTCGATATGCCAGTCCTTGGTGACACGCGACTGGCCATCATAGGCGAGTGACACGTCGGTAGAGGTGCCCCCCATATCGAGGCCAATGGAGTGGGGGAAACCGCACAGGCCGGCAATGTAGCGGCTGGCGATGGCACCTGCCGCGATGCCCGATCCGGCGAGGCGGGCGGCAAAATCCTTCACGCTGGCTGGCGTCATCACGCCACCGCCGGTGTGCAGCAGCAGGAGGTCGCGGGTGTAGCCACCATCGGCCAGCCGCTCGCCGAGCCTCGTGGTGTAGTCAACCACCACCGGGCTGACGACGGCGTTCGCCACGGTGGTGGAAAAACGCTCGTGCTCGAAGATCTCGGGCAGCACCTGCGAGGAGATGGAGACCGGAATATCCGGCATCGCCTCCTTCAGGATATCGCGCATGCGCTGCTCGTTGGCGCCGTTGAGATAGGCGTTCATGAAGCAGACTGCGACGGTGGCGACGCCGCGCTTCTTCAGAATGCGGGCGACTTCGCGGGCGGCGTCCTCATCCAGCGGCTCGACGATGCGGCCAGCCGCGTCGATACGCTCGGGCACGGTGAGCCGGTCGCGGCGCGGCACATAGGGCGGCACCACGTCCTTATAGACGTCCCAGAGGTCTTCCTTGTTGGCGCGGCGTATCTCGATGACGTCGCGGAAGCCCTTGGTAGACACCACGGCGGCGCGGGGCAGTCGGCGCGTGATCAGCGCATTGGTGGCAACCGTGGTGCCATGCGAAAACAGCGCGACCTGCGAAAGGTCGATGCCGGCTTTCTCGACGCCGCTCATGATCCCGTCGATGGGATCGCGGGTGGAGGACGTCTTCTCGATACGGATGAGGCCGGTCGCCTCGTCCATGATGCAGATGTCGGTGAAGGTGCCGCCGACGTCGACGGCCACGCGGAGATTCTGCACGGTAGCGCTTCCTTTCGCACGCGCTCCCCTGTACGCGCGCCACATCCCGGCGAGCGAGCGGTTGGATCGGCGATCCGAACCCTCGTCCCCAGTCGGCCAGCGGCGGAATGTCGGAGCAGTCGACGGAATTAGACGTGCTTTGCGGCTGGCGTTCTTGACGCTGAGTGCAGAAAGATTTGCGCCACAGAGCGCAGAACGACCATCTTCCAGGCGACCGACGGATCTGCCTATCGATTGGGCGCTGGCATGTGGTTCAAGGCGCATGGCGGCATATCCAGGGCGAGGGAATCCAGGACGAGCGCACGGCCCCGCCGTCCCGTTGGATGGCGGGCGGAAGCGTCTCCGGGGACGCTCAATCCGTGGCAGGGGGCGGCAAACCTTGGGCCAGGGCGGAGATGAGGAACTCCCGCAATCAGTTTGCGGGAGAGCGGGAAACGGCCCGCGCCTCGCTCGGCGTGCAGCCGAAACGGGCGCGGTAGTTGCGACTGAACTGAGCCTGATCGCCAAAGCCCCATTCATAGGCAATTTCGGAGATCGACTTGCGGCAATGCGGGTCGCGCAGCATCGCATCGCTGGCGAGCAGCCGCTGGTTGCGGATGTACGCGCCGACGGTGATGCCCTCGGCCTCAAAGATCTGGTGCAGGTAGCGCACGGAGATGCCGCAGCCTTCGGCCACCAGCTGCGGCGACAGCCGCATGTCGCCGAGCCGGGCGCGGATGAAATGCTCGCAACGGTGCAGATGAGCGTTGCGCACCGTCGAGGAGTTCCCCGCAAGCACACGTTCGTCCGCCTCGATCGCCATGGCGAGCAGATCGACGAGTTGCTTACCGAGCAGCGCGCGGGCCGGTTCGTCCATCTCGTCAATGCGCGCCCCGGTCAGGCGCAGCATGTCGACGAACATGGCGCCCACGGCGCGGCTGGCGTCGAACTGAAGCGTGGCAAGGCGCTCGGGCCGGGCGATGCGAGCCCGCAGCACAGCGCTCGGCACCTTCATCACCCAGAGCGCGGCTGGATCGCTGTGGCTGAACTCGTAGGGCAGATGGCTACGCTCGATCAGGAAGGCGCCCGGCCGACACTGCACCTGCCGCCCATCCTGCTCGAAACGAATCTCGGCCAGTTCGGGGACGGTGATGAGATAGCTTTCCTCGCGCTCGGCAACGAGGTGGCGCTCGTGACGGCGATAGAGCAGTCCGTCCGACACGTTGCGGGAGACGGAGATCGGGCCCAGCGACCACGCGCCGAGGCTGCCGGTGAAGGTGTCTCCTGAGGCGAAGCGCAGATCGAGCGGGAAGTATGTGCTGGAGACGGCCGTCTGCCAGAACTGGCGCCTCTGCATCGGCGCCGCCTGATTGGTCGAGTAGCTGGCACGCATGTCATGCTCCTCCGATCCAAAATGCGGGACGTCCTCGGGACGCGCCGCCGTGGGTTCAACAGGCACGGCTCCCACACGCCGCGACCACACGTTGGGCGTGACGCGCAGGCGACGATGGTGTCAGGCAAGCCAAGGCCGCACCGCCTCTTTCAAGACGCGCGCCAACTCCACGGCGTTCGGCGTATCGGAGTGGATGCAAATCGTGTCGGCCTTCATGTCGAAGTCCCGGCCGTCAATGGTCGTTGCCTTGCCATCCGTCAGCATCCGCACGGCCCGCCGCGCCGCCTCCACGGGATCGCGCGCCGCATGCTCCCGGGTGATCAGCAGCGCGCCCGCGGAGTCGTAGTCAAGATCGGCATAGTATTCAGAGACGAAGGCGAGGCCACGGCTGCGGTAGACCTCTTCGTGCAGCGTGCCGGCCATGCCGATCACCGGGACGTCGTAAACTAGAGCGGCGTCGGCCACGGCCTGCGCCACCTCTTCGCGGCGCATCGCAGCACCATAAAGTGCGCCGTGCGGCTTCACATGATTGAGCTTCAGACCTGCGTCGTCCAGGAACGCTTTCAGCGCGCCGATCTGGTAGAGGACGCAGGCAGCGATTTCCTCCCGGGTCATCGCCATGTCGCGACGGCCAAAGCCCTGCAAGTCCGGGAAGGACGGGTGCGCGCCCACCGCCACGCCGTTCGAGACGGCCAGACGCACCGTCTCGCGGATCACCATCGGGTCGGAGGCATGGAAACCGCAGGCGACGTTACCAATATTGATATGCGGCATGATCCCGGCATCGTCGCCGCAGCGATACAGGCCAAACCCCTCGCCCATGTCGCAATTGATGACGACACCCATGCCCCGCTCTCCGCTTGCCTGATGACTGGCGAAGCGTGACGACGCGAGGCGGCAAGCGTCAAATCGTATTAAACGGAAGTGGATATCTTAAATTTCGATGGCACCCGTCCGACCGCGCGTCTCGTCCGAGGACGCCGAACGGCCGGTGCTGTCACCAGCCACGGCAAAGCGCAGGAAATCGCAGAACGCCCGGGTCGCCGCGGTAAAGCTGGCATCGCGCCGCCATGCGAGGCCGACATCCATGCTCGGCACCTCATCGGACAAATCGCGCAGTTCGATGCGCTGCCCCTCCAGCGACCACGGCCGGTAGATCAGGTCGGACAGCACGGTGATCCCCATGCCCCCGCCGACCATGGAGCGCACGGCCTCCACCGAGGAGGTGCGGAAGATGGTGCGGGGCTCAAGTCCAAGCGCGGTCCAGTAGCGCAGAGCCGTGTGCTTGGCCTCGTCGACTGTCAGCATGACATAAGGATAGCGCGCCACATCGGCGAGGGAGACCCGCTCCGGACGGGTCAGCGGATGTGACGGCGCCAGCCACAGCCGACGCGCCGAACGCAGCAGCAACTGGCTTGCAAGATCTTCGCGGTTGTTGAGGTTGGAAACCAGCAGAACAGCGACATCCAAAGCCCCGTCGACCAGCGCCTGCTCCACCACCGAGCGCGGCGCCTCGAACAATTCGATGGAGATGCCGGGAAAGCTCGACTGGAAGCGCATCTGATGGCGCGGGAGGAAATAGCCGGAGACGGTATAGGTCACGCCGACACGGACCGTGCCGGAAATCTCGTCGGTCGAATGGCGGGCGTCGCGCACGGCTTCGGCGACCGCCGTCAGGATCTGGCGTCCCTGAGACAGGAAACGGCTACCCTCCAGCGTCACGCTCACCCCGGTGGGTGTCCGGTCGAGCAGCCGCGCTCCGAGCATCCCCTCCAACTGCTGGATCGCGGCGGTGACCGCAGACTGCGAGACATTCAGTTCGACGGCGGCCTGACTGATCCGCCCGGTTTCGGCGGCAGCGACGAAGTAGCGGATCTGCTTCAGCGAAATCGACATGGCGGTCCTCGAAGCCGGCCGGCGAGGCCAGGTTTCATGATGCTATCTGATTTTCTGATGTCCCAAATTCTTTAATGCTATTTCTCGTCCGCAGCGTCTTTTGCAACTCTTCGGCCAGCGATGATCCGCAGATTGAATGGACGCAGCGTGATGGCGAAGACGATACAGGCACCGCTTCCGGGTACCTTCTACCGGTCGGCCGCACCGGGCGAACCGGCGTTCAAGTCATTGGGCGATGTGGTCGCCGTGGGCGACACGATCGGCCTTATCGAGGTGATGAAGTCCTTCACGCCGGTCATCGCCGAGGAGGCGGGCACGCTCACCGCGTTCCATGTGGAGAATGAGGACGCGGTAATGGCAGGTCAGCCGCTCTACGATCTCGACGCCTGACCATGGGCATCTCGACGATCTTCATCGCCAACCGCGGCGAGATCGCGGTGCGCATCATCCGCGCGGCTCGTGAGTTGGGGCTGAGGACGGTGCAGGCGGTCAGCGTGGCCGATGGCGACATGCTCGCGGCCAGGCTCGCCGATGCCGTCGGCCCGGTTGGCCCGGCCCACGCCACAAAATCCTATCTCAACAAGGAGGCGGTGGTGCGGGCGGCCCTGGAGACTGGCTGCGACGCGGTGCATCCCGGCTATGGCTTCCTGTCCGAGAATGCCGACTTCGCGCAGATGGTCGAGGAATCTGGTCTCGTCTTCATCGGCCCGAAGCCGGAAACGATCCGTCAGATGGGCGACAAGGCCCGCGCCCGGCAGGAGGCGCAGGCCGCTGGTGTGCCGACCGTGCCTGGCACGGACGGTGTGGTCGCCGATCTCGAGACCGCGAAGTCGGAAGCCGCGCGCATCGGCTATCCGGTGATGATCAAGGCAGCCGCCGGCGGCGGCGGACGTGGCATCCGCGTTGCCCGCGACGAGGCGGAGTTGTCTGTGGAGTTCCCGCAGGCGAGCGGCGAGGCGCGTGCCGCCTTCGGCGATGGCGGACTGTATCTCGAACGTTTCATCGGCCGCGCTCGCCATATCGAGGTGCAGGTGCTCGGTGATGGGGAGCGCGCCGTTCATCTGTTTGAGCGCGAGTGCTCGCTGCAACGGCGCCGGCAGAAGGTATGGGAGGAGGCGCCCGCCGCCTGCCTGACGCGCGAGCAGCGGGCGGCGCTGTGCTCATCGGCGGTGCGCCTTGCCGAGCGTGTCGGCTACCGCGGCGCGGGGACGCTGGAATATCTGTTCGACGATACCACCGGCGAGTTCTTCTTCATCGAGATGAACACGCGCATCCAGGTGGAGCATCCCGTTACCGAGATGGTGACGGGGGTGGACCTCGTGCGGGCGATGATCCGCATCGCGAGGGGCGAACCGCTGGCGCTGAGCCAGGAGGACATCGTGCTCAAGGGCCATGCGATCGAGGCGCGCATCTGCGCCGAGGATCCGGCCGCCGATTTCCGTCCCTCGCCGGGCACCGTCAGCGCGCTTGCCGTGCCGGGTGGCTTTGGCGTGCGCTTCGATACCCTGCTCTATGCCGGCTACACCGTGCCGCCCTTTTATGACTCGTTACTCGGCAAGCTCATCGCCCATGACGAGAACCGCACCGCCGCGATTGTGCGGCTCGACCGGGCGCTCGGCGAGTTGACGATCGAAGGGCTCCCCACCACGGCGCCGCTACACCGCGCGCTTGCCGCCAATCAGGCGGTGCAGGCCGGCACCCTTCATACGCGCTGGCTGGAAGAATGGCTGTCGAGCGCGCCATTGGCCGTGCCTGCCTCACCCATCATTGCCACTCCTGCCTGAGGGATCGACCGCGATGCAGACGCGCTATTCATTCGGCGGCGACGAGCACATCTTCGTCGAGGTCGCCGAAGAAATGTCCCTGGAGGCCTTCTTCAAGAGCCTGTCCATGACCAATGCGGTGCGCGAGGCAAACATCGCTGGCGTCACCGAGATTTGCCCGGCCAACGCCTCGTTCCAGATCAAGTTCGACCCCGACATCATCGCTCCGCAAGACCTGATGGCCGAGCTGAAGAGCTTCGAGGCAGCGGCCGAGAGCACTGAGAAGACCATCGCCACCCGCATCATCGAGATTCCGGTGCTCTATGATGATCCGTGGACCAATGAGACGCTGATGCGTTTCCGCGAACGCCATCAGGATCCGAACTCCACCGACCTGCAATATGCGGCGCGGGTGAACAATTACGAGAGCGTGGCGAGCTTCATCGCGGCCCACGCGGCCGCGCCGTGGTTCGTTTCCATGGTCGGCTTCGTCGCGGGCCTGCCCTTCACGTACCAGTTGGTGGAACGGGCCAAGCAGATCGAAGTGCCGAAATATCTGCGGCCGCGTACCGACACGCCGCGCCTCACCATCGGCCATGGCGGCTGCTTCGGCTGCATCTATTCGGTGCGGGGCGCCGGCGGCTACCAGATGTTCGGCGTAACCCCGATGCCGATCTACGATCCTGCTGGAAAGATCAGCTATCTCAAGGATCTGATGATCTTCCGCCCGGGCGACATCATCAAGTTTCGCTCCATCGACCGGGCGGAGTACGACGCCACCGTGGCGGCAATCGACGAAGGGCGTTTCGAGCCAAGGATCGCGTCGGCGCCGTTCTCGCTGGACGCCTTCACCGCCGATCCCGACGGCACGAACGCCAAGCTGCTGGAGGCCCTCAATGGTTGAACGCTCGTTCGAGGTCGTCAAACCCGGCCTTGCCACAACCGTGCAGGACCTCGGCCGTCCGGGCTACTATCATCTCGGTCTGCCACTCTCCGGCGCGATGGACCGCTTCGCGCTGATCGCCGCGAACTGCCTGGTCGGCAATCCCGACGGCGCGGCCGGGCTGGAGGCGGTGTTCCTCGGCCCGGAACTCCGTTTTTCCGCAGACGCGCTCGTCGCCATCACCGGCGCCGAGCTGCCGCCCAAACTCGATGGCGTCGAGCAGCCCCTCTGGACCGCTTTCTCGGTGAAGGCCGGGCAGGTGCTGTCGTTTGCCTTCCTCAAAGCCGGCGCGCGCGCCTACATCGCCATCCATGGCGGCATCGACGTGCCTGAGGTCCTTGGCTCGCGCTCGACCTATGCGCTCGGCGCCTTGGGCGGCTTTGAGGGCCGCGCGCTGAAGGCGGGCGATGTTGTGCCGCTGGGAGCACCGACGGCTCGAGGGCACGAGGGCGCGACGCTGCCGGTGTCAGGCCGCCGCCCGGTTCAGGCAAGCGGCGTGGAGATCCGGGTGGTGCCGGGCCTCTACTGGCACCGCATCACCGAAGAGGCGCAGGCCGGTTTCTTCGAGGATAGCTGGAAGGTGGCTCCCGAGGCGGACCGCATCGGCTACCGCTTCCGCGGCGGTCGAAAGCTCGACTTCGTCCCGCGCAAGCAGCCTTTCGGTGCCGGTTCCGACCCGTCCAACATTGTCGACAGTTGCTACCCCTACGGCTCGATACAGGTGCCGGGTGGCACCGAGCCGATCGTGCTGCACCGTGACGCGGTGTCAGGCGGCGGCTATTTCATGATCGGCACCGTCATCTCGGCCGACATGGATCTGATTGGGCAATTACAGCCGCACCAGCCCGTGCGTTTCGCCGCCGTCACGCTGGAGGCCGCCCTCAAGGCGCGTGCGGCAGAGACGATGCGGCTCAAGCAAATGGACCTGCTGCTGCCGTGACGGGTCGGTGAGGAAAGCCGACCTCCCCTGCGCCGGAACGATTATTGTCGGGGCCAGGGTCAGCGAGGCGCAAACGGGGCCGGATCGGCTCCGGAAGGGACCCGAACACAGGCCGGGTGCTACGATCTAGGCGGCAACAGTCACGGGCCCGGCCGGTCCGAAAGAGAGCAGCGCGCCGCCGAAAGCTTAAGGCGCTGTGATCAAGGCCAGACGACGGGAAGTGGTTCCCGAGTTTATACTGCGGGCCAATAGAAATAGGACGTCTACGCAGCGACGATGCATATCTTCTGCGATTTGATAATTTACAACTTTTTTGGCGATCTACGGCCTCTGCGGCCTGCGCCTTCTCTCGTTCACGCTCTATTCCATCTAGGCTTGCTCGATTCCAAGCGAACCAGATAGCTCCCATGGCGCCCAAGAATTGGAGCCATGCGGCAACATCGCCCGATGTCGTGGCGGAAAAATCAAAAATCGGACCGCTTAGCGCTGTGATGACGATCACGGCTGCAGCAAGCAGCATCAAGGCGAGGCAAAAAGGTGATGTCCGTTTTGGTCTCGCATCGCCTCCGCGCTCGAATTGCATCTTGTCAAAAAAGTATGCGATTCGTCGGGCTGCTGTGCGTCCGCCATTGTTCACCGCCGTGTATGCGGAGCCGCCGAGGTTTATTCGACGAATAATAGACGGCTTTGACCAATGGGGCTGCAACCCATTGAAAATGCTGGCGCGCCCTAGGGGAGTCGAACCCCTCTCTCCACCGTGAAAGGGTGGCGTCCTAACCGATAGACGAAGGGCGCGCAGGCCGGGGCCTTATAGGGGCGCGCGGGCCGGCGCACAAGAGGGCATGCGTCGCGTCATCCACAGGCTCGCGCGAGTGCGGGAGCGACTTGTCGCACAACCTAGACCGGAGCCGCCGATGCCTCCGGTCCTGCCTGTTCTGCGAGCGATGGGCCGTCCCGGCGCGGGTGAGCCGCGGACGTCCGCCTCACCAGCGAGGGTGTCGCCCGGCGCGTCTCACCACTTGCCGGTGTTCGGCATCGACGCCCACGGCTCTTGCGGGGGCAGGGCGCCGCCCTTCTGCAGCAACTCGATCGAGATGTTGTCGGGGGAACGGATGAAGGCCATGTAGCCGTCGCGCGGCGGCCGGTTGATGGTCACGCCGGCGGCGTGGAGCTTGGCGCAGGTGGCGTAGATGTCGTCCACCTCATAGGCCAGATGGCCGAAATTGCGGCCTTCGCCATAGGCTTCGGGGTCCCAGTTATAGGTGAGTTCCACCTCGGCCACGCCGGCCTGGCCGGGCGCCGCGAGGAACACCAGCGTATAGCGGCCCTGGGGCACTTCCTTGCGGCGGACCTCCTCCAGACCCAGCTTGTTGACGTAGAAGTCGAGCGAGGCGTCGATGTTGGTGACGCGCACCATGGTGTGAAGGTACTTCATGGATCCTCATGCGGGCTGTGGCGGCCGGGCCGCCTGGAGAGTGGTCGCAACATATGATGGCGGACGATGACATCAAGGTACGCTGCGCCGAACTGACGGCGATCCTTGCCGGCGCGCTCCGGGGCGTCGCCTTTACGGGCGCGGGGATATCGACCGAGTGCGGCATCCCTGACTTTCGTTCGCCCGGCGGACTATGGACGCGCAATCGTCCGATCGATTTCGAGACCTTTCTCAGTCGGCGGGACATGCGCGACGAGGCGTGGCGCCGGCGCTTTGCCATGGAGGAGGCCTTCGGTGGCGCGCAGCCAGGCCGGGGGCACCACGCTCTCGCCAGGCTGGTATCTGACAACCGATTTGCGGGCATCGTCACGCAGAACATCGACGGTCTGCATCAGGCGGCCGGCGTGCCGTCCGACAAACTGGTCGAACTCCACGGCAACACGACCTACGCCACCTGCCTTGCGTGCGAGAAACGCTACGAGATCGGCTGGGTGCGCCAGCATTTCCATGCAAGGGGCGGCAGCGCGCCGGATTGCCCGGCGTGCGACGGCCCCATAAAGACGGCAGCCGTGTCCTTCGGGCAGCCCATGCCGAAAGAGGCGATGGAGCGCGCGCGGGCGCTCACGCATGCGTGCGATGTGTTCCTCGTGCTGGGTTCTTCGCTTGTCGTTTGGCCGGCGGCGGGCTTTCCGGCGGCCGCCAAACAGCGTGGCGCCACGCTCGTCATCGTGAACCGCGAGCCGACCGAATTCGACGCCGTTGCCGATCTCGTCATTCACGCCGATATCGGCGATGTGCTTCAGCTAGCCATGGGCGATAAGGGTATTTAAACACCTTCGCCGGTCAGCCCGAATCAATTTGGGTGTTTTCGTGGCGGGATCGGGTGCTATGCTTGCCCGAGCAGAATCATAAGGCGCTGGTCAGGCGGCGGGGCGCAGCGTTCGCGGAGGTAAATGGCCGATGGTTTCGGACGGTACCTTGCCAAATTATGGCCTGGCAGAGCATGGCTCGCTGGACGCGGATGACGCGAGCGACCGCGCGGAAGGGCTCGTCCAGATCGCCGGCACCATCAAGTGGTTCGACGTCTCCAAGGGCTACGGATTCGTCGTTCCGGATGGGGGTGGCAGCGATGTGCTGCTGCATGTGACCTGCCTGCGCCGGGGCGGTTTTACCACCGCGCAGGAAGGTGCCCGCGTGGTCTGCGAGGTGATTGCTCGCGAACGCGGCTTTCAGGCGCTACGCGTGTTGTCGATGGATGCCTCGACCGCGCTGCACCACTCCCAGCTTCCGCAGGCACGGACCCATGTGGCGGTTCAGCCCGTTGGCGGGTTCGAGCGGGCCTGGGTGAAGTGGTTCAACCGGCTGCGCGGCTTCGGCTTTCTCTCTCGCGGGGAGGGGACGGAGGACATCTTCGTCCATATGGAGACGCTGCGCCGCCACGGCTTGACCGAATTGCGGCCCGGGCAGATGGTGCTGGTCCGCTTCGGGCCCGGACCCAAGGGTCTGATGGCGGCTGAGGTTCGGCCAGACGGGGCCACCACGCCCTCGTCGCACTAGGGAAGGCGCCGCGCGCCCCGCGTTCATGGTATCATTTTACGTTCCGGCCGGGGCGCACCGCTTCGTCGTTCCGGTTGTTACCCGGTGGCTTGGCCTTTTCCTGCTTCTCGCCGGGCTCAGCTTGATGGCGCTTCCGGCCCGCGCGGCGAGCTTCGAGCCGCTCACCATCACCACGGCCAAGGGGCCCGTGAACTTCACCGTCGAGATCGCGACCACGCCGGCCGAGCGGGCGAAGGGGCTGATGTACCGCACCGAGCTGAAGCCGGATGCGGGGATGCTGTTCGATTTCGAGGTCGATCAGCCCGTCTATATGTGGATGAAGAACACCTATATCCCGCTCGACATGCTGTTCATCCGCTCGGATGGGCGGATCGCCTCCATCACCACGGACACCACTCCGCTCTCGACCGCGACGATTTCCTCGGGTGTCGCGGTGCGGGCGGTGCTCGAGCTTCCGGCCGGCACGGTGCGGGCCCGGGGGATCGCGGTGGGCGATCGGGTCAGCCACCGGATGTTCGCTGCGCCGTGACGGACCGCCCGATAGGGCAGGATCGGCTTGACGGCGCCGCGCGTGGATGCGATGCCGCTGTGCATGTGCTGGCGGCGACGCTGGCGCTCGTCGGGGTATAGCGCAGCCCGGTAGCGCGGAAGTTTTGGGTACTTCAGGTCGCAGGTTCGAATCCTGCTGCCCCGACCATCCGGATATGCGAAATTCGCCGGCACGACGCTATGGGAGCGAGTTGAATGGTTGCACGCATCTACAAGCCGGCCCGCAACGCGATGCAGTCGGGCACGGCGAAGACCAAGCTCTGGGTGCTGGACTATGAGCCGGAGGTCGCCCGACAGGTCGAGCCGCTGATGGGGTACACCAGCTCGGCCGACATGAAGAGCCAGCTTCGCCTGCGCTTTGAGAGCAAGGAAGAAGCGGTCGCCTATGCTGAGAAGCACGGCATCGCCTATCAGGTGCAGGAGCCCAAGGAGCCCACGCGCCGCCGCATCGCCTATTCGGACAATTTCAGCTTCCGCCGCCTCGGCCAGTGGACGCACTGATCGGTAACTCCCGGATCGCCTCCCCGGCCGCGTAGCTCAGCTGGATAGAGCAGCCGCCTTCTAAGCGGCAGGTCGCTGGTTCGAGCCCAGCCGCGGTCGCCAGCCGGCGCGCCGTTCGTGGCGCGCGGATGCCTCAATCGAAGATGCGGAAGACATAGGCCAGCATCAGCAGCGTCAGCGCGGCCAGTGCCGCCTTGAAAACAAACGATCCTTCTCCGCCCATGCGCGCCTCCGTGAACGTCACACAGGAGACCGCGCGGAGCGACGGGCTTCAACCCGAGTAAATTACCGCTTGACCTGGCCGCTTTCCCGGACGGGATTTGTTCTGCCTCAACGCCGCGCGCGCCGTTGATCGTTTCAGTAAATAGATACCCCCGAATCGGCTCGGCGCCATGAAGCTGCCTTCCATCTCCTCGCGCCTGGAAACACTGCTGCTCCCGTTGAGCCTGCTGGTCTCGCTGCTGCTGATCGCCGCAACGAGCCTGACCCTATGGATCACCTATGACGAGGTGACCCGTAAGGCGCTGCGCTCATCGAGCGATATGCTGCACCTGGCTGAGAACCACATCTCGCGGGAGGTGGATCTGTGGCTGTTTGCCCTCGATCTGGCGGTGTCGCTGACCGGTCCCGCGGGTGGAGCACGCGATATCGACCGCCAGTCCGCACTGTTTCAGGTTGCCGAGCGGCTTCCCTCGCCGGTCGATTTGTTCCTCACCGGTCCTGACGGGCAGGTGCTGGCCGATTCGATGGACGCCGTTCCCCTCGATGCGGAGGCGCGTCTGCGCAGCTTCGTGCATCGCATTCGCGACGGTAATAAAACACCATCGGTCAGCGAGCCCATGCCGTGGCTTGCAGGGGCCGACAAGGCCATTTTGATGGGGCGGCGGCTCGCAGACGCTGATGGCGGCTTTCGCGGCGCGGCGGTTGTGGCTGTGCCGGTGGCGCGGTTGCAGCAGATCATCGGGGATCTGCAAGGCCGCGGCCCGGAGGCTGTCAGCCTCGCTCTCTTGAGTGCCGATGGTGCCATGGTAGCGGGTCGCCCGCTCGCCCTGCTCAACGGACAGGGGCGGGGGATGCGCGATGCCGCTGGCGTCGCGCTCCAGCAGGCGCTTGCAGCGGCCGAGGGCGGGGACGTCAGCCATGCGCGCGTCGGTTTGGCGGGTGGGCCAGTGGATGAGAGGCAGGTGGAGGACGCGACGCGGGCGGTCACTTTCGGCTGGGTCGCCAACACCAACCTGCTGCTCGTGGCGTCGCAATCCACCACCCAGATCTATGCCAAGTGGTTGGAAAGGCTGTTCATTCTGAGCGCCGTCGTCTTGCTCATGTGCCTGTCCGCCATCCTGCTCGCCGCCAAGCTGCGCACCGAATTGCGGCGCCGGCATCAGGCGGAGATCGACATGGCGGCCCTCGCCACCACCGATGGCCTGACGGGCCTGCCCAACCGCCGGCGGTTCGACGAGGTGATGCAGCGCGAGCGCGATCGGGCGTGCCGGGCGAGGCAGCCGCTGAGCCTGCTCGCGCTCGATGCCGACCGCTTCAAGCGGATCAATGACAGCTATGGCCACGCTACCGGTGACGAGGTTTTGCGCTTGTTGTCCAAGGCGATAGCGGGACAGCTTCGCCGCCCCGGCGACTTCGCGGCGCGCACCGGGGGCGAGGAATTCGCGGTGATTCTTCCCGAAACCGACGCCACCGGCGCCCTCCATGTAGCCGAGCGAATCCGCGCGGATTTCGCGGCGGCGACGGGCCGCTTCTTCGAGGGGCGGGATGGCTGCACCCTGAGTGTCGGTATTAAAATACTGACGCCGGCGCGGCCGGAGACGGTCAGCCAGCTCCTCGTCTGCGCCGACGCGGCGCTTTATGCGGCCAAGCAGGGCGGGCGGGACCGGGTGGTTCTGGGGCCGGTCCGGCCGGCCAGTCAGTGCAGTGAGGTGACCAGTCAGGGTAAGGAGGTGAACAGTCCGGCCAACAAGACGCGGCACACGGACGGGGGGCCTGATCCGCTCTGGCCGGAAGGGCAGGCCGGCTGCTTCGCCTGATAGCGGCCCCGACCCGTCTTGGCCGTCGGTGCCGCGCGGGCTAGCTTTCGGTCATGTGCAATCTCTACAGCCACCGAAGCAATGTTCAGGCGATCGCCGATCTGGTGCGCGGCCTCACGGGCGAGCTCCAGAACGGCGCCGGCAACCTGCCGCCGCAGCCGGGCATCTTCCCGGATTATCCCGCGCCCATCGTGCGGGCACGGGCGGGGCAGGGGGCGGAGCTCGTTCTCGCCCGCTGGGGGATGCCCTCGCCCGCCTTCCTGCTGGAGGGGCGCGGGCGCGATGCCGGCGTGACCAACATTCGCAAGGTCGATTCGCCGCATTGGCGGCCCTGGCTGGCGCCGCAGCATCGCTGCCTTGTGCCCTTCACCAGCTTTTCCGAAAACGCGCTGGTCACGCATGAGCCGGTCTGGTTCGCGCTCGGCGAGGATCGCCCGCTCGCCGTCTTCGCGGGCCTCTGGACGCGCTGGACCGGCGTGCGCAAGGTCAAGGAAGGCCCGGTCACCACGGACCTGTTCGGCTTTCTCACCACCGAGCCCAACGCCGTGGTGGCGCCGGTGCATCCCAAGGCGATGCCGGTGATCCTGACCACGGCGGAGGAACGCGATGTCTGGCTGCGCGCGCCCTGGAGCGAGGCGCGGGCGTTGCAGAGGCCGTTGCCGGACGCCGCGCTGGTCGTGGTGGCGCGCGGGGCGAAGGAGGATCCCCCGCCGGAGGTCGAGCCGGTGCGCGACCTGTTCTCGCTGCTCGGCCCCTGAAGTCGGGGCGGCCGATCCGGGCGCGGGGTTTGCGCGTAGGCGCTGGGCTCGGCTACATCGCGCCGTCGTGGGCGCGATCCGCCCGAAGGGAGTTCGACCATGTCGCTTCGCCTGTACCTCGCGGGCCCGGACGTGTTCAGGCCGGATGCCGCCGAGCGCGGTGCCGCGCTGAAGGCGCTGTGCGCCAGCCTGGGCGTGGAGGGGCTCTACCCGCTCGACGGCACCACGACCGACATTCGCGGGCGCTGCATCGCCATGATCCATGAGGCGGATGCCATCATCGCCGACATCTCGCCGTTTCGCGGCGTCCATATGGACCCCGGCACGGCGTTCGAGATCGGCTATGGCGAGGCGCTCGGCAAGCCGTTCTTCCTGTGGTCGCAAGAGGGGCGCACGCTGACCGAGCGCGTGCCGGCCGATGAGCGCGGACGCGACGCGCAGGGCCATCTGGTCGAGGATTTCGGCAAGCCGGAAAACCTGATGATCGTGCCCGACGGGCAGCGGGTCTGGTCGAGCCCGGCCGAGGCCATTGCCGAGGCGGTCGAGGCGCTGAGCTTCACCAGCAAGAACCGCCAGCTCCAGCGGCAGACCCGCGCGGCGGTGCTGGTGGCGATCGGAGTCAGCCTCATTGTGGCCCTCAGCGCCGGCATGGTGGTGGACTGGCTCGTCGGCTGGTGATCGCCCGCAAAGCCTCGCCGCCGCTGCG
The DNA here is from genome assembly GCF_029760895.1 of Ancylobacter sp. WKF20. NCBI lineage: Bacteria > Pseudomonadati > Pseudomonadota > Alphaproteobacteria > Hyphomicrobiales > Xanthobacteraceae > Ancylobacter > Ancylobacter sp. WKF20. The sequence goes on from NZ_CP121679.1 coordinate 1,076,855, forward strand.
TCAGTGTCTCGTCCGGGGCGCTGGAGCCTGCTATCATGGAACCATCCGGCGAGCTCCTGCTTGGGCCTTGTCGGCCGGTCGCCATCATGGCGCCGGTTCCACGCAGGCGAGGGAGACCAGCATGCGCAGGTGGGTTAACGTTGGGCTTGGGATGATGTCGGCGGTTGCGATGACCGCGGGTCTGGGCGGCTCGGCCCAGGCGCTGAAGGCGTATCTGCCGCATATGCAGAACCCCAACATGGAATTTACCGGCCCGTTCGAGGGCGATCTCTACACCCGCACGGACGTGCTGCCGCAGGGACGCCCGTGGTTTCCGTCTCTCGGGCCGAGCTATGGCGCCTATGTCGATCCGTGGTTCGCGCCCAAGGGACAGGTGATCGTGAAGCCGACGGCGCGTCCGGTCACGAAATAGCCCGGAGCGGCGTGGCTTACTCTCCGCGCGGCGGCCCTGGCCCGCCGCGTTCGGGTTCGGCTGCCTTGACGGGGAGGGCATGGGCTCTCTTGAATGGCGCGTGACTCGAATAACGACGAGCCTCACCAGGACGAGTATCGGAGAAGCCCATGACCAAGCACGCTGGCGTCCCCCCGGAAGCCCTCTCGCATGACGAGCGGCTCGACCGGCTCGGCGAAGTGGCGGTGCGCGTGGGCCTCGGGCTGCGTCCCGGCCAGGAACTGGTGATGACCGCCGCCATCGACGCGCTGCCGCTGGTGCGTCGCATCACCGAACATGCCTACAAGGCCGGGGCGAGCCTGGTCACTACCCTGTTCCACGACGATGAAGCCGCGCTGATGCGCTTCCGCAACGCGCCGGATGCGAGCTTCGACCAGGCCAGCGGCTGGCTCTATGAGGGCATGGCCAACGCCTTCAAGAACGGCGCCGCCCGGCTCGCCATTTCCGGCGACAATCCGGCGCTGCTGGCCAATGAAGACCCCGACAAGGTCGCCCGCGCCAACCGCGCGCGCTCCAAGGCCTATATGCCGGCGCTGTCGCTGATCGCCGGCTTCGACATCAACTGGACCATCGTGTCCTATGCCTCGCCCGCCTGGGCCAAGGCGATGTTCCCCGATGATCCCGAGGACATCGCGGTCGCCAAGCTCTGGCACGCCATCTTCGCCGCCTCGCGCGTGGATACGCCGGACCCGGTCGCCGCCTGGGACGCGCATAATGCCGAGCTCAACGCCCGCACCACGCGGCTCAATGCCAGCCGCTACGCGGCGCTGCGCTTCCGCGGGCCGGGCACCGATCTCACCGTCGGCCTTGCCGACGAGCATGAATGGGCCGGCGGCGCCTCCACCGCCAAGAACGGCATCGTCTGCAACGCCAATATCCCGACCGAGGAAGTGTTCACCACGCCTCACAAGGACCGGGTGGACGGCTATGTCGCCAGCACCAAGCCGCTCTCCTATCAGGGCACGCTGATCCAGGACATCGCCGTGCGCTTCGAGGGCGGGCGCATCGTCGAGGCCAAGGCGCGCACCGGCGAGAATGTGCTCAACAAGGTTCTGGAGACCGACGAGGGCGCGCGTCGCCTCGGCGAGGTGGCGCTTGTGCCGCACTCCTCGCCAATCTCCAAGAGCGGTCTTCTGTTCTACAACACGCTCTATGATGAGAACGCCGCCAGCCACATTGCGCTCGGCCAGTCCTATTCCAAATGCTTCATCAACGGCGCCTCGCTGACGCCGGAGGAGCTGGCGGCGCGGGGCGCCAATTCCAGCCTCATCCATATCGACTGGATGATCGGTTCGGGGGAAGTCGACGTCGACGGCATCACGGCCTCCGGGGCGGCCGAGCCGGTGATGCGGGGCGGGGAGTGGGTCTGACGACCCGGTCCACGAAAATGTCTGAGGCGCCTGTCCCTTGCGAGGGATCCCGCGCGCGGCGGGAACGGGGCCGGCGCCTTCAAGGGGGACGTGCGTGATGTGCCGATGGCGGAGCTGGTGGAAGGGGCTGCCGGCCCTTGTGCTGCTGCTCGCGGCCGCCCTGCATTTCGGGCGGGCGCCGATCGAGACGGAACTGACCGACCGTGCCGACCGGCTTCTGGTGGCTATCGGCGAATCCTGGGCCCATGCGAGCTTCGATGGCCGCGACGCGGTGCTGGAAGGCGAGGCGCTGTCCGAGGATGCGCGGGTCAAGGTCCGCGCCGAGCTCGGCCAACTGTTCGGGGTGCGCCTCGTCGAGGACCGCACGACCCTGCTGCCGGAGCGCCGGCCCTTCACCTTCGCCGCGATACGCGACGGCAATAAGCTGAAGCTCGAGGGCTATGTGCCTTCCGCCTATGCGCGCAAGCGCATCATCGAGGCGGCTGAGAAGATGACGCCGGGCGTCGCGCTGAGCGGCGCGAAGGAGCTGGTGCGGGCGCGCGGCGTGCCGGCCGGCGATTTCATCGGCGTGGTGAGCTTCGGCCTCGACCAGCTCGCCAAGATGCAGCGCGGGCGCTTCACCCTCTCGGACGATGCGTTCTCCATCGAGGGCAGGGCGCCGGATTTCACGACCTATGATGAGCTGGAAGTCACCGTGCGCAGCGAATTGCCGGTGGACTTCAAGCTCGCCCGCTTCGCCGTGCTGCCGCCGGCCGTCTCGCCCTTCATGTGGTCGGCGGCACGCGAGCCCGATGGCGTGGTGCTGGACGGCTATATTCCGCTCGGCGATGCCCGCCGCGCGCTGCTCGACATGGTGCGGGCCGCCGTGCCGGGCGCGGCCATCTCCGACCGCCTGCGCCTTGCCGATGGCGCCCCGCCGACCGAGGGCTGGCTGAAGGCCGTGTCCTTCGCGCTGTCCCAGCTCGGGCGGCTGCCGGGCGGCAAGGTCACGCTGTCGGGCACCACCATCATCATCGAGGGCGTCGCGCCCGATTTCGCCGCCTATGACGCGCTGGCCGGCGCCAGGCGCGCCGTGCCGGAGGGCTATACGCTCACCCGCTTCGCGGTCGAACCGCCGACCGTCGCGCCCTTTGTCTGGGGCGTGCAGCGCACCGGCAGCGGCATCCGCCTCACCGGCTATGCGCCCTCCGAGGACGCCAAGCGCCTGCTGCTCGACGCGGTGCGGGCAGGCTTCCCCGGCGTGCCGCTCAGCGACGAGATCCGCATCGCGGCGGGCGGACCGGCGGCGGAGGCGTGGGTGAACGCCACCGTGTTCGGCGTCAGCCAGCTCGCCAAGCTGCGCGCGGGTTCGGTGCGCGGCAAGGACGCGACGCTGGCGATCAGCGGTGAGGCGGTCGATTCGGCGGCTTTCGCCACCGTCGACGCCGCGCTGGCCGGGCCGCTGCCGGGCGGCTTCACGCTGAACCGCGATGTGCGCCCGCCGGTGGTCTCGCCCTATGTGTTCAGCCTGCGCAAGGACGGGCAGGGGCTGACGATCTCCGGCTTCTACCCCGACGCCCAGGCCCATGCCGCGCTGCTGGCGGAAGCCAAGGCGCTGCTGCTCGGCGCGCCGGTCAACGACGTCTCGGCCCTCGCTCAGGGCGCGCCGGCGTCTTTCTCGGCGGCGGTCACCGTGGCGTTGCAGGAGCTTGCCCGCACCAGCGCCGGCGAGGCGCGATTCGACGATTCAAAGCTGCGCTTCACCGGGACGGTGCTCTACCCGGCCGCCATCGAGCAGATCCGCGCCAACCTTACCCAGGCGCTGCCGAAGAGCTTCACGCTCGATCTCGGGCTCGACATCGCCGCGCAGATCATGGCGGGCGACAACACCCAGTGCCAGAAGGCGATCGACGATCTTCTGGCGCGCGGCAGCATCGGCTTCTCGGCGGTAGGCGACGCTATCGCCCCGGCGAGCCGCGGGCTGCTCGACCATGTCGCCGCCGCCGCGCGCGGCTGCCCGGATGCGCTGGTGACCATCCGCGTGGAAGTGCCGGGCGCGACGCCGACCCTTGCTGGCGCGCGGGCCCGGGCTGTCTCGGACTATCTCGCCCATGCCGGCATCGCGGCGGACCGGATCGTCACCGACGGCGCGGCCGCCATGGCGCAGGGCCAGCCCGACGCCGCGCTGCCGGCCGGGCTCCAGCTCATCGTGAGGTAAGTCATGTGGTATCTGACGCTTGAGCTCTGGCCCTATGTCGCCGGCGCCTTCGCCATCGGCGCGGCGACCGGCTGGCTCTCCGGCTGCCACCCGCGCCGGGCAGCGCCCGTCCCCGCCTCCGAAAGCGAGGTGGCGTGATGAGCGAATTCGCGATTGAGGTGACGGCGCTGCTGCTGGTCGCCTATGGGCTGGGCTGCGTCGCCGGCTGCTGGCTGCGGCGCACCCTCGCGCGCCGCAAGGCCGGGATCTGAGGCCAAAGATCAGAGCCGCGAGCCGCGCAGGTCCGCCTCGATCTGCAGCGTGTCGCGTGAGCCGAAGCGCGCCTTGTAGATCTGAGCGTTCTCCATCACCCGCTGCACATAGTTGCGCGTCTCGGAGAAGGGGATGCGCTCCACCCAGTCGATGGGATCGACCGAGGGGTCGCGCGGGTCGCCATAGGCGGCGATCCATTTGGAGACATTGCCCCGCCCGGCATTGTAGCCGGCGAAGGTGAGGACATAATTGTCCTGATAATTGTCGAGCAGCGCGCGCAGCTCGGCGGCGCCGAACTGGACGTTGACCGACGGCACCCGCAGCTGCGCGGGGGCGAAGGCGACACCGGTGCGGTTGGCGATGGTGCGCCCCGTCGCCGGCATCACCTGCATGAGCCCGGTCGCCCCGGCGCTCGACACCGCCGACGGGTTGAACATGCTCTCCTGCCGGGCGATGGCGTAAACGAGCGCGCGGTCCACATCCGTGGTGATCGGCTTGTAGCTGGGGATTCCGATGGTCGGGTACGCCTCGGCTTCCAGCTTGAAGCCGCGGTTGAGGGCGATCTTGCCGACCGTGGTCATGGTGCGCGCATCGCCATCGGCGCGGGCCACTTCCGCCAGCAGCCCGAGCTGGGCGGCGTCCGGCAGGCGCTCGGCGAGGTCATAGGCGAGGGCGAGCTGCAGGCTCGACCGGTCGGTCTTCTGCAGGAGTTTGTAGATCATCACCCCTTCGTCGCGGGCGAAGGCGGCGCGCTGGGCGGCGTTCGCGGTCGGCGCGGCATGGACCTTCACCGTCGGACGGCCGAGGCGGGCGCTGGCGAGCTGGCCGTAATAGGCGGTGCCATACTCGGCGGCGGCCTCGTAATGCTGGCGCGCGCTGGCGGTCGAGCCGAGCGCCTCCCAGGCGCGGCCCTGCCAGTAGAAGCCGCGCGCGATGGTCGCGGGGTGAACCTGATTCTCCGCCACGCGGCTGAAATGGGTGAGGGCGGTCTTGGGATCCTTGAGGAAGCGCAGCGCAATCCAGCCGGCGGTGAATTGGGCTTCCGCGCGCTTGTGATCGTCTTCCGGGAGACCCGCGCCGCTGGCCACCTTGTAGGCCGTGCGGGCGTCACCCTGATCGAGCAGCTCGCGCGCCACCAGACGGCGCTCGGTCCACCATTCATCGGGATCGACCAGAGCGGCCGGATCCTTCGGCACGGCCGACAGGGTGCGCGCCGCCGCCTGATCGTCGCCGGCACGCCGCTGGATCTTGGCGAGCGTGTAGAGATAGGCCGGGTCCGAACGCAGCGAGGCCGGCACGGCGCCGAGTAGTTTCTGCGGGTCGCCATTCTTGGAGAACAGCGCGATGCGGGCCTTGGCGAGCGCGACGACATCGTCGCCGGCGCGCTGGGCGGCGCGCAGGCCACGCTCGGCGTCCTCGGCATAGAGCATCTTGTCGGCGCGGTATTTGTGATCGGCGCGCGTCAGCACGCCGCCGAACTCGGCCATCACCGTCGATTCGACGTCGGAGGACAGCATGTCCTCGCGCCAGGCATCGCGCAGCCAGGCGGCGCCCGCCTTCTGGTCGCCAGCGGCGAACAGGGCGCGGGCGAGCGCGATCTTGCCCTCGCCGGAATAGGGGCGCTGCTCACCGAAGAAGGCGAGGATGGTCTGCGGGTCCTTGTTCTCGACATAGAGCAGATATTCGAGCCGCCGGCGCAGCACCACCGGGGTCGGCAGCGTCGGGTGCGCGCGCAGGATCGCGACCGCGCGGTCGAAACCGACATCGCGGGCGGTGACGCGCAGGGCCAGCCAGCGCACCAGCGCCTGGGCGCCGGGATCGCGCATCGAATCGGCCATGGCGAGCGCGGGCGCGCTCTGCCCCTGCTCGATAAGGGCAATGGCACGCTGGAGGTCCGCCGGCGCGCCGGAAAGCGAGGGCGTCGCCACGGCCGGAGCGGCCAGGGCCGGCACGGCGGCAGCCGCAGCGGCGGCCGGTTTCGCCGAGGGTTTGGCAGCCGTCTTTGCCGCGGGTTTAGCGGCGGGCTTTGCCGCGCTCTTGGCTGCAGGTTTGGCGGCGGGTTTCGCCGCGGTCTTGGGAGCGGGCTTCGCGGCGGGCTTGCTGCTGGTCTTCGCGCCCGGCTTGGCCGGCGGGGCAGGAGGCGTCGGCGTGGAGCTGGCGGCATAGGCGAGGGAGACCGGCATGGCGGAGGCCAGCAGCATGGCCGCGATGACCGGGAGGATCAGCGCGCGACGGCGTGCCGCCCGCCGGAGGCCCGGCTTGCGCGTGCTGTTGGATTCCTGCCGCTTCGTATCGCTCATGGCCGACGAACTCCCGACAAGCGGGGCATGGCCCGCACCGCGTGGCTGGCCCGGCCCGGGCCGCCTCGTTTCCTTTGTCGCGCGATCTTATTGACGAATTGCTAACCACAACCGCCCGCATGAGGGCGTGCCCCGCGCTCTCAGCGGTTGTAGGCGCGCAACCCGGCGAAACGGGGGCAGCGTGGCGCAGCGCCCGATCTTTGCCAAGTATTGCCGCAACAAGGCCCTTCCTTCCGCCACGCCGACGCGATATTCCATGCCCCCTTTGCAGCGCCATGTGGGTTGGCCTGCGACAATATGAGAAGAATTCAGGAGCGCGCCATGGCCCATTCGCTGCCCTTTCGTGGATCCTTCACGGCGTTGGTGACGCCGTTCCGCGATGGTGCGCTGGATGAGAAAGCGTTCCGCGGCCTCGTCGACTGGCAGATCGAAGAAGGCATTCACGGTCTCGTGCCCGTCGGCACGACCGGCGAGAGCCCGACCGTGTCGCATGACGAGCACAAGAAGGTCGTCGAGTGGACCGTCCAGCAGTCCGCCGGCCGCGTGCCGGTGATGGCCGGGGCGGGCTCCAACAACACGATCGAGGCCATCGACCTCGCGCGCCACGCCGAGAAGGCGGGGGCGGACGCCGTGCTGGTGGTGACCCCCTACTACAACAAGCCCGGCCAGGAGGGCCTGTACCAGCACTACAAGGCGATCAACGACGCTATCGGCATTCCGATCTACATCTACAACATCCCCGGCCGCTCGGTGATCGACATGTCCGTCGAGACCATGGCCCGGCTGTTCGAGCTGAAGAACATCGTCGGCGTGAAGGATGCGACCGCCAATCTCGTGCGGGTGAGCCAGCAGCGCCAGGCGATGGGGCCGGGGTTCAACCAGCTCTCGGGCGAGGACGCGACCGCGCTTTCCTTCATGGCGCATGGCGGCCATGGCTGCATCTCGGTCGCCTCGAATGTGGCGCCGAAGCTGTGCTCGGAGCTGCTCAACGCGTGCCTCGCCGGTGATTATGCCAAGGCGCTGGAGTTGCAGGACCGCCTGTTCCCGCTGTTTCAGGCGCTGTTCGTTGAAACCAACCCGAGCCCCACCAAATATGCGCTGAGCGTCCTCGGCAAGATCGCCGACGAGGCGCGCCTGCCGATGGTGCCGGTGAGCGAGGGCACCAAGGAGATCGTCCGTTCGGCCATGCGGCACGCCGGGCTGATCAACTGACGGGACACGGGGCATACGCTCCGGTGTCGGAGCGAGAGTGATGGCCGAGAAAAAGAAAGAGCTGCCGCGCAAAGTGGTCGCGGACAACCGCCGCGCCCGCTTCGATTACGAGATCGGCGAGGTGTTCGAGGCCGGTATCGCGCTCAGCGGCACCGAGGTGAAGAGCCTGCGGGAAGGCAAGGCGACCGTGGCCGAGAGCTATGTCTCGGCCAAGACGGGCGAGGCCATCCTCTACAATTCCTTCATCCCGGAATATCTGCAGGCCAACCGCTTCAACCACGAGCCGCGCCGGCCCCGCAAGCTGCTGCTGCAGAAGCGCCAGATCGCCCGTCTCTGGCAGGCGGTCGAGCGCGAGGGCATGACCGTGGTGCCGCTGAAGATCTATTTCAACGAGCAGGGCCGCGCCAAGGTCGAGATCGCCGTGGCGCGCGGGCGCAAGGCGCATGACAAGCGCGAGGCGCTGAAGGAAAAGGACTGGGCGCGCGACAAGCAGAGGCTGATGCGCAGCCGGGGCTGAGGTCAGTTCGCTAGAGTGGAAAACAAAGAAAAGCCCGGCACTTGGCCGGGCTTTTTGATTCGGTGTGTCAGGACAGGTCAGTCCTTGGCGCGCTCGACATAGGAGCCGTCCGCCGTCATCACGACGATGCGGGTGCCGACGCCGATATGCGGCGGGACGGCCGAGCGCACGCCGTTCGACAGGATGGCGGGCTTGTAGGAGGAGGAGGCGGTCTGGCCCTTCATGGCCGGCTCGGTCTCGGTCACCTCAAGCACCACGCGCTGGGGCAGCTCGATGGCGATGGCGTTGCCCTCATGCACCGACAGCATGACCTGCATGCTCTCCTGCAGATAGGCGGCCTGATCGCCGATCACGTCCTTAGAGACGGCGACCTGGTCGTAATTCTCGGGGTTCATGAAGTGGTAGCCCTCACCGTCCGAATACAAGAAGGTGTAGGGGCGATCCTCGACATGGGCGCGCTCGACCTGCTCGGTGGTGCGGTAGCGCTCGGAGATCTTCACGCCATCGGAGATGCGGCGCATGTCGATCTGCGTCACCGGCGTGCCCTTGCCGGGATGAATGTTCTCGGCGGTGAGCACGACATAGAGCTTGCCGTCGATATCGAGAACGGCGCCCTTGCGCAGCGTGCTGGCGATGACCTTGACCATGGAGGTTCTCTGGCTGTTGGGTGCGCCGCATCGCGCGGAGGCACCGGGGGATTCCATTTGGCGCCTCCTATACAAGCGCGCCCGTCATCCGCCAACCCCGCCGGCGCAACCTCTGCGGAGCGATTCCATGCCTGCCATCCCTTCGGTCGACGCCTCGCCCTGGTGGTCCCCGGATGTGTATGCCGACCGGCGGCCCTTCCTGCTGGCGCGCCAGCGGCTGCAGGGCGCTCTGCGCGGCTTCTTCGCGGCGCGGGATTTCGTCGAGGTCGAAACGCCGATCTTGCAGGTCTCGCCGGGCAACGAGATCCATCTTAAGGCTTTTGCCACCGAGCTGGAGCGACCCGATGGCACGCGCGCGCCGCGCTATCTGCACACCTCGCCCGAGTTCACCGCCAAGAAGCTGCTGGCGGCGGGCGAGCCCCGGCTGTTCACCCTCGCCCGCGTGTTTCGCAATGGCGAGCGCACCGCGCTGCATCACCCGGAATTCACCATGCTGGAATGGTACCGGGCCGGGGAGAGCTATGAGGCGCTGATGGTCGACTGCGCCGCGCTGCTGGCGCTGACCGCTGAGGTGGCGGGCGCGTCCACGGTGCGGTTCGGCGGGGTGAGCTGCGACCTCACCGCTACGCCGGAACGGCTCACCGTGGCGGAGGCCTTCACCCGTCACGCGGGGATCGACCTGATGGCGACGCTCAGCGCCACCGATACCGACCGCGATGCGCTCTCGCACGCGGCGCGCGCGGCCGGCATTCGCGTGGCGGAGGATGATGGCTGGGCGGATGTGTTCACCCGCATCATGGTGGAGAAGGTCGAGCCGGTGCTCGGCATCGGCCGACCGACGATCCTGTGCGAGTACCCGATCTCGGAAGCCGCGCTCGCCCGGCCCAAGCCCGGCGATCCGCGCATCGCCGAGCGCTTCGAGCTCTATGTCTGCGCCGTCGAGCTCGCCAACGCCTTTGGCGAGCTCACCGATGCCGCCGAGCAGCGCCGCCGCTTTGAGGGCTGGATGGACGAGAAGCAGCGGCTTTATGGCGAGCGCTACCCGATCGACGAGGAGTTCCTGGTGGCGCTCGCCCATATGCCGGAAGCCTCCGGCATCGCGCTCGGCTTCGACCGGCTGGCCATGCTGGCGAGCGGGGCGCGGCGCATTGATGAGGTGCTGTGGGCGCCCGTCGCGCCGTGAGGCTTAGCCGAGCGTGTCGACATACGCCCGCACGCGGGCAAACACGGCGTGGAACATCTCGGTGGTGAGCACGCCGGTATTCGTGTTGTAGCGGGAGCAGTGATAGCTATCGAACAGCATCACGTCGCCCAGCCGATGCACCGCGCCATGGGCGAATTTGAAGTGCGATAGCCGGTGCCCATGCGCGGCCAGCACCTGGTCATGGGCGATCTTGCCGAGCGCCACGATGGCGCCGAGCCGGGGAAGCTGGGCGAGGGTGGCGGAGAGGAAGGGACGGCAGGTGCGCATCTCCTCGGTGGTCGGCTTGTTCTCGGGCGGCACGCAGCGCACCGCATTGGTCAGCCGCGCATCGGTCAGGCGCAGCGAATCATCCGGCCGCGCCTCGAACACGCCAGTGGCGAAGCCGAACGTGATGAGCGTCGAATAGAGCAGCTCGCCGGCATAGTCGCCGGTGAAGGGGCGCCCGGTGCGGTTCGCCCCGCGCAGGCCTGGCGCGAGGCCGACGATCAGCAGCCGGCCGTCCTCCCGCCCGAAGGACGGCACGGGCGCGTTGTGCCAGGACGGCTCCGCCGCCCGCCAATGCTCGCGAAAGGCGACGAGGCGCGGGCAGAGCGGGCAGTCGCGCGATGGCTCGGCGGGGCTCGGTTCCGGCAGAGACATGACGGCGACGTCAGTTGTCGCCGGCGTCGTCATCCGGGCCGGGCGGCGTTGCGCGCCGCTCAAGGAAGCGCGGCGGCTCCTGCATGCGGCCGGAGCGCTCGGCCGGATCGCGGCCAACGCGCGCCTGAAGGTCGACGAGGTCGATGAACACATCGGCCTGGCGGCGCAGCTCGTCGGCGATCATGGAGGGCTGGGTGTGCATGGTCGAGACCACGGAGACGCGCACGCCCTTGCGCTGGATGGCTTCCACAAGCGAGCGGAAGTCGCCATCGCCGGAGAACAGCACGATGTGATCGACATGCGACGCCAGCTCCATGGCGCTGACGGCGAGCTCGATGTCCATATTGCCGCGGATGCGCCGGCGGCCCTGGCTGTCGGTGAATTCCCGCGCCGGCTTGGTGACGACGGAGTAGCCATTATAGTCCAGCCAGTCGAGCAGCGGCCGGATCGACGAGTACTCGGTGTCCTCGACCAGCGTGGTGTAATAGAAGGCCCGCAGCACATAGCCGCGCGACTGGAATTCCTTCAGCAACCGCTTGTAATCAATATCGAAACCGAGAGACTTGGTGGCGGAGTAAAGATTGGCGCCGTCAATGAAAAGAGCGATCTTTTCCATAGCTTGAACCATGTGGAGGCAATGCCCGGTCATTTGAAATGGGTGTGACGGATCAGATCGAAGCGGCGGGTTGTTTCGACCCGCTGCCTACACATATCCGATTTGTGGCGAGGTCGGGACGGTCAGCACCGCCGCCGGTGTTTTTCTCCCCGGCCGGGTTCTGGCCGCGCCGCAAACCGCCCGACCTCTGCGTCCCGCTCTTGCCGCCGGGGCCGCATTGGTTTAAGGCACCCGACTTAACCTACACACCGACAGGAGTGCCGAGGCATGGCTCGCGTCACCGTCGAGGATTGCATCGACAAGGTCGACAATCGCTTCGAACTCGTTCTGCTTGCCGGCCACCGCGCCCGCATGATCGCGTCCGGCTCGCCGATCACCATTGATCGCGACAACGACAAGAACCCCGTCGTGGCGCTGCGTGAAATCGCCGACGAGACGATTTCGCCGGAGGATCTCAAGGAAGATCTCATCCACTCGCTCCAGAAGTTCACCGAGGTGGACGAGCCGGAGCCCGAGACGGTGCCGATGATCGCGTCGAGCGCGCATCTGGGCGGCGACGATTCCGACGTCATGCTCGACCGCATGACCGAGGAAGAGCTGCTGGCCGGTCTTCAGGGCCTCGTGCCGCCCGAGCCGAGCGACGACGACGAGGGCTGAGACCCTCGCCAATTTTCTTCGAACGGCCCGGCCCTGTGCCGGGCCGTTTACGTTTCAGCCGCCATGGCACGCGCTGTGGCTTGCTTCAGGCAAGCCGTGCGCCGATATCTAGTACCTAGGGCCCCGCGCCCACCTCATTCTCGCGAGTACCTCTGTCATGATGCGGCAGTACGAGCTCGTCGAGCGCGTCCGCCGGTACAATCCCAATACCGACGAGGCACTGCTTGATCGGGCCTACGTCTATGCGATGCGCGCGCACGGGACGCAGAAGCGTGCCTCGGGCGACCCCTATTTCTCGCATCCGCTCGAAGTCGCCGCGATCCTGACCGACCTGAAGCTGGACGACGCGACCATCGTCGCGGCCCTGCTGCACGACACGATCGAGGATACCGACACCACCCGCGACGAGATCGACCGCATCTTCGGGGCGCAGATCGGCGCGCTGGTCGAGGGCCTCACCAAGATCAAGAAGCTGGACCTCGTCTCCAAGCAGGCGAAGCAGGCGGAAAATCTGCGCAAGCTGCTGCTTGCCATCGCCGACGATGTGCGCGTCCTGCTGGTCAAGCTCGCCGACCGCCTGCACAACATGCGCACCCTCAAATGGGTGCCGGAGGAAAAGCGGTCGCGGGTCGCGCAGGAAACGCTCGACATCTACGCCCCGCTCGCCGGCCGCATGGGCATGCACGACATGCGCGAGGAGCTGGAGGATCTGTCCTTTCGCCAGCTTTCGCCGGAAGCCTATGAGTCGATCCGCAGCCGCCTGCAGGCGCTGAAGGAGAGCAATGGCGAGCTGGTCGCCGCCATTGAGCGCGAGCTGACCGAGGCAGTGACGCAGAAGGGCATCGTGGCCAATGTGAAGGGGCGCGAGAAACGGCCCTATTCGATCTGGCGCAAGATGGAGACCAAGGCGGTCGCCTTCGAGCAGCTCTCGGACATTTACGGCTTCCGCATCCTCGTCGAGACGCTGGAGCAGTGCTATGGCGCGCTCGGCATCGTCCACACCAAGTGGCCGCTCGTGCCGGGCCGCTTCAAGGACTACATCTCAACGCCGAAGCAGAACGACTACCGCTCGATCCACACCACCGTCGTCGGCCCCGGTCGCCAGCGCGTCGAGCTGCAGATCCGCACCCGGCAGATGCATGAGATTGCCGAGTACGGCATCGCGGCGCATGCGCTCTACAAGGATGCGAGCGGCGTCGGCGATCCGATGACGCGCGATTCCAGCGCCTATGCCTGGCTGCGCCGCACCATCGAGCTGCTGGCGGAAGGTTCGAGCCCCGAGGAATTCCTCGAGCATACCAAGCTCGAACTGTTCCACGACCAGGTGTTCTGCTTCACCCCCAAGGGCCGCCTCATCACCCTGCCGCGCCGGGCGACGCCCATCGACTTCGCCTATGCCGTGCATACCGGTGTCGGTGACCGCGCCGTGGGCGCCAAGGTCAATGGCCGGGTCTCGCCGCTGGTCTCCGAGCTGCACAATGGCGACGAGGTGGAGATCATCACCGCCGCCGGGCAGACGCCGCCGGCGGCGTGGGAATCCATCGTTGTCACCGGCAAGGCGCGGGCGGCCATTCGCCGGGCGACACGGGCGGCGGTGCGCGCGCAATATGCCGGGCTGGGCAAGAAGATCGTTGAGCGCGCCTTCGCGCGGGCCGGCAAGGTGTTCTCCGAGGAAAAGCTCGCCGGCGCCGTCGGCCGGCTGGCCCGCACCTCGCTGGAGGACGTGTTCGCCGCCGTCGGGCGCAGCGAGATCCGCGCCGACGACGTGGTGAAGTCGCTGCACCCGGAATGGACCGGCCCCCGGCCGGAGGAGCGTGCCGCGCCGCAGGGCGAGGGCTGGTTCGAGCTCGACAAGGGCCAGAGCCTCAAATTCAAGATTCCCGGCAGCGAGGGCGATCCCGATCCGGCAACCGTCATCCCGATCCGCGGCATCAACCGCGAGCTGCCGGTGCGCTTCGCGCCCAATGGCGGCGCGGTGCCGGGCGACCGCATCGTCGGCATCCTCTCGCCGGGCGAGGGGATCACCATTTACCCGATCCAGTCGCCGGCGTTGCAGGATTTCGAGGAGGAGCCCGAACGCTGGCTCGACGTGCGCTGGGATGTGGAAGGCGACAACCCGCAGCGCTTCCCGGTGCAGATTGTCGTCGTCGCCACCAACGAGCCGGGCTCGCTGGCGCAGATCGCGCAGGTCATCGGCGAGCGGGACGGCAATATCGACAATGTCCGCATGTCCTCCCGCTCGGCGGACTTCACGCGCATCGTCATCGATATCGGCGTCTACGATCTGCGCCATCTCAACGGCATCATCGCCGATCTGCGCGCGCGCGCCGTCGTCTCCAGCGTGGAGCGGGTGAACGGCTGACCGGAACCGCCCGTGGGGTCTCGCGTTGTCCCGGCATGTGAAAGCCGACAATGCGAGGAGAGGCGGTATGGCGGAACGCACCAAGGGAGCTCTGCTCATCCTGTCCGGGGGCGCGCGTGAACTCTGGGGACGCGTGATGCGCGACCGGGAGACCGCGCTTCATGGGCGCTGCGAGCAGCTCGCCGGACGCGCGGCCATTGCCTGCGCCCGGGCCCGGCTTTCCATCCGCACCGCTCAGACTATCTGAGTTCCGCTCACGACTAGCGACGGAGAGCCGCCATGCGGATCCGCTACGGCTACCGGCTTGCGCTGGAATGCAACGTGCCGACCCCCGCGAGCTTCGCGATCGATGTTCACCCCGACCGCCGGGGTGATGTCGTGGTCGAATCGCCCATCGTGATGCGCACGCAGGACGGCCGGAATGTGCCGCATGCCCGTGCGCTCGACCTATTCGGCAATGTGCGGCGTCGCGCCGTGCTGCCGCCGGGCCGCACGGTCATCGAACATCACGGCGTGATCGAGGACAGCGGCGCGCATGAGCCGGTGATGCCGGCCGCCCGTCAGGTGCCGGTGGCCGATCTTCCCGAGGAGGCGATGGGCTTCCTGCTGCCCAGCCGCTATTGCGAGAGCGATTTGCTCGGGCCGGAGGCGTGGAGCCGTTTCGCCGGTGTTCCCGAAGGCTGGCAGCGCGTGCAGGCGATCTGCGACTTCGTCCACACCCATATCCGCTTCGGCTATGGCTTCGCGGACAACACCCGCACCGCCAGCGGCGGCCTGCGCGACGGGCGCGGCGTGTGCCGCGACTTCGCCCATCTCGCCATCACCCTGTGCCGGGCCATGAACATTCCCGCCCGCTACTGCACCGGCTATCTCGGCGATATCGGCGTGCCGCACGATCCCGCGCCGATGGATTTCAGCGCGTGGTTCGAGGCCTATCTCGACGGGCGCTGGTACAGCTTCGACGCCCGCCACAACATTCCCCGGATCGGGCGCATCGTCATGGCGCGCGGGCGCGACGCGGCGGATGTGCCGATTGTCTCCACCTTCGGCCCTCATGGTCTCGCCGTGTTCGAGGTGTGGACCGAGGAACTCGGCGCCGAACGCGCAGCTGCCTAGCAGCCGTTGCAGGCGGCAACCGGTGACGTCCGGGGGCGGATCGGTTATCACGGCCGGACGTTCAACGACTTCCGGGCAGCTGAGATGACACAAGACGAGGTTCTGGCCGAATTCCGCGACGCCGGCGCGCTGCTGCACGGGCACTTCATCCTGTCATCCGGCCTGCGCAGCCCGGTGTTCCTGCAGAAGATGTTCATCTTCCAGGATCCCGTGCGCACCGCGCGGCTGTGCCGGGCGCTGGCCGAGAAGGCCGAGGCGGCCTTCGGCAAGATCGACTATGTCGTCTCTCCCGCCGTCGGCGGCATCGTTCCCGGCTATGAAACCGCGCGCCAGCTCGGCGCCAAGGCGGTGTTCGTCGAGCGCGAGGACGGCAAGTTCCAGCTCCGTCGCGGCTTTACGATCCCCGAGGACGCCAAGGTGCTGATGGTCGAGGACATCGTCACTACCGGTCTGTCCTCGCGCGAATGCCTCGCCTCCATCGCCGACCACACCAAGAACGTCGTCGGTGCCGCGTGCCTGATCGACCGCTCCAACGGCAAGGCCGATCTCGGCGTGAAGCTGGTGGCGCTCTGCAAGCTCGATATCCCCGCCTATCCCGCCGACGCGCTGCCGCCGGAACTCGCGGCGCTGCCGCCGGTGAAGCCGGGCAGCCGCGCCATTCAGGGCGTGAAGGGTTGAACCGATGACCCGCATCGTGCCGCCGCTGCGCCTCGGCGTGAACATCGACCATGTCGCGACCGTGCGGAACGCGCGCGGCGGGGCGCTGCCCGATCCGGTGCGGGCGGCTCAGCTCGCCTGCGCGGCCGGGGCGGATGGAATCACCGCCCATCTGCGCGAGGATCGTCGCCATATCCGCGATGCCGACATGCGCCGGCTGCGCGAGACCCTGCTGGTGCCGCTCAATTTCGAGATGGCGGCGACCGAGGAGATGGTCGCGCTCGCCCTTGAGCTCACCCCGCACGCCTGCTGCCTGGTGCCGGAGCGCCGCGAGGAGCGCACCACCGAGGGCGGGCTGGACGTGATCGGCGGCGGCATCGACCTTGCCCGCAAGGTCGAACGACTCGCTAAGGCCGGCATCCGCGTCTCGCTCTTCGTCGCGCCGGATGAGGATCAGATCGCCCGTGCCGCCGATATCGGTGCGGCGGTGATCGAGCTGCACACCGGTGCGTGGTGCGACCTTCTCACCGAGGGCAAGGCGACCGAGGCCGCCGCCGAGTTCGGCCGGCTGGTCGCGGCGGCCGGGCAGGGGACGCGCTTCGGGCTGGAAATCCACGCCGGGCACGGCCTCGACTACCGGACGGCGGAGACCATCGCCGGCGTTACTGAAGTCCGCGAGCTCAATATCGGTCATTTCCTCATTGGCGAGGCGATTTTCGACGGTCTTGAGCTCGCGGTGCGGCGGATGCGCGAGGCGATGGCGCGCGGGCGTGCCGTTGCTCACCCGGCAGCGGCGTGAGGCCGGCATGATGAGGTCCGCATGATCCTTGGCATAGGCTCCGACATCACCGACGCCCGGCGCGTGGCCGAAGTTCTCGAACGGCACGGCGAGCGCTTTCTCGAGCGCGTCTTCACGCCCGTGGAGCGGGCAAAGTCCGAGCGTCGCGCCCGGCGCGTCGAGAGCTACGCCAAGCGCTTCGCCGCCAAGGAAGCCTGCGCCAAGGCGCTCGGCACCGGCCTCGCCCAAGGGGTGTTCTGGCGCGACATGGGCGTGGTGAACCTGCCCTCCGGTCGCCCGACCATGGAACTGACCGGCGGCGCTCGCGCCCGGCTCGACGCCATGACCCCGCCGGGCTTCGAGGCGCGGATCGACCTGACCATCACCGATGACGGCCCGATCGCCCAGGCCTTCGTCATTATCAGCGCCGTGCCCAAGGCGGCGGGCGCCTGACGGCGCGGCACCTCGTGCGATCGTGACCGCGCCGCGTTGCCGCGGCACGCCCGAGCGGCTATAGAGCCCACGGCCCGGCGGGCGGCACAGGCCGCGCCGCGCAGCGGAAAGCGACATGACCTCGACCACCGAACCGAAGAAGCAGGAAGGCGGCCTTGGCGAAACCGTCAAGGTTATCCTCCAGGCGTTCCTGATCGCCATCCTGATCCGCACCTTCCTGTTCCAGCCCTTCAACATTCCGTCGGGGTCGATGAAGGAGACGCTGCTGGTCGGCGACTATCTCTTCGTCTCGAAGTTCAGCTACGGCTATAGCCGCTTCTCCTTCCCCTTCTCGCCGCCGCTCTATAGCGGCCGGCTGCTCGGCTCGACGCCGAACCGGGGCGATGTGGTGGTGTTCAAGCTGCCGCGCGACGAGACGACCGATTACATCAAGCGCGTGATCGGCCTGCCCGGCGACGAGATCCAGATGATCGACGGCGTGCTGAACATCAACGGCCAGCCGGTGAAGCGCGAGGATGCGGGCTACTGGATGGACGATGAGGGCGGCGGGCGCGTGCAGCGCGTGAAGCGCTGGCTGGAAACCCTGCCCAATGGGGTGAGCTACTACACGCTCGATCTCGTCGAGAACGGCTTCTACGACAACACGCCGGTCTACAAGGTGCCGCCGGACCATTATTTCATGATGGGCGACAACCGCGACAACTCCACGGACAGCCGCGTGCTCAGCCAGGTCGGCTATGTGCCCTATGACAATCTGATCGGCCGCGCCCAGATGATCTTCTTCTCGGTCAAGGAAGGGGATGCCGCGTGGCAGTTCTGGAAATGGCCGTGGACGGTCCGCTGGGATCGCCTGTTCTCCTTCGTGCGATGAGCCGCGGTACCCGCCAGGGGCCCCCAATCGACACGGCGAGCCTGGCGCCGCTTGAGGAAAGCCTCGGTCACAGCTTCAACGACCGCGCGCACCTGCTTCTCGCCCTGACCCATATCAGCGCGGTCACCGGCGCGCAGGGCGCGCGCGCTCGCGTGCGCTCCTACCAGCGGCTGGAGTTCCTCGGCGACCATGTGCTGGGGCTCGTTGTCTCCGACATGCTCTACCGCGCCTTCCCCAATGCGGAGGAAGGCGAGCTGTCGCGCCGGCTCGCGGATCTCGTCTGCGAGGATAGCTGCGCCGCCGTCGCCCGCGTGATGGACATCGCGCCGCATATCCGTCTCGGCGCCGGCGAGGACCGGGCGGGCGGGCGCGAGCGCGCCGCCATTCTCGCCGACATCGCCGAGGCGGTGCTGGCGGCGGTCTATCTCGATGGCGGTTACGCGGCGGCGGTCGATCTGGTGGAGCGCTTCTGGCGCCCGCGCCTGCAGATGCCCGGCGGCTCGGCGCGCGACCCGAAGACCGCGCTGCAGGAATGGGCGCAGGCGCGCGGCCTGCCGCCGCCCACCTACCGGCTGGTGGATCGCTCCGGTCCGGACCATAATCCCCAATTCCGCATTGCCGTGGAGCTTCCCGGTTTCACCGCCGTCGAGGCTGCGGGCTCCTCCAAGCAGATTGCGCAGAAGGCCGCTGCCTTGGCCTTTCTCGAACAGGTTGATTCATGAACTATACCGCGGATGACGGCATTGCCGCCTCGCAGACGCCCGCTACCACACGCTGCGGCTTTGTCGCGCTGATCGGCGCGCCCAATGCCGGCAAGTCGACGCTGACCAATGCTTTGGTCGGCTCGAAGGTGTCCATCGTCTCGCACAAGGTGCAGACCACGCGCTCGCTGGTGCGCGGCATCGCGCTGGAAGGGCCGACGCAGATCATCCTCGTCGACACGCCCGGCATCTTCGCGCCCAAGCGGCGGCTGGAGAAGGCGATGGTCCGCTCGGCCTGGAGCGGTGCGGGCGACGCCGACGCCATCGTGCTGCTGATCGACGCCCGCGCGGGCCTGACCGAAGAGGTCGAGGCCATCATCAACGGGCTCGCCAATGTGAAGCGGCCGCGCGCGATCCTGCTCAACAAGATCGACCTGGTGAAGCGCGACACGCTGCTGGAACTCGCCGCGGCGATTTCCGCGCGGATCAGTTTCGATCGGCTGTTCATGGTCTCGGCGCTGACCGGCGACGGCCTCACCGAGCTGCGCGACTGGCTGGCGCAGACGCTGCCCTTCGGCCCCTGGCTCTACCCCGAGGACCAGATCTCCGACGCGCCGATGCGGATGCTGGCGGCGGAGATCACCCGCGAGAAGCTGTTCCATCGCCTGCATGAGGAACTGCCTTACCGCTCTACGGTCGAGACCGACTCCTGGCAGGAGCGCAAGGACGGCTCGGTGCGGATCGAGCAGACGATCTTCGTCGAGCGCGAGAGCCAGCGGAAGATCGTGCTCGGCAAGGGCGGCGAGACCATCAAGGCGATTTCGACCGGCGCGCGCAAGGAATTGACCGGGATTCTCGAACAGCCCGTTCACCTGTTCCTGTTCGTGAAGGTACGCGAGAACTGGGCCGACGACCCGGAGCGCTACCGCGAAATGGGCCTCGAATTCCCGAGCGCCGACTAAAGCCGGCCCTGCGCCCATGGAATGGACCGACGAGGGCATCATCCTGGGCGTGAGACGGCATGGCGAGGCCAATGCCATCGTCGAGCTGATGACCGCCGGCCACGGGCGCCATCTCGGCGTCGTGCGCGGCGGCGGCTCGCGGCGGCAGGCGGCCAGTCTCCAGCAGGGCAACAGCGTGCGGGCCGTCTGGCGCGCGCGCCTCGACGAGCATCTCGGCACCTTCACGCTGGAGGTGACGGAGGCCCGCGCCGCCGGGGTGATGGGCGCGGCCCATGCGGCCTTCGGCTTCGCGCATATGGCGGCGCTGCTGCGCCTGCTGCCCGAGCGCGACCCGCACCCGGACCTCCACGCGGCGCTCTCGACCTTTACCGAGCATCTCCAGCACCCGGCCTTGGTCGGCATGATGATCGCCCGCTTCGAGCTGATGATGCTGGCGGAACTCGGCTTCGGGCTCGATCTCGCCTCCTGCGCGGCGACGGGCGGGCGCAACGACCTGCTCTATGTCTCGCCGAAATCCGGCCGGGCGGTCAGCCGCGATGCCGGCGAACCCTGGCGAGCGCAGCTCTTCGACCTGCCGTACTTCCTCGTCGCGGAAGTGGCCGAGCCGCCGCAGCCGGACGATCTTCAGGCGGCCTTCCGCCTTACCGGCCATTTCCTCCAGCAGCGCGTGCTCGATCCGCGCGGGCTCAAGCTGGCGGATGCCCGCGAGTCGCTGCTCGCCATCCTCGCCCGCGCACCGGTCAGTCGAGCGGGACGGTGAAGCCCGGATCGGCGTAGTAGCGGCCGTTCGAGAAATAGCGGCGGCTGACCCAGACCGGCAGGCATACGGGTGCCTGCAGGGCCACCAGCCGTCCCGCCCGGTCGCGCCGCATGAACATCCGCTCCCGGCACACATTCTGCCAGGCGACGTTGGTCACCTGCGGTCCATCCGCATCGCCCATGTCTACCGGCACGGCCGGAAAGGCCCGCGCCGGGGCGCTGAAAGCAAGGCACGCTGCAGCGGCCGCGATGACGATGGCGTATCGTCTCATGGCGTCCTCCCACTTTTCTTATGGGCCCATTTTACCGCCCGGCAGGGTTAAAGGCGAGAAATTGGGGATAATTTTGAAATATCGTTTGCTGATAGGGACGAAACCGACATCGAAACCGCTGATCCTGCGGCTGCACCTATGTACCTGCCGAAGCAGAGAAATGGCTGGAAACAAAGCGAAACCAACCGCGCGTCACAGGTCATGCGTGCCTGCGGCATTACGTCGCATCTGAGGGGGCGGCCTGACGGGCAATAGGCTTGGGGAGATCCGCGTTCCTGTCTTGTTCCCGTTGCCTCCACCCTGTACCTAGGAGCCATGGGAGAAGGACCGATTCCGACGGATAGCGGTGCGATCGAGCCGATCGGGCTGAAGGCGGCGCTTGAGGAGCGCTACCTCGCCTATGCGCTCTCCACCATCATGCACCGCGCCTTGCCGGACGCGCGCGACGGCCTGAAGCCGGTGCATCGGCGTATTCTCTACGGCATGCGCCTGCTGCGGCTCGATCCCGGCGGCGGCTTCCGCAAGAGCGCGAAGATCGTCGGCGACGTGATGGGCTCGTTCCATCCGCACGGCAACATGGCGATCTATGACGCCATGGTCCGCCTCGCGCAGGATTTCTCCCAGCGTTACCCGCTGGTCGACGGGCAGGGCAATTTCGGCAATATCGACGGCGATAACGCCGCCGCCGAGCGCTACACCGAGGCGCGGCTGACCGAGGTCGCCCGGCTGATCCTCGACGGCATCGACGAGGACTCGGTCGATTTCCGCCCGAACTATGACGGCACGACGGAAGAGCCCGTCGTCATGCCCGGCGCCTTCCCTAACCTGCTGGCCAACGGCTCCACCGGCATCGCCGTCGGTATGGCCACCTCGATCCCGCCGCACAACGCGGCCGAGCTGATCGACGCCAGCCTGCACCTCATCGACAACCCGAACGCGACGACCGACGATCTGCTGCGCTTCGTGAAGGGGCCAGACTTCCCGACCGGCGGCGTCATCATCGAGACGCCCTCGTCGATCGCCGACGCCTATGCCACCGGCCGCGGCGGTTTCCGCCTGCGCGCCCGCTGGCACAAGGAAGAGACCGGGCGCGGCACCTATCTGATCGTCGTGACGGAAATCCCCTATGGGGTGCCGAAGTCGCGGCTGGTCGAGAAGATCGCGGATCTGCTCAACGAAAAGAAGATCCCGCTGCTCGCCGATGTGCGCGACGAGTCCGCCGAGGATGTGCGCCTGATCCTCGAGCCGCGCGCGCGCAATGTCGACGCGGAGCTGCTGATGGAGAGCCTGTTCCGGCTCACCGAGCTGGAAATCCGCTTCCCGCTCAACATGAATGTTCTGGTCGGCGGCCAGGTGCCGAAGGTCGTTAGCCTGCTCGAAGCGCTGCGCGAGTGGATCGACCACCGCCGCGACGTGCTCCAGCGCCGCTCGCGCTTCCGGCTGACCCAAATCGAGCACCGGCTCGAGGTGCTCGGCGGCTACCTCATCGCCTATCTCAACCTTGATGAGGTGATCCGCATCATCCGCGAGGAGGATGAGCCGAAGGTCGAGCTGATGCGGCGCTTCGCGCTCAGCGACGTGCAGGCCGAGGCGATCCTCAACATGCGCCTGCGCTCGCTGCGCAAGCTCGAGGAGTTCGAGATCCGTAAAGAGCATGACGCGCTCTCCAAGGAGAAGGACGGGCTGGAAAAGCTGCTCGGCTCGGAGGCGCGGCAGTGGAAGGCGGTCGCCGGCCAGCTGGCCAAGGTGCGTGAGGCCTTCGGGCCCGATACCGACATCGGCCGCCGCCGCACCGGCTTCGGCGAGGCCGCCGCCCATGACGCGGATGCGGTGATCGAGGCGCTGGTCGAGCGCGAGCCGATCACCGTCGTCGTCTCCGATAAGGGCTGGATCCGCGCGCTGAAGGGCCATGTCGCCGATCTGGCGGCGCTGACCTTCAAGGGCGACGACAAGTTGAAGCTCAGCTTCTTCACCGAGACGACAGCCAAGCTCCTGGTCTTCGCCACCAATGGCCGCTTCTACACGCTGGACGCTTCCAAGCTGCCCGGCGGGCGCGGCCATGGCGAGCCGTTGCGCCTGTCCATCGAGCTCGAGCAGGATGCCGACATCGTCGACGTGCTGCCCTATCAGAGTGGGCGCAAGCTGCTGGTCGCGGCCAAGGAAGGGCGCGGCTTCCTCGTCGCCGAGGATGATTGTGTCGCCAATACCCGCAAGGGCAAGCAGGTGCTCGGCGTCGACGCGCAGGACGCCTGCAAGGTCATACCGGCGGTTGGCGACACGGTGGCGGTGATCGGCGAGAACCGCAAGCTACTGGTCTTCCCGCTGGCGCAGATCCCCGAGATGACGCGCGGGCGCGGCGTAAGGCTGCAGCGCTACAAGGACGGGGCGATGAGCGACGTGAAGGTGTTCAAGGCCGCCGACGGGCTGACCTGGACCGACACGTCCGGCCGCACCTGGACGGTGGCGGACCTCACCGAATGGCGCGGCGAGCGCGCCAGCGCCGGGCGCCTGCCGCCCAAGGGCTTCCCCCGCAACAACAAGTTCTGAGCCGAACCGCCGCCTTCGCGTCGCGAACCGGCATCGCTTAACGACAAAAGCCGCCGTCCGAGGACGGCGGCTTTCGTGTTTTGGGCGCGCTCAGGCGCCGATTGTGCCGCCATCCTTCTTGGTGATGACGACGACGGCGGGACGCACCGGCATGTCGTCCTTGAAGTCCGGCCAGCGGGTGGAGAGATCCTCGTAATAGGACGGCCGGCCGAACGGCGCCCAGTCGGTGCCGCCATCGCCGGGGTGCTGCACGGCGACGAAAGCGGTGCGGTCATCCGGGGTGAATTGCGGGCCGCACATTTCGGCGCCCACCGGCACGCGGAAGAAGAGCTTCGAGGTGGCGCGCGCCGCACCGGCGACGTCCACCGCCCAGAGCCCGTCCGTGCGGCCGGTTTCCTTCGGGTTGTTGCCGTCCGTCGCCACCCAGAGGCGACCGGCGGAATCGACCGCGCAATTGTCGGGCATGCCGAACCAGCCATTGCGCGTCGTGTCGGTGGAGAAGGAGGCACCGACCGCCGCAATCGACGGGTCGCCGCACTTCAGCAGCACTTCCCACTTGCCCGCCGTCGCCGCGAAGTCGCCGTCGGCTTCCGTCAGCTCGATGATGTGGCCGAAGGCGTTCTTGGCGCGGGGATTGGCGGCGTCGACCTGGTCGTCCTTGCGGCGGGTGTTGTTCGTCAGCATGACGTACACCTTGCCGTTCACGCCGTTCGGCTGGATGTCCTCGGGACGGTCCATCTTGGTGGCGCCGAGCAGGTCACCGGCCTTGCGGGTCTCGATCAGCACGTCGGCTTGGCTGTTGAAGCCGTTGGCGGCGGTCAGCGGGCCCTCACCATGGATGAGCGGCAGCCACTTCAGCGCGCCATCAGCCTCGAAGCGGGCGACATAGAGCGTGCCCGAGTCCAGCAGGTCCATGTTGGCGGCGCGGTTGTTCGGGTCGAACTTGCCGGCGGTGACGAACTTGTAGACATAGTCGAAGCGCTCGTCGTCGCCGAGATAGAACACGACGCGGCCATCTTTGGCGACGATCGACTCGGCGCCCTCATGCTTGAAGCGGCCCATGGCGGTGCGCTTCTTCGGCACGGAGGTCGGGTCGTTCACATCGACCTCGACGATCCAGCCATAGCGGTTGGCGCTGTTCGGCTCCTTGGAGAGGTCGAAGCGGTCGTAGAAATTGCCCCATTCATAGGTGCCTTCCGGAACGCCGTAGCGCTTGTAATTGGCGGCTTCCGGGTGGCCCTCGGGCAGCTTGCCGAGGAAGTAGCCGTGGAAATTCTCCTCGGCCATCACATAGGTGCCCCAGGGCGTGACGCCGCCGGCGCAGTTGTTGAGGGTGCCGAGCACCTTGGTGCCGGTCGGGTCTTCCTTGGTCTTCACCCGGTCATGGCCGGCGACGGGGCCGGAGAGCACCATCTCGGTGGTGGAGGTGATGCGGCGGTTGAGCTTGCCGTCCTTGACCACCTGCCAGGCGCCATTGACCTTCTGGATCTCGACGATGCTGCCGCCATGGGCCGCCATCTCGATGTCGACCCGCTTCTGGTCGGCGGGGGCGACCTTCAGCTTGCCGTCGGCCACCGTGACGATGCCGGGGAACATGAGGTGTTCGTTGGTGTATTCGTGGTTCACCACCAGCAGGCCGTGCTCGGGCGAGCCGTTCAGCGGGATGTAGCCGACGAAGTCATTATTGTACCCGAACTGCCGGCGCTGGGCCTCGGCGCTCTGGTTCTTCGGGTCGAAGGCGGGCGAGTCGGGGAACAGGCCATCGCCCCAGCGCAGCAGGACGTCAGCATTATACCCTTCGGCGACGTGATGGGTCTGGTCGACGCCGGCTTCCACCTCGACGAATGTGAAGGCGGAGCCGCCGGTGCTGGCGGTGGACGCGGTCGCCTGCGCCTTCTCGGCGGTCAGCAGCGCGAGCGGGCCGACCGTGCTGGCGATGGCGGAGACGGCGAGCGACCCCTTGAGCAGGCCGCGACGCGAGAAACGCAGCGAGATCAGCTCACCCATGGTCGGGTTGGCGGTCGGGTTGCTGCCGTTGCCCTCGGCTTCTTCCAGCAGGCTGGTGCGGAAGGGCGAGGCGTGCGGGTCGAGAGTGTCGTCGTTCATCGGGCGCTCCAGCGGATGGACGTAATCCAGGCTGGAGCCATTCCATAGTTTGACTACGCGTCGATGACGCCGGATCAGGGTACCTCTATCCGCTCCCACCCGTTCGGCATCAGCCGTTCCTGCGGCAGGAAGCGGCGCTTATAGTTCATCTTGTCGGAGCCATCGACCCAATAGCCGAGATAGACGTAAGGCAGCCCCAACGCCCTGGCCTTGCTCACATGATCGAGGATCATGAAGGTGCCGATGGAGCGCGCGGGCTCGTCCGGCTCGTAGAAGGAATAGACCATGGAGAGCCCGTCCGCGAGCACGTCGGTCAGCGCCACGGCGTAGAGCGCGCCCTGGCCGCGGCCGTGGATCGCGGTGTCCGGTCCCCGGCGGCGATACTCGATCAGCCGGGTGCGGACATGGCTGTCCTCCACCATCATCGCGTAATCCAGCACCGTCATGTCCGCCATCCCGCCATCACCGTGGCGGCTGTCGAGATAGGCGCGAAACAGCGAATACTGCTCGGCGGTCGGCACAGCGGCGCGCATGTCGCCGATGAGGTCGGTATTGGCCTGCCGCACGCGGCGGAAGGAGCGGGTTTCCTCGAAATCCTCGACGCAGATCCGCACGGAGACGCAGGCCCGGCATTGCTCGCAGGCCGGGCGGTAGGCGATGGATTGCGAGCGGCGGAAACCGCCATGGGTCAGCACGTCGTTGAGCTGCGTCGCGCGCTCGCCGACGAGGTGCGTAAAGACCTTCCGCTCCTCGCGCCCCGGAAGGTAAGGGCAGGGGGAGGGCGCCGTCAGATAGAACTGCGGTGTATCGCGCGGATGTTCGGTCACGGCTGCTTCACGCTCTGGACAGTCACCAGATTGCCAGAGCCAGCCGGCGCGTCAAACGCCGCCATGCACGGCAATGTCACAATCGCTCAAGACCAGGCGCAATATCGCCTCATGCCCAGCGGCGGCGCAGCGCGGCGGCTCGCGTTTCCGCGTTGGTGACGACGGTGCCGAGGATGAGGTCGTGCAGCAGCCGGCTGCGGCTGTTGAGCAGGCCGACGATGAGCACCAGCGGCGTCAGCACGCTCATGAACACCCAGAACAGCACGACGCTGAGCACCGCCAGCAGGCTGTTCATCGGCGCGCCATCCCATTGGCGCATCTCGATTTCCATGGCCCGCATGCCGAGCGTCGCCGAATGCGGGCCTCCCAGCGTCAGGCCGCTATAGGCGAGCGCCCAGATGACAAAGCCCGGGCTGAGCAGGGCGAACAGGAACCAGCCGAAGCCCAGCGTGACGAAGCCGAACAGGAAGATGAACACCGCCGCCGCGCCCACGGGCACGCAGATCATCACCGCGTCGATCAGGAACGCGATGAAGCGCCGGCCCAGCACGCCACGAAAATATTCAGGCTGTACAAGGGGATCATAGGCATAGGGGAGGGGCTCGGCATAACCGGGCCGCTCGCCCTGTGGGGCTTGGGACATCAGGTCTCCTCCAGGCCCCGTGATGTAGGGAGCGCGCGTGGCGGCGGCAAGATCAGCCGCCGGTGCGCCAATCCACGCGCACGACATCCATGCCGTTGAGGATGAGCTGGCGGTACACCTCGTCCGCATGGGCGCGGTCGCGCGTCTCGACGGTCACGTCGAGGCGGGCGCCCTTGGCGTGGACGTCGAGGAAGTGGCGCTTGTGCTCCACTTCCAGGATGTTGGCGCCGAGCTGGCCGAGCAGGGTGGAGATGAGGCCGAGTTCGCCGGGGCGATCCAGCATGGAGAAGCGGAAGGAGACGATGCGCTCCTCGCGCTCCAGCTCGCGCATCATCACCGAGGCGACGATGCGCGGGTCTATGTTACCGCCGGAGACGATGAGGCCGACATTACGGCCGCGGAAACGGTCGGGGTCGGCCAGCAGCGCCGCAAGGCCCGCCGCGCCGGCGCCTTCCGACAGGGTTTTCTGCTGCGTCAGGAACAGGTTGACCGCGCGCTCGATGGTCGGCTCGTCGACCAGCACGACATCGGACACCAGCGCGGAGACGATTTCCCGCGTCAGCGTGCCCGCCTGCTTTACCGCGATACCTTCGGCCAGCGTCGCGCCCTCGCAGGGGCGGTTCTGCTGGTGCAGCGCGTTCCACATGGACGGGTAGAGCGACGTTTCCACGCCCACCACGTCGAGGCTCGGGCGCATGGCGCGGGCGGCCACCGCCATTCCGGACACCATGCCGCCACCGCCGACCGGCACCAGCAGCGCGTCCAGTTCCGGCGCGTCCTCGATCATCTCGGCGGCGATGGAGCCCTGACCGGCGATAACATGAGCATCATCATAGGGATGCACCCAGACGAGATGCTCGTCGCGGGCGATGCGGTCCGCTTCCACGCTGGCATCGCCGACCGACTCACCGTGCAGCACGACGCGGGCGCCATGCGCCTCGGTCGCGGCGACCTTCACCATGGGCGTGTGCTTAGGCATCACGATGGTGGCGCGGATGCCGAGGCGCGTGGCGTGGTAGGCGACCGCCTGTGCGTGGTTACCGGCGGACATGGCGACGACGCCGGCGGCGCGCTCGGCCGGAGAGAGGCTCGCGAGCTTCACCAGCGCGCCGCGTTCCTTGAAGCTCGCGGTGACCTGAAGATTTTCGTATTTCACGAAGACATGAGCGCCCGTAATCGCCGAAAGGCGCGGCGCCGGCAGCGTGGGCGTGCGCAGCACCGCGCCGGCCAGCACAGAGCGGGCAGCGGCGACGTCGGCGGGAGTTACGGGCAAGGTCATGAAAATTCTCAGAATTCTCGCGGCGTCGGTGCCGCACGATTGAGGAGTCCCCCCGGTCGCATCACCAGGAAGACGACCAGAAGGGCGTAGGTTACCACGTCCCGGTACGCAATATCGAACGTCGAGGACCACCCGATTTCAACGGCCGCCACCAAGGCGGCGCCAAGAAAAGCTCCGGGTACTGAGCCAATGCCGCCAATAACCGCCGAAATCAAGGCTTTGAGCGTGATGGACAGGCCATCGCCCGGTGAAATGGTACCAAAAGCGATCACAATCACGCCGCCGGCCAGTCCCGCGGCCGCGCCGGCCAGCAGAAACACCTGCGTGCGCAGGCGCTGCACATCGACGCCGAGCAGGGCTGCCATGCGCGGATCCTGGGCGTGGGCGCGCCAGAACAGGCCGAAACGGGTGAAGGCGACAATGCCGAGGAGTAAGGATGTACCGCACATGCTGAGGCCCGCTGCCAGCAGTTGAGCCGGGGTGACGGTGGCGATGAAGGCATCCTGCCCCGCCACCGCGATCGGACGATTCATGAGCGCCGGCAACCAGTTGACGCGGTCGGGCGCGGTGAGGCGCAGCAACTCCGCGAGGGTGATGGCGAGGCCCGCCGTTGCGATCAGCACCGGCTGGGGCGAGCGCACCCGTGCCGCCAGCGGGGCAACCACCATGTGCCCCGCCAACCAGCTCACCAGTGCCGCGCTGGCGATGCCGGCGAGCAGCGCGAGCGTGAGTTCGGCGGGTCCGAGGCGCCCGACATCGCTGGCGACGCCCACCGCGATCAACATGTAAGTGCCGGCCACCACGGCGATTTCGCCGAAGGCGAGGTTCACCCGGCCGAGCAGTCCATAGACCAGCGAGAAGCCCGTCGCGATGAGCCCGTAGACGCCGGTCATCACCAGCCCGCCCAGCGCCTGCTGCACCCAATAGGCGGAGCGTGGCCCGAGATGGAAGAGCGCCGCCATGGTGCCCTCGGGCGGGGCGTCGGAGAGCCACCAACGCTTTAGAATCAACAGCTTGATGTCGCTCAAGGTCCCCTGGTCGGTATCGACCGCGGTAAGATCGAACCTTCCAACGCCGGTCTGCGCGGCGAAGGTGCAGATCAGCCAGTGCGGTGTCGTCCGGCTATCGCTGCGGACGCGGTAGCTGTAGCGCAGCGCGGTCGGCGCGCCCGGCACGGAATTGAGTGAGGTTTCAAGGACTTCCACGTCCTCGCCATGCAGCGCCGGGGCGACGGCGCGGCAGATGCGGGCCTGATCGGCGTCGATCACCGAGCCGCAGCCGGCGAGCAGGAACAGCGCGGCGAGCAGCGGAGAAAGCCGCTTGAACGGCTGGCGTGTCAGTGCAGTGAGGTGGACGATGAGGCCAGTGAGGGTGAAAAACCGGCCGATGCGTGCAGCTTGCCAGCCACTCCGGCGCGGCGGCCGGGTCGGGGTGCCGTCACTCCCTGTGCTCCCGACCTGCGCCCCCGCGCCCAAGATGCGGCTCAGCCCTGACGGGCGAGCTTCTCGGCGACGCGCGGGGCGAAATAGGTGAGGATGCCGTCGGCGCCGGCGCGCTTGAAGGCCATGAGGCTCTCCATCATCGCCTTCTCGCCGTCGAGCCAGCCATTGCGGGCAGCGGCCTCGATCATCGCATACTCGCCGGAGACCTGATAGGCGAAGGTCGGCAGGCCGAAGGCTTCCTTCAGCCGGTAGACGATGTCGAGATAGGGCAGGCCGGGCTTCACCATCAGCATGTCCGCGCCTTCCTCGATATCGAGGGCCGCCTCGCGCAGCGCCTCCATGCCGTTGGCCGGGTCCATCTGGTAGGTGAGCTTGTCGCCCTTGAGACAGCCGGACGAGCCGACCGCGTCGCGGAACGGGCCATAGAAGGCCGAGGCGTATTTGGCGCTGTAGGCGAGGATCTGCGCGTCGAGATGGCCGGAGGCGTCGAGCGCCCGGCGGATGGCGCCGACGCGGCCGTCCATCATGTCGGACGGGGCGATGATGTCGGCGCCGGCATCGGCCTGCACCAGCGACTGCTCGACCAGCACGGCGACCGTCTCGTCATTGAGGATGCGGCCGTCGCTGGACAGCAGGCCGTCATGGCCGTGGCTGGTATAGGGGTCGAGCGCGACATCGGTGATGAGGCCGATATCCGGCACTTCCTTCTTGATGGCGCGCAGGGCGCGGCACACCAGATTGTCGCGGTTCAGCGCTTCGCGCCCATCGGCGGTGCGCAGCTCCGGGTCGGTATAGGGAAACAGCGCGATGGCGGGGATGCCGAGGCTTGCGGCGCGGGCCGCCTCGCGCACCGCCTCGTCCACCGTCAGGCGCTCGACGCCCGGCATGGAGGCGACGGGGGTACGCGATTCCGAGCCATCCATCACGAAGATCGGCCAGATGAGATCGGCGACGCTCAGCGTGTTCTCGCGCAGCAGCTCGCGGGCCCAGCCGGCCTTGCGGTTGCGGCGGGGGCGCTGAACCAGGTCCAGCTTCGACGACACGTCCGGGCGGCCCGTGGATTCGGGGAAGGCAGGGCGCGGACGGGCGAAGGGGATTGTCATGAGGGGACTCTCACGGACCAGTTTCGAATGCTTATAACGTCATACGGGCGTCAAGGCGACATGTTCAGCGGGAGGATTGCGTATGCGACCGCTTTCCCGCGGCGGGTCACGTTGACGCGGCAGCCTGGCGCGACGCTGGTGCGGGTGCGCGGAGTGGCTTCCTATACGGGGGCATCCCGTCCTTCGTCCGGCTTTGCCCCCGCCCTGCTCTGGTCTATGTCCGGGAGGACGCGACAGGCGAGGGCAGAACATGGCGGAAGATATCGGGGTCCGGTTCGAGCTGCGCGGCGTTGCCGGCATCATCACCCTCGACCGTCCGCGCGCGCTCAACGCCATCGACCACGCCATGGTGCGGGCGATGCGGGCGCAGCTCGACGCCTGGGCGGGTGATGAGGCGGTCGCCCATATCATCCTGCGCTCGGCGCATGAACGCGCCTTCTGCGTCGGCGGCGATGTGCGCGCCATGGCCGAACTGGGCCGCGCCGGCAACACGGAAGCCGCCCGCGACTATTGGCGCGACGAATATGCGCTGGACTACCACATCGCCACCTACCCCAAGCCCTTTGTCGCGCTGGTGGATGGGCTGTGCTTCGGCGGCGGCTTTGGCGTTTCCGGCCATGCCCGCTACCGCGTCGCCGGCGAGAATCTCGGCTTCGCCATGCCCGAGGTCGCCATCGGCCTGTTTCCCGATGTCGGTGGCACCTATGTGCTGCCGCGCCTGCCGGGCTGGAGCGGCACTTGGCTCGCCATGACCGGGGCGCGTATCGGCCTGTCCGATGCCATGGCGCTGGGGCTCTATACCCACCACGTCCCGGTCGCCCGCTGGCCGGAGCTGATCGACACGCTGGCGGAGGGCGAGCCGGTGGACCGCACGCTGGCGCGCTTTGCCGCCCATGCGCCGGCCGCCCAACTGCGCACGCTGTTTCCTGCCATTGACCGCATCTTCGCCGGCGGCTCGGCGGAGGCCATCCTGCTGGCGCTCGATCTCTGCTCGGCCGGCAGCACGGAGGAAGCCGAGTTCGCCCGCATCCAGGCCGCGACGCTGCGCCGGGCCTCGCCGACCAGCGTGCACATCGCCTTCCAGCAGATGCAGCGCGGGGCGGGAATCGATCTCGCCGGCTGCTTCGCCTATGAGTTCCGCCTGGTCTCGCGCCTGCTCGCCATGCCGGACTTCTATGAAGGCGTGCGCGCCGTGCTGATCGACAAGGACCAGGCGCCGCGCTGGAGCCCGGCCAGCCTTGAGGCCGTCGACCCCGCCACAATCGCCGCGCTGTTCGACGAACCGCTTCCTGACGAATTGGTGCTGACCTGAGCGCAATCTGGGTTATGCAAGCGCCATGAGTTCGCCCTACGACCCCATCGACGCGTCGCGCGGCCCGGCCGGCGCGGAAATGCCGCTCTGGCAGAGCCGCGTGGTGCTGTATCTGCGCCTGCTCGCCGGCTTCCTGCTGGTGAAGACCGTCTATAGCTGGACGCTGATTTGCGGCGTGTGGGACGGCGAGACCAGCCGTTTCGAGATGATCTCGCTCGCCGCGCAGTCCGCCGTGATCTGGGCGGCCATCATGAATCCGGTCGCCGCCGTCGGCCTGTGGCTGGGCGCCTCCTGGGGCGTGGTGCTCTGGCTGGTGACGGCGCTGGTGCAGGTCGCGATCAATGCCAACGCGCCCGAGGGCGTCGGCCGGCTGATGATCGTCGCCGGCATCGATACGGTGCTGGTCGCCGTCTACGCCTTCCTGACCTACAAGGCGGCGCGCGAAAGCGAGGGCTGAGCGGCAGGGTTAACTCCCGCCGACGGTATTTAAGCCTTTGTCAGGCATATCGTTTCACGAAGGATTCAGCCTGCCGCTTAAGCCGTTCTTAGCGCCGGCCCCGGACACTCGGTCGCTTAGAGGGAGCAAATCCCCGGACGGCGACAGGGGTTTGGGCATGAAGAGAGCAGGGCAGGCGGCTCGGGTCGACACCTCGCAGAGTCTCAGCGGCAACGTCGTGCCCATGGGCACGCGGCGCGGCGCGCCGGGCAGCGAGCAAGGCGAGGAAATCACCGCGCTCTATCACGAGGCGCTGACGCTGGTGGAGCGGCTGCACCGGCGGCTGCTCGACGTGGTGAAGGACGAGTTCGACCGGCGCGGGCGCGAGGATGTGAACGCGGTGCAGGCGCTGCTGCTGTTCAACATCGGCAATGCCGAGCTGACCGCGAGCGAGCTGCGCACGCGCGGCTATTATCTCGGCGCCAACGTCTCCTACAATCTGAAGAAGCTGGTCGAGACCGGCTATCTCGACCACCAGCGCTCGCGCATCGACCGGCGCTCGGTGCGCATCCGCCTCACCGACAAGGGCGAGGAAGTGCGCACCATCGTCGGCGGGCTCTACGCCAAGCACATCGCCACCATCGAGCAGATCGGCGGCATCGGTCCGCAGGAGTTCCAGCAGCTCAACAAGGCGCTGGGGCGGCTGGAGCGCTTCTGGACGGACCAGATCCTCTACCGGCTCTGATCCGTCCCTGTGCGAACTCAGCGCTGGAGGAAGCCCTCCAGCGTGTTCGCCACATTCACCCCGATGGCCTCGACCGCATAGCCGCCCTCCTGCACGAACAGGCTGGGCAGGCCGAGCCGGGCGATGCGCGCGCCGATGGCGAGATAATCCGGGCTGTCGAGCCTGAATTGCGAGATCGGATCGTCCTTGTACGTGTCGACGCCAAGGGAGACGACGACCACATCCGGCGCATAGGCGGCCACCCGATGGCAGGCATGGTCCAGCGCCTCGGCCCACGCCTCGAAGCCCGTGCCCCAGGGCAGCGGGTAATTGCCATTGAAGCCCTCGCCGGCGCCCGCCCCGGTCTCATCGGCATGGCCGAGGAAGTAGGGGTACTCCTGGCGCGGGTCGCCATGGATGTTCAGCACCAGCACGTCCGGCCGCTCATAGAAGATGGTCTGCGTGCCATTGCCGTGGTGGTAATCGACATCGAGGATGGCGACGCGTGCCGCGCCCGCGTCAAGGAACGCCTGCGCCGCGACCGAGGCGTTGTTGATGAAGCAGTAGCCGCCCATCGCATTGGCATGGGCGTGATGGCCGGGCGGGCGGCACAGCGCGAAGGCGCTCGCCTCACCGGCGCGGATCAGATCGACGCCGGTCAGCGCCACATCGGCGGAGGCGCGGATGGCGTCCCAGGTGCCGGCAACGAAGCAGCAGCCGGCGTCGAAGGAGAAATGGCCGAGCTTGCCGTCCACCGTCTCCGGCTCGATGTAGCGCATCCCCGGCGCGCGCCAGAAGCTCGGCAAAATCGGCAGCGGGCGCTCGTCCGCAATCCACAGCTCGGTGAGCTGCGACAGGAAGTCCACATAGCGTTCATCATGCACGCGCTTCAGCGGGGCGAGGCCGTGCTCGGTGGGGGCGATTGTCGCGCCGAAGCCGCGCGCCTCGACGGCGGCGCGGATCATCTCGGCGCGCTCGGGCTTCTCGAAAGCCGGGACGATCTGGCCGTTATAGAGCTCGACATGGCCGGAATGGCCGTGATGGCGGGGCGAATAGACGGTCTTCATCGCGGGGGCACTCGGCTGCTGTGACGTGGCGCGGACAGTTCTAAGCCAGCCGCGGCGATTCCGTCAGCCTGCCAATCGGGCCCACCCGGCGGCTGTGACGCGCCCGATGTCGGTTTCACGCAAGGCGCCCCTGCGTCCGGCGTGCTTTGAAACCGGGGAGGGGCTGTGCTAAGCGACCCGCCTTGATTTCTCGGGTCCGGCACGAGGCCGGGCCGGAGGCGTCGCCACCGCCCGCGCCAGGGAGGCCGGAAAACATGTCGTCCGAAGCCCACGCTTCTTCCACCAGCTCCATCAACCGATTCTTCTCCGCTCCGCTTGCCGAGACCGATCCCGAGCTCGCCGGTGCGATCACCGCCGAACTCGGTCGCCAGCGCGACGAGATCGAGCTGATCGCCTCGGAGAACATCGTCTCGCGCGCCGTGCTCGAGGCGCAGGGTTCGGTGCTCACCAACAAATACGCCGAAGGCTATCCGGGCCGGCGCTATTATGGCGGCTGCCAGTATGTCGACGTGGCCGAGCAGCTCGCCATCGACCGCGCCAAGAAGCTGTTCGGCGCCGGTTTCGCCAATGTGCAGCCCCATTCGGGCGCGCAGGCGAACACCGCCGTGTTCTTCGCGCTGATGCAGCCGGGCGATACCTTCCTCGGCCTCAACCTCGCCGCCGGCGGTCACCTGACCCATGGCGCGCCGGTGAGCCTGTCGGGCAAGTGGTTCAAGCCGGTGCCCTACAGCGTGCGCCTGGACGACCAGCGCATCGACTATGAAGAGGTGGCCAAGCTCGCCGACGAGCACAAGCCGAAGGTCATCATCGCCGGCGGCTCGGCCTATCCGCGCCATATCGACTTCGCCAAGATGCGCGCCATCGCCGACTCGGTCGGCGCGTACCTCATGGTCGACATGGCCCATTTCGCCGGCCTCGTGGCGGGCGGCGTGCACCCGAACCCGGTGCCGCACGCCCATGTGGTGACCACCACCACCCACAAGACCCTGCGCGGCCCGCGCGGCGGCATGATCCTCACCAACCACGAGGATCTGGCGAAGAAGTTCAACTCCGCCATCTTCCCGGGCACCCAGGGCGGCCCGCTGATGCACGTCATCGCCGCCAAGGCCGTGGCCTTTGGCGAGGCGCTCCAGCCGGACTTCAAGATCTACGCGAAGAACGTGGTGGAAAACGCTAAGGCGCTTGCGGAAAACCTCAAGGGCCATGGCTTCGAGATCGTCTCCGGCGGCACCGACACGCATCTGATGCTGGTCGATCTGCGGCCGAAGAAGCTCACCGGCAAGGTCTCCGAGATCGCGCTCGGCCGCGCCCACATCACCACCAACAAGAACGGCATCCCGTTCGACCCCGAGAAGCCGATGGTGACCTCCGGCATCCGTCTCGGCACCCCGGCGGGCACCACCCGCGGCTTCGGTGTGGCCGAGTTCCAGCAGGTCGGCGACATGATCGCCGAGGTGCTGGACGTGCTCTCGCAGAAGGGCACCGATGAGGATAGCCTCGTGGAAGCGGCGGTGCGCGGCAAGGTCGCCGACCTGCTCGCCCGCTACCCGATCTACGGCTGAGGCACACCGATGCGCTGTCCTTACTGCGGAAGCCTCGACACACAGGTCAAGGATTCCCGTCCGACCGAGGACAGCGCCGCCATCCGCCGCCGCCGCATCTGCCCCGATTGCGGCGGCCGCTTCACCACCTTCGAGCGCGTGCAGCTGCGCGAGCTGACCGTGCTCAAGCGTTCGGGCCGGCGTGTTCCGTTCGACCGGGACAAGCTGGCCCGTTCCATCCAGGTCGCGCTGCGCAAGCGCCCCGTCGATCCCGAGCGGATCGAGCGCCTGGTCTCCGGCCTCGTGCGCCGGCTGGAGAGCATGGGCGAGAGCGAGATCACCTCGGAGATGATCGGCGAGCGGGTGATGGAGAGCCTCAAGCAGCTCGACGACATCGCCTATGTCCGCTTCGCCTCGGTCTACCGCAATTTCCGCGAAGCCAAGGATTTCGAGGCCGTGCTGGGTGAGCTCGGTCCCCGCGCCGGCGACCCGCTGGTCGAGGACGAGGATGACGAGCCGCTGCCCTCGCACCGCGCCGGGGCCGCCCCGGCGGAGGAGTGAACGCGGTGAACCGCGCCGCCCGCCCCGTGCCCGATTTGTCGCCTGACGCGCGCATTACCGACCCGCAGGATGGGGCTCATTTCGCGGCTCATCTGGCGGCCCGCGACGACGCGCTGATGTCGGCCGCGCTCAGCGTCGGCCGGCGCGAACTCGGCCAGACCTGGCCCAACCCCGCCGTCGGCGCCGTCGTGGTGCGCGAGACGCCGGAAGGCCCGCTCGTGCTCGGGCGCGGCTGGACCTCGCGCGGCGGGCGCCCCCATGCCGAGCCGCAGGCGCTTGCCGCCGCCGGCGAGGCCGCGCGCGGGGCGACGCTCTATGTGACGCTGGAGCCCTGCTCGCATCACGGCCAGACCCCGCCCTGCGTTGACGCGGTGCGCGCGGCGGGCATCACCCGCGTCGTCGCCGCCATCGAAGACCCGGATTTCCGCGTCGCCGGGCGGGGTTTTTCCATCCTGCGTGAGGCCGGCATCGCCGTGACCATCGGGCCGGGCGCCGCCGAGGCGCGGCTCGCCCATGCCGGTCATATTCGCCGGGTCACCGAGGGCCGCCCGCACATCATGCTGAAAATGGCGGTGTCCGCCGATGGCAAGGTGGGTCTCGCCGGGCGGCGGCCCGTCGCCATCACCGGCGCGGTCGCCCGCGCCCGCGTCCATCTGCTGCGCGCCACCCATGACGCGGTGCTGACCGGCATCGGCACGGTGCTGGCGGACGATCCGCTGCTGACCTGCCGCCTGCCGGGCATGGAAGATCGCTCGCCGGTGCGCGTGGTGCTCGACGCCGGCCTGCGCCTGCCCGCCACCAGCGCGCTCGCCCGCTCGATTGCCGTCGCCCCGCTCTGGGTCTTCGCCGCCGAGGACGCCCCGGTGGAGCGGGAGACGATGCTGGTCGCGCTCGGCGCCGAGGTGATGCGGGTGCGCCGCAAGGCCGATGGCGCGCTGGCGCTCGACGAGATCGTGAAGCTTCTCGCGCTGCGCGGAATCACACGGCTGATGGTCGAGGCCGGCCCGCGCATCGCTGCCGGCTTCCTTCAGGCGGGCCTCGTCGACGAGGCGCAGATTTTCGAGGCGCCGATCCGTCTCGGGCCGGACGCACTCGACGCGCTGGAGGGGCTGCCGCTTTCGGCCCTCGCTACCTATCTGTCCGCGCAGGAAAGCGAATGGCAGGGCGAGGATCGCCTGCGCATCATGAGGCGTCGCTAGCATGTTTACCGGCATCATCTCCGACATCGGCACGCTCCGCACGGTGACCCCGCGCAATGATGTGCGGCGGCTCACCATCGCCACCGCCTATGACACGGCGGGCATTGATCTGGGCGCGTCGATCGCCTGCTCGGGCGTGTGCCTCACCGTTGTCGCGACGCAGCCCGACGCCTTCGAGGTCGAGGCCGCGCCGGAGACGCTGGCGGTGACCACCGCCGCCGCCTGGCAGGAGGGCCGTACGCTCAATCTCGAACGGGCGCTGAAGATCGGCGATGAGCTGGGCGGGCATATCGTGCAGGGCCATGTCGATGGGATCGCGCTCGTGGTGGAGCGCGAGGATCTCGGCGAGACCACGCGTTTCACCTTCGAGGCGCCGGCCTCGCTCGCGCCCTTCATCGCCATCAAGGGCTCCATCGCGCTCGACGGCACCTCGCTGACGGTGAACGAGGTAGAGGGTAACCGCTTCACCTGCCTGCTCATTCCCCATACGCTCGCGCACACCACCTGGGGCGATGTGCGCGCCGGGGACCGTGTCAATATCGAAGTCGACATGATGGCCCGTTACGCCGCGCGGCTTGCGGAGTTCCGCTGACGCCTGTACGTGGTCGGCCCAATCAGTTTCACGAGGTTTCCTGCCATGGCGAGCCCCCGCCCGCCGCGCGCGTCCGCGGCTCCCGTCCTCCCGCTCGACGGGGCGCGCGTGCTGATCGTCGAGGCGCGCTTCTATGACGATATCGCCGACGAGCTGCTGGCCGGCGCGCAGGGCGCCGTTGCCGCCGCCGGCGCCACCGCCGACGTGCTGACCGTGCCGGGCGCGCTGGAGATTCCCGCCACCCTCGCCATCGCGCTCGACGCGGCGGCGGCGGCCGGCCGGCCCTATGACGCGGCCGTGGCGCTTGGCTGCGTGGTGCGCGGCGAGACCTATCATTTCGAGATCGTCGCCGGGGAATCCTCCCGCGCGCTGATGGACCTGTCGGTCGCCCGCAAGCTGGCGCTCGGCAACGGCATCCTCACCGTCGAGACGGACGAGCAGGCCTGGGTGCGCGCGCGCATCACCGAGGGCAACAAGGGCGCCGGCGCGGTCGAGGCGGCGTTTGCCGTGCTGCGCCATCAGCGCCAGCTGGCGGGGGCCTGAGCGGGCATGTCCACTCCTTCCAAACCGTCCGCCCCTGCCAAACCGGTGAACCACAAGCCGCTGCGCAAGAGCGCGGCCCGTCTCAACGCGGTGCAGGCGCTCTACCAGATGGATGTCGCGGCGACTCCGCTCGCCGAAATCCTCGCCCAGTTCGAGAGTCACTGGATCGGCCAGGAGATCGAGGGCGACGAGATCG
This sequence comes from Ancylobacter sp. WKF20, assembly GCF_029760895.1. Classification (NCBI taxonomy): domain Bacteria; kingdom Pseudomonadati; phylum Pseudomonadota; class Alphaproteobacteria; order Hyphomicrobiales; family Xanthobacteraceae; genus Ancylobacter; species Ancylobacter sp. WKF20. The sequence goes on from NZ_CP121679.1 coordinate 1,115,966, forward strand.
CGGCGGCCGATGTCACGCTGTTCCGGGACATCATCGGCGGGGTGGTGCGCGAGCAGCGCGCCATCGACCCGATTCTCGACGCCGCGCTGGTGCGCGGCTGGCCGCTGAAGCGCATCGAGACCGTGCTGCGCGCCGTGCTCCGCGCCGGCGCCTATGAGCTGACCGCCCGGCCGGACATTCCCCCGCGCGTCATCGTCGCGGAATATGTGAACGTCGCCGCCGCTTTCCTTGACCGTGAGGAAACCGGAATGGTCAATGCGGTGTTGGACGGCATAGCCCGCGAACAGCGGCCCGGCGATTTCGCGGGGTAGGCGGGCCGGGTGGGGTGAGTGATGGCTGACGGCGGCTCCGGTGAAGACAGGTTGATCGCCGGGCTGTTCGCGCCCATCGCCCGCCATCCCGGCGCCCTCGGCCTGAAGGACGACGCGGCCTTTCTCCACGTTCCCGCCGGCCACGAGCTCGTCCTCACCAAGGACGCGCTGGTCGCCGGCGTGCATTTCTTCCCCGACGACCCGCCGGCCTCCATCGCCCGCAAGGCGATGCGGGTGAACCTGTCCGACCTCGCCGCCAAGGGCGCCGAGCCGCTGGGCGTGATGCTGGCCTTCGCCATTCCGCCGGATATGGACGTGGCCGCGCTCAGCGACTTCGCCCGCGGCATCGGCGAGGACTGCCTGCTGTTCGGCGTGCCGCTGCTGGGCGGCGACACGGTGAGGACGCCCGGTCCCTTCACCATCTCCATCACCGCTCTCGGCTCGGTGCCGATCGGGCGTATGGTGAAGCGGGCGACGGCGCGGCCGGACCACGCCATCGTGGTCACCGGCACCATCGGCGACGGCGCGCTGGGCCTCGCGCTGCGGCTTGAGCCCGACCGGCCGGGCTTTGCGGCGCTCGATGCCGGGCAGCGCGCCTATCTCGCCGACCGCTATCTGCATCCCCGTCCGCGCCTCGCGCTCGCCAGCGCGCTGCGCGCCCATGCCCGCGCCGCCATGGACGTGTCGGACGGGCTGGTCGGCGACCTCGCCAAGATGCTGGCCGCTTCCAACTGCGCCGGCGAGATCGAGGCGGCCAAGGTGCCGCTCAGTCCCGCCGCCCGCGCCGCCATCGCCGCCGAGCCGGCGCTGCTCGCCACCGCGCTGACCGGGGGCGATGATTACGAGATCCTCGCGGTCATGGGGGAGGGCGACGTCGACGCCTTCGAGGCCGCCGCCATCGCCGCCGGCATCGGCGCCACCGTCATCGGCCGCACGCTGGCGGGCGAGGGGCTGGTGGTACGCGGGGACGACGGGCAGGCGCTGAACTTCACCTCCACCAGCTTCAGCCATTTCTGAACGCAACGCTTTTCGCCAAAGCGCGGATTGCCTGCGCTTCGTCCCCGGCCTAGCCTCCTTCCCAAGGTGCCGGCGCGACGGCACCCAACATCGGGAAAAACCACATGAAATTCGCCAGGATTCTGCTCGCCGCCGCCGCGCTTGCCGTCGGCGCGGGCGCGGCCCATGCCGAGATCAAGACGGTGCGCATCGGCACCGAGGGCGCTTACCCGCCCTTCAACTCGGTCGACTCCACCGGCAAGCTGGTCGGCTTCGACATCGACATCGCCACGGCGCTCTGCGCCAAGATGAAGGTCGAGTGCACCTTCGTCGCGCAGGATTGGGACGGCATCATCCCGGCGCTGCTGTCGAAGAAGTACGACGCCATCGTCGCCTCCATGTCGATCACCGACGAGCGCAAGGAGAAGGTGGCGTTCACCGACCCCTACTACCTGACGCCCGGCAACTTCATGGCGCCGAAGGACACCAAGATCACCGAGATCACCCCGGCCGCGCTGAAGGGCAAGACCATCGGCGCGCAGTCCTCGACCACGGGCGCGACCTATCTCGAGGACAAGTACAAGGGCTCCGACATCAAGCTCTACCCGACGCAGGACGAGGCCAATGCCGACCTCGCCTCCGGCCGCCTCGACGCGGTGCTGGCCGACAAGTTCGTGCTCTATGAATGGCTGGAGAAGACCGACGCCGGCAAGTGCTGCAAGTTCGTCGGCCCGGACCTCAAGGACGTGAACCCGCAGGGCACCGGCATCGCCGTGCGCAAGGAAGACAACGAGCTGCGCGAGATGCTTAACAAGGCGATCAAGGAGATCGTCGCCGACGGCACCTACCAGAAGATCAACGCGAAGTACTTCCCCTTCCCGATCAACTGAGCCGTCCCGATCCACCGATGCGGCGCGGCGGACCTCTGCCGCGCCGCCCAGCCTCTCTCTCCCTCCCGGATTGTCTGCCGATGAAGACCGATGTGATCGTCCTTGGCGCCGGCATTGTCGGCACCTCGATCGCCCATAATCTCGCCGAGCGCGGCCGCCGCGTGGCGCTGGTCGACCGGCGCGGGCCGGGGGAGGAGACGTCCTATGGCAATGCCGGCCTCGTCGAGCGCGGCTCGATCTTTCCTGTCGCCTTCCCGCGTAGCCTGTCCGCGCTGATCGAAGTGGCGCGCGGCCAAAACCCGGCGGCGCACTACCATTGGGACGCGCTGGCCGGCCTGATGCCCTGGATGTTCGCCTATTGGCGGGCCTCGGCGCCCGCCCGCATCCTCGATTATGCCCGCACCATGTCGACGCTGCTGGCCTTCAGCCTCTCCGAGCATGAGCGGCTCGCCGCGCTCGCTGGCGCGCAGCATTATTTCCGCGAGGGCGGCTGGCTGAAGCTCTACCGCACCGAGGCCGGCATCGCGCAGGAGCGCAAGGAATTCCCGCTGGCGCAGCATTACGGCCTCACCGCCCGTGAGATCGGGCTCGACGAGGCGCTGGCGCTGGAGCCGCATCTGCGCCCGGTGTTCCGCCATGCGGTGCTGTGGTCGGACCCGCATTCGGTGTCGAGCCCCGGCGGGGTGACGCAGGCCTATGCCGCGAATCTCACCGCGCTGGGCGGGCAGGTGCTGCGCGGCGACGCGGCGACGCTGACCCGCCTCGGCTCCGGCTGGTGGGTCATGACCGAGCAGGGGCCCGTCGAGGCGCCCGAAGTCGTCGTCGCGCTCGGGCCCTGGGCGCGCGACATTCTCGGCCCGTTCGGGGTGCAGGTGCCACTGGCGGTGAAGCGCGGCTATCACATGCAGTACCGCACGGAGGGCAATGCCGGCCTCTCGCGCCCGGTACTGGACGAGGAGGGCGGCTATGTCATCACGCCCATGGTCGGCGGCATCCGCCTGACCACCGGCGTGGAATTCGCCCGCCGCGACGCGCCAAAGACACCGGTGCAGCTTGAGAAGACCGAGCCGCTGGCGCGCGGGCTGTTCCCGCTCGGCGAGCGGGCGGAGGCCGAGCCATGGCTGGGCTGCCGCCCGGCCTTCCCGGACATGCTGCCGGCCATCGGGCCGATTCCGGCGCAGAAGGGCATGTGGGTGGCGATCGGCCACCAGCATCTCGGCTTCACGCTCGGCCCGGTCACCGGGCGGCTGGTCGCGGAGATGATGGGCGGCGAACCGACCTGCGTCGATCCCGCGCCGTTCTCGCCCGAGCGATTTTGAGCCGGTATCAGGGAGCGATCTCGACGCACCACCAGCGCGGGCGCCCGCCTCGGTAGGAATGGGCGAGCGGTTTCAGCGCCGCCGCGCCGGGTCGGTCGAAGGTGCCGAGCACCAGCGCCACGATCGGCGCGTCATCGATCGCGCCGAGCGTGCTGCCGCAGCGCGGACAGAACGCTCGGCTTGAGGCCGCCGAGGAGCGGTAGGTCGCGGGGGCGCCACCCGGACCGGTCCAGCAGACAGCAGCAGCGGGAAACTCGACCCAGCAAACGGTGAGCGCGCCGGAATGGCGCTGGCACATCGCGCAGGAACAGGTGTGAGGCCGTGCCGCCGGGCCGGTGGCTTCGAAGCGGATGTCGCCGCACAGGCACCCGCCGCTATGCGTCGTCGACCGAGCCATTGCCTGCGCGCCGGAGCCTCGCGCCTGTTTACATCGTCGGGTTGAAGCTGGTGGCGTTGAAGAGCTGGCCGAGCATGGACAGCTCGCTGCCGCCGGTCGGCGTCGAGCGGCTGACGAAGTCAAACACCTTGCCGTCCTTGAGGCCGTAATCGGCGATGCGCGTGACGCGCTTGTCCTTGCGGTCGAAATACACCGCCATCACGCGCTGCTCGGTGATTTCCGGCCGCAGGAACATGACCTTCTTGGTCTTCTGCGAGATGTAATAGAACACCTCGCCATCCACGGTCGCGACCGTCGAGGGCGTGCCGAGCACGAGCAGAACCTGCTCCTGGCTCGACCCGATCGGTACCTGCTCCAGCGCGCCGGGATTGGGCACATAGCCGCGCTGCTGCTCGCTGACGAAGCCGGTCGGCGTGCGCGCCAGGCCGGCCGAGGAGGCGGGCATGGACAGGTCGCCGCTGGCGCATCCCCCCAGCCCGAGCGCCGCGAGTGCGGCGAGCAGGGGGCCATGCCGGTACACGGGCCCGCGAACAGGCCGGCGGGCCGAAACAGCCGGGGACGAAACGCGCGTCACTGCCATCAACTCAACTCCATCAGCCGTGGGGCCGCAGATCCGTGTGCGCACAAAGCACAGCCAGCCGCCGTGAGGCAACCATCTGGCGCACCCCGCGGGGGTTGCCAGCGCCATTGCTGCGCGCTACCCCCCAGAACGACCAGCCACCGCGCGCCGCCCGAGCGGGGCGCCGACGAGACGGAGCCGGCCATGATTCTGCGCTTCTTCCGCCGGAACGACGGACGCGAGACCATTCAGCGGCTCTATGGCGCGATCGTGGCGCAGTCGCGTGAACCCGCGTTCTACACCGAATATGGCGTGCCAGACAGCATTGCCGGGCGGTTCGAGATGATCCTGCTGCACTGCTTCCTGCTGTTCCACCGGCTGAAGGGGGAGAGCGAGGAGCGCCGCGCGCTGGGCCAGCGCGTCTTCGATGCCTTCTGCATCGACATGGACGCCAATCTCCGCGAGATGGGCGTCGGCGACCTCACCGTGCCGAAGAAGATGAAAAAAGTGGCCGAGGCATTTTATGGCCGCGTTGCCGCGTATGATGGTGCGCTGGGTGAGGCCGGGCCGGGCGCGCTGGAGGAAGCGGTGCTGCGCAACGTCTATCAATCCGACGCCGCCTTTGCGCCACAGGCCGCCCGCCTTGCCGACTTCATCCGCCGCGCGGTCGCCGCGCTGGCGACCCTTCCCTTCGAGACCTTCGCCGGCGGCGACTTTCCGCTCCCGCCGGCCGTGGATCCGCAATCCAAGGAGCTTGCGACCCCATGACGGACAAGCTGCCGCTTAGCCGCCCCGTGCTCGTGGCGAGCCTTCCCGACACCGGCACCACCGTGAAATTCGCCCCGGACGCCGATGTGCGCGCCGCGCTGGCTGAGACCTTCGGCATTCCCGGCATTCCCAAGCTCACGGCGCAGGTCACCCTCGTGCCGCGCAGCAAGGGCCGGGTGCTCGTCACCGGCCATGTCGATGCCGTGGTGACCCAGACCTGCGTGGTGACGCTGGAGGATTTCGACGGCCCGGTGTCGGAGGACATCGAGGTCGAGTTCGCTCCGCCGGAGCAGCTTCCCGAAATCCGGCCGGGCGCGGAGATCGACGTGACCGAGCTCGACCTGCCCGATCCGCTGATCGACGGCACGGTGGATGCCGGCGCCGTGGTCGCCGAGTTCCTCGCTCTGGGCCTCGATCCCTATCCGCGCAAGCCCGGCGTCGCCTTCAAGGGCGTCGAGGAGATGACCGACGCGGAGGCCTCGCCCTTCGCCGGCCTCGCCAAGCTGCGCGGCGGCGAGGAGAAATAGCCCTCAATGTGGGATGGGACCGCACGACGCGCTTGTCATGGCCGCGCTTCTGGGGCATCCCGTGGGCGCCCTCGCGGTTCCCTCCGGGCCGCTTCCCGACCAGAGAGACCGCATAAGTAGATGTCGTCGACCGTCCGCATAGCCCTCGACGTCATGGGCGGCGACCATGGTCCGGACGTCGTCCTGCCCGGCGCCGAGATCGCTCTCATCCGTCACCCGGATATCAGCTTCCTGCTGTTCGGCGACGAGGCGCGTCTCAACGCGGTGCTGGCCCGGCTGCCCCGCCTCAAGGCGGCGAGCCGGGTGATCCACACCGATGTCGTGGTGCGGATGGACGACAAGCCGAGCCAGGCGCTGCGCCAGGGCCGCAAGGTCTCGTCCATGTGGCGGGCGATCGACGCCGTGCGCCTCGGCGAGGCCGATTGCGCCGTCTCCGCCGGCAATACCGGCGCGCTGATGGCGATGGCCAAGGTCAACCTCAAGACCATGGCCGGCATTTCCCGCCCCGCCATTGCCTGTCTCTGGCCCACCACCAAGGGCGAGAGCGTGGTGCTCGATGTCGGCGCGTCCATCGGCGCGACCGCTCAGCACCTCGTCGACATGGCGGTTATGGGCGCGGCGATGGCCCGTATCGTCTTCGACATCGAGCGCCCGACCGTCGGCCTGCTCAATGTCGGCGTCGAGGAGATCAAGGGCGTCGAAGAGGTGAAGGACGCCGCCGCGGCGCTGCGCGAGGCGAATCACGCCGGGTTCACCTATCACGGCTTCGTCGAGGGCGACGACATCGGCAAGGGAACGGTGGATGTGGTGGTGACGGAGGGCTTCTCCGGCAACATCGCGCTGAAGACCGCCGAGGGCACCGCCAAGCAGGTCGCCGACTATCTGCGCGCCGCCATCAACCGCAGCCTCATGGCGAAGATCGGCTATGTGCTGGCGCGCGGCGCCTTCAACGCCCTGCGCGAGAAGCTCGATCCCCGCAAATCCAATGGCGGCGTATTCCTCGGCCTGAACGGCATTGTCATCAAGAGCCATGGCGGCACCGACGCGGAAGGCTTCGCCTCCGCCGTCGATATCGGCTACGACATGGTCCGCAACAAGCTTCTCTCCCGCATCGAGGCGGGCATGAATGACCGCCCGAAGGTCGGCGCTGCCGCCCCGGAATCCGCCGCCCAGGACGACATACAGGTTTCATCGTGAGTGCAATTCGTTCCGTGGTGCGCGGCGTCGGCGCGTTCCTGCCCAGCCGCACACTGACCAATGCCGACCTCGCGCAGATGGTCGACACCTCGGACGAGTGGATCGTCCAGCGCACCGGCATCCGCGAGCGCCACATCGCCGCCGACCATGAGCTGACCTCCGATCTCGCCCTGCACGCCGCCCGCGCCGCGCTGACGGATGCCGGGCTCGACGCGCAGGACATCGACCTCATCGTGCTGGCGACCTCGACGCCGGACAACACCTTCCCGGCGACGGCAGTGAGCGTGCAGGCCGGGCTCGGCATCACCCATGGCGCGGCGTTCGATCTGCAGGCGGTGTGCTCGGGCTTCGTCTTCGCGCTGGCGACCGCCGACAATTTCCTGAAGTCCGGCAGCTACAGGCGCGCGCTGGTGATCGGCGCCGAGACCTTCTCGCGCATCCTCGACTGGTCGGACCGCACCACCTGCGTGCTGTTTGGCGACGGCGCCGGCGCGCTGGTGCTGGAAGGCGTCCGCGACGGCGAGGACGGGCGCGGCGTGCTCACCACCCATCTGCGCTCGGATGGCCGGCACAAGAACAAGCTTTATGTCGATGGCGGCGTCTCATCCACCAAGAGCGTCGGCTATCTGCGCATGGAAGGCCGCGAGGTTTTTCGCCACGCCGTGGGCATGATCACCGACGTGATCGAGGACGCCTTCGCGGCGACCGGCGAGAGCGCGGCGACCATCGACTGGTTCGTACCGCACCAGGCCAACCGCCGCATCATCGATGCGAGCGCGGTGAAGCTCGGCATCGCGCCGGAGAAGGTGGTCATCACGGTGGACCGCCACGGCAACACCTCGGCGGCCTCGATTCCCCTCGCTATCGCCGCGGCGCATGCCGACGGGCGGATCAAGAAGGGCGATCTGGTGCTGCTGGAAGCCATGGGCGGCGGCTTCACCTGGGGCTCGGCGCTGGTCCGCTGGTAGAACAGCGGTAGTGTGGTGCCAGATTGCGCGGAACCGTTGACCGTCAAGGGTCTGGCCGCCTAGGCTGGTAATGGTTGAAGATATGGGCGACGAGAGGAAGCGGGCCATGGCGGGGCGAACCATTACGCGCGCGGATCTGTGCGAGGCTGTGTACCAGCGCGTCGGACTGTCGCGGACCGAATCGGCCGCGCTGGTGGAGACGGTGCTGACCGAGATCGCCGATTGCGTCGCGCGCGGCGAGACGGTGAAACTGTCGTCCTTCGGCTCCTTCGTGGTGCGCCAGAAGGGCGAGCGCGTCGGCCGCAACCCGAAGACCGGCGAGGAGGTGCCGATCGCCCCCCGCCGCGTCATGGTGTTCAAGCCGTCCAATATTCTGAAGCAGCAGATCAACGCTGAGACGCCCGAATCGTGAGTTCCCCGCCGCGGGGGCTGACGGCACAGGAAAAGGAGCCGGCGAGCGTGGAGAAGGGGCCCGACGCCTTCCGCACGATCAGCGAGGTCGCGGATGATCTCGACCTGCCCCAGCATGTGCTGCGTTTCTGGGAGACGCGTTTCCCGCAGATCCGCCCGCTGAAGCGCGGCGGCGGCCGGCGCTATTACCGGCCCGACGATATCGAGCTGCTGCGCGGCATCCGGCATCTGCTCTATTCCGAGGGCTACACGATCCGCGGCGTGCAGCGCATCCTCAAGGAAGAGGGCCCGCGCTACGTGCAGGCGATCTGGCGCGACGCCGAGGCGGAGGCGCTGGAGGTCGCGGAATTCGAGGATCTGGAGCGCCGGCAGGGCGCCCGCGAGGCGGTCGATGCCGGCCATCCCGGACGTGACCGAGAGCCGGGGCGCGAGGCCGAGCCGGCCCCGCGCGGCGGCGCGCTGAGCGGTCTGCTCAATCTTCTTCCCTCCCGCCAGCGCGATGCCGGGCGCGACGGCCCCCCGCCGGAACCCGCGCCGCGCGAGCCGGATCTGCGCGAGCCCAGTTTCCGCGAGCCGTCTCTACGCGATCCCCCTCTTCGCGACAGCGAGTTCCGTGACGCCGGCCCCCGCGAGCCGGGCCCGCGCGAGCCTGTGCTCCGCGAGCCCGCGCTGTTCGACGAGCCGCCGGCCGGCCGGCGCGGCGGGCGCCGTCGCCCGGAGAACGAACCGGACTTTCTCGAATTGCCGCTGCTGCCCGACCTCGCGCCGCAGACCCGCCCGCCGCGCGGCGGCGAGCCGGTGCGGCCGGAGCCGGATGTCACCGCCCGCTATGTCGGCCCGCTCGACTCGGCCCCGGCCGATTTCGCGCCGCGCCGGAGCGAGCCGCTGATGCGCCCGGCGGAGCCGCGCGCGAGCTTCCCGTTCCGTCCCGTGGCGCCCGAGCCTGAGGCTGACGAGGTGATGCCGTTCGCCGCGCCGCCGGAGCCGCGCCCGTCCCATATCCTCGCCCGGCAGCCCACCCGGCCCATGCCGGTTGCGGTCCCGGCCACGCCGGTGGCCGCTTCGGCGGCGTCTTCCGCGCCCCGGATGGTCGAGGACACCCCGCCGCCGCGCATGGCCGAACGGGCGGTCGAGCGCGCCGCCGAGCCCGTGCCGTCGCTCACGCGCGACGACGTGCAGCGCCTTCAGGCGGCGCTCTACGAATTGCAGGAATGCCGCCGCATCCTCGACGCCGCGCGCAACTGACGGCGCGCTGACGCGTTTACCGCTGGCCGACAACAGCCAGGAGGGAGGCGCGCATGACCAGCTTTGTCATCCGAACCGAGGATGAGGAGGATCTGGGATTTCTGCTCTTTGCCGCGCATGAGGGCGACTGGCCGCCGCCCGGTGAAATCAGCTGCCTGTTCAACGGCTTTCCGCTCGATCCCGCCTTGTTGGACGACCCGCGCGGCCGTCTCATCATGGACCATAAGGGCCGCGAATGGCAGGCGCGGGTGAGCTATAGCGACACGGAAATGCGGGTCCGTCTCGATCTACCGGAGGGGTATTTCGAGCTGCGCAGCGATGCTGCCGGCAACCGGTGGACCGCCCTGCGCGAAGGCCAGGCGATGGCCGGGACCGGCGAGTTTCTCTGAACACGGGCGAGCCGCCGCCCGGATCCTGGGGGATCCGGGCGCAGCGCTCAGGCGTGTTGGTTCAGAAGGTGACGAGCGGGGCAGGGCCCTGGCTCGATCGGTTCTCAGTCGACGACCGCGATCTGCACCTTGGCAACGCCGCGCTTGCGGAATCCCAGGTCGTCGGCGGCCGCGGTCGAGACGTCGATGATGCGGCCGCGAATGAAGGGCCCGCGATCATTAATGCGAAGGACCACGGAGCGGCCATTCGCGGTGTTGGTCACCCGTACCTTCGTGCCGAAGGGCAGGGATCGGTGAGCGGCGGTCATGGCGGCGGCACTGTGCCGTTCCCCATTCGCCGTCCGGCCACCATAGCCGTAATAGGACGCCATTCCGGTCGTCGCGATGGTCTTTGGTTGTTCAGCTAGCGCAGGTTTGCCGCTGGCGGTGAAGATGATCCCCATCGCGCATGCCGCGATGGCAACCCGTCCCATTCCCCAAGCCGTCAATACCTCGTTCCTTCTCCCGTTGCATCCAGCGCAACCAAGTGGAAAGAAATTGTGGCGAGGTGATCACGATTTGATGGCCGCAAACGGGCGCGGCAAGCTGCACGGCAGCCTACAGCATAGAACAGCGCTTATGTTCAGAATGGATGAGTCTCATCTCATCTGCAAGCAGAATGGTACAATATTGTCTTGCGCGCACAGCTTATACGTATCGTGGGAAAAGTTAATGCCACGCCGGCAGGGGTTCCGCTATCGCCGCACGCTCGGCCGCACGGATGAACTTCAGCCGGCATAGGGTCGGCCGATCTCAGCGGAAAGCCGCAATGGATTTGTCGGCCCGCGGGATGCTATTCAGCCCGCCAGCGGATCATCCGGCGCGGGCCGGCAAGGGAGTGGATGGGATGGCGAGCAACAGCGCAGCAGGCGGAGCCCACAAAAGCGTGGCCGAGGAGGTCGCGGCGCTGATGAGCGCGCTCGGCGTGCCCGAGCAGAGCTGGAAGGGCGGCGCGCGCGCGAGTCGCTCGCCCATTACCGGCGAGGTGGTGGCCGATGTCGCCGAGGCCAGCCCCGCCCATGTCGCCGATGCCGTGACCCGCTCGGTCGAGGCCTATGAGGCCTGGCGCACCGTGCCGGCCCCGCGCCGCGGCGAGCTGGTGCGCCTGCTCGGCGAGGAACTGCGCGCCCACAAGGCCGAGCTCGGCCGGCTGGTGACGCTGGAAGCCGGCAAGATCCTCTCCGAGGGCCTTGGCGAGGTGCAGGAGATGATCGACATCTGCGATTTCGCGGTCGGCCTCTCCCGCCAGCTTTACGGCCTCACCATCGCCTCCGAGCGACCGGGCCATCGGATGATGGAGACCTGGCACCCGGTCGGGCCGGTGGCGATCATCACCGCCTTCAACTTCCCCGTCGCCGTGTGGTCGTGGAACGCGGCGCTGGCGCTGGTCTGCGGCGACAGCCTGCTGTGGAAGCCTTCGGAGAAGACCCCGCTGACCGCGCTCGCCGTGCACGCGCTGTTCGAGCGCGCGGCCGCCGCTTTCGGCACCGCGCCCATGGGCCTGTCGCAGCTTCTCATCGGCGGTGCCGAGGTCGGCGCGGCGCTGACCGATGATTCGCGCGTGCCCGTCGTCTCCGCCACCGGCTCCACCCGCATGGGCCGCATCGTCGGCGAGCGCGTGGCCCGTCGCTTCGGGCGTTCCATCCTCGAACTCGGCGGCAACAACGCCGCCATCGTCTGCCCCTCGGCCGATCTCGATCTCGCTTTGCGCGGCATCGCCTTCGCGGCCATGGGTACGGCGGGCCAGCGCTGCACCTCGCTGCGCCGGCTGATCGTGCATGAGAGCGTCTATGACCAGCTCGTGCCGCGCCTCGCCAAGGCCTATGCCTCGGTCAGTATCGGCGATCCCCGCGAGGCGGCGACGCTGATCGGCCCGCTGATCGACAAGGACGGGTTCGACAATATGCAGAAGGCGCTGGACGCCGCCCGCGCCGCCGGCGCCACAGTACATGGCGGCGATCGGGTGACGGTCGCTGGCGCGGCGGACGCCTATTATGTCCGCCCGGCACTGGTCGAGATCGACGAGCAGGTGGAGATCGTGCGCCACGAGACCTTCGCGCCGATCCTCTATGTGCTGCGCTGCTCCGGCCTGCCGGAAGCCATCAAGCTGCAGAACGGCGTGCCGCAGGGCCTCTCCTCCTCGATCTTCACCAATGACCTGCGCGAGGCCGAGACCTTCCTGTCGGCGGAAGGCTCGGATTGCGGCATCGCCAATGTGAATATCGGCCCCTCGGGCGCGGAAATCGGCGGCGCCTTCGGCGGCGAGAAGGAGACCGGCGGCGGCCGCGAGGCGGGTTCGGACGCCTGGAAGGCCTATATGCGGCGGGCGACCAACACCATCAACTATTCGCGCCAGCTGCCGCTGGCTCAGGGTGTGTCCTTCGATATCGAGGACTGATCGGTCCACGCACTGACCACCTCGTCGAGGGCCGGTCGCGGCCGGTCCTCGGCGATGGCGACCGGCCGGCCGATATGGATGAAGCCGGCGATCCGTTCGCCGGGCTTCGTCCCCACCAGCGCCGCCGCCTCGGGGTCGCGGCCCGGCCATTTCAGCAGCCATTGCGTGGCGAAGCCCAGCGCGCTCGCCGCCAGCGTCAGCGCCATGCCGGCGGCGCCGACCGAGAGCACCTGATTCCACTCCGGCACCTTGGCGGCCGGGTCCGGGCGGGCGACGAGCACGACCGTCACCGGCGCGCGCTTGAGATACAGCGTCCACATATCCGCCTTCGAGGCCGGCAGGTCCGGATTCTGCGCGGCATAGAGCGCATCGAGCCGCGCGCCGAGCTGCGCGCGGGCTTCTCCCGCAACCACGATGAAACGCCACGGCATCAGCCGTCCGTGATCCGGCACGCGGGCGGCGAGGCTGAGCATGTGGCGCAGTTCCTCCACCGTCGGGCCGGGCTCGACGAGGCCGCGCAACGGCGCCGAGCGTCGGCGCTGCATCAGCGCCAGCGTCTCCGTGGCGGGCGGGAGCATCAACGGCGCCTCGGTGCTCGGACCGGGCGGCGGCGCGGCGTGATGGTGAACGGGGTGATGATTCATTGGTGGGTCTCCGCCCGCGAGTATAGCGCGCCCCACGCCGCGCCGCGCGCGCGGCACGATGGGTCATCCATTACCCCTTGTCGGCGCACGCGGCCGATCTAGTTACCGCCAGTCTCCACCGGTGGTCCTGCCATGAGCCTCATCATCCGCCTCGTCTTCGCCCTTGCCGCCTGCGCCATCATGCTGGTCGCGGCCGGGCTCATGGTCTACGCGCCCTATGAGGTGATCGCCGGCCTCATCTCGGGCGAGGGGGCGACGCCGGACGCGCTGCTCGGCGCGGTCGGCTATCTCATCGTCGCCATCGCCCTGTTCGATGTCGCGAAGTATTTCTTCGAGGAGGAGGTGCCCGCCGGCCGCGAGCGCCGCACGGCGGCCGATGCCCGGCGCGGGCTGACCAAGTTCGTCTCGACCATCATCATCGCCCTGTTTCTTGAGGCGCTGGTTCTGGTGTTCGAGACCGCGCGGGAGGATCCCTCTCATGTCGTCTACCCGGCTCTGCTGGTGGTGGCCGCCTGCGCCACGCTGCTCTCGCTTGGCCTGTACCAGCGCCTCTCCGCCGCCACCGAGGAAGCCGTCGGTCCCGAGCCGGACTCGGAGGAAGAAGAGGCGGCCAGCGAGGCGGTTGCCGACGCCAGCGGCTCCACGCTGGGGCGGAGCCGGTAAAGCGACGGGGATGGCGGGCAGGGGGCGCTTGCGTCGCGCGGCGCAAATGGCTAGACAGGCGACGCCTCGCGGCAGTCGGAGCGTAGCGCAGTCCGGTTAGCGCACTAGTCTGGGGGACTAGGGGTCGTGGGTTCGAATCCCGCCGCTCCGACCATCTAACCGCTTGGCATTTCAACACAAATGCCCCCTCTGGGGGCGCCGCCGGCGGCAGCAAAAACGGAACCTATGGGCAACAAATGTCCCATAACGGCGCCGAAACTCCCGAAAAAAGTCCCGAAGTGTTCCGCGCATGGCGGCTGCCCCGGCTGAGTCCTCTCATGTCGACGACCTAGCTCGCGCGGCTATAATCCCCCATGGCCTTCAACGCCTCCACCATAGGCGCCGAGATAGACGCCGGCTTTGAGCTCTGGGCGCAGTGCTACAATCCCGCCTGCAGGCACGCGGCGCGGCTTGATATGCAGATGCTCGCGGAACGGCTCGGGCGCGAGCACAGCACGCTGCGCAAGGATCTCTGCCCCAGGCTCCGCTGCAGCGCGTGTGGGGGTAAGGACATCGGCACATGGAGCGCCGGGGGCGGGCACGCGGTCGGCAAGATCGTTTAGATGTCGCCCCAAAAGCAAAAAAGCCCCGCCCTCCCGGCGGGAGAGCGGGGCAAGGCTTGGGGTTCAATTCGAACGCGCCCGGACGGAGCGCGCACCGCAGATGCCGGGATAGGTCCCGGCGGCCATCCGCGCGATCGCGCGAATCTCAGTTGTCCTGGCGTATCCGCCGCGCCTCCCAGCATGCCGCCGTGATCTCGGCCGCCAACCGCGCCATGTCCTCGAGCGAACCCGAGGCGCATATCTCGCCGCGACTGACGATCAGGAGCCCGGTCGGGCGGTGAAGGATGGCGCGCGCGCCATCCTCAAGCGTCGGCAGGCTGACAATGGCCGCCGGGCGGTCAGCTTCGCGAGATGAGGCCACGCAGGAATGTCCAGATTTCGGTGAAATAGGTCCACACGAGGTAGGAGACGCCGCCGAACACGGTGGACACGCCGGCGGCGCCGACGGCGATGACGGCGCCGATCCGGTCGCGGAACAGCTTGTTGGCGGCAAGTTCCTTGCCGTGATCGATCAGCGTGGCGGTGTGCTGCTCGACGGCCTCGGCCACCGGCTGGATCGCGTGCTTCACATCCGCCACCCCGGCTTTCACCGTCCCGATTTCCTCCCGCACTTCGCGGCGGAAAGCTGCGCCGGTCTCGCTCTCGAAAGCCGCATCGTCCTTCAGGTTGCGCACATCCGCCCGAAGCTCGCCGAGCTTCTCCATGATCTCGAGCAGGATTGGATCCGACATCAGCGCGGCCCTCCGAAGCCGGCGGCCACGTCGTCGTAGAACGCCGCGCAGCGGACCGTGAGGGCGTCGCGGTTGTCGGCGACGATCTCCCAGCGCTTCTGCACCCAGCGCCATTTCTCGCCGGCCTTAGGCGTCACACGGGGCATCTTGTCCCGGCATTCGGCCGGGAGAGGCGGCAGGTCGATCCCCGCCGCGATCTGCCCTGACGTGCTGGCCGCCACTGTCAGGCGCTGCTCAGTGGTCGCGCAGCCAGCGCAAATCACCGTCATCGACACGAGCGCCATCGTCGCCGCTGTCCTGCGCGACCAGATCGTCATAAGCGGCTTGGGCACGGGCAGCCTCCTGCTGGGCGGTTTCGGCGCGGGTGAGGGCCGCGCGCAGCGCCTCGTCGGCCACTCCGCGCTGGCGTCGGATCTCATCGAGTTCGGCTTGGAGGGCGGTTTTTTCCGCGATCTGCACATAGCCCTCGCGCGCGGCGCGGGCGACGGCGGGGTCGTCGACCAGGCGGTCATAGGCCGTGAGTCCCGACCAGGTGAGCATTGCGCCCAGCGCGGCGCCGGCGCCGATCTTGAGGCCGTCGAGGATGCCGAACATCACGCCGCCTCCCAATCCGGCAGGTCCACCGTCCGGCCGGCGAGCGCATGCGTGCAGTCGCCGAGGAACTGAATTCGGCCACCGACGACGAGAGAATGGCAGACGATTGGGCGAGGATTGACGTGCTCGCCGGCCATTACCCGCTCGCGCTCCTCGTCGGTGAGGCGGTCGAAGCCACGAACCAGAACAGAGGGCGTGAAGGTCGGCGCGTCAGCGTCGCCGTTGTAGCCCCAGCGAGGGCCGAGGCCCTCGCCGACGCGGACCATGTGAGCGCCGTCGCAGCCGGGGCACCAGAACATCAGCCCGCCGCCCTCGACCGAGCGGAGCTTGCGCGAGATCTGGGCCATCACTCGAGCCCCGTCACGCAGAGCTCACCCTCGCCGATGCGCGTGGCGTCGCCCATCTCGCGGCGGCGCTGCAGGCCGATCAGCACCTTGCCGCCCGCGCGATTGAAAGCTGTCGCGGCCTCGCAGCTCGCGCGGTACTGGCCGGCGCGCCCCAGCCGCGCCGCGGTCGAGTTGCAGGTCGCGCCGACGCCCACATTGTAGGCGAGCGAAGTCATCATCGCCTGCCAGGACTGCGGCTTGTTCTCGAAGCCGGCGATGCAGCGGGTGAGCGGCACATAGAAATCGCGCACCAGCCGCGTGCGCAGGCGCTTGTCGCAGCCGGCCGGCGTCTCCACCATGCCAGGCCGCACATTGTCGGTATCGCCGTCGCAGATGGTCCAGACGGGGGGCTTCGCGAGGCGGTCGTGATAGGCCCGCAGCTCCCGGCCCTCCCACGGCTGCACGAGGTTCTCCATCGCTAGCGCGACGGGCGCCGGTACCTTGTCGCCGCCGGGCAGCAGCACATAACCGCCAACGGTCGCGGCGACGACAGCGGCAATCGCCGCCCCCGCCCGCTTGGTGGGGCGAAGCTTACTCGGTGCCATCTCGGCCTCCGCTGATGGATTTCTGGGGAATGAGCCGCAGCAGCGCGGCGAGAATGGCGACGGCCAGCGTCACCGAAGGCAGCCACCCCTCGGGGATGGGCAGCGCGTAGCCGATGAGCGGCAGCGCCACGTCGAGCCCCTGGATCACCGCGATGAACGCGATGCACCAGACGCTCCACGCACGCAGCAGCACCCGGCGCCAGTCAGGCACCAGAGGCATGATAGGCTCCAAGTTTCACGGGGAGGCCCGCGCGATGAGCGCCGAGCATTGGTGGATGGTGTTCTTCGCGGCGCTGGCGGCTGTCTTCGTCGTCGCGCTCAGGCTGCGCGCCCGGCGCTTTGAGCGCGAAAGGTGGCGCCCGCCGATGGACCCGGCGAACGACGATGAGGACTAGCCGCGATCAGTTTGCCAGCGCATGCAGCACAGGCCCGAGAAGGGCCTCGGCGTACTGGTGATAGCCACCACCGCCGGAGACCGGATGCACCTCGTCAGACAAGGCGCGCGTCTGCACCCCGGTGATCGTGTCGGTACTCCCGGCCGTGAAGGGGTAGAAGACCATGCCCGCCATGTGCGCCCAAGCCGGCGCGAGATAGACGCCCTCGCCCGTCCGGTTGTCGAAAAGCTCCAGCTTCTTACGGATGAGGATCGCCGTCTGGTTGATCCATTTCCAGAAACCGTCCTGCCGCCATCCGTTGGTCTCGCAGGCGACGACGATGCGACCGTTGGTGAAGGTGGCGCGAAAGTCGTTCACAATGAACGCCTGGCCGAGCGCCATGATGGTGGTATCCATCGCAGCCGTGCCGCTGGTCGCGCCGCCATCGTTCCGGCCGAGACCAAAGGTGACGATCAGCTTGTCAGTCGTTGGGATGCTCACCGACCCGTTGGCCGCCCATGTCGACCACGAGAAGATCGAATAGGTCGCCTTGACCGCACTGGCGGCAACGTCCGCTGCATAGCTGGTGCGCGCACCAGTGCCCGGTGCGTAGCTCAGTGCCGCGTCATCGTTCGCAAAGCACACATTGGGATTTGCTTCGAGGATCGCGAGGTCGGTGGGGTTGGCCACGGTGAGCGTGCGCAGGAAGGGGTTGGTGCCCGGTCGCGTCCTGCCGATATAGTCGGACGTGCTCCAGCCGGCCCGCCCTTCATGCTTGCCCGTGACCGTGCCGGCGCCATCGTCGAAGTCATTCGAGACGGTGCCATAGGTCTGCACCGTCAAGCCGAAGCCGGCCAGCCGCCAATAGAGCGCCTGTGCGATGTAGCGGCCCAGACTGTCCCCGAGGTGGGTCCATTTGATCGTGCCGGACGACGGCGCGGGCACGACGACCTTGTTGACCGTCCGCGCCCGCACGGTGTTGGGTGCGTCCGGGTCCACCTGCACAATCTCGAAGGTCGAGCCCGGCAGATCCGCCTCGTTGACGACCAGCCCATTGCGAATCTGCTGCGAATAGGGCGGCTTGGCCGTGTCGGATGCGCCGGCGCTGGTGAGCAAGTGCACGAAGCGGTCGCTGGGGTAGCGTCGCTGAACCAGCATGTTCGGCAGGTAGAAGCTGACATCGCGCCCCTGCACCATATAGGCCGTCGAGGGGTACAGGATCAGCCGGTCATCGACCGACCAATATTCGGGCTGCTCCCCCGTCACGCGCGCAATGAAGTCGAGCATCCGGGCCAAGGGTGAAGACGGCGCTGCGTCGTCCCACGAGCCGAGGATCAGCTCGTATTCGATGTCCAGATCGCCGACAGAGCTGGTGTCCCAGACCATGCGATTGGCGCCGTTGGCACCACAGGTGAGCGTGAACGCATGCCACTTGCCATCGGGCTGTAGCGTGACCTTATTGCCGGAGCCGGAGATCGAGCTATCCAGTTGCACCGCGATGCTGGCGAGGCTCGAACGGCGGATGCGATACAGAAAGGTCGCGGTGCTGCCGGCAGGAATGGACCGGATCGTCAGCAGCTTGTCGCTCGCGCTGGTCAGGGTGGCGGTGAACGCGCTGAGGGTCGCAGCCGCCACCGTCCAGCCGCCACCGGTCGTCATCAGGTTGGTGCTGAGAGACTGATTGGAAAGCGTGCCGATCTTGTCGGTCTCGTGGGAGAGGATTTCCCAGAGGCCCAGCAAGGTCGGAGTGATGGTCCCGCTTGCCGTCAAGTCAGCGATCGAGCCGGGGAACAGCACGTAGCGAAGACGCCCGGTCGAATAGGCAGAGGTAAACCCTATCTGGTTGGCCGCACGGGTGGTGACGGTGATCTCGGCGATGCGCGGCATGCCGTCGGTATTGAACACCAAATTGCTCGACGCGGACCCGGCCGCGTTGCGGTAGAGGTAGCAGCGGAAGTAGCCCCCTCCATTTATCACCGCGTCGTCGACGCGATAGATGATCGTGACCTTCGACCCGACCGCGCAGTCCTTCGTGAAGTTCTGAATGACGCTCTGCGCGCCGCCAGAGCCGTTTGAGAAGCTCAGATCTCCGATACCATTGGGCGTGAAATAGGACGAGGACGCGGCGGAAGCCGCCGCCAGATTAAGCGAGGTCAGCGCGGCCTTGTCGGCCGCTGGTGTCATCGCCTTGCCGGTATCCGTGCCGGCGACCCCTTCAGCGGACGAAGCGGTGCCGGTGACGTTGATGTCTCCATCACGCCGCCAAGCGCCAGCGGTGAGCGCATAGGCGCCGTACACGCCGGCATTGAGCGGCACAGTCACGTCGGTTTCGGGGCTTGCCGCCGTGCGTCCGGTGTGGGAGCCCGTGTCGGTGGCGCTGACCCGCGCCTGCTGCCCGATATAGGCCGGCACCAGTGTGGCAAGCTGCGCCCACGAAGCAGCCGACAGTGGCTGTGTGTCCTGAGCGACGGCGAGAGCGGCGGCGGCGGCCGTGGCGGCATTCTCCTCGGATGTGGCGGCAGCGGCCGCCGCCGGCACCACCTCATCGCGCAGGCCCTGCACGGCGGTTCGGTCAGCAGCCACAGCCTGGCGCGCGGTTTCCACCGCCTGCGCATCCCCCGCCACCTGCGCGGCCTGGGTGGCAACCGTTGCCGCCGCTCCGGTCGCCGATTCCGCCGCCGTGATCGAGGCCGACGCCGCGCCATTGGCAATCTGCGCCGAGGCGAGCGAGGCATTGGCCTCGGACGTGGCCTGCGCGGCCGCTTGGGTGGTCGTCTGCACCGCGTTTTGCACGGCGGAGAGCGCCTCGGCGGCCGCCGCCAGAGCGGCCTGCGCTGCGTCTACCGTCGCGAAACGCGTGGCATCCGCCGCCGCAGATACCCACCCGGCGGCGCCGAGATAGGCGCCGATTCCGGGCTTCGGCCCGCCGCCGCCCGTCCAGTCGGCGACGCGCAAGACGACGCCATCCTCCAGCGTCTCCGCGGCCAGCAGCGGCGACCAGCCGTCACGGCCCGGCGTCTGGATGCGGACCTCGGCCGCCTCGCGGAACTGCCCGATATCGAGCACCTCGATCTGCCCGCCGCCAATGGTCTCGCGCACGTCGCCAGACACGCGCTGCACCTCGAAATCCGAGAGCAGGCCGAGCGGCAGCGGGTCGACGATGGCGCGCCGCACCGTCCAGCGCAGTACGCGGTCGCTCTCGATCACCAGATCGGCACTCTCGGTGGTCAGCACCGCGTCCGTCGCGGCGTAGCGCACGCGCAGGCGCAACTCCACCGTCCAGCCGGTGAGGCTGATGCCGACCGGGAACACGATGCGCTGCGTCGCCTTGTCCGCCCGGCGATAGAGCGTGATCAGGGTCTGGATGGTGTCGAGGCTGGTCACGCGGGGCTCTCCAGAAACACGAAAGCCGCCCATCGGGCGGCTGGTTGGATGGGCGGGCGGGGGGCGGCGCTAGCCGGGCCAGTCGGCTGCGTCGATCTCGCTGATGGTGGTGATGGTGCCGGCCTCGATCGCCGCGCGCACGGTGGCATAAGTGGCAAATGCCGCACTGACATGGGCCTGCACCGCGTCGCTGATCACGACCATGGCTGCCGCATCGACGGGATAGCTGCCACCATCGGCACCATCCCAAACGGTGGACCAGAGAGGGTCGGCCATCGCCGCGAGGCGGGAGCCCGTGATCATGAGCTTGGCTCGGTCATCCGTCTCCACCGGCACACCCGCGGCGACGATGCCACCGTTCTCGACCCGCCAGCGCTTATCGGCGGCGTAAGCCAGCAGCCAAGAGGTATCCGGCACGGCGGTTACAGGCGGCGCGAACGTGCCTGCGGTGTACTCCCAACCGACCGCGACCTCGTCGGCACACGTCACCAGTTCGGCGACCAGGTCGGGATGGAAAGCATCCGCGAGAGCGATGCCCTCGGGAAGGGTGATGATCTCGATGACGGCCGCGCAGTCCAGGCGTGCATAGCGTGCCATTGTCAGTACCTCACGATCACGCCGCCGCGCTCGGCGTCTGCGGCATTGGGGCCAACGTCCGAGTACCAGAGGCCGCCGCCGCCGCCCGGCCAAGTCGCCTGCACGCTGACGCGGTTGCCTCCCTTGCCGCCATGCGGGCCGGCCGCATCGCCGCCGAAGCCATTGACGCGCGGCAGGTTGCCGCTCCCGTCGTAGCCGGAACCGCCTCTCAGGTTGATCTGGCCGCCCGTCCCGATGCCGCCGGTGCCGGACGCGCCCGCACTCGTGCCTCCACCGCCGCCCGTCGCGGACATGACGGAGCCGAAAGAGGATGTGCCGCCGCCCGTGCCGCTGCCGGTGCCCGACGTCACGCCGGCCGCTCCCACCGTAATTGCGATCACGTCGCCCGGCGAAACGGAAACACTGCCCCCGGCATAGCCACCGCCGCCGCCGCCCTCGCCATGAGCGGTCGAAAAGCCGGCATCCTGCGTGCCGGCGCCGCCGCCCGCACCATAGACCTCGACCCAATCGAGCCACTGGACGCCGATCGGCACCGTCCAGTTTGTCGTGCCAACCGTGTCGAAGATGAGGATCCGCTCGCCGCGCTTGATGCCGCCGGCGAGCAGGATGAAATCCGTGCCCGTGCCCATCACCTCAATGATGCCCGGGACATAGGCTTTCGCGGCCAGCGGCTCTCCGCCCGGATGGCGGATAGCGCCGGCGAAGCCGTTCACGGTGAGGGTGACCGCGCCCGTGTTGCTGGCGCTGACCAGCACGCGCAGCGGCACGCCGGTCAGAGCGGCCATGTCGGCTGGCGCGGGGTCGAGCGTCACCGTGAGCGCATTCGCCGAGCCGCCCGCGACGGCGTAATTGAGCCGCTGCGAGCGCACCGCCGTCGCCACCTGCGTGGTGTCGCTGTCCGATTCGGCGAGGCCGCTCGCCGTCGTCAGCTTCGCGAGTTCGCGCTGCAGCGTCTCGATCGCCTTCGCCGGCACCTTCGAGCCGACGACGGCGCCCGGCGTGTTGCGGTCGACATAGGGCGCATTCGGGTCGCTCGACCCGAACGGAGCATAGTATTTCATGGATGCCTCGGGAGGTTGTCGGCGGCGCCGCCGCTCACTCTTCGACCACGTAAACCGGCTGGGTCCAGCCGGGGTAAAGCTGCCGGAAAAGGCATTGCAGCCGCTCGATATCGGCGATCTGGAACAGCGGATCGAAGCCGCATTCGCTCTCGCCGCAGATGAAGTAATCGACCGCCAGTCCGTAGACGTGGACGATCCAGTAGACCTCCTGCAGCGGGTCGCCGGTCGTGTGCTCGCCGCCGCATTCCGAGAAGCCGCACTCGAAAATGTCGGGCTCCTCGATCGCGATCTCGAAGCCGCGGTCATAGGCGAGGCGCACGAAGTCCTGCGGCGTGATCACCGCATTGCCGCGCACCCGCGCCTGCACCGTGGCCTTGCGACCGGCCGTGCTCTGGTCCGCCGCCGTGCAGGCGTCCGGCAGGCCGTAATCCGCCTCCCAGGCCGGCAGACTGGCGTCCATCGTGGTTGCCGTGCTCTCCAGCACCAGCGACCAGCCGCGCACGCAGAGGTCGCGGAAGGGCGCCACCAGAACGCGGGTGAAGCGGGCGAGCACCGTGTCGGTGCCGGCCGCCATCCCGTCCGGTGTGCCCCACACCGGGCCGCGCGGCCAAAGCGCCAGCCCGGCGGGGAGCAGATCCTCAACGCTGGGGTTTGAGAGCGCATCGCCCGGGACCGGCGGTAGCGTGTCGCCGCCCGGGGTGACCGGCTCATAATAAGTCCAGGTGTTCAGCCCGGGATCACGCATCACTTGCCTCCCGCATGGCTTGCCTCAGGCATAGTTGATGGTCCCGAGCACGGGGTAGCTGGCGGTGAAGACGAGGTCGGACGCCGGCACGCTTAAGGTGTGGCTGTCCTCACCCGTCGCGGTCGAGATCGCCTCGGAGATCCAGGAGCGGTAGAGCGTGAAGGGGTCCGCCACCACGCCCGGCCGCGCCCGCTCGAAGAACATGGCAGCGAGATTAGCGGCGATGGCCGCGCGCACATCGTCCGTGTCGACCGCGAGGTCGGTGATGGTGATGTCCACCGGCTCGGCCGTCGGCGCGGCGACCACGTCGCCATCCACGCGGATCAGCCGGCGCGCGTCGATATAGGCCTGCACCACCGCGACATCCGCTTCGGTGGGGATGAGGTTCGGCCGGCCCCGGAACAGGAAGAAGACGATGATCGAGCCGACCCCGCCGGTGAAGGCATAGGCCCAGGCCTTCAGCACGCCAGGCACCTCAAGCGCCATGGCCTCATAGTCGGGCAGGGCGCCACCCTGCGGCGGGCGCCCCTTGCGCGCCAGGATGCGGGCGCGGAAGTCCTCGATATCCTCGACATCGGCGCCGCCGCCCAGCCCGTCGCTGGAAACCGCCGCCGTGTCGGACAGGGTGGGGTACAGCGCCGGGTCGGCCAGCGTCAGGCTGGCTCCGCCGTCGCGGTTGGTCACCGCGCCTGTCGCCTCGGCCTGCACGGTAACTGAGAAGCTCCCGTCGCCCGCCGCCGTGAAGGCGGCCATGGTCACATAGGTCTGCCCGGCGGAGAGGTAGCGCACCCCCGCGGGATAGGTCATACCGGCCTGGCCGGTGCCGGTGATCACCCCGCTCGCGGCGGCGGCCGCCTTGAGATAGACCCGCACATCCGCGCCATGGATGCGCAGAATGGCGAGATCGGTCGCCGTGCGGGTGAAGATCTGGCGGGAGATGTAGACCAGCCGCAGCTCGAAGGCCCGGCCGAGCAGAGCCAGCACCTTGGCCGTAACGGCCGCGAAATTCTGCTGAATCCAGGCGTCCGCCCCCGACAGATATTCCCGGAAATAGCCCCGCGCCCGCGCGCCGAGCTCGTCCAGGCCGCGCGCTTCGAACCACGCCATCTCATCCCCTCGCGTCGATCTGGTCCCACAGCACGGCGAAGCGCCGCTGATAGGTGGCCGTGCCATCGCGGCCGAACAGCCGCACCTCAAGGTCGAGCCGGTTGTCGGCTGGCCGCCGCTCGACGGTCACCTCCACCCGCACGCACACGCCCTGATCGATCAGCGTCTGCAGCGCCTCCCTGGCGTAATCCTCGGCCTCGGTGTCGATATCCTCGGTGAGCGCCCGCCGCCGCAGCAGCCAGAGCTTGGAGCCGAGGGCCGCCTCGCCCCGCTGCCGATCAAAGCCGTCGCCCGGCCAGCCCCGGTTGCTCTCGCCCTCGGGCAACTCGCTGGCATCGACCCGGCGGTCGGTCATCAGGCAGATCAGCACCGCGGTCTCGATTGCCGCGCCGCTTTGCAGGTCGGCGGTGCTCGCATTGAGGGCGAGATCGCCGATGAAGCCGAGCGGGTTCCAGATCAGATCGGGAATCCGCACAGGCTCCTGCGCCTGCGTGATCGGCACGATGCGCATGGCGGGCCTCGTTGGGGTTAGATGGACGGATCGGGGTCTGCGCCGGGGATGATCGGGCGGGAGGACAGCAACTGCCCGTCCAGCACCGCGATCCAGTCGGCGCCGAGGCGCAGCTTGATCAGGTTGTCCCGTGCCACCACGCGGGCATCGCCGGCTTCCATCCACACCTCCTGTGCGTGGACGACGCGAATCTTCGCCTCGACGATGGAGACGATGTTGCCGAGATGGTCATAGATCGCCGTGCCGCCCGGCGGCAGTTCGGGCACGAGCGCGGGCTTGGCGCCGCCCATGGCGTAAAGGCTGTCGCGATTACCGCGGGAGGCCAGCACGGTGGCGATTCCGCCGGCCACCGGGTGCGACGTGAAGCCGTGCGGCTCCACCCGATGCACCCGTGGCAACCGCTCGCCGGCATAGCCCGTGCCGGAAAGGAACTGCTGGCCCTTCCGGTAGAAAACGCCGCCATCGAGATCCACGCGCGTCACATTGGCATCGGACGCCATGGCTAGCCCTCCCGGCCGATCAGTCTTCGCGAAACGTCGGCTCGTCCTCGGGTGCGTCCCAGCCCTCGGCGCTCTCGCCGCGCGGATTGTCGCCGCCCAGCGCGCGCGGGTCTTTCACGGTCAGCACCGCCTCGGTGCCTCCGCCATTGGCGTCCTGCGTCAGGCTCACCGAGGCGATGATCATGTCTTGGCTTAGGCCGATCCACGCATCGCGCACCGGCACGAGAAAGTTCGGCGACCAGACGGTCCCGCCGGCATCGCGAAGTCCCGGCACGGTGATACTGGCCGTCTTTGCCCGCCCGGCGGCGCGCCTTGCCTCCCAGCCCGCCCGCTTCTTGGCGCGGTCGGAGGTCAGCTCACCCTCGTGATAGATGATCAGCGTGCGCTTGCGGTCGGCCGTGCCGCGCGCTTCCGCCTCCGGCCGCGTCGCCGCGCCCGTGACGCCGACGGAAGACTGCCCGCGCACCTTCACCTCGGAATAGTTGAACCGGCCGGACAGCGTGCTGCTGGCGCGCTTGATGTTCACGCCGAGTACCAGGCCGCCCTGGTGCCGCCCCTCCGGCCCTTCGATGATCTTCAGCCGCCCCTGCGGCGTGTCATAGATCAGCGCCCCGGCCGCCCGCGCATCCCGCTCCAGCGTCGAGAAGAGCGTCTCGCCGGGCACGATCTGGTGAAGGGCCTTCTTCGCCGTGTCGATCATGACATCAACGCCGATGCCCGCCGTGTCGAAGGCGCCGGCGATGTCCTTCAGCGTGCAGTCCTCGAGAAAACCCTCGGGATGGTCGATGGAGCACTCGGTCGCGTCGACCGTCCGGGAGGCGACCGCCACCGCATACATCCGGGTGCTGTCGTCATGCGAGGCGTTCACGTCGCGCACATAGCCGGTGAGCCAGAGCGCGCCGTTGATCTCGACCGTGCAGGCCTCATCCTCGCGACAGGGCAGGCCCGGCCCGTTCCATGCCACGTCGAAGCTGCCCGCGCGCACCGCCTGCTCGGCGTCCGCATCCAGCTTGCAGCTCACATGCGGCATCGGTCGCCCGCCAACGGTGAGCGTGATGATGTCCAGCATGGCGGCTCACTCAGATCAGGGCGCGAGGGCCTCAAGGATCACCGGCATCAACATCGCCGTGCCGGTGTTGTTGCGCTCGACCAGTTCCGCGTCGCGGCTGGGGTCGCCGTAAAGGTCCCAGGCCAGCAGCTGCGCAGGGAGGGAGACGCCGGTCTCCACCCGCACCAGCGGTGCCCGCGTGGCGGCAATCTGCGACAGCTGCAGCATGGCTTCGCCGACCAGATTGGACAGCCAGCCATAGAGCACATGCCCAAACGCATCGCCGGCCGTTTCCACCACCGGGCCTGCCCGGTTCGAGAGAGCGGTGCGCGCCCGCACCGCGTCCGGCCGCGCGGCATAATCGACCCGCAGCGTGGCGAAGCACGCCACGACCAGCACGCCCACCTGCGCCAGCGTGCTGGTGTCGGTCACATCGTCCAGCGTCGCCAGCAGCTCCGCGCCATCATCCGCCGCTTCGCCGAGCAGCCGGCAGGCCTCAAGATAGGCCGTGCCGCCCGCCTCGCCACCGGTCGCCATCTTCGCCACCAGCTTGGCGGCGGAGACCCGGCCGGCCTTGTCGGCGATGAATCGGTCGAGCAGATCGGTCAGCCAGTCCATCCTGCCCTCACACGCTGATCGAGGCGCTCACGCCAGCAAGGCTGGCGGACACGCCGGCGGAGATGGAAAGCCCCGCGGCGCCGAGCCCGACCGAGAAGGTCGACCGCAGCGCCGCCACGCCGGTAATGCCCGCCAGCGCGTTGACGCCGATGCCGGCGGAGAGGCCTCCAAGCGACAGGCCGCCACCCAGCGACACCCCGCCACTCAACGAGAGCCCGCCGCCGCTGAACCCGACGGAGATGCCGGCGCCGCTGACGCTGCCGGTAATGCCCCCGCCGGCAGCGCCGCCCGAGGCCTCCACGAAAAGGAGGTCATAGGCCACATAGCCCGCCTGGTCCCGCGTGCGGCTGCGCCGGCAACTCACGCAATGAGCCAGCGCCGCCGGGTCCATGGGCAGGGTCAGAAGCGAGGGGCCGGGGGCGGAGCAGGCCGCCTCCAACGCCCAGCCCTCCGCATCGGCGCTGTCGCTGGCGACATAGGCCCTCACGCGGTACTCGGTCGCGACGCGCCCGAGATCCTCGGTGACCGGTGCCTCGCCGGCGGCGATGTTGTGAACCGCCACCCGGCGCCCGCGCTCGGGGCCATCTTCCTCCACCCAGAACCGCACCCCGCGAAACGAGGCGCGCCGCAGGGCTTTCTGCCAGTTGCGCATTCCCGTTCCTCAGTTGGCGCCGGGCAGCCCGGCATTCGGCATGGACTGCCCGGTATTGGCGTTGATCGCCGGGCGGGGCGTGAAGTTCGGCACGTTGATCCGCGCCGACGATATCGCCTGCGCCGCCTGCCGCCCGCCTTCGGCGATTGCATCGCGGATGGCGTCGGCTGAGCCCTGAATGGACGTGGGATCGACGATCAGCGGCGGCACGTCGGGCACTTCCAGCACCGGCAGCGTCGTTGCTCCGGGGCCGCCCGGTAAAGTCGGGACGTCAGCCCCCGCACCTCCAGCGCCCGGAACCGGCGGCGGCGCCGCCCCCGTGGCCGCAGCACGCAGTTCCTCGCTCCACCAATTCATCCACGAATGGACATCCTCGAAAGCCGAGACTACGCGGTCGGCCACGCCGCCCTTGTCGAGCGTGATGGCGCCACCGAGATAGCTGCGAGAGATCTCTTTCGGCGGCGCCGCACTCCCGTCACCGGGAGCCCCCGCGGGTGTGTCGCCGAGCGGGTTCAGGATGAAGCGCACGCCCTTTTCAATCGACGGGATGGCACCCGCGATCTCATTCACAATCTTCGCCAGATCCCGGAAGCCAGAGGCGATCAGCGACTGGCTCGAATCGACCCCGAGCAGTTCGCCCACCGACTTCGACAGGCTGGCCAGCGACTTCTGCGCCTCGTCGATCTCCTTGACGTCGATCATCTCCGGGAACTTGGCGAATTCCTCGCTGATCTCGCGCACCGTGTCGCGCGCGGCGGTGAGCGACGATTCCAGCGCAGGCATCGAAAGCGTGCCGAGGTCGATGGCGAGTTTCGAGACTTGGTTCTTGAAGAGCTGCCAGCGCGACGACAGGGCGTCGAGCTTCATCTGGTAGGACTTATCGAGCGAGCCGAACCAGTCCGTGCTCGCGGCGATCTGGAGATTGCGATCCAACTCCTCCAGGCCGTCAACCAGGCGCATCACCTCATCAGTCCACTCCATGCCGAAGATGGAGCCGGTGATCCGCGCGCGGCGGAACTTGTCCATCTTGGAGAGCTTCTCGAGGAACTTGCGCAGCGCCCCCTGCGGGTCGGAACTCAGCTCCTTCTTGAACTGCTTGACGTTGCCGACGACCTCCTGAAGCGCCCCATAACCCTTTTTCCCGAGGTTCTCCGGAGCGATGAGCTTGGAGGTGAGCGCACTCATCATGCGCGCACTGGTCTCCGGCGCCATCTTCAGGTTCAGCAGCGTCGAACCATAGGCCGCCGCTTCCTTGGCGTTGAGGCCGAAATTCTTAAGGCCGGCTCCGGCATTGTCGAGGAACTTGATTATGTCGCTTTCATCACTGATGCCGCTGTCGGCCAGCGAGTTGATCAGGTCGAAATAGCGCTCCATCTCGGCCATGGGGATGCCGAGGCCGACCTTGAACCCCGCCGCCGCGTTGCCGACCTCCTCCGCCGCCATCCCGAAGGCATCGGCCGCCTTCGCACCGAGCTTGGCGAATTCACGCCATTCCTCCATCGGCAGTCCTGCCGCCGCCGCCCGCTCATAGGCTGCGAGGATTTCTTCCAGCGGCACCGCAACCTCGCCGCTGGTCGCAAGCGCCTTGGCTTCCTGGCCGACCTTCTGCATCTGCTCGGCGGTCAGCCCGCCCTTCTTGGCGATCTCGATCAGCGCGTCCTGATACGAGGTGAGGGTGGTGAGGCCCTCACGCGTGCCGCTCGCCGCCGCCAGCCCGCCGAGAATGGCGCCGCCGCCCATGATCAGCCCGCCGCCGCCCCGGTTCAGGGCAGCCATCTGGCGCTCCTTCCGGTTCAGTTGATGGAGCAGGCGCTCCTGACGATGGATCCGCTGTTCGATGGCCGCGAAGGCCCGCGCGGTGCGATCCTCCGCCGTGATCCTGAGTGTAGATTTGACGATGCCCATCCGTTCCCCCGCTCGCCTGGGTCATCATCCCGGCTATGTTCTGGCGCGCCGCGCTCTCTCGTCCTGATGCCAGCGCACGGCCCGGTCGAACCAGTCCGCGATCTCGCCGAGCGTCAGCCCGTCGATGTAGGCGGGGCTCCAGTGGAGTCGGAAGACGAGTTCGGAGACCGCGCGATCGACCGGCGGGCTTTGGAAAAAAAACCGAGGATATGGTCCTCAAGTGCCATCGTGTCGGCAAGGTCGAGCGCCGCCAGCGCGCCGGGCGCGGGGCTGGTCACCAGCCGGTCGACATAGGCGAAGATGGCCTCGCGATCGCGCAGCAGAATGCCGCGCTGCAGGTCATAGACCGGGCCAATTTGGCGATAGTCGGCGAACCGGGGGTCGCGCAGCTCAATGGCCGAAAAGGTCTGCTCCCCGACCGTGTAGCTTTTCGACAGGGTCAGCTTTTCCATCATGTGTCCTGATGTCGTCGGTTACGGTGTGGCCAGTTCGATCTGCGGCACCGGCAGCGGCGCGAGGTCGTAGCGAAAGCCGAGAAAGCGCGGGAAGCGGGGGCGCCCCTGCGCGCCCACACCCTCGAAGCGGAACGTCACCGTCCGCCCGAGCAGCGGGCCGGTCCACAGCCGGCGGCGGTGCCAATCCGAAAAGCCGCTGCCGAGACCGAACGTCACGTCGCGCCAGCGGCAGATCAGGGCGCCGAGGCTGCGATGATCCTCGCGCTCCGGCACCACGCCCACCACCACGGCCTCATCATCCGCCGCGCCCTTCATCTTGAGCATGAAGCCCTCGCGGGTTGAGGAGCGGCCGGCCTTGTAGATGCCCGTCGGTGCCCGCAGCATCAGCCCTTCCCAGCACTCGTCGCCCACCCACTCGGCCCAGAGCTGGCGCACCTGCTGCACCGACGTCGCCCGCACCTGCGGCACCAGCCGCACCAGGCCGGAGGGCTCGGCCGCCACCAGCGCCTCGGCCTCGCGCAGCCGCTCGGTGAACGGCGCCGATGGCGAGCGGAAGCAGTCGAACACGTTGAAGGTGAAGTCGGTTTCCAGATCGGCCGTCGCCACCTTCGCCTGCACCATGTCAAAAGGGTCGCGCAACCCGTTGGTGAAAGTGAGGATTTCCCCATCCAGCCCCGTCGGCACATGCGCCAGCGCGCGGGCGATGTGCTGGTTGCGCACCGGGTTCAGGTTGCGGGTGCAGATCGTGTCGAGCACGCCCGTCATGCCGCGCACCCCGTCGAGCTTGGGCGAGACGAAGGCAGGCAGGGCCAGCGCGTCGATATCGGCCTTGCCGGCCTCCATCGGGCGGAAGCTGGCAGGCGACGGGGAGGCGAGGTCGCTCATGCCGATCAATCCTCATCATCCGCCGGGGGCTGGGGCAAGGGCGATTTCCGCCAGAGTTCCCGCGCCCCCTCAAGTCCGTAGAGGTCGACAGCCAGAAGCAGCAGGTCGATCCACGCCACGCATTCCTCGTGCGTGATGTTGACCCGGTTCGTCCGTTTCTTCTTCGCCATGAGCCTTACTCCCCCAGCACGACGGCGAGAGGAACAAGCACGCCCCGCCGCAGCTTGCCGTTAAGCATCAGCGGCTTGGTGGTGCGGTGCGCCCCAGGCAGCAGCCGGAGGCGGTCGTTCCACGCGTAGCAGATCTCCGTCTCCTCGAAACCCTGCCGCAGGAAGATGTGGTCATCCGCGACGATCAGCGACGGGCCGTCGCGCAGATCAATGAGCATGACGCCATATTCTTCAAGATCGCGGCGCTTCTTCTTGTCCTCGACGGCGGCCTGCACGAGATCGCCGAGGGAAAGCCCATCGCCCACCCGCAGATCGAGCAGAAACTCCAGCGCGTCCTTCGCCCGCCATTTTCCGGCGGGAAGGAGCGAATGCCCGCGCGCCGTCGAACTCACCTGCGGCAACGGGCTCTGCTCGATCAGTTCCTGCGCCGCCTTCTTGCCGTAAGCCTCGTGATAGGCGCGGGAGGCGCTTGCCCATGCCCGTACCTCAGCCGGGTGAATGCCGCCCTTGAAGCGCGGGCGGAGCGGGCGGCGCGGGCGCTCCGGCAGGGAATAGGTGCCGGTCTTGCGGAGGGCAGGCAGAACCTCTGCCGTCACCCATTTGCGGAAGCGATGCGGAACCGAGCCGGGCGTCACCGCGTCCCGCGAGCGGAGGACGATGGTGTAGAGGCCAGACTCGGAGACGATTAGCAATTCTTGCTCCCCGCCAAGGGTCGGGGTTGAAGCCCGACCCTTCTCATCTTCGTCCAGCTTGCGCACGGCATCGGAAACATCCCGGAGGCCAAGCACCCGGCAGATGTCGGCGGCGACGAACCACGGCATCTCCTCCCGCAGTACGGTGCGGATGCCATGGCCCTCGAAATCGAAATTCACGATTGCATTCATGGTCAGTCTCCATCGGCATCCGGCCGGCCAAGCCTGAGATGCACAGGGTCGCTCTCGCGAACACCGGAGCCGATGAAGCTCTGGGTCGCACCTTCCCCTTAGCCTCGGGGAAACTCAAAATGTCAGGCGTTCTGCCGCAGATAGGCGGCGATGCGGACGATTAGGCCGCCCAGCGCGTCATCATCGAACCGGAAGGGGACATTGCCGGCGTTCAGATCCAGCATGTGCCTTGCATAGGCATCCATGAAGGCGGCGACATCGGCGTGCGAGCGCACCGGGGCGGCGAGCATCCGGCCCTCGATCTCGTGAGACAGGTCGCAGGCGACACAGCACTGCTCATAGGGAATATCGTAACTATCGGCCTCGTCGCGTAGCGACTGCCAGAGCCGGGCAAGATCGGCCAGCGGCAGGGGCTCGGCGGAGCCGGGGTCTAGGCGCGACACGGCGGGCCGCGCTAGGGTGTCAGCAGCTTCAATCATCGGCTTATCTCCGATGGTGGGGGTTAGGCCGCGTAGGGTGGTGGAACACTCTTCGCGGCCGTCTTGTTTATGGCCTCACGTTCTCATACAATCCCGCACATCGTCAATCACAATGTGAGAGATCGTGTGAAAGCCCCTCGTGTTGCGGCCCTAAGTTTTCGAGTTGATGCGGAGATGAAAGAGGCGCTCGAACGGGCAGCCACTGACGACAGCCGCTCGGTTTCGTCCCTCATCATCAAAATCCTCACGGACTGGCTCCGCGAGCGCGGCTACCTACCGAAGTAGTCCCAGACTCGACTCCCGCTCACCTCCTGCTACCGTTTGGTCAACCGGGGGCGGCGCGTCTATGACGGCAAGTCAAGTTTTCTTCTGGTCGTTTCTGACCATCTGCATCATTGCAGCGGCTAAGTCGTTCATCCGCCGCGCCCAGGAGAACCGGGAGAGGCTCGATCTCGCTCGCGATGATGCAATGCGACGCTGGGGAATCCAGCGTCAGATGCCTGATACACCCGCCACCAACGCACAAGTGCAGGCCCTCACTCCCTCTCCTTTCGACCCCGCCCGCCCATGGGTTGGCCGTCAACACCGCCCCACTGACGATCCCGACAGCAGGCCAGACAATGGAAAAACATGGGATGAGGTCTTCAACCGGCCGGTGACAGACCCGCTTCGCTTCGAGATTGAGTATCAGGACCGTGACGGCGTTGTAACGACCCGCACCATAAGGCCTTTGAGCATTCATCTCATTCGCTATGAGCCGTGGATTTACATCCATGCCTTCTGCGAGACCCGCCAGGAGGAGCGCTCATTCCACAGTGAACGAGTGCTTTCGGCCCGTAATCTGAGGACCAACCGTCCGATAAAGGATTTGGGCCAGTTTCTCCGCCGCACCTACTGATCACTTCCCGGTCTTCAACGCCCATTCGATCTGGTGCGCGACATCCTTCTCGAGGTCGCGCTCCACCACATCGCGCCAGCGCGCCAGCGTCTCGCCCCGCAGCATCTCGTCGGGGATGCGGACATCGGATTTGACCTTCCGGAACGCATCCTTGCCGTTCGCGGTCTTCTCCCCGGTCCGCTCGAAGACGTGGCCACCCCATTCCGGCTTATCCACCCGGTGGGGCCACCAGCCGGCGCGCATGAAGGTGCTCGGGAACACCCGCCGCCCGCCCTGCGGCGCCGCGCTGACGCCCTTGCCGGTCTCTCGCGGACGGAAATACTTCAGCGCGATGAGCCCGCCCTGCGTGACCAGGTCGTAAGACAGGTCCTCCCAACTGGGTTTGCGGAACCGCACCGCCCGCACCAGCACTTGCCGCCGAAGGCCGGTCTGTCCCGTCAGGCTGCGGATGACCTGCGTCTTCGCCTTGTTGCCGGTGCGCGCGAGGCCGCGCTGCAGGATCTTGTTCATCTCCTTCTGGCGAAGGTGGCCGAGCTGGTTGGCGAAGCGGCCGAGAACGTTGTCCAGGTTCATCCGGATTTCGATATCGGCCATGTGGCTCACCCACCCAGCCGCTGATAGTCGGACGCGGTGATCGTGGCGCCGGTCACCTCGCCATTGATCCGGTTGACGATCGGATCACCGGCGAAAAAGGCACGCACGAAGACATGCGTCACGCCGGTGAATTCCTCGGTGATGTACATGTCCTGCCGGGGCGCCTTCATCAGCGCGTCGTGATCGAGCCCCGAATCCTCGAAGTTGATCTCCGCCGTGCGGGGCTTGGGCGTGCCCACCCGGGCCAGCGAGCCATCCTGGTTGGTGACGGCCTCGATCGACGTGCCGGCCGTGCTCAGATTGAACGTGCCGCGGAGCGAGATGTTGGTGCCATCGGCGAGGCGGAACTTCATCGTGCCGCCGAAATCATTGTCGGCCATGGTCTCGTCTCCCGATCAGGCCGCCATCGAGGCGGTATACTGGCTGTAGATGCGGGCGTTCGCGGCGAGCACGTCGAGCGGGTTCACCATGTCGAGCGGCGCGTAGATGTCGACCCGGTTGGGGTTGTCGGCATTGCGCTGCACGTCGAGGTTGGCCACGAAGGCCTCCGCGTTTTCGAGCACGCCGGGCATCTCGCGATAGGTCGCCGCCATGGTGGCGCGGATGTCCGCTACCGTGGTGATCGCCAGCAGGTTGCCGGGATTGTCGTCGGCGATGGCCTTGCCGCCATGCTCCGCCTGCAGCCGCGCCCGGAAGCGGCGCAGCGCATACATGAGCTGCCCCATCTTCTGGATGTCGCGGAAGGTGGTTTCGACATTGCCCGCGCCGTCGGTGCGCTGCATGGTCACGATCTTGTCGATCGTCACCGCACCATCCGTGCGCACGCCATAGGTCGAAAGGCCCGAGCCGATGAACGCGTCACGCGTCGCGTAATCGTTCATCCACTTGGTGCGGTCCCGCGGTGCCAGCACGCCCTCGACGACGAGGCCGGTCTGGTTGCGCGAAACATTGCCGAGTGCGCCATCCGAAAGCCAGGGCACCACGCGCGCCGCCAGCGCCGCCACCCACACCCAGGGCGGGGTCGCATCCCCACCGCCGGCGATGCGCGGCAGCAGGCTGATGTGGCGCGTGTCGTAACCGAGGCCGAAGGTGGTGAGGTTGGCGCTCGTGTCGGTCAGCGTGGTGAAGACATGGCCGTAGCTCTGCCGCAGCCAGGCCCAGCGGCCGGACACATCGGACAGCGCCGTGTTGTACCGGCCCATATTCGTCGCGTCGGCGAAGGGCGTCACCCACCAGTCAAACGGATCATCGCCCAGCGCCGCCAGCGCGGCCGAAAGGTTCGGCGTGCCGCTGCCCGCCGTGGGGGTGGCGACCGTCAGCAGGCCGGACAGCACATTGCCGGAGGCGAGCGCCGGGATGTTGATGTCCACCGTGTTGAAGATCGCGCCGGTATGGCGGGCCGTCAGCGTCACCACATTGGTCGCCGCCGCCGCCGTGAAGGGCAGAGCGGATTTGGTGAGCGGGTCCTGATAGGCGTTGATCAGCGCCGCCAGCGTGGTCGCGACCGCCGCCGCCGAATCCCCGGCGCCGATCGTGATGTCGATGCCCGCGCCGGCGATCTCGATCGCGCCATAGCCGCCATTCGCCGGCACGGTGCCGACGGTGAGCGTGCGCACCTCGGCCGTGCCCGTGGCGGGCACCGCGATCAGCCAGATGTCCTGCGCCGGCGCATTGCGGCGCGCGGCGATCACCATCTCGGCCAGCATCGAGCCCTTGCCCGCCTGCGCGATGGCGTCGGTCACGCTGTTGCAGCGCGTCGGCACATTGTCCGCGAGGGGCGCGCCGCTGTTCTTGTGGCCCATGAGCACGAGCCGCGACACGCTTTCGAACTGCCCGCCCGAGTTGACCTCGAAGGCGATGATCGGCGCCCGGATATTCCCGGGAATGTAATTGAAGCCAATGGCCATCAGCTGGTCCCTTCGCGGCTGGCGGAAGCCTTGCCCGTCTTTTCGGCCACCGGGGCCGCGGGCATCTCATCGGTCACCGGCACCAGGTCGCCGTCGGCGATCAGGCGCAGGTAGTAGGGGTTCAGCTCGTTTACGCTGGTGCCCTCGCCGTCCTCGGGCACCTGCTGCCCCGGCCGGTCAGGCATGGGGATGTGAGCCCCCGTCTTGGCGCGGTAGCGCGTCATGGTCTGCCTCGTGTGGATAGGGAGTGGATCAGTCAGGCGTCGATTCGGGCGACCGGATCACCGGCACACCGTTCACGCTGGCCATCAGGTCGAGGCCCTCAAGGGCGTCCCGGCTGGTGGCGAGGAAGGCGGCACCGAGCTCGGCGAGCTTGGCCTTGGCGTAGGAGCCTTCAGGGAGATCCGCCGCGACCGAGCGCAGCGGCTCCGGCAGGCCGGGGGCGTCGGTGAACTTATCGTCGGCGATCTCGCAGGAGACCAGCATAAGATAGCGCAGCCAGCGGCGGCTCAGCTGCGGCAGCGAGAATGCCTCAAGCTCGATGCTTTGCACCGCCTTCATCACCCTGCGGACAGCCACAGCCTCGGGCCCCCGCACGATCACCTTGCGCACCTGCGCCGTCAGCGCCTCCAGCACCAGGCGCTGACGCGGGTCGCTATCGACAAGCGCCATCGTCGCCAGATTGCCGTTCTCCTGCCGGACTGCGTCTCCGTCCGGATCTCGCGCGATCTCGGCCAGTTCGGTGACAATCACCAGCGTGCAGGTCGGGTTGCCGCGCACGGAGGGCGCCGCATCGCCCCGCCGCTCCACCCGCACATCCTCGACGTAGACCGAGATGCAGGGCGTGAACGGGCGGCCGTCATCAAGTTCGTCCACCAGGATCTGCCGGCTGTCGAACACCCGGTGTTCGGCCAGCGTTGGGAAGGTGGCGCCTTCCTCGCCGCGCACAGCGGCGGTTGGGCGCAGGGCCTCGATCACGGCGAGGCGCAGGGCGGCGGCGGCGAGCATCAGGCAGATATCCTGTTGAGCCAGAGCACGGCGCGGCCGGAGCCGTCCGTCTCGGGCGCCGCGACCAGCTGATAGAGCGCCGACTCCGTCCGCAGGCGGTCATCCTGCTTCGGTGTCCACGGCCACCCGGTCGTCAGCGCCGTCACACACACACGGCTCACCTGCCGCCGGCTGCGCTCATCCGCCCCGCCCGAACGGCTGCCGGCGAAGGCATTGAGCTCCGGCGCCGTATCGAGCGAACCGTGGAAGGAAAAGCCGGGCCGCGTAGGGTCCGGCTCAAGGGCGGCGTTCACATCGAGGCCCGGCTTTCGCATGGGCACGACGGTGAACGCCACCGTGTCGAAATACGCCGCGCAGGCCGTATCCACGCGGACCAGCGCGTCATCCCAACTCATGGTCGCGCGGTCAGGTGCGCTTGCCGGGGATCAGCACCTGCGGGCGCAGGCAAAGCTGCAGAGCATTCATCTGCCCGTCCAGCTTGTAGCCCTTATTGTCCTCACTCGGCCGAGGGGTGGGCATGATGAGGCGCTGGCCCATCTGGTTCACACCGCCATCGATCTCGGGGTTGAGGTCGCTGGGGCCATAGAACGACTTGAACAGGCCCGGCACCCCGAGCGGGAGGATCTGGCACTTGTCGGTGCCGATGAAGCCGGTGGACCCAACCGACCCGCGATAATTCTCCCAGACGATGCCGCCGAACTCGAAGATCGGGTACGTGCCCCGATTCGGCGCGATGTAGCCCTCGCGCAGGATCTGCGCCTCGCTCCAGCCCTTGAAGGTCTCGCGGACCTCCGGGTGAGCCAGCAGGTCGTCAAAGAAGGCGTCGCCGCAGAAGGCGTGCGCACCGGAGAACGGGATGCCGCCGAGGGCGTCCTGCAGCTGGCGCACGACGCCCGCGCATTTCTTGCGCAGGACGCCGCCGACCGGGCTGTTGTTGTCCAGGTCGAAGTCGATCTCGGTCGCCTGCGTCACCCCGAATTCGGTGAACAGGTTGAGGTCCGCGTCGGCCGAGCCGGTCGGATAGACGACGATTCCCTTCACGGCGCCCATGCGGGCATATTCCTCGGTGACGCCGAAGCTGTTCACCATGGTCCGCTGCCGGAGGGCAATCTTGTTGGCCATCGTTTCGCGCGCACGGTCGGTGCCGAAGGCGATGACGTTCTGGATCTCCTCCGCCGTGATCTTGTCGTTGATCTCGAAATGCGGGATCGAGAAGTTGCGCTGGTTCGCCTTTTCCTTGTCGATCGTCACACCCGGCGCGCCGCGCGGCGTGGAGGGCACCAGCACAAGAATCTCGCCCTTCTTGGCGACGGCAATGGTCGTGGTGTCGACCGGCTCTGCTTCGAACAGGCCAAGCTCGCCGAGGCGGCCCGGCTTGTAGGCGACTTCGTTGATCGCATCGGTGAGCGTCGTCGCCGAGAAGGCGGGATCGCGGCCGAAAATGTCGGCGATGACCGTCATGTGTCATGCTCCTGAGAGCCCCGACCGTCCGGCGGGGTGGATGGGTGCGGCCGGACGGCCGGCGATGGGATGAAGCGTTCCGCTGGGCTCAGCGGACGATGATGCCGACAGCGGCGAGCTGCGTGGCCTTGGCCGCCTTCTTGGTGTCGTCGTTGACCGTGGAGTCGTAGGCGAGGATCTTGCCGTTGACCTCGGTGGAACGGGTGATCGCCGCCACCTTCACATCGGCCGAGGTGGCGTCGACATAGGCGACGTTGAGCGCGACAGCGGTCTGGGAGCCGTCCGAGCCCGTGGCAGGGGAGGGCACGTACTTTCCGCTGGCGGTCACCTTGCCGAGCGCGGTGCCGGGCTGAACCTTGCCGGCGCCGGAAGCGATGACGATGGTATCGCGCGAGAAATTCCCGCCGCCATTGACTTCGTTGAGGATGAATTCCCCGTCGCGACGGGGCTCGGTGAGAACAGTCATGGGGTTTCTCCGTCGAAAGGGGAGAGGTGGGGGATCAGCGGCGGGCGTTCAGCCGCTGGTGCACGGCCTTGACAGGGTTGTCGTCACGCCGGTCCTGCCCGCCGCCAGTGAGGCCGGCCGCGAGGGTGCGGGAGCGCTCGTAAGTCCGGGCGTCGGGCAGATCCTGGTCCACGGACGCAGTCGCGCCAGCGGCGAGGATCTTCTTGGCCGCCTCAGCGGTGACACCCGCCTCGCAGAGTTCGCGGGCCTGCGCCTCGCGATCCTTCGCCTCGGGCAGCGCCATGATGGCGTCGCGACGCTCGCGATCGCCCTTCTCGGCCTTCATTTGCGCAAGCTCGTCGCGCAGGCGCTGGAGTTCGGCAGCGTCAGCGCCGCCGGTCTGTTCCGTCATGGAAATCTCCTGAGGTTGACGGGGAGGGGCGGTCGGCGCCGCCGTGGCACGGGCCTCGAAAGCCCATTTCTTCCGCTTCGCCAGCGCCACCAGCTTGGCCGGGGCCTGCTTGAACCCGCGATAGTCGAAGGCGGCCACCGGCTCCGCCCGCCGTTCCGTGGTCGCGTCGGCGAAGCCCTCGGTCACCGCCTGCTCCGGCGTGAGCCAGGTCTCGCGCTTCATGATCTCGCGGCATTCAGCCTCGGTCTTGCCGGACTTGTCGGCGTAGACCCGGGCATAGGCGGTCGCGAGCGCCTCGAGCTGCTCGACCGTCTTCTGGTGCTCCGCCGAAGTGCCCCACGTCATGCCGCTGGGATCGTGGATCATCATGATGGCGCCGGCCGACATGGTGACGGTGGCGCCCGCCATGGCGATGAGCGAGGCCGCCGAGGCCGCGATGCCCTCGACGATGATGTCGGTGGTGCCCGGCCGCGCCGCGAGCAGGGCGTGGATCGCGGCCCCCTCGGTGGCGATGCCGCCCGCCGAGTTGAGATAGACCTCCAGCGGCTCATCCGGTCCGATGCCGGACAAAGCGAGCACCACGTCTCCCGAGGTAAAGCCGTCCTCGAAGTAATAGTCGCCGACATAGCCGGAAAGCCGCAGCTTCCCGCCATCCAGAATGGCCGACATGATCGATCCTCAGTAGGGGCGCGTGACGCGACCAGCCAGAGCGAAGCGCGTGCGCTTTCCGTTCCTCGCGTCGCAGGCCCGCGCCAGCGAGCGCAGCTCGGCCTCAAGCGCCGGCATGTTGCTCGGCCCGAAGCGGGTGCGTCGGTTGGTGAGCGGCGAGCGAACCTCGATTTCCTCGGTCCGCTCGCCCGAGAGCAGCTTCAGCTTCACCGCATAGAGCGCGGTGTACAGCGCGCACGGGTCATCAATATCGATGACCGCGCCGTCGATTCCGACCGTGCTCATTGTGCCGGCTCCCGCAGCCCGTCCGCCGCACCGCCATTCGGCCCGGCGCCGCCACTCATCGCCTGGTAGGGGTTGGGCAGGCCGAGATCCTTCAGGCGCTGCACCTCGCGCGCCTGCTGCTCGATCTCCTGCTCCCAATCCTTGCCGTCGGCGCCATACTCCGCCGCAAGCGTGGTGAGGCCCTTCTCCAGCTTCACCTTCGAGGTCAGCGCATCCTTGTAGGCATCGGCGCTCGGCTTCGACGGCCCCTGCCACACGGCGGCGCACACCGCCTCGCGGTTTGCCCGGAAGGCGCGATAGCCGCCTTTGAACGGTGTGAGCCCGGAGGCGATCCGCTCGTCGAGCCAGCACATGAACACGCCGCGCGCCAGAGGCAGGACGATGCGGCCGCGGCGGCGAACGGCGATGGGCCAGATGGTCGCCCCACCCATGCGCTCGGAAGTGTAGGTCGCCCCCTCGTGATCGCCGGTATAGCTCTCATAGGTCAGGCCGAGGCAGCGGGCGATTTCCATCTGCATGTTCTTGTTGAACGGCAGATAGTTGTCGCCGGGCACATCGGGCGTATGGAACTCGAATTTCTCGCCCGGCCCCAGATGACCGATCCGACTGCCATTGGTTAGACCGACACTACCTTCCTTGGCTCCCTCCATGCGTACATGCCAGATATCGACCATGTCCTGGCACAACCCGCCGAGATAATTCCGCCAATCCTCGTCCGTGCCTGGAAAGCTCGACGGCATGGGCGTTTCGCCGATCGTCTGGATGGCCTCGAAAGCCTGCAGACTCTGCTCCGGGCTGGTGATCGTCGCGGCCAGATTTTCGGCGATCAGTGCCTTGGCAAGTGTCGAGTCTGCCAGTTGGTCCCTCTGCGCGACCGTTTTCATCACCGGGGTAAGCGGGCTGATGCCGCGCGGACTATCGGGATTCACGCCGCGATCCATCACATGGATGACCTGCGGCAGGCCTGCCCCGTCGAACGCCGCGATGTCGCGCTCGCTGTCCATCCCGCGCTCGCGCTCCTTGAAGCGATAGCGGATCGGTCGGTTGTTCTCGTCGTGGAAAATGCCCTGATACAGACGGTCGAACTCATTGGTCGTGCGCACCAGGCGATGCGGCGCCACCAAGCTGAACTTCGTGCCGGTCGTGACACCATAGGCCGCGCGCTGCACCGGCGTCAGAAACGACGACACCAGCAGCGCCTCGCCACCGGAGAGGTAGTGGCGGAAGGCGCCATCCAGCATCTCCATCAGCGTGGCCTTGCCGGCGAGATCGCATTCGCGCGGGTTCCCAGCGTAGCGATAGAAATCGCCCTCGACCATGGAGCACCAGTCGGTGGCCTCCTTGTCGTCGTACCCAAACCGCGACAGGTCCGAGCGTAGATTCAGTGTCATCTCGACGCCGACCGTGTCGACGATCAGCTGGTCGACGGCACCGGCGATCCACCCGCTGTTCTGCATGAAGTCGAGCGCAAGCGCATAAGCACGCTCGCCGGCCTCATAAACGTCCCGCCACCCGTCCCGCGTCACCGCGCGGCGCATGGAGAGAACGCCCGCCCCACCGTCGCGCAGATAGCGCGCCTGCGGCCGGATGGCCGGGGCAGGGAGGGAGGTCGGGCGCGAGACGGCGGGGGAACCCCAGCCGACGGCGCGCCGAACCAGTTCCGCAACTCCGACCATGTGCAAGCCCTGTCATTCTAGCGTTTCCAGCCCGTGGGCCGGTAGCGTGCCTTCGGCGCGGCCTGGGCCAGCGGAGCAGATGCCGGGGCTGCTTCGGGTGCCGAGGGGGCTGCCCCCGCCGCCTGCCGCACCGTCTCGCCCGCGAACAGATCGGAAGTCGCCGCCACGGCATACCGGGCGCGCAGAGCCGCCCAGCCATCGCGGGTCAGCCGGGAGATGCCCAGCAGCTCCGCCATCGCCATCGCGTAGACACGCGCGTCGA
Organism: Ancylobacter sp. WKF20; assembly: GCF_029760895.1. Taxonomy (NCBI): domain Bacteria; kingdom Pseudomonadati; phylum Pseudomonadota; class Alphaproteobacteria; order Hyphomicrobiales; family Xanthobacteraceae; genus Ancylobacter; species Ancylobacter sp. WKF20. The sequence continues at coordinate 1,157,537 of NZ_CP121679.1, forward strand.
GCAGATGGTTATCCTTGCGGATCTTCTTCCATTCCTCATGGAAGCGGCCCTTGACCAGCTTCTGGTCGAAATACTCTGCCGTGATCTGCTTGAAATACTCTTCGCCCAAGCCCTGATGGAAGTGGCAATAGCCCGGCGGGTCCACCTCCGCACCGCCCGCGAGGCCGACGCGGTGCAGGTTGCCGTAGAACTCACCCTTCAGCGACCAGGTGCCGACCGGCCAGACCTTGCCGCCCCGCAGTTTCTGCGGCTTGCCGTTCTTCTTGACCGACTTGTTCGTCGGCTGCCCGATCGCCGGCACGCCGCGCCCGGTCTGTCCTTTGATCGCGTAGGCATTGGGGTGGCGCCGGCACCATTCGATCACCTGCGTGGTGCGGTTGCCGTCGCCGGCATCCACCCCCATCGCCTCGACCCGGCGCATATTGCAATGCGCATCCGGCCAGAGCTTCTGGTGCAGATCGTCGAGCGCCGCCCAGGCGCCAGTTTTCGGGTCGTCGGTTGAGCCTGCGAGAAACCCGGCCTCGACGTCCCAGCTTTGCCGGTCCTCCCCAAACGCGACGAACTCGTACCAGAGGCCATCGCCCTGCACGTCAACGCCCGCCACGAAGATGAGCCCATCCGCCGGGATCACCCCCGGCGCATAGGCTTCACGGCGTTCCATCAGCCGCTGGTGGTCGGGCGCGTTGCCGCGCATCGCGAAGGGCAGGGCGAGGGTCAGGTTGGTGTAGCCCTTGACGCCCGGCTCGCCCTTCTTCTCGGCCTCCAGCTTGTCGTTGGCGATGGCCTCATAGCTCATCATCAGCGAGATAAACGCGTCGATGTGAAAGCCGGGGTGAAGGTCCGGCCCCTCGCGCGTGGCGATGTAGCGTCCCCCGCGAACAGCCGCGACTCGCTCCATTTCGCTAATCGGGTGCCCGCAGTTGGGGCACACATAGTAGCTCTTGTGCGGGTGCTTCCGGTCGATATGGAAGCCGCCCTCATGCTGCACGAACTCGAAGTTATCCTCCGGCGGGCATTCCGGGCAGCGAATGTGCCAGAACCGCTGGTCTGAGCGGCGGAAGCTGCGGTCAATCCGGCAATGCCCGGGGGCTTCGCCGAGCTCGTCGCCACTGTCGATTTCCGGCGTCGAGATTTCGAGGATCTTGTAGGATTTCTGCCGGCGGAAAGCCGTGAAGCGGCCGAAAAACAGGCTTTCGGGGTCGTCGCCGTTCGCCGTCTCGCTCCACTTCGACAGTTCATCCTTCACGCCATAGCGGCAGGTGTGCATCGACAGCGCCATCGCCACATTCGCATTGGCGAGGGTGATATAGCCGCCGGCGAACCGCTTCTCGTAGACCGTGGAGCCCGCCCCCGAGCGGGCAACCGACGGCAAGATGATCCGCTTTTCCGTCTTCTTCTGCCAGGCGTCGATCAGCGGCTGCAGCTTCTTGCCGTTGATGTCCTGCAGGGCGTCGATGCCCGGCACGCCATAGATGATGTTGTCCGGCGCCACGTCGGCGAGATAGAGGCACCAGGCGAGGCCGAGGATCGAGGCGCCGGTCTGCTGTCCCTTGCGGATCGTGATGAGATTGCACGGGTGCTCAATGGAGAGGCATTGCGCCGGCTCGACCAGATAAGGCGCATCCGCCGCCGACCAGAGTTCGCCCTTCTTCTCACCGTCGACCAGCACGATGTTCCGCGCCAGCCACTGCACGAACGGCACCGGCGGCTGCGGCCGTATCGCAGCCGCCAGCCGGCTGGCGACCAGATGCAGCGCGCCCGCATGGACCGTCATGTCGCGTCATCCATCTGTGCCGCGTCAGCCGCTGGGGCCACCTTGGCGATGTTGGATAGGGCGTCCGCGATGGCGGTGTTGATCTCATTGGCGGCGGCCCGAAGCGCGATCCGCACACCGTGAACACCTTCCTTGGCGCCGGCCAGGGCGAGGTCATCCGCCTTATTCGGCAGGCGGGCGACAAGGCTCTGGATCTCGCGCCCGACCCGCTCCAGGGCCTCGGTCAGGAGGTCCGCCCGCACCAGCTGCTTTCGCTCTTGGGCCTGCGCCAGCTTCTCCCGCTCGACCTTGAGCCACTCATTCTGCCGCCGGGCCTCGTCGAAGGAGTCGCCGCGCGTGTCCGCCAGCGGGCCATGTGTCGAGGGGCGCGCCGCCGCCACCTTGGCGGGGTTCGCGAATTGCCCGCGATGATGATCGTAATGGGCGAGGGAAACCCGCGCCACGCGGCCCCTGCTGTCCCGTTCGACCGGGATATCGTGCCCGGCGATCAGCGACTGCACCACCTTGGACACAGCCTGCTTCGAGATGCCGTCGCGTTCCGCGATCTGGGAGACCGACCACATGACGCGTGGCCCGCTGTCAACTGGGCTCGCCATGCTGTCAACCCTGTCAACCCAAGCTAAATCACTGTTTCACTGGCAGAAACCCACGCTCCGCCGGGACCGCAGGGCTTTGGAAAGGGGGTACGGTCCCTGAACCGGGGGGCGGGGTGTGGCCCGCCGGCCACGGGGGCCGAGGGGTCAGCCGCGCCGGGAGAGCAGGAAGGCGATCTGCTGGAGGATGACCGACGTGAACTCGCCGCGCGCGATCTCGCTCAGCAGATCCTCGTAGACCTTCGGCGTGCGCGCGACGGCGTTCGCCGGGTTCGGCCCGAACAGCATGTTCGTCGGCAGGCGATCCGCGCCGATGCGCTTGAGCACCAGACCGGCGGCAGCCGCTGCCCCCGTCTTGGGAATGAAGGCACCCTCATATCGGCCGCGCCCCCGGACGTGGACGCCGTACCCACGCTGACTTGCGCCGAGTTCGTTCAACGGGATGTTGGCCGACTTCACCGTGAGCGTCACGCCTTCGGCGTCGAGAGCGGACCGCATGCGCGCCTTGATATGCTTCTGCGCCACCTCAATGTGCCGCGAGGCGAAGCGCGCATAGTGGCGCTCGACCACGGAACGGGTCCGGCCCGCCGCGCGGCGGAAGGCAATGGCCTGCATGTCGCGGGGCAGGCGGCCGAACAGATCGGCCACCCGCTGGAAGTCCGAAGCGTCGAAGTGGATGTCGGGGGTCACATGACTGCCTCCCCTTGCCCAAGCGGGTCGCCAAAACAGAAGCGCCCCGGGCGGGTGATCTACCCGGCCGAGGCGCAATTCTATGTACGCATGATGCCAAAGGGGTGGTGGCCCGTCAACTCGGCAATTTCCTGCGTCGTTTCATGGGCTTAGGCGCCCTTTTATTTTTCGGTTTTTGCGCCTCCAGCACGCGGCGGGCCGGCTGCAGCCAAGGTGCTTCGTCGGCTTTCGGGCCGGTCACGTCCCATTTTGCCAGCCGACCCGCCAGATCGGCGGCAAGAATACCGAGCGCGGCGTGCCAGACCGAATAGACCGCCCGGTGGTGCTGCACATCGTCGAAGGTGATCCCGTCGGCGATTTCACCATCCTTGCGCGGGCGCCCCCGGCGGCGGGTGACATCGGAATAGCAGTCAGGGCGCGAACCCTGCCGGGCGTGCAGCACGAGGTAAACCGATATCACCACGCGATCGAGCGGCAGAAGCTCGCCGCCCGGCTGGCGCAGTTGCGGGCGGCTTTGCCGTTCCTCCACGAGGTCGCAGCCCTCCGCCTGAATCAACGCGCGGTCCCACACGCTCACCCCCTGCTCGGTGCAGGACAGGAAGGCATCGTCGAGGCCGAGCACGGCTCGGTGGATCAGCGCCGCGTCGTCGCGGTCGCCCGGCTCGGGCTCATAGTCCGACGCCTGCACGAAGGTGCCATAGGTGCCGAAGTGCTCGACAGCCGCCCAGGAGCACGGCGCCTTGAGCTTCACGGCGAAGCCGCCGCCATCGCCCAGGCGGTCAGCCTGCATATCCCGGTAAGCCCAAATCAGCAGATCCTCGATATCGATTGCCTGTTTCACCCTATTTCCCCTCATCTGGGAGGCTAGGGAGGATAGGGAGGGAAGCTGTTTCATCAGTGCCCCCTATTCTCGCTTTGCCAAGCCTTTGAATTCTCTAGAACATCCTGAATTGATGGGAGGATAGGGAGGGAAGGGAGGATAAAAGCACCCGCTACATAGAGAACCGATCCAATCGAGAACCGCAGAACTCTCGCGATCACCAGATCATCGCTCACGTGTACCCGCGCGCTACGCTCCCTAGGCTCCCTTGCCTCCCAAAAACCCGCCCAAACCGTTGCCCCCGCTACCCCCGGGAGAACCGCCCCACCGGAACGGCTAGCCTCCCTTGCCTCCCTAGGCTCCCAACCGGCGTACAGACGTGCGCCAGCCTCCCCAGCCGCGGGCTAGGCAAACGGGGTGCGTGAGGGATCGCGCCGCTCGAATTCGGGTTTGACCCTGATGCCGAGGTAGACCGACAGCGAGCTCTTGCCCTTCTCGAAGCCGAAGTCGTGCGCGGTCTTGGGCATGCGCCGCGCGAAGGTGGTGGCGGCAAGGGGCGTCTTGCCCTCCCGGTCGCACCAGACCTTGAAGGCCTCGTAGAGCAGCCCTTGCTCCACCACGTCGTGGGGCATCTGCGTGATCTCGATGGCCGAGCGGACGAACGCGCCCAGCGGGTCGCTTTCCTCGCGATATTCGCGCGTGGCGGCCATCACCGCCTCGGGTGGGGCAAGCTGGCCACGGTTGAGATAGTCGAGCGCGCCCTCGATCATCCAGTTGAGGATGCCCGGCAGTTCGGCCTTCAGCTTCTCCGGGAGCCGCTTGTCGCGTTCCTCTTTCGGGATCTGCACCTCGAACGGCACCAGCGAGACGCGCCGCCAGATGCCGTCGTCATTGCCCCGGATCACCGGTTTGCGGTTGCACGAGATCGCCAGCTTGAAGAGCGGGTAGACCTCAATGAACTCGTGATTCAGCCGCCGCACATTGATCGGCTCACCGCCGGTCAAATCCTTGATCAGGCTCTCGTCGAGCGGCAGGCCCTCTTTCGGCTCGGCCGAACGCACGAAGCGCGCCGCCGGCAGGCGGATGAGGTCGGGCGTCGCTTCCGAGCCCTTGCGGTTGCCGTCGGTCACCAGGCTCATCACCGGCACGCTGGTGGCATAGTCGCCCATCAGATGGGCGATGACGTCCACCACGGTCGATTTGCCGTTCGAGCCCTCGCCGAAGAAGATGCAGAACATCTGCTCCGTGGTGAGCGCGGTCAGGCAATAGCCGAAAAACCGCTGCAGATAGTCCCGCACCGTCGTGTCCGGCAGGATGCGGTTCAGCATAGCGTGGAAGACGGGTGCTTCCGCTTCCGGGCAATGGAACACGGGCGCCAGCTTGGTCATCAGACGCCGCCGTTCATGCGGCAGGATGGCAAACCGCCAGACCTTGCGGGTGCGCACTTCGTCCGGGTCCGGGCACTCCGGGTCCGGCTCCTCCACTTGGCGGAAGACGAGAGTGCCGTTCAGCACGTTGAAGGCGAGCGGGTCCGCATCGAGATCCTTCAGCGACCGCACCAGATAGGGCCTCGCCTCGCCGAGCATCCCGTCGAGCTTGCCGGCGTTGCCGGATGCCGTGGCGAAGCGGCGGCGCTGCGCCTTGCGCGTGGCCCAGGCCTTCGCCGCCATCTGCCCGCGCGCGACAATGGTCTTCGCCGCCGCCATCTCGCGTTTCAGTTGGAAGCTGCGCCGCCCCTTTTCCCGCTTCGGCAGTTCCTGGTCGTCGAGATCGTTGATCTCGTGCGGAATCTCCTCCACCCGCAACGCGGCTTCCTGCGCGCGCGTGATCGCCTCGGCTTCGGCCGGCGTCGGCGCCATGACGAAGGCCTCGAGCATGATGGCCTCGGAGGCCTTGTGCGCGAGGGCGCGCACATCGTCCTCGTCATCCTCGGCGCGGAACCAGCGCCGGCCGTCCCAACGGTGCCAGCCGAGATTGGGGACATAAGCGAGATCCGCACCGTGACGATGGCGCAGCCGCCGCCCGTTGCCGATGTCGTTCTGCGGCTCGCCGGCACAGGCCAAAAGCGCCGGGTCCTGCGGCGAGAAGCCGGGCGGCGGCGCGTCATCGCCATCAAAAGGCGGGTCGCCGCCGTCCTCACCGTCCTCATCGTCATACGGGTTGTCGGCAGGCTCCGGCCGCTCCGGCGCGTTGTCCCACCCGTCCGCCTGGCTCCCCAGCCGCGGATCGTCGCTCGCGGGGGAAGCCGGGGGCGCGCCAGCCTCCTCCGGGAACACGGCGGCGAGGATGGCGTCATCGGGGTTGATGCTCGGCTTGTCGTCCATCATGCCACCTCCGCCGGCTGGCCGGCGTTTCGCGCCGCGCGGCGCATATCGTCGAAGTCGAGGCCAGGCTCCGGCCACGCCACGCTGATGCGCCGGCCCTCCCGGGCGTGGCGCGCAACCGCGCGGTCCATCACCAGCCGAGTCGAGAACTGGTCGCTGTCGCCATCGGCCAGAAGGCGCAGGTCGCCCACGCCGTCGGGCACCACCATAGCCGGCCGGTCGAAGTCGGGAATGGCGCCGGGCACGCGCCGCGTGCGGCCGGCGGCATCCTTCAGGTCGGGGTGGCGCTCCGAGCAGCCGATTGCCGCAGCCCCCGCCAGATTGCCAAGGTCGCCCGCCGCCCACATGGCGATGCCGTCCATCGACAGCCCACGCCGCAGCCGGGCGGTGTAGACCGAGAGCACGGTCTCGATGCCTTCTCCCGCCACCAGCATGTGAGGGCTGGCGCAGCGCAGCAACTCGATCACGCAGCCCTGCTTGGTGCCGCGCATCTTCTTGGCCGGCTGCACCTCGCCCGTGTTCGGGTCGACGATCACCGCCTTGCCCTTCGGCTGGTCGAGATCCAGCCAGGTGATATGCAGACCAGAGAACCGCCCGTCCGGCGCCGTGATCGCGCCCAGCATGGCCGGGCCGCGATGGATCACGCGATACTGCACGGCGCCGCGTTCATCCTTCCCGTCGACCACGGTGAAGGGCGCGTCGTAGCGGTAGCGCAGCCGTGCCGTGGCGGGGATGTCCACGCCCCGCAGATCGCGCAGATAGGTCTCCACCGGCGTGCCGCGCCAGTGCTGGCCGTGCTTCCACCAGCGGTGCAGCCGCTCGCGCTCTTCCTCGCGGTAGCGCGCGCTTGCCGCCTCCTGCTGGCGTTTTTTCTCAGCCGCCGCGAGCGCCCGCCGGGCCTCCTCCGCTGGGTCGACATCCTGGACGCCACCGAGCCATTCGACGGCCTCGGGAAAACTCTTGTGCTCACGCTCCATCACCAGCGCGATGACGTCCCCGGCCTTGCCGCAGGAGGCGCACACCCAGCGCTCCGCATCGCATTCAAAGGCGGTCGAATCCTTCGCGTGCGGCTTGGGCGAGTGGATGGGGCACGGCCCCACCATCTGCCATTTGGGCGAGGAGGAACGGCGCAGGCTCACCCATTTGCCGGCCACCTCGGTGACCGGGTTGCGGCGGCGCAGATCCGCAAGGGCAGCTTCGGAGATCATGACCGCGCCATCCCCACAAGTGCCACCAGCAGGGGCAGGGTGATGGCTCCGCCGATCATGCCCGCCATGGTTCCGGCGAGGCCCGGAAAGAGGGCCTGCACGATGAGACCCATCCCGATGGAAAGCGGGGCCGCCACCGAGCCGAGGACAAGGGCGAAGATGGGGCGCATCATTCCGCCGCCTCCCGAAACTCGATTGGCCGCGTCCGGCGCCGGGGCGCCGCATCCGCCATGATCGCGCCGACACACGCCTTCATCTTCGCCACGCTCACGGCGTTGCCGATCTGCTTGATCTGCTCCGTCTTCGTGCCAGCGAACTCATAGGCCTGGTCTTCGGTGTTGAAGCCCATGGCGGCGGCGAGCTCGTGCGGCTCCAGCATGCGGAACAGGATGTCGTACTGCCGCCCGTCCACCTCACCGGAAACGAGGTTCACCCGGCCGCTGGCGCAGAGGGTCGGCGCCGGATCGTCGATGTCATGCACGCGCGGCGCCTGCCCCTCGCGCTCGCCGAACTGCGCGGCGATGAAGGCCAGTTCACCCCGATTGGCGCCGGTGATGGTCGGCAGCGGCTCCGAGGTGTCGCGCACGCGGTCGCTGCCATCTTGGTGCGTCACCGGCATGACCACGGCGAACTCACCGCCCTTGGCCGTGGTGAGCGTTGGAATCGGCTGCGCAACGTCGCGCGCCGTGGCTCCGCCGCCCGATTGGGTGACGGGGACGACAAGCCCGAAGCGCCCCTTGGCCGTTACCGTCGGCAGCGGCTCCTCTGCGCCAGTGCACGTCTCCCCCGAGCCGGAGCCGTAATAGGGGGAGATCAGCGCGTGGGCGCCGCCAGCCCCGCCTGTCGTCTGGGTCGGCATCGGATCGTCGACCGAGCGCGGCGCGCCGCCCGAGGCCTGCGACAGGATGAAGGGCTCCACCAGCATCGGCCGGGCGCAGCCGGGATGCTCGCTTGCCGCCGCCCCGCCGGTCGTGATGGTCGGCAAGGGTTCATCGGCTGAACGCGCGGCGCCGCTATTGTGCTGCGACAGCACCAGCGGCTCGGCCAGCCAAACGCCGCCCTTGGTGTCGAGCGTCGGGATCGGTTCCTCGGAGACCGCCTTCGCCTGGTTGCCCTTCCGGCCATTGATGATCACTGGTTCGGCCAGCCCGATATGGGTGCCGTTCGCGGCAATGGTGGGGATTGGCCTGCCAAGATCGCCACCGTTCGCATTGCGGCGAAGGGTGATCAGCATCGGCTCGGCGGTGCGCCCGCCTTTCGCAAACTCGTCGGGCGCCAGACGGAAATGCCGAAGCCGTGCGATGAGGTCGCGAACCAGCCGCCGCCGCCCCAGCCGCTTGGTCGCCGTCCCGGCCCGTCGAGCTGAGAACGCCCACCCGATATGGAAGGCCAGAGATCGCTCGATTTCCTGCATCAGCAAGGCGATGAACGGCGCGGGCCACCCGTACTTGACCGCACCAGCGAAGATGCGGGCGAGCGTCTTCGGTGCCAAAGGTTTGGCCCGGCCCAGAATCGAGCGGCCCTTGATCGACCAGTCGATGATGTCGCGCGCCGGCCGCCAGGGCTTGCGGGTGTCCATCGCCGCGAATAGGCCCTCGGCCGCCTCATTCCGGCGCTTGTGCGTTGGCGCCGGCCACTGGATCGGCCTCCCGTCCGAGCGCCCCATCAGGATGAAGCGCGAGCGCGTGGTGGCGTCGCCATAGTCGGCGGCGTTCAGCTTTCGCCACTCCACCTCGAAGCCGAGCGCCTTCAGGGCATTGATCCACGCCCAGAAATACTCGCCCTTGCGCGCGGCGATGGGCTTGCCCGTCTTCGGATCGACCGGACCCCAGCCGGTGAACTCCCACACATTCTCAATGATGATGCGGGTCACCCGCAGCTCGGTGAGCCAGGTGATGATGTGCCACGGGTCGCTGCGCTGCTGATCGCTGGTCGGCTTGCCGCCGCGCGCCACCGAATGGTGGGTGCAGGTCGGGGAAGCCATCAGCAGGTCGAGATAGCCTTCCGGCACCAGCAGATGCGGGCGCACGGTCGCGATATCCTGCACGAAGTGCCGGGCGCGGGGGTGGTTGAGCTCGTGCGTCTTGATCGCCGTCGGCCAGTGGTTGACGCATACAAGCTCCATCTCCAGCCCGAGAGCGGCCAGGGCGCGCTCCGCCCCGGTCGATGAGCCGCCGGCACCGCAAAGAAGGTCGGCCACAAGAATCTTGCGGGTCATTCCGCCGCCTCCCCGGCCGCGAAGAGCGGGCCGAAATCGACCGATGCCGGCGCCTGAAGCACCTTCCAGTCGCGCTCGATCCGGCGGCGCGCGATCTCGGCATAATCGGGGTTGAGTTCGATCAGCACCGCCCGGCGCCCGTGGCGGGCAGCCACAAGGCCCGTGGTGCCGGCGCCGCCGAACGGGTCGAGCACCAGCCCATCCTTCGGACAGCCGGCGAGGATGCACCGCTCTGCCAGCTCCGGCGGAAAGGTTGCGAAATGGGCATCGGAGAAGGGCTGCGGCGCCACGGGCCAAACTCCGACTGGGGCCGCCTCGTAATTGCGCAGGTTGCGGCCAAGGCCGCGTGGCGTGGCCTCTATGCCGGTGTGGTTGATGTGCCCGGCATGACGCGGAGACGCGACGGCAGAGGCGCGCCGCTTCTCAGTTTCGGGGATCGCGTCGCCGAGCGTGTGGCGGCCGTAAGTAGAGCGGCCGCGCGGGCCACCGACAGCCTTCATGGCTGCGGTGCGTCGCGCCCCGGCGTTCGCGCGCTCCGAGCCGGCCTGGGCGTCAACGTCCTGCGCCCAGCGTGCGAGCGAGGCAGGCGCTGCACCCTGCCGAACCGCCTTTGCGTCATAGAAATAGCGTTCCGCCTTGGAGAGCAGGAACACCTTCTCATGCGCGGTCGCAGGCCGGTCGCGGGCGCTCTCCGGCATCGGGTTGGGCTTGCCCCAGATGATCTCCGAGCGCACCCACCAGCCATCTTCCTGCAGGGCGATGGCAAGCCGGTTCGGCACCATGCAGAGGTCTTTCGGCTTGAGGACGCCGCCAGCCACGACCCGCCCGCCATGAGCGGCGGCCGTCGAGCCGAGATTCTCGCTGGCGCCGACGCGGGGCGTTTTCTCGTAGCCCGACTGGTAGATCGGCCCGATGGTGGAGAACGGCTTGTCCCGGAACGTGCGGTCATCCTTACCCGCGGCCTTCGTGGCCGCCGCCGAGCGCCCGTTCGGGCTGGTGGCGTAGCAGTCGCCATAGTTGAGCCAGAGCGTGCCTGATGGCTTCAGCACCCGCCGCACGAGCCGGAACACATCGAGCATGACGTCGATATGCTCGCCGAGCGTCCGCTCCAGCCCGATCTGGCCGTCGACGCCGTAATCGCGCAGCCCCCAATAGGGCGGGCTGGTGACGACGCAATCCACGCTGTCCGGCTCCATCGCGGCCAGCCGTGCGCGCACATCGCCGAGGTGGATCATCACCCGGCCGTCGAGAATGCAGATGTCGCTCACCGCACCGCCTCCACCCGCTCGCCGCGGCGGCCGATATGGGCCGGCATGCGGAAGCCCCGGCGCATGCCACCGAGATCGAGATGGACCTGCCGTTCCTTCACGATGGTGCCGAGATCCGCGTCACCACGTTGATGACCCTCGATCCAGATCCAGTAAGGCGCGATCACCCCATCGATCAGCCGCCAGTGGCCGATGACCTGGTGCAGCCGCAGGCCGGCGAGGCTTTCGGCCGTGCGCATCTCGCCGCGATAAAGGGCCGTCTGCGGGCGGATGAGATCGACCTTGTTGTATGAAAACACCGGCAGGCCGCGCTGCGCGCGGCGCAGCGCAAAGGCCTTCTGACCTCGGTCAAGCCCGGCACCGGGGAGCACCCGTCGTGAGGTCGCCGCCCGTGGTGAAGCCAGGGCGAGGAGGAGAGGCAGCACCAGCGCGGCGCATCGATGAGCCCCGCTCCGGGCACGAAGGCCGGCGTCGCTATGTGGATCGAAGGCGGCGAGCACCACGTCCGAGAGAACTGTGTGGTATTTGCCGTCCGCTGCGGCCCGCAAGTCGACGGTCGCGGCATGGTGGATGCCCAAGTAGTCGTGATCCAAGAACGCGTAGGCCGTTTCGCCGGAGATCAGCCACCCCTGACCGCCGTACGCCTCGATCCAAGCAAGTTTTGCCGGCGGCGGGATAAGGCGATTTGGCATGGCATGGCCAAAATCAAAGCCGGAACCGGCAAGAGCCTGTATGGCCGCCGCGTCGAAGACAAAGCGGTCGCAAAGGGCGACAGGTTCGGGCGACGGCGAATGGTTGATGGCGGGCATCTTCAGCGTGGTGAGTGCCAACGCCGCCACGTCACCCCTCGGTCGAGCCGTTATCATCTTGTCAGCAAGCAACTTCACCGCCGCATCTCCGCTCTGTGCGCGGCGGTCAGCCGCTCCCACTCCGCCGGCCTCCACACACCGCCGCCCGCCGTGAGGGCGCGGGCGACATACCGGTCGGAAATCCGCAGGCGCCGGGCGATCTCGCGCCGCCACATGCCGCGCGCCGCCAGCGCGCGCACCACGGGCACGATGCGGCGCCACGGGCGGCGGCGGATGATGAGGATGGGGCGCGGCGTGCGGGCGAGCATGCTCACCACCCCTTCGCCATCTGACCGCCCTCGGCGCAGAGCGCGCCCGGGCTGCCGGCGCCGCCGCTGACCGGCACGAGAAGCCGCCCATTCACCGGCACGCTTGTCGTCGCCACCGGCACGTCGGCGGGGGGCGCATCATGCGCACGCGCCAGCGCGGCAAGCAGCGGGTCCGCCCCGCTGCGCCGGCAATCGAGCGGGCCTTCCGTCAGGCCATCGGTCGCCACCAGATCCAGCCGCTTGGCGCGCTCGCGCACCGCATCGGCCGACCGGTCCCCGAAGCCATTGGTGCGCATCAACTCGCCAATGGCGCGATAGGTCAGGCGCTGCGCCAGCCCGTCAGTCAGCAGCGCATCCATCTCTGGCGTCCATCCGGCGGGGGCGAGGCAGCGGCGCGTGCCGCGATGAGAGGCGCTCATGCCGCGCTCCATGCCTGCGTGCGGCGGCGCGCCGTCCGCTCGTCCTGCGCCGCCTTCCGGGCGCGCTCCCGGCGCGGATCAGCCGGCACATAGGCGAGCGCACAGCAGGCCGGGCAATAAGGCCGGCCGGGCCGCACCGGCGCACCGCAGATGCGCATCGCCTCCACGGAAGGGCGCGCATCATCCGCCCAGAGCGGGAAGCGGCAGGCCTCATTCGGCGCGCCGAGGAAGGGGATGCCCCGCCGAAGGTCCAGCGGGGTGGGCAGGCTGGCAGGCGTGGGCGCCAGACAATCGGCAAAGCGCGCCTTGGCGGCGGCAGCCTCAGTCAGAACCTCGCCGGGGTCGCTGCTCGCGCGTTCAATCTCCGCCGCAAGGTTGGTCATGCGGAGATCGCGCGCCCGCCCCGCCAGCCGCTTCACCTCGGCGGCGGTGCGCGTGACCACGGGATCGGCACGGCCCGGCGCGGCGGCTTTGTTCACCTTGCCGCGCGCGCGGCCTTCCTCGCCGGGCAAGCCCCGCCGCATGTGCTTGCCGGTTTTCGAGGTGAGCCCAAGCCGGTGAATCCGCCCGCAAAGCGAGTTGCGGCTGCGCTTGGGAAAACCCTCCGCCACCAGGCGCACCGCGATTTCGGAGGCGGAAAGCCCCTCATCGCGCAGGGCCTTCAGCCGCGTGTCTTCCTCAGGCGAGAAGGGGGCGCGCATCAAAACCCCCGGCGCGGCAAGCGGGTGACGCCGGCGCCATCGTCCGGCGCACCGGCCTTCTTCGCCGCGCAGGTGGCGCGGAAGTCAGCGAGATTGCGCTCGAGCGAAGCGGCGGCGCGGTCCACCATCTCCGCCTCGGCGGGGGAGACATGCCCATCCGCCTTCGCGGCCAGCACCTCGGTGGTGAGTGCTGTGAACTGGCCCATGAGCGAATTGTGCCGGGCCATCAGGCAGCCTGCCGCCTCACGCGAGGCCTCCGGGTCGGTCAGGCCGCGCCCGTTCAGGTCGGCCATCACACGGGTCACGTATGGCCGGTCGCTATCAGCTTCCAGGGCGATCACGGCGGGCAGGGGTATGATGTCTTCCTCGCCGGCGTGCTGCCAGCGGCCCACCGTGCTCTTGCCCACATGGGAGATTTCGGCCGCGCGCTCGATGCCGCCGCAGGCCTTCACCAGGTCGCGCGTCGCTGCCTTGATGCGATGAAACCACGCTTCGGAAATGGCGCGTTCGGCCATGATGCACCTCGGAAAACGGTCAAGAGGGCTCACGCGGGAAAACGCCGTGCGTTTTCCCGGAGGGGGAAAGGGTCATGTCGTGGTCAGTTCAGCCCGTCAGATCACGGCGGGCCGCAGGGCGGGGGACGAACATGAAGCTGCAACTCATCGAGACGAGCGGAACGGAACCCACCCCGCGCGAAAAGCTGCGGCGCGCGCTGGAGCGGCTGCTGCGGCTGGAGGCGGGGAGGGGAAAGGCGAGCCATCACGCGGCCTCGTCCGACTTGGCGGCGGCAGACCAAGGCCGAACCATCTCCACACGCACCGCAGGGCGCGGAACGGCAGAAGGCCAGACCGCGCCGGCGGGCCAGTTCGACGAGAACCAGGCCATCGCGGACTCGTAGCTGCCGGTATTGAGATCGCGCCCCGCCGCGAGCCGCGCCAGCCGCTTTCCATCGTTGAAAACGAGTGTCGAGACCCGCGCCTGTGACAGGCGGCGGGCACTGCAGAACACGTCGGCGACGGCGAGGATCTGGGAGATGAGTGTCATGGCAATGGCAAGGTGCGGGGAAAAACCCGCTATGTCAATCACCGAACGCGGGTTTTTATGCGCTAACACGCAGGAAAAAACGCGGGTATCGTCCCGCTCCATGAGCGAAGGCGACGAAATTTTCCAAAGAATTCAACGCCGGATGAAGCAGCTCAAGCTGACGGAATACACCGTCAAGCGGGAGCTGAAGACGGACATTGTCCGCTCGATCCGCGTCGGGCTGGAAAAGGGCACGCAGACCGGCGTGTCGACCCGCACGCTTCGCAAGCTCGCGCCTGTCCTGCGCACCACGCCGGAATGGCTGCTCACTGGTGAGGGCGAGGAAGATACGGGCATCTCGCGCGAGACGCCGATCGGCAACGGCACCAATAGCGCCGACACACCAACCATGCCATTTGACCCCGCCGCGGCCAGTAGCGTGCAGGAGGCTAATGTCGAGGCTCCCTTCATCAAATCCTTTCAGCGCAACGTCCCGGTGATGGGAACGGCTGCCGGCTCGATCATACGCAAGGTCGAGGGTTTCTCGCTGGAGCCCGAAGTGGTGGACTATGTGCGCCGCCCGCCGGCGCTAGCGGATCGGAAGGATATCTACGCCCTTTATGTGAGCGGCCTGTCCATGGAGCCGATGCACACCCATGGCGACCTGCGGTTCATCGACCCGCGCCAGCGCCCGCAGATCGGCGACAGCGTGATTGTGGTCACCCGCACCCATGACGACGACCCGGGCCAGGCCTACATCAAGATCCTCGCCAAGCGGACGCCCTCCGCCGTGGTGCTCAAGCAGCTGAACCCCGAGGCGATGATCGAAATCCCCGAGAAGTTCATCCTGCAGATGCACCGGGTGATGACAATGAACGACCTATTTGGCGTCTAGCTTCTCGTTGAGCGAGGCCAGCGCGCGGTCGAGCGTGGTATAGGCCATTGACTTTTTGCCTGCATCCAGGCGCCAAAACTTGATGGACGGTTTCAGGTGTCCTTCCCACTCGCCATCAGCGTTCATGATGGTCTCCACCGTCCATGGCTCATAAGAAAGTGAGATCTGCCCGGCCCTTTTGATACCGCCGCCTTTGGTCGGCTGGCCGATGCGCAGGGTCACCGCCCCCTCGTACCCATCCTCAATCGTGCAGGAATACCCCTTCAGCGCCCACTCTGGCGCCAGCGCCGCGTGAACCTCGGCAAGTGTCGTAAAGCCGGTTGCCAGCACCACCCTGCTGCGCGAGGGCTTGTAAGTCACCGCCCGCTCGCGCAGCGGTGAGCCCTCCGACAGGCCGGCAAGCTCCGCCAGCGCCTCGCGCCCCTCGACGACGGCTTCCCACTCCCCATTCAGCAGCGCGGCGACGTGTTTGCAAAACCGGCCGCCGCGATCGAAGCCCGGGCAGGTGCAGAACGCCCGCAACTCAAGCCCTTGCCCATCGAAGGTCACGCGATAAGGCTTGATCGCGGACCCCTTGATGTGAAAGCGAAGCATCGGCGCCACCCCTGGTTGACTATATTCAACCAAGGCAAGCCGTCGCGCCAAGGCGGGTTAAAACCCGCTTTTGATGTTGACGCGGGTAAAAACCCGCTATACCGTTTCCCCAATCCGCACCGATTGGGAGCCGACGCATGGACTTCCCCGACCCCGCCTTCCACCAGTCGAGCCTCGCCGGTTTCTTCCGCCGGCATGACATCGCCACGCCCTCGGGCGATGGCCTTTCGCGCTTTCAGCGCATGGGCCTCGCGCTCAAGCTCGCCACCTGCCTGCGCGCGGCTGATTTCCGCACCA
Source organism: Ancylobacter sp. WKF20 (assembly GCF_029760895.1). NCBI lineage: Bacteria > Pseudomonadati > Pseudomonadota > Alphaproteobacteria > Hyphomicrobiales > Xanthobacteraceae > Ancylobacter > Ancylobacter sp. WKF20. The sequence goes on from NZ_CP121679.1 coordinate 1,173,478, forward strand.
CGGCGAGCCTTGCCCATCGCCCCGGCCTGACGATCAACGGCCACCTGTTCAGCCATGAGGACTGGACGGCGGGCATGGATATCGCCATCCGCCTCGCCGGCACCTTCGAGGCCATCGAACAGGAGCAGGCCCCCGCGCACAATGGCGCGCCGGTGGACCGCATGGCCCTGCTGTTCCTCAAGGCGGAAGAGGCGGGTTTGCCCGCCGATGCCGATATGCTTGCCCGCGAGGGGCTGGCGCCCGCCATCATCACCGAATTCGCGCTCGAGGCCGCGCAGCTGGCCGAGGCGATCAAATGCGCCGTGCGCGCCTACAACACGGCCGCCGCTGCGCGCGAAAGCCAGAGCCTGCCGGAGGCCGCGTGATGTTCCGTCGCGCCCTCCTTTCCGCCGGTGCGGCTGTCATGAGCCTGATGGGAGCCGCGCTGCCGGCGTCCCCGTCCAGCGACCAGCCCCGCCGCGAACCTCCGCCGCAGCCGCGCCGCTCGCCGGCGCAGCGCCACAAGCCCACGCCGCGCCCCGTCGATGTGAAGCGCGGTGCGGACTACCTCGGCAAGCGCTCGCTGCACCCCGGCCACTCATCCTCCATACGCAAGCTCCAGCGCGCCTTCCGTCTCGCCGGCACGCACTTTGTGGTGGGCGCGCCTGTCGGCCCGAAGGGGAGGGGGCAATGATCGGCTGGCTCTGCGAAGAACTCGCCGCCCTCGGCGCCCTCGCCCTTTTCGTCGGTGCAGTGCTGGTGTGGTCGGCCATCGGCGGAGGGGTGTGAGATGGCTCGGCACTATCCGCAGTACAGACTCAAGGTCTCGCGGCATTATCGCTCGCTCCTTGAAGAAGAAGCCAAGGGCACAGGTGACAATGTTACCACGATCATTAGCCGCTCATGCTGGGCACTTCTCCAGGCACAAGAAGGCTATGCCGTTGAGCCTCCGTCGATGGATGGGGGCGAATACGTCCACATTCGCCTTCAGCCCAAGCTGCTCCATGAACTCCGGGAAATCACCAAGCGAACGGGCCAAACGCTTCAAAGCATTATTGCTGCGTCGCTCGGCTATTTCTTTGGTCCGGAACGCTCCCACTCGAAGAGCGGCAGTGGTCTCTCCCTTCGCCGCCTCGCGTCCATGGTTGAGCACGGCCACGATCTCCACTTTCACCAGAAAGAAACCCAGCGCCTGCTTGGCCCGTATGCTTCCGAGCGATTGGAAAAGGCAACTCTTCACGGAGATCTAAAAGCCGCTCTCGATCTTCTTGTGAACCTGTGCCCCGAAGCGAATTGGTCCGTCCACGCGAAGGGCCGGCGGCGGGGCAACGCCCATATGATGGTCGGCGACCCTCTGTCCGCTTCCGTGATGGCGTCCGCGGCAGACCCCGCCGCTGCCCTGGCGGCCTGCGCTTTGAAAATGGCCCACATTCTCGACGGAGGGCAGTCATGAGCGCCGCCCTTTCCCCCACGCTCGCCCGCACGGTCGCGGTCGAGGAGCCGCCGACCCGCCGGGCCGAGCCCTGGGCGCAATCGTTGCGCGGCCGGGCGATTGATCTGGTGAACCCGCGCGTGGAAGACATCGACTTCCGTGAGATGGCGGACGTGCTCGCCAACATCAACCGGTATGGCGGCAACGCGCTGCATACGATCACCGTGGCGCATCACACGCTGATCGCGCTCAAGGCCGCGCGCCAGCGCCACGCCACCCCGCTCCTGCAAGCCTTCGTCGTCCTGCATGACGGGCACGAGTGGATGCTCGGCGACCAGATCACCCCGGTGACGCAGGCGCAGGCCTTTGTCGCCGACGAGATGTTCGGCCCCACCGAGCGGGACCGCGAACTCGGCGCCCGCGAGGAGCTGAAGCGCCGGCATGACCGCGCGATCTGGGAAGCCGCCGGCCTCCCGGTGCCGACCAATGACCAGCGGGGCTTCATCACGCTGTGCGATTTGGTGGCGCTCAACACCGAGCGGCGGGACTTCCTCGCGCCGTGCGCGCGCCCCTGGTCGGTGGACTTCAAAAGCCACCCGCCTCTGCCGCGCCGCGAGGCGCCGATGTCGCGGGGCGATGCCGCCGCCGAGCTTTGCCGCGAATTCTGCAAGCTGCTCCCCAGCCTGCGCGACGGGACGGGGAGGGGGCGGTGACCACCTCCACCCACGCTCACATCGCCGCCAAGCGCGCGGCGCTGGCCAAGGATCTCGCGGCCCGCCGCAAGGCCCACGCCCCGCGCATGGCGGTAGCGCAGCAGCTCAAGCGCGCCACCACCCGCCTGCTCGAGGTGGAGCTTGCCGAGCAGCGCCGCCGCGAGCGCGCCGCCGCCAAGGGCGCCACGCCGGGCACGCTGGCGGGCGACCTGTTCACCCTCTGCACCTGAAACCACCGGGCCCGCGCGGCCCACCAGCCGGCAACGGAGCCGCAAAGGAGCCACCATGTCCGCCCGCGTCATTCGCAGCGTCTTTCAGGCGCTCGGCCTCTCGAACAAGGGGCGTTTCGAGGAGAAGGTCAACGCCGAGATGCAGCGCCTAATCGAGGCGCTGGAGCAGCACCCCGAGGAAAAGGCCAAGGGCACGCTCACCCTCACCGTCGACTTCACCAAGCTCGGCGACCGCATCGACATGAAGCCGTCCGTCAAGGCGAAGCTGCCCGAGGAGAAGGGCTTCACCTCCACTCCGTTCTGGGTGGTCGATGGGGGCCTCTCCGTCCAGCACCCCAGCCAGGCCGACATGTTCGGCGGCCCCTCCGAGGTCGGCGAGCGCCGCCGCTCGGCCGAGCCGGCCTGACGCCTTCCCCCTTCACGCCCGAAACAGGAGGACACCTTGTCCGCTGCCGTCACGAAGAACGATCTTCCCACGCCCTCTGCTGTCAGCCTCATCGCCGAGATGGCGGCGCGGGCGGCCGGCGCTCAACCCGTCACCATCAACACCGAGGGCCTCGGTCCCGGCCTGCCGCCCAATGTGCCCGGTTTCTGGGATCCGGCGCAGCAGCGGCTCGTCAGCGTTCATGACGAGATCGAGCGGTATCGACAGGCTCCGAAGGCCATTCGCGGCACCGCGAAGGTCGAGACGCTGGAAAGCGTCACCGAGCTTGTAAACCGCCACAAGACGGCCAACAGCGCCATCTTCGCCGCGACCGGCTGGCCTAACCCGAAGCTCACGGCCGTCATCGACTATCACGCCGTCGACCATGCGCCGGATTTCCAGAAGCACCGCGTGGAGTACGGCTTCCCGCTCACTGAGGAATTCAAGGCGTGGGTGGGCGGCAACGGCAAGTCGATGGAGCAGCAGGCCTTCGCCGAGTTCCTCGAAGAGCACGCGGCCGAACTGGCCGCACCCTTTGACTCGGAGCGCACCGAGTACGAGCCGCTGTTCAAGGAACGCTTTGCGCTGCCGAATGAGCTGATCGAGCTCTCCCACAGCCTCGAAGTCTTTGTCGGCGCGAAGATGAAGAGCGCCGTCCGCCTGCAGAGTGGCGAGCGCCAGATGGTGTTCGAGACCGAGCACATGAACGGCAAGGGCGAGCCGATCGACATTCCCGGCATCTTCATGATCCAGCTGCCGCCCTTCGTCGATGGCGATGTGGTGCGCATCCCCGCCCGCATCCGCTACCGGGCGGGGCAGGGCGCCGTGACCTGGTTCTATCAGCTCTACCGCTGGGAATACTGGCTCCGCACCCGCGTGCAGAACGATCTGCTCGAGGCCGGCAAGGGCACCGGCCTGCCCACCTTCGAGGGCGCTCCCGAATCCTGACGTTCCTCCCACCGGCGCCATTGGCGTGGTGCCGGTGACTTCGCCGGGCGGCGACACCCTCCAGCCGCCGCCCGGCTCTTTCCCATCAAACCCGGATGCCCCAATGAAGATCACCCTCGAACGCGCCCCCTTCCTCGCCGCGCTCGGCCGCGCCTCGCGGGTCGTCGAGCGGCGCAACAACATCCCGATTCTGGCAAACCTCCGCCTCAAGGCGGAAGGCAGCCGGCTCATCATCACCGCCACGGATCTCGACATCGAGATCACCCAGAGTCTGTGGGAGGAGGCGGTGCAGGTCGCCACGCCGGGCGAGATCACCGCGCCCGCCCACACGCTGCACGACATCGTCAAGAAGCTGCCGGACGGCGCGCAGATCCAGCTTGAAGTCACCGGCGACCGCAGCACCCTCACGGTGCGCGCCGGTCGCTCGCGGTTCTCGCTGCAGACCTTGCCGGTGACCGACTTCCCGGACCTCACCGCCGCGCCCGAGGGCGTGAAGCTGGCATTGCCCGGCAAAGCCTTCGCCGAGGCGCTCGGCCGGGTGGAGTTCGCCATCTCCACCGAGGAAACCCGCTATTACCTCAACGGCATTTACATCCACCGGGCCGCGCTGCCGGAGGGCGATCACCGGCTGACGCTGGTGGCGACGGATGGGCACCGCCTCTCGCTGGTGCGCCTGCCGGGCGACGGCGCCCCGATCCCCGAGGAGATGCCGGGCGTGATCCTGCCGCGCAAGGCGGTTGGCGAGGTGAAGCGGCTGGCGGAGGAGGCGGGCGCGGACCCGCTGCACATCGAGGTGTCCGCCACCAAGCTCGCGGCCGAGCATGGCGGCGTGCGCGTCGTCACCAAGCTGATTGACGGCACCTTCCCCGATTATGGCCGCGTCATCCCGTTCGGCAACGCCAGGCTCGCCACCGTCGCGCGCGCGGAACTCGCCTCCGCCGCCGATCGCGTCGGCACCCTGTCGAGCGATCGCGGCAAGGCCGTGAAGTTCATCTTCGGCACCGGCGGCCTGGTGCTGGAGGCCACCAACCCCGAATCCGGCTCGGCGCGCGACGAGATCGACTGCGCCTTCACCGATGACGAAATCATCATCGGTTTCAACGGCCGCTATCTCGGCGATGTGCTCAAGGCCGACGACGCGCCGCAGGTCGAGATCGCGCTCAACGATCCCGGCAGCCCTACCATCTTCCGCCGCCCCGGCTCCACCGACGCCCTGTGCGTCCTCATGCCGATGAGGGTTTGAACCATGCCGCGCACACAGATTGAACCCGACATGCTGCCCAAGGAGCGCACGCTCATCGAGGCATGGCGCGTGGTGGCCGCCCAGCCCGGGCTCAAGCCGCTTTCGTGCCGCCTCTATCGCGACATCTTCGGCTCGACGCTTGCCGAGGCGGCAGAGGCGCACGAGACCCGCCAGGGCGAGCCGGACATGATCAGCCGCGCGGCGGCTGACGTGCTGGCCGAGAGGCGTCGGCAGATCTATGCCGAGGGCTGGACGCTCCAGAACGATGACAAGCAGAGCAGCGGCGAACTGGCAGACGCTGCTGCTCTCTATGCATCTCTTGCGGCACGCCACCTCGCCGGCCCGTCTCTCTGGCCTTGGGCGATGTCGTGGTGGAAGCCGAAGAACCGCCGTCGCGACCTCGTGCGGGCGGGCGCCCTGATCATCGCCGAGATCGAGCGGCTCGACCGCGCCTCCGCCAAGCCGGAGGGCGAGGCATGAGCCAGACCTGCAACAGCTGCATCTGGTGGCACCCGAACGATGCCACGCGCGAGCAGGGTGCCTGCCGCCGCCGCGAGCCGCGCCTCGTGCTCTCTCGCCAGTCCGATGCCCGCAGCGCCGTCTGGCCGCCCGTCGCGGCCGACGCCTGGTGCGGCGAGTACCGCCACAACCCCAACACCCCGCAGCCGGAGGGCCGCGCCGATGTCTGACACCGAACGCCTGTGCTGGGCCGCCTTTGTGGCCGACGAGAATATGCCGGAAGGGCTCGCCACGCCGGATAAATGGATTGCCGGGCGCTGCGAGCAGGGCTGGATCATCGGCCCGAAAGGCCGGCGCGAGCGCGTCGATTATGGCTGCATGATCGTTCAGCCCGGCGCCGAGGTGCTCTTCATGTGGCACGAGCGGCGCGGCACGGTCGAGATGATCGTGCGCGGCGACAGCACCTATACCCTGACGGGTCACGATCCTGGCGACTGGTCGATCGTGTGGGATGCTGACGAGCCCGAGAACATGGCCGACACGCTCGACGAATTCGCCCGCCAGTGTGTCGAGGTTCACGAGCCCGGCGTGGGCGAGGAAGTCCGGGTCGCGGCGCGGTTCAGCAAATGGACCGAGGAACGTTACCGGCTCGAGGTGACGGGCGACAAACCGCGCTTCGTCCCCGTGCAGCCCGAGCCCGCCCTCGCCAGCGGCGCGCCGGAGGGCTCGGCATGACGATCGCCACCATGGATAAGGCCACACTCCGCCAGTTCCGCGACAGTGTCAGCGCCGGCGGCTACATCGGTGGCGCGGACGATGTAGCCATCGCCGCCTTCGGTGCGCACGCCATGCTGGCCCAGAACGCCACCACGGGCGCCCATGGCATCGACGCGGCGGTTGCCTTCACGCAGGCCATGCTGCCCGGCTGGTACTGGCGCTGCGGCCGCACACTCCTCGACGATGGAGCCGCCCATGTCTATCGCCTCAAGCTGCGCGGCCCCGGCGGCATGTACGATCTTGCCGCCGGCCTCGCTCCGACGCCGGCCAAGGCGCTCGTCGTCGCCGTGCTGAGCGCATTGATCGAATTCGGGGAGGCGCCCCATGGCTGACGCCACCAATAAATTCGCCGTCCATTTCTCCACGACGTTGGTGCTCAACGAGACGGAAATCCGCGCGCTTGATGCCCTCGTCGGATATGGCGATGACGCCTTTTTGGCAGCATTCAAGGAGAAGCTCGGCGCGGCATACATCCGCGATCACGAGAGTGGGTTGCGGTCGGCGTTCGATGCGATCCGCCGCGACGTGCTGCCGGCGCTGCGCGGTATCGATCAGGTTCGCAAAGACCTGCGCGACGTGCAGTTGAAGCGCTTCGAAGCGGCGCAGGAGGCCAGGAAAAATGGCTGACCGCACCGGCATCGAATGGACCGACGCGACGTGGAATCCCATCGTCGGCTGTAGCCTTGCCTCGCCCGGCTGCACCAACTGCTACGCCATGCCCATGGCGGCGCGGATCGAGGCGATGCAGCCCGGCTCGCACTATGCGGGCACGACGCAGCCCGGCAATGCCGGCGCCGTGTGGAGCGGCAAGGTCGCGCTGGCGCCCGAGCACATTCTCACCCAGCCGCTGCGCTGGCGCCGCCCGCGCCGGATCTTCGTCAACTCCATGGGCGACCTGTTCCATGAGAGCATCCCCGACGAATGGATCGACCACGTCTTCGCCATCATGGCGCTCTGCCCGCAGCACACCTTTCAGGTGCTGACCAAGCGCAGCGCCCGGATGCGGGAGTATCTGACCGGCCCGGCCGCATTCCAGCGCGTCGACGAACTGCTTTTTGCTGAAGAGTGGCCCGTGCTCCCGAAGCCATTCGACACGATTGCCGCTGCGGCCAACATGACACCGTTTGCCCGCGAAGGCTTCCTGCGCAACGTCTGGCTGGGCGTCTCGACCGAGGATCAGCGCCGCGCCGATGAGCGCGTGCCCGACCTTCTCGCCACCCCCGCCGCCATCCGCTTCGTCTCCGCCGAACCGCTGCTGGGGGCGCTGAACCTCCGCTCGCTGAATGAACGACGCGGCGACCGCGGCACGATTACCGACTGGCATGACGCCTTGGCCGGCCTGCAATTCGGCCGGTCGCAGAGCGAGACGGCCAAGCTCGATCTCGTCATTGCTGGCGGCGAGAACGGCCCCCGGCCGATGCACCCCGATTGGGCGCGGTCCCTCCGCGACCAGTGCGCCGCCGCAGACGTCTTGTTCTTCTTCAAGCAGTGGGGCACGTGGGAAGTCGCCGTCGACCGCGAGCGCGACGATCCAGATTGGCGGCTGGATTATTCCCGGAAGTTCGCCGACGGCGGCGCCACCAAATGGCTCAACCTTGCCGGCGGCTGTGGCTTCCACGGCGCGCGCTTCCACGTCATGCGCCGGGTCGCCAAGGCCCGCGCCGGCCGGCTGCTCGATGGCGTCGAGCACAACGCCCTGCCGGAGGTGCGGTCATGATCCTCATCCCGGAGATCGAAACCGTCGTAATCCTTGTGCCCCGCACCGGCAGCGGCTCGCTGCGCCGGGCTATCGCGGCGACATATCCGAGGGCGATGCAGATCTATCGCCACATGGAGGCCGACGGCGTGCCTGCCGGCTACGACCGCTGGCGGCGGATCGGCGTCGTGCGCGAGCCGCTTGCGCGGCTATGGTCGCTGTACAAGTTCATGCGCTCGTACCGGCACCCGAAGCCGGACCAGGGTGCGGGCTATATCGCCAAATTGCGCAGCAGTGCCGAGCGCCCTTTTGAGGATTGGCTGCTGACAAATGAAGCCGTCTTCACAAATCCCTACGACACTGATGGAGGATTGACTTTCTATCCTCAGTACAACGTCGGGCATTCATTGCCGGAAAACCGAAAGAGCCAGTTTATCTACCTTCGCCCAGACCTTGGAACGGAGGTTTTCCCGTTTTCTCGAATGGAGACACTGGAAGCCTCCCTCAAAATCAACCTCGGTCGGACCAACGTTACCGACGATCAGCCCCCGCCCGCGCTTTCTTTGGCCGCAGCTGAGCACATGCTCCGCTTTTTTGCGTGGGACATGACTGTCACGGGGGAGCGCCATGACTGACTCTCCGCAGCGTATCCGCCTATCCCGCGCCAAAGGCTGGCGCATGCCCGAGAACACCGTGAAGGTCGACCGCTCCACCAGGTGGGGAAATCCTTTCGTGGCGGGCAGGGATGGCACCGTCACGCAGTGCGTGAGCCTCTACCGTGAACTGGTAATCGACGGCATGGCGTGTTGGTCATGCGATGCTCCGCTGCGCCAGCAGATCGAGGCACTGCAGCACGTTCGCTCTCATATTTCCGCCTTGCGCGGACGAAACCTCGCATGCTGGTGCGCACTCGACATGCCCTGTCACGCCGCAGTGCTGATCGAAATAGCCAACGAGCCCGTCGCCGAGCATCCGGCAGCACTACTCATCGAGGAGGCGCGGCGCGCCCGCTCATGCGCCGAACAAGGGAGCCTCATCTGATGGCGCGGCGCATCAAATCGGCGGCCTTTATAGCCGCCCTCCTGATCGCCACGCCGGCGGCAGCGGACATCTATGTGCTGGACGGGGACACCATCGTCGTCGACCGAGAGCACATCCGCCTCACCGGCTTCAACACGCCTGAGACTCGCGACGCGCAGTGCGAGAGCGAGCGGGCGCTGGGCTACCGCGCCAAGGCCCGCCTGCGCGATCTGCTCACCATGGCCTGCGGCCCGCTCGCGCGCGCCCCGGCCGGGTGCCTCACGCTGGAGCGCCTGCCGACGCCCGATCGCTACGGCCGCTCGCTCGCGCGCCTCACCATGCAGGGCCGGGATGTGGCGGAAATCCTCATCAGCGAGGGGCTGGCCGAGCCTTATGACTGCGCCGCCGGCCACTGCCCCCGCCGGCGCAACTGGTGCGGGGAGGGGCCATGACGCCGCTGCTCACCCCCAAGGAAGCCGCCGAGGCGCTGCGCATCTCGGTGAAAACGCTGTTCGATCATGTCGAGCAGGGGCGCCTTCGCTACATCCGCGTCGGTGCGGGCTTGAAGAGGCCCCGCCGAATGTTCTCCAATGACGATCTCGACGAGTTCATCGAGCGCCAGCGCCGACAGGATGCCCCATGTCGCTCTACCAACCGAAAGGGTCCCCGTTCTACCACTACGACTTCCAGGTCCGTGGTCGTCGCTTTCACGGATCAACCAAGGCCAAAACACTCAAGGCCGCGAAGCTTGTAGAGGCGGCCGAGCGGGAGAAGGCGAAGCAGATCGTCCGCGAATCGGAGCGGCTGCGCACCGGCCCGCTCACCATGCTCGCCGCCACCAGCCGTTATTGGGAGGAAGTCGGCAAGCATCACGCCGGCGCCGCCACCACATGGACCAATCTCCAGCGGCTGTTCACCTATTTCGGCGCCGAGACACGCCTTGCCGATATCGACGATGACGCCGTCGCCCACATGGTGGCCTGGCGCCGGGGGCATCGCGCATGGGCCGGAGACGAAGCGCCCTTCATCTCGCCCGCCACCGTGAACCGCTCCACCACCGAGGTGTTGAAGAAGCTGTTCAACCGGGCGAAGCGCGCCTGGGGGGCCGAGCTGCCGCGCGAGCCTAACTGGAAGATCCACATGCTTCGCGAGCCGACCGAGCGCACGCGCGAGCTGCGCCCGGCCGAGGAGACGCGCCTCGATGCCGAGATGCGCGATGACCTCGAGCCCTTCTTCGCCTTCGCCCGCGCCAGCGGCCTGCGCCTGTCCGAGTGTTTCATCCGGTGGGAGGAGGTGGATTGGGAGGCCGGCGTCATCCAGACCATCGGCAAGGGCAGCCTGCCGGTGCGCACCATCATCACGGCCGAGATCCGCACCATCCTGTGGCCGCTGCGCGGGCACCACCCGCACCAGGTGTTCACCTATGTCGTGCAGCGCACCGTGCGCTCGAAGGGGCTGGTGAAGGGCGAACGCCTGCCGCTGACCTATGACGGGCTCAAGAGCTATTGGCGCCGGATGAAGAAGCGGGCCGGCATGGCCGACTTCCGTTTCCACGACTTCCGCCACGACCTCGGCACCAAGCTGCTGCGCCAGACCGGCAACCTGAAGCTGGTGCAGAAGGCCCTCAACCACCGGGACATCAAGACCACCGTGCGCTACGCCCACGTGCTCGACGAGGATCTGCGCGAGGGGCTTGAGAAGCTCTCAAAGTCCCGAAATAAATCCCGAACTGGAAAGCGGAAGTTGAAAGCCGTATAGGTCGCAACGCGCTACGGCGAACGCCTCTCGACCTGGGGGACTAGGGGTCGTGGGTTCGAATCCCGCCGCTCCGACCATTAGGCCGCAGGCATATCCCGAAGAAGACAGTCTCATTGAGCCGCACCCGGTTTTGCCGGGCCAAACGGCCTAGGGATTGGTCTGGCCGCTGTTCCCGAGCAGGGAATCGACCACGGTTTCTGCGCCAGCAACGCATGGACATAGATTCCGCGGTGATCGGCCTCGTCGCCGGCGTCGAGCGCCTCGAAACGGGCGCCGCCTGTGATCGAGGCGGCGAGGGCCGGGAGCTTGGCGAGAAGCCCTTCAACCATCACGCGATCCTCACCGGAAGCATCGCCAGTGACGGTATCAGGCAGGGAAGGGCGCGCCTTCCATAGGCACCCCGACAATCGCCGCGCGGCCTTTAACACGGTGGAAACCACAATGGTCGCCTAATGCGGCCATGGTGAACGAGCCGGACATGGCAGGTGCGGGAGTTGCGGTGGCGGAGGCTTATGGCCCCTTCCTGCCGCTTTCTATCGCAGCGTCAATTCCGCCGATGACGGCTGGATCGAACGCGTCCGGTGACGTGCCGTTGATGGACGCCCCAACACGCGGTACGGCATTTCGCGCCTTCGCCCGCCGCCATCTGCTGGTGCCGAGCCTTGCCGCCCTGCTCGTCGGCGGGCTGGCCGGCGTACTCGCCCAGCCGCGCTATGCAGCCGAGGCCCGCCTGCTGCCGGAGGCGCGCGGCATGGCGGCACCGACCACGCGGGCGCAGATCATCGCCTCGCGCGAATTCGCCCGGCAGGTCATTGAGGACACACGGCTCACCGACCGTCTCACCGATCGCCGCCTTTCGCTGTCCGACCGGCTGAATGCGCTGCTCGGCGCACCGGCCAGCGCCTCCACCGGCGATACCGCCGCGCTGCGCTCCATCGAGGGCGGGCTCACCGTAAAGGACCGGGCGGACGGGCAGACCGTCATCCGCTTCGTTGCTGCCAGCCCGACGCTGGCCGCCGATGTCGCCAATGCCTTCGCCGACAGCTATCTCCGGCTGCGCCAGACCCGCGGCGCCTTCAACATGGAAGCGGGCGGGCCCATTGCCATGCCGGCGCGGCTCGCCTCCCGTGCGCAGGCCCCGGCCGAGCCGCTCGCGCCGGCGCCCGCATTGGCCGCTGGCGGTGCCGCGCTCGGCGCTTTCGGCCTCGCGCTCGGGCTGCAATTCTTCCGCCGTCGCCGCCGCAGCGCGCCCGTTCCACCTGCGGCTGTCGCGCCCGCGCTTCCCGAACTCGCCCGCGAAGGCGCGGCGCAGCATCTGCCGTGGATCGGCGCGGAAAGCGCCGATGATTTCGCCGGGGAAGGCGAGCCGCGCCCGCGCCGCCACTTGTCCCGTGATGGCGAACTGGCCGATCTCGCCCGCCTCATCGAACTGCGCGGCGCCGCGGCACGGCTTGTGGTAGTGACGGGGCCCTCGCCCGATGACGGCATCGCCCGCTGCGCGCTGGCGCTGGCCCGCGCGCTCGCCTCGCCCGAGCGGCGCACCGTCATCGTCTGCCTCGATGTCATGGCGCCGGCCCTGGCCGAACTGACCACTGATCCGCGCGCGCCGGGGCTGACCGACCTGCTGTTCGGCGTGGCGAGCTTCTCCGACGCCATCCATCGCGAGGCGGCTTCACGCTGCCATGTGATTCCGCCCGGACGCGGCGCCTGCGAGGCGAGCGGGCTGGTGGGCGCCGACCGGCTGACGCTGATCCTCAGCGCGCTGATGCAGACCTATGACCATGTGGTGGTGGCCGCGCCCCCCTTCGCCGAGGCGGAGGGCACGGCGCGCGTCGCGGCGCTCAAGCCGACGCTCATCCTCGTCACCCAGCCGGGCGGGGCGGCGACTGACGCGGTGCAGGCCTTCGACTATCTCGCCGAGCAGGGATTCGGCGACATCGCCATGGTGACCTTCACTGAGGTCGCCCCGCCCCGACCGCTGCCGCAGGCCGCCTGAGCGGGCGCCCGCTCAAGCTCTTGTGATCGGGTGGATCAGAGCGTTTCCGGCCGCCGGTCGAAGCGCATCATCCAGCGGATTATCCAGCCGGCGGGGAATATCCAGCCGATTCCGAGGAAGACATACGCGAAAAACTGCGCATAGCCGGGCAGGGTGGTCACACGGCCCTGCGCCAGCGCCATGGCGGCCAGCGCCCAGATGATGACCAGCAGCAGCAGCGCCACCGTGCCGATGAATTTGCGCAGGCGCGGGGGCAGGCCCCGTGGGTCGCTCATCGGCTGCTGGCTCATCGCACCGTCCTGTTCGCGTCGGATCACCGGCCGGCGCGAGACAAAGAGTCCGGTTGCGCGCCGCCCGACGCCTCTATATCGCTCGCCGGGCCGGGGAGGAAGCCGCCCGGCCGACGGTGGCCAGCGGGGCTGATGGCCACCCTTGCCAGGAGCGCAGCATGGCCCTTGACCAGACCTTTCCCGCCACCGCCCCGCGCGCCGCGACCGGGGCAGCCGACCGCCTGCGCCCCGTGCGCCTGTGGCTCTATGCCGTGGCGGCGCTGATCGTGCTGATGGTGGTCGTCGGCGGCGCGACGCGGCTGACCGAATCCGGCCTCTCCATCACCGAGTGGAAGCCGGTAACCGGCACGCTGCCGCCGCTCTCCGACGCGCAGTGGCAGGCCGAGTTCGAGAAGTACCGGCAGATCCCGCAATATGTGCAGATCAACCGGGGCATGAGCCTCGACGAGTTCAAATACATTTTCTGGTGGGAATGGGGCCACCGGCTGCTCGGCCGCATCATCGGCTTCGTCTTCCTGCTGCCCTTCCTGTTCTTCCTCTGGCGCGGGCTGATCGACCGGCCGCTTGGCTGGAAGCTCACCGGGCTGTTCGTGCTCGGCGGTCTGCAGGGGGCCGTGGGCTGGTGGATGGTCGCCTCGGGGCTGGTGAACCGGGTGGATGTGAGCCAGTACCGGCTTGCCACCCACCTGACGCTGGCCTGCATCATCCTCGCCGCCACCGTGGCGGTCGCCGTGTCGCTGAAACCCGCCCGTGCGCCGCAGGCGGTGCCGGCCTGGCTGCGCACCAACGCGCATATCCTGCTCGCCGTGGTGGTGCTGCAGATCTTCCTCGGCGGCCTCGTCGCGGGGCTCGATGCGGGCCTCACCTACACGACATGGCCGCTGATGGACGGGCACCTCGTGCCGCCCATGGCCAACCTCTTCGTGCAGCAGCCGGCGTGGCGGAACCTGTTCGAGAACGTGCTGACCGTGCAGTTCAACCACCGGCTTTTCGCCTATGTGCTGCTGGCGCTCGCGCTCGGCCATTACCTCGCCGCGCGCCGGGCGGGCGGGGCGGCACGCCAGCGGGCGCTGCTGATCTTCGGGCTGGTCGCCTGCCAGGCGATGCTCGGCATCCTCACCCTGATCCACCAGGTGCCGATCGACATTGCGCTCACCCACCAGTTCGGTGCGACCATCGTGCTGATCGCCGCGACGGTGCATCTGGTGCGCCTGCGTGAGGCGCCGGCACGGGAGGCCACCCGTTAGGGCGGGGGCAAAGGGCGCGCGGGCTTCCGCTCGCCCGGCCCGGCGCCTACTCCGCCGCGCTACGGGACTTGAGCGGGCGGCGGGCCAGCACTTCGGCGAGGAAGCGGCCGGTGTGGCTGCGTTCGGTCTTGGCGATCACCTCGGGCGGGCCGGCCGCGACGATCTCGCCGCCGCCATCGCCCCCCTCAGGGCCGAGGTCGAGCACCCAGTCGGCGGTCTTGATAACCTCGAGATTGTGCTCGATCACCACCACCGTATTGCCCTGCTCGACCAGCTCGTGCAGCACTTCCAAGAGCTTGGCGACATCGTGGAAGTGCAGGCCAGTGGTCGGCTCGTCGAGGATATAGAGCGTGCGCCCCGTGGCCCGGCGCGACAGCTCCTTGGAGAGCTTGACGCGCTGCGCCTCGCCGCCGGACAGCGTGTTCGCCTGTTGGCCGACCTTGATATAGTCGAGGCCGACTCGCGAAAGCGTCTCCAGCTTCTCGCGCACCGCAGGCACCGCCTTGAAAAACTCGGCACCTTCCTCGACCGTCATGTCAAGAACGTCAGCTATCGACTTGTTCTTGAACGTGACTTCGAGCGTTTCACGGTTATAGCGCTTGCCCTTGCAGACGTCGCAGGTGACGTAAACGTCCGGCAAAAAGTGCATCTCGATCTTGATGACGCCATCGCCCTGGCAGGCCTCGCAGCGCCCGCCCTTCACGTTGAAGGAGAAGCGGCCGGGGCCGTAGCCGCGCGCCTTCGCCTCCGGCAGGCCGGCGAACCATTCGCGGATCGGCGTGAAGGCGCCGGTATAGGTCGCGGGATTCGAACGCGGCGTGCGGCCGATCGGCGACTGGTCGATGTCGATGACCTTGTCGAGATGCTCCAGCCCTTCCAGCCCGTCATGCGCCAGCGGCGGCTCGGAGGCGCCATTGAGCCGGCGCGCAACCGCCTTGTAGAGCGTGTCGACCAGCAGCGTCGACTTGCCGCCGCCCGACACGCCGGTGACGGCGGTGAACAGGCCGAGCGGGATCTCCGCCGTGACGTTCTTCAGGTTGTTGGCGCGGGCATTGACCACGCGAAGCAGCCGCTTGCGGTCCGGCTTGCGGCGCTTGGGCACCGGCACGGTGAGCGCGCCGGTGAGATATTTGCCCGTCAGTGAGTTCGGGTTGGCGAGGATTTCCTGTGGCGTGCCCTGCGCGACAATGCGTCCGCCGTGCACGCCGGCGCCCGGCCCGACATCCACGACGTAATCGGCGGCAAGGATGGCGTCCTCGTCATGCTCGACCACGATCACCGTGTTGCCGAGGTCGCGCAGCCGGCGCAGCGTGCCGAGCAGGCGTTCATTGTCGCGCTGGTGCAGGCCGATGGAGGGCTCGTCCAGCACATAGAGCACACCGGTGAGCCCCGAGCCGATTTGCGAGGCGAGGCGGATGCGCTGGCTCTCGCCGCCGGACAGCGTGCCGGAAGCGCGCGCCAAAGTGAGATAATCCAGTCCCACATCGAGCAGGAAGGCGAGGCGCTCGCGAATCTCCTTGAGAATGCGGACGGCGATCTCGTTCTGCTTGTCGGAAAGCTGGCCGGGCAGGGTGCCGAACCACTCCAGCGCCGCGCGCACGGAAAGCTGCGCGGCGTTGCCGATGTGGCTGCCGGCGATCTTCACCGCCAGCGCCTCGGGCTTCAACCGGAAGCCATTACAGGCGGCGCAGGGCACGGCGGAGAAATATTTGCCGATTTCCTCGCGCGCCCAGTCGCTCTCGGTCTCGCGCCAGCGGCGCTCGAGATTGGTGACGATGCCTTCGAAGGTCTTCGCGGTCTCATAGGCCCGCATGCCATCGTCATAGACAAAGCGGATCAACTCGGACCCGGAGCCGTGCAGGATGACCTGCTGCGCCTTCTCCGGCAGGTCGGCCCATTTGGTGGTCAGCTTGAAGCCGTAATGGCGGGCGAGCGCGTCGAGCGTCTGGCCGTAATAGGGCGACGAGGACTTCGCCCAGGGCGCGATGGCGCCTTGCTTGAGGCTGCGCGTGCGGTCCGGCACGATGAGTTCGGGGTCGATCTTGCTCTCATGGCCGAGGCCATCGCAGACCGGACAGGCGCCGAAGGGGTTGTTGAAGGAGAATAGCCGCGGCTCGATCTCGGGAATGGTGAAACCGGAGACCGGGCAGGCGAATTTCTCCGAGAAGATGATGCGGCGTGCCTCGCCGCCCTCGTCCTTCTCGTCGGCGAATTCGATCACCGCGATGCCGTCGGCGAGGCCGAGCGCGGTCTCGAAAGAATCGGCGAGGCGGCTGGCGATGTCGCCGCGCACGACGAGACGATCCACCACCACGTCGATGTCGTGCTTGAACTTCTTGTCGAGCGCCGGCGCCTCGGCGATCTCGTGGAACTGGCCGTCGATCTTGACGCGCTGGAAGCCCTTCTTCTGGAAGTCCGCCAGTTCCTTTCGGTATTCGCCCTTGCGCCCGCGCACCACGGGCGCAAGCAGGAACAGCCGCGTCTTTTCCGGCAGAGCGAGCACGCGGTCGACCATCTGGCTGACCGTCTGGCTCTCGATCGGCAGGCCAGTGGCCGGCGAATAGGGCACGCCGACGCGCGCCCAGAGAAGGCGCATATAGTCGTAGATCTCGGTGACGGTGCCGACGGTCGAGCGCGGATTCTTCGAGGTGGTCTTCTGCTCGATGGAGATGGCCGGCGATAGGCCGTCGATCTGGTCGACGTCCGGCTTCTGCATCATCTCCAGGAACTGGCGCGCATAGGCCGAGAGGCTCTCGACATAGCGGCGCTGGCCTTCGGCGTAGATCGTGTCGAAAGCGAGCGACGACTTGCCCGAGCCGGACAACCCGGTGAACACCACCAGGCTGTCGCGCGGGATCTCCAGATCCACATTCTTGAGATTATGCTCGCGCGCCCCGCGAATGATGATCGAACGGGCGTCGCGGCGCGGAAGATCCACGCGGTCCTTCATTCCGGTCTCTTTATCGACGGGCAGTGCCAAAACAGGTTCGCTGGGGCGGCCGCCCGTCCCGGCACGGATCAGAAGCCGATGCCCCGCATGGCGAGGGCCGCGACCGCCACGGCGGCGATGAGCCCGCCGGTTACGGCGAGAAGCGCGCGGCGGATCAACGCCTGACGGGCGTCCTCGGCCTGCAGGGCAATGGCGGTGGCGCGGGCGCGCCGGCGATTACGCACGTCGGTCATGATGGGAAAGCTCCCTGGCAATCACGGGGCTTAACATAATGCGGCTCCGGCCGGCTGCAATGTGCGACTCGTCGTCTTGCGTCAGACTAGCCACAATGCTAGGAACATAACAAGAACAATCGCGACGCTGGTACGGCGGACGGGGAGCGGTGCCCGGTCTTGCGGCAGTCGCAACCGGGCAGTGGCATGTGGAAAGGCGCGCGGGCGGGGGCGCAGGCGCGGCAGGGATGGGCTACTATGCCCGCTTCAAGGCGCGCGCGCTCCGCCGCGGGCGTCCGATAGACTCTCGGAGGACGACATGGCGGGCAGCGTCAACAAGGTTATTCTGATCGGCAATCTCGGCCGCGACCCGGAAGTGCGCACCTTCCAGAATGGCGGGCGGGTCTGCAACCTGCGCATCGCCACCTCCGAGACCTGGCGCGACAAGGCCTCCGGCGAGCGCAGGGAGCGCACCGAGTGGCACAGCGTGGTGATCTTCAACGAGAACCTGCTGAAGGTCGCCGAGCAGTATCTGCGCAAGGGCACCAAGGTTTATATCGAAGGCCAGCTGGAGACCCGCAAGGCGACCGACCAGAATGGCGGCGAGCGCTATTTCACGGAAGTTGTGCTGCGCGCCTATCGCGGCGAACTGACCATTCTCGACAGCCGCGGCAGTGGCGGCGGCGAGGGCGGCGGTGACGATTACAGCGCCGGCGGCAGCGATTTCGGTTCGGGCGGCGGCTATTCCGGTGGTGCGTCCTTTGGCGGCGGCGGTTCGCGTGCGAGCGTCGGCGGCGGATCCTTCGGCAATGACCGCAAGCCGGCCCCGGCGAGCGGCGGCGGCAAGTTTGGCGGCGATCTCGACGACGACATCCCGTTCTGAGGTGCGGCGCCAGGTTAAGGCCGGCGCGACACAGCCACCCTGCGCGGCTCAAGAAGCTGCGCGGATCACGGCATAGGCGGGGAGCGGCGCGGCAGGTGCAGGACTGACAGGGCGGCGGCTTTTGCCAAGCCTCCGGCTCCTGTGGTGCCTAGAGGCTTTCTCCCCGGTTTCGCCCAGAGGCGTCCCGGTGGGGGACCCGCCTTTATCGGCGAGGATACTAAGGGCCAAGTGCTCCGCCGCTCGGGCTCCCGCGCGCGTCAGCTGGGAAAGGCGGCGCGGATGCCGTCGATGACAAACTGCACCGCCAGCGCCGTCAGCACCACGCCGAGCAGGCGCGAGAGGATGGCGTTACCGGTGACGCCCAGCAGCCGGTTCACCCCACCGGCGGCGAGATAGACCAGCAGGCAGCTCGCGATCACCAGGAGGGTGATGACGAACAGCGCCGCCAGCCGGGCGGGATCGCCATGCGCCTCGCCGGCCAGCAGCAGCATGGCGGTGATGGCGCCGGGCCCCGCCATGAGCGGGATCGCCAGCGGGAACACCGCCATCATACGCAGCGCCTGTTCGCGCGCCGTGGCGGCGCTGGAATCGATGGTGCGCTCGGTGCGCCGGCCGAACACCATCTCGAAGGAAATGGTGAAAAGCAGCAGCCCGCCGGCAATGCGGAAGGCCGGCAGGGTAATGCCGAGCGCATGCAGCAGCGGCGCGCCGACCAGCCCGAAAAACACCAGAATGGCCAGCGCGATGGCCGAGGAGCGCCAGGCCACCAGCCGCCGCTCGGCCGGCGACAGATCATGCGTCACCGCCAGGAAAAGCGGCGCGAGGCCAATGGGATCGATCACCACCAGCATGGTGACGGCGGCAGAGAAGACGTAGTCGAGCATGGAGCCCCCCCGGTACCGCCCACTGTGCCGACATGGGGCCGTTGTGCAAGGGGAACGGCGCGGGAGATGCGGCTGCGGCGGCAGCAGGCGGAGCGAGGGCGGCGCCATGCCTTGCCGCCGGCGCAAAGCTGGAGGCCGGAAGAGGTCCTGCGGCTGGGAAGGCGGGTAGGGACGATCGGCCTACCGAGAAGCGGCGTCAGAGGATCCGCCGGCCGTTTGGCGGGTACGTGTTGCGAGCCTGCCGTGGCAGTGGCTGACGCGCCCCTCGGCGGCGGCGTTTTCAGAGACGGGGAGCGGAATTGGGTGCGGCAGCCCCGACGACGATGGTTCGCGCGCCCCGAGCGGGCACCATCGGCGTGCGGCCTTGACCAAATCGGCGTGGGCGTCGCTCTCGGGGCTGGCAGGTTGCCGCCCTGGCGGTCTCCGCGGCGCCGGGCGGACCGGCGTTCGCGCCTGCCGGTTTCTCCGGTCCGGGACGCGCTAAAACGCGCGTAAATGCCCCGGTTTGGCCATGATCTCCACAGTTTCTCAAAACGCCCGCATAACACATTGAAAGTGAAACGCTTTTCGCGCGATTGAAACGCGCGCAAAGCTGGCGTTGGCGGCCGGAATCGGCTAGACAATCCTACCTGTTCGGCAACTACGGAAAGTGGTTCCTTGTCCGATTCCGATACGACAAAGCCGGAGGGCGGCGGCCCTACGGACATCCGGCCCGTCTCCATCACGGAAGAACTTTCGCGTAGCTATCTCGACTACGCGATGAGCGTCATCGTTTCGCGCGCGCTGCCTGATGTGCGCGACGGGTTGAAGCCGGTGCATCGGCGCATCCTGTTCTCGATGCGCGAGAACAACTACACGCCCGAGCGGCCCTACAACAAATCCGCCCGCGTCACCGGCGACACGATGGGTAAGTACCATCCGCACGGCAACCTGGCGATTTATGACGCGCTGGTGCGCCTGGCGCAGGACTTCTCGTTGCGTCTGCCGCTGATCGACGGCCAGGGCAATTTCGGCTCCGTGGATGGTGATCCGCCGGCGGCCGAACGCTACACCGAGGTGCGCCTCGCCAAGTCGGCGATGGCGCTGCTGGACGATCTCGACAAGGACACGGTCGACTTTCAGGCCAACTATGACGGGCGCGAGCAGGAGCCGACCGTGCTCCCCGCGCGGTTGCCGAACCTGCTGGTCAATGGTGCGGGCGGCATCGCCGTCGGCATGGCGACCAACATCCCCCCGCATAATCTCGGCGAGGTGGTGGATGCCTGTATCGCGCTGATCGACGATCCCTCGCTCGATGTCGAGAAGCTGCTGGACTATATCCACGGGCCGGATTTCCCCACCGGCGCGCTGATCCTCGGCCGCAGCGGTATTCGCCAGGCCTATCTGACCGGGCGCGGCTCGGTGGTGATGCGCTCGCGCGCCACGATCGAGGAAATCCGCAAGGACCGCGACGCCATCATCGTCACCGAGATCCCGTATCAGGTGAACAAGGCGACGATGATCGAGCGCATCGCCGAGCTGGTGCGCGAGAAGCGGCTGGAAGGCATCGCCGAGATCCGCGACGAATCCTCCCGCGAGGGGATGCGCGTCGTGTTCGAGATCAAGCGCGACGCCCAGGCCGAGGTGGTGCTGAACAACCTCTACCGCATGACCTCGCTGCAGACCTCCTTCGGCGCCAACATGGTGGCGCTGAACGGCGGCAAGCCGGCGCTGATGAACCTGCTCGATCTGCTGACCGCTTTCGTCGCCTTCCGCGAGGATGTGGTTAGCCGGCGAACGAAGTTCCTTCTGCGCAAGGCGCGCGATCGGGCGCATGTGTTGGTGGGCCTTGCCATCGCCGTCGCCAATATCGACGAGATCATCCACACGATCCGCACCTCGCCCGATCCGGCGAGTGCGCGCGAGGCGCTGATGACGCGCGACTGGCCGGCGCTCGACGTCGCCCCGCTGATCGCGCTGATCGACGATCCGCGCCACCGGCTCGGCCCGGACAACACTTACCGGCTGTCCTTCGAGCAGGCGCGCGCCATCCTCGACCTGCGTCTGCAGCGCCTCACCGCGCTCGGCCGCGACGAGGTGGCGGACGAGCTCGACAAGATCGCCGTGGAGATCCGCGAATATCTCGACATTCTCGCCAGCCGAGAGCGCATCCGCACCATCGTCAAGGACGAACTCCTTGCGGTGAAAGCGGAATTCGGCACGCCGCGGAAGACCGAGATTATCGAGGCGGAAGGCGATTTCGAGGATGAAGACCTCATCGCCCGCGAGGACATGGTCGTCACCGTCTCCCATGCGGGCTATGTGAAGCGTGTGCCGCTCTCGACCTATCGGGCGCAGCGGCGCGGCGGCAAGGGCCGCTCGGCGATGCAGACGCGCGACGAGGATTTCGTCACCCGCCTGTTCGTCGCCTCGACCCACGCGCCGGTGCTGTTCTTCTCGTCGAAGGGCCAGGTCTACAAGCTGAAGGTGTGGCGCCTCCCCATCGCCGCCCCGCAGGCGCGCGGCAAGGCGCTGGTGAACATCCTGCCGCTAACCGAAGGCGAGCGCATCACCTCCATCATGGCGCTGCCGGACGAGGAGACGTGGAGCCGGCTACAGATCATGTTCGCCACCACGGGCGGCACGGTCCGGCGCAACGAGCTGTCCGACTTCACCAATGTGAATCGTAACGGCAAGATCGCCATGAAGCTGGAGGAGGGCGAGGCCATCGCCGACGTCCAGCTCTGCACCGAGCAGGACGACGTGCTGCTCACCAGTGCCAACGGCCAGTGCATCCGCTTCCCCGTCACCGAGGTGCGCGTCTTCAAGGGGCGTGACTCCATGGGCGTGCGCGGCATCCAGCTCGAGGGCGCCGACAAGCTCATCTCCATGGCCATCATCCGCCATGTGGAAGCCAGCGTCGAGGAGCGGGCGGCCTATACCAAGCTCGCCAACGCCATGCGTCGCAGCCAGAACGGCGCGGAAGCGGCCGGCGAGGAGCCGGAGGCGGTGATCGAGGCCGATGCCGAGGAAGCCGTCGCCGTGCCGGCCGATATCGACCAGGCGCGCTATATCGAGATGGGCGCGGCCGAGCAGTTCATCCTGACGCTCTCCGAGAATGGCTACGGCAAGCGCACCTCGTCCTATGAGTACCGCACCACGCGGCGCGGCGGTAAGGGCATCGTCGCCATGGCGGTCAATGACCGCAACGGGCCCCTCATCGCCTCCTTCCCGGTGGATGAGGGTGACCAGATCATGCTGGTGACCGATGGCGGCCAGCTCATCCGCTGCCCGGTGAACGGCATCCGCATCGTCGGGCGCGGCAGCCAGGGCGTCATCGTGTTCGACACGGCGGA
The DNA here is from genome assembly GCF_029760895.1 of Ancylobacter sp. WKF20. Classification (NCBI taxonomy): domain Bacteria; kingdom Pseudomonadati; phylum Pseudomonadota; class Alphaproteobacteria; order Hyphomicrobiales; family Xanthobacteraceae; genus Ancylobacter; species Ancylobacter sp. WKF20. The sequence goes on from NZ_CP121679.1 coordinate 1,195,954, forward strand.
GGACGAGAAGGTCGTCTCGGTCGAGCGCGTGAGCGAGGACGAGGCGGAAGCCGAGGACGGCGCGGGCGCCGAGGAATGATCCCGCGCGGCCGCCTGCCGTGAATGGCCAGAAACACGCGGAGCGGCGCCGGTAACGGCGCCGTTTCCATGTCGGGCGGCCATTGCGGGCAGGTTCCAATGGCGCGCCGCCTGCCAGGAAACAAAGGGCTTCCACGGGAAGCGACGTCGACGAGGATCTCATGCGCCGTATCTGCGTCTTTCTCGGCTCCAATGCCGGCCGCCGCCCCGCCTATCGCGAGGCCGCCGCCGCCCTCGGGCGGGCGCTCGCGGAGCAGGGCATCGGCCTCGTTTATGGTGGCTCGTCCGTCGGGCTGATGGGCGTGCTCGCCGATGCCGCGCTGGCCGCCGGCGGCGAGGTGATCGGCATCATCCCGCAGCGCCTTGTCGACAAGGAGGTCGCTCATCACGGCCTCGCCGATCTGCGCATCGTCACCTCCATGCACGAGCGCAAGGCGCAGATGGCCGAGCTGGCCGACGCCTTCGTCGCGCTGCCGGGCGGGGCTGGCACGCTGGAGGAGCTGTTCGAGGTGTGGACCTGGGCCCAGCTCGGCAACCACACCAAGCCCTGCGCGGTGCTGGATGTGGAGGGCTATTACCACAGCCTGTTGACCTTCCTCGATCACACGGTGGAGGAAGGCTTCATGCGGCGGGAGCATCGCGACATGCTGGTGGTGGCGGACAGCCCGGCGGAGCTTCTTGGCAAACTCGCCGCCTATCGCGCGCCCACCGTCACCAAATGGATCGACGGCCACGAACGCTAGAACGCCGCAACGGCAGGTCGCGGGTCGGCCGGCGCTTGCGTCCGGCCGTGCGGACGGCTAACCCTTGCCGCGCATCACGAGAGTGCCCATGAGCGCCGCGCGGACCGCTTTTTATCCCGGATCCTTCGATCCGCCGACCAACGGCCATGTGGAAGTGGCGCGCGCCGCCGCCCGGCTGGCCGATCGGCTGGTCATCGGCGTCGGCATCCATCCCGGCAAGACACCTCTGTTCACCGCCGAGGAGCGGCTCGACCTCCTGCGCGAGGTGTTCGAGCCGATTGCGGAAGCCGAGGGCGCGCGCCTCGACTGCGTAACCTTCGACAATCTGGTGGTCGACGCCGCCGAAGCGCAGGGCGCGCATCTGCTCATCCGCGGCCTGCGTGACGGTACCGATCTCGATTATGAAATGCAGATGGCCGGCATGAATGCGGTGCTGAAACCCGCCGTGCAGACCATTTTCCTGCCGGCCTCGCCCATTGCCCGCCCTATCACCGCCACGCTGGTCAGGCAGATCGCCGCCATGGGTGGTGACGTCTCCGCCTTCGTCCCGCCGGCCGTTCTGGCCCGGCTCACCGCGCGTTTTCCGCGGCGCTGATGTTTGGCGGCTCACCCGCCGTCGTTCAACGGAGTTCCTTCCATGATCCGTAGCCTGTTTGCCGCCTTCGCCCTCACTGTCGCGCTGGCCGTGCCGGCGATGGCGCAGGCGCCGAAGCTGCCGCCGAATGTCGATCCGCAGAACACGATCATCATGCAGACCACCAAGGGCCCGGTGATCTTCGTGCTGCGCGCCGACATCGCCCCCAAACACGCCGAGCGCATCAAGACGCTGGCGCGCGAGGGCTATTACGACAACGTGCCGTTCCACCGCGTGATCGAGGGCTTCATGGCCCAGACCGGCGATGGCCAATATGGCAATGGCACGGGCGGCTCGCGCTACCCGAACCTGCCGGCCGAGTTCTCCAACGTGCCCTTCAAGCGCGGCACGGTGGGCATGGCCCGTGCCTCCGCCCCGAACAGCGCCAACTCGCAGTTCTTCATCACCTTCGGTGACGCCTCCTTCCTGAACGGCCAGTACACGGTCATCGGCGAGGTCGTCTCCGGCATGGAGAATGTCGACAAGATCAAGCGCGGCGAGCCGGTTCAGAACCCCGACAAGATCGTTTCGATGAAGGTCGCCGCGGACGTCAAGTAAGACGCCGCGTGCCGCCGATCCCCGTTTCCAAGGAGAGACTTATGTCTGACGCTGCCAACTTTCTGCTGCTCGAGACCACCCAGGGCCCGGTCAAGATCAAGTTCCGCCCGGACCTCGCGCCGAACCATGTCGCGCGCATTGCCGAGCTCGCCACGCAGGGCTTCTATGACAACGTGCCGTTCCATCGCGTGATCGAAGGCTTCATGGCCCAGACCGGCGACGGCCAGTTCGGCAACGGCACGGGCGGCTCGGGCAAGAAGCTGAAGGCCGAGTTCAATGCCGGCCGTCACGTGCGCGGCACGGCCTCGATGGCCCGCGCCCAGCACCCCGATTCCGGCGACAGCCAGTTCTTCATCTGCTTCGCCAACGCTTCCTTCCTCGACGGCCAGTACACCGTGTGGGGCGAGGTCGTGGAAGGCATGGAGAATGTCGACAAGGTGAAGCGGGGCGAGCCGGTGCAGAACCCCGACAAGATCGTCAAGGCGAGCGTCTCCGCCGCCTGATCCCGAGCATCTGGACGAGGCGTCATCCCGGAGGTGCGCGAGCACGCTCCGGGATCGCTGTTTCTGAAGCTGAGTTTTCGCGATGCGTGTCGACCTGTTCGATTTCGAGCTGCCCAATGAGCGGATCGCGCTGCGCCCGGTCTCGCCACGCGACGCGGCGCGGCTGCTGGTGGTGCGCGCCGGCGGCGATCCCGAGCTGACCGATGCCCGGGTGAGCGACCTGCCGGACATCCTCCAGCCCGGCGACGCGCTGGTGGTGAACGACACCCGCGTGCTGCCCGCGCGTCTCGTCGGTATCCGCCGCCGCGACAGCTCGCAGGGCGAGGGCGTCGAGGTCGAGGCGATGCTGCACAAGCGCATCGCCCCCGATAGCTGGCTGGCCCTCGCCCGGCCGGGCAAGCGCCTCGCACCGGGCGACATCATCGTCTTCGCCTCACCCGACGGGGGCCACACGCTCAAGGCGACGCTGGAGGCGAAGGGTGAGGGCGGCGAGGTGACGCTTCGCTTCGTTGGGGCCGGCGCCGAACTCGACGCAGCGATCGCGCTGATCGGCCATATTCCGCTGCCGCCTTACATCGCCGCCAAGCGGGCCGATGATGCGCAGGACCGGCTGGACTACCAGACCATGTTCGCCAATCAGGAAGGCTCGGTCGCCGCGCCCACCGCCGGGCTGCACTTCACGCCCGAGCTGATCCGCCGGCTGGAGCAGCGCGGTGTCGAGACGCATCGCGTCACGCTGCATGTCGGTGCCGGCACGTTCCTGCCCGTGAAGGTTAACGACACCAGCGAACACCGGATGCATGCCGAATGGGGCGAGGTCTCCGCCGCTACCGCTGCCGCCCTGACCGCCGTGAAGGCGCGGGGCGGGCGGGTCGTCACCGTCGGCACCACGGCGACGCGGCTGATCGAAAGCGCCGCCGGCGTGGATGGCTCGCTTCACGCGTGGAGCGGCGAGACCGACATCTTCATCACGCCCGGCTACCGCTTCCGCTTCACCGACGGGATGATGACCAATTTCCACCTGCCGCGCTCGACGCTGGTGATGCTGGTTGCCGCCTTCATCGGTCATGACGAGCAGAAGCGCGCCTATGCCCACGCGATTGCGACGGGCTATCGCTTCTATTCCTATGGCGACGCCTGCCTTTTGCTGCCAAAAGCCCGCGCATGAACGAACAGATCGACTTCCACTATCGCCTGAAAGCCACCGATGGCGCGGCTCGCCTCGGCGAGGTCGTGACCCCGCGCGGCATCATCCGCACGCCGGCCTTCATGCCAGTCGGAACCGCCGCGACGGTGAAGGGCATGTACCCGCAGCAGGTGCGCGAACTCGGCGCCGACATCCTGCTCGGCAACACCTATCATCTGATGCTGCGCCCCACCGCCGAGCGGGTAGCGGAGCTCGGCGGCCTGCATAGCTTCATGCGCTGGCCGCACCCGATCCTCACCGATTCCGGCGGCTTCCAGATCATGTCGCTGGCGGCGCTGCGTAAGATGAACGAGAAGGGCGTCACCTTCCGCTCGCACATCGACGGCTCCTATCACGAGCTGTCGCCGGAGCGCTCGGTGGAGATCCAGGGCCTGCTCGGCTCGGACATCCAGATGCAGCTCGACGAATGCGTGAGACTGCCGGCCACCAAGGACGAGATCGCCCGTGCGCTGCGCCTTTCGCTGCGCTGGGCGGAGCGGTCGAAGAAGGCGTTCGAGAGCCAGCCAAAGGGCAGGGCGCTGTTCGGCATCGTGCAGGGCGGTGACGACCCGGCGCTGCGCGAGGAATCCGCGCGCGGCCTCGTCGATATCGACTTCCCCGGCTATTCCATCGGCGGCCTCGCGGTTGGCGAGCCGCAGGCGGTGATGCTGGCGATGATCGAGGTGGTCGCGCCGATCCTGCCGACGCACAAGCCGCGCTATCTGATGGGCGTCGGCACGCCCGACGACATGATCGAGGCAGTCGCGCGCGGGGTCGACATGTTCGACTGCGTGATGCCGACCCGCGCCGGCCGGCACGCGCTGGCCTTCACCCGCTTCGGCAAGATCAATCTGAAGAACGCCCGGCACGCCAATGATCCGCGCCCGCTGGACGAGGAAAGCGGCTGCCCGGCGGCGCGGGACTATTCGCGCGCCTATCTCCACCACCTCATCCGCTGCGACGAGATGTTGGGCTCCATGCTGCTGACCTGGGTGAACCTCGCCTATTACCAGAGCCTGATGGCCGGCGCGCGGGCCGCCATCGGCGAGGGACGCTTCGAGGCGTACAAGGCCGAGGTGAAGGAAGGCTGGGCGCGCGGCGACATTCCGGCGCGCTGAGGCGCGATAGCGCGCCCTTAGACGACGTCATCCCGGACGGGCCATCGGCCCGGTCCGGGATCGCGTGATATCGGAGGACGGTCCCGGCTCCGCGCGTCGCGCGGTCCGGGACAACGTCGCGATGGTCGATCAGCCGTGCAGCTTGGCGGCGATGGTTGCCACATGCTTGCCCTGGAAGCGGGCGCCGGCGAGTTCGACCTCGGAAGGCTGGCGCGAGCCGTCGCCGTCGGTGATCGTCGCGGCGCCGTAGGGCGAGCCGCCCTTGATCTCATCTAGGCCCATCTGGCCGGCGAAGGCGTAGGGCAGGCCGACCACGACCATGCCGTGATGCAGCAGCGTCGGGACGAAGCCGAGAATGGTGGATTCCTGGCCGCCATGCTGGGTCGCGGAGGAAGTGAACACCGAACCGACCTTGCCGACCAGCGCACCGGCGAACCACAGGCCACCGGTCTGGTCGATGAAGCTGCGCAGCTGCGAGGCGACGGAGCCGAAGCGGGTGCCCGAGCCGAAGATGATGGCGTCGTAATTCTTCAGGTCGTCCACGGTGGCGACCGGCGCCTTCTGGTCGAGCTTGAAGTGGTTCGCCTTGGCGATGTCTTCCGGCACCGTCTCGGGAACGCGCTTCACGTCGACAGTCGCGCCAGCTTCGCGGGCGCCCTCGGCGACGGCCTCCGCCATGGTCTCGATGTGACCATAGGTCGAGTAGTAGAGAACGAGAACTTTGGCCATGGGATCAACTCCTTGGGTCGGATCGCCGGACCGGGTGCGGCCCTGCTGAATGCGTGGCGCGAAGCTAGTACCGGCACCTTCATGGCGAAAGCGGTATGATCGACAGAGCGATCTTGCAGCCGTGCAATAGACGCCTGGACGACAGCAGCGGCGTGCATCCCGGCAATCGCTCCACACGCCGGCTGTGCGCGACCACTGCCCGCGACCATGGGCGGCTTGCCAAGGCCGGTCGAAACCCTTAATCCCCCCGGCGTGGGAGCCCGTAGCTCAGCAGGTAGAGCACGTGACTTTTAATCATGGGGTCCTGGGTTCGAGTCCCAGCGGGCTCACCACATTATAAGCCCTTGCCATGATGGGGCTTTTTGCGACTGGCGCGCGCCTCTGCAATGAGAACATCAGCAGAACGTGCGACCCTTGCGACGGGGTCGCACGGTCGCACGTGCGACTTTTGTTCCTCAACCCCATGTTTTTCGGGGCGCCACATGCCACCCATGGCGCCCGCCAGTTCGACCAGGAGGCGCCGCACGCGGGCGTCATCGAGCGGGATCCGCAGCGCCGGCACGGGGTCGCCATCCACAGGCGCCAGCTCGATCACCAGCTCGGCCGTCTGCCGCGTCGGCCGCACGATGCGCGGGCCGATCTGGGGATGAAGCCGGATGCCGGCCGACTTATCGCTGCTCGATTCGGCCAAGGCGGGTGTCCAGCTTCTCGACGGTCTTGGAAAGGGCGATCACCTGCTCGTCGGTGCGCACCCACCGCTGCATCAGATCCGTCTGCATCATGATCTGCTGCGCCTGCTGCGACGACTGCGCTTCCAGCAGGCCAAGCCGCATGGTCAGCTGGCCGTAGGCATAGCCGGCGCCCAGCAGCACCGAGAGCAGGGCGCCCAGATTGATCGGGTTCAGCGTGAAGTCCAGCCGCAGGCGCGGCCGGGGCGTGGTGCCGTGCGGGCGCGGCATGTCGTTCATGGGCGCCACCCGCACACGGTCTCGCCCGCCTGGTTATGCGCCTTCACCTGGCGGATGGTGGCGTCCGTGTCGGCGTCAGCCCAGCGGATCGGCTGGAACACGTCGCACACGGCCTTACCCGTCGTCCCGCTTCCAGCCGTCGTTGTCGCGCAGCCGCCCAGCAGCAGCGTCACGGTCAGCGCGGGCGCGAGCATCAGCACCCTTCCTGCGAATGTCGTCGGCAAGGGTTTGCTCCTTTTCTCGGGCGCGGGTCTGGGCGCCGGCCGCGCCATGGTTGCGGCCGGCGAGATAGGCGAGGAAGGCGGCGCCGGCGGCGAGCGCGGCCGCGCGCAGCGGGGCGGGCATCAGCAGCCAGAACGGGCGCCACACCGACCAGGTGGCCGCGAGCAGCACCACGACGCCGGCGAGCCAGAGCCACCAGGGGCTGTTGTCGAGCAGCCAGCCCAGGGCGCTCATGCGTCGGCGCTCCGCATGCGACGCACGAAGTAGAAGCCGGCGCCGGCAATGGCGGCGATGATGAGCGCTGCCAGCGCCCAGGCCAGCGGCGAGCTGGGGTCGGTCGCGGCGGTCAGGAAGGCGGAGAAAATGCTCACCAGCCCGCCAATGCCCTCGGGCGATTTGATGATGTCGGGCAGGCCACGGTCCTGCGGCAGCGCCTTCGGCTCGCCCGGCTCGGCCGGCGGCGCGGGGTCGATGGTCGCCTTAGTGCTCGCCATGCCCGCCGCCATGCGCCTGGAAAGCTCGCGCACATCGGCCACGCGCCGCGTCCAGCCGGCACCGAAATGGCGGAAGGTGGCGAGCGTGCGCAGCATGGCAAGGCGACGGTCGCACACGCCGTCGATGATGGTGCCCACCGGCACGGCGCGGGCGGCGGCGAGGGTCGCTTCGCCGATCACGCCATCGGCGCGCACGCCAAGGGTGCGCTGCAGCCACTTCGCGGCCTGCGCCGGGCCGGAATGCACGGCCCCATCGAACATGCAGAAGTCGATGCCGGCCGGCAGCTCGTCGCAGCGGCAGGCGTCCCAGTACTGCAGGCGATAGATGTCCTCGATCTCGGCGGAGGAAATATGCCGCACGCTGGTCGGCGCCTGCCCCCGGCGCCGGCGATAGCCGTCATAAACCCGCTGGGTGATGCCCCGCATGGTGGCGCCGCCCGGATCGGCCGGGTGGTCGGCATAGCCGCCCTCATGCTTCAGCGTGGCGGTGAGCGAGGGCCGGAAGTTCACACGCATGGCCGGGGCCTCCATGGATCAGGAGGCCCCAGAATGGCGTCAGGCGGGGAGGGTCAACCGAGGGCGTCAATTTGCCAGCGCGTGCAGCATGCACCCCAGCACCGGCTCGGCGTACTGGTGGTATCCGCCGCCCCCCGACACTGCATGCACCTCATCTGTCAGGTTGCGCGTTTGAACCCCCGTGATGGCATCGGTGGATGCCACCGTATGGGGATAAAAGACCATGCCCGCCATGTGCGCCCAAGCCGGCGCGAGATAGACGCCCTCGCCGACCCGATTATCGAACAGCTCCAGCTTCTTACGGATGAGGATCGCCGTCTGGTTGATCCATTTCCAGAAACCGTCCTGCCGCCATCCGTTGGTCTCGCAGGCGACGACGATGCGACCGTTGGTGAAGGTGGCGCGAAAGTCATTCACAATGAACGCCTGGCCGAGCGCCATGATGGTGGTATCCATCGCAGCCGTGCCGCTGGTCGCGCCGCCATCGTTCCGGCCGAGACCAAAGGTGACGATCAGCTTGTCAGTCGTCGGGATGCTCACCGACCCGTTGGCCGCCCATGTCGACCACGAGAAGATGGAATAGGTCGCCTTGACCGTGCTGGCGGCAACGTCCGCTGCATAGCTGGTGCGCGCACCAGTGCCCGGTGCGTAGCTCAGTGCCGCGTCATCGTTCGCAAAGCACACATTGGGATTTGCTTCGAGGATCGCGAGGTCGGTGGGGTTGGCCACGGTGAGCGTGCGCAGGAAGGGGTTGGTGCCCGGTCGCGTCCTGCCAATATAGTCGGACGTGCTCCAGCCGGCCCGCCCTTCATGCTTGCCCGTGACCGTGCCGGCGCCATCGTCGAAGTCATTCGAGACGGTGCCATAGGTCTGCACCGTCAGGCCGAATCCGGCGAGCCGCCAATAGAGCGCCTGCGCGATGTACCGGCCAAGGCTGTCTCCGAGATGGGTCCATTTGATCGTGCCGGACGACGGCGCGGGCACGACGACCTTGTTGACCGTCCGCGCCCGCACGGTGTTGGGCGCGTCCGGGTCCACCTGCACGAGCTCGAAGGTGGAGCCCGGCAGATCCGCCTCATTGACCAGCAGCGAATTGCGAATCTGCTGCGCATAGGGCGGCTTGGCCGTGTCGGACGCGCCGGCGCTGGTGAGCCAGTGCACGAAGCGGTCGCTGGGGTAGCGACGCTGAACCAGCATGTTTGGAAGGTAGAAGGAGACATCGCGCCCTTGCACCATATAGGCCGTGCTGGGGTAGAGGATGAGCCGGTCGTCGACCGACCAATACTCCGGCTGCTCGGCCGTGACGCGCGCCAGAAAGTCGATCAGCCGGGCAACCGGCGAGGTCGGCGACGTGTCATCCCAATTTCCGAGCATCAGCTCGTACTCGATATCGAGATCACCGACGCTCGACGTATCCCACACCATGCGGTCGGCGCCATTGGCGCCGACTGTGAGCTTGATGCCGTGCCACTTGCCATCCGGCTGGAGCGTCACCTTGTTGCCGGAGCCCGAAACGGAACTGTCGAGCTGTACCGCCATCGACGCGACGCTGGAGCGCCGAATGCGGTAAAGGAACAGTGCGGTCGAGCCGGCTGGGATGCTGCGGATCGACATCAGCTTGTCATTGGCGGCGGTCAGCGTCGCCGTGAAATAGCTCAGGCCGGCCGCCGAGACGGTCCAGCCGCCACCCGTGGCCATCAAGGTGGTGGTGAGGCTCTGATTGGTGAGCGTCCCGATCTTGTCAGTCTCATGCGAGACCATCTCCCACATCGCCTGCATCAGCGGGGCGATGCTGCCAGAGGCGCTCATATCAGCAACGGAACCCGGCAGAAGGATGTAATGCAGGCGCCCGCTGCTGTTGGCGGACGAGAACCCGATCTGATTGGCCGCGCGTGTCGTGACGGTGATTTCCACCAAACGCGGCAGCCCGTCCGGATTGAGGTTTACGTTGCTCGACGCGGAGCCGGCGCCATTGCGATAGAGGTAGCAGCGGAAATATCCCCCGCTGTTAATCACGCCGCTGTCCACTCGATAGATGAGCGTGACCTTGCTACCTACCGCGCAGTCGGCGGTGAAATTCTGGATGACGCTCTGCCCGCCGCCGGCATTACTGAAGCTGAGATCGTTGATGCCGTTCGGCGTGAAGTAGGCCGACGACCCTGCCGCTGCGGCCACGAGGTTCAGCGAGGTGAGTGCCGCGGCGTTGAGGCCGCCTGAGAACGCAGCGGAAGTCTGCGCGCTCACGACGCCTGCCGCGTCCTCGCCATAGAGCTTGGCAAGTGCCGCTGTCGGCAGCTCATCGGACTTCTGAACAGGCATCAGGAGAGCTCCTTTACAGCAAAAACGGCATAGCTGCCGTCGGCGCGCTTGATGGAAAATGTGGGGTAGTCGCCGCTTGCCTGTTTCACGGCTAGGAAGCGATACCCGCCGGGCGCCGTCTCAACGTTGCGCGCCCCGCTGAGCGCCACCTGCGTGATGGCGTTGCCGGTGCCGATCATCATTTGTCGCGGATCCCGTACACCTCGACGCCCACCGTGGTGCCGGTGGAGAGCACGCGGCGCAGCTGGACGGGGGGCAGGGGCTGCAGGCCGGGCAGCAGCTTCACGGCGCAGGGGGAGGCATCGGCATTGTCGACGCCCACCAGCTGCACCGTGCCAAAGCCGCCAGCGACATCCGGCGGACAGAACGCCCAGGCGGCCTTGTAATAGACGGCGAGGTCCGTATCGGCCGGGGTGATCTTCTCGATCATCCGGCCGGGCGAGGTGATCGACGCGCCAAGGTTGGCGTAGGGGTCTTTGCCGGGTTCATAGGGCATGGGGCGCTCCTGTGCTGGTGTCAGCATGGAGCGCCCCGCGCAGGGTCAACCGAGGTCAGGTCAGCCGCAGAACACCGCTCAGCGTGAAGCTGGTGCCGTTCGCGCCGGGATAGGCGTTGTTGTACGTCGTGATGATCACCTGGCTTCCGGCGACCGCGCCGGAGACGGTGACGCCCGTCACCAGCGTTTCACGGCCCATCAGCACGCCCACGGCGTCAAAGGGCAGGCTGGCGCGCAGCTGGGCGGCGCCCGTGCCATTGGTGGGGATGTTCACGGTGAGCACGCAATGCACCAGCTTGCCGGTGAATTGGTAGCGCAGCGTGCCGTTGGCCGTGGTGAGGGTGCCGCTGCTGGCCGTGATGATGGAATTGAAGGTCAGCGCCGGCAGATCGTCGCTGTTCAGCGCCCGCGTGGAGGTGGAGCCCGGCAGGATGTAGACGGCATCGTCCGCGAGGCCGAAGCCCTTGTTCCCGGCGACGCTGTTGCGGCCCACCGCGCCAAGGCCCGGTACCTCGAACACCAGATAGAGCAGGCCGGGCGAATTGATCTTCGTCACCATGTTGTTGGCGACGACGATGTCTTCCGACATCCCCCCGGGTTCCCAGCCATAGAGCCGCACGCCGGCGTGGAAGCCCGACGCATTGGCATAGCAGCAGTCGCGGATGATGTTATCCACCACCAGGCCGCGCTGGGTGAAGCCGGCGACGCCAACGCCATCGAGCGCGCAATTCACAATGGTGTTGTGGCTGATCTCGAAGTCGCCGCAGATCGCGACAATGGAGTAACCGGCGCAGGAAATGCCGAAGTCACCCACGCCAAGGTTTTTTGTCCACAGGCACAGATTGTGCTGCACCTTCACGCCGACACAGGCGCCGCCGAAGGCAATCGCCTCGCGCCGCGTATCCAGAACCCGGTTGCGCGAAATCGTCGCGTAGCTGCAATCGAAACTGTGAATGCCGAAATAATTGTCCGGCGTCTCGAAGATGCGGCATTTGTGCGCGTTGTTGAACGAGCCGCCGTTCAGCTGGATGCCATATTTGCCCAGCGAGCCGGCACGCACCCGGCAGTTGATAATGTCGCAATTGGTGCAGCTGTTTACCTGAATGCCGCTTTCGTTATACCCGTTCTCGACCGTGATCTTTTCCGCCGTGCAGTCGTCGCAGGCATCGAGCAGCACGGCATAGCTGCCGCCGCCATCCACATAGATCTTCTCGACCGAGACGCCGTTGCAGCTGTCGAGATGCACCGCCGGCGTCGTGGCATAGATGCCGGGCGGCACCTGCACCTTGATCCGCTCCACCGTGGCATGGGAAACGGCGGCGCCGTAGATCAGGCCCAGCGAGCCGGCGATGCAGCGAATGATGGTTCGGCGCCCGGCGCCCCGGATGCTCTGGTTGGAGCGGACATTGAACGAGGACAGATTATAGGTGCCCGGCGGGATGTAGCCCTCGGCCGCCGTCGCCAGAAAATCATCCATGGCGTCCTGGTCGAGATGGATGCCGTCGCCATAGACGCCGAACATCTGCGGCGTGAGCTTGCGCTCGGCGATCTCCCACCAGGCGCCATCCGCGCTCTGCAATTTGCCGGCATGGCTCGGCTCGGAAGCGGCCCGGCGGTACAGCGCGCCGCCGCCATCGCCGGCGAGGCGGTAGCCGCTGGTGCGCAGCGCGTTCACGGTGACCGGGATGGACACATCCATGATGTCGAGCGCCAGCGGCTCCACATGGTTCACCGTTGCCAGCGCCGTGGCGACAAAGCCGCCGACATTCACCCAGTCGCCGGCGCCCGGCGACCAGATATAGAGGTTCTGGCCGATCAGGTAGGCGTCGCCCTCCTGCCCGGTTTCCGGCAGGTCGCCGGTGCTGGCCAGCTTGTCCTTCACCGTCAGGCCGGCGCCGGCCGGCCCGCGAATATTGGTCGCGGCGGCGATGTCGGCCGTGTAGCCGGCCGGCCCGACATACACATTCACCGCCGGCTTGGTGCCGAGCCCGCCGATCCAGTCGACGATCTTGCGCACCCGGCGCTCGCCATAGGACGCCATGGCCTCAAGCGGCGTCCACCCATTGGCGGAGGTGGAGAGCAGCGCCTGCAGCGCGTTGGTCTCGCGCTTGCGCTCCTGTGCCCAGATCGTCACCCGGTCGAAAAAGCGGTTGAAGCGGTTGGCGTCGTAATAGCCGCCGGCCGCCGCGTCCGTCGTGTTCGCCACCACGGCGTTGCCGGTGATGCGCACACGCGTGCCCGCCGTCCGGCCGGCGGTGAAAACCACATTGCCGCCGACCACGCTCGGCAGCACGGCGCTTACCGCGTAGTCCGTGCCGAGCACGGCCGGCGTCCAGACATTGGGCGTGTCCGCTGGCGCCGTCTCCACCAGCAGATCGCCGGCATCGAGCAGCGGGAAATCGAAGCTGAACGCCGTCTGCCCGGCAGAGGCGGTGTAAGGGCCGGCGATGCGGGTGGCCGGGCCGATGGGGAGAGAGCTGGACATGGCGCCTCACGCGGCAAGGTGTGGGTGCCTGCAGCGTGAGGCCTCCGGGGGATGGTCAACCGAGGGCGCGTGGCGCTAGGTTTTCGCTCGGGAAGCGGGGGAAACCATGAAGAAGCTCTGCATTGCGCTCGCGCTGGCCGCTCTGGCGGGCGGCTGCGCCAAGACGGCCGACAAGGTTGCGCCGGCCTATGTGTCGCCCCTGCAGTATGACCACTACGACTGCAAGCAGATCGAACTGGAAGCCGGCCGCATCACCACGCGCGTGGCTGCTCTCACCGGGGCCCAGAACAAGCAGGCCAGCAGCGACGTGATGGTGACCACGGTGGGCGTCATCGTCTTCTGGCCGGCGCTGTTCTTCGTCGGTGGCGACGACGCGCAGACCTATGAGCTGGCCCGCCTAAAGGGCGAGATGGATGCGGTCGAAGCCGCTTCCATCGCCAAGAACTGCCCGATCACCTTCGAGCGGCCAAAGCCGCCCACGGCCGAGCAGCTGCGGCAGATGAAGGAATGAGGCTTACGGCGCCGGTAGACGATCCGGCGTCGCCTCGCCCGGCATCCACCAGAAGCCCTGGTCACGCTCGCGCCGCGCATTCTGCACCTGCGTCTTGAAGCGCTTGGCCGCCTTGGGGTCCGTCAGGTGCTGCAGCTGATCCAGCAGCACGCGGGTATAGGCCGTGCGGGCGTACCAGATCGTGCCGCCGGGCGTGTAGTTGCGCAGCAGCTTGAGCGTTTCCTCGGAGAGGTTGGTCTCCTGCCCCGTCGCGGCCTTGCGCACCTGTCCGCCGGTGGCCTTCCACACATCCTCGACCGCCGAGACGCCGGGCCCGAGGATGGTGGACGCAAGCCCGTTGCCGAAGCGGGAATAGTCCGCGAACAGGAAATCGCCGAAAATGCCGAGCCCGCCGCCCTGCGCCATGGCGGCAATCCAGAAGTCCATGGTGTCCGGCTTCTGCGGATCCTTGCCGGCGGCGATCTGTTTCAGCCACATGCCGAGCGCGCCGCCAAGGGTGAGCGACACCACCAGCGCGCCTGCATAGGGAGCCCCGCGCGCCCACGTCCAGCCCCCGCTTATTTCGGCCGCGAGGCGCGCGCCCTGCGTCATGGCGATGGAGACCGAGAAGGAACGGAACATGGCGGCGCTGCGGCGCAGCTCGCCCCAGATCGTTCCCGGCGGGGAGTTGCCGATCAGCAGCGCCCGCCCGCGCGCCGTGCCGGAGGGGATGGCATATTCGGTCTCGGCGAGGATCATTTCCAGCCAGCGTTCCGCCACGTCGCGGGCGCGGGGATCGTTCACGGCGGCGATGTCGCCCGGTCGCAGGAAGCGGGCGCCCTCGATGTCCTGCGCCGCCGCCTTCTGCATCACCGCCCAGTCGGCGGCGTTCAGGCCATAGCCCTGCGCCGCACGGGTGAACTCGGCCGGAAGATCCTCCCACGCATCGCCAAGCCGGTTGCCGAGAAAGGCCTGCATCTCGCGGCCGAAGCTGTGCTTTGCCGCCCGGGTCCAGGCTTGCAGCCCGTTCCAGGCGAGCACGCGATCGGGAAGCCAGCGCGTCCATTCCGGCCCGCCAAGCGAACCGGCCCAGCGCGCCTGCTCGCGCAGCACATGCATGGCTTCCTCGTTGATGAGGCCGGCGGCAACCGCCTCACGCTGGGCGGCTCCGCGGAACTGGCGGGCCAGCGACACCGTGGTGTTCACCGCCGGCAGGCCGATGAATTTGCGCGCGACCGCCATGGTGACGGGATCGCCGGTGACGGCCGACAGCGTGGCGCCGCCCAGCTTCGACGCCACCAGCCAGTTGCGGATGCCGGCGGCGACACCGGCGAGCGTATCGCTGGCGGCGCTGACGCCGCCGCGCAACTCGCTCCACAGCCCCTCAATCTCGGCCACGGTGACATTGCCGGTCGCCCGCATCCCAAGGCCGGGATAGCGGCCGGCCTTCATGCGGTTCGGCTTGCCCGCCTCGGCGAGCGCCGTTTCCTTCTGCACCGTCTGCTTCAGCCATTCCACGGTGGCGGCCGGGTTCGGGCCCAGCACCTCCATGGCGGCGATGTCGCGGGCCATGCCGTTGATATGGTCCATCATGCTCGCAAACGGGTCCGGCTGGCCGAACTGCCCCTGATAGGCCAGCCAGTCATCCGCGCTTTTGAACACCAGGAAGCGATGGTCCGTGCGCTGGTTGGAAACGGCGCCTCGGCCGAAGGGCACCGCCGCCGGTTCGCGCCGGTTCCAGCCCTCGGTGACGATGCTGTCCCAGACTTCACCGAGCACGGAACGCAGCTCCTCCGGCGGAATGGCCTCGCCAGTCAACGGATGCACCATGCGGTCGGGGTCCAGCCGGGGCAGAGTGTCGGCGATCCAGCCCTCGCGCCCGCGCTTCATCACCGCGCGGCGATCATGGCTCTGCGGCAGGCCCCAACGTTCCAGCTTCTGGATGGCGCCGCCGGCGGCGTTGAAGCGCTGGCGAAGGCCATCCGACACCGCGTCCCAACTGCGCGCCAGCGCGCCCGCCATCGGGTCGCCGCTCGCTTCGCCAAAAAGCTCGCGCACCACATGCTCGAGGCGGGGCCGGTTCATACGGGTGCCGAGCACGGCCGTGCGGCGGAACTCGTGCAGCAGGCCCTCAAGCTCGGCCTGCGCCATGCCGACGATGGATTTGAACCGGCCGGCGACCGACGAATAGCCAGCGCGGCCGTAGTTTTCGAGCAGGTTGATGGCGGCGAGGCCGATATCGGGCGCACCCGAGGGGTCGCGGAAGCTGTCGAGCTGGGCGGTCACGCGGCGCTGGGCGGCGATGGC
Source organism: Ancylobacter sp. WKF20 (assembly GCF_029760895.1). Taxonomy (NCBI): domain Bacteria; kingdom Pseudomonadati; phylum Pseudomonadota; class Alphaproteobacteria; order Hyphomicrobiales; family Xanthobacteraceae; genus Ancylobacter; species Ancylobacter sp. WKF20. Next base: position 1,211,800 of record NZ_CP121679.1, read on the forward strand.
GAGCAGGGCGCGGCGCTTCTTGTGCTTGGCTTCGGCTTCCAGCCGTTTCAGCATTTCCGCCTGCGCCGCCGCGTCGGCCGCCGCCTCGCCCATGGCGCTGGCCTTCTGGGTGCGGATCCGCTCATAGGCGGCATTCAGCTCCCTGGCCTCGTCGGGCGTGATCACGTCCGCGTCGATCATGTTGCGGATGCAGTCGCCGAAACTAGCCATTGCTCTCGCCTCCCAGGGCGCACTGTTTCAGGCCAAGGAACATGTCCTCGGTGTGGGTCACATCATCGAGCTGGCGCTGCTCGGGCCCGGCGGGCTTGCGTTCGGGGCTGAACAGATCGCCATAGAGCCCATCGGCCTGCTGCACCGCTTCCGCACCGGTCGGGTCATCCATCATGACGCGCGGCGGCGGCGCCTCGTCGGTCGCCAGCGCCATCAGCCCGCGCTGGTCCACCAGCTCCGTCACCTCGCGCACGAAGGCATCCGTGGCGTCGCCGATCCGCGTGCCGCCGGCGAGCGCCTGCGCCGCCCGGTCCAGCGCGTCGGAAATCGCGCCATGGCGGAAAGCCAGCCGCTCGATCGCGCCAATGGCTTCGCCGGCGGCGTCGATCGCCTCGCGCGATCCGGCTTCCTCGATCACATTGCCGGCGCCTTCCAGCGTCTGGCGGGCGGCGAGCACGGTGCGGAAGGCGCTCTTTTCCTTGCGCAGGGCGCCGAGCGCGCGGTCCAGCACGCGGGCGCGTTCCGCCACCAGCGGAATGGAGCGCTCGAAGATGCCGAGCAGCGTCTCCTGCACCTCGCGTCGCGCCGGCGCCCGCGCCATGTCCGCGACCATGAAGCGGGCGCGGCTCGCGGTCAGATCCTCGGCCTGGGCGAGCAGATCGACAGCGGCGCCATGCAGCCCCTTGTCGGCCATCAGCTCACCGACCACGGCGGCATGGTTCGGCGCCAGCCGCCCGTTCACCACCATGCCGAACGCCTCGTCCGACAACCGGGCGAGCCCGCGCGCCTGGCGCATATGTTCCGAGCCCGTGGGCACCGAGCCGTCAAGGATGGTCGGCGCCTCGCGCAGCACGCGGGCCGTGTCCACCACGTCGCCGGAACCTTCCTGCAGGTTCTTCTTCGCCGCGATTGCGCGGACATCGGCCGGCGTCCAGCCATCGGCCTCCCGGAACACGAAGCCGTTCAGCTCCACCCGCTGTTCGCGCCCTTCGGCGAGCAGGCGCTTGGCGAGGCCCAGCCGCTGGTGACCGTCCGCGATGACGCGCGACCCATCGGCACGCTCGAATACTACCACCTTGCCGGAGGCGAGATTGTCCCAGCGCGTCACGCTGCGCAGTCGCTCGGTCACGCCGCCGGCGTCGCCGCCACCCTTGTACTGGAAGGTTATGGCATCTGTGCCGAGCCGGGCCGCGTCGACCGTCTCGAAGGTAACCGGCTTCTTGAGGTAGTCGAAGCGCTGGCCCGGCGCGGCATCCGGCAGCGGCGGGGCGTCCTCGCGGCGTGCCGGCACCGGGTCGAAGGGCAGCGCCGGCATCTCGTCATCCGGCGCCTCGGCGAAGCGCACCGCCTGGGCGAGATTGCGGGCATGGTCGCCCTCGGGCACATCCTCGGGCCGCAGGCTCCGCAACAGCCTGTCCGCTTCCAGCGCCTCGGCGGCGGCGAGCGCGGCCGGGTCCAGCGCATCGCCGCCCTCGCGCGCGGCACGGATCATCGCGTCTTCATCGCCATCCAGCGCGGCGCGGATGGTGGGCGCCGCTTCAGGCGGGCGCACAGACTCACCAGCGCTTTTGGCTGGCAGGGTAGCCGGAGCCTCCGTCGTCGCCGCCAGCGGCGCGCCCTGCGGCGCGGCGGCGCCCTCCGAACCCCGGAGAGACCGGACAACGCCCGGCGCTTCCAGCGCGCCCCGGATCGCCCCGCCGAACAGCGCGGCACCGCCAATATTGGCGGCGGCTTCACCTAAGCCCGCATCGAGCCCCAGCTCGCGGCGCCATGCCATGATCGCCGGCTGCAGCGCGGCCTCGCCGGCTGCATTCACCACGGCGTCGCCAAGGATATTGCGCAGCACCAGCCAGCCACCGGTGCGCGCGAAGCCGATCGGGCCCGTGGCCGCGGCGATGCCCAGATTGAGCGGGTCGCGGAAAGAGCCGGCGACGCCGCCGGCGAGCCCGGCGAGAAAGCGGGTATAGGGCCGGCCCGGGGCGGCCGTGGCGGCACGGTTGGCGGCATCGCGGCCGAGCGCGCGGGCATCCTCCATCAGCGGCTGGTCGGCGGCGATGGCGGCGCGCTTCGCCCGCTCGGTGTCCGGCAGGCCATCGGCAAGCTCGCGCAGCCGTGCGGCGAAATCGCTTTCGGCCTTGCCCACCAGCGCCTCGCGCGCCGCCGCCGGCCCGCTGTCGGCGGGCAAGCCAAGGGCGCGCGCCTGGTCGATCCACTGGCCGGGTGGTGTCGCCAGCCGCACAGGATTGTCGAGCCGCACGCCGGTCGCCTTGTGCACGGCGTCGATCCGCCGGTCATAGGCTTCCTCGATGGCGTTGGCACGGCCCACCGTGTTGTCGACATAGAGGGCAAGATCCCGGCTGGCCGAATAGGCCTCGGCGGCGGCATCGAGCAGCGGCGCTGGCGGCGTCGGGCGGGTGTAGCGCTGCGCCTCGGGAATGAGGGGCGCCGGCGCGTCATCCTCGAAAAAATAGCTCACTTGTAAGCCCCCGGCACACGGCTGCGCAGCGCCGGTTCCAACGCGTTGAGATCCAGCGTCCAGGCGCGGCCATCGGGCCCGGTGACGAACTGCGGATCCTCGCTCTCGGGGTCGCCAAGGGCGACGCGGTAGCGGCCGGGGCCGATGGCGAGCAGACGGGCGCCGGACAGCTCGCGTGCGGTGACGATGCCGCCCGGCAGATCCTCGTCACGAATGGCGCCGATCACATCGGAGAAGCGGTCGGCCCGCACATCGGGCGGCACCACCACGGGCGTGCCGCGCGAGAACCAGCCGCCGCCATGGGTGCCGACACCGCCGAACTGGGTGCCGGCCCGGTCGAAGGTGGCGCCGGCGGCTTCCTGCAGCGTGCGCTCATAGGCCGCCTTGCTGTCGTCATCACCGAGCGATGGCGACAGGCCACGACGGTAGGCGCGGGCTTCAAAAGCCGTCTTGGCCGTCGTCTCGGCCGCGCGCAGCGCCTCCGGTGCGGCGGCGAAAGCCGGGCCCAGCACCTCCGCCGCCATGTCGCGGAAGGGCTGCGGCTTCCAGGCGGGCGGCTTGAAATTGGGGTCGCGCCGCATGGCGATGGCTTCGGCCACGTCGGCCGCGAACTCCGGCGAGCCGCCCGTGAGCGCCAGCCCGCCGACATGGGCAAGCACCGGCGCGGATTTCGACACCTCGCGCAGCACGGCCGGGGCACGGGCGCCAAAGCCGGCCGTGATCGCGTTCACGCTGGCGAGCATGGTCTCGCCGCCCTGCTCGATGGCGCGGGCGAGCTGCGCGCGCTCCTGCGGACGCAGATACACCGGCGCCGTGCCGTAATGCGTCGCCACGGCCTCGGCCGCGTCGCCACGGGCGGAGAGCGTCGCCGGGTCGGCGAAGTCGATGGCCGGCACACGGGAAATGCCGGCGCGCTCTGCCCAGCCGAGCGGATCCTCGCGCAGCTGCGTCGCCTGCGTCTTGAGGAACGCATCGGCGCGGCGGTTGCGCTCGGCGGTCACCGCCGTGGCGCCGGTCTCGCCGGTTTTGGCCTTCATGGCGGAAATCGCCGCCTCAGCCTCGGCCGGCGAGCGGCTGGCAAGGGTGTGGAAAAATTCCGCCTCGGTGCGCAGCTGCTTCACCGTGTCCTCGCCGCCGGGCACGGCGGCAGCGGCGGTCTCGATCGTCGCCCACTGGTCGGGGGCGATGCCATAGCCCTCGCTGGCAAGGCGCAGAATGTTGCTTGCCTGCGTCTTCATCATGTTCTGGCTTTTGGTCACCGCCACCTGGTCGGCGCTCATCTGCCGCTCGAAAGAGCCGGCGAGCTTCTGGAAGCCGTCCAGGTCGAACTTGCCGGCGAGCCCCTTGCCGGCCTTGAAGTCCTCGGTGATGCGGTCGATGAAGCCCTTGCGCTCGCTGGCCGGCAGGCGGTCGAACTCGCCTTTCAGGTGCGCCTCGGCGCGGTCGGCGTCGATGGAAGCGGTCAGCCGCGCGGCCGATCCGGGCGCGATGGCGCCGGAGGCCTCGGCCCGCTTCACGATGCCGCTCACCTTCGCGGCTTCTTCCTCGGTCGCCGCCAGCCCCTCGGGGTCGGTGCCCAGCGCATAGGCCTGTTGTTCGAGGTTGCGCCGGCTGGCGTTCACCGCCTCGGTGGCGGCGGCGGCCTGCGCCTGCTCGGCCCGTGTCTTCGCGGCCCGCTCGGCCGCGCGCACATGGCCCAGCGACACCCGGTCGAAGGAGCGGGTGAACGCCGCCTGCAGGCGCGGATCGCCGATCACGTCATTGGCGAGCATGGTCTCGCGCAGCGCCGCCAGGCTGGTCTGCAGCCCGGCGGGGTCCGCCTCATGCTTCCGCGCTAGCGCGTCCGCCTCGGTGTAGAGCCGCGTGTCGAGCTGGTCGGCATAGGTCGAAATCGCCGCGCGGTCGAAGCTCTCGCCATAGATCGAGCCGCTGTTGCGCAGGGCAGGCTTGCCCTCAAGCGCGGCCTGCGTCCCGGCGATTTCGCCCTCGCGCGCGGCGGCGCGGTCGGCCGTGCGACCCAGCCGGTTCGCCGTCGCGCTTAGCGCCTCGGCTTCCGCCGCGACCATGCCGGACGTGCCGCCCACCGAAGTGCCGAGGTTTGCCAGCGCCTGAAACTGCTGGATACGAAGGGGACCGCGCGCCATCAGCCATACCTCTCGGCGAGACCGAGCCCGCCCTCGGCGAGCCCCAGAAATCCCTGCAGCCGCCCGCTGGATCGCGCGCGGCGCGACATGCGGCGGTAATTCATCGTGCGGGCGTCCTCCTGCTGGCGGTCGATCTGGCTTTCCATCAGCACATCGTCGAGCACGCGGGAGCGGGCATCGGCCGCCTGCCCATAGCCGAGGTCGATACCAGCGGCGGCGGCGGCCACGTCATTGCCGCCGATCAGGTCAATGGCCTCGCGCGACATCTGCCGGCGCCGCTGGGCGCCCTGCGCGCGATCGTCCAGCGCCTTGGTCTCGACCTCCGCCGCCTTGTCCTCGCCGGCGGCCACGTTCCGCATGGCGGAAAGCACCGTCGTGGTGCCGGAGAGCACCGAGGCGGCGGAGCCGACAGGCGCGAACAGCGAGGTGAGGGACGCCGGAATGCCAGCCGCCGCGGCAAGGCCGGAGGCCGGGGCGCCGGCGAGAAAGGTGGGCACGGCGAGCGCACCGGCACCGCCGACGACGGGCACCGCCGCCGCGCTGCCGCCCAGAAGGCCGCTGAAAGCCGAGAGCGCGAGCTGCATCACATATCCCCTTCGCCCGTGATCGCCCGCAGCGTGATCCGCCCGGGCCGAAGCTGCGTCACCACGATGGACGGCCGCTCAGCGCTGCCCTGAATGCCGTCGCGCTGGCGAAGGCCCGTGTAGCCGCCCGCCAGCTCTTGCGCCGGGGCCGCCGTTCCGAAATCGAGCAGCGGCACATCCTCGGCCGGCTGGCCGTTGGCGCCGATCGCGACCGACGTGGTGTCGGCGAGCGAGACACGCACCGTGGCAAAGCCGATATTGGATTGGGTCACGATGTCCGGCCCGATCTCGCGCGTCGGCGGCAGGGTCTCGGCAAGGAAGGGCGTCCACCGGCCCACCGTCACGCTGCTGGCGATCACCGGCAGGGTGATGCTGCCGGCGCTCACCGTGAACGGGCCGAACACATTGCCGTCCGCGATCGCCCACACCGAGGCGCCCTCATGGTCGGCAAGGCCCGTCACCGTGGCGCTGGCGGGGGACAGCGTTTTCGTCACCGCCTGGTCGAGCAGCAGCCCGTCCTCGAAGCGCTCCACGAACTGCACCGTCTCGCCATTCACCTGCCGGTCGACCAGCGCCGTCATGCGGTTGGCGGCATTGACGCAGATCGAGCGGAACAGGCCGTCCGTGGTCACGCGGGAAAAGGCGGTCACGTCCTGCGCCCGCAGCAGCGTCACCAGCCGGAGCGCGCCATCCTTCTGCAGCACCGCCAGCACATTCGCGTCATTGCGCGAGGTGCTGCGCCGCAAGGCGAGGTCCGCCACATCCGTCACCAGGTGCGAGGCGAGCAGCGACAGCCGCGTGGTGACGAAGGTCTGATCCGTCTCGTTGTAGCGAAATTCGCAGATGACCGAGCCTTCCCGGTCGGCGAACACGGCGGCGCCCTCATTTTCCACCACCGGCACGCCGGGCGCGCAGCCATGGGACGAGGCCTTCACCGGGTTCAGCACCTGCTGCTTGTCGATGGTGCTGTTGGTGAGCCAGTACTCGCTGCGGCTGGTGAAGATCAGCAGCGAGCGCGCGACGATGAAATCCTCGATCAGCTCGTCTTCATCCGTGTCCATCGGCGCGACGAAGCCGCCGGTGGAAGCGGAAATCTCGCTGTTGAAATTGGAGAAGTCGCCGGACATGGAGACGAGGATCGACGCCGGCACCAGGCGCGCGCCGCCCATCATCAGCCGCTGCTGGTAGAAGATGCCCGCACGCGGCCAGCCGCGCCCGGCGGAAATGATCGATTCGCCGCCCAGCGTGCCCTTCTGCAGGCGGCGATAGCTCATCGCGGCATCGCCCCGGTTCAGCACGCGGGTGCTGTTGATGGTGACCGGCCCTTCATTGCCGGCGCCGCTGAAGGTGATGCCCAGCGTGGAACTCACCACAAAGCCGGGGTTGATGTTCGGCAGCTTGTCGAGCGCGAACGCCACCTCGGCGGCGGTCAGCGGAATGGTGGTCGCGATCTCGATCGCGTCCGTTTCCTCGCCATCGACCGTCATGGTGAAGATGTCGCCGGGGGAGACGTTCACATAGCCGAGCGCCCAGATCGCCGGCACCGCATTGCCATAGGTGGTGTCGCCGAAATCATAGTTGGGAATGTTGGAGAGCGGCCACGCGCCGGTCTGCCACTCATAATCCGCGTTCTCGCGAAAGATGCGCCAGGGCTGCAGCGTGCCGTCCGAAAACAGGATGGCCGTATTCAGCCGCTGCCGCCAACGGCCGATCTGCACCGCGCTATGCGGCAGGGCGAAGCCGGTGAGCCAGCCGCCCTCGGCGGAGTACACATCGCCATGGCCCGCCATCAGCACGATGTCATAGGCCGCCTCGCGCGAGAAGGCGAAGGGCCGCACCTTGGCGGCGGTCACGCTGGTGCCCTCACGCCAGAACCGCACCTCGCCGATATTGATCGCCGCCGGCGCGGAAAGCGCGCGCACGGAAATGCGCCACTGGCTGGCCGTCACCGGCTGGGCGGGCGGGGCGCAGAAGCGCCGGCTGCGTCCGCTGCCGATCAGGTTGCGGGTGAGGTTCAGCTCGATCCAGGCGCCGGCACCGTTCTGGTACTCGACGAGGATGCGTCCCGTGCCGGCCGAGGCGAAATAGTTGTTCACGTCCACGGCGCTCACCGCCTGCGGCGTAGCAAAGCCGATGGTCATCACCACATGCGGCCCGCCGGAGAGCGAGACGGTGGTGAGGAACGTGCCGGTGTTGCCGTCCAGCGCGTAGCCCGGCGTGCCGCCATTCGGCGCGGTGAAGGTCGGGCCGGCGAGGCTGATGGCTTCCAGCGTGCGCCGGCGGCGCGAGAGCTGGCGGGTGTAAGGGCGCAGCGTGGCCGGCCCCTGCGGATAGACGGTGATGTTTTCCGCCCGCGTGAGGCCGCTGCGGTAGTATTTCAGGTTGGTGCGCTCGGCGAGCATGTCGCCCAGCTCGCCGCTGGCGAAACTCGACTGCTGGCGTCCCGGCTGGCCCGCCATGTCAGGACACCCACGCCGTGGTCAGCGGATCCCACGCCTGCACCGGGTTGGTCATCGAGGGCGTCGACTGCGCGTCATCGAGAATGGCGGCGAGCATCTTGCCGCCGCGCTGGTTCATCGACGGGGAGCCGAAGGCCTCAAGCGAGAGGTCGGCCGCCAGCGCCCGGTTGCGCTTGAGCGACAGCGCGAAATTGGCGGCGAGCGCGACGGTGAAGGCCTCGCGAAACGGCCCGCTCCACAGGCGTGGCGGTGCCTTCACGCGGATGCGGGCGAACAGCGGCTCGTCATCGGCGTGCACCTGGTCGCCTTCCAGCAGGAAGGCGGCATAGAGCGCGGTGGGGTTCTTGATGTCGGCGATGATGGCGCGCGGGTTGCCCACGCGGTCGCCCGGCAGCGCGAAGACGTATTTGTAACCGGTCAGCGGCACCACGTCCGAAAGGCGCGAGAGCTGCCGGGTCGACAGGCTCCACGAAAACCAGTGAATGCCGAGCATGTGGCCCAGCAGCCGGTCATAGGCGAGCTTCATGGCGCCGGCGGTGCTGGAATTGTCGTCGAGGTTGCCGATCGGGTTGGCCCCGGCGAGGGCGGCGGCTTCGTTGACGATATCGACGGGTTCGAGCATCGCGGCCTCGGGGCAGGGGCGGGAAGGCGGACGGGGGAAAAAGCCCCGGCGCTGGTTCGGCGCCGGGGAGTTGGCCCAGGAGATGATCCACCAGAGGATCGCCCCGGAAGGGGGCGAACGGGGTCAGCTGTTGGCGATCTGCGTCACCGTCACATTGCCGCTCGCCGGCACGGTCGCGAACATGAGCGAGCGGAAGAAGGGCGTGCCGTCGAGGTCGCCGGAGATGTGGACGATATCGCCGACACCGATATGGGCGCGGGCGCCGTTCCAGTAGCCGGTGGTGTTCACCGTCGACCAGTCGTCATTGGTGGCGTAGTGCCAGAGGCGGCAGGAGCGGGCGCCAGCAGCCTTGATGGAGGCGCCAGCGCGATAGGCCTTGAGGCTGGCCAGTTCGAGAGCCATGGGGAATTCCTCGCGTGAAGGGGAAAAGGCAGGGGCGCCGCGCCGGGGAGGGCGCGGCGCGCGGCATCACGAAACGGTCTGGGTGCGCTGGACGGGGCTCTGCGGCGACGTGTTGGTCGCGTAGTGCAGGCGGTAGATGCCCGAGGCGCCGGGATAGAGCGCGGTGGCGACGGACTGCATGTCGAAGCGGACGGTCCAGCAGCCCTGCCGGTTGTCCCACTGGATGTTGACCTTGCCTTCATAGTTCGTCGCATAGCCGACGGCGTTGCGATGGAAGATGAAGCCATAGGCTTGGTTCGCAGCCGGGATCAGCAGTTCCTTCTTCTGGAAGGGCACCCAGTTCACATTGTTCCAGCGCTTGCCGACCGTGCCGGCCGGGAAGCCGAGATTGGCCGCGCCGACCCACTCCGCGTTGTTGAACTCCTTGTAGCGGCTCAGGATGTGCCACCAGCGCCAGGAGATGACGGCGGTCACGTTGCCGTCCCAGACCACCTGGTCGTCGTCGGCCAGCGCCTCGCAGGCGAGGAGAGCATCCTCGAAGCCGAAGTCGCCGCCGGTTCCGAACGTGCGCGAGCCGGCCGCGACCACGGCAGCATTCATGGCGTTCATGATGAGGCTGTCGGACTTGCGGCCCACTGCCATGCCGCCGGCCTGCTGGGCCGCCTGCCGCTCATTGGCGGTCATCTTGTTGAGATCCTCCTCCTGGATCTCATACAGCGCGTCATAGTCCTTCAGATCCGCCGAGACGAACCCGTGATCGGGGTTGGCCGGGGGCGTTTCGCCGCCACGGGTCTTTTCCTGCATCTCGAAGGTGCCGAAATAGGGAAACTTCACCGTCTTGCCGGTGATGCTGCCCTCGGGCGTCACAGTGGGCTTCAGCTTGAAGCCCTGGGACTGGAAGATGTGGCGGACGTTGGAACGATATTCTTCAACGAACCAGTTGGGTGCCAGAAGCATGGCCGGGGTCCTCATGTGGAAGATTGCCTGTCTTCCGGGGACGAGGGCCGCTTGAGGCGCCGGGGTGTTAAGGCCGGGCCGCGCGCGGGGCATTCCACGGAATGCACCGATCCTCGCGCGGCCGAGCGTGCGTCAACCGAGCCAGCAGGCGTCAGTTGCCGTGAAACTGCTGGAAAGCCGCGTCCACCTGGGCGCGGAAGCCCTTGTCGTATTTGGGCGACAGAGGCGAATAACGCTCATCCGCCACGGCGGCATCGAGCTTGGCCTGCGTCCAGCCGCCGGTGTCGCCGCCCTTCACGCCCGGCAGGGCGAAGCCCGGCACCGGCTTCATGGCGCCGGCGAGCGCGTTCACCAGCTCGACGCCATCGGCCTCGTCCACCAGCGCGCCCAGCAGGCTCTTGGCGCCGTCCGTGAGCGCGAGCTGCTTGCCCAGCACCTCGGTGAAGCCGAGCGCGTCGGCATGCGCCTTCTGCACGATGGGCTTGGCCTCGGCCCAGCTCTTGCCCGGCGCCAGCCGCTCGCCCAGCGAGCGCGCCTCCGCCTCGGGCGAATAGAGCGGGCCCATCATCTTGCCGTCGATCGCCTTCTCGAACAGCTTGGTGACGAAGCCGGTGAACTGGTCCTTCGGCAGGCCGATCTCATGCGCCACATCCTTCGCCAGCTTCACGAAGGGGTCGGTGTCGGCATTGGCGAAATAGGGCTGCAGCTTCTCGTTTTTCGAGACATCGAGCACATACTCGTCGGCGCTCTTGCCGGGCTGGGGCCGGCGGCTCTCGGCCTCGCGCAGGCCCTTCCACGCATCGGCGACCTTGGAAAAGGTTTCCTCCGGCGTGGCGCCATACATGCTCTCCGGCAGGAAATCGCGCTTCCACGGGTCGGCCGCACCAGCACCCGCCGCAGCAGCGGCAGCGGCAGCCGCCGCCGCGCCGGCATGGCCCGCGCCAGCATTGCCGCCGGCGCCGGCGTCACCCGCCGGCGCGTTTCCGCCGCCGCTGCCCGCGTCCGCGTTGCGCAGGACCATCGCCCAAAGACCCTGATACTTCATCGTTGTTCTCCGTGGGGGTGGGGCCGATGGGCGTCTTTCGGCCCTCGGCGATCAGCTTCAAGAGCTTCCACACGAGAGCGTTCTCGCCCTCGCGCCGTGCGGCGTTCAGCGCCGTCTGGTCGATGGGCAACCCGAGCGCGACATACTGCACGGGCTGCAGAATGGTGGTGTCCACCAGGTGGTTCAGCACCAGCTGGAAATCCGCGTTGCCGGAGAGCCGCACCATGGCCTCGGTGAGCTGCTGGCTGCGCACCATGGCGAGGGCCACGGCTTTCGCGTCGCCCTTCGCCGTGCCCGGCGCCAGCTGCTCGAACCACTCCCAGCCCATGCTGTCAGCCGTGGCGATGAGGCGGGCCATGTCGAGCATCCCGCCCGGCTCCCGCTCGGGGTGCAGAAAGTCGTTCATGCCAAAGCTCCCGCTGCGGCGTTGTCGGGGACGGCGGCCGGCGCCTGTCCGGCCGTCTCGGCTGCGGCGAGCGTCTTCGCCACCAGCTCGCTCACCATCTGGGTGATCTGGTCGCGCTGGTCGCTGGTGGGGATCCACTGCTCGGGCACGCCAAGGCCGCGCCCGATGTCGATCAGCGCATCGACCTTGTTCACCACCAGGTCGGCATAGGGGCCGGCGATCGCCATCGCCATTTCGATCCACTGCACGCCGGCCTGCGCCTTCTGGGCGTAGCGCGCCGTGGCGAAGGGGGAGGTGACGCGGGTCTTGATCAGCAGCTGGTCGATTTCCATGAACTGCGGAATGACCTTGGCGTCATAGGCGATTTCCAGCGCCCGCTGGCCGGCCGGCACCACGATTTCATGCACCAGGCGCCCCGAGGCGCCCTGATGGTCGGAGGCGAGGCGCTTCACCCGCTCAAGGATCTCGGTCGCGGAGCGCACCGCCGCGCCATCCGGCGGCAGGGATTGGTCCATGAGCGCGGTCTGCACGCCCATCTGCAGCTCTTTCAGCACGATGTTGGAGAGGTCCAGCCGGGGTTCCGGCAGGCGGGCGATGGACGGGCCGAGCACGCCGCCATTCGCCCGCACCTTCCAGAACTGGCCGGGCGCCACCACGGCCGTGCTGGGGTTGAACACGCCGTCCTCGGTCGCGGTGTAGATGCCGAGCATGGCGATGGCGGCGGCCTTGAGCGTCAGCTCCTGCGCCTTGTTCAGCGTCTTGATCGCCGGCATGGCGAGCAGGATGGGCCCGCGTCCCCACGTCTCGCCCGGCACGCGGAAATAGCGCGGCGTCAGCCAGGGCGAGGTGCGGTATTCCCGAGTGTGGAACGGCGTCTCGTCATCGTCGTGGTAGACATGGAGCGTCCAGCGGCCGGTTTCATAATCGAAGGTACAGTCCTGCTGGATGTCGAGCTCGTCATCGGGCTTCTTGTCGATCCGCTCGCCCAGCTTCTGCGAGAAGGTGGCGTTGGGCCATGCGGCTTTGACCAGCCGCGCCGTCACCTTGCGGCGCCAGAAGCGGCCGACGATGTCACCGAACAGACCCAGTTCCAGCCGGATATCCTCGGCCGGCACCGAGAAGAAGGCGGCGAGCTTGTCCCGGTTGTTTTTCGGCGCGTCGTCGATCACCAGCGCGCCGGTGCCCGCCTGCAGATCGAGGCACATCTCATGGCACGCCATGTCCCATTCGCCGGTCTGGAACATTGAGGCAACCACCTCGGACACCTGACCGAGCGCCTTGGTCAGCTTGTCCCGCTCGCGCTTGTTGGTCACCAGCGGGCCGGGCTCGAACTTGATCCACTGCTCGCCGGGCGGGCAGAAATCCTGCTGCACGCGCCCGGCACCGCGGAACGCGCTCACCATGGCCGTCATGTCGAAGATGCGGTTTACCCGCTTGTCGCCCTTGCCGGTCTCGCGGATGCCGCGCCGGAAGGGGATGGCGAAGTCATAGGCCTCGTCATAGAGCGGCTTGAGCACCGCCCATTCCTGATCGGCCTTGGCCCGCCGGGCCTTCAGTTCCTTGACGGTGAGCGCCATGGTGTGGGTCCGTCCCCGTCAGTTCAGCGAGCCGGTGCCGTCTTCCTGCAGATAGGTCAGCATGGAGCGGCCGGTGCGGCGCCCGCGCCGCCCGCCCGTGGCCGCCAGTTCCTTGCTGGCCTCCTGGTCGCGCGCCAGCAGGCTCGCCAGCGCCGCGCCCTGCTGCGCGCCGGTGTCGGGCTTGTCACCCATGCCGAAGATCGACTTCACGGCGTTGCCCATCGGCTCCATCTCCAGATTTCAAGCCCGTCCGCGACGAGCGCTCGCTGAAAGCCCAGCATCCGGGCGATGCGCGCGCCGGCGGGCGTGCGCACGACGGTTTCCACCGGGCGAGGGTCACAGTGCGGCAGATCGAGCAGGGTCAACCGAGCGAGCCGGCGCAGCGCCACCATGTGCGGCGCGGCCTGCGGCGCCGCGTGGAACCAGCATTCCCACGCCTCCGCCATGGGCACGAAGCCCCCGACGAACAGCGCGCGGCCGTCCGGCCCGGTGATCGCGTAGCTCGGCCCCAGCGCGATCTGCCGGCAGGCCACGGCCCAGACGAAGGGCGACAGGTCGCCATAGACCTCGCCCAGGTCCACGCGCGTGCAGGGGGCGGCGAGGGTGAGGCCGGATAGGCTGAACCCGCTCATATGGCGAACACGTCGAAATCGCCGGGCCGCTGCGCCTGCGCGGGGTGCTCGGCTCGCTGGTGGGCGCGGCCGGCGCGGGCGGCGGTGTTGATGATGCCGTGCAACCCGACGAGATCCATCACGCCGTACTGGATCGCGTCCTGCACGTTGGAGAATTCGTTCTTCTCCGGGAGGGTGCGGAAATTGGCTTGCGGGTTCGCGCCGATCCGCACGAAGCGGTAGCCATAGCTGAAACCGCGCACGGTCCATTTGCAGTGCGGCGACACGACATAGGCCGGCAAATGCCCGTCTATCAGGGTGGTGAGCAGCTGGCGGACGCCATCGGTGCGCAGCCCGATGTCGTTGGATGCCGCCGGCAGCACGGGGATGCCGAGCGCCTTGCCAATGATCTCATTCCACGACATCTCCCCCTCTTCCTTGTCGGCGCCATGGATGGCGGAAGGATCGCAGACACCCGGCATCAACGGGTTCGAGCGGTACCGTTCCAGCAGGAGCTTGCTCAGCTCCCGTGCGAAACGGGTCGGGCCGACACCCTGACCGAGATACAGCTCATCGGTCTGGCGTAGCTGGCCGTTGGGCTGCGGCTGCAAGATGATCGCCGAAGGGTGGCCGCCCGCGTCGAGCGCGATCTTGATGGGCAGGTGAGGATCTGGGACCAGATCCTTCTTCGCGACGTGCAGCGTCTCGTTGAATTCGGGATAGACCGGGGTGCCGGAGCGGGAATAACCCCACTTGTTATGAATGAAACGGCGGGTCCACCAGTCAGGCTTGCCCTGCATCATCCGCTGGTAATAGTCACTTGGAAGGTTATGCAAGTTTTCGGCGTCGGCATCGAGCCCGCCGGGCTGGCGATAATAGCCCCACCCTTCCGGCTTATTCTCAACCAGCCGGTCGTGCAGGTAATTGTCCACATCCGGTGCGTTGAAATCCATCAGGATTTGCCCGGGCGGATCAATGCCGGGCGGCAGCATTCTTTTGGAGGGATAGCGCCGAATGCGCTGGGTCAGATAGTCCAGCACATCCGGGGACATCAGATCGGCCTCGTTCGGCCATCCCCATGTGCCTTCCCAGCCGCGCAGAATATCCTCGACGCGGGCCGCGCCGATGCCGACGAACTCGGTGATGCTTTCAAGCACGCGGTCGCCCGGCAGGCGGAAGCGCAGCGTGTGCACCGCCGGGCGGTCATTGCCGCCGGTGAAGGTCCAGGACGGATGGTCCTTTGGGAACCAGGTGAACCAGCTCGCCAGCGTGGTCTTTTCCAGCGTGCGGAAGCTGTCGCGCACCACCACGCCCTTGGCGCGCACGACCCCGTCCAGACAGGTCGGCATGGAGGCGGCGAAGGCCTGCGACGCGAAGATGCACGTCGTGGTCTTGCCGCCACCCACCGGGCCCATGATGCCCTTCACCAGCGAAGTGAAGTCGAGCGCGAACGCCTCGGAGACTGGCCCCGGCGGCTCCCAGGCTCGCAGAATTTCGGGCGCCTCGCTCATCGCCGCCCCCCGACCCGTTCCCGTCCTGCGGCAGGGGTGCCCGCACCCTCGAACCCCATCCCGACCGAACCCGCGCGGGTTGAACGGCCCGAAATCCGAAACGGTGTGCGAACGCACGCCCGGGCGGGCAGGGGTGGGGGGGCGCTTCGGGGGAGGCCTTGGGCGCCGTGCCGCCGCGCGACAGGGGGGGAGGGGGGTGCGGCGGCATGGGGTGCAGCAGGCGCCACCTGCGACGGCCGGACGGCTCGCCCTCGCGCGCGCGTGGGCACCGCGCGGCGATACCCATGATTTTCCATCATGAGGCTAATCGTCGTTTTCATCAGCATCTTCAATGCCTTCCGCCTCATAATGCGACCAGTCGTCATGCGACCCGCCGCGCTCGCTTTCGCTAAGTGCCTGATATTGCTGCGCATCCCGCGCGATGGCGTCGATGGACAGCACGCGCCGCCCATCCGTCGCCGCCGGCGCGCGCGTGCCTTCCCCGAAGTTCATCACCAGCGTCGGCATGACCGCCTGCCCGTGGTCATCGACTGCCGCCTGCTTCGCCGCGAGGTACGGCGCCAGCTCGGCCGCCGCGCGCAGCTGCAGGTTCATCGCTTCGAGCGGCTTGCAGCCCAGGTGCGTCGCCAGCTCCTTGGCATCCATGGAGTAGATCTCGGCCATGGCCTGCAGCGGATGGCAGTGCTTCGCCAGGATCAGCTTGCGGATGTCGCGGGTGACGCGGTTCTGGGCCCCGACCGGCCTTCCCGGTCCCGCCGGTTTCCGCACCTTGAGACCGAGCGGCGTCGCGGCCTCCTGCGCGCCCAGCAGGTCCAGCTGCTCGGCCGCGTCCGCGCCGGAATTTTCCGGCGTCGGCGTGCCCCTCAACTCCCCTGACACCACTGCCGCCACGCCGTGCTTCGGCTCGCTCACTTATCCACCCCGTTTTTAATTGGGTGTCGCGAGTGTCGCGGCTGGTGTCGCGGGTCAACTGATCGATTTCATTGATCTTTTTACTGTTTGATACACTTGCGACACTTGAGACACCTCTCTCTCTTAATGCGCCCGCTCGCGCGCGCACGCGTCACGTATTACGCGCGCGTGAGGTGTCGCGGTGTCGCAAGTGTCGCGCCCGTTGATTTATCAGGAGAATTTCGCTTGGAGGTGTCGCGGGCTGGTGTCGCGGTGTCTCACCCCCAGCCCATCGCCCGGCATAGCCGACCGCACCCATGCACCGTAGGGCCGCACCCCCTGCGTCAACTGTCCGCCGCGCCGCTGTCCCGCTGGATCAACCGAGCGATCATGAGGCGGCGGGGCGGACGGCCGCATGCGCGCCCCTCGGGCGCGCTGCGATGGACCGGCCGCGCGACTAGCGCGGCTCCGCTTAGAAGCCTTGGGCCCGGGTGCGGGCGGGCTATACCGGACGCTTAGGGCCGGGGCAGGGTTGCCATGTTCTCACTTCGTTCTATTTTGGCGCGCGGCAGAAGATGCAGGCAGGAACAGGCGCGGATGGTCGACCGGCTGTCGGAATATCCCTTTGTCACCGTGCGGGTGGCCTGCACGCTGTGTGACCGTCGCGGCAGCTACCGGCTGGCGCGGCTGGCGGCGAAGTACAGCGCGGAAATCAGCCTTGAGGCCCTGATCGAGTATCTAGCGGCCGATTGCCCGTGGCGCGGCCCGCATCGACGGCGCGATGCCCGGTGCGGCGCTCACTTTCCAGATCTATGGCGCGAGCCTCGGCCGCCGGATGAGCCCGGCCCGGTGAAGCTGCGCCTTGTGAAGGGCGGGCGTTCAGCATAATTCTTGTCTATGGGCAGGAATCAAGAGATATTCGATAAGCTAGAAGACGCTGCTATGCGAATACATTCTGATGTGCTTGTCGCATGTCAGACAAAGGCGGTGTTTGATGCGTTGAATGCGCGGTTACTGGAAGAGCCGCTTGGGACCACTCCATATAACCGCGTCTTTGTCGTTATAATTCATGCTCTGATGAGCCAACTAAGCCTCGCAGTAAGCAGGGTCTACGATCCCGACAACGGTCGAGATCGACTTACACTTCCGTTTGTTCTCAGTGCCCTAGAGGCATTCAGCGGATCGAGCGAGTTTGTAGATCGCTTCTCCCGTCAGAGGCCAGAGTTCGCTGATCTGGTTAGCGAACTGATAGCTGATATTTCCGCATGGATAAGATCCACTGAATTCAATGATGCAAAATTCAGGCTCAAGAGCCTGAGAGATGCCGCCCTTGCGCATTCGTTGAGCACGACGCCTGATGAGCCAACTTTTTTTCAGGTATATCTGTTGCTAGACAGAGCGCGAATTCTCGCCGAAAGAATAGTCATGGTGCTCCATAACGGTGACGCCTCCCATGACACGACAAAACTCGGTCAGCGCGCCGTGGACTTTTGGGTCAATGCGTTGGAGTTTGCTAGAAATCCCGGTCAGTGAGCCGCATCCCGCGCATCCGCGTCCATCTCTTCCAGCCGCCGCATGTTGATCAGCGTGCACCGGCGCTCCACGCCGTTGATCCGCGTCTTGTTCAGGGTCTTGCTCTTGATGATCGCGCCCGTGTGCTCGCCCTGCCGGAGCGCGCCGGACCAGGTGCCGGTGGAGCCGTCGCCGCCCCACGCTTCGCCCTTGAACACCTGGTTGATCTGCTGGCTTATGTTCGGCACGCACAGCACCCAGCCGCCGATCTGGCCCGGCAGCACGTCCTCGGCACGGCGCACCTTCAGGTCGATCTGGGCTAGCAGCTCGTTGGCGCCGCGTTCATCCAGCCCGCCCGGCACCTTGAGTTCATCGAGCAGGGCGCCCACCGTCTGCTGCCGCCCGCCGCGCCACGCATCGATACGCGAGGTGAGCAGGTGATTGAGACACCTGCGCCAATTCTCAAGCGCGTCGTCATGCTCCGGCAGGCTGGAAGGCGCGAGCATCTTGCCCCACTTGTCGAGCCCGCCGTCGATCGTGGGGAGTTTCAGCTCCTCGAGGAGTTCATCGCCCAGCAGGAGATCCGCGCAGGCCAGCAGCGCGCCGAACGTGTCCTGCCCTCGGCTGTCGTGCCCGCCGCGCGCCAGCGCCCCGCGATAGGCCTGATAGGTCTCGTCAAAGGCAGGCCAGCGGTCGATCAGCCGGCGCAGCACCATGCGGCCGACCGTCTCCTGGTCGACCACCGGCGGCTTGCCCGAAAAGCCCGCCTCGCGCGGCCGAAGGTGGACGATCGCCATGCGGCTCAAGTCCTGCGGCGGCACAGGCGGCATGTTGATGGCGCTCATGAAAAAGCAGTTCTTCGCGGTGAAGCTGGTGGCGACATGGTTGGAACCGCCACGGAACTGCACGGCGCCGCTCGCGGCGAGGCGGGCGAGGGCCACCACGCCCTTTACGCGCTCATTGTTGTGGCCGGCTTCCAGCTCGTCGACCGCGACCGGCAGGCTGTCCTGCCCGACGCGCTGATAGATGCCGGCCGGCGTCGTGTCGGCCGTGGCGTGCAGCGCGTCACCCAGCACGCCCTTCACCAGCGCCTGCAGCGAGGATTTGCCCACGCCGCGATCGCCGACCACAAACAGCATGGGGCGCCACGGCAGCGCCGCGCCAAGAAAGGATGACGCCAGCCAGCCCAGCACCAGCAGAGGGTCGATCTGCTGGCGCTCGAAGGTGAAGCTGTTCAGCGCTTCCACCAGCTGCGTCTGGCGCAGCATGTCGTCGGTCACCTCGCGCGGCCACGGCTCGGGAATGGCCGGCCGGCGCGGGTAGAACTGGCCGTCATAGTCGCCGGTCTGCTGCTCGCGCCCCTTCACGAAGATGGCTTCGCCGGCGTGATACACGAAGGTGCCGGCGCGATCCGTCCAGCCGCCCAGGCCGCGCACCCGGTTGGACGCGCTCCACATGCCGCGCTCGCCGGCGGCGCGGTACAGCGCATCGCGCACCGCCACCGTGTCGAAGCCGTCCACGGTCAGCTTCTTTGAAAAGCGCGGGAACGCCCAATAGAGATAGCCCATCCGGTTGAGGAACAGGCGCTGCACCTTGTTCTGGCCGAAGGCGTGGTCGCTGATGCTGGCGAGCTGGCCGAGCGCGTCGATCACATAGAGCACGTCGCCATCCATGCCTAGCACATGCACGGGGCAGTCGGGCGGCATGCCATCCTGCCCGGCAAGATGCTGCCACTGGCCCGGCGGCACCAGCTCGCCGTTTATCAGCATGCCCTTGCCGATCTCGGGATCGGAGGCGCGCCGCCGGCGCCGGCGCTCAATCTGCGCTTGGCCGTCGGCGAAGCTGGCGGCGATGGCGGCGGTGCCGGTGGCTGCGGACATTCAGGCCTCGGAATGCGGAAAGAGAGGGCGCGGCACAGGCCGCGCCCGGCACCAGGTGGGGAGGGTCAGTCGGCCGCGTCGGCGATGCTGCGCTTTTTCTTCGCCGGCTTCTTCTTGGCCGCGTGCGCGGCGGCGGCCTCGTCCGCCTTGGCCTGCGCCGCCGCGCGCTGCTCGTCCAGCTCGCCGATGCCGTCCGTCTGCTCGAAGATCGTGTCCTCGATGTCGACCGGCCGCGTGGTCACCGCCGGCGCCGGCGGCGGGTTTTTCTCGACGATCACGGCGTTGATCGTCGCGACCACCTCGCCGATGGCGGGGATAAGCCGCGCCGCCAGCTCGAAGCTGGCGCGATCGACGGGGAGAAGATGGTCGAAGGTACCGGTGACGATACCCAGCTCGCGCGCCTTGTTGAACAGCACCTCCGGTGCGGGTCGGCGGTCCAAGGCGTAGCCTATCAGCCGGCTCGCCTCCACTATCGACAGCTTGGTCAGCGGGCCGAGACCCGAAACAAAGTTCTGCGGCTCGCACTCTCCGATATAGGCCTGCTCTGCCGCCTCCAGCACCGGGGCGATCAGGGCGAAAACACCCTCGACGCTGGTCGGGGCCACCTCATGCCAATCCAACGCGGCAGGGCGCGCGCCGGCGGGCGGCACTCTCGGCACCTTCGCTTTCAGCTCGTCGATCTCGTTGAGCATGTCGAGCACCAGCTCGGCCGGATCATCCGCCGGCGTCCAGTCCTTCCAATCTGGGTGCTCGTGAACGACTGCGAGGGCGTCCATGAAGGATCGCCCGATCGCCTCCATGTCGGCACGTTCCTGCTCATCCTCGATCACAGCCGTGGCCGCATCCTGCTGCAGTTCGGCGGCAGCCTGCGTTTCCGGCCCTTCCGTCACGATGGCGGGCGTATCGGCACGTTCCTGCTCATCCTCGATCACAGCCGTGGCCACACCCTGCTGCAGTTCGGCGGCAGCCTGCGTTTCCGGCCCTTCCGTCACGATGGCGGGCGTATCTGTCTCACTCATGCTCATTCCTTTCCTAGAAGGGTGTCGTTGAGGTCTTTCCCGGTGTGGGCCTGCAGGCGCGCCATCGGCTTGCCGGCGCGGGCGAGCTGGGTCTCGGCGCGCTCAAGCTCGGCGAGCGCGGCGGCCTTGCCCCAGTCGTTCTGGGCGGCGATGTAGATCTCGCTCACGCAGGGCCGGTTCACCGGTTGCTGCGCCAGATTGCCGAGCGACACCGCGCCCCAGACGCGCAGTTCCGGCACCGCCAGCGCGGCCGACAGCGCGTCTTCCAGACCCTCGGTGATGCACAGCGGCCCGCTGACGCCGGCCGAATCCGCCTGGCAGGGATCGAGGCCGGAAGGCCCGTGCGCGATCCACATGGAAAGCCCCAGCTGCTCGGGATAGATCAGCTTCGGCTTGTCCACCGGCGCCTTGCCGCTGCCGTCCGGCTGCAGGAACGTGTAGTGCAGCGCCTTGAGCGAGCCAGCCGCGTCGCGCAGCGGCGTGACAATGGCGGGGTAGCGCGGGCCGGCCTGCACCTTGTAGCGCTGTTCGCGCCCGTTCTCGATCCGCGTGCCCCACTGCGCGCCCATCCACCATTCGGCGGCGGGCAGATAGCGCAGATCGCCGGAATAATGCGGCACCTTGTCGAGCGGGATGCCCCGGCTCTGCAGGTAGCGCCACGCCGGCGTGCCCGGCATCAGCAGCTTGGCACCCATCCACACCTGGTGCGCCCGCTGGTGGGCCGCGCGCCGGCGGCGTTCCTCGGCCTCGGCATTCTCCTGCTGCCGCTTGGCGCGGGCTTGCGCCGCCGCCTCGCGCTCGGCCGCGCTCATCGAACCGAGGCCGAGGAAATCGAGCAGCCAGTCCCGCGCGAAGACGAAATCGCTGATGGCTTTACCGTTCAGGTAGGCCACCAGGCCGAACACGTCGCCCTTCACCTTGTGGGGGTCGCCGAAATCCTTGAAGCCCCCGGCAGCGGTGCCGCGCGTCCACACACAGAGCGAGGCCGTGCGGTCCCGCCGCATCGGGTTGGAAACGAGGTAATGCGCCCGCCCGCCCCGATGGTGCCGCCCGCCCGGCGCGAGCTGGGCGAGAATGTCCTCGATGCGGTCCTGGGCGAGCGATTTCAGCTCGCCCTTGTCGACGCGGCGGGTCATAGGAACGACCCCGTGCTAGGAGCCGCCCCTCGCTGTGCATTGGGGTTCCGGTCAATGGCGCGGAGCACGTGACCGGCAATGCGCTCCATGCTCTCGCATGGGCGCCGTTCGTGGGTGCGGCAGGGGCAATAGCCGTGGTTCACGCCCTCGCAGACTGCGAAGGCGATGTGATCCTCAAGGTGCAACTGCACCGAAGCAGGGGCCGGCGCCGGGCGTCTCGCCATCAGCCGCCTCCCCTTCGACGAGGGCGAACATACAGGTTGTCGCTCGGCTGCTGACCTTGGGGCCATTGCACAAGGTCGGCGGTCTCGAAGCCTTTCGCCTCATAGTCGGCTGCCAACTTCTTCACGCGCGTCGTCTTCCCCGAACCGGGTGGCCCCGAGAACGTCTTCACGTGCCGCCAGCCGAAGCGGAGCATGTCGCTGTGGCTATGTTCAGACCCATCGAAGATGTGCATCGCGCGCCCCTCAGCTCAACATGCCGAGCGCCTGCATGTAGAGGTCCACGATGGCCTCATGCTCGGCGAGCTGGTCGGCGTCCTGCTTGCGGATGGCGAGGATTTGGCGCAGCGCCTTCACATCGAAGCCGGTGCCCTTCGCCTCGGCGAACACATCCTTGATGTCCTCGGCGATGGTCTTTTTCTCCTCCTCCAGCCGCTCGATGCGCTCGATGAAGGATTTCAGCTGCTCTTTCGCGAAGCCGGCGGCGGCGTCGGAAAGCGGCTGGTCGTTCGGAATGTCAGTCATGGTTCGTCCTCGCGTTCAGCCGCCGCACGTCGTGCAGGCGAACAGGCTCTCCTGAGTGGGCGGCACCGCCCGCGCGTCGGGTGTGCAGTCGCGCGCGGGCGGTGCTTCCTCTCCGGCCGGGGAGGGGGGATACAGGCCGGAAAGCGCGGCGCTGGCGGCGTCGATTTCCTCGAGCTGCCGGCGGTAAAGGGCGATGAACGCGGCGTAGCCGAGCGCCAGCGCGCGCGGCGTCGCCGGGGCGGTCAGCGTGCGCGGGTTGCCCGCCAGCACGGCGCCGGCGGCACGCTCGATCTGCTCGAAGCTGTACGGGCCGTTCACCGGCACGAAGCGGTCCTCGCCATCCCGCCGCGCCAGCGCCACCTGCGTCGTGCAGGTGGACACCAGCAGGTAGAAGGGCGGGCCCCGGTCCACATCCTCACGCGCGACGGTCGCGAGCACCTGAAACTTCAGCTCATCCGCCATGGCGCGGCCCTCCCATGGGAGAGCGGCGGGCCTCGCGGGCGAGCCGCAGCAGCACCGAGGCGGCATCCTGCGCCGCCACCAGCCACAGCGCCGCCGTCACCAGCACAGCGCCGAGGCACAGAAGCGGACTGCCCATCGCGCCGGCGACAACGCCGGCGGCAAGGCACAGGCCGGAAGTGAACAGCGCCGCAGCGCCAAGCGGGGAGAAGCACAGCGTTCCGGCATCGCCGGGCTGGGCAGGCATCAGCTCTTTCATGGGGTGTTTCCCGTCACGGCCACGGCGGCGCGGGTGAGCAGGGCGTCGATCGCGGGATCGTCGCGCATGTCTTCCACGGTGCGGGTGGCTTTGTGCACGCGCTGTTTGGACGTGCCGCAAGCCTCCGCCAGCGCGGTGAGCGAGACCTGCAGTTCGACATGGGCGAGGTAGAAGGCCAGCATCCGCGCCCGTGCCGCCTTCAACCAGGCGGGATCCATGGGGCGGGAGCATCCGTTGTCATCGGCGAGGGCAAGCGCAGCGTCCGCCCCCAGCTCGGTGGAGAGAAAAAGCACCGCGGCCCGCCAGAACGCGAAGATCAGGACAGGCCGCGGTGAGGGGGAGGAACCAGACCCGAGATGGTCCAGCGCCCGGGAGAGCTTGATCAGGGTGCGCGGCTGCGGCTCGCACTCGCCGCTGATGAGCCGGCGATAGGTGCGCTCTCCGATACCGGCGGCGACGCAGAGCGCCATCATAGTATGCCCGGCGCGCTGCCGGAGCGCTTCGATTGCCGGCACGGTTGACAATGACCGGCCATTTGATTTGCGGGACAGCGCCAGCGCGGTCATTCCGCCGCCTCCGCCGCTGCCGCGTCCGCCGCCTTGGCCTCGCCCAGCAGCACCTTGAGCCGGGCAAGCTGCTCGCGCTCATAGGCAATGAGCGCGGCTTCCATCCGCCGTAGCGTCGAGCGCCGGGGGTCCGTCTTGCCGTTCAGCGTGCGTTCCACAGTGGTCTTGTCGAGGCCCGACAGGACGGCGAGGTCTTTCTGAGACAAGCCTATCCTGTGAGCGCGCGACGCAATGTCGGCGGGTTCCATTTGCCCATCCGTTCAAAATCTGCAAGTTTGCAGATATCGATCTGATTTGCGGCGGCCCGTCAACATCAATGTTTAGTGTCCCCCACCATCCGCATTCGCTGCATATTGCGAGCCGCATTTGTGCAGCGCACAGGCGGACGGCGATGGGCGCGACGGCAAAGAACCCGGCTAAGGCCGCGAGCAAGACATCCGAGACGAAGCAGCAGCTGCGCGACCTGCATAAGGAGTGGGTCACGACGCTTGAGCGCACGCTCGGCATGAAGCCGTCGAAGATCGCGCATGAGGCGGGCCTGTCGGACACGACGCTCACCCGCATCTTCTGGGAAGACTACGCCGGCACCCTCTCGCAAATGACCATTGCCAAGGTGAAGGCGCGCTTCAGTGTGCCTGGTCCCGGCGAGGGGCAGGCGTCCGGCGCCATGCTTGGCTTCGGCGAGGGCGAGCAGGTCAGTTTCAGCAACGACAATGCCGGCGATGCCAACCTCGGCCGCATCGTGGAAGCCATGCGGGACGGGCGTAACGCCGTCGAGCCGTGGCGCATCCACTCGCGGGCGCTGGAAGATGAGGGCATTCGTCCCGGCGATATCGTGATGGTGGACCTCAACGGCACCCCGCAGGCGGGCGATGCCGTATGTGCCCAGGTCTATGATCTCCGGCGCGGCACGGCGGAAACGGTGTTCCGCATCTTCGAGCCGCCGTTTCTGGTCGCCGCCAGTTCCGATCCGAGCCTGCGCCGCCCTCTGCTGGTGGACAATGAGCGCGTGCTCATCATGGGCGTGGTCGTTGGCAGCGTCCGCCCTTGGCGCCTCGGCGCCGACCGCTGATCAGATCAGCACATCCATTGGTTCAATTGGCATACCGTTGATTTCTGCGGCGCGGACGCAGGCGTCCATGATCGTCTCAAGGTCGTCTGGGTGCCGCATCGCCAGACTCATCATGATTAGCGTCATGATTGTTCCACCATTTTTTGAGACCAATTGCGGGTAGTTAATACGAATTCCCTGCTCAATCGGAACAGCGAACGTCGCGATTATTTCACTGAGCGCGACATCCTCTTTGAATTTCAAGCTTGCATTAAAGGCCTCCCACTTGTCGCCGATGGTTTGGCAACAAGCTTGGGCCTGCACGATCACGCGCTCTTTTCGCCGTCGTTTGCCATTGAGCCAGCCGAACATGAGTGCTCTCCCGTGGAGAACATACGGTAGCCGAAGGCTCAAACGCGCTTCACGTGAAACAATGAAACCCAAAAGCTGCATACTTGCAGTTAGAAATCTGCACATGTAACGTCACCACGTCCGGTTGCTTCGCGGGCGCCGCTCGCGAGCCGGGCAGGAGACGTTCCCCATGCACATACCTGTCGATCCTCCCGCCGATCCGCTGGCCGAGCTGCTGCTGGGCACGGCCCAGAAGGTGGCTGAAGGTTCCAAGCTGCTCGGTGCCGAGGGCGTGTTCTGGCGCCTGTGCGGCCTGCAGTCCCCGCACGAAATCATCGACTTCGCGCATGCCGAGCGCGCGCGCGGCACCGGCGCCGAACATCTGATGGAAGGCGTCGCCGTCTGGCTCGCCAATCACGCCTTCAACATCGCGACCCAGACGGATCATCCCGAGATGGTGTGTCGCCTCATGGTGCAGGCGTTCGCCGTGCAGCTGCAGGCGGAGCTGAACAGCAAGGCCGTTGGCGTGTCGGTCGAGCCGGACGGCCGGCGCAACACAGTCACCGTCGCCGGCCTGCTGCGGAAGCCGCCCCATGGCTGAACCGCTCACCATGACCCTCGCGGATCTCGCGGAGCTGTTCCGGCGCTCGGTCGCCACCACCTCGCGCCATGTCGCCCGGCTGCAGAAGCAGGAGGCGTTTCCCGCGCCTCTGCCCGGGCGCAAGCCCAAGCTCTGGTCGCGCCACCAGGTGCAGGCCTGGCTGCGCGATCCGCAGCACGCCGCGCGCTCCGTCTCGCCGGCCGCCGCCAACGATGCGGCGCTCGATCCCGCTTTCGCACCGGAGAACGTGGCCGCCGCGCGCGCCCGTCTCGCCGCCCGCTATGGAGCCCCCCATGCTTGAGAGAACCCGCCTCCCGGCGATCGAGCAGCCCGACGCGGAGCTGACGCGCCTTCTCGCCGGCCGGCTGCGCGTTGCCCGCCAGCTCGCCGGCCTCACACAGGTGCAGGCCGGCGCCATCGTCGGCACCACCTGGCAGCAGTGGCAGAAATACGAGAACGGCCGCAACCGCATCTGCCCCGCCAAGCTCATGCGCTTCGCCTATGCCACCGGCCACACCGTCAGCTGGTTCTTCGACGTACTGGAAAACCCCATCACCGGCGACGAGCAGGAGATCGTGGCCCTGCTCGCCACCAATCCCGCCTTTGTCCGCGTGGTGCAGCTCTGGCGCACCCTGCCGCCGCCGGAACAGCGCACCGCGCTGGAAACCACCGAGCTGCTGGCCGCGCTCACCCGCGCGCTCGATGACCGGAGGATTGCGGCATGAAGATCGCGCCCCCGGAACAGCTCCGCCGCCTGATCGACCAGGTGGAGCGCAAGCTCGACAGCCTGCCCTATGCCGGCCGACTGGATCGGCCGGAGCGCATCGCCCGCCGGCTCGATGCCGGCGCCGAAGCGCTGGCCCGCCTGCGCCGCCGCAAGGGCGTGAAGGTGAACGATGGCTGGGGCGGCTTCGCCCTGCGCCTTGGCGGCATCCGCGTTACCTGCAAGAGCCGGAACCCGGAACTTGCCCTGCAAAGCTGGCTCAGCACCGCCCGCCGGCGGCTGGCCGAAATCGAAGGGGGGCGGGCATGAAGGAGCCGGAGATCAAATGGCAGATAACGATGGGTGATCAGATTACTACCACTCGTCGGCTGCAAAGCGGCGGGCAGGCGGGGCCATCGCCGGAAGATGCCGAGCTGGTGGCGAAGATCCGGAACGTCGCTGGGCTTCTGAGAATAAGCCCCTCAAGCGCGGTGCACTTTGCGTCTGACTTCCTGCCTCTCTTTCTGGAGCGGACGGCTCTCGCCATCTTGCGACTGGCGGAGGAAGCCGCGATGGCAAAGGCGGAACTGAACGCCTCCGAGCAGGAGCTAGCGGACCTTCAGACGGAGCTGGAACAGGACGAGAAGTCTGCCCAGATGGAGCGCGCACGGGCAACGGCTCCGCTCACGCTCACCGGCACGGATCCGCAGACCGGGCGCGTGATTACCTATGTGCGGGGGCCCAGCTCATGAACCCCATGCACACCGCCCCACGCGACGGCACGCCCTTCTGGGGCATCGTCGGCAATGACGCCATTGCCATGGTCTGGCACGAGGGTTTCGCCGCCTTCGTGTCCTCCTGGCACCGCATGACGATGGCGCCGGGCCTCACGATCGACGGCAAGGATTATCGGGACCACTCGCCCGTCACGCATGAGCCGAGGGGGTGGCTTCCGCTCCCTCGTTTCATCCGCTACCCGGCGGAGACCGGCTATGACGGGTGACAACGAGGCCGGCGCGCCAATGCGCCACTGGTGCGCCCTCATACAGTTCCCGGACAAGAAGCCGCTGATCTACGGCACTGTCTTCGCCCGCCACGGCGCACCGGAACATGAGGTGGAGCAGGCATTGCGCGCCTCGATCACCCAGCATCTGCCGGACGGCTGGACCCTCAAGTCCATGCTGCCCGGCGCCATCTTCTTTGTGCCGGAAGGAGAGGCCTGATGACCCGCTCGACGAAGCCCCGCAAGCGCGTGCTAGATTCCCGCCCCGTGCAGTCGAAGCAGGGCAGGGGGCAGGCCAGCATGGCGAAGCTCACCATTCGCATTCCCAACGTCTCATGGCGCGAGGGTCGGCCCCGGTTCAATCCGGGGCCCAAGCTGCGCGCCATCGGCTACAAGGGCGAGGATCTGCGCCACGCCGATGGCCGCTGGTTCACCCCGCAGGAGGCGGCGGATTGGGCCGAGGCGCGCGCGGCCGAAGTCGCCGGCCGGCGGCAGGCCAAGCTTGAGACCGGCCGGCTTCCCGCCCGCAAGCGTGCCCGCCACCAGACGATCGAGGGCCTGATCGAGGAATGGTTCGCCTCGCCCAAATTCACCGGCGGCGTGCACCAGGGCAAGCGGCAGCAGGATGGTCTCAGCCCCGCGACCATCGCCGACTATCGCTCCAAGCTACGCACGCTGGCGAAGCACGATCCGGCCTTCATGCAGGAGCCGCCGCCGGCGGTCACGCCCTCGATCGCGCAGGGCCTGTTCGATGATCTCTGGCAGGAGCGCGGCCTGCACACCGCGCGCGGCATCGTCGCCGCGCTCTCCGGCTGCTGGCGCTGGGCGAAATCGCGCGGCCGTGGCGCCATCGCCTTCAACCCGTGGCTGGAACTGGAAAAGCCCATGCCGGCGCCCCGGCTGGTGACATGGGAGGATTACGAAATCTCCGCCTTTGCCGCCGCCGCCGATCTGCTGGGCCGGCCGGAAATGGCGGACGCCGTGTTCCTCGGCGTCTTCACCGGCCAGCGGCAGGGTGACCGCCTCACGCTGGAACGCGCCGGCCGCGACGATGCGAGCCGCTATGTGTTCCGCCAGTCGAAGACCGGCGCCATCGTCGCCATTCCCGCCGCGCCCCAGCTCGCCACGCGCATGGAAGCCGCCGAGCGCCGGCGCTTCACTCTGGCGGTCATCGGCCGGCCGGGGCAGGGGGAGAGCCAGCAGGAGGCGGATGCACGCGCCCGGCGCCTCGTCATCGTCGACGAGACCGCCCGCCGCCCCTTCCTGCGCGACTGGTACAAGCATGTCTTCGCCGATATCCGGCAGGCGGCGGCGCGCGGCCTCATCCGGCAGGCGGATGGCACGCTGCAGCTCGGCCCGGAAAAGCCGCGCGGGCATGAGGCATGGACACTGCCGCCGTGCCCCTCGATCGCCGGCAAGCGCGATCAGGATCTGCGCGACACGGCCGTGACGTGGCTTGGCCGCGCCGGCTGCACCGTGCCGGAGATCGCCGCCATCACCGGCCACAAGATGGCGGGCATTCACGACGTGCTGCGCCACTACATGGCGACGCACCCCGAAATGGCCGATGACGCCATCAACAAGCTGGTCACGTGGATGGACAAGAAGGGCATGGCGGTATGAGCGCCGGTGTTCGGTACTTTGTCTGGCGCGACGGTCGGCCGCGCTGGAACCCGGGGCCGAGCCTGCGGGCGCGCGGCTTTGTCGGCAAGGATTTGAAGACGGATAGTGGCGAGTGGCTGGACCTCGGCGCAGCACTTGCCGCCGCGCAGCGCCTGAATGAGGCGGCCGGCCTGGGCGTCGCGGTGAAACGGCCGATGAAGGCGAAGCCTCGGGAGGGCGCCGAAGGGTTTGTCTACGCGCTGTTCACCGACGACGCTGTGAAGGTCGGATTTTCTCGTGACCCGTTCTCTCGCGTGGCCAACATGCGCACATCGCTTTCGAGCGACGTTGTCAGCCTGATAGCGGTGCGCGGTTCCCGCAGTGACGAGCGCCGCCTACACGAGGCGCTTAGCGAGCACAGGACAAGGGGCGAGTGGTTTAAGATAACGCCCACCGTGCAAGCTGCTCTTGACGATGCGCTTAAGTTCGTGCGACCGACATAAGACGCAATCGTGCGGTAACCACATGTCAATTGATGGTCTACCGCACAGTACGTTTCTGTAAGTGATTGATTTTATTACTTCACATTCAAACTTTTAATCATGGGGTCTTGGGTTCGAATCCCAACGGGCTCACCACTTCATCGCCCATGCCGAACCGCTTTTCGCCCGGAGCGACGCGCCGTCATGGCGTGCCGGCAGGGTCCGCCTCGAACCTGACGCAGTTACGGCCGGCGTGCTTGGCGACGTAGAGCGCGCGATCAGCGTGCAGCAGCAGGTCTTCGATCGAGGTTTCGGCTGTCGGCGCGCAGGCGCCGCCGATGCTGACCGTCGCCATCTGGCGGTTTGGGCCTCGCGTAATGGGCGTGCTCTCCACCACCTGCCGCAGCCTTTCGGCGACGCTGATGGCACGCTCGCGATCGACTCCCGGCAGCAGAACGGCGAATTCCTCCCCGCCTATGCGGGCGAGCACGTCGTGCGGCCTCAGCGCCGCGCGCACGCGGGCTGAAATCTCGATAAGCACCTCGTCGCCAAAGGCATGGCCGTAGCGGTCGTTCACCTGCTTGAAATGATCGACATCGAGCAGCAACGCCGCCAGCGGCTCGCCGCTGCGGTCCAGCAGCCGTCCCTGCTGGAAGAAGCTGCGCCGGTTCAGCACGCCGGTGAGCGCGTCCGTATCGGCGAGCTGCCGCAGATCGAGCGCGAGCTGATGCCTCTGCGAGACATCGACATAGGAATGCACGCGGTAGTCGCCGATACGGAAGCTGTGGCTTTGCAGAACCTTGTCACGGCCGCCGCCGGTGCGAATCTGGAATTCGGAGGTGGAGATGGTGCCATCGCCTCTCGGCGCCATGGACAGCTTCGCCGCCCACTTCACCTTTGCCGCCTCGCGGATGACCGGGTCCGGGTAGAGCCTGAGCCACCAGTCGTCGAGCGCGGCGATTTCCTCCAGCGTATATTCGAAGATATCCGTGAAGCCGCGATTGGCGAAAACGCCGACATCGTTGTCGTCCTCGATCAGCAATGCCACCGGAAGCTGATCGAGGATGGTGGGGAGAAGCTGTACCCAGCGTCCCGATGTCGGGTCCGTCTCGCCCACGGCGCGAGACGGCGGGCTGGTCTCGATCAGGGTCAGCGCCCACATCGCCTCCTCTGCCGCGTTGGCCTGCCCCAGACGCCGCGCGGCGATCTGGAGATCGCGAGGCTCGCCAGCGAGGCGGGTGCGCAGGTGCAGAACCTCCGGCACGCGCCCATCTTCGGCAGCACGCAAATAGGCGGACAGCGCATCGACTGTCTCGGGAAAGAGTGCCGCCAACGTCAGGGGAAGCGCTTTGGCCGTCTCCCCGAAAAGAGCGACCGCTTCGGGATTGAGCGCGAGGACGGTGTCGGCGCGGACCGCGAGCATCGGAACGGCGACGGAAGACAGCCAGTCAAGCTCAGCAGAATTCATGGCATGACGTGCGGTGACGGGACCGGCGTTTCGGGCGGCGCATCGCCAGGCGAAATCAAACTATCCGTCCGCCGCCGGTCGCAGGCAATAGGCGAAACGGCGTGTCGTCCGTCGGCAGGTCATCCGATGGTATTAATGCCGTGAACGCAACGATCCCCGCGGTGGTGCCGCGGGGCTCGCAGGTTTGAGGAATGCGGCAGTCTCAGGCGGCGCGCAGTGTCTGCACGAAGCTGCGCACTTCCTTATTGAGTTCCACCGCCTGCCCGGAGAGGTGCTGCGAGAGCCCCTTGAGCTGCACCGAGGCGGCGCCGGTGGTCTCGGCCGCCTCGCCCACGCCGTGGATGCTCTCATTGACGACGCGGGTGCCCTGCGCGGCATGCTGGGTGCTGTGGGCGATCTCGCGGGTTGCGGCACCCTGTTCCTCGATGGCGGCCGAGATCGCCGCCGAGGCGGTGCGGATCTCGTTGATCGTCGTGGCGATGCGGGTGATCGACGAGACCGAACGGCCGGTCGCGCTCTGGATCTCGGTGACCTTGGCGGAGATCTCGTCGGTCGCCTTGGCGGTCTGGCTGGCGAGTTCCTTCACTTCCTGCGCCACGACGGCGAAGCCCTTGCCCGCCTCGCCGGCCCGCGCGGCCTCAATGGTCGCATTGAGCGCCAGAAGATTGGTCTGGCCGGCAATGCTGGTGATGAGGTCGATGACCGCGCCGATCTGGCTCGCCGCCTGGGTCAGCTCGGCGATCTCGCCCTGAATACGGTTCGAATCGGTGGAGGCGTTGTCGGCGATCTGTGCCGCGCGGACCACCTGCTCGGCGATCTCGCGCACCGAGGCGGACATTTCCTCCGTGGAGGCCGCCACGGTCTGCACGCCGGAAGACGCTTCCGTCGCCGCGTCGGTGACCGCGCGGGCCTGCCGCGTCGTCTGCTCGGCGGCGGCGGAAAGACTGGTCGCCGCCTGCGCCACCTCGCTGGAGGAAGTTGAGAAGGCCTCGGCAAGCGCGCCCATGCGGCTCTCGAAGGTCGCGGCGATCTCTTCCTTCTGCTGGCGCAGCCGCTCCGCCGAACGCTGCTCCTCAAGGGCAGCCTGCTCGCGAAGATTGGCGTTGGCGATCAGCTCTTGCCGGAAGCGCGCGAGGCCTCGGGCCAACTGACCCACCTCGTCGCGGCGTTCGGTCTCGCCCACTTCCGTCTCGAAGTGGCCGGAGGTGAGCGCGCCCATCACGCCGACGATTCGGCCGATGGGCTTCACGATACCCTTGGTGGCGATCAGGAAGGCCAGCACGAGACAGGCGAGGATCGCCGTACCCGTGCCGGCATAAAGCTCGACCAGCGTGGCGTTGGCGCGCGCGTGCAGCTCTTCCTCGCGCTGATGCATCTCATCCTGAAGCGAGGAGACGAGTGTGGCGAGGTCGGCGCGCACCTTCTCCAGCGCCGGCTCGCAGTCCGTCATCATCATCTTGTCGGCGCGGTGCTTGTCGTCAGCGGTCGTAGCGGTGAACGCCGTCATGATGGTGGGGCCACACGCCGTCTTAACCTGGCTGTCGAAGCGGCTGACGATCGCGTCGATCGGCGCCGCGTGATCCGGCAGGGCGGCCTTGGCCTGTTCGGCATAGGCGTGAAGCTCGTCGAGCCCGTGCGACAATTCCTTTTCCGCTTCGCGGCTCTCTTCCGGACTGGTGGAGGCCAGGGCGTGAAAGATCGACCGTTCCGACCAGACGACCTGGAGGTTCATCCGCGCCAGAGCCACCGCCGCCTTGGCGTCGCCCTCGATCAGGGCCGTATAATCTTCCTGCATCTCGGACATGCGCCAGCCGGCGAACAGAGTGCAACCGGTCGAGCAGAGGCCGAGCAGCGCCACGACGAGGGAAATCTTGCCCAGAATGGGCCAATTGGTGAATCTCATCGCGGCACTTTCATGCGTTATTGAAGGCTCCTCCAACATGAGTCCGCGTGGCTTGCCCGAGGCTGGCTTCGCCATCGTATCGCGGCCGAAAAGCTGATCTTTATGCGCAGGCGGTGCGTAGCCACATCTTCAGCCAAGAAGCGTGTAAAGCGTGCGCGCCTCTTCCGCGGGCCCGCGACGGGCACCGACCGACTCGACCCGCACCACGACGACCCCCTGCTGCAAGGCGAGGGTGAGAACATCGCCGGGACGCAGCGCGCGGCCGGGCTTGTCCAGCCGCACCGGCTGGTTGTGATGGGTGATCCGCACCATGCCGCGCTCGATCAGCGCGACGGCAACGCTCCGGGTCTTCGCAAAACGTGCGCGCCAGAGCCAGACATCGGCGCGGCAGGCTGTGTCACTGTCGCTCATCCGCGACGCGGGCTCCGTTCTTGCAGTCCATCAACGCGCCCGCCCCCGCTCGGGTGCAGGGCGGGCGATCAGTTGCCCGTCATGCCTTCCAGCGTCGAGATGACGAACTGATGGAACTTGTCCATCGTGTCGATGCTGGTGTGGCTGATATTGGGTTGGCCGGAGAGGTCGAAATTCTCCAGCTGCCCGGTATAGCCGGGCACCGCTGAGACCGGCTTGCCGAAGCCGTCCTGCGCCCAGAAATTGATGAAGACGGCGACGTTATTCGGCACGGGGCCGGGGTCGGTCGCGTCGAAGGTCACGCCGAGATCGACGGGGATGTTGTTCGCCTGGATGGTCGTGGCAATGTCGATCACCGCATTGGCGCCGAGCGAATGGCCGATGATGACGACCGGGCCGGTATGGCCGCCCTGAGAGCGCGTTTTGATGAGGTCGATCACCTTCTGGGCTTCGTCCCAACCATAGATCTGCGAGGTGTAACCCTTCTCCACCAGTTCCTGCGCCAGGCTGTCCATGCCGAGCGAAAAAACGCCGAAAAGACCGCGCAGGAGGTATACATGCGTGTCGGCGCGGGACGGCAGTGGCTGGCCGGGCTTGGCTGTCACAGGTGCTGCCGCCCATGGCGGGCGCGGCGAAGTCTGGGCCGAAGCCGGCACGGTGAAGAGGAGCGCGAAAGCGGTCGCCAGCAGCGCGGCCGCGGCGATGAAGCGGTCGAGTTTCATTCCTTCCCCCGAAGCGCACGCAGAGTGCGCGCCGTATAAAATCAGAGCCGCCGGGCTTGTCCACCGCCCGCGGCTTCCTGCAGCACGCGAGAGATGAGTTATGACGATCACCACCGAGGCGCGCGTCTCCACTGTTAACGGCAGCCGCTATCTCCAGCAGCTCTGCAAGCACTGGTCACACAAGCTGGAGGTCGAGTTCACGCCGGAGCACGGAACGGTGAAGCTGCCCGATGGCGCGCTCGCCACCATGTCCGCGCAGCCCGAGACGCTGGCCGTCCACATCAGCGCGCCGGATGCCGAGATCCTCGAACGCATGAAGGACGTGGTTGCCCGGCACCTCGACCGCTTTGCCTTCCGCGAGGCGCCGCTCGCCTTCAACTGGCAAGACGCCGCAGCCTGACACCGTCGATTTTTCTCGAAATTCGCAGTGATTTTGGTGTTCTTTCCGCTGCGGGCAACGCCCGGAGGAGAGGAACCATGTCCAGACTGCTCATCGCCGCCCTGCTGCTGGCGGCTTCATCCCTTACCGCTTCGGCCCAGTGGGTCTCGGAGAAGGAAGGTGGCGCGTTTGACGACGACGCCACGCACCTCGCCGTGACCGTCGCCGGCGACTACGTTTTCGGCCTGCGCTGCCGCAGTGACAATCTGGAAGCGGTCTTCATCACGCCGGAAAAGATCGACGACCCGAAGGACGTCGAGGCGATGAACACGGTGGGCGCCAAGCTGCGCGTGCGTGCGGACAAGGGCGAGATCCTCGTCTTCGATGCCGTCGCTCATGAGGTGAAGGGCACGCTCGGCATCGTGGCCGAGGTGGACGAGGATCTCTTCCTCGAGGTGATGGACGCGGATTCGTCGATTTCCGTCGTCATCACCATGAAGGGCGAGAATTTCCACGAGACCAAGTTCAACGCTCGCGGTTCCACCAAGGCGCTGGAAGAGGTCGCCGACGGTTGCGGCATCAGCTACTGACGCTAACCGTGGCCTTGCGCAGCGTGAAGGTGAGCACGCCGTCCTGCTGCGCCTGCCCCTCCAGCCGATGACCGTCCTGCTGGGCGAGGTGGGGGATGTCGATCACCGCCATCGGGTCGGTGCATTGGATGATGAGGCGTGCGCCCGGCGCCGCTCGTTCCAGCGCCCGCCGCGTGTGCAGCGCGGGCAGGGGGCATTTCAGCCCCCGGAGGTCCAGCCGGAGCACAGTATCGCTGTCGTCGGACATGGCCGCCTCCGCCCGCGTTCCTTGCATGAGCGCACCTAATCCGGCCGGCGCCCATCCGGCAAGTCGCACGCGGCGCGGCATGATCGCCCCGCGCCGGATCGACGCCGGCTATGGGGTCATGGCCGGCACCCGCTTGACTTGTGCGCCTCGACGACCGACCTCAGCGGCGGATGGTTGAGGAGGAGCGGATGCGGCTCATCGGTTTCGCCGGCTGGAGCGGCGCGGGCAAGACGACCCTGCTGGCCCAGCTCATTCCGGCGCTGGTGGCGCGGGGACTGCGCGTTTCCACCATCAAGCACGCCCACCACAATTTCGATATCGACGTGCCCGGCAAGGATTCGCACACGCACCGTGTCGCCGGCGCGACCGAGGTGCTGGTGTCGTCCGGTAATCGCTGGGCCCTGATGCATGAGCTGCGTGGCGCTGCCGAGCCGGAACTGCCGGAACTGGTGGCCCATCTCGCGGCGGTCGACATCGTGCTGGTCGAGGGCTTCAAGCGCGACCATCATCCGAAGATCGAGATTCACCGGGCCGAGGTCGGCAAGCCACTGCTGCACCCCGATGACCCGTACATCGTCGCCATCGCCTCGGACGCGCCGCTTGAGGGCGTCACCCTGCCGGTGATCGACCTCGACGACATCGAGGCCATCGCGGCGGCGGTCGAGCGCCATGCGGCGCCGGTGGAAAGCATCCTCTGGCGCGCAAGTGCGCCTCAGCTGGCCTGAGCGGCCAGCGCCTCGGCGTGCGCGAGGTCGTCGGGCGTGTTGACGTTGAAGAACGGGTCAAGCGGCGTGACGGGCCAGTCGACCGTGGCCGCCCCAACCCGCGCCAGCCAGGCATCCACGCGTCGCTGACCATCCTGAAGCAGGAGACGGCGCAAATCCTCCCGCGCCGCGACCGGCCACAGGCCGACCACGCCATGCACCCGCCCGCCCGAGCCGGCGCAGGCGGCGCCGTCACGCCCGGCCGCTTGCGTCAGTCGCGCGGCGAGATCCGCCGGCAGGAACGGGCAGTCGGATGGGACGGTGAGCAAATGGCGGGCCTGCGGCAAGTGTGCCGCGAGATGGTCGAGCCCAGCGAGAATACCGGCGAGCGGCCCGGGCCGATCCGGCACGCTGTCGGGGATAACCGGCAGATCGAGCCCGAAGCGCTCGGCCGGCCCGTTGGCGTTGAGCAGAAGCGGGGAAACCTGAGGCCCGACGATCCGGGCGATCCGGGCGAGGATGGTCTCGCCGCCCAGCCGAAGCAGCGCCTTGTCGCCGCCACCCATGCGCCGGGACAGGCCGCCCGCGAGGATGAGGCCGGCGGGTGCGTCCATCACGCGGTCGGCCGGGTGAGCAGATAGGCGGAGACAGCGATGAAGGTCACGCCGATCATGCCGAGCACTGGCAGCGACAGGCCGAGCATCACCAGAATGCCGAAGCTGGCCATCATCGAGCCCGTCGCGACGAACTGCGCCCAGCGCGGCACCGCTCCATTCGCGCGCCAGGCGCGCACGGAGGGGCCGAGCCTGGGATGTCCCAGCAGCCACGCCTCGAAGCGCGGCGAGGAGCGGGAGAACAGCCAGGCCGCGAGAATGAGGAACACTGTACCGGGCATGCCGGGCATGATGATGCCGAAGATGCCGAGACCGACGCATAGCCAGCCGGCCGCGAACATCACCCAGCGCAGAGGTGACGTTGCGGAATAAACCGGCGATCTCGGCTCGTCCCGTGGCGGCATCGCGGCGCTCGGTCCAAGTTGTCCCATGGTCAACACACAATAACTCAGCCGGCGCTCAGGAGCTTCACGGCTACATCCCTTTCAAAGATATGTAGCAAAAGCCGCAGGGCCACTCCACGCGGGCTGGAAAGATCGGAATCATTCTCAACGATCTCTGCCGCCTCCGCCCGCGCGCGATCCAGCAGCGGGCCGTGAACGTCCAGCCGCGCGAGGCGGAAACCGGGGAAGCCGCTCTGCCGGGTGCCGAGGACATCGCCCTCGCCGCGCAGGCGCAGATCCTCCTCTGCCAGGAAGAACCCATCCTCGGAGGACCGCAACGCCTCCAAACGCTGATGCGCCACTTCGCCGAGTGGGCGGCGGTAGAGCAGCAGACACACCGAGGCGGCATCCCCACGCCCGACCCGCCCGCGCAATTGGTGAAGCTGCGCGAGGCCGAATCGTTCGGCGTGCTCGATGACGATGATCGAAGCTTCCGGCACGTCGACGCCCACTTCCACCACCGTGGTCGCCACCAGAAGCTGCGTCTCGCCGGCAGCGAAGGCGGCCATGGCGGCATCCTTCTCCGCACCCTTCATCTTGCCGTGAACGAGACCCACGCGGGCGCCAAAATGCGCCTGAAGCTCGCTGAAACGCAGCTCGGCGGCAGCAAGGTCGGAGTTCTCCGATTCCTCCACCAGCGGGCAGATCCAGTAAGCGCGCCGCCCCTGCGCGAGCGCCGTGCCGAGGCGCGCGACGATCTCGTCGATGCGGTCGGATGGAATGGCGCGGGTGTCGATCGGCTTGCGCCCGGCCGGCTTCTCCCGCAGCTCGCTCGACGCCATGTCGCCGAAGTAGGTGAGAACCAGCGTGCGCGGAATGGGGGTCGCCGTCATCACCAGCACATCCACCGCGTCGCCCTTGGAGGCGAGGGCGAGGCGCTGGTGCACGCCGAAACGGTGCTGCTCGTCGACGATCGCGAGGCCGAGGTCGCGAAAGGCGACGCCCTCCTGAAACAACGCATGGGTGCCGATGACGAGGTCGATCTCGCCAGAAGCAAGGGAAGCCAGCAGGGCCTCGCGAGCCTTGCCCTTCTCGCGTCCCGTCAGCAGGGCGACCCGCAACCCGACGGTCTCGGCGAGCGGGGCGATGGTCTTCATGTGCTGCCGGGCGAGGATTTCCGTCGGCGCCATGATCGCCGCCTGCCGGCCGGCCTCGACCACCGTCGCGGCGGCGAGCAGCGCGACGACCGTCTTACCGGAGCCGACATCGCCCTGCAGCAGACGCAGCATCCGGTCCTGCGAGGCGAGATCGGCGCGGATGGCGATGAGCGCCTCGCGCTGCGAGCCGGTGAGGGCGAAGGGCAGGGCGGCCTCGATCCGCCCCGTCAGCCGCCCGTCGCCGATGCTCGGTCGGCCGGCCTGTTTGACGGTGCGGGCCCGCACCAGCGCGAGGGCGATCTGGCCAGCCAGCAATTCATCATAGGCAAGCCGTTGCCAGGCGGCGCCGAGCGGCTGCGCGTCCTCCGTATCCGCCGGCTGGTGAACCCGGCGCAGCGCCTCATGGAAGCTCAGCGCAGGCGTCCCCGCCTGCCACTCCGGCAGGTCGCCGGTCTGGCCGAGTGCGGCGTCCACGGCGCGACGCACATGGCCATGCCCGAGCCCCTCGACCAGCGGATAGACCGGCTCGATGGGCGGCAGCTTGGCCAGCCCTGCAGCATCCAGCACCCGGTCCGGGTGAACCATTTGCGGGATGCCGTCGTAGAGACTGATGGTCCCCGATACCCACCGCGTCTCGCCGATGGGCAGCAGGCGCTCCATCCAGCTCCGGTCGGCCTTGAAGAAGGCCAGCACGAGATCGCCGGTCTCGTCATGGGCGTAGACGCGATAGGGCGCCCGCGATCCGCGCGGCGTCGGCACATGGCGGTCGACATGGACTTCGACCGTCACCACCGTGTCCGGCACTACCTCGCGGAGCGTAGGCCGGGCGCGGCGGTCAATGGTGGAGGCCGGCAGGTGAAGCAGCAGGTCGAGCACCCGCGCGCCCTCCGCCCGGCCGAGCAGACGGTTGAACGGCTTGGCGAGCTTCGGTCCGATGCCCGGCAGGCCGGTGATCGGCGCGAAATAGGAGTTGAGGATGTCGGGCCGCAGCATGATGCCGGAAGGTGGACGAAGCGGCCCGCCCGCGCAATCCGATCACCACGCTCGCCCACCGCCATGCGCCGCATCTTGACCACCCAATCGCAAGGTCTACCTGACAGCGACCGCGTGGCGCGCTAAAGACACCGCCTTCCGCGGCTGCGCCCTCGGACAGAAGCCTCTGGAGCAATCGCCCCCATGACCGGAACCACCCGTTCGAGCGCCGGCCTCGATGCCTGCCGTCGCCGCATCCTCTACCGTTCCTGGCATCGCGGCACGCGCGAGATGGACCTGCTCATGGGCCGCTTCGCCGACGCCATGATCGGCGTGATGAGCGAGGAGGAGGTCGCAGCCTTCGAAGAACTGATCGAGGTCGAGGATCCCGACCTCTTCGGCTGGATCAACTCCGGCGTGCCGGACCCGGCCTATGACACCCCCATCTTCCACCGCTTCCGGCAGTTTCACCTGTCGGGTGAGGGCGTTCCCAGCCTATGAAGACCCCGCTTCGCTCGCCGCTTGCCACGCTCAGTTCCCAGCTCGCGCCGGGAAAGACGCTGACCCTCGCCAATGTGCCGAACGGCATGGAGGGGCTGGTCGTCGCCGATCTCGCCCGCGCGCTCGCCGCGCAGGAGGAGGCGCCGTGGCCGACACTTCTGGTGATCTGCCGCGACACGGAGCGCATGGCGGAGCTGGAGCGGGCGCTCGGCTTCTTCGCGCCGGGCATCGAAGTGCTGCCCTTCCCGGCCTGGGACTGCCTGCCCTATGACCGCGCCTCGCCCAACGGCGCGATCATCGCGCGGCGCATGACCACGCTCGCGCGTCTTGCGCGGGTGAAGGGACGCGAAGCCGGCACCATCGTCCTCACCACGGTCAACGCCGCGCTCCAGCGCGTGCCGAAGCGCGCCCTGGTGGCGACGCAGTCCTTCTCGGCGGCGCCGGGCAATGCGCTGTCGATGGACGATGTGGTCGGCTGGGCCGAGGTGAACGGCTTCCTGCGCACCTCCACTGTGCGCGACACCGGCGAGTATGCGGTGCGTGGCGGCATCGTCGATCTCTACCCGCCGGGCCTGCCGGCGCCGGTGCGGCTCGACTTCTTCGGCGACACGCTGGAGTCGATCCGCTCCTTTGATCCGGAGACTCAGCGCACGGCGATGCAATTGCGCTCGCTCGATCTCGTGCCGATGAGCGAGCTTCAGCTCACCACGGAGACGATGAAGCGTTTCCGCATGGCC
Source organism: Ancylobacter sp. WKF20 (assembly GCF_029760895.1). Lineage (NCBI taxonomy): Bacteria > Pseudomonadati > Pseudomonadota > Alphaproteobacteria > Hyphomicrobiales > Xanthobacteraceae > Ancylobacter > Ancylobacter sp. WKF20. Next base: position 1,251,853 of record NZ_CP121679.1, read on the forward strand.
TATGTGCAGCAGTTCGGCGCCGCCCAGCGTGGCGACCAGCTCTATGAGCACATCAGCGAAGGCCGGCGTTACGCAGGAATGGAGCACTGGCTGCCGCTGTTCCATGACGGGCTCGACACGCTGTTCGACTACGCGCCCGACGCGCCGATCGTGATGGAAGCGCAGGGCGGGGAGGCAGCCGCCTCGCGGCTCGACCAGATCGCCGATTATTACGACGCCCGCCGCCACGGCATGGAGCATAGCACCGGCACACCCTACAAGCCGCTGCCGCCGGATCGGCTCTACCTCACCGCCACCGAATGGGAGCAGCGTAACGCCGTCGCGTCCAAGGTCGCGCTGTCCGCCTTCGCGCTGCCGCCGGCCAAGAACGTGCTCGACCTTGACGGCCACCCCGTGCGGTCCTTTGCCGCCGAGCGCGCCGACCCAGAGGCGCAGCTTTTCGACGTCGCTGTCAATTATCTGCGCGAGCAGGCCAAGACGAAGCGCACCATCCTCGCCGCCTGGTCGGACGGCTCGCGCGACCGGCTGGCCACCGTGCTGGCCGATCATGGGCTCAAGGGCACCCAGACCGTCGGCACGCGCGATGCCGCCGAGGCGCTGCCCAAGGGCACGATCGGTCTCGCCGTCCTCGGCATCGAGAGCGGCTTCGAGACCGACCAACTCGTGGTGATCGGCGAGCAGGACATTCTCGGCGACCGGCTCGTGCGCCCCAAGCGCAAGGCGCGCCGCGCGCAGGACATCATCGCCGAGCTGACCTCGCTCACCGCCGGCGACCTCGTGGTGCATGTCGATCACGGCATTGGTCGCTTCATCGGGCTGAAGACCATCGAGGCCATGGGCGCGCCCCATGACTGCCTCGAAATCCACTATGCGGAGGGCTCCAAGCTCTTCCTGCCGGTGGAGAATCTCGAACTCCTCTCGCGCTACGGCTCGGAGGACACCGAGGCGCAGCTCGACCGGCTGGGTGGCGGGGGCTGGCAGGCGCGCAAGGCGCGGATGAAAAGCCGCATCCGCGAGATGGCGGCCGAGCTCATCAAGATCGCCGCGCAGCGCCAGCTCCACGAAGCGCCGCGCCTCGTGCCGGCGGCGGGCATCTATGACGAGTTCCGCGCCCGCTTCCCCTATGAGGAGACCGAGGATCAGGAAGCCGCCATCGACGCGGTGTTCGACGATCTCGGCTCCGGCCATCCGATGGACCGGCTGGTCTGCGGCGATGTCGGCTTCGGCAAGACCGAGGTGGCGTTGCGCGCCGCCTTTGCCGTCGCGCTGAACGGCAAGCAAGTCGCCGTCGTGGTCCCGACCACGCTGCTGGCGCGCCAGCATTTCAAGACCTTCTCCGAGCGCTTCAAGGGCCTGCCCATCGTGGTGCGTCAGGCCTCGCGCCTCGTCACCGGCAAGGAGATGAGCGAGACCAAGAAGGGGCTGGCGGACGGCACGGTCGACATCGTCGTCGGTACCCACGCGCTGCTCGGCAAGGCGATCAGCTTCAAGGATCTCGGCCTCGTCATCATCGACGAGGAGCAGCATTTCGGCGTCGGCCATAAGGAGAAGATGAAGCAGCTCCGCGCCGAGGTGCATGTGCTGACGCTCACCGCGACGCCGATCCCGCGCACGCTTCAGCTGGCCATGACCGGGGTGCGCGAGCTCTCCATCATCGCCTCGCCGCCGGTGGACCGGCTCGCGGTGCGCAGCTTCGTCACGCCGTTCGATCCGCTGATCGTGCGCGAGGCCCTGCTGCGCGAGCGCTATCGTGGCGGCCAGAGCTTCTATGTCTGCCCGCGCATCGAGGATCTCGGCGAGGTGAAGGACTTCCTCGACAAGAGCGTGCCGGAGGTGCGTGTCGCCGTCGCCCATGGCCAGATGGCGGCGACGCAGCTCGAGGAGATCATGTCCGCCTTCTATGACGGGCAGTTCGACGTGCTGCTCTCCACCACCATCGTGGAATCCGGGCTGGATATTCCGACCGCCAACACCCTCATCATCCACCGCGCGGACATGTTCGGCCTCGCCCAGCTCTACCAGCTGCGCGGGCGCGTCGGCCGCTCGAAGACGCGCGCCTATGCCATCTTTACGCTGCCGACGGAGAAGGCGCTGACGACGCAAGCGGAACGCCGCCTCAAGGTGCTGCAGTCGCTCGATACGCTGGGCGCCGGCTTCCAGCTCGCCAGCCACGACCTCGACATTCGCGGCGCCGGCAACCTCTTGGGCGACGAGCAGTCCGGCCATATCAAGGAGGTCGGTTACGAGCTCTATCAGGAGATGCTGGAGGAGGCGATCGCCAACCTCAAGGCCGGCATCACCGCGCCGACAGCCGACAAATGGTCGCCGCAGATCTCCATCGGCACGCCGGTCCTCATCCCCGAGGATTATGTGGCGGATCTGCATGTGCGCCTGTCGCTGTACCGGCGGCTCGCGGATATGGAGACCGATCAGGAGATCGAGGCGATGGGCGCCGAGCTGGTGGACCGCTTCGGGTCGCTACCCGAGGAGGTCGAGCAACTGCTCAAGCTCGTCAGCATCAAGGCGTTCTGCCGCCGCGCCAATGTGGAGAAGGTCGATGCCGGCCCGCGCGGGGCGGTGCTCACCTTCCGGGACGGGCGCTTCCCGAACCCGGCCGGCTTCATCACCTATGTCGGCAAGCCGCACGTGGTCGCGAAGATGCGGCCGGACGGCAAGGTGGTGTTCTCGGAGGATTGGCCGAACGCCAATGCGCGCCTCAAGGGCACGGCCGGCATTCTGAAAGAACTGGCGAAGATTGCCGAGCAAGGGGCCAAGGCGGCCTGAGGCCGCCCGCCACGTGTTGGCCGATCAAACCCGCAGCCGTCAGAAAGGCGTGCCGGAAATCGGCCCGTCATAGGCGCCGTCGCTGTCGGGGAGCACGTCGGCGTCGACATCCGAGCCCGGACCGGCGAAGTCCGGCGAATTGCCGCCGGCCTGGTTCATGTAATCCTGGCTGTGGTCGGCGCCGGGCTTGTCGGGCAGCGGGCCGTAGTCGAGATAGTTCGGGTTGTTGAGCGGCTTGATCTTGATCTCGAGATTGACCGGGTCGTTGCTCCCCGCATTCGGCTGGGGATGCACGGTGATCGACGACTGGGCGCCGGCGGGAACCGCACTGAGAGCGGACAGGGCCAGAGCCAGGCCGCCAGCCGCCAGACCAAGGGCGTAACGCATCGAGAGAACTCCGAGATCAGCTTAGCCGCATCGCCCCGCGGGGCATCCCGGCACCACCGGGGCCAGGTCCGCAGGGTCGGACGACCCGCCCCTAAGGAACCTTTTCTCGGCGGACTGTCCAGCGCTTGTTTGCAACAACGTCAACGAAACCGGCGCAGCTTGTATCGCGTCAGCGGCCGGGTTCGCGCCACCAGCTCTCGGCCAGCGTGCCCGCGAGCGCCACGCGTTCCGGCCGCTGGATCGCCGTCCAGCGCGCCACCCACTGGCCCGGCGTGTAGAACAGCGGCACTGAAAAGCGGGCGGAGATCAGCACACGATCCAGCGCCCGCACGGCGGAGATGAAGTCCGGCCGCGCGCGGGCGGCGAGCAGCGCCTCGATCATCGCGTCCGCCGCCGGGCTCTTCAGCCCCATGAAGTTGCGCGTACCCGGCACATCGGCCGCCGCCGAGCCGAAATAGAACGCCTGCTCATTGCCGGGCGAGAGCGACTGGTCCCAGATATAGGGCACCATGTCGTAGTCATAGGTCTGCTTGCGGGCCTCGAACTGCACATTGTCGACGAGGCGGATGTTCAGCGTCACTCCCGCGCGCTTCAGCATGTTCTGGTAGGCGAGGGCGAGACGCTCCTGGTCCTTGGTGCCGACCAGCAGCTCCGGCGCGAAGGCCCGGCCGTCCGTGGCGGTCAGCTTGCCGCCCTTCAGCTCCCAGCCGGCGCTGGCGAACAGCTCCAGCGCGCGCTTGAGACGGGCCCGGTCGCGGCCTGAGCCATCCGATGTCGGTGGCTGCCACGTGCCGTCCATCACAGTGGGCAGCACGGCGTCGGGGTAGCGGGAGAGCAGCTCCCGCTCGCGCGCGTCCGCCGGGCGCCCGCGCGCCGAGAGCTCCGAGCCGTCATAGAAGCTGCCGTTGCGCCGGTAGACGCCGAAATAGAGATTGGCGTTCGCCCACTCGAAATCGAACAGCTCGACCATCGCTTCACGCACCCGCGCATCCGCGAAGAGCGGGCGGCGCATGTTGAAGATCAGCGCCGAATAGGGCTTCGGCATGCCCGTTTCGATCTCCTCCTGCACGATGCGCCCGTCGCGCACGGCGGGAATGTCATAGCCGGTCTTCCAGCGGCCGGGATCGGTCTCGAAGCGTATGTCGGAGAGCCCGCGCTTGAACGCCTCGAACTGGCTGTTCACGTCGCGGTAGAAATCGTAGCGCAGCGTGTCGACATTGTAATTGCCGCGGTTCACCGGCAGGTCGCGGCCCCAATAGTCCTCGCGCCGGGTGAGGATCACGCTTTCGCCGGGGCGAACCTGCGCCACCGTGTAAGGTCCGCTGCCCAGCGGCGCGGTGAAGCTGGTCTGGTCGAAGGTCGCCTCGTCCGCGGCATGGCGCGCCAGAACCGGCATGAGCGCCATGATCAGCGGCAGCTCGCGGTCCACGGCCCCGAAGGTGAAGCGAATGGCGAGCGGGCCAGTGACTTCCGCCTTCGATACCTTGCCGTAGAAGGTCCGGTGGTTCGGCCGGCCCTTCACGCGCAACAGGTTGAACGAGAACAGCACGTCGTCCGCGGTTACCGGCGCCCCGTCGGAAAAGCGGGCGCGCGGGTCGATCTCGAAGGCGACGTAGCTGCGGGCCTCGTCGGTCTCCACGCTGCGGGCGAGCAGTCCGTAGCAGGTGAAGGCCTCGTCCGGCGAGCGGGCCATCAGGCTCTCGACGATGTTCCAGCGGATGAAGGGCGGTGCCGTGCCGCGCACGATGAAGGGATTGAGGCTGTCGAAACTGCCCACGGCCCCCTGCGTCAGCCGCCCACCTTTGGGGGCGTCAGGGTTGACGCTGGTGTAATGGGCGAAGCCGTCCGGATAGGCCGGTTCGCCATGCATGGCGATGCCATGACGGCCCATGGGAGCCGGGTTCTGCGCTTGCGCGGGGGACAAGCGCGCGCAGAGGAGGCCGTTACCGACAACTACGGCATTGCGCAGGAACGCGCGGCGGGCGATATCGGTCACGCTTCCGTTCCCTGGCCACAGATTCGACTCGCGCTCACACGAGAATGTCTAGCACGATCCACGACATTCAACTGCCAGAGGGTCACTCTGTCGCCTCAATTGGGCTTGAGACAGCCCACGTTCCCGAGATGGCGCAGAGGCGTCCGACAACCGCATGTCACCGCGGGCCGAACGACAGGAATTCGATATGATCAACCGCTCGACTCTCGCGCGCCAGGTCGCCGGCGCCGCCATGGTGCTGGCGCTGACCAGCACCGCCTTTGCGCAGACCCAGCCCGCCAAGCCTGCCCAGAAGCCCGCTGCGGCCCCCGCCGCGCAGCCGCAGCAGGCGGCTCCGGCCCAGCCCCAGCAGGGCCAGCAGGCGCAGATCCCCGCGATCCCGATTCCGTGGGTCAAGCGCTGCGGTGATGATCCGAACCTCAAGAAGCAGGTCTGCACGCTGGAGCAGACCATCATCAGCGACACCGGCCCGGTGCTGGTGCGCTTCGGCCTGCTCGACATCAAGGATGACCCGCGCAAGGCGTTCTTCGTGATGTTCCCGACCCAGATGGGCGTTCTGCTGCGCAACGGCTTCCGCGTTGCGCTGGCCAATGAGCAGCCGGTTCTGGGCACCTTCGTCATGTGCGACCCGCAGTCCTGCCGCGGCGACATCCAGATCGACCAGGCCTTCATCGACCGCATGAAGAAGGCTCCGGGCCTCACCATCAGCGTCGCCAACGCGGTTGGCCGCGTGATCTCCTACCCGATCGGCCTCGGCGATTTCGCCAAGGTCTATGACGGCCCGGAGACGGACCAGAAGGTGTTTGAGGACCAGGTCAAGAAGATCCAGGATCAGGTCAAGGCCCGTCAGGACGCGATCAAGGCCGAGGCTGACGCCCGCGAGCAGCAGACCAAGGCGGGTCTGGAGAAGCTCGGTGCCGAGAAGCTGAAGAACGGCCAGCCGGCGCAGTGAGCTCCGGCACATCTCATTGACGAACGCCCGGCTTCGGCCGGGCGTTTTCGTTTTCAGCCCTTGCCGCGCTGAAGCTACGTAAACGGGCTACTGGAGCCGTTCGCTGCGCACCCGCCAGCCGCCATCGCCATCAGCGGCCAGCATCTCGCGCACCTGCGGGTGGCGCACCGGCTCGCCGGACGTGTCGAGCTCCAGATTCTGCTCGGAGACGTAGGCCACGTATTCGGTCTCCGCGTTCTCCGCCAGCAGGTGGTAGAAGGGCTGATCCTTGGTCGAGGGGCGGATGTTCTCGGGGATCGAATCCCACCATTCGTCGGTGTTGGTGAATTCGGGATCGACGTCGAAGACCACGCCGCGGAACGGGTAATGCCGGTGGCGCACGATCTGCCCGATCCGGTACTTGGCGTTGCGCTCCTTCATCATCCGTCCATCCTCTCCCGCGACGCCCGAGGCCGTCCCGTCCTTTGTCCCGTCCTTGGGGGGAGCGACGCAACCGCGACGCCATCTGCCACCGGCAGCACGGCTTTCCGCCCCGAAAGACCGATTGACCGACCCCTGGCGAGCCGGTAGCCAACGCCAATGGCCGAGGTTCTAGCGTTAGCACTTCCGTTTTTCGGCGTCATCTTCCTCGGGCTGGGATGCGGCCGGCTCGCGCGCATCCCCGAAAGCGGCCTCGCCTGGCTGAGCTTCTTCATCATCTATGTGGCATTGCCGGCGCTGTTCTTCTCGCTGGTGGCGCGTACCCCGTTCCATGAATTGACCAACGGCGCCTTCATCGCCACCACGACCCTGTCGACGGCGGCTTGCTTCGGCCTGTCGCTGCTGGTTGGCCTGTGGCTGCGCCGCGGCAACCTGCCGGAAGCGACCATTGCGGCGATTCTCGGCTCCTATTCCAATGTCGGCTATATGGGCCCGGGCCTGACGCTGGGCGCGCTCGGCATGGGCGCCTCGGTGCCGACGGCGCTGATTTTCGTCTTCGACAGCCTGTTCTTCTTCACCATCGTGCCAATCCTGATGGCGGTCGGCGGGCGCGACAAACGGCCCTTGTCGGCGACGCTGCTCTTGGTCGTCCGCCGTGTGGTGACGCACCCGTTCAACGTCGCGACCTTCCTCGGCGTCTTCGCCGCCTATATCGAGTTCCACCCGCCCGCTGCCATCGAGAAGACGCTGGAATTCCTGCGCAACGCCGCAGCGCCCTGCGCGCTGTTCACCCTCGGCGTATCCGTCGCGCTACGACCGATGAACCGGGTGCAGAGCGAGGTGCCGGCGCTGCTGGCGATCAAGCTGGTGGTCCACCCGGCTTTGGTCTGGCTGGTGCTCACCACGGTCGGAGGCTTCGACCCGGTGTGGATCGCCACGGCCGTGCTGATGGCGAGCCTGCCGCCCGCGCTCAACGCCTTCATCATGGCGAAGCAGTACGAGACCTATGTGCAGGGCGCGTCCGGCGGCGTGCTGATCGGCACGGTTGTGTCCGTGCTCACCGTCACGCTCATGCTCTACGCCCTGCAGCACGACATGCTGCCGCACGGCCTGCGCTGAGTTCAGGCCACCTTGCCGGTGAGAAGGGCCGGCACGTCGCGGGTCGGGCCGACACCCTCGCGCATCACCGCCCGCCGCAGCATCGGCGTCTTGTCGAGCAGCCAGAGGCCGAGGCCACGCACCCCTGCCATGGGCAGGAAGCCACTGAGCAGCGAGCGGTTGAGCAGGTCCACCGCGAAGGTCCGGCTTTCCACATCCGCCCGGCGCCGGCGCTCATAGGCCTCACTCACCGCCGCACCGCCGACATCCCCGCCCGCGCGAGACACATCGTCCACCAGTTCGGCCAGCGTCGCGGCGTCGCGAATACCGAGATTGAGGCCCTGCGCGCCGATCGGCGGAATGATATGCGCGGCCTCGCCGATCAGCGCAATGCGGCCCTTGGCGAAAAGCGTGGCGGTACGGGCGCTGAGCGGAAAGCTGCCGCGCGGCGAATCGAGCCGCATCGACCCAAGGATGGAACGCGCCTTCCGCTCCATGACACGGCTGAACGCGTCCTCGTCCAGCGCCATCAGCGTCTCCGCCTCGCGGGGCGAAACCACGCAAACGATGCTGCTGCGCTGGCCGGGCAGGGGGACGAGGGTGAACGGCCCGGTCTCGGTGTGGAACTCGGTGGAGATGTCGCCATGCGGTCGCCCATGCGCCAGCGTCGCGGTCACCGCCACCTGCGGGTAGTCGCGCGTGCGCACATCGATGCCCGCCGCCCGGCGGCAGGGCGACTGCCGCCCGTCCGCCGCCGCAACCAGTGCGACATCCAGCGCGTCGCCGGTGTCCAGGGTAAGACGCACGTGATCACCCTGATCGGCCGCATCGGTCACACTGGCGCGCAAGCGCCGAATGCGCGGGGCGCCGGCAACCGCTTCTTCCAATGCGGCCAGCAGCGCCTCGTTCTCGACATTCCAGGCAAAGGCCTCAAGGCCCAGTTCGCCAGCGCGGAAATCGACCTGCGGCGCGCGCAGCAGCCGCGTCGTGCCGTCGAGAACGCGCATGATGCGCAGCGGCGCGGCCTGCGGCCCGAGGCGCTCCCACACACCGAGCGCCTTCAGCGCGTTCACCGAGCCATCCATCAGCGCCGTGGTGCGCGGATCGACGCTGCGCGCGGGGGCGATAAGCGTCACGTCGAGGTCGCTGGAAGCGAGCGCCAGAGCCGCCACGAGGCCGCTTGCGCCGCCACCGACCACCGCGATATGCCGTTCGGTACCGGGCTTGGCTGACATCTCGATCTCCCTTGTCGTCTGCGGGACTATAAGCTCGCGCCGGAGTGTGGGATAAGCAGGACCACTCCACCTGACAATGCGTGCTAATGCGCGCACATGTTATAGGCGTGGAAGTGGTCGGCGGATCGTGCAGTCACGTATGAAAAATGCGCCGGTTGGGTCGCAGGAGGAAAAGCAGTGGCGATTTCATCAAAGTCGCTGGCTGACAAGCTGATGATAGAGCGTCCCAAGCGTCGCCAGACGCTCGCCTTCGCCGTTCACCTGTTCACCGCCTCCGGCGCCGTCTGCGGCTTGCTCGCGCTGATCGCGGCGGTCGAGGGACACTGGTCGATCATGTTCGCCTGGCTTGGCGCCGCCCTGTTCGTCGATGGCATCGACGGCACGATGGCCCGCCGCGCGCGGGTGTGGGAGGTGCTGCCGCGCTGGTCGGGCGAAACGCTCGATCTGGTGGTGGACTATCTCACCTATGTGCTGGTGCCGGCCTTCGCCGTCGCCATGGGCGGGCTGATGCCGGCCTGGCTTGCCGTGCCCGCAAGCGCCGCGATTCTGCTGACCAGCGCGCTGTATTTCGCCGACACCGAGATGAAGACCGACGACCTGTATTTCCAGGGCTTCCCGGCCGTTTGGAACCTCGTCGTGTTCTACTTCTTCCTGGTGCCGATGAATGCCTGGCTGATCGCCGCCATCATCGCGCTGCTGTCGGTCGCGACCTTCCTGCCGATCAAGTTCGTGCACCCCTTCCGCGTGGTGCGGCTGCGCCTGCTCACCATCGGCCTGCTCGCCCTCTGGGCCGTGCTCGCCGTGGTCGCTGTGGTGGAAGGGCTGAACCCGCCGGGCTGGGTGGTGCTCGGACTGTGCGCCTGTGCGCTGTACTTCCTGGTCTTCGGGCTGATTCCGTTCCGCCGCCGCGCGGCCGAGGACAGCGCCAGCGGCCTCTGAACTGGCGCGTGCGCCGAAGTGATCCAATCAAAGCGTGGGAGTTGTCATGGCCTGGGCGGTACGTGTCCATGAAGTCGGTGGCCCTGAGGTTCTGTCCTATGAGGAGATCACCATCGGCTCGCCCGGTCCCGGCGAGGTACGCCTGCGCCACACCGCCATCGGGCTGAACTTCATCGACACCTATTTCCGCAGCGGTCTCTATCCGCCGCCGCAGGGCTTCCCCTTCATCCCCGGCAATGAAGCGGCCGGCGTGGTGGTCGAGGTCGGCGAGGGCGTAAGCGAGTTCAAGCCGGGCGATCGCGTGGCCTATGGTTCCTCGCTCGGCGCCTATTGCAGCGAGCGCGTCATGCCCGTCGCTCCGTTGCTCAAGCTGCCCGCCAACATTCCCGACGAGACCGCAGCCGCGATGATGCTGAAGGGCATGACCGCGCGCTATCTGCTGCGCCAGACGTTCCCGGTGAAGGCTGGCGACACCGTTCTGGTTCAGGCGGCCGCCGGCGGCGTCGGCCTCATTCTGTGCCAGTGGGCAACGCATCTTGGCGCCACCGTCATCGGCACGGTCGGCTCGGCCGAAAAGGCAGAACTCGCCCGCGCCAACGGCGCCGCCTATGTTATCAACTACCGCGAGGAAGACTTCGTCGCGCGGGTGAAGGACATCACCGAGGGCGCGCTCTGCGACGTGGTCTATGACGGCGTCGGACAGGCCACCTATCCGGCCTCGCTCGACTGCCTGCGTCCGCGCGGCATGTTCGTGAGCTTCGGCAATGCCTCGGGCGCGATCCAGAATTTCAGCCTGCTGGCCCTGTCGCAGAAGGGCTCGCTCTACGCGACCCGTCCCACTCTGTTCACTCATGTCGCAACGCGCGACGCGTTGCTCGCCAATGCGGCCGACCTGTTCGAGGTGGTCGGCACCGGCGTGGTGAAGATCGCCATCGACCAGCGCTACAAGCTGGCGGATGTCGCCGAGGCGCATCGCGATCTCGAGGGGCGCCGCACCACGGGCTCGACCGTTCTGCTTCCGTGATCGGTTCGGAATTTGACGCAAAAGGCGTCAAATTTCGGACCGGATGGACCAGAGTTTAGGCTTGCTCCATCCTTGCGTCATGCCATGCTGCCGGACACAACCTCCGCACTCGGTCGAGCATGAATCGCAAGCCGCAGCCACAGCTTAGCTGCCCTCCCGCCGCGCGCGCCGGGGGCATCTCCCATGGCTGAGGCTGTCGCCGCCGCGCCGCTTCTGGAAGCGGTTGCTCTCACCAAGCGTTTCGGGGCGCTGGTCGCGAACGATCAGGTGAGCCTCGCCATACGCGGCGGCGAAACCCATGCGCTCCTGGGCGAGAACGGCGCCGGCAAGTCGACGCTGGTGAAGATGCTGTGTGGCCTGCTGCAGCCCGATTCCGGCGAACTGCTCTATGACGGCGCGCCGATCGTCTTTCCCGATCCGGCGAGTTCCCGCGCCAAGGGCGTCGGCGTCGTCTTCCAGCATTTCGCCCTGTTCGATGCGCTCACCGTCGTGGAGAACGTCGCGCTGGGCCTTGCCGGGCATGAGCCGCTGCCGGCGCTCGCCGCGCGGATCGACGCCTGCGTGCAGCGCTACGGCCTTGGCGTCGAGCCCTATCGCCGCGTCGGCGATCTTTCCGTCGGCGAACGTCAGCGGGTGGAAATCGTGCGTTGCCTGCTGGGCGATCCGCGCGTGCTCATTCTCGACGAGCCGACCTCGGTACTGACGCCTGACGAGTCCGAATCACTGTTCCGCACGGTCGACCTGCTCACGGGCGAGGGCCGGGCGGTGCTCTTCATCAGCCACAAGCTCGACGAGGTGCGCCGCCTCTGCCAGCGCGCCACGGTGCTGCGCGGCGGCAAGTTCATCGCTGAGGTCGATCCGGCGCAGGAGAGCGCGTCGAGCCTTGCCCGGCTGATGGTGGGCGCGGAAGTGCCCCGGACACCGCGCAACGTCACGCATGAGATGGGCGAGCCGCGCCTGCTGGTGCGCAACCTGAACGTTGCCGGCGACGGCTCGCGCGGTTCGGCACTGCGCGACATCAATCTGGAAATCCGTGCCGGCGAGATCGTCGGCATCGCCGGCGTGGCGGGCAACGGCCAGACCGCCCTGTTCGAGGCGCTGTCCGGGGAGCAACCGAACGCGGACGCCGAAGCCATCATCATCGATAAGGTGGCGGCCGGCGGGCTCGGCCCAACCGCCCGGCGCGCGCTCAAGGCGGGATTCGTGCCGGAAGAGCGGCTCGGCCACGCCGCCGCGCCGGATATGCGGCTCTCGGACAATGTGCTGCTGACCACCCATGGCGATGGCGCATTAGTGAGGCACGGCATTGTCCGCCGCAACGCCCTGTATGACCGCTTCCAGGAGATCGTCCGGCGCTTCGACGTGCGATTCGGCAGCAAGGATCCCAAGGCGCGGCGGCTCTCGGGCGGCAATCTGCAGAAATTCGTCATTGGCCGCGAGGTGCTGCGCGAACCCGTGCTCCTCGTCGTTGACCAGCCGACCTGGGGTGTTGACGCCGCGGCGGCGGCCTTCATCCGCACCACGCTGCGCGAGAAGGCGGCGGAAGGCTGCGCTGTGCTGGTGATCAGCCAGGATCTGGATGAGCTGCTGGAATTCACCGACCGCATCGCGGTGATGAGTGAGGGCCGGTTGACGGCACCCGTGCCGGTGGCGGAGACCTCGCGCGAGGCGATCGGCCTCGCCATGGGCGGTGCCCACGGGCATGAGCAGACCGGGGAGGGCACCCATGCCGCTTAGGCTGGAACGGCAGGAGCACATCTCCTCGCTGCGACTCGCCACGGTGCCGCTGATCGCCATCGCCGTGACGGTGGTGGTCGGCACCATCATGTTCGTCGCGCTTGGACATGATCCGATCCGCGCCTTCGGCATCTATTTCATCGAGCCGCTGACCGACCTGTGGACGCTGCAGGAGCTGGTGGTGAAGGCCTCGCCGCTGATGCTGATCGGCACCGGCCTCGCATTCTGTTACCGCGCCAACCGCTGGAACATCGGCGCGGAAGGGCAGTATGTCGCCGGCGCGGTGCTGGGCTCGTCGCTGGCGCTCGTCACCCATGGCACCGACGCCGGCCCGTGGGTTCTCCCGACCATGCTGGTACTGGGGGCGATTGGCGGGGCGCTGTGGGGGCTCATCCCCGCCTTCCTGCGCGTGCGCTTCGGCGCCAGCGAGATCCTCACCTCGCTGATGCTGGTCTATGTCGCCCAGCTCGGGTTGGATTATCTGGTGCGCGGACCGTGGCGTGACCCGCAGGGCTTCAACTTTCCACAGAGCGTGACCTTCGATGATGTGGCGATCATGCCGCTGCTGTTCGAGGAAGGGCGCCTGCATGGCGGCATCGCCATCGCGCTGGTCGTCATCGCGGTCGCAACCTTCGTGCTGGGCCGCACGCTGGTCGGCTACTCCATCGAGCTCGGCGGCTCCGCGCCGCGCGCGGCCGCCTTTGCCGGCTTCGATGAGAAGCGCGTGACCTATGGCGTCTTCGCGGTCTCGGGCGGGCTCGCGGGCCTTGCCGGCATCATCGAAGTGGCCGGCCCGATCGGCCAGCTTCAGCCGAGCATTTCGCCGGGCTACGGCTTCACCGCGATCATCGCGGCCATGCTGGGGCGGCTGCATCCGGTGCTTATCCTCATTTCCAGCCTGGTGCTGGCCCTGACCTATATTGGCGGCGAGGCGGCGCAGATCAGCATGCGCCTGCCCTTCGATGTCACCCGCGTGTTCCAGGGCACCTTGCTCATCGCGATTCTCGCGGCGGATGTTCTGGTGCGCTACAGCGTCCGACGGGTAGAGGGGGCCAAGCATGCTTGATGCGGCCATTCTCGGCGCGGTGCTGGCGAGCATCGTCGCCGCGGCAACGACGCTGCTGCTCGCGTCGCTGGGCGAACTCGTGGCCGAGCGCGCCGGAACACTCAATCTCGGCGTCGAGGGCATGATGATCGTCGGCGCGGCGGTTGGCTACGCGACCGCCTATGGCACGGGCAGCCTCATCCTCGGTACCGTCGCCGCCGTGGTCGCGGGCGCGCTGCTGTCGCTGGTCTTCGCCGGGCTTGCCGTCTGGCTCGCTGCCAACCAGGTCGCTTCGGGGTTGGCGACCACCATCCTCGGGCTCGGCATTGCCGGGTTGATCGGCGCTCCCTTCGTCGGCACGCGGCTCGACGGCGCGCCGCAGCTTCACATTCCCGTCCTTACCGAGCTGCCGGTGGTGGGCGAGATGCTCTTCGGGCAGGACGCCTTCGTCTATCTCTCCCTGCTGCTTCTGGCGCTGGTAACGTATGGCCTTGCCCGCACCCGCGCCGGTCTGGTGCTGCGGGCCGTCGGCGAGAACCCGGTGGCGGCCCATGCGCTCGGACACCCCGTGCGCAAGATCCGCACGCTGGCGATCATGTTTGGCGGCGCCTGCGCCGGGCTCGCCGGGGCGCATCTGTCGCTGGCCTACACGCCGTTCTGGGCTAGTGACATGACGGCCGGTCGGGGCTGGATCGCCCTTGCGCTGGTGGTGTTCTCGGCCTGGAAGCCGCTCTCGCTGCTCGCCGGCGCCTATCTGTTCGGCGCGGTCTCGATCTTGCAACTGCACGTTCAGGGCTTCGGCCTCGGCGTGCCCTCCCAGTTGCTGTCCTCGTTGCCCTATCTGGCGACAGTGGTGGCACTGGTTATCATCTCGGCGCTGAAGCGCGGGCAGGGGGCGCCGGCAGGATTGGGCGTGCCCTTCGTGCCGGATCGCTGATCCATCGTTTCGGGCCGTGGCGACGGCCCCCGGCATCGCGGTCGCGGCCGCGTGCTGCCGGACGTTATTTCGGCCGCGACATAATGGGAACGGAGACGTTCATGCGCAAAATTCTCTCCATGGCGGTCGCCATCGCCGCGGGCTTCGCGCTCGCCGGCGTCGGCGCAACCGGCGCCTCAGCCGCCGAGAAGCTCAAGATCGGCTTCGTCTATATCGGACCGGTGGGTGATTTCGGCTGGACCTACCAGCACGATCAGGGCCGCAAGGCGGTCGAGAAGGAGTTCGGTGACAAGGTCGAGACGACCTATGTCGAGAACGTGCCGGAGGGCCCGGACGCTGAGCGCGTCATCGAGCAGCTCGTGCGCGCCGGCAACAAGCTGATCTTCACCACCTCCTTCGGCTATATGGAGCCGACGCTGAAGGTGGCGAAGCGCTACCCCAAGGTCTATTTCGAGCACGCCACTGGCTACAAGACCGCGCCCAACGTCGCGACCTACAACTCGAAGTTCCATGAGGGCCGCTACATCCTCGGCCAGATCGCGGCCAAGACTTCCAAGACCGGCACGATCGGCTACATCGCCTCCTTCCCGATCCCGGAAGTCATCTCCGGCATCAACTCGCTGATGCTCGGCGCGCAGTCGGTCAATCCCGACATCAAGATCAAGATCGTCTGGGTGAACTCCTGGTTCGATCCGGCCAAGGAGGCCGATGCGGCCAAGGCGCTGATCGACCAGGGCGCCGATGTGATCTCCCAGCACACCGACAGCCCCGCCGCCATGCAGGCGGCCGAGGCGCGCGGCGTGAAGGCGTTTGGCCAAGCCTCCGACATGATCGCTTTCGGGCCGAAGGCGCAGCTGACCTCCATCGTCGACAACTGGGCGCCCTACTATATCGAGCGCACCAAGGCGGTGCTGGACGGCACCTGGAAGTCCACCGACACCTGGAGCGGCATGAAGGATGGCGAGGTCGTCATGGCGCCCTACACCAACATGCCTGACGATGTGAAGGCGATGGCGGAGAAGACCGAAGCCGCGATCAAGGACGGCTCGCTGCACCCCTTCAAGGGCCCGATCACCAACCAGAAGGGTGAGCTGGTCGTCAAGGAAGGCGCCGTTCTCGCGGACAAGGACATCCTCTCGATGAACTGGTACGTGAAGGGCATCGACGACAAGATCCCTGGCCAGTGAGGCGGACAGTCAGTCCAACCTGAGACGAAGGTGCGGCGGCGGCCAACGCCGCCGCACATTGCCAAAGCGGCACCCATATGCGATGCGCTGACGAGGCTGGGCCGGCTGGCGGATTCACCGCGGCATCCAGTGGAGGCGCCGAACCGACATCATGACCGTGCCGCTGGACATCGCTGCGCTGGGCGCGCGCGCCGCCGCCATGATCGAGGAACTGGGCGCGATCTCCGCCACTGCGGACGGGCTGACCCGCTTCTTCCTCACCCCCGAACATCGCCGCGCCGCCGATCGCGTGGCCGCATGGATGCGCGCGGCCGGGCTCGAGGTTTCCGAGGATGCGCTGGGCACCGTGCGCGGCCACTGGCACCCCGCCGGCCCCGACGCACCGCGCCTGCTCATCGGCTCGCATATCGACACGGTCGGCAATGCCGGCAAGTATGACGGCACGCTCGGCGTAGTCCTCGGCATTCTCGCGCTGGACGAGATCCGCAAGGCCGGCGTCACCAAGCCCTTCGGCATCGACGTGCTGGCCTTTGGCGACGAGGAAGGCACGCGCTTTCCCACCACGCTGTCGGCCTCGGCCGCTGTCGCCGGCATTTTCTCGCCGGCCAATCTCACCGTGCGCGATGCGGATGGGGTGAGCTACCGCGACGCGCTGCTTGCCTATGGCAAGAACCCCGACGACATTCCCGCCGCCGCCTATGACCCCAATAAGGTCATCGCCTATGTCGAGGCGCATATCGAGCAGGGCCCGGTGCTGGAAGCCGAGGGTGAACCGCTCGGCGTCGTCACCGCCATTGCCGGCGCCTCGCGCCTCTCCGTCACCGTAACCGGCGAGGCGGGCCACGCCGGCACTGTGCCGATGACCATGCGCCGCGATGCGCTGCTCGGCGCGGCGGAAATGGCGCTGGCGGTCGAGCGCATCGCCAAGGCCGACCCGCACGGCATGGTGGCGACGGTCGGGCGCGTGCATGTCGAGCCCGGCTCAATCAACGTCATTCCCTCGCGCGTCGTCTTCACCGTCGATCTGCGCTCCGGTTCGGACCTGTCACGGCGCGACGCGCTGGAGCGCTTCGAACGCGAGGCACACCGCATCGCCGATCTGCGCCATCTCGGCGTCGTCATCTCGGCCTTCCACGAGGTCGCGACCGTGCCGTGCTTCCGCGACCTGCAACTGCGCCTGCGCAACGCGGTCGCCGCTGTCGGCCATCGCGCGCCGACGCTGGCTTCCGGCGCCGGGCATGACGGGCAGGCCATGTCCGCGCTGTGCCCGATCGGCATGTTGTTCGTGCGCTGCCGCGGCGGGATCAGCCATAACCCGGCCGAATACGCCTCCCCCGACGATATGGGGCTTGCGGCGGCCGCGCTGGTGCGCTTCATCGAGCGTTTCCAGCTTCCGCAACTCAGCGAAGCCACAGGCGGAGTAGAGACGTGACCATCCCCGGCGACGACAAGGCGCCCCTCGCGCGCGAAGTCGAATTCCTCAAGGCGCTGGTGCGCGTGCCGAGCGATAACCCGCCCGGCGATTGCGCCCCCCATGCGGAGGTCGCCGGCCAGCTGCTGGAGGAGCTGGGCTTCACCGTCGAGCGCCATCCGGTGCCCGAGCCCTTCGTGAAGACCTACGGCATGAAGTCGGTGGTGAACCTCGTGGTGCGCGAGCGCTTCGGCAGCGGGCAGGGGCCGGTGATCGCGCTCAATGCCCATGGCGACGTGGTGCCACCTGGCGAGGGCTGGACCTATGATCCCTACGGCGCCGAGGAGCGCGGCGGGGCGATCTATGGGCGCGGCGCCGCCGTCTCCAAATCCGATTTCGCCACCTACGCCTTCGCCCTGCTGGCGCTGAAGGAGCGCCCGGAGGACCTCGACGGCACGGTCGAGCTGCACTTCACCTATGACGAAGAGGCGGGCGGCTTCGTCGGGCCGAAATGGCTGATCGAGCACGAGATCACCAAGCCGGACTTCGCGATCTCCGCCGGCTTCTCCTACGCCGTGGTGATCGCCCATAATGGCTGCCTGCACCTCGAAATCGTCGTGCGCGGCAAGCAGGCGCACGCCGCCATGCCGGAGACCGGCGCCGATGCGCTGGAGGCAGCGAACGCGATCCTCACCGCCATCTATGGTGAGCGCAAGCGCCTCTACGGCATCACCAGCGCCACGCCGGGCATCGGGTCGCCCAAGATCACGGTCGGCCTGATCTCGGGCGGCATCAACACCAATGTGGTGCCGGACCGTATCGTCATGCGCGTCGACCGGCGCCTAACGCCGGAAGAGGACGGACTTGCCGTCGAGGCCGAGTTGGCGGCGCTGATCGAGCAAGCCGTCGCCGGGCGGCCGGGCATCGAGCTCGAATGCCGCCGCATCATCCTCGCCGAGCCGCTGCGCACGCTGCCGGGCACCGAGCGTCTGGTCGAGATCGTGCAGAAGCACGCAACCGCCGTGCTGGGCGAGACGCCGCCGGCGACCGCCGTGCCGCTCTATACCGATGCGCGCCACTACACCGCGGCGGGCATTCCGACCATTCTCTACGGCGCCGGGCCGCGCTCCATTCTGGAAGCGAACGCCCATGCGGCGGATGAGCATGTGCGCATCAGCGACCTCAAGGCCGCGACCACGGTGATCGAGGGCACGCTGCGCGATCTTCTGGCGGCGAAGTAGCGGCGAGGGAGCTGCGGCCATGAACTGGATGCAGCTCATCGTCGGCGAGTACTGGGTGCTGGTGGCGCTGTTCGCGCTGGTGCCCCTTCTCTCCGGGCTGGTGATCTATTGGGTCGCCATGCTCCCGCGCTTCGTGGCGTGGTTCCAGCCCAAGGAACTCGCCACCTCCTATCTCGGCGCGCTGACGCTGCCCTTCGCGCTGTTCCTCGCCTTCATGATGAGCGACATCTGGCAGCGCGAGACCAAGTTCGCCCAGACCGTGCTGCAGGAAGTCCAGCGGCTCGACGCCATGCTCGACGTGGCGCGCATTTGCGGCGCGCCGTGCCAGCGCATCGACGACGCGCTGGGGGCCTATGCGCGGGCGCTGTCGCAGAACGAGTGGGATGAGGGCTGGACCTACCCGCAAGCTGTCGTGACCGAGCGCTTCGACGCGCTGGTCACCGCGATCGCCGAGGAGGAAGCGCGCTCCCAGATCGCCGGGCATCTGCGCGCCGCGCTGCTGGCGGGGCAGGGCGAATTGCGGCGGCTGCGTACCGACCGCTATTTCATCCTGCATGTCGATCTGGCGCCGCACCGCTGGGCCGTGGTGGTGCTGCTGGGCGTGCTCTCGCAGATCGGGCTGGCGGCACTGCATGTCGGCAAGCGCCCGCAGCTCATCATCAGCCTGGCGACCTTCTCCATCGCCTTCGCCGTGACGCTCGCCTACACCGTCGCCCTTGCCTGGCCGACGGTGGACGAGAACATCATCCCCCGCGAGGAACTGACGCGGGTGATGGCGCCCTGAGAGCGCCAGCCCTGCCGGTGGTCAGAAGCCGACCGCCGTGCCGTGCAGGTCATAGGCGTCCGCGCGCTCGATCTTCACCGTGGTGATCTCGCCGACGCGCAGCGGGCGGCGCGAGGCGACGTGCACCACGCCGTCGATCTCCGGCGCATCCGCCTTGGAGCGGCCGACCGCCACCGTCGGCCCGACCGAGTCGATGATGACCTGCTGGCGCGTGCCGACCTTGCGCTTCAGCCGACGGGCGGAGACGCGCTGCTGCACTTCCATGAAGCGCTTCCAGCGTTCTTCCTTCACCTCATCCGGCACGGCCTGGCCAAGCGCATTGGCGGGCGCGCCATCGACCGGCTCATATTTGAAGCAGCCGACACGATCGAGTTCAGCTTCCTCAAGGAAGTCGATCAGCTCCTGGAACTCGGCCTCGGTCTCGCCGGGGAATCCGACGATGAAGGTCGAGCGCAGCGTCAGCTCGGGGCAGGCGGCGCGCCAGGCTTGCACGCGGGCCAGCGTCTTCTCCTGCGCCGCCGGACGCTTCATGCGCTTCAGCACGGTCGGGGAGGCGTGCTGGAAGGGAATGTCGAGATAGGGAAGGATCACCCCATCCGCCATCAGACCGATGACCTCGTCGACATGCGGGTAGGGGTAGACATAGTGCATGCGCACCCAGGCGCCGAGCGTACCGAGTTCGCGGGCGAGATCGAGGAAGCGCGCGCGGACCTGCCGATCCTTCCACTGGCTCTCCGCGTAGCGCAAATCGACGCCATAGGCGGAGGTGTCCTGCGAGATGACGAGCAGTTCCTTGACGCCGGCCGTCACCAGCCGTTCAGCCTCGCGCAGCACGTCGGCAGCCGGTCGGCTGACCAGATCGCCGCGCAGCTTGGGGATGATGCAAAAGGTGCAGCGATTGTTGCAACCCTCTGAAATCTTTAGGTAAGCGTAGTGACGCGGGGTGAGCTTGATGCCCTGCGGCGGCACGAGATCGAGGAACGGATCGTGCTGCGGCGGCACCGCCTGATGCACGGCGGCCAGCACGCTCTCATATTGCTGCGGGCCGGTGACGGCGAGCACGCCCGGATGCACGGCGCGGATCTGCTCCGGCTCGGCGCCCATGCAGCCGGTGACGATAACCTTGCCGTTCTCCTTCAGCGCATCGCCGATGGCGGCGAGGCTCTCGGCCTTGGCGCTGTCGAGGAAGCCGCAGGTGTTCACGATCACCAGATCCGCGCCCTCATGATGGCGCGACAGCTCATAGCCTTCCGAGCGCAGGCTGGTGACGATGCGTTCGCTGTCGACGAGCGCCTTGGGGCAACCCAGCGAAACGAAGGAGATACGCGGCGCCTCGCCGCGCGCGGCGGAGGCGTCGGTCGACGCGATTTCGGCCATGGCCTGTCGGAACCCGGACTTGAAAGGATCGCGAGGCGTTAAGCCAGCTGCCGCCATCCGTCAACTCCGCCCCGCGCAGGTCCGGGCTGCGCGGGGGACGGGGAGGGGCGTCCGATCGGCCCGCGGCAGGCTCAGGCGGCCTGCTGGTTGTCCAGCGCGATCACGCTGTCGAACAGCTCGACCTCAGGGTGGCCGACATAAAGCGGCTTGTTGCCGCCGGCATTGCGATGGGCGGCGCGGAAGGCCTCCGAGCGCGTCCAGTTCTCGAAATCCTCGCGCGAGCGCCAGATCGTGTGCGAGGCGTAGAGGGTGTGATCCTCCTTCGCCGGGCCGCGCAGCAGATTGAAGGCGACGAAGCCGGACACGGTGTTGAGGTGGCTGTCGCGCTCGCGCCAGACGGTCTCGAAATCGGCTTCCGAGCCCTGCTTCACCTTGAAGCGATTCATGGCAAGAAACATGTCGTGCTCTCCTGTCTTTCCCGGCTGCGGGAACCTAGCCGATGCACCGCCGGGGGTCGATCATCAACGCCCGCAGATGCGCAGGAAAAAGGGGCGGCGTGATGCCGCCCCGCCGTTCTCGGGAGAGACGATACGGCCTACTTCAACTTATCGACATCGATGCCGAGCGTGATCGCGCCGATCGCCACATCCTTGTCGGAGATGGTCACGCTGACCTGGGCGATCTTCTTGCCGCCGTCCTCCTCCACCTTGTCGACGAAGATTGTGCCGGGCCCGGCCGCATAGGACTTCTGCCACTTGGCCTCGTCCGCCTGCCACATGTCGGACGTGCCGTCGGTCTGGGCGACGTTCAGGCCGCGATCATCCATCACGAAGGCTTCGGTGATGACACCGCCGGAGGCTTCCTTCTTCTTCACCAGGAAAGCGGCCGCCGGGTTCTTCATCGTGGAGTCGCGCAGCGCCTGGTCCTTGTCCTTCCACTTCTGGTCGAGCGCATCGATGTCGGTCTGCATCAGCCGGGCATGCGCCTTGTTGGAGGCGATGACCGCCGCGACGATCACCGGATCGCTCAGCCAGGGCTGCACATTCTTCTTCACATAGGCCGTGACGGCCGGCGCGTGGGCAAGTTCGTCCTGCGCGAAGGCCGGCGCAGCAAACATCAGGCTCGCCGCGGCCGCCGCGGCAAGGGTCATACGAAATTTCATTGGCGTTTCCTCCTTGAGGGCGGTCTTTCGCCGCCGAACGCAGCGTAACATGATGTATCGAGGTGATTGCAATATGTATTCGCTGCTGCAGGGCAGCATTCATATCTATTTCGCTCGCAGTAGCGAGATGACGAATACATATTAAGTATTCGCGCGATGAAGGATCTCTCGGACGAGCGCGCATGACGTTGGCGGCGTTCAACGGCGAGGCCGGCATCCCGGCAAGGCACATAGCGCCGCCGATCCGATGCGGAACAACTAGGCTGTTCTGTCCCAAGGGAAAGAAAGATTGGTCAAGATCGGCGCTCGCCGCCCGCAAGACGCTGGAATGCCGGATGCAAGGTACGATGTGCCATATTCTTCATGGCACCCAGCCGTGATCATCACCAAAAGGTGTAATGGGGAAGCGCCCGACAGGGCTAGAATGACGCCGGTTCATCGCCACTCCGCTTGACTGTGTCATTGTTGCGCTACGATTGACTGCGATGCTCGGCAAACAGGCGGACCTTCCGGCCAGGTCACGCCCTTTCCCCACAAGGCCGTTCACACAGGGAGGACGAAGGCATGTCGAACGACGTCAAGGACTTCCAGCCGACCCCGCTGCTCGTACGCGTCGGCCACGAGGAGCTCGAAATCCGCTCGCTTCAAGGCGCCATCCACCTCATCCGCTCCTTGCGGCATGACCGCCTCGGCCGATTCGCCGAGATGCTGCTGACCCAGATGGAATCGGCGGAGCTACCCCAGCAGCAGCGGGACGCCTGGGTTGCGTTCGAGACATGGTCGGCCGCCTGCGGGCTGCAGCCGCATCACGCGGCGCTGCGCCGCGCCGCCTGACGCGGCACGCGTTGGACGCTGCGGCAGGGGACGGAACCGCACATTATCCTTCCCACTGCCTTGAAATCGCCGCCCGTCGCCAGCACTTCTCGACCCATGATCAGTCGAGATGCAAAGCTGCGCGCGGCATGTCTGCCAGGACGAGTCCGCCGGCGGCCAGCAACCTTGGGAGCCCCGGTCGTCATGCTGGCCGGATGCTTGTGGTTGTCCGGCCCCGCTTTGGCGCAGACACCCGAAGTTGAAGCCGCCGCTCCTCCGCCGCCGCCCCTCGTGCTGCTGCTGGATGGGCTCGGCGTGTATGTCGAGAGCGACTATATCGGCGTCTCCGCACTGGCCGGTCCGTTGCAGCGGCAAGGTTTTCGCACACGCACCGACTCGCATCTGATGACCCGGACGCAGGGCATCGTGCCGGACATCATCATCGGCCACTCCATGGGCGGCGACACGGCTCTGCGCTATGCCCGCAAGCTGATCGCGGCCGGCCAGCCGGCGCCGGTGATCATCACCATCGACGCGGCGCCGGCGCCGCCATCCTGCCCCGTGCCCCGCTGCATCAACATCCACGGGCCGGGCTTCGCCGATGTGCGCGGCGCGGTGAATGTCGACGCCTGGGCGTCGGGCGCGCGCTTCGTCAGCCATGCGCAGCTGCCGACGGCACCGGTGGTGCAGCAGATGATTCTCGGGCAGACGCAAAGCTTCATGACCGAACGGCGTACCGTGGCGACCCGTAGCGCGCCGGGAGCGACAACCGGCAGGGGGGCGCGCACGCCCGCCGCCCCGGCCCAGGGCGCTGGCGAGGCCACCACCACGGACGCCCGCCCGCGCATGTGGACCAGCCCCGCCTGGACCATTCCGGGCTGGACATCGCCGTCCACGCCGTAGCGAACCGTCAGCCGCGCGCCCCGTGCGCACAGGCGCATGACGCTGCGCCTTAGGCGGGTTGGCCGACAGAGAAGGCCGCTGATCGCGACGGCGTGCGTCCAGATGGAATCGACGCCGCGCGTTATCGCGGGCGGGGCTATTTCGCAGGCCGGGATCGTTCGGGGGAAGGGCGACGATGGGGCAGGGGTACATATCGGCGTTCTCAGCCTGAAAGCTCGTGCCGTCTCCCACCGGCGGCTCCGTTTGCCGCTTGCCAAAGTGCCCGAGTTTGGGAACAAGGGCGCAGCGGACCCGCAACGCGTCCGCCCCGCCGGGCCAAGCGCCCGCACGCGGAAGGGTGGCCGAGTGGTTTAAGGCAGCGGTCTTGAAAACCGCCGTGGGTGCAAGCCCACCGTGGGTTCGAATCCCACCCCTTCCGCCAAACCCGCTCTCTCCTCTCCACATACAAACTTGGTGATCCCTAGCTTTCGCGTCGTCGATGGGACCCAAGCGGAATACCCGCTTCATCAGCCCCCGCAGCCCGGCTGCCCTCCCTTGCCTGGATACTCCCGGCAGTATATTGAGCCATGCAAAGCGCGCTTATGCGCGACTGGGTGATGTCGGATGCCTCATTCGCCGGACGACAAGAAACGGGCCCTCACGCGGCTGCGGCGGATCAGGGGGCAGGCTGAGGCGCTCGAGAGGGCGGTCGAGGCGGGCACGGATTGCCGCCCGCTGCTCCAGCAGATCGCGGCGCTGCGCGGCGCCGTCGGCGGCTTGATGGCCGAGGTGCTGGAAAGCCATCTGCGCGAGACCTTCGGGCCGGGCGCGCCGGGCCACCAGCCTGGCCCCTTTGATGGCGAGCTGGACGAGATCACCACCATCCTGCGCACCTATCTGAAATAGCCGCGCCTTCGCAGCGGCCCATCAAACCAGAACGAGGGAAAGACCATGAAATCGCGTGCTGCCGTTGCCTGGGAAGCCAAGAAGCCGCTGACCATCGAAACCATCGAGATCGGCGGGCCGAAGCCCGGCGAGGTTCTGGTCGAGATCATGGCGACCGGCGTGTGCCACACCGATGCCTACACGCTGGATGGCCTCGATTCCGAGGGCAAGTTCCCCGCCATTCTCGGCCATGAGGGCGCAGGCATCGTGCGCGAGGTCGGCGCGGGCGTGACCTCGCTCAAGGTCGGCGACCATGTCATTCCGCTCTACACGCCGGAATGCCGGAGCTGCAAAACCTGTCTGTCGCAGCGCTCGAACCTGTGCACCTCGATCCGCGCCACGCAGGGCCAGGGCCTGATGCCGGACCGCACGACCCGCTTCTCCTGCGAGTCCGTCGGCGGGCGCGGCGGCGAGATCTTCCACTATATGGGCTGCTCGACCTTCTCGAACTTCACTGTGCTGCCGGAGATCGCGCTCGCCAAGGTGCGCGAGGACGCCCCCTTCGACAAGATCTGCTACATCGGCTGCGGCGTCACCACCGGCATCGGCGCGGTGGTCTACACCGGCAAGGTGTGGCCGGGCGCGAATGTCGTGGTGTTCGGCCTTGGCGGCATCGGGCTCAACGTGATCCAGGGCGCGCGCATGGTCGGCGCCGACAAGATCATCGGCGTGGACATCAACCCCGCCAAGGTCGCGATGGCCAAGAAGTTCGGCATGACAGACTTCATCAACCCGCTGGAGGTCGGCAACGACAAGGTGGTCTCGGCGATCCAGGATCTCACCGATGGCGGCGCCGATTTCACCTTCGACTGCACTGGCAATGTGAATGTGATGCGCCAGGCGCTGGAAGCCTGCCATCGCGGCTGGGGCACCTCGATCGTGATCGGCGTCGCGCCGGCCGGCGCGGAAATCGCCACCCGCCCGTTCCAGCTGGTGACCGGCCGCAACTGGCGCGGCTCGGCCTTCGGCGGCGCGCGCGGGCGCACCGACGTGCCGAAGATCGTCGACTGGTACATGGAGGGCAAGATCAACATCGATGATCTCATCACCCACACCATGCCGCTCGACGAGATCAACACCGCCTTCGACCTGATGCATGAGGGCAAGTCGATCCGCTCCGTGGTGATCTACTGATGGGCGCGCTGGAGACCATCTCGACCGCGCGCTCGCATGGCGGCGTGCAGGGCGTCTACCGCCACCAATCGGCGGTGACGGGGACGCCCATGACCTTCGCCGTCTTCGTGCCGCCCCAGGCGGCAGCCGGCCCCGTGCCAGTGCTGTGGTATCTGTCGGGCCTCACCTGCACCCATGCCAATGTCATGGAAAAGGGCGAGTACCGCGCCGCCGCTGCGGCGCAGGGCGTTATCATCGTCTGCCCGGACACCTCGCCGCGCGGCGAGGACGTGCCGGACGAGAAGGACAACTGGCAGTTCGGGTCGGGCGCGGGCTTTTATGTCGACGCGACGCAGGCGCCCTATGCCGCGAACTACCGGATGTACTCCTATATCGTCGAGGAACTCACCGCGCTGATCGCGGCGGCGTTTCCCGCCGATATGGGCCGGCAGGGCATTTTCGGCCACTCCATGGGCGGGCATGGCGCGCTGACCATGGCGCTGAAGCACCCGGACCGTTTCAGGAGCTGCTCGGCCTTCGCCCCCATCGTCCAGCCGAGCACGGCGGACTGGTCGCGCCCGGCGCTGGAGAAATATCTTGGCGCGGATCCGGCGGCATGGCGCGCCTATGATGCGGTGGCGCTGATCGAGGATGGCCGGCGCTTCCCGGAGTTCCTGGTCGATCAGGGCGGGGCCGATCCGTTCCTGAAGACCGGCCTTCGGCCCGAGCTTCTGGCGGCTGCATGCCAGAAGGCCGGCATCCCCCTCACGCTGAACCTGCGCGAGGGCTACGACCATTCCTACTTCTTCATCTCCACCTTCATGGCCGACCACATCGCCTGGCACGGCACCCGCCTTGGTCGGTGATGATTGCCTCCCCGCCGTGCGCGCCGGCGGGGAGGCGCCTTGCTACGTAAGGCGTAGGGCGCTTGCGTGCCCCCGTCTCTTCTGTGTCCTGAGCGCTGACGGGCATTGACGACCCAATCATCATACGTATGATGATTGGCATGACCCTTTATCACGACACCCTGGATCGGTTGGGGAAGGACATCTGCGCGGGCCGTTATCGCCCGGGGCAGGTGATTCCGGCCGAGCCGGTGTTGTGCGCGCAGCTTGGCGTCAGCCGGATCGTGCTGCGCGAGGCGATCAAGGGGCTGGCCTCGAAGGGGATGGTGGAAGCACGCCGTCGCACCGGCACGGTGGTGCTGGAGCAGAGCCGCTGGAGCCTGCTCGACCCCGAGGTGATGATCTGGCGCGCCGATGCCAATGGCGTCGATCTCGCGCTCGGCTCCGACATCATGGAACTGCGACGGATCATCGAGCCGGCCGCCGCGCGGCTCGCCGCCCAGCGGGCGAAGCCGGCCGAACTCAAGGCGCTGCGCGAGGCCTATGAGGCGATGGCCGAGGCGGTGGACGGCAAGGGCGATTATGTCGCCGCCGACCTCAAATTCCACAGCACCATTATCCGCGCCTGCGCCAATCCCTTCGTCACGCAGTTGCAGAGCGTGATGGCGACGGTGCTGCGCATCTGCTTCGAGCGGGTCGCCGCCGTGCCTGGCGGGCGCGCCCATTCGCTGCCGCTGCACCGCCGGGTGTGCGAGGCGATCGAGAATCGCCGCCCGTCCGAGGCGGGTGACGCCATCATCGAGCTGCTCGACGATGCCGAGCGCGACATGCGCCATCTGCTCAGCCTGAATCCCAACGCCTTCCGCACGCCGGCCCAGACCGCCAGCGTCGCGGAGGTTCAACTACGAGCCGATCAAGAGCTCGACCCTGACAAAAGCCAAAAGGCTCTGGAGGAACGCCATGAACGGGCCGTCCTGACCTGACGCTGCGCCTGCCCGCAGCCTGATCGTCCGCCATCCCCCGGCTGCCGCGTGCGGGCCGGGATAGCGGATCTGTGCCTCACATCGTCGGTTTCGCTGCCAGCTTCGCCCCCACCGGGTGGACGATGGCGGAGCGTACCCTCGGAACTCCCAGCAAGTGCCATGAAAATCACAGCCATCGAGACGATCCGCCTCGCCGAATTCGCCAATCTGCTCTGGGTGCATGTCCACACCGACGAGGGCGTGATCGGCCTGGGCGAGACCTTCTATGGAGCGGGCGCGGTCGAGGCGCATATTCACGATACGCTGGCGGGCCGGCTGCTCGGCCGCGATCCGCTGCGCATCGAGGCGCTCAACCGCGAGATGGTGAACCTGCCGCTGGCGCAGGCCTCGACCGGTGTTGAGTACCGTGCCGCCTCGGCCATCGACTTCGCCCTGTGGGACATTTTCGGCAAGGTCTGCAACCAGCCGGTCCACCAGATGCTGGGCGGCCTCGCCCATGACAAGCTGCGCCTCTACAACACCTGCGCCGGCTACAAATATGTCCGCTCGATGAGCATCAAGCCGGTCTCCACCTGGGGGATCGGCGAGGCCGAGGGGCCTTATGAGGATCTCGATGCCTTCATGAACCGGGCCGACGAGCTGGCTGAGAGCCTGCTCGACGAAGGCATCACCGCCATGAAGATCTGGCCCTTCGACCCGGCCGGCATCGAAACGGGCGGCAACTACATCACCGCCGAGCAGATGAAGACGGCGATCCAGCCCTTCGAGAAGATCCGCAAGGCGGTCGGCGACAAGATGGAGATCATGGTCGAGTTCCACTCGCTGTGGAACCTGCCGACCGCCAAGCAGATCGCCCGCGCGCTCGAGCCCTATGCACCGACCTGGTACGAAGACCCGATCCGCATGAACTCGCCGCAGGCGCTGGCCGAATATGCCCGCTCCACCGATGTGTGGGTCTGCGCCAGCGAGACGCTCGGCTCGCGCTTCGCCTATCAGGATTTCCTGAATGTCGACGCGGTAGGCGTGGTGATGGTCGATCTGTGCTGGACCGGTGGCCTCACCGAGGGCCGCAAGATCGCCGCGCAGGCCGACACCTATCATCGGCCCTTCGCCCCGCATGACTGCACCGGCCCGGTCGCCTTCGCCGCGGCCATCCATTGCTCGTTCAGCCAGCCCAATACGCTGATCCAGGAGTCCGTCCGCGCCTTCTATCGCGGCTGGTACACCGAGCTGGTGACCAACCTGCCGCGCATCGAGAACGGCTTCGCCTACCCCATGGAAGGCGCCGGCCTCGGCCTCGAACTGCGCCCTGAAGTCTTCACGCGCCCCGACATCACCCGCCGCCGCAGCGCGCTCTGAGAAAGACCCGCTTATGTCCACCCAGCTCTTTTCGCTCGAGGGGCGTACCGCCCTCATCACCGGCTCGGCCCGCGGCCTCGGCCTCGGCATCGCTCGTGGCCTTGCCCAGGCGGGCGCGCGCGTCGTGCTCAACGGCACGAAGCCGGACACCACGGAGGCGGCGTGCCGCACGCTGGAAGGCGAGGGGCTTTCCGCCCATGCGCTGCCCTTCGACGTCACCAATGACGCGGCCGTGGCCGATGCCTTCACCGCGCTCGACGCCGAGGGCATCGAGATCGACATCCTCGTGAACAATGCCGGCATCCAGTTCCGCAAGCCGATGGTGGATCTCGATCCGGCCGATTGGCGCCGGGTGATCGAGGTCGATCTCACCAGCGCCTTCCTGGTCAGCCAGCAGGCGGCCCGCCGCATGATCGCGCGCGGGCGCGGCGGCAAGATCATCAACATCGCCTCGCTGATGAGCCAGGCGGCGCGCGCCACCGTCGCCCCCTACACGGCGGCGAAGGGCGGCATCAAGACACTGACCCATTCCATGGTCGCGGAATGGGCCCAGCACGGCATTCAGGCCAACGCGATCGGTCCCGGCTACATGGCGACCGACATGAACGAGGCGCTGATGAACGACCCGGCCTTTGACGGCTGGGTCAAGGGCCGCGTCCCGGCACGTCGCTGGGGCCAGCCGGACGAACTGGTGGGCGCCGCCGTTTTCCTCGCCTCGCCCGCCTCCAACTACGTCAACGGCCAGCTCATCTACGTCGATGGCGGGATGCTGGCCGTCCTCTAAGCGGCGCATGACGACGCCGCAGATCGTCCCGAAGAAGATCGCACCAAGGAGAAGACCCATGAAGACCGTTACCGGACGCCGTGCCTTCACCGCAGCGCTGCTCGCCGCCACCCTGTTCGGTGCGCTGCCCGCCGCCGCGGAGATCAAGGCCAAGGTCGGCCACGCCATGCCGGAGAGCCATCCGCAGGCGGCCGCGATGAACAAGTTCGCCGAGCTCGTCGGCACCTACACCAATGGCAATGTGAAGGTGCAGACCTATCACGGCGCCGTTCTCGGCAGCGACGAGAAGCAGCTCCAGGCCGTGCAGGCCGGCACGCAGGAATTCTACATCGGCACGCTGGCGCCGCTCTCCTCGCGGGTGAAGGAAGTGCAGGTCTGGGATCTGCCCTTCATGTTCCAGAACACCAAGGAAGTGTACGCCGTGCTTGACGGCGCTTCCTCCAAGGAGATCTTCGCCAAGGTCGAGCCCTCGGGCATTGTCGGCCTGACCTGGACCGGCATGGGCTTCCGCAACCTGTCGAACAGCCGCCGCCCGGTCACCAAGCTCGACGACATCACCGGCCTAAAGCTGCGCGTGATGGCCAACCCGGTGGCGCTCGACACCTGGAAGACCATTGGTGCCAACGCGACGCCGATGCCGTTCTCTGAAGTGTTCCCGGCGCTCGAGGTCAAGGCGATCGACGGCCAGGAGAACCCGCTCCTGCACATGTACGCCAACAAGATGCAGGAAGTGCAGAAGTACATTTCCATCACCAACCACGTCTACACGCCGGTCGCGCTCGTCGCCTCGAAGAAGTTCTGGGACACGCTGACCCCCGCCGATCAGGACGCGATCCGCAAGGCCGCGGTGGAAGCGGGCCTGCTGCAGCGCAAGCTGCTCGACGAAGGCAATCGCGACGTGATCGCCAAGTTCAAGGAAGCCGGCGTCGAAGTTGACGAGGTTCCGGCCGACCAGCTCGCCCGCATCCAGGAGCAGGTGAAGCCGGTGGTCGCCAAGTTCAAGCCGCAGATCGGCGAGGCCTTTGTCGACGGCTTCTACGCCGAAATCGAAAAGGCCCGCAGCGCCAACTGACCGAGACGCTGATCCGGCGGCCGCCTCCGCGCGCCGCCGGAACAACCACTCGATGACGCGTCCCTTCCGTCCGATGCCGAAGCGGCACTCGGCTTTTCCGAGGTGTCTCGATGAACCAACTGCTCAAGTTGGCGATCGCCACGTTCTACCGCGTGCTTGAGGTGCTGATGGTGCTGTGCATGGTCGTCATGCTCGTCACCGTCTTCAGCAATGTGGTGCTCAGGCTCGGCTTCAACACGGGCATCGACCTGTCCGACGAGCTGCCGCGCTTTGCCTTCGTCTGGCTTACCTTTCTTGGTGCCATCGTCGGCCTGCACCGGCGCGCCCATCTCGGCGTCGATATGGTGGTGCGGGCGCTGCCGCTGCTCGGCCGCAAGCTGTGCTGGGGCATCAGCCAGGCCATCATGCTGCTGTGCAGCCTCTACATGTTCTACGGCACCTGGCTGCAGCACGACATCATCGCCGGCAATTCCTCGCCCGTCGCGCAGATCTCGACGCTCTGGGTCTACGGCGTGAGCTACATCACCAGCACCGCCATCGCCCTCATCTGCGCCGCCAATCTCGTCCGCCTCGTGCTGGGTCACGTCGCCGAGGACGAGCTGATCGACGTGAACGAGGAGGGCCTCTCCGAAATCCACGAGATCGACCACGAGCTGGCGGAGCAGACCGCGCGCAAAGGCACGGCGTCATGATTGTTTTCATTTTTATCGGATCGCTGCTCGGCCTCATGGCGCTGGGCATGCCGGTCGCCTTCGCGCTGATCGGCTGCGGCCTCGCCATGATGTTCTACATGGGCATCACCGACCCGCAGATCATCATCCAGAACATGTGGGACGGCGCCAACAGCTTCCCGCTGCTGGCTGTGCCCTTCTTCATGCTGGCCGGCGAGTTCATGAACGCCGGCGGCATGACCCGGCGCATCATCACCATGGCGATGGCCTGGGTTGGCCATATTCGCGGCGGCCTCGGCTATGTCGCGGTGATGGCGGCGGTCATCATGGCCTCGCTCTCGGGCTCGGCCGTGGCCGATACCGCCGCGCTGGCCTCGGTGCTGGTGCCGCTGATGCGCAACGCCGGCTATGACGTGAACCGCTCCTGCGGCCTCATCGCCTGCGGCGGCATCATCGCCCCGGTCATCCCGCCCTCGATCGGCATGATCATCTTCGGCGTCGCCGGCGGCGTGTCCATCACCAAGCTGTTCATCGCCGGCATCGTGCCGGGGGTGATGATGGGTATCGCCATCATGCTGGCTTGGCGCTGGTGCATCAAGAAGGACAACCCGCGCGTCGAGCCGCGCCGCTCGATGAAGGAGCGGCTGGTGGAAACCCGCGACGCCTTCTGGGCGCTGATGCTGCCGGTGGTCATCATCGGCGGCCTGAAGTTCGGCATCTTCACGCCGACCGAAGCCGCCGTGATCGCCGCCGTCTACTCGCTGGTCGTGGGCCTGTTCATCTACCGCGAGATCAAGCTGCGCGACCTGTTCCATCTGATCTACCGCGCGGCGGAAACCACGGCGGTGATCATGTTCCTGGTGGCGGCGGCGGGCGTATCGGCCTGGCTCATCACCACGGCGGACATTCCCCAGCAGCTCGCCGGCTTCGTCGAGCCGTTCATGGACAGCCCGATCCTGCTGATGGCGATCCTGATGGTGCTGGTGTTCATCATCGGCACCGCGCTCGACTTCACGCCGACCGTGCTGATCCTCACCCCGGTGCTGATGCCGGTGGTGAAGCAGGCGGGCATCGACCCGGTCTATTTCGGCGTGCTGTTCATCATGAACAACGCGCTGGGGCTGGTGACGCCGCCGGTCGGCACGGTGCTCAACGTGGTCTGCGGCGTCGCCAAGGTGCCGATGGGCGGGGTGATCCGCGGCGTGCTGCCGTTCCTCATCGCCCAGACCGTCGTGATGTTCCTGCTGGTCGCCTTCCCGCAGATCGTCATGTGGCCGCTGCACTGGATGACCCGCTGACAGGCGGGTCATTCACACCGTAACTTTCTCCCGACCAAGGACCTGCCCGACATGCGTGCCATCGTCATCCACGCCCCGCACGATCTGCGCCTGGAATCCATGCCCGCCGCGACGCCGGGCCCGCGCGACGTCGTCGTGCAGATGGGCGCCGGCGGTATCTGCGGCTCCGACCTGCATTACTTCCATCAGGGCGGTTTCGGCGTGGTGCGCCTGCGCGAGCCCATGGTGCTCGGCCATGAAGTGGCCGGCACGGTGAAGGCGGTGGGCACTGAGGTCACGGCGGTGAAGGTCGGCGACAAGGTGGCGGTGAACCCCTCGGGTCCGTGCGGGGAGTGCGAGTACTGCCGGCGCGGCCTGCGCAACCAGTGCCTCGACATGCGCTTCTTCGGCAGCGCCATGCGCTTTCCCCATGTGCAGGGCGCTTTCCGCGAGGAAATGACCGTGCCGGAGGCGCAGGCGGTGAAGGTCGCCGACGATGTCGACCTGACGCTCGCGGCGCTGTGCGAGCCCTTCGCCGTGGCGCTCCACGCGGTGGCGCAGGCCGGCGACCTTACCGGCAAGACCGTGCTGATCTCCGGCTGCGGGCCGATCGGCTGCCTGGTCATCGCGGCGGCGAAGCTCGCGGGCGCGGAAACCATCATCGCCACCGACATCGCCCCGGAAACCCTCGCCATCGCCGCCCGGCTCGGGGCGACGCGCTGTGTCGATGTCTCCGGCGGCACCGAGGCGCTGGCGGATCTTGCGCAGGACAAGGGCCGGGTCGACGTGACGCTGGAATGCTCGGGCAATGGCCGTGCGCTCACCAGCGCCATCGAACTCACCCGCCCGCGCGGCACCATCGTGCTGATCGGTCTTGGTGGCGAGCTGCCGCTGCCGATGAACGCCATCGTCGCCAAGGAGCTGAACATCGCCGGCAGCTTCCGCTTCGATGAAGAATTCGCCCGCGCCGCCGAACTGGTCTCGACCCGGCAGGTCGACCTGAGCCCGCTGCTGTCCGGCAGCTTCCCGATCGAGGAGGCCGACGCCGCCTTCGCCCTCGCCTCCGACCGGCGCCGGGCGATGAAGGTCCATTTCCGCTTCAGCGAGGCCGTATGACGCTGAGGGACGACGTGGCACCGCCCGCTATCGTGGTCATGGGTGTCTGTGGCTGCGGCAAGTCCTCGGTCGGCGCGGCGCTGGCCGCGCGGCTGGGCGCCGATTTCATCGAGGGCGATGCGCTGCACCCGCCCGCCAGCATCGCCAAGATGGCGCGCGGCGAGCCGCTGGACGACGCCGACCGCCAGCCCTGGCTGGAGGCGATCCGGCAGGTGATGCTCGATACCCGCGCCGCCGGGCGCGGCGTCGTCGTCTCCTGCTCGGCGCTGCGCCGCACCTATCGCGACCATCTGCGCGGTGCAGGCACGCTCCGCTTCGTCTTCCTGACGGGGACCAAGGATGTGCTGGCCGCGCGCATGGGCCAGCGCGACGGCCATTTCATGCCGCTGACGCTGCTCGACAGCCAGCTCGCCACGCTGGAAGACCCGAGCGGCGAGGCGGATGTGACGACCATCGACATCGACCGTCCTCTCAGCGAGGTGGTCGCCTCTGCCAGCGCGGCCCTAGACTTCTGCCGCGCCTGAACCTTCAGGCGAGCCCGCACGCGAAGAGCCGGCCGGCATTGGCCGGTGCATCGTCAATGCCGGCGAGCCGCACAGCATGCCAGGCCATGGCGTGGTTCGAGGAGGTGACCGGCACGCCGGTCGCCGCCTCGATGCGGGTCACCACTTCCGCCACGCGCAGGCTGGTGCAGGAGACGAAGATCGCCTCGATGCCCGGCGCCTCGCGCGCCAGCCGCTCCGCCCCGGCGACGATGGAATCGACCGAGATGCAGGCCGCGTCCCGGTCGTCGCGCCGGTCGAAGGTGGCATAGGCCGCGACATCGAATCCCTGCGACTGAAAGCTCGCGGCCATGCCGGCGGTGATCTCCGGCGCGTAGGGCGTGAGCATGGCGACACGACGCGCGCCCAGTGCCTTCAGCGCCGCCCGCGCCGCCGTGACCGGGGTGGTGCAGGCAACGCCGGGCCGCGCCTTGCGGATCTCGCCAAACACATAATCCTCGCCCAGCAGCATGGTCGCCGAGGTGCAGCCGAAGGCGACGACATCGACCGGCGTGCCCGGCAGGATCAGTTCGGCCGACGGCGCGATGCGCGGGCCGATGGCGCGCAGCGTCTGCGGGCTGATCTCGGCATCATTGTGCAGCCGCGCCTCGTAAAGGCCGACACCGGGGAGGTCGAGCAGGTTGCGGAACTCGTATTCGATGGTCTGGTCGGTGGCGAGCACGACGAGGCCGATCGTGGCCCGCGCGCCCAGACGCGGCGCCAGTTCGGACGCCATGACGCCGAGATCACGCGGCGCATCGGGAATAACGGGGGAGGCGAGGGCAGAGTGCGGCGTCATCGGCGGAACCTCCGGTTGCGGGGCGGGGCGGCGCTCAGGCGGCCAGCCCATCCATGGGAATGGCCGGCGTGCGGCCGGCGATGAGATCGGCGGTGATGCGCGCCGAGCCGTGCGACATGGTCCAGCCAATATGGCCGTGGCCGGTGTTGAGATAGAGATTGGCGAGCTGCCGCCGGCCGAAGAAGGGCAGGTTGGTCGGCGTCATCGGCCGCAGCCCCGCCCACATCTCGGCCCGCTCATAGTCGGCGCCCTCGGGGTAAAGCTCCTGCGTCACCCGCTTCATGAAGGCGAAGTCGGCCGGCTTGTGGCTGGTGTCATAGCCGGCGAATTCGGCGGTGGCGGTCACGCGGATACGGTCGCCAAAGCGGGAGATCGCGACAAGGTTGTGCTCGTCGACACAGCCGAGGCTCGGCGGGCGCGGCTGGTTGCCGATGGGAATGGTCAGCGAATAGCCCTTGATCGGGTAGATCGGCAGGTCGATGCCGATGGTGCGGGCGAGGCCGGCGCTGGCCGAGCCCATGGCCAGCACATAGGCGTCGCCCGTCACCCGCCCGCGCTCCGTGGCGATGCCGGTCACGGTGCCGCCCGCCACCTCGACGCCGGTGATCGCCGTGCCCGTGCGGATCTCGCCGCCGCGCCGGGCGACGATGGCGGCCAGCGCGCGGGTGAACTTGGCCGGATCGCCCGTCTCGTCGGTCGGGCACCAGATGGCGCCGGCGATCTTGTCGCGGGCATGGGCGAAGGCCGGCTCCATCGCCACCACCGCGTCGCGGTCCAGCACCTTGATGAGCTGACCGTCCGATTCCAGCAGCCGCATATTGGCGACGCCGACATCAAGCGCCTGCTGGCTGCGGTGGAAATACAGGATGCCCTCGTCGTTGCGGTCATAAGCAAGCTCTTCCGCGCCGATCACCTCCTGCAGCACCGCCTGCGAATAGGCGGCGAGGCGGTGCTTGAGCAGCGTGTTGCGGCGCGCCTTGGCGTGGGTGCATTCCATCAGGAAGCGCCAGGACCAGCTGTAGAGGCGCGGATCAGCCGAGAGACGGAAGCGCAGCGCCTGATCCTTCAGCACCAGCGATTTCAGCAGCGTCATCGGCGCCTTGGGCGAGGACCAGACAAAGGAATGGCCAGGCGCGATCATCCCGGCATTGCCCCAGCTCGTCTCGTCGGCCACCTCGGCATGGCGCTCCAGCAGCACGACGTCGTGGCCATCCTTCTGCAGCTGGTAGGCGGTGGTCACGCCCACGACCCCGCCGCCGAGCACGATGATGCGCATATCGCCACCCCGATTGAAGTGAATACACTTTAGGAGTCGCGTCGGGCTGCACAACGGGAAATGTTGGGCATAGACTGCCCGCTCCCTATGCAGGGCAGGGGCGGAAGGCGCGGGGAGGCGCGGAGCATGGCGGGTGACGAAGAGAGCAAGGCGAGCGCCCCCGAGGCCGCCACCCGGCGCCCCCGCGCGGCCGACAGCGTCGAGCGCATCTACGCCATCATCAAGGAGTTCGCGGTCGAGTACCGCTTCCGGCCGGGCGAGAAGATCAACGAGGTGGAGCTGGCGGCGCAGCTCGATGTCAGCCGCACCCCGGTGCGCGCGGCGCTGAACCGGCTGGAGCGCGACGGCTTCGTCGTCACCGTGCCGAACAAGGGCTTCTTTGCCCGCGAGATCACCCCCGAGGCGGTGCGCGACCTCTACGAACTGCGCGCGGCGGTGGAGCGCGCTGCCTTCGTGCTCGCCTGTGGTCGCGCCACGCAGGCGGAGATCGAGGCGACGGTCGCCGCGTGGGAGCAGCACAACCGGCTGGAGCAGGAAGGCTCATGGGCCGCCATCGCGCGCGCCGACGAGGCGTTCCACATGGCGCTCACGCGGCTCTCGCGCAACGCGCAGATGGCGCTGGCGCTCGATGGTATTTCCTCGCGCATCCGCTTCTTCCGCCGCATCGCGCTGGAAGCCCTGCCGCAGCGCGCCACCGGGTATCGCGAGCATGCCGCCATCATCGAGGCGCTGCGCCGGCGCGACGCGGCGGGCGGGGCGGAGCTGCTGGAGCGCCACATCACCCTGTCCTCCGAGCATGCGGTGGAAGTCGCCACCGCCGGCCTCGCGCGCATCTTCTTCGGCGACGCCGCGTAGACCCTTTCACCTCGAGGTCTAGGCGGCCGCCTGCGCCTCGCCGGCCTCGCGCACCATGCCGGCGAGAAGCTCGAACTGTTCGGCCAGCGGGTTGGTGCGGCGCCAGACCATGCCGATCACCCGCGCCGGCGGCGGGGTCAGCCGGGCGACGCAGACCTGCGCCTGCGCGGTCTCGATCCGCACCGCCATTTGCGGGATCAGCGTCACCCCGATGCCGGCGCCGACCATCTGCACCAGCGTGGTGAGCGAGCTGCCCTCCATCAGCTCTCGGGGCTGGCTCGGCGAGAAATTGCAGTAGGAGAGCGCCTGCTCGCGGAAACAATGGCCCTCTTCCAGCAGCAGGAGCTGCATCTCGCGCAGCATCTCGGAATTCGGCACCGGCTTGTCGGCATCCGCACGCGGGCGCACCAGCACGAACTCCTCCTCCAGCAGCGGCACCTCGACGAGCGACGGCTCGGAGACGGGCAGGGCGACGATGGCGGTATCGAGCCGGCCCTCCAGGAGATCCTCCACCAGCCGCTGCGTCACCGCCTCGCGCGGGCGCAGGTCGAGCCCAGGAAAGCGGGCGCTGATGCGGGTGAGCAGGCGCGGCAACAGATAGGGCGCGACGGTCGGGATGACGCCGATGCGCAGCCGGCCAGCGAGGGGGCTCAGCGAGGCGCGGGCGAGGTCGTCCAGTTCCTCCACCGCCCGCAGGATGGAGCGGGCGCGGCGGGCGAATTCGGTGCCGAGGCTGGTGAGGCGGATCTGCCGCATGCCGCGCTCGACCAGCGGCACGCCGAGGATCTCCTCCAGCTCCTTGATCTGTAGCGACAGCGCCGGCTGGGAGATGGAGCAGGCCTCCGCCGCGCGGCCGAAATGGCCGTGCTGCGCCAGCGCCTCGAAATAGCGCAGATGCTTCATCGAGATGTTACTCATAAGTGGTACATATCGTGGCAATTAGAAAATGCAAATTTTCATTATCAGAGAGACGCGGTAAGACCCTGCCATCAGGCGCGCATTGGACTAATTCCAGTGCGGGCGGCGGGACGATTTGGGAATTCGGAGGCGAGAATGGACGACATCACGAAGCGGCCGGCGGGCAAGTGCCCGGTGATGCATGGCGCGATCACCGAGACCGGCAGGTCCAACACCGATTGGTGGCCGACCTCGCTCAACCTCGACATCCTCTCGCAGCACGACACCAAGACCAACCCGCTCGGCAAGGACTTTAACTACCGCGAGGAGCTGAAGTCGCTGGATTTCGACGCGCTGAAGAAGGACATGATCGCCCTCATGACCGAGAGTCAGGAGTGGTGGCCGGCGGATTGGGGCCATTATGGCGGCCTGATGATCCGCCTGTCCTGGCACGCGGCCGGTTCGTATCGCCTGGCCGATGGCCGTGGCGGCGCCGGCACCGGCAATATCCGCTTCGCCCCGCTTAATTCCTGGCCGGACAATGCCAGCCTCGACAAGGCCCGCCGCCTGCTGTGGCCGATCAAGAAGAAGTACGGCAACAAGATCAGCTGGGCGGACCTGCTCGCCTATGCCGGCACCATCGCCTATGAGTCGATGGGCCTGAAGACCTTCGGCTTCGGCTTCGGCCGCGAGGACATCTGGCACCCCGAGAAGGACGTCTACTGGGGCGCCGAGAAGGAATGGCTCGCCCCGAGCGACGAGCGCTATGCCGATGTGTCCGAGCCCTCGACGCTGGAGAACCCGCTTGCCGCCGTGCAGATGGGCCTCATCTACGTCAACCCGGAAGGCGTGAACGGCAAGCCGGACCCGCTGAAGACCGCCGCGCAGGTGCGCGAGACCTTCGCCCGCATGGCGATGAATGACGAAGAGACCGCCGCGCTCACCGCCGGTGGCCACACCGTCGGCAAGACCCACGGCAATGGCGACGCCAAGCTGCTCGGCCCGAGCCCGGAAGGCGCGGACATCACCGATCAGGGCATGGGGTGGGCGAACCCGCACCAGAACGGCGCCGCCAACCGCGCCGTCACCTCCGGCCTCGAAGGCGCCTGGACCACGCACCCGACGCAGTTCGACATGGGCTTCTTCGAAATGCTGTTCGGCCATGAGTGGGAGCTGCGCAAGAGCCCGGCCGGCGCCTGGCAGTGGGAGCCGATCGACATCAAGGAAGAGGACAAGCCGGTCGACGCGACCGATCCCTCGATCCGCCACAACCCGATGATGACCGACGCCGACATGGCGATGAAGGTCGATCCCGTCTACAACGCGATCTGCCAGAAGTTCATGGCGGACCCGGAGTATTTCAAGGACACCTTCGCCCGCGCCTGGTTCAAGCTGACCCATCGCGACATGGGCCCGAAGGTCCGCTACATCGGCC
This sequence comes from Ancylobacter sp. WKF20, assembly GCF_029760895.1. NCBI lineage: Bacteria > Pseudomonadati > Pseudomonadota > Alphaproteobacteria > Hyphomicrobiales > Xanthobacteraceae > Ancylobacter > Ancylobacter sp. WKF20. The sequence continues at coordinate 1,291,233 of NZ_CP121679.1, forward strand.
CGGACGTGCCGAAGGAAGAGCTGATCTGGCAGGATCCGGTCCCCGCCGGCGCCACCGACTATGATGTGACCGCCGTCAAGGCGAAGATCATCAATGCCGGCCTCTCCATCCCGGAACTGGTCGCCACCGCCTGGGACAGCGCCCGTACCTATCGCGGCTCGGACATGCGCGGCGGCGCCAATGGCGCGCGCATCCGCCTCGCCCCGCAGAAGGACTGGGAAGGCAATGAGCCGGCCCGCCTCGCCAAGGTGCTGGCGGTGCTGGAGCCGATCGCCGCCGAGACCGGCGCGAGCGTCGCGGACGTCATCGTGCTGGCCGGCAATGTCGGCATCGAACTGGCCGCCAAGGCGGCGGGCGTGGATGTCTCCGTGCCCTTCGCTCCCGGCCGGGGCGATGCCACCGACGCCCAGACCGACGCCGACTCCTTCAACGTGCTGGAGCCGATCCATGACGGTTTCCGCAACTGGCAGAAGAAGGATTATGTGGTCTCGCCGGAAGAGCTGCTGCTCGACCGCGCCCAGCTTCAGGGCCTCACCGCCCCGGAGCTGACCGTGCTACTCGGTGGCCTGCGCGTGCTCGGCGCCAATTATGGCGGCTCCAAGCACGGCGTGTTCACCAGCCGCGAGGGCGCGCTGACGAACGACTTCTTCGTCAACCTGACCGACATGGCCAATAGCTGGACCAATGCCGGCAACGGCATCTACGAGCTGCGCGACCGCAAGACCGGCGCGCTCAAGTGGACCGCCACCCGCGTCGATCTGGTGTTCGGCTCCAACTCCATCCTGCGCGCCTATGCCGAGCTCTATGCGCAGGACGATGCCGGCGAGAAGTTCGTCAAGGACTTCGTCGCCGCCTGGACCAAGGTGATGAACGCCGACCGCTTCGATCTGGCGGCCTGAACCGGGCCTGATGTGCGGCAGCTCCGGCTGCCGCGCTGAGCCCAAAAGAAAACCCCGCTCACCAGCCCGGTGAGCGGGGTTTTTTATCGGCCGTGCCGGAAGGCTCAGAGCAGCGACTGGAGCCGCGTCAGCCCGGTGGCGAAGCCGTTGAGCGAGACGGTGAGCACGATGGCCTGCCCACCCTCGAACGCCTTGGCGTTGATCTTCACCTGCTTGCCGGTCTTCAGCTTGGCGAGCGTGTCGCCCTCGAAGCGGAACTGCACGATGCAGCCCGCCGGCAGGCAGACCTGGAAGGGCAGGGCCGGCAGCGGCGCGCCATCGTCGATCTGCACCGTCACGCCGGGCGCCAGAGCCAGGCCGAAGGGCAGGGCCATGATGCCGCCGAGCCCCTTGGCATCGACGCTGCCCACCTCGATGGCCAGCGCCCGCTGCTTGCTCTGCTGGTCGACCTGCACCTGCGAGAGTACGCAGACGCGCCGGCCATTCGGCAGGGCGCAATTCACCGTCCAGTCATCGAAGCTCTCGCGCAAGGAGGACGCGCCGCCCGGCAGCGTCGCGTCGGCCTTTGGAGCGTCCGCCTTAGGCGCGGCGGCAGGGGCGGCAGGGGCGGCAGGCGCGGCATTGGCCGCGGGTGCGGCAGGCTTCGGCGCCGTCTGTGCCAGAAGCGGAGACGCGGTGAACAGAAGGGCGGCGAGGGCAACACGGAGGGACAAACGGTGCATCGGAACTTCTTATGTTGGGGCGTAACAACGGTACCTTGATAGCATGGCCCTAGGGCCATGATCGTGACCATGCAACCCCATGCAAGGGGCGGAACCGCTCAGGGTGCCATGATCTGCGGCGTGCCACAGGCCGGCGGGGCGCAATCCGGCAGCTTGGCGGCGGCCGCCGGGTCGGCGGGCGGTGCGGTCGGCAGCGGCACCAGTTCACCGGTCATCGGCGCCGGCTCGTCCGTCGGCTGCCCCAGCGAATCGGGCATCGGAGCCGACAGGGTGTCGGATGGGCCAGGCGGGTTGAGCGGCGGCAGCGTCGTGTCCGACTGGGCAAAGGCCGGACCCGCCGCCAGAAGGGCAAGGCTCACGGCCAGACCCGCGGCATAGCGCGGGGCGAGCCCGGTGATCGGCGATCTCACAATGGTGTCCCTCCACGATCTCGGGCGAGTGTACCGCAGGCCATCCGTTTGGGAATGGTCCAAGGCCGATTTCCTAGGGGCAGGCTGGATCGGGTTCACATCAACCGCCTCCGGCAACCCACGGACGACACGGAAATATAATTCGCGTGCCAAGGAACCGGCCGCTACGCTTGGTCGTTCTGCGAAGGTACTTCGCTGCCGTTCGCTCGGCGGCGCTGGCAACTCCGATCCCGCGCGGCCGCGTCGGATCAAAAAGAACGTGCGGTCGGGCGATGGGGATTTCATGAACAGTGCGAGCGTGCCGAGTGTCGCCGAAGTCGTCGCGGCCCTCGAAGCCTCGGATGCCCCGCTCGGTCCGGCGCGGCACTGGCCACCCCTGCTGGCCCGCATGTTCGACATGATGATGGGCTCGCCCATCCAGATCGTCGTGTTCTGGGGCCCGGACTATCTCGCGCTCTATAATGACCCCTACGCCCCGACCATCGGCACCAAGCACCCGCGCGCTTTCGGGCGTCCGGCGTCGGAGAGCTGGTCGGAACTGTGGGACGATCTCAAGCCGCTGCTCGACAAGGTCTGGCACACTGGCGAGCCGGTCTATGCACGCGACCGGCCCTTCGTCATCGAGCGCCATGGCTATCTGGAGGATGTGAATTTCGACATCGCCTATTCGCCCATTCGCGAAGGCGATGGCCGCATTGTCGGCCTGATCTGCATCGTCAACGAGACCACCGACCGCGTGCGCGCCGAGCAGCAGCTGCGCGAGAACGAGGCGCGGCTGGGCTTCCTCGATTCGGTCGGCCGTGAAATGGCGACGATCTCGGACGCCAACGCCATCATGGCCATCGCCGCCCGCCGCCTCGGCGAGCGTCTCGGCGCTGTGAGCTGTTCCTATGCCGATGTCGATCCCGATGCCGACGGTGTCACCGTGCGCGGCGAATGGACCGCGCCGGGGGCGCAGAGCGTAGTCGGGCGCTACCGGCTGTCGAGCATCGGGCCGCGCATCGCGAGAGAGCTGCTAGCGGGCCGGCCGGCCATCGTCCGCGACGCCGCCACCGAGGACAATCGCGAGACCGCCCGCGTGCTGAAGGAGTTCGGTATCGTCGCCAGCGCCTCCATGCCGCTGGTGAAGGACGGCGCGCTCACCGCCATGATGTCGGTGAATCACAGCGCGCCCCACGACTGGACGCCGGGCGAGATCATCCTGTTCTCCGAAGTGTCCGAGCGGAGCTGGGCGCATATCGAGCGCGTGCGGGCCGAGGAGCGGGCGCGCGAGGAAGCCGAGCGGGCACGCCTTGCCATAACCGCCGCGGCCATCGGCACCTGGGACTACCAGCCGGATGCCGACCTCCTGCGCTGGGACGCGCGTTGCAAGGAGCTGTTCGGCCTGCCGGCGGACGCCGACGTCTCCTATGCCGGCGCCTTCCTCGCCGGCCTGCACCCGGAGGACCGCGAGCGGGCGGCGGCAGCGGTCGAACGCGCGCTGACCGAGGGCGCCGACTACAATATCGAGTTCCGCACCATTGGCCTCACGGACGGCAAGGAACGCTGGCTCGCCGCCACCGGCAGCCGCCTGCAGATCGAGGACCACCCGCTGCGCTTCATGGGCACGGTCATCGACATCACCCATCGCAAACGCGTCGAGGCCGAACTCCAGGCGCTCAACACCACGCTGGAGCGGCGGGTGATGGAGGAGGTGGAGGAACGCTCCAAGGCCGAGGAGCGCCTGCGCCAGGCGCAGAAGATGGAAGCGGTCGGCCAGCTCACCGGCGGCATCGCGCATGATTTCAACAACATGCTGGCCGTCATCATCAGCGGCCTCGGCCTGATGCAGCGCAAGCTCGCCAAGGGCGACACCGATGTCGGCCGCTTCGTCGATGCCGCGCTCGACGGCGCCCAGCGCGCGGCGACACTGACCCAGCGCCTGCTCGCCTTCTCCCGCCAGCAGCCGCTCTCGCCCAAGCCCGTCGAGGTCAATCGCCTCGTCACCGGCATGAGCGACCTGCTCATCCGCACGCTCGGCGAGACCATCCGCGTCGAGACGGTCATCGGCGCCGGGCTGTGGCGCACCAAGGTCGATCCGGCGCAGCTGGAAAGCGCCATCCTCAACCTCGCGGTGAACGCGCGCGACGCCATGCCGGAGGGCGGCACGCTCACGGTCGAGACCACCAATGCCTATGTCGATGACATCTACGCCCGCGATTCCGGCCTGACGGTTGGCCAATATGTGCTGATCGCGGTCACCGACACCGGCATGGGCATGGACGAGACGACCATCGCCCGCGCCTTCGACCCGTTCTTCACCACCAAGCCGGTGGGCAAGGGCACCGGCCTCGGGCTCAGCCAGGTCTATGGCTTCGTGCGCCAGTCCGGCGGGCATGTGCGCATCTATTCCGAACTCGGCGTCGGCACGAGCATCAAGATCTACCTGCCGCGCATGCGCGGCTCCGAGCCGGAGGAGCGCGAGCGCGAGAGCGACGCGGCCGGGCGCGGCGTCCCCGGCGAGACGGTGCTGGTGGTGGAAGACGACGCGCGCGTGCGCAACCTCTCCTGCGAGGTGCTGCGCGATATCGGCTACACGGTGATCGAGGCCCCCGGCCCGCTGGAGGCGCTGGAGATCATCCGGAACGGCCCCTGTCCGACGCTGCTGTTCACCGATGTGGTGATGCCCGGCATGTCCGGCCGGCAGCTGGTGGACGAGGTGCGCCGGCTCTATCCGCGGGTGAAGGTGCTCTACACCACCGGCTATACCCGCAACGCCATCGTGCATAATGGCGTGCTCGACGCCGGCACGCATCTCCTGCCCAAGCCCTTCAACATCGAGGCGCTCGCCACCAAGGTGCGCGAGATCCTCGACGAGTAGCCTTCAGGCTCAGCTGGCCCGGCGCGGTGCCCCGGCATAGGGCGAGGCGGAGAGATACTGGATGGAGGAGCGCACCAGCTCCGGCAGGCTCGACGCCCCGAGCTTCACCTTGAGCTGCGAGCAGGTATTGGCCACCGTCTTGTAGCTGATGCCCAGCTCGTCGGCGATGTGACTGTAATCCTTGCCCTCGGCCAGCAAGGACAGCGTCTGCAATTCGCGCGGCGTGATGTCGGCAAGCGGCGCCTCGCGGCGCGTGCCGAGCAGGGCGATCTGCATGGCGAGGTCGTGGCTCATATAGGGCTGGCCGCGCCGCACCTTCTCGAACGCCTCCAGCAGCGCGCCGGAGGAGGTGTCCTTCAACACATAGCCGGTGGCGCCGGCCTCCAGCGCCCGGCTGACGATCACCGGGTCGCCATGCATGGAGAAGACGAGGATCGGCGTGCGCGGATTTTGCGAGCGCAGCCGCTGCACCAGCAAGAGGCCCGACAGGCCGTTGCCGTGCAAGGCGAGGTCGATGATGACGACATCGGGCTTCTCGCGGCGGAACAGACGGTAGCCGCTCAGCACCGAGCTCGCTTCCAGCACGCGCTCGACGCCCGCATCCTCCAGCAACCGCCGGCAGCCCTGCAGCACGATGGGGTGGTCGTCGATCACCAGAACGCTCGTCATCCCGCCAGAACCCTTGCTTCGTCCCCGGCGACCACGCGCACCGGAACGTTCATTTCCACCCGCGTGCCGCGCGGCGACAGGGGCGCGATGCGCCAGGTGCCGCCCAGCGCGCTCAGGCGCTCGCCAATGCCGATCAGCCCGAAGCCGGGCTCGGCGTCCGGCGCCATGCCGACCCCGTCATCCTCGACTCGCAGCAACAGCATGCGGCCATCCTCGGCCGCGTGCAGCGTGATCGCAATCCTGTCGGCCCCGCCATGGCGCAGCGCATTGGTCACCGCCTCCTGGATGCAGCGATAGACCGTCAGCTCCACACTGTCGGCGTAGCGCTCCGCCAGCCCCTCAATGGCGAGCTGGAAATGGTGGCCGGGCGAGTGGCGCTCGAAATCGGCGATCAGCCCGCCGATCACCGTGCCGAGCGGCACATGGCCGAGCGCCATCGGCCGGATCTTGCGCAGCAGGCGGCGGTTGAGGTGCTGCACCCGGTCGAGGATCTCCGCCATGGTGGCCGTGCGCTCGCCGAGCCGCGTCGCCAGATCCGGCTCGGCGCGGGTGGCAAGGCGGTGCACCGATTCGAGGTTCGCCCGCAGGCCGAACAGGCAGGGCCCAAGCTCGTCATGCAGATCGGCGGCGATCTGCCGGCGCTCGTCGTCCTGCACGTTGATGATGCGCTCATTGAGCCGCTCATTGTCGTCGCGGGCCTGATTGAGCGCCGCGCCCAGCGCGTTGAACCGCTCGGCGATCAGCGCCAGCTCGCGCACATCCGGCACCGGCACGCGATGGCCGAACCGCCCCTCGCCCAGCGCGTTCAGCCCGCCCGCCAGTGTGCGCAGTGGCGCCAGAAGGCGCCCGAGTACGAGATAGAGCGCGACCAGCACGACGATGTTCACCGCCAGCATCAGCACGGCGAGGTCGGAGGTGTCATGCCAGACCTCGGCGATCTCGTCGGCCGCCTCGCCAACGACGCGCACATGGCCGACCACCGCGCCATTCTCCACCACGGGCATGTCGCGCCCCTCGGGCGCCACGCGCACCAGCGCGGCGAACCAGACGGGAACCTCCCCCTCGGTCTCGTCCCCGTCCTCGTCCGTTGCGGGCGCGTGAGCGCCGGGATCGACATCCAGCACGCGGCCCTGCGCATCCTCGATATGAATGCGCACATGGCGCAGCCCACTCACATGCAGCGGCAGCTGCGCCAGCGAGGCGGCGCCGCCCTCGCGGTCGGCGAGGCGCTCCAGCGTCTCCTCGACGAAACGCTCGGCGATGGTGAGCGAGGAGGTGATCTCCACCTCCGTGGCGCGGCGGGCATTGACGATGGTCACCACCATCGCCGCGAGCGCCGCGCACAGATTGATCGCGACGACCGCCATCATCACCTGCCAGCGCAGCGAGCGCCGGTCCCAGGCGGCGGCGCCCGACCGGGACGTGTCCGGGGCGAACGCATTCATGGCCGCACCTCACCGGTGGGCGAGGGCGATGCCGGCAAGGGTGGCGCCGGGGAGGGGGGATCGGCCGGCGCCACCGGTTCCGCCCGCACGGGGGCGGCCTTCAGCGCCGCCAGCGCGTCGGACTGCGACAGGCCCTGCTTGCGCAGATTGTAATAGTGCTGGCATAGGTCGCTGAAGCCGCGCCGCGAGCCCTTCTCGGCGAAGGGCATGAAGGCGTCGACGATCTGGCTGGCGCTCTCGCGCACGCCGATCTCGCCCAGCATCGTCTCGAGCTGTGCCGCGCGGTTGGCGATCATCCGGTCGGTCTCGCCGAAACGCGCATCGGCCGCGTCGAGCCGTGTCTGCCAGGTGACCACCGAGGGCGCGCCGGGAGCGACATCGCGGCCCGCATCGCGGGATGCGAGCCAGACCGCCGGCTCGATCTTGTCCACCGGGTCGAGCCAGGCCCGCTTGGCCACCGCGTCACTGGCCGGCGTCGCCACGCGCTCGCGCGTCTCCGGCTCGCTCTCGCCCGAACAGCCGGCGAGCGGCAGGGCGAGCAGGGAGCCGAGCAGGGCCCGGACAAGGAGTGGCGCGTTTACGTTCATCTATACTTATAAACTTCTTATAAGTGCTGCCGCACCTGGATGTTTCGTCCGCGCCATTTCGGCTTCTTCACCGGTGCGCGATGCGCGATGACGCAGCGATTATCACCACCAAGGCTCTGGCATGACATCACTTTACAGGCGATGCGGCAAGCCTTCCGCACCGTCCTTCCGCACAGTTTCGAGCAAAGCTCGTGGCGCACATGGAAAAGTTCCCGCCGAGAATTTCCAAACTGCCTAAAGACACAGCTTCACTTCACGAAAACAATGATCCTGCAAATCACGCCAATATAAACAAAACATAAGAATTCCTGCCACCCACCACAACAACGCTCATGAAAAACGCCAACGCCACACACTGTGGTCATGGGCGTGGCGGTCAGGAAATCACGACATCCCCACCGCCGGCGACGCCGGGGATGGGGAGCGGCCTGGGAATAGGAAACGCGAGGAAGTCACATGAGCCGACTGCACTCTTCAGTGTCCGCGCTCACCGTCGCCGCCGCCTTGGCGGCCACGGTATGCCTGGGGGCAAACGCGCCGGCGCTCGCCAACGACAAGCTCGTCGAGCTGTCGAAGAGCACCGACAACTGGCCGATGACCGGCAAGAACTACGACGCCAACAATTACAGCGAAGCGAATCAGATCACCAAGCAGAACGTCAAGGACCTGAAAGCGGCCTGGTCGTTCTCCACCGGCGTCCTCAGCGGCCATGAAGGCACGCCTCTGGTCGTCGACGGGGTGATGTATATTCACTCGCCGTTCCCGAACACGACCTTCGCCGTCTCGCTCAACGAGCCCGGCAAGATCCTGTGGCAGCACAAGCCGAAGCAGAACCCGACGGCCCGCGCCGTGGCCTGCTGCGACGTCGTCAATCGCGGCCTCGCCTACTGGCCGGGCAATGACAAGGTCGGCCCGCTCATCATCAAGACCCAGCTCGACGGCAATGTCGTCGCGCTGAAGGCCGACACCGGCGAAGAGTACTGGAAGCTCGAGAACTCCGACATCAAGGTCGGCTCGACGCTCACCATCGCTCCCTATGTGGTGAAGGACACGGTGCTGATCGGTTCCTCGGGCGCCGAGCTCGGCGTGCGCGGCTATGTCACCGCCTATGACATCCCGACCGGCAAACAGAAGTACCGCGCCTACGCCACCGGCCCGGACGAGGAAGTCCGCCTCGCCGACGACTTCAACAGCGCCAACCCGCATTACGGCCAGAAGGGCCTCGGCCAGGCGACCTGGGAAGGCGAGGCGTGGAAGATCGGCGGCGGCACCAACTGGGGCTGGTACGCCTACGACCCCGGCACGAACCTGTTCTATTACGGCTCGGGCAACCCGGCGCCGTGGAACGAGACCATGCGTCCGGGCGACAACAAGTGGACCATGACCATCTGGGGCCGCGACGTCGACACCGGCCTCGCGAAGTTCGGCTACCAGAAGACCCCGCATGACGAGTGGGACTATGCCGGCGTCAACGTCATGATGCTCTCCGAGCAGCAGGACAAGACCGGCAAGATGCGCAAGCTGCTGACCCACCCGGACCGCAACGGCATCGTCTACACGCTCGACCGCACCAATGGCGACCTCGTCTCGGCCGACAAGATCGACGACACGGTCAACTGGGTGAAGCAGGTCGACCTGAAGACCGGCCTGCCGCAGCGCGACCCGGAATTCGGCACGCGCATGGACCACAAGGGCCGCGACATCTGCCCGTCGGCCATGGGCTACCACAACCAGGGCCATGACAGCTACGACCCGCAGCGCAAGTCGTTCTTCATGGGCATCAACCACATCTGCATGGACTGGGAGCCCTTCATGCTTCCCTACCGTGCGGGCCAGTTCTTCGTCGGCGCGACGCTGAACATGTATCCGGGGCCGAAGGGCGACCGGCAGACCTATGAGGGCCTAGGCCAGGTGAAGGCCTATGACGCCATCAACAACAAGTACAAGTGGGAAGTGATGGAGCGCTTCGCGGCCTGGGGCGGCACGCTCGCCACCGCTGGCGGCGTGATGTTCTACGGAACGCTGGACGGCTTCATCAAGGCCCGCGACAGCGACACCGGCGAGCTGCTCTGGAAGTTCAAGCTGCCCTCCGGCGTCATCGGCCACCCGATGACCTACACCCATAACGGCACGCAGTACGTCGCCATCTATTACGGCGTCGGCGGCTGGCCGGGTGTCGGCCTGGTGTTCGACCTCAACGACCCGACCGCCGGCCTCGGCTCGGTGGGCGCCTTCAAGCAGCTCCAGCACTACACCCAGATGGGTGGCGGCGTGATGGTGTTCTCGCTCGACGGCAAGGGCCCCTATGACGACCCGAAGGTCGGCGAGTACTCGACCGAGATCATCCGCAACGGCGGCTGATCCCACGGCCTGACACGGCCCGGCCGCCCGCGCGCCTCCTGACGCGGGCGGCCCCTTCTCCCGACACATCGTCAGCCCGTCCGGCCGCCCCGCGCCGCCGGCTCCGGCCCCGGAGGACACGCTATGATTGCGCCCCGACGCACGATACTAAGCCGGCTCAGCACTCTCGCCGCCGGCGCTGCCCTCATCGGCCTCGCCACCGCCGCGGGTGCCGCCACCGTCGCCCCGCAGACCGACGCCAAGGCGGGCACGCCGCCGGCGACACCGGCCGCAAAGGAACTGCGCATCTGCGCCTCCAATGTCGAGGCACCGTTCTCCGAGAAGGACAATTCCGGCTTCGAGGACCGCATCGCCCTGGCGCTGGCACAGGCCATGGGCCGCAAGCCGGTCTTCGTGCGCACCGAGCAGGCGGGCATCTATCTGGTGCGCGACCAGCTCGACAAAAACAATTGCGACGTCGTCATGGGCGTCGATGTCGGCGATGAGCGCGTGCTCGCCACCAAGCCCTATTACCGCACCGGCTATGTGCTGGTGACCAAGGCGGACCGCAACATCACCGCCACCGCCTGGGACGACCAGCAGATCAAGGACCAGAGCCGGTTCGCCGTGCGCTTCTACTCGCCGGCCGAGACCATGCTGAAGCGCATCGGCCGCTTCGAGGACAATGCCGCCTACATGTACTCGCTGGTCAACTTCAAGTCGCGCCGCAACCAGTGGACGCAGGTGCCCGGCGACCGCATCGTCACCGAGGTGGCGAGCGGGGAGGCCGATGTCGGCATCGCCTTCGCCCCCGAGGTCGCGCGCTACGTCAAGCAGTCGCCCACCGCGCTGCGCATGACGGTGATCTCCAACGATCTCGACCGCCCGAACGACACGCCCATCCCCATGCATTACGACCAGGCGATCGGCGTGCGCAAGGCGGACACGGCGCTGCGCGACGAGCTCAACGCCGCGCTGGATACCGCGCGCCCGCAGATCGAGGCGATCCTCATTGAGGAAGGCATTCCGCTCCTCAAGCCCAATAGCTGAGCCACTTCCGGCCGTCCCGGCGCGCCCCGCCCGGCGCCCGGGACGCCCCCGACACTCACCCGTGAAAGGGTCCGATGCGAACGACATCTCTCCTGAAGACGGCAGCGGCGCTTGTTACCGTCGGCACCCTGGCCTGGGGTGCCCATGCCGCCATCATGCTGACCAACACGGTCACCGGCGCTCCCCTCGAGCTTTCCGAAGCCCCCGAGGAGGGCCGCGACACCGAGGCGGTCAAGACGTTCCTCGCAACCGGCACCAACATCTACAATGAGAAGGCGGTCTGCCTGCCCAAGGCGCATGAGCTTTTCCTGTCCATGTGCTCGGGCTGTCACGGCCATTACGCCGAGGGCAAGATCGGACCGGGGCTGAACGACAGCTACTGGACCTACCCGAAGAACGAGACCGACCAGGGCCTGTTCGAGACCATCTTCGGCGGCGCGCAGGGCCAGATGGGCCCGATGTATGGCGCGCTGAACATGAACGAGATGCTGCTCGTCATGTCCTGGGTCCGGCATGTCTACAAGGGCGACCCGCAGAGCGCGACCTGGCTGACCGCCGAGCAGCGCAGCACCTTCAAGCCCTTCAACGAGAACGCCGCGCATGTCGAACCAGCCGACGAGCTGCTTCCCCAGTGCGGCGGACCGGCGGGATAACGCCGGCATTCAACGGTGGAAACGAGCCGCCAACGGTGGAAACCCTAGGAGACGGAACATGAGCCTCATCGACCGCAGCGTGAAATTCTCCATCCTCGCCGCCGCTGCCGGCGCCTTCGGCCTCGCCATGGTGGTGGGCGCCAGCGCCTATGACGGCACCAACTGCAAGGCGCCGGGCAATTGCTGGGAGCCCAAGCCCGGCTATCCCGCGCAGGTGCAGGGGTCGAAATACGATCCCAAGCACGACCCCAAGGAGCTGAACAAGCAGCAGCAGTCCATCCAGGCGATGGAGCAGCGCAATGCCCAGCGCGTGAAGTATTTCGAGCAGACCGGCAAGTTCGTCTACGACGTGAGCAAGATCCCCACGGCGAACTGAGCCTTTCTGCCCTTCGCTTTCTCGAACCCACCCGTGGGCAGACAGATTTCTCCGTCTGCCCCGCGATCCTCCGGGCATACCGTCCGGCTTGTGGGTCACTGGCGCGGCCAACGTCGCTCGGGTTCGCCCGGCGCGTGGGCCGCGCCTCTTTTCCGGGACGGCCCGGCGGCGCCAGCGCGCGCCAAAGCGGGCCACGGGCTCCGGACCTCTGGAAAGGCCGTGCGATGCGTATCGTTCGCGACACCGACTCCGTGCTGGCGGACTGGCGCGGCCATGCCCTGCGCTTCGAGCGCGAGGTCGGCAAGGTGGTGCTGGGGCAGGCGCGCGTCATCCGCCTCATCACCATCGCCACCTTCGCCCGCGGCCATGTGCTGCTGGAAGGCGATGTCGGCGTCGGCAAGACCACGCTGCTGCGCGCCGTCGCCCGCGCCATTGGCGGCGCATTCGAGCGCATCGAGGGCACGATCGACCTGATGCCGGCCGATCTCATCTACCACGCCCATCTCGGCGAGGATGGCCGCCCGCGCATCGACCCAGGGCCCCTGCTGCGCCAGGGCGAGGATCTCTCCGTCTTCTTCTTCAACGAGATCAACCGCGCCCGCCCGCAGGTGCATTCGCTCATGCTCCGGCTGATGGCCGAGCGCTCGGTCTCCGCCTTCAACCGCGAGTACCGCTTTCCCCATGTGCAGGTCTTCGCCGACCGCAACAAGGTGGAGCGCGAGGAGACCTTCGAGCTACCCGCCGCCGCCCGCGACCGCTTCCTCATGGAAGTGCAGGTCGGCATGCCCGCCGAGGCCGAAGCCAGGCGCCAACTCATCTTCGATCCGCGCTTCCACAACGTCGACACGCTGCTGACCGAGGTGGAGACCGGCGTGCTCGACCCCGAGGCGCTGGAAACGGTGGCCCGCGCCATCCAGTCCGGCATCCGCTCCAGCCCGGCGCTGGAGGCCTATGTGCTCGCGCTGTGGGACGCGGTGCGCCGGCCGGAAACGCTCGGGCTGGAGATCGACGGCGTCGATATTCGCCGCCTCGTGCAGGGTGGGGCGAGCCCGCGCGGCATGAGCTACCTGTTGCGCGCCGCCCGCGTGCGCGCCTGGCTGGAAGGCCGCGACATGGTGGTGCCGGAGGATCTGCGCGCCGTGTTTCCCGAAGTCATGGCGCACCGCATCTTCATCGACCCGGTCTATGAGCTGCGCCGCGAGCGGGTGGTCGGCGATCTCATCGCCGGCGTGTTCGCGCGGGTGCCCGCACCGTGACGGGCGGCGACGACAGCCTCACGCCCCAGCCCATCGCCTATCGCCTGCGCTGGCGGCCCGAAGGCGTGCTGCCGGGCGCGCATCCCGGTCGCGGGGAGGGGGCGGAGGGCGAGTTCCGCCGCCATGTCGACCTGCTGCGCCAGCCGGACCCGCGCCGCATCGATTTGCGCGTCTCGCTGCGCGACCCGCATGGCCATCTGCATGTGCGCCAGTTCTCACCGCGCCGCGCCGTTCCGGTGGCGGCGCTGGTGGACCTGTCCGGTTCCATGCGCTTCGGCGCGGCGGTGGCGGGGCGCGTCGCCGAATTCGCCAGCCTGATCGCGCTCTCCGTCGTGCGCAGCGGCGACAGTTTCGGCCTGTTCGGCGCCGACAGCCACCTGCGCGAGGACGTGATGCTGCCCTTCGCCCGAAGGCGCGGGCTGGAGAGCGAGGTCGCCGCCCTGCTCACGGGTGCCCATCCGCAGGGCGCCGGCTGCGACGGTCTGCTGGATGCCGCCGCGCTGCTGCCCGGCCGGCGGGCGCTGGTGTTTCTCATCTCCGACTTTCTCATGCCCGCGCCCGCGCTCGACACGCTGCTCGACGCGCTGTGGCGGCACGACGTGGTGCCGGTGGTGGTGAGCGAGGCGACGCTGGAGGACGAGCTGCCGCGCTGGGGCTTCATCGAGACGGCGGATCTCGAGACCGGGGCGGCGCGCCTCGTCTTCATGCGCCCGCGCCTGCGCCAGCGCTGGATCGCCGCCGAGCAGGCGCGCCGCGCCGCGCTGGAGGCGACCTTCGCCCGGCGGGGCCTGCGCCCCTTCGCGCTGCGCGACCGGCTCGATGTCGAGGCGCTGACCCGCCGGCTGATGGAGGGCTAGATGCGGACCTCGCGCGCGCTCCTCCCGCTGCTGCTGCTGATGGCGCTCGCCGGCCCGGCGATGGCGCAGCTGCGCTCGGTCGAGCTCTACGCGCCGCGCCCCTTCGGCTATCTCATCGGCGACACGATTCGCCATACGGTGGAGATCGCGCTCGACGCCCCCTTCACGCTGGAGCCGGCCTCGCTGCCCCAGCCGCGCCCGGTCGATTACTGGCTCGACCTACGCGCGGTCGATCTGCGCGACGAGGGGGTGAGCGACGGCGTGCAGCGCTACCGGCTGGAGCTCACCTATCAGAGCTTCTACGCCGCGCTGGAGCCGAAGCGGCTGGAGATCCCCGGCTTCACCCTCTATGCCCGCGACGGCGAAGGCCGCGTGCCGGTCGCCGTCCCCCCCTGGTCCTTCCTGATGTCACCGCTGCGCGAGATCGTCTCGACCGAGCAGGGAGCGGTGATGACACTGCGCCCGGACATCGCCCCGCGCCCGATCCCGACGAACGGGACCACCCGGGGTCTCCTCGCGGGCGGGCTCGCCGCGCTCGCCGGCCTGCTGCTCATCGCCTGGCAGATGGGGTGGGGGCCCCTCGGCCAGCGACGCGGCCGGCCCTTCGCGCGTGCTGCTCGTCAGGTCCGCGCTGCGATGGACCCGCGGCGAGACAGATCGCACTCACTGGCCACGCGCAGGGCGGTTTCATCGGACACACTGGCCTCATCGTCCACCTCACTGCACTCATCATCCGGCTATGAAGCGGCGCTTCAGGCGCTGCATCGGGCTTTCGATGCAACGGCCGGGCAGGGGGTATTCGCGGAGGATCTGCCGGGGTTCTTCGCCGGTCACAGCGCCTTTCGGGCGGCGGAGGCCGAAATCCGCCGGCTGTTCGAGGCCTCGCGCCGTGCCTTCTTTGGCGGCGATGTGCTTGACGCGCAACGGTTTTTTCCGCCGTCGGAGCTCGCCGCCCTCGCCGGCCGGCTGCGCGCCATCGAGCGGGGTTCGGCATGAGCGCGTGGTATCATATTGCCGATCCGATCACCCGGAGCTGGGGCGTCGATTACCCCTGGGTGCTGGCCCTCGCGCTGCTGGCGCTGCTGCCCTTCCTCGCTAACGTATTCAACCGGCAGGGAATTCCGACAACTGGCCTGATCCCGCCGGATCCCATCTCGCGCGCCCTCGGCATCGCGCTGAAGCTCGCCGGGGCGCTGGCCATCCTCGCGCTGGTGGTAGGGCTCGCCGGCCTGCATCGGCGCGAGCAGACGGTAATCAGGGAGGGCACGGGCGCCCATCTCGTGCTGCTGCTCGACCGCTCCTCCAGCATGGACAACAATTTCGCCGACCGCGCACCGAGCGGCGACGAACAGTCAAAATCGAGTGCTGCCAAGCACTTGCTGGGCGAGTTCGTCAAGGGTCGGCCGCATGACCGCATCGGCGTCGCCGCCTTCTCGACCTCCCCCATGCCGGTTCTGCCACTCACCGACCATCACCAGGTCGTCCAGGCCGCCATCGACGCCATCGACCGTCCGGGCCTTGCCTTCACTAATGTCGGGCGCGGGCTGGCGCTCGCCTTGTCCGCCTTCGCCGACGACACCGCCGAAGCCTCCCGCGCCATCTTGCTGGTCTCCGACGGCGCCGCTTTGATCGACCGCCGGGTGCAAGACGCCCTGCGCGACGCGGTTGCGCGCACGCCGGTACATTTATACTGGCTGTTCCTGCGCTCACGCGGCGCCAAGAGCATTTTCGAGGTGCCGCCGCCCGGCGAGGACACGCCGCAGGCCAACCCGGAACGGCATCTTCACCTGTTTCTTCAAAGCCTTGGCGTTCCCTATCGAGCATTCGAGGCGACAAGCCCGCAGGCGGTGGGGCAGGCCATCGCCGAGATCAACCGGCAGGAGACGCGCCCGCTCACCTATGTCGAGCGCATCCCCCGGCGCGATCTCGCGCGCGCCGCCTTCAGCGTGGCGGCGGCCAGCATCTTCCTGATTTTGCTGGCGAAATGCGCCGAACGCCCGCTCCGCCGCCATCATCGCCCCGCTACGGCGCCCGCAAACCGGACAGCGGTAATAAATAACCTCCGTGACGACAGGAGAGCCGCATGAGGGCAGGGCGCCTCACCCTCGCCGCCGGCACGCTGCTCCTCGCCCTCGGGCTGGCGACGATGACCTATTACGCCGCACGGCTGCACCTGGAGCGGCGCGACAACGGCTTCATCGCCGCCCTCATGGCCGGGCAGGACATCGCCACCAGCGCGCAGGATCCCGCCCCGCTGATCTTCGCCCGGCTCGCCTTTCTCACCCGGCGCGACCGGCTTGAGGAGGCGCAACCGCTCGCCAACCAGTTGATCCATAACGAGGATCGCCGCCTCGCCGCCGCCGCGCTGTACACCATCGGCAATGCAAGGCTGCGCCTCGCCATCGAGCATCTCGGCGTCAATCGCATCGACCCGGCGACGCCGCTGGTCCGCCTCGCCAAGCAGAATTACCGCGACGCACTGGTGATCCAGCCGGATTTCTGGGACGCCAAGTTCAATCTCGACATCGCCATGCGGCTGGTGCGCGATTTTCCCCAGCTTGACATGGACGGCGAGGAGATCCCGCCCGAGGCGGCCAAAAAGCTCTGGACCGACCTGCCGGGCATCCCGAAGGGGCTGCCATGAGACAGGTGCTAAAATACCTGTATGGCGACGCGCGCCGTCTCACCCTCGCAGCCGCGCTGCTGGCGAGCCTCGCCGCCCTCGTCGCGCCGACGGTGATCCGCCAGCGCGAAGCCCGCGACGTGTTGCTGGTCATCGACGTCACCGGCAGCATGAACGTCAGGGATGTCAATGGTTTGGCGCGACTTGCCGCCGCGCGGCAGGCGGGGCAGGGGCTGCTCGCCGCCTTGCCCTGCCAGTCGCGCCTCGGCCTCGGCATCTTCACCGAGCGGCGCAGCTTCCTGCTCTTCGAACCCGCCGAGGTCTGCGAGAACTTCGCCGCCATCGACGGCGCCATTGCCGCGCTCGACTGGCGCATGGCGTGGGAAGGCGACAGCTATGTCGCACGCGGCGTCCACTCCGCCCTCACCCTCGCCGCCTCGGTCAACGCCGACCTCGTCTTCCTCACCGACGGACAAGAAGCCCCGCCATTGGCGGGAGGTGCTATGCCACCGTTCGACGGCGCCGGCGACACGCGGGGCGTTCTCGTCGGGGTCGGCGGCCCCCAGCCGGTGCCGATCCCCAAATACAATGAGGACGGACGCGAGATCGGTTTCTTTGACGAAGCCGACGTGCCCCAGGAAAACCGCATGGGCCCGCCGCCGGAGGATGCCCCGAGCCGCGCCGGCTATAACCCGCGCAACGCTCCTTGGGGAGCCGAGGCGGCGGGTGGAACCGAGCATCTGAGCTCGATGAAAGCCGAGCATCTGCAAGCGCTTGCTGCGCAAACCTCGCTCGCCTTCCTTCCCCTTGAGAGCCCGGCTCAGATGGCCGGCGCGGTTCTGGCGAGCACCCGGCCTCGACCTGTCGCGGTGCCCGTCGCCACCGCGCCGATACCGGCCGCGCTCGCCCTCGCTTTGCTCGCCGCCCTCTTCGTCGCCGCCGCGCTCAAGAGCCGGCGCCCCGATCGCTTACCTGCCTGAAGAAGGACATGCTGATGAACCAACGCCCCGGCTTTCCCCGTCTCGGCCTCCCGCGTCTCGCCCTCCCGCTTCTTGCCGCTGCCGCCGTCCTGCTGGCCGGCCTGATGCCGCTCGCGGCGCATGGTCCGACACCGCAGAAGGCCGACGAGACCATCCTGATCGCGGCGCCACCCGCGACCGTGTGGAAGGTGCTGGTGGATCTCGCAGGGATCTCCGGCTGGCATCCCCTGGTGAAGAAGGCGACCGCCACGAGCGACGGGACCGGGCGCGTGCTCACGCTGGAAAAAGGTGAGATAACCGAGGGGCTTGACGAAGCGGACGCGGCCGCGATGCGCCTCGCTTACCGCCTCTCCACGGAGAATGTCGAGGCGCTGCCGGTAAGCTTCTACACCTCGACCATCGAGGTGAAGCCGGCCGCGGGCGGCAGCGAGGTGGCCTGGAGCGCGCGCTTCTACCGCGCCGACACGACCAATGAGCCGCCGGAGAACCTGAACGATGAGGCCGCCGTCGCCGCAATGAACGACTACATCACGCAGGGCCTCAAAGGGCTGAAGGCCAAGGTCGAGGGGAAATGACGCGCCGGGCGAGCCGCGCCCTCATCGCGCTTGCACTCGCGGCCACTCTGCTGGCGTCGCCATCTTCCGCCCGATCGGACGAGCCGCCGCGGGTCGCGGTGGTGTCGCAGCAGGCGGCGCGGCTGACGCTGGTTGATCCGGCGGCGGGCAGGGTGGTGGGCGAGGTCGCGCTGGACAAGGTGCCCGCCGGCATCGCCGTGACGCGCGATGGCCGGACCGCCTATGTCACGCACCCTGATCTCGGCCAGGTGTCGCGGGTGGATCTCAACGCCCGCACGGTCACGGCTCGCTACAAGATCGGGCGCGAACCCTTTGGGATTGCGCTGGATTCGCGCGAGACGAGTTTCCTCGTCACCGACTGGAGCGATGATGCGCTGATCCGGGTCGATGCCGCGACCGGTGCCGAGCTTGGCCGGGTTACGGTGGGCCGATCGCCCGCCGGCCTCGTGCTCGATCAGGATGGTGCGCACGCCTATGTGGCCGACCGGGAAAGCCACACGGTCAGCGTGGTGGATCTCACCGCGATGCGCCGCGTCGCGACCTGGCCGACGGGCACCGCGCCCTTCGCGCTTGCCCTGTCGCCGGACGGGCACCGGCTCTATGTCGCCAATGTCCGTAGTAACAACCTGTCGGTGCTGGAGATTCCGGGTGGTCGGGAGATCGCCCGCCCGCGTGTCGGGTTGATGCCCTATGGCGTCGCCGTCTCCAGCGATGGCGCCCGTGTGATCGTCACCAATCAGCAGAGCGGCAAGCTCGCCTGGCTGGAGGCCGGCACCGGCGCCGTGCAAAGCGAGGTGAGGATCGGCGAGTATCCCGAAGGGGTGCTGAACATCGGCGGCGGGCTTTTCGCTGTCGCCCTGTGGGCCGATGACGCCCTGTGCATCGTTCCGGACCTCCCCGGCAGCGGCTGCAGAAGCGTCATCAAAATACCTCCCGGCCCCCGCTTGCTGGCGATAGCTCCGCGCCAAACGGGTTCGCAATGAGGCGTGGATCAGCGCCGGAAACCCCTTGCAGGCCGGCTGTTTTCGGCACAACGTAGGTACGTAGAGACCGTGCGCCACGACGTTAACGTCTTGGCAAGGAACGGAAATTCCGCCGACATGGCTGGCAACCCTTCCTTTACCATAATGTAATGTGCGCCCCATTTTCGCCTCAGTCCCCCCGCCTCTTGGCAGACAGGAGTGGGATCGCAGGCTAGACTTCCAGCGATTTCGGGTGAGGTGCGCCAAGCTTCACGCGTCGATCACGACGCAGGGGCAGGGCGCTCACAAACGGTCGGGTGAATGGGGACGAATCCAACTCTTGCCAGCTCCGCCGGTTCGCCGGCGCGCCAGCGCATCGTCGGCATCGGTCGTCTCGTCGCCCTGTGCGGCGTGGGCTTGGTTGTCGCCAACTGCAGCGGCTCCGAAAAGCTGTCGAGCCGGATCGATCCCAAGTATGGCGTCTCCGCCAGCCCGCGCGTCATCGCCATGGGTCAGCCCGTGCCCAAGGGCGGCGGTGCCTACCGCGTCGGCAAGCCCTATGTGGTGGCTGGCAAGACCTATGTCCCGCAGGAGCCCAGCAGCTACAAGGCTGAAGGTCTGGCCTCCTGGTATGGCGACGACTTCCATGGCCGCCTCACGGCCAATGGCGAAATCTACGACATGCACTCGATCGCGGCGGCGCACCCCACGCTGCCCATGCCGTCCTATGTCCGCGTGACCAACAAGGACAATGGCCGGTCGATGGTCGTGCGCGTGAATGATCGCGGCCCCTATCATGGCAACCGCGTCATCGACCTCTCGCAGCGCGCCGCTGATCTGCTCGGCTTCAAGGGTCGTGGCACGGCGCGGGTCAAGGTCGAGTATGTCGGCCGCGCGCCGCTGGAAGGCTCCGACGATATCCAGCTCGCCGCCACGCTGCGCCAGAATGGCAACGCTCCGGCGCCGAACACGATGTTCGCCTCGGCCGCTCCGATCCCGACGCGCACGGCTTCGACGACGACTGTCGCCGCCAATGTGCCGCTGCCGCCGACGCGTCCGTTCGATCTTGGCGACGTTCCCGACCAGCAGGTTGCGGAAGCGCTCGAGGAAGAGCCCGTGGTCGCTCCGGTTCGCGTCGCCGCGAAGCCGCAGCCGCAGGTTCAGCCGCGGGTCGCTGTCGCCGCACCGCAGGCGATCCCGCCGCGCACGGCAGCGCCCGTGGCAGCCGTGCCGCAGCCTCAGCGCAAGGTTCAGGTCGCCGCGGCCCAGCCGGCGCCGGCCCGTCCTGCGCCCGTTGCCGCCCCTGTCGTGGCCGAGGCCGACGGCCCGCCGCCCGGCTGGATGGTCGGTGCTCAGCCGGCGCTTGGCTATGCCCCCACCCCGGTCAGCACCGGTCGCGGCCTCTACTGATCATCAGGTCAGCCGCGTGAGCGTTGCCGGCCGCGTGGCCGGCTGCTAACTCTGCCCGACACGGGAGAGAAATGAGCATGGCACGCGCGCAACGGATGTCCCGGCCCTCCGGCTCGGCTCGTGCCCCGTGCCTTCTGCTTTTCTGCGCGGCGTTGATCTTTGGCGCCATGCCCGCCATGGCGCAGCAGGCCCCAACCATTGCTTCGCCGCAGGCGATTCTGGTCGATTTCGACAGCGGCACCGTGCTGTTCGAAAAGGCCGCCGATACCCAGAACTATCCCGCCAGCCTAGCCAAGCTCATGACCATGGCCGTGGTGTTTCGCGAGGTCTCGGAAGGCCGACTGTCGCCGGACGCCGAATTCAAGGTCAGCGAATATGCCTGGCGCCGGGGTGGGGCGCCCTCGGGCGGCGCGACGATGTTCGCGGCGCTGAACAGCTCCATCAAGGTCAGCGACCTGATGCGGGGTGCGATCATACCGTCCGGCAATGACGCGGCGATCATTCTCGCCGAAGCGATCGCCGGCAATGAACTCGCCTTCTCCGTGAAGATGAACGATGAAGCCAAGCGCCTCGGCCTGACCGCATCCAGCTTCCACAACCCCAACGGCCTGGCGGATCCCGACCAGAAGACCACGCCGCGCGACCTCTCGCGCATCGCCGCCCACATCATTCGCAGCTACCCGGACCTCTACAAGATCTACAGCGAACCGGACTTCACCTGGAGCAAGATCCGCCAGAACAACCGCAACCCGCTGCTCGGCATGAGCCTTGGGGCGGATGGGTTCATGACGGGCTATCTGAAGGAATCCGGTTTCAATCTCGTGGGCTCCGCCGTGCAGGATGGCCAGCGGTTGATCGTGGTCATCATGGGTGCCAAGACCGACAAGGAACGCGCCGAGGATGCCC
The DNA here is from genome assembly GCF_029760895.1 of Ancylobacter sp. WKF20. NCBI lineage: Bacteria > Pseudomonadati > Pseudomonadota > Alphaproteobacteria > Hyphomicrobiales > Xanthobacteraceae > Ancylobacter > Ancylobacter sp. WKF20. The sequence continues at coordinate 1,312,813 of NZ_CP121679.1, forward strand.
GCAAGCTGCTCGAATGGGGGTTCCGCTCCTTCGAGTCGCGGCTGCTGTTCGCCCAGGGCGAGACGGTTGGCGAGGCCGCCCTTTATGGCGGGCTCACGGGCAACGTCCCGCTGGTCGGCGAGGGGCCGATCAAGGTGCTGGTGCCGCGCAATGGCGACGAGCGCATTGCGGCGCGCATCCGTTACGAGGGGCCGATCCAGGCCCCGGTGGAAATGGGCGCGAAGATCGCACGGCTGGAAGTCACGCGCGGCGATCAGGTGTCGCTTGAGGTGCCGCTCTATGCCGCCGAGACGATCGAGGCCGGCCCCCTCTGGCGCCGGGCGCTCGATGGCGCGTATGAACTCATGGTCGGCCTGCTTCGGCAGGGCTATGACGAAGTGATGCGTAAGGTAAAGCTGACCAGTTGACATGCCGACGCGCGCACCAGAGGCAGCGGCCGGACGCCGGGCGAGACCATCCGCCGGGCACGGACGCTTCATCACCTTCGAGGGCGGGGAGGGGGCCGGCAAATCCACGCAGGTGCGCCGGCTCGCGGCCCGTCTCGGTGAGCTCGGCATCCCAGTGGTGGTGACGCGCGAACCCGGTGGCTCGCCGGGCGCCGAGGCCATCCGCCATGTCCTTCTGGCCGGTGCCGCCAAGCCGCTCGGCCCCCTCGCGGAAACCGCTCTGTTCGCCGCCGCGCGCGCCGATCACCTCGATTCCACGATCCGGCCGGCGCTCGCGCAAGGTACATGGGTATTATCCGACCGCTTTGCCGACTCAACCCGTGCCTATCAAGGCGCCAGCGGACGTGTCGCGCCGGAACTGATCGAGTCGCTAGAGCGCATCACGGTGGGCGAGACGCGCCCTGATCTGACGCTGATCCTCGATCTGCCCGCCGAAGAAGGCCTCGCCCGCGCCGCCGCCCGCTCCGGCGTCGGTGCCGACCGCTTCGAGAGTGAGAGCATCACCTTTCACCGCACCCTGCGCGACAGCTTTCTCGCCATCGCGGCGCGCGAACCCGCCCGCTGCGCCGTGATCGACGCCCGCGAGCCGCCTGACCACGTCGCGGATGCGATCTGGCGCGTCGTTGAGGAACGGTTGGCCCCGCCGAGCGGCAGCAAGCCACGCCAGCGCCGGGGCTCCCCATGAGCGAACCGATCCTTGAAGCCGACCGTTTCGGCACGGCGCCCACGCCGCGCGACACCCATAATCTCATCGGCCATGCCGAGGCGCAGGCGAGCATTCGCGAAGCCTGGGATGCCGGGCGCCTGCCGCACGCGCTGCTGCTTGGCGGTCCGGAGGGGGTCGGGAAGGCGACCTTCGCCTACCGCGTGGCGCGCTTCGTGCTCTCGGGCGGGGCCGCGCCGGCGCATTCGCTGGCGGTGGATGCCGCCAACCCCGCCGCGCGGCAGGTCAGCGCGCTCTCTCACCCCGATCTGCTGGTGCTTCGCCGCACGCCCAACGATTCCGGCAAGCTGCCGACGATGATTCCGGCCGAGACCGTGCGCCGGGTGCGCAGCTTCTTCGGCTCGACCGCCGCACTCGGTGGCTGGCGCGTGTGCATCGTCGATACGCTCGACGAGATGAATGCCCAAGGCGCTAACGCCCTGCTGAAAACGCTAGAAGAGCCGCCGTCGCGCTCCCTGTTCCTTCTGGTCAGCCACGCGCCCGGCCGCCTGCTGCCGACCATCCGCTCGCGCTGCCGGATGGTGCATCTGCGCGCGCTGGAGACGGCCGAAGTGGTGGCGGCACTGGAGGCGCTGAGCGAGTCGATGCCGGGGCTCGATCGCGCGCGCTTCGAAGAGGCGGCGGAGGCATCTGGTGGCAGCGTGCGGGAGGCGCTGGCGCTGCTCTCGGGTGATGGGCTGGAGGTGCGCAAGGCGACGTCACAGCTTCTGGATTCGCTGCCCTCCATCGACCCAAAGGCTTTGCACGCGCTCGGCGAGCGGCTCCAGGGCGACCGGGGAGGGGCGTTCGAGAATTTTGTTGGCACGGTCGAGGCTTGGGTGTCCGATCATGCCACCGGACGGCGCCAGCGCCCCAGCCTGCGCCTTGCACGGCTGCCGGAGGTGTGGGAGAAGGTTCGCCGCGCTGCGATCGACGCGGATACCTATAATCTCGATCGTAAAACACTCGTCTTCCGGATCTTCGCGACGCTCGACGAGGCCGTGCGGCCCTGAGCGAGCCGCAGCCGGTTTTTCCGCAGGAAGTGACCGCGTGAAACCCGCCTTCTACATCACTACGGCCATCGACTATCCCAATGGCTCGCCGCATATCGGCCATGCCTATGAGAAGATCGCGTCCGACGCGCTGGCCCGTTTCAAGAAGCTGGACGGCTACGAGGTCTATTTCCTCACCGGCACCGACGAGCACGGCCTCAAAATGGCCCAGACGGCCGAGAAGCAGGGCCTGACGCCTTTCGACTGGGCGACGAAGAACGCGACGCGCTTCCAGCAGATGGATACGCTGCTCGGGGTCGATTACGACCGCTTCATCCGCACCACGGACGACGACCATATCGCCGCGTCGCAGGCGATCTGGCAGCGCATGGTCGAGGCGGGCGACATCTATCTCGACGCCTATTCCGGCTGGTACTCGGTGCGGGACGAAGCCTATTACGCTGAGGACGAGACCACGGTGAATACCGATGGTGTCCGCCTCGGCCCGCAGGGCACCCCGGTCGAGTGGACCGAGGAGAAGAGCTATTTCTTCCGCCTCTCCGCCTATCAGGAGCGGCTGCTGGCCTATTACGAGGCGCACCCGGACTTCATCCGCCCGGAGAGCCGCCGCAACGAGGTGCTGAGCTTCGTCAAGGGCGGCCTGCAGGATCTCTCTATCAGCCGCACCACCTTCTCCTGGGGCATTCCGGTGCCCGGCGACGAGGCGCATGTGATGTATGTGTGGGTCGACGCCCTCACCAACTACATCACCGGCGTCGGCTATCCCGACACGCAGTCGGCGAGCTTCAAGCGCTTCTGGCCAGCGGATCTGCACATCATTGGCAAGGACATCATCCGCTTCCACGCGGTGTACTGGCCGGCCTTCCTGCTCTCCGCTGGGCTGGAGCCGCCCAAGACCGTCTTCGCGCACGGCTTCATCCATAATCGCGGGGAGAAGATGTCGAAGTCGGTCGGCAACGTCATCGACCCCTTCGACCTCGCCAACGCCTATGGCGTGGACGCGTTGCGCTATTTCCTGCTGCGCGAGATCCCCTTTGGCCAGGACGGCTCCTACAGCCATGAGGCCATCGTCGCGCGCACCAATGCGGACCTTGCCAACGACCTCGGCAATCTCGCGCAGCGCTCGCTGTCGATGATCGCCAAGAATCTCGGCGGGCAGTTGCCGGCGGCTGGCGCTCTGTCGGACGAAGACGCTACGATCCTCGCCAGCGCCGACGCCATGGGCGCCAAGGTGCGCGAAGCGATGGAAGGCCAGCAGATCCACCAGGCGCTCGCGGCGATCTGGGCCGTCGTGGCCGATGCCAACCGCTACTTCGCGGCGGCCGCTCCGTGGGAGCTGCGCAAGACCGATCCCGAACGCTTCGGAACGGTGCTCTGGACCACGGCCGAGGTCGTGCGCCAGGTCGCCCTGCTCGCCCAGCCCTTCATTCCGGTGAGCGCCGGCAAGCTGCTGGATCTGCTGGCGGTGCCGGTGGATGCCCGCGGCTTTGCCGGCCTCGGCGCGGCGGGGCGTCTTGCGGGCGGCACGGTGCTTCCCGCACCGGTGCCGGTGTTCCCGCGCTATGTCGAGCCCGAGGCGCCGGCCGGGGCATGATCGTCGACAGCCATTGCCATCTCGACTTCCCGGATTTCGCGGCGGAGCTCGATCAGGTCGTCGCGCGCGCCCGTGCGGCCGGTGTCGGCCGTCTCGTCACCATCGGCACGCGCGTGCGTCGTTCAGGAGAGGTGAGGGCGATCGCCGAGCGCTTCGAGGACGTCTTCTGTTCGGTCGGCACGCATCCGCACAATGCGGCCGAGGAGCAGGACGTCACACTCGACGAGCTGCTGCGCGCGGCCGATCACCCCAAGGTCGTCGCCATCGGCGAAGCTGGCCTCGACTATCACTATGATACCGCGCCACGCGAGGCGCAGGCGCATGGTTTCCGGCTGCACATTGAGGCCGCGCGCCGCACAGGCCTGCCGCTGGTCATTCACGCCCGCGAGGCGGACGACGACGTCGCCGCTATCCTCGAGGAGGAAACCGCCAAGGGCGCCTTCGGCTTCGTCCTGCACTGCTTCACCGCGGGACCGGAGCTGGCCCGCCGTGCGGTCGCGCTGGGCGGCTATGTGTCCTTCTCCGGCATCCTGACCTTCAAGACCGGCGCGCCGCTGCGCGACATCGCCCGCACCCTGCCGGCGGACCGGATCCTGGTGGAGACCGACGCGCCCTATCTCGCGCCCAATCCCTGGCGTGGAAAGCGCAACGAGCCTTCCTATGTCGTCGAGACCGCCCGTATACTGGCAGAGGCCCGGGGCGTGACGCCGGCCGCCATCGCCGAGCAGACAACCGCCAATTTCTTCCGCCTGTTCGCACGGGCCTCCTGAACCACGGGATCATCCATCCGCCATGGCTCTGACCTTCACGATCCTCGGCTGCGGCTCCTCGGGCGGGGTGCCGCGCGTGGGGCAGGGGTGGGGCGTCTGCGATCCCAATGAGCCCCGCAACCGCCGCCGTCGCTGCTCCATGCTGGTCGAACGGTTCGGCGCCGACAGTGCCTCCCCGACCCGCGTTCTCATCGACACCTCGCCGGACCTGCGCGAGCAACTGCTCGACGCCGAGGTCGACCGGCTGGACGGCATTCTCATCACGCATGAGCACGCCGACCACACGCACGGCATCGACGATGTGCGCCCGCTCACCATCCAGCACCGCCGACGGATGGATGTGTGGCTGGACGCGGAAACCTCCGTCATCATGCATCAGCGTTTCGGCTACTGCTTCGAGACGCCGCCGGGCAGCGATTACCCGCCAATCCTCAACGAGCACCGCTACGGCCACGGCGACACGATCCGGGTCGAGGGACCGGGCGGGCCCGTGGATGCGACCGCGTTCCGCCAGTTCCACGGAAACATCATCTCCTACGGCTTCCGCATTGGTGGTCTCGCTTATTCGAGCGACCTGCACGACCTGCCGGAGGAAAGCCTGCCGTTCCTGGAGAACCTCGACGTGTGGATCGTCGACGCGCTTCGGCCGCGGCCGCACCCGACGCATTTCTCGCTGGGCGAGGCTCTTGAGTGGATCTCCCGCATCAAGCCACGTCGGGCGATCCTCACCAACATGCACACCGACCTCGACTACCGCACGCTGACGAACGAGCTGCCGGATGGGGTAACCGCCGCCTATGACGGACTGAAAATCACGATCTGACAGCGACTTATGGATGCCTATCAACGTGAGCGCTGTCGCCTGACGGTCGTTTATTTTCCATAATATGTCTTCTGCGATTCACTGAGCTCCTGAAATGACGCCCTCTCGCGACCTGCAGCGCCTCATCGACATCATGGCGGCGCTGCGCACGCCCGGCACCGGCTGCCCCTGGGATCTGGAGCAGGACTTCGCCTCCGTCGCCCCCTACACGATCGAGGAAGCCTATGAGGTGGCGGATGCGATTGCGCGCGGCGATTTCGACGATCTCTGCGACGAACTCGGCGACCTGCTGCTTCAGGTCGTCTTCCACGCGCGCATGGCAGAGGAACAGGGCCGCTTCGATTTCGGCGATGTCGTCACCGCCATCACCGCCAAGATGATCCGCCGGCATCCCCATGTCTTCGGCGATGTGCGTGGGCGTGACACAGCGGCGGTGAATGCCGCCTGGGATCAGATCAAGGCGGAGGAGAAAGCGGCCAAGGCCGAACGGCAACGCCTACGCGGCTTGGACACCCGGCGGGAAGACGAGGGCGCTCTGGCGGGCGTGCCGGTGGGCGCACCCGCCCTCACCCGAGCCGTGAAGCTGCAGACCAAGGCGGCCAAGGTCGGCTTTGATTGGCCGGAGACCCGGTCGGTGCTCGACAAGATCCGCGAGGAGATTGACGAGGTCGAAGCCGAGATCGTCGCCGGCGACCGTGCTGCAGCGGCCGGCGAGATCGGCGATCTTCTGTTCGCCCTCGCCAATCTGGCTCGCCATCTTGACGTGGACCCGGAATCCGCGCTGCGCGGCACAAACGAGAAGTTCGTCCGCCGCTTCGGTTTCATTGAAGAACGTCTCGCGGCGGTAGGGCGCACGCCGCAGCAGGCGACGCTGGATGAGATGGAAGCGCTGTGGCAGGAGGCCAAGGGAAGGGTCCCCTCCCCGGCGGCGTCCCCTGCCCGCGCGAGCACCCCTGGCCTGCCGGACAGCGACCCGAACTAGTCTCGCCGGCTCGCCGGCAAGCGGCGGGCCCCGAAGCGGCGCTCGATATGATCGGCGCGGTCCGGCGTGACGCGAACGGCAAGGTGCAGATGCCCCTCCTCGTCCGAGCGGCGCTCCAGCACTTCCGTGTGCCGGTAGAGCCAGCTGAGGCCTTCGCCGTCGCTGGCCTCCAGGTCAATCTTGAGGCTGACGCGCTCACGTGAGAGGCGCTGGGAGATCGCGGCGAGAAGGGCATCCATCCCCTCCCCGGTCAGCGCCGAGACTGGGATCGGCCGCTCGTCACCCTCGCGACGGATGGCGCTATTGAACAGTGCCGCGCGGTCATCCGTGCTCATGCGGTCGATCTTGTTCCAGACCTCGATGAGCCGGTGATGGTCCTGCGGATCAATATCGAGATCGCCCAGCACGCCTTCCACATCCGCCGCCTGCGCCATCGCGTCATCATGCGACATGTCCCGCACATGCAGGATGATGTCGGCCTCGATGACCTCTTCCAGCGTCGCGCGGAACGCGGCCACGAGTTGGGTCGGCAGGTCGGAGATGAATCCCACCGTGTCGGAGAGGATCACCCGCTCACCGCTGGGCAGTTGCACGGCGCGCAAGGTGGGATCGAGCGTGGCGAAGAGCAGATCCTGCGCCATCACCTCGGCGCGTGTGAGCCGATTGAACAGAGTCGACTTGCCAGCATTGGTGTAGCCGACCAACGCCACCACCGGGTACGGCACCTTTTTGCGGCTGGCGCGGTGCAAAGCGCGGGTGCGCTTCACCTGCTCAAGCTCGCGCTCGATCTTCACGATGCGTTCGCCGATCAGCCGCCGGTCGGCCTCGATCTGCGTCTCACCGGGACCGCCGAGAAAGCCGAAGCCGCCGCGCTGGCGTTCCAGATGTGTCCAGGAGCGCACGAGGCGACTGCGTTGGTAATTCAGATGCGCGAGCTCGACCTGAAGCACGCCCTCCTTGGTGCGGGCGCGCTGGCCGAAGATTTCGAGGATCAGCGCCGTGCGGTCGATAACCTTGGCGGACCACGCTTTTTCGAGGTTGCGCTGCTGGACGGGGCTGAGCGGTGCGTCGACAAAGACCAGACCGGCATCTTCCGCTGTCACGATCCCCGCGATCTCCTCGACCTTGCCTGAGCCGAGATAGGTCGCGGGACGGATCTGCGACAGGCCGACGGAGAGGGTGGCGACGACATCGAGGTCGATCGCCAAAGCGAGGCCGACCGCCTCCTCGGCGCGGGCCTCCGGCGAGCGGCGCGGAACATCCTCCCCCTCGGCGCGACGCGAGAGGTGGGGAACGAGAACAACGACCTTGGTGGCGTCACCCGTCGGGCCGCTATCCGCACCAGCCGTCGGAGAACGGCCTGCGGACGCGCGCGTACCCTTGGGTTCCAACTCAGCCCTTCTCCGGGGTCTCGTCCGGCTCGAAGAGCTGGACCGGATGGCCGGGCATGATGGTCGAGATGGCGTGCTTGTAGACGAGCTGCGAGTGACCGTCGCGGCGCAGCAGCACGCAGAAATTGTCGAACCACGTCACCACGCCCTGCAGCTTGACGCCGTTGACGAGGAAGATCGTGAGGGGAGTCTTGTTCTTGCGGACGTGGTTGAGAAAGGTGTCCTGGAGGTTCTGCGAACGTTCCGCGGCCATGGTCTTTTTGATCCGTTTGTTTGTTGTTGCTCGTCGTGTCGGCGCGGCCATCCCCGGTCAGCCAGTTGCCCCGTCCGGGGGCCGGCCACTACGAAGACGTGCGTGACAAGCATGGCACACCATGCCTATCGCGCAAGATGCTTTCGTCTGGCAAGAGGTAATGTGCCATTAATCGGCGATTTCCGCGTGTTGATGGAAGTTCTCGCGCAGCGCCCGCGTCACCGGACCGGGTAATCCATCCCCCACCTGCTGCCCGTCGATTCGCACGACAGGCATGGCGAAATTGGTCGCGGAGGTCACAAACGCCTCGCGCGCCGCCAGCGCCTCCGCCACGGTGAAGGCGCGTTCCTCGACCCGGATCTGCAGCTTCTCGGCGACATCGAGCATCACTGTGCGGGTGATGCCGCGCAAAATGCCGCTTTCGGCCGGGCGCGTGATGAGCTTGCCGTCGCTGGTGACGATCCAGGCATTGGTCGAGCCGCCCTCCGTGACACGGCCATCGGCATCGACGAACCACGCTTCGCGCGCACCCGCCTCCTTGGCCGCCTGCTTGGCGAGCACGTTGGGCAGCAGGCCGACCGTCTTGATGTCCACGCGGTCCCAGCGATTCTCCGGCACGGTGATGACCGCGATGCCCTGCCGCGCCAGCGCGTCACCCTTGGCCGGATCGACCGCACGGGCGGTTACGACGATGGACGCGGGAGTCCCCGGCGCCGGGAAATAGTGGTCGCGCGGGGCGACGCCGCGGGTCACCTGGAGATAGACGAAGCCGTCGCGCACGCGATTTCGGCGGATGGTCTCGCGCAGCACGATGCCGAGCGCCTTGAGCGGCATCGGCATCGCCATGCGCAATTCGCGCAGCGACCGGTCGAGCCGCTCCATATGCCGGCGCTCGTCGATCATCCGGCCGCGCCGGACCTCGCACACCTCATACACGCCGTCGGCGAACTGGTAGCCGCGATCCTCGATATGCACGGCCGCCTGGCGGTGGGGCACATATTGTCCGTTTACATAGGCGATGCGCGACATGAAGCACCTGTGGTGTGATCAAGGGCGGCCTCACCGCCGCCAGAGGGCAAAATTGGCGAGTGCCAGGACGAGCAGGATCTCCAGCCGCCCCATGGTCATGGCGATGATCAGCACGACCTGCGCATAGACCGGGAGGACCGACCAGTCTGGCCAGGTGGCGCTGGCTTCCCAGCCGGCGCCGTAGATCGGGCCGACATTCCACAGCGCCGACAGCGCGGCGATGAAGGCGGCCTCAAAGCTGGGCATGGCGGGCGCGAGCAGCATGGTCAGTGCGGCGACGCTCGTGCAGGCGACGCCGAACATGATCCAGATCGCCTTCATCATCTGAAGGGTGATCTGCTGCTGCCCAAGCCGGCGCGGGCGCACAGCGTTTGGGTGGATCAAACGCTCCAGCTCCAGATAGCTTTGCAGCAACATGATACCGGCGCGGTAGATCTTGATCCCGCCGGCGGTCGAGAAAGTCGCCCCCCCCACGAAGACGACCGCCGCCACCAGCGTGATCGGCAAGCCGCTGAAGGCGCCTCCATGCGGCTCCACGCCAGTGGTCGTAACCAGCGCGACGGCGGTGAACAGCCCATCCTCCAGCGCGATCGGCAGGAAAAGCGGGCTGGCGGCACTGTTGTAGTCGATCGCCGCGACCGCGATGCCGAGCAACAGCACCAGCAGCAGCAGCGCGAGATTCTCCTGCTGGCCGAGCGCCAGCCGGAAGCGGCGGGTGAGCAGGAGCCGATGCCACAGAACACTGGTGGCGCCGATCAGCATCAGCACGATGAAGATCAGCTTTACCGTCGAGCTGCCATGCGCGGCCATGCCGTCCGCATCGGGCAGCAGGCCGCCCGTGGAGAGCGCGGCGCCCGCAAGGCCCAGGGCATCGAAGGGACGCTCGCCGGCCGCGAACATCAGGAAGGTGCCGATCACCGTGGCGCCGAGATAGATCGGCACCACGAGACGCAGCGCGTCATCCAGGGCAGATGTCTCGCTCACGCCCAGAAGGGCAGCGCGGGCGCTGCGATCGGGCAGGCCACCAATGCCGGCAGGGCCCAGCACGGCCACGAAACCGACAAGGGTCAGCAGCCCCCCGCCCCATTGCAGGGTCAGCAGCCAGGCCAGGGTGGCACGCGGTACGCCCTCGATGTCATGGATGTAGACTGGCCCAGTGGTGGTGAAGGCGGAAACCGCCTCAAGCCAAGCGGCCATCGGCCCGAGAGTGGTCGTTGCCGCCACGGGGATCGCTGCCAGCAGCGGAATGCCGGCCCAGAGCACGGCGAGCAGGGCGAAGGCAGCCCGCCGATCAAGCCGCGCGGCGCGGTGGCGGACGGCCAGATGCACGGCGCCCGCGCCGAAGATCGTCATCACCGCGCAGGCCACGAAGACGCCACCACCGGCTTCGTTGCGAAGCAGCGCGATAAGCGCCGCGACCAGCATGAAGCCGGCCATGACGGCGGCAGCGACGGCGCTGCTACGGGCGACGGCAATCATCGCGGTTCTCAGAAAAACTCGAGGCTGACGCGGAAAAGCTGCTCGACCCGCTTCACCCGCTCGGCCAAGGCGAACATGACCACACGGTCGCGCGCCTGGATGACGGTATCGCCACGCGGCAGGATCACGCGTCCTCCGCGCACCACGGCGCCGATGCGCATACCGTCGAACAGGTCGAGCTGCTTCAGCGGCTTGCCGACCAGCGGCGACGTCTCAAGTGCCTCGGCCTCGATCACCTCCCCTGCGCCGTTGAGCAGCGAGTGAACGCCGCGGATGCGCCCCTTGCGGACATGCTGGAGGATCTTGGAGACGGTGATCTGCCGGGGATTCACATAGGCGTCGATGCCAAGACCGCGGGCAAAGGCCGGGTAATTAGGGTCATTGAGCAGCGAGAGCATCCGCTTGGCGCCGAGTTCGCGCGAAAGCAGGCAGGAGAGGATGTTGACGCGGTCGTCATTTGTCACCGCGATCACAGTATCGGCGTCGCCAACGCTCGCTTCCTCGAGAATGGCGCGATCGAGCGCGCTCCCGCGCAGCACGACGCTCTTGGAGAGCTCCTGAGCGATAAGCTCAGAGCGCGCGGCGTTGTCCTCGATAACCTTGATGCGCGCGCGCGGATTGCGCAGCTCGAGCTCGCGCGCGACATAAAGCCCGATATTGCCGCCACCAGCCACCACGATGCGCTGAGCCGGCGGCTCGTCATGGCCAAAAATGGAGAGCGTGCGCGTCACCTGATCGCTCTGGGCGACGAAATAGGCGATGTCGCCGGCGAGCAGCGCGTCCGTGCTGTGCGGCACAAACACCTTGCCCCGGCGGTTCACCGCGACGACGACCGCCTGAAGATCGGGGAACAGATCGGTGAGCTGGCGCAGCGGCGTGTCCAGCACCGGGCAGTCGTCTAGGCAGCGCACACCGACGACGACCACATTGCCCTCGGCGAAGCTCACCGTATCGACCGCGCCGGGCAGCGAGAGTCGGCGCAGCACCATCTCACCGACCTCGATCTCCGGCGAGATCACCACATCAATCGGCAGATGATCGCGCGAGAACAGATCGCGCCAATGCCCCTGCAGGTAGGATTGCGCCCGCACGCGGGCGATCTTGGTCGGCACGTCGAACAGCGCGTGGCCGACCTGGCACGCGATCATGTTGACCTCGTCATGCAGGGTGACGGCGATCAACATGTCGGCGGCATCAAGGCCGGCGCGCGCCAGGACATCGGGGTGCGAGCCATGGCCGACGAAACCGCGAACGTCCAGCGTGTCGGTAATGGCCTGGATAAGGCGCGGCGAGGTGTCGATGATCGACACGTCGTTCTGCTCAGCGGCGAGGCGCTCCGCGATGCCGTAGCCGACCTGGCCCGCGCCGCAAATGACGACCTTCATGAACCCCTCGCTACACCAACCCACCCGTGCCCGAGAGCATGGGCCCGCATCACCGAGTCACTCTATAGCAGCTTCGGCCGGAGGCCACAGATGCGTGAGGGCTGGGGACGACGAGACTAGCCGATTCCCAGAGCTTTCAGCTTGCGGTGCAGGGCCGAGCGCTCCATGCCGACGAATTCGGCGGTACGTGAAATGTTACCGCCGAAGCGGCTGATCTGGGCGATCAAATACTCCCGCTCGAACACCTCGCGCGCATCCCGCAGCGGCAGGCCCATCAGGTGCTCGCCGCCAGTGCCGTTCGGCAGGCTGGGCACCAGCGAGCCGACATCCGGCGGCAGCATGTCGGCCGTTACCGGCGCGTCCACGTCGCCGGCGGCGAGGATGAGCAGACGCTCGATGTTATTGCGGAGCTGGCGCACATTGCCCGGCCAATCATGCGACTGGAGCACCGCCAGCGCGTCGTCGGCGATGCGCCGGCGCGGCAGACCGGTGGCCTGCGAAATCTGGTCGAGGAAGAACTCGACCAGCTCCGGCACGTCGTCACGCCGCTCGGCCAGCGGCGGGACGCGGATCGGCACAACGCCGAGGCGGTGATAGAGGTCTTCCCGGAACCGCCCTTCGGCGATCTCCTTCTCCAGGTTGCGGCCTGTGGAGGAGATGATGCGGACATCCACCGCCACCCGCGTTGCCCCGCCGACGCGCAGGAAGTTCTGGTCCACCAGCACGCGCAAGATGCGGTTCTGCGTCTCGCGCGGCATGTCGGCGATCTCGTCGATGAAGAGCGTGCCGCCATGCGCCTCTTCCAGCGCGCCGGTCTGCCGGCCCTGCCCGTCCGCGGTCTCGACGCCGAACAGCTCGACTTCCATGCGCTCAGGCGTGATCGCCGCCGCGTTGATGACGACGAAGGGGCCATTCGCCCGCCCGGAGGCCGCGTGGATCATGCGGGCCGCCAGCTCCTTGCCGGAGCCCGAGGGGCCGACGATCATGATGCGGCTATTGGTGGGTGCCACCCTCTCGATGGTCTGGCGAAGCTGGTTGATCACCGAGGAATGGCCAACGAGCTGCTGGGCAACCGAGGCGCGCTGCTTCAGGTCGCGCACCTCGCGCCTAAGCCGCAGCGTCTCCAGCGCGCGCTCGGCGACCAGGATCAGCCGGTCGGAGTTGAACGGCTTCTCGATGAAGTCATAGGCGCCCTGCTTGATGGCCGCGACCGCCGTCTCGATGGTGCCATGGCCAGAGATCATCACCACCGGCAGTTCGGGATGGTTCTTCTTGATGATCTCGAGAAGCTGGAGCCCGTCGAGCTTGCTGCGCTCGATCCAGATGTCGAGGAAAATCAGATGCGGGCGGCGGGCTTCGATCGCCGCGAGCGCCTCGTCGCTGTCCTTGGCCGTACGGGCGCTGTAACCCTCATCCTCGAGAATGCCCGCCACGAGCCCTCGAATGTCGGCCTCGTCGTCGACGATCAGAATATCGGTCGCCATGAGTCCGTTCTCCTTCAGCCTGCGCGTTCAGCGGTGGGGGAGGCTTCGCCCGCACCATTATTGTTGAGAGAGGCGGAGCCGCCGTCGCGGGCGAAGGTGAGCCTTATCCAGGCCCCCCTGCCCTCGGGCGCATCGAGCAGCTCGATGCCGCCGCCGTGCTCCTCCATGATCTTGCCGACGATGGCGAGGCCGAGCCCGGTGCCCTTCTCGCGCGTCGTCACATAAGGTTCGAGCAGCCGCGCGCGGTTCTCCGTCGGCAACCCCTTACCGTTGTCGATGACGTCGATGGTCACGCGGCGGTCATCGGCACTGAGATCGACGCGGATGCGCGGCGGCGCGGTCCGCTCTTCCGGCGGCACGGCGGCGAGGGCCTCGGTGGCGTTCTTCACGATGTTGGTGAGCGCCTGCGAGATCAGCCGGCGGTCAAAACGCGCGATCACCGGTGCGTCCGGCACGTCGAAGTCGAGCGTGATGTCGGGATTTCCAACCCGCATGAGGAACACAACCTGCCGCGCCGTCTCCGCCACGTCCTGCGCCTCGGCAACGGGCTTGGGCATACGGGCGAAGGAGGAGAACTCGTCGACCATGCGGCCGATGTCGCCGACCTGCCGGATGATGGTCTCCGTGCACTGATCGAACACCTCACGATCCTCACCGATCACCTTGCCGTAGCGCCGGCGCAGGCGTTCGGCGGAGAGCTGGATGGGGGTCAGCGGGTTCTTGATCTCATGCGCAATGCGCCGGGCGACATCCGCCCAGGCCGAGGAACGCTGGGCAAGCACCAGTTCAGTGATGTCGTCGAGCGTCACCACCCAGCCATGCTCGGCCTCACGCGACTGCTCGGTGGTCACGCGCACCGCGATCACCCGGTCCCGCCCATTCCGCGTCAACGTGATGTTGGACTGCACGCTGCGTTGCTCCGCGGCCTGCATGGCCTCGGCAAGCAGGGAGGCGATTTCCGGTATCACCGCACCCAGCTCCTCGCCCAGCACATCCGCCTCGCTGACGCTGAGCAGCTTCTCCGCCGGGCGGTTCAGGATTGAGATGCGGCCTGTGGAATCGAGGCCTATCACGCCGGCGCCGACGCCGGACAGCACCGCCTCGGTGAAGCGGCGGCGGCTGTCGATCTGGTCGCGCGCATGCACCAGGTCATTGCGCTGCGTGCGCAATTCCTGCGTCATCTTGTTGAAGGTCTCGGCGAGGCTGGACAGATCGCCCTCCCCGCGATGAACGGGAACCTCGACATAGAGATTGCCGGCGGCGACAAGGTCGGCGGCGCCGATGAGGCGGCGGATGGGGGCGACCAGGCGGTTCGCGAAGTGAATGCCGAGCCAGACGGCGCAGAGCAGAACGGTGAGCGAAATCACCGCGTAAAGCAGCGCGAAGGCCACCTGCACCCCGAAGCGCTGCTGCTCCAGCAGCCGATAATCGGCGACCGCAGCCTGCGTCTCCTTGAGATACTGAATGACACGCGGGTCAACCGGGCGCGCGACATAGAGGAACAGGTCGCCGAAATCCTTGAGAGGTATGACAGCACCGACAAAATCCGCATCGTTCGGCAGATAGATCAGCGGCTGCTCTTCGGTGGCGTCCTGCACCGCGAGGTTCGACGGCACGACGAATTCACGCCCGACCCGGATCGGCGCCCGGTCAACAATGGTCAGGTCACGCTGGATGACCATCGCCGCCGGCAAGCCGCGCACCACGGCCTGCGCCGCCATGGCCTGCCTGAACCGGCTGCGATCCTGGTCCCAGAGCGGGCGGATGCGCTGAAGATCGCGCGCCATGCCGAGAATGTCGCCGCGGATCGAATAGGCATGCTCGCGCACATAAGTCTGAGCGACCGAGACCGCGTTGTCGACGATCGCCCGCGTGCGCACCGAGAACCATCGGTCGAGGCCACGATCCAGCGTGATGCTGGCGAGCAACGCCACCAGCAGGGCCGGCACGACGGCGACCACGCCGAACAGCCCGACCACCCGCACATGCAGCCGGGCCGCCGCCCGCCCGCGCCGGCGGGCCTTCACCACGCGCCACACCTCGCGGCCGATGATGCCCACCAGAACGAGCGACATCAGGCCGTTCAGGCACAGCACGATAATGACCACCTCTTGCGAGGGGACCAGCGGGGTGATGCCGATGAGGATGATAAAGCTGGCGAGCGCGGTGATAAGCGCCAGCAGCACCATCAGCGGCGGCAGTCCCCACAGCGAGAAGCGAAAGCCCATCCCGGAAAAATCGGGAAAGTCGGGCCTCTCGCTGTCGCGCCGCTCGCTGGATCGTGTCGAGGCGTCGGTCATTCATCACCCTGCCGGCGGACGGGATTCGGCCGGCTCAAGTGATGCCGTGGAACGACACTGGTGCAAAAATGTGACAGAAACCTGCCCGTCCCGGATTTATTCGCCTCAACGGGAATATGTTACCGACTCGTGCGGATTATCTGGATATCGAGATCCCGGATTTTCTTGCGCAGCGTGTTGCGGTTAAGCCCCAGAAGTTCCGCCGCCTTGATCTGGTTGCCCCGCGTCGCGGCGAGCGCTGCCGACAGAAGCGGGTACTCCACGTCCTTCAGGATGCGGTGGTATAGCCCCGGCGGCGGCAGGTTCTCGCCGAAACCGCCGAAATAGGTGTTGAGGTGGCGCTCGACCGACGAGGACAGCGTCTCGTCCTGCCCGGTTTCCTCCGGCGAGGCCGTGGAGATCGGCGTCGACAGCTCCGCCTCGATGATCGAGCCGGTGATGATCTCCTGCGGGTAGAGCGCGGAGAGGCGACGGATCAGGTTCTCCAGCTCGCGCACATTGCCCGGCCAGCGGTAGCGCTTCAGCCGGTCGAGGGCCGCGGCGTCGATCTGCTTGCGCGGTAGGCCCTCGCGCTCGGCCTGGAGGAAGAAGTGGCGGGCGAGGTCCGGCACGTCTTCCGCACGTTCGCGCAGCGGCGGAAGACGCAGCGGTACGACGTTGAGACGGAAGAACAAATCCTCGCGGAACAGCCCCTGCTGGATCAGAATCCGCAGGTCTTTGTTGGTCGCGGCGACGATGCGCACATCGGTCTTGATCGCGGTGCGGCCGCCGACCGTGGTGTATTCGCCCTGCTGCAGCACGCGCAGGAGGCGGGTCTGCGCCTCCATCGGCATGTCGCCGATCTCGTCGAGGAACAGCGTGCCGCCTTCGGCCTGCTCGAAGCGGCCGGCGGAGCGGGAATTGGCGCCGGTGAACGCCCCCTTCTCATGGCCGAACAGTTCGGATTCGATGAGGTCGCGCGGGATGGCCGCCATGTTGATGGCGACGAACGGCCCGTTGCGGCGCTTGCCATAGTCGTGCAGCGCGCGGGCGACCAGTTCCTTGCCGGTACCGCTCTCGCCCGCGATCATCACGGTGAGGTCGGTCTGCATCAGCCGCGCCAGCACGCGGTAGATGTCCTGCATGGCCGGCGAACGGCCGACCAGCGGGATGTTGTCGACATCCTCACCGCCGGCCCGGAGCGCCGCCTCTGGCTTCTTCGGCTCGGACAGCGCCCGGCCGACAATGGCGATAAGCTCCTTCAGGTCGAAGGGCTTGGGCAGATATTCATAGGCGCCCTTCTCCGAGGCGCGGATCGCCGTCATGAAGGTATTCTGCGCGCTCATGACGATGACCGGCAGGTCCGGGCGCACCTTCTTGATGCGCGGCAGCAGGTCGAAGGCGTTCTCGTCCGGCATCACCACGTCGGTGATGACGAGATCGCCGTCACCCTGGCTCACCCAGCGCCAGAGCGTCGCGGCATTACCGCAGGAGCGCACCTCATAGCCCGCCCGCGACAGCGCCTGATTGAGAACGGTGCGGATGGCGGCGTCGTCATCGGCAACCAGGATACTTCCCGTGGGCATTAGCGTTCTCAACTGTTCTCGCTACCGCGGCTGGCGCGGTACATGGGCATGAGGACACGGAAGGTGGTGCGGCGCGGCTGGCTGTCGCATTCGATGATGCCGCCATGGTCGCCGACGATCTTCGCCACCAAAGCGAGGCCGAGACCGGTGCCGGTCGGCTTGGTGGTGACGAAGGGATCGAACAAATGAGGCATCAGGTCCTCCGGCACGCCGGGGCCATTGTCCCTCACGCAGAATTCCAGCGGCAGGCTCACGCGCGCCGGCGCGCCGGGCACCATGAGGCGCACGCCGGGGCGGAAAGCCGTGGTGAGATGAATCTCACCATCTGAAGCATCTCCAATGGCTTCCGCCGCGTTCTTCACCAGATTCAGGAACACCTGCACCAGCTGGTCGCGGTTGGCGAATACCGGCGGCAGCGAGGGATCGTATTCCTCGAGGAAACGGATCTTGCGGGCGAAGCCGGAGCTGGCGAGCGTGCGCACATGCTCCAGCACCGCGTGGATGTTGACCGGCTCGCGCTCGATCGGGCGCTCGTCGGAAAACACCTCCATGCGGTCGACCAGCTTCACGATGCGGTCGGCCTCGTCGGTGATGAGGCGGGTGAGCGAGCGATCATCATCGCTGGCGGAGAGTTCCAGCAACTGCGCGGCGCCGCGAATGCCGGAGAGCGGGTTCTTGATCTCATGCGCGAGCATGGCCGCCAGCGCCGTCACCGAACGGGCGGCACCGCGATGGGTGAGCTGACGGTCCATCTTGTCGGCGATGGTCCGCTCCTGGAGCATGATGACCACATGGCCGGCGACCTCGGAAAGCGGCGCGACATGGATGTCGACGATGCGCTCGCCGCCATTGCGCGGCGTGCCGAGATCAACCCGGTATTCATTTACCGCAGCACCACGCGTGCGCACCTGATCGACCAGCGACAGGATCGGGCTGCCGAAGGGCACGAAATCCTGCAGGCGGTGGCGCACCAGCACGGCCAGCGACGCTTCGAAGAAAGCCTCGGCCGCGACATTGGCGTCGATCAGCCGGCCGTCCTCCGCGACCGTCACCACCGGGTGCGGAAGGGCGTTGACCACGGCATCCGCATTGGCGCGGCGCGTGCTGACGGGTTCGATAGGCGCCGACGTCATGCCGCGTGTCTCCATGCGAGGTCGTCATAGGCATCGCGAAGGCCGGCGACGACCTGGGCGGGCTCATCGAGCGTCAGCAGGCGCTGACGCCAGAAGCGGGCGCGCTCGGGCTCGCGCCCGGCGCTCTGCGCAGCGGCCGCCAGTGCCCAGCCGATGTGCTTGCGGGCGCAGCGAATGCCAAGCTCGCGGCCGTAATGGGACAGCCAGCCGTCATAAAGCTCCAGAAGAACTTCACGCTGCTCATCCAGCGCCGGATCTGCGGGCACGCGGCCGCTGGCCAGCCGTGTCGCGACCTGGCCGGGGAACCAGGGGCGACCCTGCGCGCCGCGCCCGATCATCACGCCGGCGGCGCCGGAAGCAGCGAGCATGGCGGGAGCGTCGTCGGCTTCGACCAGATCGCCATTGGCGAGCACGGGAATGGATACCGCCTCGGAGATTGCCCGGATGGCGCCCCAATCGGCCTGGCCGGTGTAGAACTGGCAGCGGGTGCGGCCGTGAATGGTGACGAGCTGCACGCCGATGGCTTCGGCCCGACGGGCGAGCTCCGGTGCGACGGTTGCGGTATCATCCCACCCCAAACGGGTTTTCAGCGTCACCGGCACCTTCACGGCGCCAACGACCGCCTCGATGATGCGGGTGGCGAGATCGAGATCACGCAGCAGCGCCGAGCCGGCGAGGCCGGTGGTCACGCGCTTGGCCGGGCAGCCCATATTGATGTCGATGATGGCCGCACCCGCCCCTTCGGCGATCTGCGCGGCATAGGCCATGGAGGCCGGCTCATTGCCGGCGAGCTGCACGGCGTGGATGGCGACGCCTTCCCCCTCCGCCCGCAGCACCGTTTCCTCATGGCCGCGCGCCAGCGCGTCGGAGGCCACCATTTCCGAGACGACCAGCCCCGCCCCGTAGCGCAGCGCCATACGGCGCAGGGGCGCATCGGTGATGCCGGCCATCGGCGCAAGCACCACGCGGTTCGGCACCGGAACCGGCCCGATCGGTAAGGGGGTGTTGGGGAACGCGGAAAGGATCAAGCCTTCATCACTCGATGCACAGGAAATGAGCCCGGCTGGCTGTGCCTACATAATAGCCATGCCGAGCCTGCCATCAACCCTTCCAAGTGACTTATGTCAAATGATTTGCAAAGGCCCTGCGCTTTTGCGCTAAACGGGCGTCAAGGACAAGCACGGGCTGATGAAGGCGAGGTCAGCCGACGAGGTGGTAGACGACGGCGATGCGCATAGACGTGATCGTGGTGGCGGCAGGGCGCGGGCAGCGGGCCGGCGAGGGTATTCCCAAGCAGTTTCGCCGGGTTGGTGGCACCACCGTGCTGCGCCGGACGCTGCAGGGCTTTCTCGGCGAGCCCGGCATCCGCCAGGTGCTACCCGTGATCAATCCCGAACACGCCGCGCTCTGCGCCGAATCGACCGACGGCCTCAGCGGTATTTTGACACCGGTTTTCGGCGGAGCGACGCGGCAGGCCTCGGTCCGCGCCGGGCTGGAGGCGCTGGCGGACGACCCGCCGGACCTCGTTCTGATCCATGATGCCGCCCGCCCCTTCCTCACCGCACGGCTGGTGGCCGACGCCATTACGGCCGCCAGCGCCCATGGCGCGGCGATTCCCGCCCTGCCCCTCGTCGATACGGTGAAGGCGCTGAGTGACGCCGACGCCCTCGCCACGGGCCCGGATCGCGACCGGCTGCGCACCGTGCAGACCCCGCAGGCCTTCCATTACCCGTTGATTCTCAACGCACATCGCGCCGCGACCCGCGACGACCTGACCGATGATGCCGCCGTCGCCGAGGCGGCCGGTCATCGCGTCGTCGCCTTCCCCGGCGATCCCGCCAATGTCAAACTCACCACGCCCGAGGATTTCGTGACCGCCGAACGCCGCCTCGCTGCCGACCTTCTCGATGTGCGCACCGCCACGGGCTTCGATGTCCATGCCTTTGGCGACGGCGATCATGTGATGCTTGGCGGTGTAAAAATACCGTTCGAGTATGGGCTGGCCGGGCATTCGGACGCCGACGTGGTGCTGCACGCTCTTACCGACGCACTTCTAGGAACGGTCGCAAGTGCCGATATCGGCTACCATTTTCCGCCGTCTGACCCGCAGTGGAAAGGCGCCGCCTCCGACCGTTTTCTCGCCCATGCGGCGGGCCTTGTACGGCAGGCGGGTGGGCTCATCACTCATCTCGACACGACGGTAATATGTGAGGCGCCGAAGATCGGGCCGCACCGCGAGGCCATGCGCCAGCGCATCGCGGAGATCGTCGAGATCTCCCCGGCGCGGGTCTCGGTGAAGGCGACCACCAGCGAAAAGCTGGGCTTTACCGGCCGCCGCGAAGGCATCGCCGCCCTCGCCGCGGCGACCGTTCGGCTACCCTGGATCGACTAAAACGCCGGTGCAGTGAGGTGACCAGTCAGTGCAGTCGGGTGGACGATCTGTCCAATCCGGTGAACGATGAGTGCAGTGAGGATCACCCGATGACCGATCAGCATCACGCCGACGCCATCGCGCTGGAAGCCATCCGGGTGCTCGACCTCTGCCGTGCCCGCCGCCTCACCGTCGCCACGGCCGAATCCTGCACCGGCGGGCTGGTCGCCGGGGCGCTGACCGAGATCGCCGGCTCCTCGGATGTGGTCGACCGCGGCCTCGTCACCTATTCCAACACGGCAAAAGAGCAGATGCTCGGCGTCTCCCCCGCGACGCTCGACGCCCATGGCGCGGTGAGCGCACAGACGGCGCGGGAAATGGTCACGGGGCTGCTGCGTGTCGCCGGCACCTCGCTCGGCGTCTCCATCACCGGCATTGCCGGTCCGGGCGGTGGCTCGGCTCAGAAGCCTGTCGGGCTGGTGTATTTCGCGGCGGCGAGCGCGGGCGGGCGGCGTATCGAGCGGCGGGAGGTTTTCGCCGGGCAGGACCGCGCCGGCGTGCGGCGGCTCTCGGTGCTCACCGCGCTGGCGATGCTGGCCGAGCTGGCGGCTCAGGAACCCGTGACGCCCTGAGTGCGGTAGACCTCGTCCGCCCGCTGCTCGAACGCATCGGCAAAGCGGCGGAAGGCGGCGTCGAACATCGCGCCCATCAGCAGGCCGAGCGTGCGCGAGCGAAACTCGTAGGAAATATAGAACTCGACCTCGCAGGCCCGGTCGCCCTGCGGCTTGAAGGTCCAGCGATTCTCCAGCCGGCTGAAAGGCCCGTCGAGATATTCCACGACGATGGAAAGGCGCGGCCGGTCCAGCGTCACCCGGCTGGTGAAGCTCTCGCGGAACACCTTGTAGGCGACCGTCATGTCGGCGACGAGAATGTCGACCCCGTCCCCGCTTGCCACCCGCCGGCGCACCGACAGGCTCTCGCAGAGCGGCACGAATTCCGGGTAGCGCTCCACATCCGCCACAAGGTCGAACATGTTGGGAGCCGAGTGGCCGACCGTCCGCTTGTTACGAAAGGACGGCATGGCTCAGGCGGTCATCAGCGGCGCGGCGACGGCGCTGCCGAGCTTGGCGGCCCGCGCGCTGCGCAGCCGGGCGAAATCCTCGCCGGCATGGTGGGAGGAGCGCGTCAGCGGGCTCGACGAGACCATGAGGAAGCCCTTGGCATAGGCGATGGTCTCGTAGGACTTGAACTCGTCCGGCGTGATGAAGGCCATGACCGGGTGATGCTTGCGGGTCGGCTGGAGGTACTGGCCGATGGTCATGAAGTCGATCTCCGCCGAGCGCAGATCGTCCATGAGCTGGAGCACCTCGTTCCGGACCTCGCCGAGCCCGACCATGATGCCGGACTTGGTGAAGATGGTCGGGTCCAACTCCTTCACCCGCTGCAGCAGGCGCAGCGAGTGGAAGTAGCGCGCACCGGGGCGGACCTTGAGGTAGAGCGAGGGCACGCATTCCAGATTGTGGTTGAACACGTCCGGCCGCGCCTCGACCACCACCTCCAGCGCCCCGTCCTTGCGCAGGAAATCGGGGGTGAGAATCTCGATGGTGGTCTTTGGGCTGGTGGCACGAATGGCGCGGATGGTCCGGGCGAAATGCTCGGCGCCGCCATCCGCCAGGTCGTCGCGGTCCACCGAGGTGATGACGACATGCTCGAGCCCGAGCCGGGCAACGGCATCCGCCACCTTCTGCGGCTCATCCTGATCGAGTGGACCGGGCATGCCCGTGCGCACATTGCAGAAGGCACAGGCGCGCGTGCAGGTGTCGCCCATGATCATGAAGGTCGCGTGCTTCTTCTGCCAGCACTCGCCGATATTCGGGCAGCTCGCCTCCTCGCACACGGTGACGAGACCGTTGGCGCGGACGATGTTCGCGGTTTCCTGCCAGCCGGGCGTGCCGGGCGCGCGGACGCGGATCCAGTCCGGCTTCTTGAGCACGGGCGTCTCGGCGCGCTTCACCTTTTCCGGGTGGCGCGGCTTTTCGAGAGCGCGGTTCAGCGTGTTGAGGACGACGACCATGGGCGACCTTCCGGGCGACGGCGCGGGAGGGGCGCCGTCCGTTCATTCCTAATCGAGCGCGCGGCGCGCGTCGACTGACAGCGGCGCAGAACGCCCCTGCGTCAGCGCCGGAACAGGCCCAGCAGGAACAGCAGCACGATGGCGCCGACCGACGAGACGATGAGGCTGCCGATCCAGCCGGCCTGAACGCTGATGTTCAGTGTGGAGAACAGCAGCGCGCCGAGCAGCGAGCCGATGAGACCGACGAAAAGATTGGTCAGCAGCCCGTGGCTGCGACCCAAAGCCTTCTCCGCGATCCAGCCGGCGAAGATGCCGATGATGATTGCGCCGAATATGCCAACACCCGTCATGGTACCTCCTGCGATACGTCATCGAATGTGGCGATCCGCCGGTATATCGGCAAGATCTGGCGCCCTGCCTCGCGGCTGAAAGGCGCGTGACCTCGCGGGCCACGCGCCGCCGGTCACATATGGATGGCGCGGCCGAAGGCGGCGAGCACGCTTTCATGCATGGTCTCGGACACCGTCGGGTGCGGGAACACCGCGTTGATCAGCTCTTCCTCGGTGGTCTCGAGATTCATAGCCAGCACGAAGCCCTGAATCATCTCGGTGACCTCGGCGCCGACCAGATGCGCGCCAAGCAG